>JBCBKP010000001.1:0-387595 GCA_038521625.1 Planctomycetota bacterium
ACCGACTTCCTCCGCGACGGCCCCGCCGACACCTGCAATCTCCACGAGATCCACCCCACCGAACTGCTGGCCGGGCTCGACCACGAGCAGATCGATGCGTTCCTCGAGCTCCTCGAACTCCACGCCACGATCGAGGCCGCCAAAGCGCGCACCAAGGCCATCCACGCCCTCGCCGACCTCGCCGCCCACCCGACCGACTATGGATCACGACCCGCACGCCTCACCGAACGCGCCGCCGAGATCGCACGCAGGTCCGCGAGCACGATCCTGCGCACGACCGGCATCGGTCATCGCGAAGCCCAGCCGCGAAGCGGGACTTCATGCCCGCGAGCGGCTGCAAGCTCACGCCCGAACGGGCGTGACACAGACCAATCGCCCCCTCTCGCAAGAGAGGGGCCGCCCACCGGCTCGGATGGCCCCCGTCTCACGACGGGGGCTCGTTCCTCGCTCCGGGCACGCACTCCGACCGCACCGGCGGAGCCTTCACGCCATCAGCCCTGCGTCGGATCCGAACAGCCCCGTCTTGATCCCGACGAGCGACAGCAGCATCTGACGCCGGAAGTACGGCACGCGGCACATCGGGCCCATCAGCAGATCACGGAACGGCCCGACGATTTCGAAGCCGGACTGGAAGATCGGCGTCAGGGCCCGCGAGGCGATCTGGTAGTACCGCACGTTGGCCCGACGCCCGCGCGCGTAGGCCCGCAGCGCGTCACGCGGATCATCGGCGCGTCCGACACAGTCGGCGAGCCGTGCCGCGTCGAGGAGCGCCAGGTTCACGCCCTGCCCGAGCTGGGGGCTCATCGCGTGCGCGGCGTCGCCGATCAGGACGACACGCCCATCGAACGGGCGTCGCAGCACGACGTCCCGGTACGGCGCGAACAGGAGCTGCCCCGCCGAGTCGATCCGATCGAGCAGCGGGTCGGCCCGGCCGGTCAGCGATCGGACCTCGCGCTTCCATTCGTCGAGATCGATCGCGGCGGCGCCGCGGTGGTCGGCGCGGTGGTCGGTGGTCCGGCAGCTCCAGAAGAGGCTGACCCGGTTCGATGCGCCCGGCTCGGCACGCCCCGAGGGCAGGAAGCCGATCATCTTGCCGGTCCCGCGGTACACCTGTCGCAGCTCGCCCTCGAAGCGGCCCTCGGGATCGTCGAGGATGCACCAGATCGCCCCCCACGGGTACTCGCGGTCGCGCCGGACCAGAGCCGGGAGCGACCGCCGGACCGCCGATCGCGCCCCGTCGGCGGCAACGATTATGTCGTACGGCCCGAGCGTCTCGCCCGCGCGCGTCCGGATGGTCCCGCGTTCGGCATCGACGCTTTCGATCGGCGTGCCGAGCCGGACCTCGACGCCGCACGCACGCACGACGCGATCGAGCGCCGCGCACAGCGCCGCCCGCTGCATGCCGAGACCGACGCGGCCGCGCTCCAGCGCGTCGTAGGCGAGCTCCATGACGGTGCGCCCGCCGCGCGTGGTGCCGACGAGCCGGCGGACCGGCGCGCCGAGCTCGGCGAGCTCTTCGCCGACGCCGAGCCGATCGAGCACGGCCATGCCGGTCGGCTGCACGAGCAGCCCGGCGCCGACGGGCCCGATCCGCTCGGCCTGCTCGTAGATCGTGACCGCGTGGCCGGCGCGGGCGAGCAGCGCGCCGGCCGCCTGGCCCGCGGCGCCCGACCCGACGACGGCGACCCGCAGCGCCACCGAGCGGCCCTAGCGCCGGCCCCGGCCGGCCCGGCTGATCCGGGCGTCACGCACTCGAGCCGCCCCGGAAGACGCGGCGGACCAGGCCGTAGAGCACCGGGATGAACACCACGCCGATGACGGTGGCGACGACCATGCCGCCGAAGACCGCGGTGCCGATCGACTTGCGGCTGTTCGCGCCGGCGCCGGTGGCGATGAGCAGCGGGGCGGTGCCGAGCACGAACGAGAGCGCGGTCATCAGGATCGGGCGGAAGCGCAGCTTCGAGGCCTCGATCGTCGCCTCGATGACGCCGCTCCCCTTCTTGCGGAGCTCCTCGGCGAACTCGACGACGAGGATCGCGTTCTTGCAGACCAGCCCGACGAGCAGGACCAGGCCGATCTGGGTGTAGATGTTGTTGTCCATCCCGCGTGCGAGCGTCGCGGCGAGCGCCCCGAGGATGCCGATCGGGATCGTCGCCATGATCGTGACCGGCAGGACCCAGCTCTCGTACTGCGCCGCGAGGAAGAGGTAGACGAATACGAGCGCCAGCGCGAAGACCACAACGATGATGTTGCCGGCCTTGATCTGCTGGTAGGCGGTGCCGGTCCATTCGTAGCCGAAGCCCTCGGGCAGGATCCGATCGGCCTGGGACGCCATCAGGTCGAGCGCCTGGCCGGTGCTCACGCCCGGGGCGGCGTCGCCGGTGAGCGAGGTCGAGGCGAAGAGGTTATAGCGGTAGATCGTGGACGGGCCGACGGCCTCGCGGATCTCGGCGACGGAGTCGAGCGGCAGAGTCTGCGACTGGTCGTTGCGGACTTTGAGCAGCAGCACGTCGGCCGGGTCGGACCGGAACTCGGGCTCGGCCTGCACGCGGACCTGGTAGGTGCGTCCGAATGCGTTGAAATCGTTGACGTAGAGCGAGCCGAGGTTGCCCGAGAGCGTCGAGAAGAGTTCGTTGAGCGGCACGCCGAGGCGTTGGGCCTTGACCCGGTCGATGTCGAGGAACAGCTGGGGCGTCCGGGCGCTGAAGCCGCTGAATAGGTTGGTCGCGCGCCCGTCCTCGGTCGCGGCGTCGATCAGGTCGAGCGTGACGTCCTCGAGGACGTCGTAGCCGACGCCGGTGCGGTCCTGCACTCGGAGCTCGAATCCGCCGGAGGTGCCCAGGCCCAGGATCGGCGCGGGCTCGAACGGGAACATGGACGCCTCGGGGATCGCGCCCAGCTTGGGCATGAGCGCCGCGAAGATTCCCTGGATCTGTGTCTGAGCGGTCGTCCGGTCGGCCCAGTCTTCGAGGATCACCACGTAGCTGCCCGAGTTGGGTTCGTTCGCGCCCGTGAGCAGCGAGGAGCCGCCGATCGAGACGACGCCCGTGACGCCCGGGGTCGAGGCGATCACCTCCCCGGCCTCGCGCATGACCGCGTCGGTCCGCGCGACCTTCGAGGCGGGCGGCAGCTGCACGTTCACGAAGAAGTACTTCTGGTCCTCGTTGGGGATGAAGCCCGAGGGCACCTCGCGGAAGAGCACGCCCATGCCGGCGACCATGCCGGCGAAGGCGACGAGCGCGACGATCGAGACCCTCAGCAGGCGGCCGACCAGCCAGGCGTAGCCGGTGGTGCCGGCGGCGAGCAGCGCGTTGAACGGGCGGAACAGGAAGAACGGCTCGCCGGTCTTCTTGCGGAGCAGCACGCCGCAGAGGGCGGGGCTGAGGGTGAGGGCGTTGATGCTGGAGAAGACGGTCGCGGTCGAGAGGGTGAGGCCGAACTGGCGGTAGAGCTGGCCCGTGATGCCGGGCAGCACGGCGGTGGGCAGGAAGACGGCCAGGAGGACGAGCGTGGTGGCGATGACCGGGCCGGTCATCTGCTGCATGGACTTCCGAGCGGCCTCCTTGGGGTCGAGGCCCTCCTCGTCGATGATCCGCGCGGTGTTCTCGACGACGACGATCGCGTCGTCGACGACGATGCCGATCGCGAGCACGAGGCCGAGCATGGTCAGCATGTTGATGCCGAAGCCGAGCACGAGCAGCACGGAGAACGCGCCGACGACCGAGACCGGGATCGCGATCGCGGGGATGAGGGTCGACCGCAGGTCCTGGAGGAAGACGAATACGGTCAGGATCACGAGGATCGCCGCGATGACCAGGGTGTTGACGACCTCGGAGATCGAGGCCTCGACGAAGTCAGTGAAGTCGTAGAAGACCGGAGTCTCGAAGCCTTCGGGGTAGTCGCGCGACAGCTCGGCGAGCGCGGTGCGGACACCGGTGGCGACGTCGAGGGCGTTGGACCCGGGCAGCTGGTAGATGCCCATGACCGGCGAGTCGAGCCCGTTGTACCGCCCGAAGGTGTCGTAGGACTCGGCGCCGAGCTCGACGCGTGCGACGTCGCGGAGGCGGACGGTCCGCTGAGACGGCCCGACCTTGAGGATCGTGTCGGCGAACTCTTCGTCCGTGGAAAGACGGCCTTTGGTCGTGATCGTGAGCTGGAATCCCGAGTCGTCGCCGATCGGCTGCTGGCCGACCTTGCCGGCGGCGACCTGGACGTTTTGCTCCTGCAGGGCCGCGACGACGTCGGTGGTGGTCAGGTCGCGCGCGGCGAGCTTCTCGGGGTCGAGCCAGGCCCGCATCGAGTAGTTCTTGGCGTTGAAGACGGTGACCGAGCCAACGCCGGGTACACGGGCCAGGCGGTCGACCATGAAGATCTGGGCGTAGTTGCTCAGGTAGAGCTCGTCGAGGCTTCCGTCGGGCGAGTGCGGCGCGATCACCATCAGCAGGCTGGTCGACTGCTTGTTGGTGCTGATCCCTTGCGCCCGGACCTCTTCTGGGAGGCGCGGCTCAGCGATGGCGACGCGGTTCTGGGTCTGGACCGCCGCGATGTCGACGTCGGTCCCGAGCTCGAAGGTGACGGTGAGCGTGTAGGTGCCGTCGTCGGCGCTGGTCGAGGACATGTAGATCATGCCCTCGACGCCGTTGACCTCCTGCTCGATCGGCGCGGCGACGGTCTCGGCGACGGTCCTGGCGTCGGCGCCCGGGTAGCTCGCGGTGACCTGGACCGAGGGCGGGGCGACCTCGGGGTACTGCTCGACCGGCATCTGCGTGATCGAGAGGGCGCCGGTGAGCACCATGACGATCGCGACGACGCCCGCGAAGATCGGGCGTCGGATGAAGAAGGCGGACATCATGGCTCAGCCCCCGTTCGCCGCGGGGGCCGGTGTCTCGGCGACGGGCTCGGCGGGCGGTGCCTCGAAGGGCACGGGGTTCACCGGGGCGCCCGGGCGGGCCCTCAGGAGCCCGTTGACGATGTAGGTCTCGTCGGGCGCGAGCCCCTCGAGGACGACGACGGTGCCGTCGGCCTGGCGTTCGCCCAGGACGACCGGGCGGCGTTCGACGACGTTGTCCGGCCCGATCAGGAGCACGTACTTTCCCTCGAGGCCGGTGCCCGCGGCCTCCTCGCGGATGAGGACCGCGTCCTCGCGGGTCTCCCACGGCACGCGGATGCGCGCGAACAGTCCCGGCAAGAGCTTCTTGGTCGGGTTCTCAAGCAGGCCCCGGACCGTGAGTGTCGCGGTGCCCTCGTCGACGACCGAATCCACGAAATCGACGACGCCGACGTGCGGGTAGTCCTCCTCGTCGGCGAGGCCGACCTCGACCGGCGGTGGGTCGCGGTCGACCGTCCCGTCGTCGCCGCGGTCTAGGTACTGCAGCACGATGCGCTCGCTCACGTCGAAAGTCACGTTGATCGGATCGTTCTGGACGACGGTCGCGAGCAGCGTCGGCTCGCTCTGGCCGACCAGGTTGCCGGCGTCGACGTAGTTCAGGTCGATCCGTCCGGTGATCGGCGTGCGGACCTCGGTGTAAGAGAGGTTGAGCTCGGCCTGGCGGACGGCCTCCTGGTTCGAGAGCACGTCGGCCTCGGCCTGGAGGAGCGCCGCCTGTTCCTCGATGACCTCGAGCTCGCTGGCTGCGTTCTGTTCGAATGCCTGGCGGGCCCGCGCGACGCGGGCGCTGGCCAGCTCGCGGTCGGCCTTCGACCGTTCGAGCGCGGCCTCGGCCTGGCCCTTGGCGATCTCGTACTCGTCGCGCTCGATGGTGAATAGCAGGTCGCCGGCCTCGACGTCGCTGCTCTCGTCGAACTCGACCGAGGTGAGGTAGCCGGGCACGCGTGCCCGGATCTCGGCGGTCTCGACGGATTCCATCGTGCCGGTGTAGTAGAAGTACTCGACGACGTCGCGGGTGACGGGCGTCGCGACCTCGACGGTCGGCGGGGGCGGCGGCGGCAGGTCGGGCCGGTCGCAGCCGGTGAGCAGCGCGAGCGTGCTCCCGAGCAGCATCCCGTTCTGTGCGATTCTCCGACCGATTGCAAGCATGATCCGGCTCCGTGGTCGGGCGCGGCTGCAGGCCGAGCCCGCGGTGAGCCTATCGGGCGGTCGCGGCCCCGGTGTGACCCCCGCAAGCGATTGGACGGCCTGGCGGAGGCTGTCGAGTGCGGCCGGCGGACGACGTGCCCGAGACGCCGGATGACGACCACCTCGCCAACGGAATCAACGCGAGCCAGGACTGGAGCCTGGACTACCTGGGCAACTGGAGCGCGTTCGCCGAAGACACGGATGGCTCGGACGGCAGCTTCGGCGTGTCCGATGACGAGCAGACGCGGGCCCACGACGACGCGAACCAGCTCGGGGGGATCACGGGAAGCCTGGTGCAGGACCATGACTACGACCCCAACGGCATTCTGACTTCGAAGCACCCGACGGCGACGCCGGCCGACGGCTCGAGGCACACGTACGACGCCTGAAACCGTTTGGTGAAGGCGGAGCACGTGGTAGGCTCGATGTCGACGACCGTGGCCGAGTACGAGTACAACGTGCTTGGGTGGCGCACCGTCAAGCGGCTGGACACCGCCGCAAGCACGCCGGATGGCCTGGACCAGGAGCGTCGGTACGACTACCTCCGCTCGTGGCAGCTGGCAGAAGAGCACATCGACGAGATCGATTCGGCCGATCAGACGGCGTGGACATCGATCTACTTCGACGTGACGAACTCCACGAACGAGCGTCTGAGCGCGCTGCGTGATCTTGATGCGCTGGATGCGGACAACCAGATCGGGTACGCGGGGTACTGCTTCGACGCCGAGCTTGCGTGCTACGGCGTGCGGCACCGGGTGTACGACCCGAGCATGGGCAGGTGGATCACGAGAGATCCGGTGGGGTACGTGGATGGGTTGAGTTCGTATGGCTACGCAAAGTCCAACAGCGTACGACTTGCTGATCCGCTAGGACTCGCTTGCGAGCAGCCTGGCGGCGATCGACCAGGAATAATAGAAGATCCAGGGTCGGATGCTGCTTGTGAGGGTGCGGTTCTAAATATTTATGAACGCTGCGGAGGAACGGACCTCTTCGAAAGGGCCCTGGGCCTCGTCCAGCAGTCGTGCAATCAGATGCCGACATTACAAGTTTCCTGCTTTGCTCCCGACGGCCTTCCGCCACCAACCGGGGCGAGTTATACCTGCATACGAGACAACAAAAACGTTCATCGGTTGGTCATCTCGCCGGCAACGCCGTGTGCTGGAATCGCACATGAGCTGTTACACGTAGCAGACTTCTGCTCAGCGGCCAGCAACGGGCGCGAATGCGGTGATGGGACAATTTCTCCTGGTAAGCAGGGCACTCAGGCGCAATGCGATTTTCATGCATGTACGGAGGCGCGAGCAAATGCGCTCTCGTGCTGTGCGTATCTGGAATTGGGGTATGGTTCATGGGGCGAATGTATGACATCCAACAAACAAGAGTATCTGAAAGACGCAGATCGATCATCGTGCAATACGGACTCATGGCGACTTAAATGGGACATGTGCGCGTCACAGGCCGGCGGAGACGCAATCTGCGGCTCTGAGTTTGAGGTGCCGGTGTATTGATCTGATATCGGAGGTACGCATGCAGTGGAAGCGCTCGAATTGCTCATCAAGGCTGATCGGCACGCTAATGGTGTTTCACGCACCAATATGTAGCCTGGGCTGCGACAGAGAGACGCAGACTGCATTTGCGGATTACGTGAGCCAGTCGGAGCTCATTGAGCTTGTGGAATCTGCCGAATCAGCTTCGGTCGCTATCGATGCCGCCACCCAGCTTCGCGCTCGCTGGGAGACAGAGCAGCCGCATCGGTTTCCGGAGCTTTCCTTTTCACGGTTGGCTTTCCTTTATAGCGTATCGGATTGTCCAGAGCCTTGTGTATTGCTTGAGCTCTCGGACGACGCATCTTCCGACGAAGTTCGGCTTTCCTCCCTACTACTCTACACCAGCAATGGATTCGATCGACTTCTGGTAGAGTTTCGCATGCAATCGGGTGAAACCGCGTTCTGGCTTCGGCCGTTTCCATTCGCTCCAGACGAATTCCGTCGTGTTGGCCAGAGCGAGCTCTATCGGCGTCAAGTGTTCATGACTCCTCAGGCGTTGGCCGAGGTCGTCGATGGTCAAATGATTTGGTATCGCATAGCAAATGGTAACATTTTCGAATTTTACCGTTCCTCGATTCCAGATCTTGTCGACCGGTACGCAACGGTCGAGCTTCACCGCAGTCCAGTGCCAAGCTGGATCTCTTCACCGGTGCGATGAGCGTCGGTACTACTACCTGCCCTCGTGGCAGCTCGCCGAGGAGCACATCGACGAGATCGATCCGTCTGGCCCGAGCGACGGTTACGACGGCACGGTGGACCGGGTGAGCCAGCAGTTCTGGGGGCAGCGGTACATCGACGACGCGGTGGCCAAGCGGCTGATGGACACGGCCGACAGCCAGTCCGGCGACGGTTTCGAGACGGTGGGCGGGGACGTGTTTTTCTACATCACCGATGCGCAGTTCTCTGTGCGTGCGCTGGCGACGGACGACGGGCTGGTGACGCGGCGGGTCGACTACACGTCGTACGGGACGGCGCGGCAGCGTCCTTCGAGCGACATCGCCGGCCCGTTCGGTCTGAGCTCATCGACGGACACGACGGCGTACGTGGCGGCGTCGGGCTCGGACATCGGTGACGCGGCGTACCGGGCGGACGTGGACCTTGTAGCGCCGTACGGGACGATCGATTCGGCCGATCAGACGGCGTGGACATCGATCTACTTCGACGTGACGAACTTCACGAGCGAGCGGCTGAGCGTGCTGCGTGACCTTGACACGCTGGACGCGGACAACCACATCGGGTACGCGGGGTACTGCTTCGACGCCGAGCTTGCGTGCTACGGAGTCAGGCACCGCGAGTACGACCCGGACCTCGGACGATGGCTCACGAGGGATCCAATCGGGTACATTGATGGTTTCAATCGATATCAAATGGTGCTGTCGAATCCTCTGCAACTTGTGGACCCGATCGGACTTTCCGCTTGTCAGCCCGAGCGGGATCCAGACGATGCGAGCGAGAGTGAGAAGTGTCGTGAAGTTTGTGATATGACCGGCGAAAACAGGAGACGAGTGCAAGGTGCCGCCATTTGTATCGACGGACAAAAAAAGATTTGCAACTGCGCGAGTCAACGGCCTACTGATCCGAATTTCGCTTCCTTGCAAGATCGATTCATTGAGTGTTTAAGTCGATGTGAAAAACTGCATTTCCCCAATTTTGATTGCGGGCCCAATGACAACACGGTCCCAAACGAACTTTGCGCCAGGGAATATTCGGAAAGTATTGTCGCAGAGTGCATGCTGACATGCATAGAGAGCTTTGATTGCTCACAACTTGACCCGCAGTTCCAGGGCGATTGTCAACGTACTAAAAGTTCTGTTGAAGACGTGTTTGAGTTCTGGTCCGAGCGATTTGAAAAGTGTATCGAACAGAACGTTCTTCCAGGGCCGCAAATCATATGGCATATGTTGTTTGATGATGCACGTGAGCTACCATGATGTACTTAATATATGAAATTATTCAAATTAAGATGTAATATATTCGCTCGATCTCGCCTGGCCGCCGCGGGCGGTCGCTATCTCCATGTGGTGTTTGTCGCGATCGGGGCTGTGTTGCTCGCGTGCATACCCATAGCCTTGAGTTTTCGTGCTAATATACTAGATCTGCCATACGGATCAAACGGGTATTGGGATATTGGTCCAGATTTGGTCTGGACTGTCGACAACGATGTGTTCACCGAGACGGTATTTGTAAATATGTCACGGCGGCGATTGGGAACTCATCCCGGCAGCGAAGCGGTCGCGATCGATAATGTGAGATTCCCGGACTACCTCGAGGTGATGTTTCTTGATGCCGGACTCGTAATTGAATCGGCTGCTGTGACGCCAATGTCACGAACTCAAGAGCAATTCGCTGTGCAAGTGGCTCGGGAGCAATCTCTAGAACTTTACTGGTTGGTTATTCAAAAAATACATATTATCCCCTTGGGTAAAGTCACATTAATTACAAACGAGAACGGAATAATTGTTGGTAGAAAAATGCCTGTTGAGCATGTCTTATTTTCATCGGTTATCATATTTTTGTTTTTGATGCCCGTTACAATTGGTGTAAAAAAAATGTTTACTTGTACTGTGCGCAATTGGCGTGTCAGCAACAACAGGTGTCCGCAGTGTGGATATGCCATCTGTGATTTTGTATGCTGTCCAGAATGTGGCGAGATCCTTCTGGCACAAGAATGATGATGGCCTAAAGTAGTGATCTTGACTGAATTCGAATGCTTGTGCCGCACAAGTTCAGGCGGGGTTGTGTGTTCTTCGTGGCACTCGTTAGAGGTGTTTTGAGTGATTTGCGTCTGCGTTGTTCTTGCATCGTAGAGTACATGAGAGGTCGCGTGTGTAGGTACACCGTCCTTGGGTGGCGGACCGTGAAGCGGCTGGACACCGCGCGGGGGCGCCGGGCGGTCCCGTCAGGCGGCGCCGGGGGTGTTGCCCAGGGCCTGGTCGTTCACGCGTGGGCCGTCCGGGCGTCGGGCGAGTTGTGCGCGTCCGAGGCGCGCGATCGTGTCGAGCGTCGGGTCGCCCTGGCGAATCTCGGCGTAGCAGACGGCGAGGCTGGTGAGCTCGTAGGCGAGGGCGATCGCGCAGGCCCGTCGGGCGGTCTCGCGGCTGTCGACGAGCGCGGGGGAGAGCATGAAGAGGGCGTCGCCGAAGAGGAGCTGGCCCTTGCGGTCGGGGCGTTTCGCCGCGCCGGTCGGGTGGGCGTAGACGCGTCGCAGGTCGATCAGCTCGTAGCCTCGTTCGAGCATGAAGCGCGCGACGTCGGCGAAGCCGGGGGCGCCGGCGTACATCTCGAGGTACTGCACCTCGACCTCGGCGCCGATCACGCGGCCGCTCGCCTCGCCGGCGGACGCGAGCAGCGGTGAGGCGCCGCGGAGCACGTCGAGCTCGGCGCCCTGCACGTCGACCTTCATGAAGTCGACCCGGTCGACGGCGAGGCGCTGGGCTTCCGCGGCGAGGGTGGACGTGCGGACGCCGATCCGTTCGACGACCCGCAGGCGCTCGGGGTCGGCGAAGCGCGAGATGATGCGTGGATTCGGCTCGTAGAGGCTGGAGCAGTTGGGCTTCGCGGTGATGTGCAGGGTTCGATCGCGCGGTTCGGCGTCGAGCACGGCGTGGCTGCCGAGGATGGATGCCCCCGGATGATGGGAGTCGTCGCCGAGCTGTGCGTCGTCCCTGGCGTCGAAGGCGAGGACGGTGAGGTGGTTGAAGGGGTGCCAGCGGCGGTGCAGGCCGCCGTCGGCGCCGACATCGGCGACGGCGAGCGGCTCCGCGAGCAGGGCTGCGATCGCGTCGGGGGCCTGATCAAGGACGGGTCCGCTCGGCATCGCCCTGGTTTCGGCGATGCGGATCGGGAGACTGCACCAATCGGGCTCTGGGTCAGTCGGTCGCGCGGAAGCTGATCCGTCCGGTGTGGGTCTTGCCGTAGAGGTCGGTGTGGCGGACCTCGATGACGTGGGTGCCGGCGGGCAGGCGCTTGGGGAGTTCGGTCTCCCAGACGTGGTATGAGAATCGCGGCTCGGGGCTGACGCGGTTGGCGGCGCCGGCCTCGCTCGCGGCGAGCTCGCGCTGGTAGCTGGCGCCGTAGACGGGGTCGGTGCGCCACTTGAAGGTCATGGGCGACCAGCCGGTGGGCGGGGCGCCGAGGGCGGGGTTGGGGACGAGTCGCCAGCGGACGTCGTCACCGCGGGCGCCGTTGTAGACGTTGACGAAGACGGTCCGGTCCTCGCCCGGCGAGGCTTCCATGACCGGCGTCTCGCCGTCGAGCAGCGCGATCTTCATCTGGTCTTCGGCGGGGCGGCGTGAGGCGCGGAACTCGGTGCGGTAGCGGTTGCCGTCGAAGTGCAGGAGAGTGTAGCCGTTGGGTGCGCCGTCGCGCATGGTGGTGTGGGGCACGCCGGTCTCGTCGCGGATGCCGCCGTACCAGGAGCCCGAGACGGTGACGGCGTTGATGTGGTGGTGGACCGGCTCGGGGAATCGCTGCGGGTCGTCGATGGTGTGCTGGTTGGGCGCGCCCGGCGTGTAGCCGTCGCGGGCGCCGAAGAACCAGTGCTCCTGGAGGTGGGTGTGGCCCGAGAGGCTGAGCGTGTGCGGGTGGCTGGAGAGCGCCTCGAACAGCTCGCGCTTCTCGGGGACACGGTGGACTCCGGGGCCGTGCATCTCGAGGGGGACGTGCATGGCGAGGACGACGAGCTCGTCGGTCGGGACGACGGCGAGGTAGTTCTTGACGAACTCGATCTGCTCGGGGCGGAGGCCGCCGCGGTAGTTGCCGGTCTGGGGGTGGCGGCCCTCGGGCCAGCCCTCGCCGGTGTTGTCGCGGTAGCCCTCGAAGCCCTGGTAGATGACGTTGTCGAGCAGGATGAAGTGCACCGATCCGTGCTGGAAGGCGTAGTCGGTGGGGCCGTAGACGCGTTCGAAGGTCTCGTCGGCGTGGCGGTCGGGGTCCTCGGCGGTGAGGGCGCTGTCTCCGGACATGAAGTTCATGTCGTGGTTGCCGTAGACGTTGTACCAGGGCACGCCGAGCAGGGCCTGGGCCTGGTTGAGCGGCTCGAACATGTCGAGGCGGTCGCCGACGAGGTCGCCGAGGCTGATGCCGAGGGCGGCGCCGGCGTTGTTGCCGCTGGTGCCGCCCGGGCCGGGCTGGAAGAGCTGTTCGATCGATTCGCGGCGGAAGAAGTCGATCTGCTCGAGGGAGTAGGGCTGCGGGTCGCCGAAGGCGATGACGGTGAAGGCGTCGGGCTCTTCGACGCGTCGGAGGCCGAAGTCGATCGAGGCGGGCAGCGGGCCGGTGGGCGCGACGCCCTCCCAGACGAAGCCGTCGTCGAGGGAGCCCTCGGGCTTGTGGCTGTAGGAGAAGCGGGGGAGGTTCTGGGCGTCGAGGGGGACCTGGAAGCCGCGGGGCTTGACGACGAAGACGACGGCGTCGCGGTCGTCGATCTCGATCCGGTAGTTGCCGCGCTCGTCGGTGAGGACGACGTCGACGCCGTTGGAGACGGCGACGGAGGGGATCCCCGGCTCGCCGGCCTGGCGGGCGCCGTCGGCGTTTCGGTCCTCGTAGACGACGCCGCGGGCGGTGATGGTCTGGGCGGTGGCGGTGCCGGCGGCGAGGGCGAGTGCGTAGAGCGTGGCGGATCGGGCGCGCATGGTGATCTCCCCTTTGTGGGCGTTGAGCGGAGGCTAGAGGGTTAAGCGGGCGCGGGCCGCGTGTCGCGTCGGGCGTCGCGGTGAAAAATCGGTTCAGGGCGGGGCGGGGCTCACCCGCAGGCGGCGGACGCGGTCTCGGGGGTGTCGCCCGGGCGGACGAGCGCGCAGCCGGTCGGGGCGTCTTGATCGCCGGGGTCGGCGGCCCGGCCCTCGAGCAGGGCGCGCGTCATCGCGTCCGCGGCGGAGGCATCGCCGACACCGCCGGAGAAGAGGAGCCCGCCGACGGCGTTGAAGGCGAGGCATCGACCGCTCTGTGAGACTCCGAAGGCGGCGGCGATGATCCCGCCCGGATCGAGGAGCACTCGGGCGTTCGTGATCGTCTCGGCGCGGGCGGTGACGTCGGTCTGGGTCCAGGCCGGCCCGGCGCCGGCGGGCGTGGTGATGACGACGACCGGCGCGTGCTCGCGTGGGGAGCTCTGCAGGGCGCGTTCGAGGGCGTCGAGCGTGGGTTCGGCGTGGGCGCAGCGGGGGTGGAGGAAGACGAGGAGCGGCGCGTCGCCCGGGCCGAGGCCGCCGCCGAGCCAGTCTCCGGCCGGCCAGTCGGGCGCGGTGGGCTCGCCGGCGGGGCCCGCGGCGTTGGCGGCGATCGAGGCGAAGCCGCCGAGGGCGGCGAGCGACCATCCGATGAGGACCGCCCAGAGCTTCCAGCGGTTGTTGGGTTGCTCGTCGATGGCGGCGTCCTCTGGTGTGGTCGCTGTATCGGCGGGTGTGGGCCGGCGCTTCGGTCGGAGCGGGTGTGATCGGGCTCGCGGCGGGCGTGCGAGCGCTCGGATCGCCCGAGGAGGGGGGGGCGTGGCGCGACCCGCAGAGATCGAAAGCGGTCCGGATGGGGCTCATTGGCCCCCGCCGTCGGGCCGATTTCTTCGGTGCTGGTGCGCGGTGCGCGCTGTTCGTGGTCGCCGATCCGCGAAGGGCCTGGGTTGAGTCGAGACGAGAAGTCATCACGAGTGAGCAAGTCGAAGGAGCTGCGCGCTCGCGAGCGTCAGTTCCAGCAGATGCGGCGCGCGAGCCGGTTCCCCGGCGGCAACCAGCCGGTGACGGTTCGGATCGCGGGCGAGCGCGGGATCGTGCAGGTGCTCGAGGCGGAGATGCTCGACCTCTCCGCGCGCGGCGTGCGTCTGGCGACGCGGGCGTACGTGCACGCCAACGTGTCGTGCGAGGTCCGCCTGCGGTCGATGGCGGGCGAGGACGTTCTCGTGTTCGGCGATGTCCGCTGGTGCGACTACGTCTCGGAGGCGGGGCACCGCGTCGGCGTCGAGTTCGAGGAGATCGTCGACCCGCGGCTGTTCATCAAGGAAGCGCTGATCACGGCGACGGTCGAGGCGGAGATGCCGAGCGATGAAGCGCACGGCGGGCGGATTCTGGTCGCGCTGCACCCGATGCGCCGCCCGGACGTGGTGCAGGCTCTGGAGCCGCTCGGTCACACGTTCGAGGTCGCGGGGACGCCGCGCGACGCATTCGAGACGTTCAGCAACGTCTCGTTCGATCTGCTAATCACGGACCGCAACGTGGGCGTGTCGGGCAAATCGGCGACGCTGGTCGAGGTGCTCCGCGAGCACGGGTTCCGGGCGCCGATCCTGCTGCTCGGGGAGCGTGACGACCTGGAGCTCGCGACGATCGGGAACGACCTGGACGTCGCGGAGGTCGTGCGCAGCCCGTGGACGCAGGAACGCATCGCCGGCGCGGTGGAGCTCGCGTTCTCGAAGTTCCCGGATCGCGGGGGCGAGTCCGCGATCTACTCGACGGTCGAGGCGGTCTACGGCACGCCGAAGCCGGTGCGTGTGTTCATCCTGCGCGCGAGCGAGTTCGCGGCGCTGGCGATGGCGGCGCAGAAGGCGGGCAACCACGACGCGCTCGAGTCGGCGATGCGACAGCTGGAGGCGGAGGCGGCCGCGGCGGGGTTCCCGCAGCTGGTGCGGCGGGTGTCGGCGGCCTTGAAGCGGCTCACCGGCGACGGCGGCGACATCAAGCTGGCGTTCGACGACGTGCGGCGCATCTCGGATTTCACGGCTCGTCTGGCGTGCCGGACGACGGAGCGCGACGCGGCCTGAGGGCCGGGTCCGCCAGACGCCAAGCACAAACCGAATATGAGGCTCGGAGTTTATTGCGAATGCGTTCGCAATTGCATTGACTCCGGCCGCGCGCTCGGATTCAATTGGGCATGTCAGAACAGGCCGGGCGCCGTGCGTTCACCCTGATTGAGTTGTTGGTTGTGATCGCGATCATCGCGTTGTTGCTCTCGCTCTTGTTGCCGGCTCTCGCGTCGGCTCGCGGGACGGCGCGGACGCTGAAGTGCCTGGCGAACATGCGCGGCATGCAGCTCGCCTCTGCGATCTATATGGACAACCACAACGGGACGCTGATCGACGTCGGGCTGGGTCACGGCGGGAGCCACTCGGAAGAGGGCGTCGCGTGGATCAACACGCTGAGCGAGTACTACGGGAGCGAGCTGGTGGCTCGCAGCCCGGTCGACAACAGCGTGCACTGGTCGATCGAGGACGGCGGCGAGGGGATCCCGGTGCCGAAGTCGGGCGGCGAGCAGTTCCGTCGCACGAGCTACGGCGTGAACAACTATTTGAGCAACATCCCACCGGAGGATCAGCCCTTCATGCATCTGCGGGTGATCCCGAACCCGCACGCGACGGTGCAGTTCTTGATGATGACGTTCGAGGGTGATTTCGCGGGCGCCGACCACACGCACGTGGAGACGTGGGTGGGGCTGTCGTTGCCCGGGCTGACGCCGACGCGCGCGAACCAGCACGTGGAGATCAACGCGCACGATTCTCGCCGCAAGCGTGACGAGCGTGACGAGCACGGTCGCGAGGTGATCTCGTACGACTCGAAGAGCAACTGGGGATTCCTCGACGGGCACGCGGAGACGCTCGAGTTCGGAGAGGTCTTCCGGCTGAACGAGAACTTCGAGGAGTGGGAGCCGGACCCGACGGGCAGGTCTCTGGTGAAGAAAGAGACGCTGTTCACAGTGAACCGGATGGACCCGGAATTGGCGAGGTAGAGCGGGAGCCGGCGACGAGGAGAGCGCCGGGGCTCGTGACATTCTTTGTACAGATGGAGGGAACGATGCAGAAGAACATCGCAGCTATTGGTGCGCTCGTTGCGGCCGGCGGGGTGGCGTTTGGCCAAATCGACGAGGGTGACATCGGTCTGGCGATCGAGAACGGCCAGATCGTGGTCAGCCTGATCGGCGAGGACGGCAGCTTCGGCGAGC
Source organism: Planctomycetota bacterium (assembly GCA_038521625.1). Taxonomy (GTDB): domain Bacteria; phylum Planctomycetota; class Phycisphaerae; order Phycisphaerales; family UBA1924; genus JBCBKP01. The sequence goes on from JBCBKP010000001.1 coordinate 16,543, forward strand.
AGCGGGTCTTCATCGGCGAGATCGGGATCGTCGAGTCGGAGCCGAGCGACGGGACGCCGGGCAGCGGCGGCAGCGACGTGTTCCAGGACACGCTGCCGGGCGTGACGAGCTTTTCGACGAACACGCCGGGCTTCGATTCGGGCCCGGGCGTGTTCGACCCGAACGCCCGCGTCGGTCTCGACGTGGTCGGTTTCGGCCCGTCGGCGTTCGTCTCGCTCGGGTTCTACGACCCGATCAACGACACGTTCATCTCGACCTCGGTCACCGGCCCGACCGGCGGCGCCGGCGGCGACGGCGGCTCGGTCGAGGAGTCGCTGGCGGTCGAGTTCAACACCAACGGTTTCCAGACGAACAACATCGGTGGGTTCCTGCCGGTCGGCTCGTCGTTCCCGAACAACGGCCTGGATGTGTTCTCGAACGGCCGCGCGCACCGTCACTTCAACTTCACGATCCTGCCGGTCGATGACCCGTTCAGCCCGAACCCGAACCCGCTGGCCGACGTGGCGGTGTACGCCGTGACGCTGTCGAAGACGACGACCCAGGCGGGGATCGCCTCGAGCGAGCCGTTCATCATCCTGTTCCCGTTCGGCGTCGAGGAGACGGACCCGGCGTTCGACGCGGCGGTCGCGGCCGCGATCCGCTCGCTGACCCCGGGCGACTTCAACGGCAACGGCGTGGCGAGCCAGGCGGACGTCGCGGCGTTCGTCGACGCGTTCTTCGCGAACCAGCTCTCGGCCGACCTGGCCGCGCCGTTCGGCGTGATCAGCCAGACCGACGTTGACGCCTACGTGTCCGCGTTCTTCGCGGCCCAGTAATCGTCCACGACCTCCGTGCACGCGGGCGGCCCGAAGGGGCGGCCCGCGGCTTCCGCAGGGGCGGCCTCCGGGTTCCACGGGACGGCTGCGCGGGTCCGAAATCTGGGTCGAGTCCCAGTCTCACGGAATCTTCATGATTTCGTCCGTCGATCGGTAACAATGAGTGATATCGATCGCTGTATGTGGAGACAGGCCGGGTGAGAGTCCGGCCGCGACTGGGATGAGAACCTGGAGAATTCGAATGGACCGTGCGTGGGTTATCGCCGCCTTGGTGGCGTCGGCGTCGTCGGTCGCTGCGCAGGAAGCGACCGAGGGGAGCCGGGAGTCGAAGGGTCGGGTCTCCGAGACCGTCGAGCTCGATCGTCGTGGGACGGGCAATTCACTCGTGCAGCGCGGGCCGGTGCCGAGCCGGGCGCTGAGCTTCGTGAACGACTCGCACGGGCGCTCGCTGCTGGCGGTGGCGGCGGAGTACCCGCTCGAGTTCCGGACGATCGACGGGCTCGGGAACAACCCGATCAGCCCGGACTGGGGCGCGGTCGGCATCCCGCTGCTGCGGCTGGTGCCGGACGCGTACCACGACGGGCTCTCGCAGCTCGCGCGTGACCCGTCGGTGACCGGCGGGCCGAGCGCTCGGGAGGTGAGCAACGCGGTGCACGCGCAGTCGTCGCCGATCCCGAGCCCTCTGAACGCGTCCGATTACCTGTGGCAGTGGGGCCAGTTCCTGGACCACGACATCGACGAGACGCCGATCGCGAGCCCGGCGATCGAGGCGCCGATCGCGGTGCCGGCGGGCGATCCGTTCTTCCTGGCCCCGATCGGTCTTGACCGGTCGGCGGCGCTGGCCGGGGCGGCGCCGGACGGGCCGGACGTGCGCGAGCAGCTGAACAACATCACCAGCTACATCGACGCCTCGAACGTCTACGGCTCGGACGACGGGCGTGCGGCGGCGCTGCGTGAGCTCGACGGGACCGGCCGGCTGAAGATGAGCGACGGCAGGCTGCTGATGTACAACACCGGCGGTCTGCACAACGCGCCGACCGACGACGACCCGAGCTTCTTCCTGGCCGGGGATATCCGCGCGAACGAGCAGGCGGGTCTCGCGGCGATGCACACGCTGTGGGTCCGCGAGCACAACTACTGGGCGGACCGGCTGGGTGAAGAGAACCCGGGCCTGATGGGCGACGAGGTCTACGAGCGTGCGCGGGCGATCGTGGCGGCGGAGATGCAGGCGATCACGTACAACGAGTTCCTGCCGCTGCTGCTCGGCGACGGGGCGATCCCGGCGTACGGGGGCTACGACGACGTGGTGGACGCTTCGATCTCGAACGTGTTCGCGACGGCGGCGTACCGGGTGGGCCACACGATGCTGAGTTCGCACATCCTCCGGCTCGATTACCTCGGCGCGGAGGTCCCGGCGGAGCACCTGGCTTTGCGTGACGCGTTCTTCGACCCGTCGATCCTGGAGGACGAGGGGATCGATTCGATCCTGCGTGGTCTTGCGGCGCAGACGAGCCAGGCGATCGATCGTCATCTGGTCGACGACGTTCGGAACTTCCTGTTCGGTCCGCCCGGCGCGGGCGGGTTTGACCTTGCGTCGCTGAACATCCAGCGCGGGCGTGAGCACGGTCTGGGCAGCTACAACGACGTGCGTGTCGCCTTCGGGCTCGGCGCGGTGGCGTCGTTCGAGGCGATCAACCCGGATCCGGCGGTGCACGGGGCGCTCTCGGGCGTGTACGCGAGCGTGGACGACATCGATCCGTGGACGGGGATGCTGTGCGAGCCGCGGGTCTCGGGCGCGCTGGTGGGCGAGACGCTGATCGCGGTTCTCGCGGACCAGTTCGTGCGTCTCCGTGACGGCGACCGGTTCTGGTACGAGGCGTACCTGCCCGAGGACCTGCGTCAGATGGTCGACGGGACGCGGCTGTCCGACGTGATCCGCCGGAACACGGAGATCGGCCGCGAGATCCAGGACGAGGTATTCGTGCAGGCGGACCCGTGCTTCGTGGATCTCACGGGTGACGGTCTGGTGTCGCAGGCGGACATCGACGCGTTCGTCGACGCGTACTTCGCGAAGGACGAGCTGGCGGACTTCAACCGCAACGGCGTGCGTTCGTACACGGACGTGGTGCTGTTCGTGCAGCTGTACCTGGCGGGCTGCGGCGGCTGACCGCGGGCGGGTCAACTCTGGGAACGAACGCGGCCCGCGCCCTCTCGAGCGCGGGCCGCTTTGCTTTGTGAGATGTCGTCTCAGCCGCCCGCGGCGACGGCCTCGGCCTCGGAGCCGGCGGTGATCGCCGGGACGCGGGTCTGCTCGACGAGCTCGTTGAAGGCGGCGACCGGGCCGGCCTTGACCTCGTCGAGCTTTGCGAGCTGGACGGCGAGCATGTCGCCGAGTCGGTCGAGGACGGCGCCGGCCTGCTCGGTCGGCGGGAAGTCGTTGTCGACCTGGTAGGCGAGTGCGCCGATCTTGTCGTTGAGCTTGATGGGGAAGTTGAGCGGGTCCTGCGACGACTTGGAGCGGGTCTGGATGATCTCTTCCTCGATCTCCTTCAGCGCTTCCTTGAGCGCGTCGGCGGAGGACTTGAGCGACTCGGCCTTGCCGGAGTCCTTGGCGAGGGCCATGACCTGGTCGACCTGCTTGCGGATGGCGCGGATCTCGTTGACGGCGGTGTGCGCGTCGGAGAGTCGTCCGTAGATCTCGTCGAGCATCTCGGCCTGCGCGGCGTACTGCGCGGGCGTGGTGTCGACGTTGGGGTTGCCGAGGACGCCGAAGGTGCTCTCGGCGGCGACCTCGCCGTCGACGAGGAGCTGGGCGGTGTAGGTGCCGGGGGCGACGCGCGGGCCGGGCGGGTGCGGCGGCCACGCGACGGCGCCGGGCACGCGGACGGGGCCCTTCATGCGGAAGTTCCAGAGGAACCTGTTCATGCCGGGCTCTTCGAGTGCGATGGTGTTGCGGGCGGCGGGGCCGGAGGGCGCGTCGCCGATCTTGACGGCGAAGGAGCGCACGGTGTCGCCCTCGGCGTCGACGAATCGGAGGGACATCTTGGGCGCGTCGTCCTCGGCCATGGCCTCGGGGACGTGGAAGTGGACGCGGGCCTGGTCCCAGCCGGCGCGGTAGGCGTCGGCGACCTGGAGCATCATCGGCTCGTCCTCGTCGACGCCCGCGGGCATGGAGCGGAGGACGCTGAGGTCGTCCATGATCCAGAACGAGCGGCCCTGGGTCGCGATGACGAGGTCGTCGTCCTTGACGGTGACGTCGGTGACCGGGACGACCGGCAGGTTCTGCTGGAGTGGCTCCCAGTCCTCGCCGGCGTTGAGGCTGACGTAGACGCCGAGCTCGGTGCCGGCGTAGAGCAGGCCCTCGCGCATCGGGTCCTCGCGGACGGAGCGGACGTGGGCCTCGTCGTCGATGCCGTCGCTGACGAGCTTCCAGGTGCGGCCGCGGTTGGTGGTCTTGTAGACGTACGGCTTGAAGTCGTTCATCTTGTAGCGGTTGACCGCGGCGTAGGCGACGTCGGGGTTGTGGGGCGAGGCCTCGATGAGGCTGATCATGGGCCAGTCGGGCATGCCGCGCGGGGTGACGTCGTTCCAGGTCTCGCCGGCGTCGTTCGTGACATGGATGAGCCCGTCGTCGGTGCCGACCCAGATCAGGCCTTGCTGGAGCGGCGACTCGGCGACGGTGAAGATGGTGCAGTAGTACTCGACGGAGGTGTTGTCCTGGGTGATGGGCCCGCCGGAGGAGGCCTGCTTGGACTTGTCGTTGGTGGTCAGGTCGGGGGAGATGGCCTCGTAGCTCTGGCCGCGGTCGGTGGTGACGAAGAGTCGTTCGCCGCCGACGTAGACCCTCTCGGGGTCGTGCGGGCTGATGACGATCGGGAAGGTCCACTGGAAGCGGTGCTCGAGGACGTCGGCGCCGCCGCCCATGGGGTTCTCCGGCCAGACCATGATGCTGCGCCGGACGCCGGTCGAGTGGTCGTAGACGGACATGGTGCCGCCGTAGCTGCCGGCGTAGATGATGTCGGGGTCTTCGGGGTGGACGGCGATGTACCCGGACTCGCCGCCGCCGACGGCGTAGAGGTCGCGTTGCCAGTTGCCGAACTCGCGCCCGCGGCTGGAGACCGAGGCGGTGGAGTTGTCCTGCTGGGCGCCGTAGACGCGGTAGGGGACGCGGTTGTCGGTGGTGACCCGGTAGAACTGCGCCGTGGGCTGTCCGGTCTGGTCGGTCCAGACGCGGCCGCCGTTGAAGGATACGTTGGCGCCGCCGTCGTTGGCGTTGACCATGCGCTGGTTGTCGAACGGGTCGATCCAGAGGTCGTGGTTGTCGGCGTGCGGGACGCGGATCGTGGACCAGGTGCGTCCGCCGTCGATGGACTTGTGGAAGCGGACGTTCATGACGTAGAGCGTGTTCGGCTCCTGCGGGTCGGCGTAGATGTGGCTGTAGTACCAGGCGCGCTGGCGGAGATTGCGGTCCTCGGAGACGCGGCGCCAGCTCTCGCCGCCGTCGGTGGAGCGGAAGACGCCGCCCTTCTCTGCCTCGACGATGGCGTAGACGAGGTCGCGCTGGGCGCGGCTGGCGCTGACGCCGATCTTGCCCTTGACGCCCTCGGGCAGGCCCTCGGTGAGCTCTTCCCAGGTGTCGCCCCCGTCGAGCGAGCGGTAGAGGCCGCTGCCCTCGCCGCCGGAGTCCATGCGCCAGGGCGTGCGGCTGACCTGCCACATGCCGGCGTAGAGGACGCGCGGGTTGTTGGGGTCGATCTCGACGTCGACGGCGCCGGTCTTGTCGTCGACGTACAGGATCTTCTCCCAGCTCTCGCCGCCGTCGGTCGAGCGGAAGACGCCGCGCTCGCGGTTCTCGCCGAAGACGTGGCCGAGGGCGGCGACGTAGACGGTGTCGGGGTCGGTCGGGTGGACCTCGATGCGGCCGATCTGGCGCGTGTCTTCGAGCCCGACGTGCTCCCAGGTCTTGCCGGCGTCGGTGGATCGGTAGACGCCGTCGCCGTGGGAGAAGTTGCCGCGGATGTCGGCCTCGCCCATGCCGACGTAGACGACGTTCGGGTCGCTCGGCGCGACGGCGACGTCGCCGACGGAGCCGGTGCCGAGGAATCCGTCGGAGACCGGCCGCCAGCTGGCGCCGGCGTCGGTGGTCTTCCAGACGCCGCCGCCGGTGGCGCCCATGTAGTAGGTGTTGGGGTCGCCGACGACGCCGGAGACCGACTGGGCGCGTCCGCCGCGTCCGGGGCCGATGGCGCGCCACTCGAGGGAGCCGAACATGGGGTTCTCGTCGCGTTCGATCGGCTGGGCGGGCGCGAGGGTCGTCGCGACGACGGCGACGGCGGAGAGGGTGGCGAGGCGTGCCGCCCCTCGCAGGCGTGGTGCTGTTCTCATCGTGTGCTCCGGTCTGTCGTGGTCTCGGCCGAGGGGTTCGGCCGCGGTCTGGGCGGGCCACCACCCGCGTCTCGGATCGGTCGAGCGTACTCGAAGTGCTTGTCTGGCCGAAGCGATCCTCTGCGGCGGCCTAGAACGAGCGATGGGCGTTGCGACGGGGATCCTGGAGCGGCTGGCGCTGGTGAGCCGCGTGGTTTCGGTCGGCGCCCGGGTCGATGGACGCGTCGGCGGCTGGTATCGCGGGCTGGTCGAGGTTGATTGTGGTGCGCGGTCGGTGGATCTCGTGGAGCGGGGCGAGACGCGCGTGCCTGGCGGGCGCCGGGTCGGCGCGGCTAGCGCGAACCGGTGGTGGGTCGATGGCGGGCTGCTGCGTCTGGCGCACCTGCGCGAGGGCCGGGATCGCCCGGTGGGGATCGCGGCGTTCGAGCTCGGGGTCGACGGTTCGGCACCGTCGGCGGCCGAGCCTGCGGACTCGGTGGAGCCGCACGTGTGCGACCGCGACCTGTACACGGCGTCGCTGTGGCTGGACGGGTCAGGACGCGTGCGGCTGGCTTGGCGGATCGAGACGCCCGGGGGTGTCGAGCGGCTCAGCCTTCGTTATCGGTAGGGTCGGGCGTCGCCTGGCGGCGGAGCGCATCGAACATCCCGCGCCACATCAGCTCGGTCTGCTCGATCATCTGGTCGAACGCCTCGCGCTCGGCGCGGATGCGCGACTGATCGATCGCGTCCTGGGAGGTCCAGTTGTTCGCGAGCTGGGTCGTCTTCGAGGTTCCCTCGGCGAGACCGTAGATGTAACCGGTCCGGCTGTCCATGAGAACGGCGGAGGCGGTGCTGCTGACGCGCGCCTGGTCGTTCGGGAACAGGCCGAGCGTGATCGCGCCGAGGAACGGGACGGTCTTGGTGACGCCGAACCGGGTGTTGAACGTGTAGACGTAGACCATGTCGGCCTGGACCCGCGCCGCGGCGGTGCGGAGGTCATCCAGCTCGTGGATGCTCTCCGGGATGATCATGCGGTTGAGCATGGCGATGCCGGCGATGCCGTCCATCTCGACGAGGCGGTCGAAGTGGGCGGTGTCCTCGACGTCGCGGACCGAGACGACCGTTGCCGAGCCGTCGCCCCAGGACTCGTGGCGGTGGTTGCGGTATCCGCGATCCTGGAGTCTGACCACGGCGATACGGGCCGGGAACGTGGCGGCCGGGCGCTTTTCGAACTCTTCGGCGATGCTGGAGTCGGTGATGTGCTCCTGCTCCATCACGCTCAGGCCCATCGCGCGGAAGTCGGCGGGGCCGCCCGGGACGTGATATCGGGTGCAGCCGCCGAGGAGTCCGCCGAGGCAGGTCGATGCGACGACCGCGCCGATGACGCCGGCGATCGGACCACGTGTCTTCATGTCAGGCTCCTTATCCCCCGCCCGAGTCCTGTTGGCGCGACGAGTTTACCGGCGGGGGCCGCCAGGCGAGGGCGAGGAGCAGGCCCGAGATCGCGGCCGAGTGCGTGCTGGCGGTGAGGGCGTCGAAGGGGGCGCAGAGGAGCACGCCGACCAGCGCGAGCCGGGGTGCCGCGTCGAGACCGGTCTCGGAGCGGCGCCAGGCGCGGATCAGGATCCAGCCGGCCCCGGTCGCGAGCATGGCGAAGCCGACGGCGCCCTGGGTGGCGAGCAGGTGGAGCGGGGTGTCGTGGGCGTGGCCGTGGATGCGTGTCGAGCCCGAGCCCTCGAGCTCGCGGCGCCAGGCGTCGATGAAGCCGCCGGCGCCGAGGCCGTGGATCGGCGCGGAGGCGAAGGCGTCGACGGCGACGATCTTCATGAGGATCCGGGTGCCGGTGTCGGAGTCGTAGTCCTGCTCGTCGATGGCCGCGGCGACGGCGGTGCGGGCCTCGTCGAACCGCGAGGCGATCAGCCCGCGCATGGCGAATGCGGTGACGCCGATGGCGATCGCGGCGGCGGCGATCGTCCCGAGCGTCGCGGCGGAGCGGCGGCCGCGGTAGAGGGCGAGTGCGCCGGCGAGGGCGAGCAGCGCCGCGGAGGCGATCCAGCCGCCGCGGGCGCCGGTGGCGAGCAGGGCGACGAGCGTGACGACCGAGCCGATCGCGCCGACGAGGCGGAGCCGGCCGGCGGACCAGAGGGCCAGCGCGAGGTGGGCGCCGAGGGCGGCGGTGAGGAGCACGCCCGAGACGGCGGGGTCCCACCAGCCCGAGATCCGGTCGGGGGCGCGGTTGAAGCGGAGGAACTCGGGGGCGAGGCCCTGGAGGGCGATCGCATTGGCGATCTGGACGAGGTGGCCGGTGGCGAAGCCGGCGAGCAGGGCGGCGACGATGCGCGGGCGGGCCTCGGTGACGAGCGTGATCGGCCAGAGGAGCGCGAGCCAGCGGAGCTGGGCGAGTTCCTGGAGGCCCTCATCGCGGTCGGGCGACCAGGCGAGGGAGAGGGCCATCCAGGCGCCCCAGGCGGCGAGGAGCCTGACGGCGGGGTCGCGCCAGAGCGCCGCGGTCCGCTCGGCGGTGACGCGCCAGCGGACGCCGGCGACGATCCAGAGCGGGATGACGCCGAGCTCGGCGAAGGAGGTCGGCCAGACGATCAGGAACGCGGCGAGCATCGCGGCGCGCTCGTGCGTCCGGCGCCACTGTTCGCCCGGGGACCATGCCACGCCCGCAGGTTACTTCTTCGCGCCCTTGAGCTTGCCGCGGAGGGCGGCCTGGGCGGCGGCGAGGCGTGCGATCGGGACGCGGAAGGCGGAGCAGCTGACGTAGTCGACGCCGGCGTCGTGGAAGAACTGGACGGAGGCGGGGTCGCCGCCGTGCTCGCCGCAGACGCCGATCTTGATCTCGGCGGAGCTGGCCCGTCCCTTCTGGACGGCCTCGGCGACGAGGCGTCCGACGCCGCCGACGTCGAGCGTCTGGAATGGGTCGGCGTCGAGGATCTCGGCGGCGATGTAGGCGGGGAGGAAGTGCATGATGTCGTCGCGCGAGTAGCCGAAGGTGAGTTGGGTGAGGTCGTTGGTGCCGAAGCTGAAGAAGTCGGCGGCCTCTGCGATCTCGTCGGCGGCGACGGCGGCGCGGGGGACCTCGATCATGGTGCCGATCTTGATGTCGAGCCTGCCGGCGTAGTCCTGCTCGCGCCTGACCTCGTGGATGGCCTCGAGACATCGCTCGCGGAGCCAGGCGAGCTCGCGCTTGGTGCCGATCAGCGGGAGCATGATCTCGGGTTGGGCGCGGACCTTGCGCTTGAGGCACTCGATGGTGGCCTCGGCGATGGCCGAGACCTGCATGTGGAGGATCTCGGGGTAGCTGACGGCGACGCGGCAGCCGCGGTGGCCGAGCATGGGGTTCTGCTCGTGGAGCTCGTGGACGCGGCGTTCGACCTGGGCGGCCTCGACGCCGAGCTTGCGGGCGGCGATGAGGATCTCGCGTTCGCCGGAGGGCAGGAACTCGTGCAGCGGCGGGTCGAGCAGTCGGACGGTGACGGGGTTGCCCTTCATCGCCTCGAACATGCCGATGAAGTCGTCGCGTTGGAGGGGTCGGAGCTGCTCGAGGGCCTTGGCGCGCTGCTCGGGCGTCTCGGCGAGGATCATCTGGCGCATCGTGTGGATGCGTCCGTCCTCGAAGAACATGTGCTCGGTGCGGCAGAGGCCGATGCCCTGGGCGCCGAAGTCGCGGGCGACGGCGGCGTCGTCGGGGGTGTCGCAGTTGGCCCGGACGACGAGCGTGCGGTGCTTGTCGGCCCAGCGCATGATCTTCTGGTAGTCGGTCGAGAGGCCGGGCTTGACGCGTTCGATCTCGCCGAGCATGACCTCGCCGGTGGTGCCGTCGACGCTGATGAGGTCGTCCGGCCCGATGGCCTTGGTGCCGACCCGCATCTCGCGCTCGCCCGGGTCGATGCGGAGGTCGCCGGCGCCGACGACGCAGGTCTTGCCCCAGCCGCGGGCGACGACCGCGGCGTGGCTGGTCATGCCGCCGGTGCTGGTGAGGATGCCGTCGGCGGCGTGCATGCCCTCGATGTCCTCGGGGCTGGTCTCGCGTCGGACGAGGATGACGGCCTCGCCGGCCTTGCTGCGTTCGAGCACCTCCTCGGCGGAGAAGGCGGGCTTGCCAACGGCGGCGCCCGGGGACGCGGGCAGGCCCTTGCAGAGGATGCCGGCGGCCTTGCGGGCCTTGTCGGCGAAGCTGGGGAGCAGCAGCTGGACGAGGTCGCCGGCGGGGACGCGGAGCAGGGCCTCGTCCTCGGTGATCAGCCCCTCCTTGACCATGTCGCAGGCGATCTTGATGGCCGAGGCGCCGGTGCGCTTGGCGGTGCGGGTCTGGAGCATCCAGAGCTTGCCGCGCTCGATGGTGAACTCGATGTCCTGCGCGTCCTTGTAGTGCGTCTCGAGGCTGGCCTTGATGTCGAGCAGTTGCTGGTAGGACTTCTTGTCCCAGCGCTGCATCTCGGAGGCGGGGCGCGGGGTGCGGATGCCGGCGACGACGTCCTCGCCCTGGGCGTTGACCAGGAACTCGCCGAAGAGCCGGTCCTCGCCGGTCGAGGGGTTGCGCGTGAAGGCGACGCCGGTGCCCGAGTCGTCGCCCATGTTGCCGAAGACCATGGCCTGGATGTTCACGGCGGTGCCGGGGAGGCCGACGATCGAGTTGATGCGCCGGTAGGCGACGGCGCGCTCGGCGTTCCAGCTCTTGAAGACGGCCTCGATGGCCATCTCGAGCTGCTTGAACGGGTTCTGGGGGAACTCGTCGCCGACGCTCTTGCGGTAGACCTCGAGGTAGGTCTCGGCGGCCTCGACCATGCCCTCCTCGGGGATGTCGGCGTCGGTCTCGGCCTCGTGCTTGTCGCGGATCGCGGTGAGCGCGCTCTCGAACCGGTCGATGTCGACGCCCATCACGACGTTGCCGAACATGCCGACCAGGCGCCGTAGCGCGTCGTAGGCGAACCAGCGGTTGCCGGTCTGCTTGGCGAGGCCCTCGACCGATTCCTCGTTGAGCCCGAGGTTCAGGACGGTGTCCATCATGCCGGGCATCGAGACCGCGGCGCCGGACCGGACGGAGACGAGCAGCGGGTTCTCCAGGTTGCCGAACTCGCGGCCGGTTTCCTTCTGCACGAACGCCATGTTGCGGTGGCACTCGTTCATCAGGCCGTGGGGCAGGCGCTTGCCGCCGGCGTAGTAGCGCTCGCAGGTCTCGGTGGTGATGGTGAACCCGGGCGGGACGGGCAGGCCGATCGAGGTCATCTCGGCGAGGTTGGCGCCCTTGCCGCCCAGCAGGTCGCGCATCTGCCCGTCGCCGTCGGTGCCCAGCGAGCCGAAGTAGAAGACCATCTGGCCGGGCGTCGGGCGCTTGCCGCCCGAGGGGACCCGCCGGCCGGCCTTCTTGACCGCCTTCTTGGTGACGGTCTTCTCGCGGCTGCCGGCCTTGTGGGTGCGCGGCTTGGGGGAGGGCGGCGCCTTGGTGGTCGCGGCCTTCTTGGTCGTCTTGCCAGACGCCCCGGCGGCGGTCTTCTTCGCCGTCTTCTTGGTCGCCTTCTTGGTCATCCCCCGGGCGGAGGTCTTCTTTGCGGCCTTCTTTTTCGCCATCCTCGATGCACCCCGCGGGCTGGTGTTGCGGCGCCCGGGGCCCCTCTCGGGGGCCCCGCGGGCGATCCGGGCCGTGTTCGGTTGAGAAGAGAACTTTAGAGCGTGTCGCGGCTCGAAACGAGCCCGTCACCCGTCCGAGATGGGGGCTATCTTCTCGGCTTGGCTGCGTTCCAGGGCCGCGCGGGGTGGCCCCGAGGGTCTCGAGATCGCGTCGATCGGCTTGCAAGAGGCGGTGCTGGGCGTGCCGGCGGCGGCGGCGGGGTGGCCCGCGGATCTGTCGCTGGCGGTGCTCTCGTCGGGCGGCGGCCCTCTGGGTCGGTGGTCGTACCTCGGGGCGCCGGCCTCGGCCCGGACGTACCTGGCGGGCGAGCTGGACCCGGGCGATCCGCTCGGCGTGCTCCGCGGGCGCCTGTCGGGCCGGGGTGACGCGGGCGTGTCGCCGTTCGATGGCGGGCTGCTGGTCGAGCTGCGGTACGAGCTCGGCGGTCTGATCGAGCCGCGTGCGTTCCCGGTCGGGGCGGACACGCCGGTGATGACGGTCTGGGAGCTGCCCGCGGCCTGGGCGCACGACCGCGAGAGCGGGGCCTGGTGCCGCGTGGGCGACGACGGGGTCGGGCTCCCCGAGCTCGTCGCGGGCGAGCCGGTGCCGGCGCGCGGGTCGGCGCGCGGGTCGGTCGCGGGGTGTGGCGCCGGGGCGGGGTACCGGTCGTCGGTCGCCCGCGCGATCGAGTACATCCGCGCGGGCGACGTGTACCAGGTCAACCTGGCGCACGAGCTCGGGGGCGCGAGCGATCTGGGCGTGCGCGCGACCGGGCTCGGGCTGCTCGACGCCTCGGACGCGTGCTTCGGGGCGTACCTGGAGCGGCCCGACGGGAGCGCGGTCGCCAGCGCGAGCCCGGAGCTGTTCCTTGCGTTCGATGCTCGCACCCGGCGTCTCGTGACGCGACCGATGAAGGGGACGCGCGACGGGGCGGGCGACGCCGAGGAGCTGCGCACGGCCGAGAAGGACCGCGCCGAGCTGAACATGATCGTGGACCTGATGCGCAACGACATCGGGCGTGTCGCGCGTTGCGGCTCGGTCGAGGTCGAGCTGGAGCGTTCGATCGAGACGCACGGGGCGAGGGACGCGTCGGTGCACCAGGCGACGGCGACGGTGTCGGGCGAGCTTCGCGGCGGGCTCGACGTCGTCGATGCGCTGACGGCGGCGTTCCCGCCCGGTTCGGTCACGGGCGCGCCGAAGGTGCGGGCGATGCAGCTGATCGAGGAGCTCGAGGGCTTCGGGCGCGGCGTGTACTGCGGGGCGATCGGGTACCTGTCCCGCTGCGGCGGGGCGGCGTTCTCGGTCGCGATCCGCACCGCCGACGTGCGGCCTGCGGCGGGCGGCGGGTCTCGCCTTCGGTTCCCGGTCGGCGCGGGGATCGTGTCCGACTCGCGGCCCGATGCGGAGTGGGACGAGACGCTGGTGAAGTCGGCGTCGCTTCGCGCGGCGCTCGGCGTCGAGCGGGTCGTGGGCCCGTGAGCGGCCCGTCGAACGGGCCGCGGGTTCGGACGGACATCGTGGACGTCTACGTGTTCCGGCGCGGGGCGACCGACGTGAGTCTCCTGCAGCTCCTGCGGGCACGTGATCCCTTGGGCGGGACGTGGCAGCCGGTGATGGGCCACGTCGAGGCGGGCGAGCGGGCGGTCGACACGGTCTGGCGCGAGCTGGGCGAGGAGGTCGGCCTGCGCCCGCCGTCGGGCGTGGTCGGCGCGTGGGCGCTCGAGCAGGTGCATCCGTTCTTTCTGGCCGATCGCGACGAGATCATCATGAGCCCGCGGTTCGCGGTCGAGGTCGAGCGGGGCTGGGAGCCGGAGCTGAACGACGAGCACGAGGGTGCGCGATGGGTCTCATCGGGCGACGAGGGCTCGTTCATGTGGCCCGGGCAGCGGGCGGCGGTGCGGGAGCTGCTCAGGCTGCTGGACGATCGGGATAGCGCGGCGCACGAGCCCGAGCGTCACCTGCGTCTCCCGATCCCGGGGGCGTGAGCGGGACGGCGTCGAACGCGCCGGCGTCGTGCGCGCTGGCGGCGGCCGCCCAGGGCAGGACGACGCGCTTGCCGCAGCCGGCGGCCGCGAGGGCGGCGTCGATCATCGGGCCGGGCGACATCGTGCCGACGACCCAGGTGTCGGCGTCGGTGGGCTCGCGGAGCGTGACCGACCACTCGTCGAGCGCGGTCACGACGGCCCATGCGTTCTTTCCCTGGCCGACGATCGCCGCGGACGCGAACGGCTTGTCGCGCATGGCCCGGTCGAGCGCGTCGCGCGCGTGGGCCATGCCGGTGAAGCGGTCCCAGATCGCCGGCGGCATCGGTCGTCGCGGCTGGGTCTTGAGCGACCGTGTCAGGTCGTTCAGCCCGCGTTCGTAGCTGTCGAGGACGTTCTCGCGCTCGGCGATCGTGCGGTAGCGGGTTCGGACCTCCTGGTAGGTGCCCGCCATCTCGAGGTCGGGCGCATAGCGGGCGGCGACCCAGCCGTTGTTGCGGACCAGCCGGCGGATGATCACGCCGAAGTCGCGTCCCTTGGTGGCCTTCTCGTGGCGCACGACGAACGCCGGCTCGAAGGTAATCTGTGCGCCCGAGAGCAGGAACCGGGCGGCGAGGTCGTACTCCTCGGCGTAGTAGTGGAAGGACTCGTCGTAGCCGCCCGCTTCGAGGAAGGCATCGCGCCGGACGGCGACGCCGCAGCCGATGAAGACCTCGGGCAGCCCGCCGGACTCGCGCTTGCCGGATGCGGGCAGGTGGATGTCGGCCATGACGGCGGCGACCTCGGGGCCCTGTCGCGCGAGGGCGGCGGAGATCGCGCCGGCGTGGACTTCCGGGGCCGAGTCGTCGTCGAGCAGGACGGCCCACGCGCAGGCGGGGTCGAGGGCTTCGACGCCCTGGTTGCGGGACGCGGCGCCGCGGTTGTCTTCGTTGCGGATCCCGACGACCTCGAGGCCGTTGTCGAGCCGCTCCGGCAGGTCGGGCGGGCTGTCGGAGGCGTTGTCGACCACGACGACCTGACCGCGTGCGTCCTCGCCCTCGAGGCGCGCGAGCGTGTCGAGCGTGCGTCGGAGCGAGTCGGGTCGGTCGCGGGTTGGCAGGACGTAGCCGATCATGCGGTTCTCTCGCGGGTGCTAGCCGGCGGCGCGGTCGAGGGTCGGCATCTCCACGCGTCGGGTCTCGATCACGCCGGGCCCGGCGAGGGCGAGGTGGGAGGCGTGCACGCGGCGGATCTCGCGCCGGACGCTCGCGGCGTCGACCGGCAGGTTGCCGATGCGGGCCGCCTCGATGGAGGCGGCGATCGAGCCCAGGAAGGCCGCGGGCAGGAGGCCGGCGCCGGCGGCGAGCGCGAGCGCGGCGGTGGTCAGCAGGGCGTCGCCGCAGCCGAGGGCGTCGACCGCGTGCGGCGTGAGCGATGGCACGTGCTCGCCCCGGAGGCGCTCGCCGCTGGGCTTCTGGTTCGGCTCGGGGGTGGCGTGCTCGAATGCGACGAGGCCCTCGGCGGCCATGGTGACGATCGCGCGGGCGCCGCCGGTCTTCTCGAGGGCGCGCCAGACGACGGCGGGGAGGCCGTCGGTGTAGTTGCCCATCGCGTCTCGGAGCTCCGATTCGCTCGGCGCAATGACGTCCATGCCGCGCATCGCGAGCAGTCCTGAGCGTCGACCGCTGACGTCGCCGGCGAGGACGCCGACGTGGGGGCGGAGGCCGGCGGTGAGCGATTCGATCATCGGGGCGGAGAGCAGCCCGAGGCCGAAGTCGGCGATGATCGCGGCGTCGGTGGGCGAGGCGGCGGCGGTCGATGTCGCCAGCTCGACGAGCTCGTCGCGTTGGCGTGTGTCCCAGGCCGGCTGGGGCACGTTGTCGAGCTTGAGCATCTTGGTCGCGCCCACCAGGAATCGGCGCTTCTCCGCGACCGGCGTCGGGCTCTGCAGGGCGCGCAGCTCGACGCCCTCGCCCGTGAGCGCGGCGGCGACGCGTTCGCCGCCCTCGTCGTCGGGCAGGCGCGTGACCAGGACCGGGCGGGCGCCCAGCGCCGCGGCGTGGCGCGCGAGGATCGCGGCGCCGCCCTCGAATGCGCGTTCCTCCAGCGGGCGGAGCGTGAGCATCGGGCTCTCGCCGGCGACGTCGGGCCGGTCGCAGAACACGTAGGTGTCGGTGATGACCTCTCCGACGATGACGACGCGCTTGCCGCGCATCGCGCCGACGAGCTCGTCGAGCCGCGCGGGCGCGAGCTCGGGCTGGCCGACGAGGTGGCTGAGCCGGCGGTGGTAGGGGTCGATCGACTCCTGCATGGCGTCGATGAGCGCGGTCGAGCTGAACACCACGTCGCCGGAGCTGAAGACGACGCGACCGCCGTGGCGCTCGACGGCCCGGCGTTCGGCCTCGAACCGCGGGTCGTCGATCGTCTCGTACTCGCGGCCCTTGATGTAGATGTCCGGTCGGACGCGCTCGATCAGGCCGGTCGCGGTCGGGTTCGGCTCGATGTGGACCCAGTCGACGCAGTCGAGCTCGGCGAGGTTCTCGGCGCGGAGCTCCTGTGGGATCAGCGGGCGGCCGGTGCCCTTGCGGACCTCGTCGTCGCCGGTGATCGAGACGAGCAGGATGTCGCCCTGGCTCTTGGCGAAGCGCAGGTGCCGGATATGACCGGGGTGGACGATGTCGAAGCAGCCGTGGCACTGGACGACGCGCCGGCCGGCGGCGCGGGCGGCCTCGCGGGCGGCGAGCAGCGCGTCGGGCCCGAGGACCTTGTGTCGCGGCCCGGCGGGCCCGGCGCTGGGCGGATCGTGGCGCGGCGGCTTCGGCGCGTGGCGTCCCATGGGTCGACGGATCGGCGTGGGGTGGTGCCCGGGTGGAGATGTTCCGCCCCCGGAACCCGGGTGCAGGGCTCGGAACCGGTCTGCCGGGCTCAGGTTGGGGCCGCGCGGGGCCGATCGACGGATCGGACAGGTCCGAGATGTCCTTGTGCGCCCATGCCGATCGCCGACGCGCTCATCCTGACTTTCCCGCCGAAGACGAATCTGCGTTGGTGGGCGTCGATCGGCCTGGCGGAGCGGGAATCGCACCTCATCCGGGCGATGCTCGCGCACCACGAGCGGATCTTCGTGCTCGCGCCGACAGGCGGTGCCGACGTGCTCGCGCCGTTCCTGAGCGTGGGCGAGCGGGCCCGAGTCCGGACGATGGACATCGAGTCGGAGTTCGCCGGGGGCATGTCGCTGGACGACGCGCTGGTCGAGGAGCTGCGCGACGCGCGGACGGTGGTGCTGCAGACGCGCGAGCTGGTCGACGGCGGTCTGGCCGAGTCGCTGGTGCCCCAACTCCGCCGGGCCTCGGTCCGGACGGCGCTGGTCGCCAAGGGCGGGTTCCTGCCGAGCCAGGTGCTCGCGGCGAAGCTGGCGCCGCACGACCCGCGGACGATCTCGGCTGGCCTCGAGGAGCAGTCGCTGTGCACCGCGGCGCAGATCGTCGTCGGCGCGTCCTCGAAGATGCTCGCGGACCTGACCTGGCGGCTCGCGATCGACCCGGCGCGGACCCGCCTGGTGCCGAACTTCGTGATCGAGGACGGCGACCCGAGCGGGCCGTCGGAGCGCGACGCCGACCTGCTGCTGACCTGGGGGCCCCTGAGCAAGCCGCAGCAGGTCGAAGTGCTCGTGCGCGCGCTCACGCTTGTGCAGGAGCCGTGGCGGAGCCGCGTGCGGCTCGAGGTCGCCGGCGACGGGCCCGAACGCCCGGCGCTCGAGGCGCTCGCGGGCGAGCTCGGCGTGGACGTGCGGTTCCTGGGCGAGCTCGGGCACGCCGAGCTGCGGGCCAAGATGCGCGAGTGCTCGCTGTACCTGCACGCGGCCGCGCACAACCCCGAGGCGCTCGGCGTGCTGGACGCGATGTCCGTCGGCTGCCCGGTCGTGCTCGCGAATCAGCCGGGCGTCGCCGAGTTCGTCGAGAACGGCGTCAACGGCATCCGAGTCGACGCGACGGCGGACGCGTTCGCCTACGCGATCTCCGGCATGCTGCCCGACGAGGACTGGCGCGAGACGCTGTCGGCATGCGCGTCCCAGCAGATCCGCAGCCGGTCGTCGCTGGAGCGCGTCGGCGGGCTGCTCGCCGAGGCCCACGGCGCGGCGCTCGAGCTGGCCGGGCACGCGACCGCGAGCCGGGCCATCGCCTGAGCCACCCCGATCGGGCGGCGCAGGATCGGCGCATGGCGACGCGACGTGCGAGGGCGACTGTCATCTGGCGGCTCGATCGCGCCGATGAACGGCGCACCACGGACGGACCGGGCGCGTCGCCCGGCCCTCCCACGGACGGGAGGCTCTTTCTGATGGCCGAGATCGTCACACGGGCGGGCGGCGACGAGCGACGGCTCTTCCCGCGGGCGGGCGTCGAGCGGCTCTGCAAGATCCAGCGACCGGGCGACGCCCGGTACCTGAGCGCGTTCACGCACGACGTGGGCGAGGGCGGGGCCCTGATCGAGATCCTCACGCGCGACCCGGTCGCCGCGGGCGAGTCGATCCGCATCGGCGTGAGCTGGGATCACCGCCCGCTGATCAAGCGCGAGGCCCTCGTCCCCGCGGTCGTCGTGCGGGCCGAGCCGCTCGGCAGCGCCACGCAGCGGGTCGCGATCCGCTTCGTCGAGTCGCAGGCCGAGGCGGGCGAGCTGGTCCGGGCGGCGTCGCCATCGAGCGCCCGGGCGGCCTGAGGCCGGTCTCCGGGGCCGGATCCGAACGGGATCCGCACGAATCCGGATGTGCGCGCGGGCGAACATCGCCTCGCGGTCTACCGTTCATCCGGAGGACCGCTTGGAGGTGGACACGCGGATGCTGTGGCAGCCCTCGCTCCCGGAGCGATACACGACGATGGACCCGGCCGAGCTGTCCGAGGCGATCGAGGATCGCCGTCGGCGTCTGGGCGAGCGCCTGTTCATTCTCGGCCACCACTACCAGGTGGACGACGTCATCCGGCACGCCGACGCGTCCGGCGACAGCCTGAAGCTGAGTCAGATCGCCGCCCGGGTCGCGGTCGAGCGCGACGTGGAGTTCGTGGTCTTCTGCGGCGTGCACTTCATGGCCGAGACGGCCGACATGCTGACGCCGGACCGGGTGAGCGTGCTCCTTCCGGATCTCTCGGCGGGCTGCTCGATGGCGGACATGGCGGCGTACGACGACACGGTCGAGGCGTGGGAGCTGATCCACGAGGCGCTCGACAAGGTCCACGGCGGCGGCTGGAACGGTCGGGTCGTGCCGATCACCTACGTGAACTCGTCGGCGGCGATCAAGGCGTTCGTCGGGTCGCACGGCGGCGCGTGCTGCACGAGCAGCAACGCGGACCGAGTGTTCGAGTGGGCGATGGCCGGCGGCACCGAGCCGAAGCGAGACGGCGAGGAGATCAAGATCCTCTTCCTGCCCGACCAGCACCTCGGGCGGAACACGGCGCACAAGTTCGGCGTCGACGTCGCCAGCGCGAGCTGCGTCTACGACCCGAAGCGGACGGCTCGTGGCGAGGGCATCGGCGGGAGCGACGAGGCGGAGATCGCCCGCAGCGAGGTGATCCTGTGGGCCGGGCACTGCAGCGTGCACAAGCTGTTCCGCCCCGAGCACTGCGACGAGATCCGTGAACTCGAGCCCGATCGGAACATCCTGGTGCACCCCGAGTGCTGCAAGGAGGTCGTGGACAAGGCCGACCTCGCGGGCTCGACCGAGTTCATCATCAAGACGCTCGAGGCGGCGGAGCCGGGGAGCCGGTGGGCGGTCGGCACCGAGCACAACCTGGTGAACCGCATGCGGGACGTCATGGGCGAGCGTGGCGTCGACGTCCGGATCCTCAGCGACTGCCAGTGCCTTTGCACGACGATGTACCGGATCGACGAGCCGCACCTGCTCTGGGTGCTCGACGGGCTGCTCGGCATCGGAACGGGCAAGGACGGCAAGGACGGCGGGGACGGCGCGCCGGTCGTGCGGAACGCGATCGCGGTGCATCCCGAGGTGACCGGGCCGGCGGTGCTCGCGCTGGACCGGATGCTCGAGCTGGTGACGCCGGCGGCGACGCTGACGGACTGAGGCCCCCGTCTCCATCGGCTCGATCCGGCGGCTCAATCGGGCGGCGTGTCGGCTCCGGGTCCCGCGCTCTCGCGGCTTCCGTCGCCCGGCCCGTCGCCCGGACCATCTCCGGAGGAGCGCTTGCGGCGCCGTCGCCTGCGCTTCTTCTTGGGCGCCGCGTCGCCGTCACCGGAGGACTCGGGCCCTCTCGCGTGCGTCGGTGACTCGCCGGGGGACTCGGTGTCGGGCGCGGACCCGGTCTCGGCGCCGGCGGGCGTGTCGCCCGGCTTGCGACGCCGTCGGCGCCGGCGCTTCTTCTTCGGCGCGGCTGTCTCGTCGCCCGTCTCGGCGGGTGTGACGTCGGCATCGATGGGCGGCGCGTCGCTCTCGGCCGCCACGCCGGAAGCCGCCTCGTCCGTCTTGCGTTTGCGGCGGCGTTTGCGTTTTTTCTTTGTCGGCGCTGCTTCGAGGCCGTCGTCGGTCGCGATGGCGTCGTCGGTGGTCTCGGGGCGCTTCTTGCGACGAGGCCGCTCCTCGGCCGGATCGGGCTTCTTGGGCTCGGGCCGCAGCCCGGGCTCGGTCAGCTCCTCGACGGGGACGGCGACGCGTTCGTCGGAGTCATCGATCAGCACGAGCGCGAGCTGGGTGAGTATCTGCGTGTCGAGCACGAGCCCGTCGCCGTGGGGCGTGCCGACGCGGGTCTTCTTCTTGGGCAGTCGCTTGCGGAGCTCGTCGTAGGTCTCGTCCTCGTAGCGGAGGCAGCACATCAGCCGCCCGCAGCGGCCCGAGATCTTGAGCGGGTCGAGGGTGGCCTTCTGGATCTTGGCCGAGCGCATCGAGACCGGCTTGAGGACCTTGAGGAAGTTCTTGCAGCAGCAGTGCTGACCGCACCGCTCGTAATCGGCGGTGATGCGGGCCTCGTCGCGGGCGCCGACCATGCGGAGGTCGACGCGCTCGCGGTGGCGGGCGCTCAGCTCGCGCTGCAGGGCGCGCAGGTCGTGCCGCTGCTGCTCGGTCGTGTAGTAGTACGTGACGCGCTCGCCGCCGAGGATCGGCTCGGCGTCGACGATCTTGATGTCCGGCGCGACGCGTCGGGCGACGTCCTTGGCGTGGCGTGCGAGCGCGTGCGCCGACTGCTCGAGGCGGGCCTGTTCGTCGAGGTCCTCGGGCGTCGCGACGCGGAGGACGCGCCCGTCGGTGAAGAAGGGGTAGTCGCGCCCGCCGGAGTTCTCGATGTAGTCGAGCATCTGCTTTCGCGTGACGCTCTTGGAGCATCCCGAGTTCGGGCAGGTGCTGGTGAGCATCTCGCCGAGCTCGGTGCCGCGGTGGGTCCGGACGACCATCTTCGAGCCGCAGCCGGGCTTGGCGTCGCCGTCGTACTTGTACTCGCCGACGAGCTTGAGCGCGCCGAAGCGCACGACGAGTGTCGTGGGGGCCTTCAGCCGCTCGTAGGTCTCGAGGTCCGAGGTGCTGAGGCGTTCGACCTCGCGCTCGGGGACGCCCGCGGCGCGCAGCGCCTCGGCCCGGCGGTCACGCTCAAGCTCGGCGACGTCGGCCTCGAACTGCGGAAGCGGGTGGATGGGCATCGGTGGCATCTCCGGGCCGGCGGCCCGGACTCGGATCGGCCCGCGTCAGTCGCCCAGCGCCGCGGCCCGCGCAGTCGAGAACAGCTCGGGCAGGCTCTGCCGCTCGAGCAGATCGATCTGGCGCGCGCTCCGCTCGCCGTAGATGTACAGCGTCTCGGTGCGGTCGTCGATGACCATCAGCACTTCGACGCTGCTGCCCGCGGCGACGGTCGCGGCCGAGTAGCCCTCGGACGAGACGGCGGCGCTGGCGTGGGCGGGCGAGCTCAGCAGGCCGGTGGCCTGCACGAGCACGAGGGCCGCGAGGACGACCGCGGAGACGGAGAGGCCGAGCACGGCGGCGCGCTGCGGGCTGTTCTGGGCGATGTCTGTGTTGCTTTGGTTGGTCATGGTGTGGTTTCCTCGGCTCAGCGGCCCGGCTCGGCGGTGAGATCGGCCTCGAGGTCGCGGTAGCCGATCCCCTCGAGGCGGCTGCCGCCCTCGAGGAATCGGACCGACACCAGCTCCTGGTTGGCGGTGTCGACGATCCAGGTCGCGTCGGCGCTGCCGGTGCGGATCTCGCCCCCGATCACGAGGTACTTGCCGCGCGGGCGTTGCGTGCCGGGCTGGGCGAGCGCCTCGGGCGCCAGGCTGACAAGCCCGAACGCGGCGAGCAGCACGGCGTTGAGCGCGACCAGCGCGCGGACCGCCAGGCTCCGGGGCCGGCGGCGGGGATCGGTGTGCGTTGTCATCAGGGTCTCCAAGGCGTGGCGGGGCGATCGGCCGGTCGCGGTGCGACCGGGCCTCAGTCCTGGTGCCCGCGCCGCGAGGGGATCAGCGACGCGCCGACCACCGCAGCGAAGCAAAGGACCACGATCACCCACGTCAGCGGGCTGCCGTCCAATTCGTCCGGCGGACGCGGGGGATCCACGCGCTGGGTCTGCTGGGCCGTCGCGGCGGTCGAGACGAGCATGGCGAGCAGGGCCACGCCCCAGGAGGCCAGGCGGCGGATCGGGCTTGACGGGGTCGGCATGGCGGGAGCGTATCGGTGGGCGGGCGATCACTCAAGCCCGGCCCCCGACGCGGGCGCTGTGCCCGGCCCGAGGACGCCGGCGGCGGAGAGGGGGATCGAGACCCGCTCGAACTCCGCGTGGGGCACCGCGACCGTTCGCCAGCGGGGGCTCCGCGTCCGCATGCTGGCCCTGTACGCGGCCAGCGTGACGACGCGCGTCTGGTACCAGCGCCCGCGGTGCTCGAAGACGCCCTCGAAGAGCGCCGCGGCCGGCGGGCGGTCGCACCAGAACACGAACGCGAGCGCCGCCGTGTACGGCTCACCGAACAACCTTTCCCAAACTCCCAGCGATTCGACATCGGCGAGCGTGGTCCAGGCGTCGAATCGGGGCGGGGCCGGGGCTCCGGCTCGTTTGGGGGTGGGACGGGCCCGGAGCTTGCGCCCCTTGACCTCGATCAGCAGGTGCCGGCGGGGGCCGAAGAGGACGGCGTCGAACGACTTGAGCGTCGGGGGGTCTGTGGTGGTGGCCGAGCAGGCGCGGCGGGTCTCGTCGACGCCGAGGTGCGGCACGCCGAGGGCTCTGAGCCACGCGGCCAGCGCGTCCTCGTAATGGCGTCGGGCCTCGGCCATCGACCGAGGATATCGATTTGTACGGGTTGTGTCAGCGTTCGGTCGCGCGGGAACTACTGGCGGGCGGCGAAGAGGTCGAGCAGCTCTTGCTCGCGTTCGGCGTAGAGCTCGAAGGACCGCTCGAGCTGGGCCCGCAGCGCGGCGATCTGCTCGGGCGAGCCGGCGCCCTCGCGTCCGTCGGCGATGGCACTGATCGAGGCGTCGAGCGCCTCGCTGGAGGCGCGGAGATCGCTGACCGCGCGGGCGTAGGCGCGGGCGGCGTTGTAGAGGATCTCCTCGCCGAGCTCCTTGTTGCCGGGTCGCTGGAGAAGACGCCAGGGCGCGGCCCGGACCTCGTCGAAGAACAGGACGGCCTGGTCGGAGACGAGTCGCACGTTCGCGAGCGTGCGCCGGAGCTGGGGCGACTGCTCGGTGATCAGCTCGCGGATGTCCTCGCCGGCCTCGTTGTAGGTCGCCAGGGTCAGGCGCCCTTCCTGGATCAGGCTCTCGAACTCGTCGATGGTCTCGCCGTCGAATCGGGCGGTCACGGATTCGACGTTCTCGAGCGTCCGCGTGACTCGGTCGCGGTTCTCGTTGAGCAGGTCGCGCGCGTCGGTGACGAGGCCCTCGGCCTGCTCGGTCGCGCCGGGCAGCTGCTCGTTGACGAACCTGTCGGCGCCGTCGAGCGTGCTCTGCAGCGTGACGAGCGGCTCGTAGCTGCGGTCACGGATGGCGACCGAGACGTCGCGGAAGGCCTCGACGGTCTCGCGGAGCGAGCCCGAGGTTGGCTCGGCGTCCTCGGCGAACGCGCCGGCGATCCGGCGGAAGTCGGCGACGCCGGCGTTGGCGTTGTCGAGGATCTCCTTGATGGCGTCGATCTGCTCGGGGCCGAGGCCGGCCTGGGCGAGCAGCGCCGGGGCCGAGGAGCCCTCGATCACGCCGTCCTCGGGCACGAGCTGCGGGGCGGGGGCGGAGGAGATGGCGTCGGGGTTGGCGCGGGCGGGCCCGCCGACGTGCGAGATGCTGATCGAGCTGAGCGAGCCGAGCAGCGGCTGCGAGACGGCGATGTCGGCGTTGTCGTAGAGCACGAGCGAGCCGCGGACGAGCAGCTCGACCTCGATCGCCTGGGCGACGCGGAGGTCGTCCTCGGAGAAGACTGTGGAGATCCGCCCGACGCGTCCGATCGGCTGCCCGCCGAGCAGGACCGGCGAGCCGGACTTGATGCCCGGGGCACCCTGCTCGACCGGGAAGCGGACGAAGTAGCGGTCCGACGGTGTGAGGCGCTCGGTGAAGTCGGAGAACAGGAACGTGAGGAAGACTGCGAGCGTCAGCCCGACGATGAGGAAGAGTCCGGCGACGATGTTGTTCCGGCGGCTGGTTTCCATGGTCTGCTCTTGGATCTTCCTTCGTCGGGCGGCTGCTCAGCCCCGCGTGGCCTGCACGCTCGGCGTCGATGGGATGGCGGGCGAGGGCCCGAAGAGGGCCTCGCCGTAGGCGCCCGCGTCGCGGCGCGCGCTGAGCGGGCCGTTGGGGTCGCCGCGCAGGAACTGTCTGATCAGGCGCTCGCGCTCGCTGCGCAGCGCGGCTTCCTCGTCGGGGAGGTCGCGGAGCTGCTCGAACCAATGCCGCGACTCGACGGCGAGGATCTTGCCCTTGTCGAGCATCGCCATTCGGTCGGCGATGGTGAAGGCCGAGTCCATCTCGTGGGTCACGACGACGCTCGTCACGCCGAGCTTGTGGCTGAGGTCGTTGATCAGCATGTCGATCTGGGCGCTGGTGACCGGGTCGAGCCCGGCGGAGGGCTCGTCGTAGAACAGGATCTGCGGGTCGAGCGAGAGCGCGCGGGCCAGGCCTGCTCGCTTCTTCATGCCGCCCGAGATCTGCGAGGGGTACTTGTGCGCGTGCTCGCGCAGCCCCACGAGCTCGAGCTTGATCTGCACCTGGATGTCGATGATCTCGGGATCGAGATCGGTGTGCTCGCTGACCGGCAGCGAGATGTTCTCGGCCAGCGTCATCGAGTTGAACAGGGCCCCGGACTGGAAGAGGATGCCGAACTTCTGGCGCACGGCGTTCATCTGGTCTTCGTTCATCGTGCAGATATTCGAGCCGAACAGCTCGATCGTGCCCGCGGTCGGCTTCAGCGACCCGATCATCAGACGCAGCAGCGTCGACTTCCCGGAGCCCGAGCCGCCCATGATGACCATGGTCTCGCCGCTCAGGACGTCGAGGTTGACGTCCTGGAGCACGGTCTGCTTGCCGAAGACCTTCTTGACGCCCCGGCAGCTGATCACCGCGTTCTCGGCGGGGGGATCGGTCGGGCTCGTCTGGGTCGTGCTCATCGGTTCCGGCGGTGGGCTCAGGGGGTGTCGGGGTCCTCGGCGGGCGGGTCCTGCGCCGCCGCGGGCTCTTCTTCGGCCGGGTCGGGCGGCGGGCTTTGCGATGGCGGCGGCGCGATGCCCTGCGTGCCCGGCTGCGGCGGCGTGACCAGCCAGAGCACGGTGCCGTCGGCGAGCTGCGCGCCGATGTTGTACAGCGGCGGGCTGCCGGCGGGCGTCGGGCCCTGGTTCTGCACGTCGAGCAGGTAGACGACGGCCACGCTCGTGCCGCCGAAGTCCACCGCGCCCGGGATCGCCGGATACGACGCGTAGAGCCGCTGGGCCTCGGCGATCGTCGGCGGGCCCTGCTGCGAGCCCTGGCTGGCCGCGTTCTCGAACGACTCGCCGATCTGGCCGAAGAAGTCGAAGACCCCCTGCGGGTAGCTCACGAAGGCCCCGTAGTCCGCCTCGATCCGGTCACCGAACTCGATAATCTGGATGTCGGTCACGGCCCCGGAGGCGTTCTGGCCCAGGTAGCCGCGGGCTGTCTGCGCGTCGTCGTTCGCGGCTGCCTCGAAGAAGCCGCCGAGCTGGCTGACGACCCTGGTCCCCTGCGCCACGGTGAAGATCAGGCCGCCCCAGGCGATCGAGATCAGCAGGCTGATGATCACGCCCGCGATCGCCAGCCCCTTGCCGCCGATGCGTCCCTGCGAGGCGCCGATCCCGATCAGCGCGACGATGCCGAGCACCAGGCCGAGCACGCTCAGCCCCGGAATGCAGCAGATCAGCGAGCAGACGAGCGAGCAGATGGCGAGGATGCTGGTGCGATCGGGCTCGGGCTGCATCACCCCGTAGCCCTGCTCGCCGATGCTCGCGTAGGGGTTCTCGGTCATGACCGGACTGTACACGAACGCCCCGCGCCGGGCGGGGCCTACGCGAGCCGGGCGATCGCCCGGACGCTCTCGCCGACGATCCCCGCCGCCGTCTCGATCTCGCCCGCCGTTGTCTCGCGCGACAGGCTGAATCGGACCGAGCCGTGGGCGACGCGGGGCTCGACGCCCATCGCCAGCAGCACCGGGCTCGGCTCGAGCGACCCCGAGCTGCACGCAGCCCCCGCCGAAGCGCACAGCCCGCGCTCCGACATCGCGAGCAGCAGCGCCTCGGCCTCGAGCCCCGGGAAGCCGATGTTGCTCGTGTTCCAGAGGCGCGCGTGCTCACGCCCGTTGACGACCGCGTCCCCGGCCGCTGCCAGCACGAGCGACTCGAACCGATCGCGCAGCGCCCGCCCGCTCTCGATCTGCTCGGGCCGCTCGAGCCACTCGGACGCGAGCCGCGCGGCCTCGCCGGCGCCGGCGATCCCGGGCACGTTCTCGGTGCCGGCGCGCCGGCCGAGCTCTTGAGCCCCGTGCAGGACCGGGCGCAGCCGCGTCCCGCGCCGGATCCAGAGGGCGCCGACCCCCTTCGGCCCGTGGAGCTTGTGGGCGCTGCACGTCAGCAGATCGCAGGGCGGTCCGCCGGCGATCGGCATCTTTCCGACCCACTGGGTCGCGTCGCAGTGGAACGCGACGCCGTGCTCCCGGCAGGTCTCGTGGACCCGTTCGACCGGCTGGATCACGCCGGTCTCGTTGTTGGCCCACTGCACGCTGACGACCGCGACGTCGCCCGGCGCGAGCAAATCCGAGAGCGCCGCGTGATCGACCAGCCCGCCCGCCAGCAGCGGCAGGCGCCGGACCTCGATCCCGGTGCGTTCGAGCGCCTCCGCCAGATCCCGCACGGCGGCGTGCTCGGCGTCGTCGGTCACGATCACCCGGCGCCCGCTGGCGTCCAGGCGTCCGCGGATCGCCAGGTCGATCGACTCGGTCCCCGAGCCGGTGAGGACGACTTCCTTCGCCTTGACGCCCAGCAGCCCCGCCAGCTTCTCGCGCGCGAGCTCGACGACCCGGCGTGCCGCCTGCCCGGGCCGGTGGACGCTGGACGGGTTCGCCCAGTGGACTTCGAGCGCGTCGCCGACGGCGCGGACCACCTCGGGCGCGGGCTTGGTCGTCGCGTTGCTGTCGAGGTAGATCGTCTCGGGCACCGGCGAACGCTAGGTGTTCCCTAGCCGGCTGCGTCGGCGGGGTCGCCGCTGGACGGATCCCGCAGGTGAGGGAGCGGCGAGGCGATCATCGCGGTCGCGATCACCTCCTGCACGTGCGTGCCGTCGGCGCCGCGCCCGTGGCCCTGGATCTCCATCGCGGAGCAGACGCCGTACCCGAGCCCGAGGTCGATCAGCAGCCACGCGAGGACGTCGGGGGCGAACCGCTTGGGCACCTGGCCGGCGTCCTGGGCGGTCTGGAGGGCGTCGGCGAGGAAGCGGTGAACACCGCGCAGGTGGTCGTCGACGGCCTTGTGGATCGCTTCGTCGTCGGACTCGCTGATCGCCTGCAGGAAGACCCGGTAGGCCGCGCGCCCCTTTGGCTGGACCATCGGGTTGTCGCCGAAGAGCCGCTTGAGGCGGTCGGCGGGGTCGGAGGCGCCGGCGATGTGCTCGCGCCAGCCCTCGAGCGTCTCCTCGCCGGTCCGCTCGATCAGCGCCACGAACAGGTCGCGTTTGCTCTTGAAGTGCCTGTAGATGATCGGCTCGGTCACGCCGGCGGCCTTGGCGAGCTGAGAGGTGGTCGCGCGGGCGTAGCCCTGCTGGGCGAACAGCTCGGCGGCGGTGTCGAGGAGTTGCTCTCGCCGCTGCGCGGCCG
Source organism: Planctomycetota bacterium (assembly GCA_038521625.1). Taxonomy (GTDB): domain Bacteria; phylum Planctomycetota; class Phycisphaerae; order Phycisphaerales; family UBA1924; genus JBCBKP01. The sequence continues at coordinate 44,579 of JBCBKP010000001.1, forward strand.
GCATCCGGCTCATGGTTGCCCCTGCGGCGCGCCGGATGACCCTTGCGGCGCGCCGGATCGCGTCTTCTGACCTTAGCGGCTCGGCTTCGCGGGGGGCGAGGCCGGTCCCGTCGGCGGTATCGGCACCGGGTCGTACCCGCCTTTGCAAAGCGGCTGGCAGCGCAGGATCCGCTGCACCGTGAGGCGGGTCCCGCGGATCGGGCCGTGCAGCCGGTACGCCTCGAGCGCGTAGCAGCTGCAGGTCGGCTCGAACCGGCAGTGCCCGCCGAGCAGCGGCGAGAGCACCAGCCGATAGAGCCGGATGACCGCGACCATCGGCAGCGTGCAGGCCCGCGCGATCGGACCCACCGGCGAGTCCATGTCGATGTGTTCGCAGGGGCGGTTCAGCATCCGGGCTTCTTCTCTCGCTCCAGATCGGGGCCGCCCGCGACGCCGTCCCGGGCGCGGCGCTTGCCGAGTTCCCGGGCCGCCCGCTCGGTCGCGGACCGGAGCCAGCCCCGGTAGTCCGCGAGCGACGCGCGGGCGTGCGCCCGGGACGAGACGACCAGGTCCAGCGGCCCGCAGCGGTCGAGCAGCACGCCGCGCTCGTGGCGGAACGCCTCTCGGATCATCCGTTTGACGCGGTTCCGCTCGACCGCGCCGCCGACACGCCGCCCGATCGAGAGCCCCAGACGGAGGTCGGCGCGACCGCTCTCTCGGACGAAGACGGTCAGCGGACCGGCCCCCTTGCGGAGCTTGGCGTCGAACACGGCGCGGAATTCCCGCGCGTGCGTCAGCCGGTGGCGCGGCCGGAAGACCAGCGTCCGACCCACGTTCTGGGCGTCTTGCTCCGTCGCGGCGACCATCAGACAATCGTACGGGCGACTCAGGGCCGCCCCGGCAGCAGCCCCAGGAGAAGGCAGAGCCCGCCCGCCCCGATCAGCCAGACCCGCCCCCGGTCCGAGATGCTCAGCCGCTCGAGGAGCGAGGGGTCGCGGACCGTCTCGGCGTACGGCAGCGGGGGCGGCTCGAGAGAAGCCAGCAGCGATCGGGCCCCGCGACCCTCGGCCGCAGGCGGCAGCAGGGCGGCGCCGAGGCGGTCGTCGAGCCCGCCGAGCCGCTCACGCCGGATCATCCGGCGGACGGAGCTGTCATCGTCGGCGATCGCGTCCAGCAGCGCCCGGTGCCGGTCGAGACGCTGCTCGTGGTGCCGCTCGACGAGCATCGCGAGGTCTCGCTCGCGGCGGACGGCCTCGAGGTCGGCGGCCGCTGGGATGAGCACCACGGCCGCGACGAGCACGATCCCGGCGAGAAGAAAGAGCCAGCCCGCTTCGATCGAGGCGATCACGCGGCGGAGACCGCCCGCGAGCCACGGCCCGATGGCACGGTCCGTGGGGCGCCCGGTTCGGACGGGGGTATCCCGGAACCGCGGGCGCGGGTCGTGGTTGGCATCCGTGCTCGCCACAGCACGCATGGTATCGACCACGCCTCGCGGCGCGCTTGATCGGGCGGGCGACGCTTGACACCCCTTCATGGCGGATACACTGGTCGCTTGATGCGAAGGCGTGTCGTCATCACCGGCGCCGGGCCCGTGAGTTCGCTGGGCCTCGGGCCCGCCGAGACCTGGGACGCTCTGTACGCGGGACGGATCGGGCCCGGGGTCCCCGAGGGCATCGATCTGTCCGGCTACCCCTGCGGGCTCGCCGGCGAGGTCGCCGGGCTCGATGTCCGCCAGTTCGTGCCCAAGCACTACCGCAAGGCCACCAAGGTCATGGCCCGCGACACGCAGCTCGCCGTCGCGGCCGCGCAGATCGCCGCGTGCGACGCCCGCCTGAAGACCCGCGGCAGCGCCGAATCGCCGCAGTGGGCGGCCGGCGGGGACGCGTTCGAGATCGCGGGCGACCGCCTGGGCTGCCAGATCGGGGCGGGGCTCATCGCCGCGGAGACCAGCGAGCTCTCGCGGGCGCTGGCGACCGCCGCGGACGAGGGCGAACCGGACTCGTTCTCGACGACGCGCTGGGGTGACGCCGAGAGCGGCGGCGAGGCGATGAACAACCTGCAGCCGCTCTGGATGCTCAAGTACCTGCCGAACATGCTCGCCTGCCATGTCACGATCACGCACGGCGCGACGGGGCCCTCGAACACGATCACCTGCGCCGAGGCGAGCGGGCTGCTCAGCGTCGGGGAGGCCGCGCGCGTGATCGAACGCGGCGCCGTGGACGCGTGCCTCGCGGGCGGCATCGAGAGCAAGCTCAACCCGATGTCGATGGCCAGGCTGACGGTCGCCAAGCGCCTCGCGCCGACGGACGGATCGACCGACGCGGCCGAGTTCGCCCGCCCGTACGACGCGGCCTCGCCGGGCCAGCTGCCGGGCGAGGGCGGGGCGATCTTCGTCGTCGAGGGCGCCGACCACGCGGCGGCGCGGGGCCTCGACGCGAGCGATGTCTACGCCGAGATCGCCGGCTTCGGAGCCGGTCACAACACGCGTCACGCCTTCGCGGGCCTGTTCGACGCCGACCCGGGCGACTCGATCATCGACGTCGGCCTCCGACGCGCCGTCAGCGCGGCGCTGCGGGATGCCGGCATCGGCCCGGACGAGATCGATGCGATCGCCCCCGGCGCCACGGGCGTCGGGCCCTCCGACCGGGCCGAGCTGAACGCCCTCGCGGAGGTGTTCGGCGACCGGCTCGCGCAGATCCCGATGCTGACCACCACGCCCGCCTCGGGCGGTCTGAACGCCGGGCAGAGCGCGTTCCAGATCGCCGCCGCGGCGCTGGCGATCAAGAACCGCTCGCTGCCGACGCGGGTGCACTCGGGGACGCCCGATCGCCGGGCCGACTGCGGGGCGGCCGGGGCGGCCGACGCCGACCTGCGGGCGGTCCTGGTGTGCTGCCCCTCGCTGGGCGGGCAGGCCGCGGCGATGGTGCAGACGCGGGCGGATCTCACGAAAGCGGGCGGATGAGGCGATCCGGGCCGCGCGGAGGACCGAACCGCGGGCCGGGCGAATGATCATGTCGCGGAGCACGTTCACAGGCGGGCCGGGTTCACGAGATCGGCCGATTCTTCCAGTCCTCTCAGATTCCAAAGGAGCACAACATGGCTTACGACGATGACCGCGGGCACCGGGGACGCGGCGGGAACCACCGCGGCGGCCGCGGCGGGCATCATCGCGGGCGCGGGCGGGGCGACGACCACCGCGGCGACCGGCGGGGCGTGCCTCTCTCCGATCTCGATCCGGCGCTCACCGAGCTCTCGCGCCGCGTGATCGGCGCCGCGATCGAGGTCCACAAGGAGCTCGGCCCGGGTTATCCCAATGAGATCTATCTGAAGGCGCTCGGCATCGAGTTCGAGCACGAGGAGATCGCCTTCAAGCCGAACCACGCCTTCAACGTCGAGTTCGACGAGGAGAAGATCGGCGAGGTCGTCAGCGACCTCTACATCGGCGACCGGTTCATCTGCATGGTCATGGCCGAGCACACGGAGATCGGGACGCAGCCGCGGTCCGAGCTTCGCGCCCAGCTGCGAGCCGCAGACCTCGAGCTCGGGCTGATCATCAACTTCGGCGAGCGCCGGCTCAAGGACGGGCTCGTACGCGTGCTCAACCCCGACAAGCTCCGCGAGCTCCGGGGCGAGACCGACGACGACGAGTACGAGGACGACGACGAAGAGGGCGAGGTCGAGGCGACGGCCGAGTCCGAATCCGAATCCGAGTCCGAGAGCGAGTCCGAGGACTGAGCCGCGAGACTGCGTCGAGGGAGGCCCGCATGGTCGCGAGCAACGCCAGAACGGATCGCGAGCGCGTCGTCGTCACGGGCACGGGCTGGGTCACCCCGCTCGGCTGCGATGTCGACTCGGTCTGGACCAAGCTGCTCGCCGGCGCCTCGGGCATCGCGCCGGTCCGCCGCTTCGACGCCGGGACGTGGTCCACGAGCTTCGCGGCTCAGGTCCCCCATCGCGAGGGCGCGGCCAGCGGCGACGGATTCGAGCTGTTCGATTTCATGGACGAGGCCGCGACCGCCCACGCCCGCGCCGGGCTCTCGACGCGGTTCGCGCTCGCCGCGGCGGCCCAGGCCTGGGTGCAGGCGGGCCTCGGCGAGAAGACCGGTCGCAGGACGGCCGAGCTCGATCCCGACCGGCTCGGCGTGTACCTCGGCGCCGGCGAGGGCTCGCTCGACTACCCGAACTACATCGCGGCGAACCTTGCCGCGTGGTTCGGCGGCGACGGCACGACCGCCGACGCCGCCTCGTTCGCGCGCACCGGGCTCGAGCGCCTGACCGCGGCCCGCGAAGTCGAGCAGGAGCCGCACCTCACCGTCAGCCACCTCGCGGAGGCCTTCGACGCCCGCGGGCCCTCGCTGAACTGCATGACCGCCTGCGCCGCCTCGACCCAGGCCGTCGGCGAGGCGACCGAGATCATCCGGCGCGGCGACGCGGACGTCATGCTCGCCGGCGGCGCGCACTCGATGATCCACATCCTCGGCATGACCGGCTTCAGCCGCCTGACCGCGATGTCGACCCGGCGCGACGACCCCGCGACCGCGAGCCGCCCGTTCGACAAGACCCGCGACGGCTTCGTCATGGGCGAGGGCGCCGGCGTCGTCGTGCTCGAGTCGCTCGAATCGGCCCGCCGGCGCGGCGCGACCGTCCTGGCGGAGATCGTGGGCTTCGGCAGCTCGGCCGACGCGTACCGCATCACCGACATCGACCCCGAGGGGTTCGGCGCCGTCAAGGCGATGCGCCAGGCGCTCGAGCAGGCCGGCATCGACCCGACCAAGAACGGGCCCGACGGCCGCCCGTCGGTGCATTACGTCAGCGCCCATGGCACCGGCACGCAGGAGAACGACGGGCTCGAGACCAAGGCTGTCAGGCAGGTCTTCGGCGAGCTGGCCCCGAGCGTGCCGTTCGCGAGCCTCAAGAGCATGACCGGGCACCTGATCCAGGCCGCGGGCGCCGTCGAGCTGATCGCCTGCATCCAGTCGATCCGCACCGGTTTCATCCCGCCGACGGTGAACCTCAACACGCCCGATCCGGAGTGTGACCTGGATCACGTGCCCAACGCGGCGCGCGACCGACGCGACGACGGCGGCGTCGAGGTCTGCCTTTCCAACTCGTTCGGCTTCGGCGGTCAGAACGACACGGTCTGCGTGCGCCGGTACGAGGGCTGACGGTGGGCGACGAGAAGCGGACGACCAAGACCTCGATCCTCGCCGCCCTGCTCACCAAGGGCCTGCCGGCGGTCGCGACGATCGGGCTGACCGCGGTCGTCGCGTTCTTCGGGCTGGGTCTGGTGCGCGCCCAGACCGAGCGCGAGATCTACCGCGACAAGGTCCGCGAGCTGGCGACGACCTACGAGTCGCTTCGGGACCAGTACAACGACGCGGTCCGGCGGACCTCGGTGACCGAGCTGGTCGTCGAGGAGGGCGAGCTCTCGGTCTCGGTCCGCGGCGCCGGCGGCGAGGTGCGCCGGGTCGAGACGCCGTACAACCCGGAGCGCGAGATCTACGTCGACTACGCGCTGCTCGACGGTCGGGTCTGGATCCGGCGGATATTCGACAGCGCGACGCCGCCGGATGAGGCGGTGGTGATCGATCCCGGGCTCAGCGAGATCGACTGGGACGCGCGGGTCGGCGACGGGCGGATCGGCAAGGCGGTCTACCGGTCGCTCTCCGAGGGCCGCTGGGTGATCGACGTGACCGGCTCGGGGGCGCTGGGGATCCGCAAGCTGCGCGACGGCGAGTCCGTCGAACTGGCCGGCCCGCCGGTGATCGCGAGCTACAGCGAGATCCAGGAGGAGGCGTCGGCCGCGGCGGACAAGATCTCCTGGGGCGACGTGATCAACCGGCTGTTCGGCTGGTAGCGTCCGGAGACTTAGCGAGTGGGATCGGCCACTTGGGTCTGCCGGGCCGACGCTTCTCGCGACTCGACCTGTTGTGGCAAGCACCACCTCACGACCGGACGGTCGTGACGGGAACCGATCTCACGACCAGACGGTCGTGGCCGGAACCGATCTCGCGGCCCTCGGGCCGGGACGGGAATCAGTTGTAGCGGCGGACGACGCCCGCGACGATGCCCTGGACCTGGCAGAAGCGGACGCGGATCGGATCGAAGTCGGGGTTGGCCGGCTGCAGGCGGATGTGGTCGTCTTCCTTGTAGAAGGTCTTGAGCGTGGTCTGGCCGTCCTCGAGCAGGGCGACGACGCGGTCGCCGTTCTGGGCGACCTCGGCGCGTTCGAGGATGATGATGTCGCCGTCGAGGATGCCCTCGTCACGCATCGAGTCGCCGTCGACTTTCAGCGCGAAGCGGCTGGAGGCCTTCTCCTCGGTGGTGCCGAGCAGCTCGACGAGGTCGATCTCGTCGTCCCCGGCGACCTTCTCGATCGGGTAGCCGGCGGCGATCTTGCCGACCAGCGGCAGCTTGAGCGGGCGGCTCTCGTCGGGGACCGCGACGCCCTCAGCGATCGACAAAGAGCGAGCCTTGTTCGGCTCGCGCACCAGCGCACCCTTCTTGATCAGCGCCTCCACGTGCTCGAACACGGTGACCTTGCTGACGCCGATCTCGTCGGCCAGCTCCTGCATCGTGGGCGAATAGCCACGCCTCACCCGCCAGTCGCGGATGAGCTTGAGGATCCGGAGTTGCTTGGGTGTCAGGTTCATGGCGTGCTCCCGTCGTCTCGAACGCCGGCGGTGCCGCCTCTGGCCCGCCCGGTCCGCCGACCGCCTCGATCGGTCGGCCGCTTGGTGTCTTCCTGTCGTTCGCCGGCGGCTGCTCGCCATCCGGCCCTTGCCTCCGCTGCCCCGACGCGAACGTGTCCATCCCGCCCCAGTCCGAAACGTCCCAGCCCGAAACGCCCCCGTCGGAAAGGCAAACTCCCGGGCTTGCGCCCGACCAGGCCCTGCGATACGTCCCGCCCGGCCCCAGCAGAACCAGCGGCGTCTGCTGAGCCGGCGACTGTGCTCCGCCCGAATCCGCCGGCCCGCCCTGATTCACCCGATGGCGCGCTCCCGCACGCGGTCGGGTCTCGCTGCGTCCCGCGATCGCGCTCGACACGCGACCCGCGATGCCAGCCAACTGCGCTCGAACTCGGGCCGACCAGCTGCTTGTCCGACCTGCTGTCCAACCAGCTGGCCAACTGACCGGCCAACCCGCTTGCCAACGAGGCGCCACGCCGTCCGGGACGATCCGAGGAATCGCCCGTGTGACCGCGGCGCCCCGCGTCCCCACGCTTGCGCTCGCACCCGTCGTCCCGAGACTCGACCTATTTGCTCTCGACATCCTGGCGAGATCAGCACTTGCTGCTCGGAACCTGCCAGCTATCTGATCGGCTTCCTGCCTCTGCATGGTAGCATTGTTCGGGGCTCGGGAGGGTACTGATCCAAATTTCGACCAAAAATGTGCCCGGTCACCTCCCGGTCACCCATCCAACAACGTCCGAGTAGATCAGCCGCGGGCCCGCTCAAGCATCGTGCCGCGACGTCTGACGAGACCCGCCAGTTCCAGGGTGGTCAGGTGCACGCGCACCTCGGCGCCGCTCAATCCCGAGCGTTCGATCAGTGATTCCATGTCCAGCGGCTCGGTCAGCGTCTCGAGCAGCCGCCCCGGCGGGCCGTCGGGATTCGGCGCCGGCGCGGCGTCCGGTTCGCCCGCGGGCGGCGATGGCGCGAAGCGCTCGGCCCGCGTGCCCTGGTGCGCGTGGCGCGCCTGCGGCTCGAGCGCCGCGATGACGTCGCCCGGTTCGGTCACGAGCGTCGCGCCGTCCCGCAGCAGCGCGTTGCTGCCCAGGCTCTCCGCCGAGTCGATCCGCCCGGGGATTGCCATGACCTCGCGCCCCTGCTCCTCGGCGGCGACGCGCGCGGTGATCAGCGCGCCGCTCTGGCGGCCCGCCTCGATCACGAGCACGCCAAGGCTCAGCCCGCTGATGATCCGGTTGCGCGCCGGGAAGTTGGTCGGCTCCGGCGGCGCGTCGATCGGTAGCTCGCTCACGACCGCGCCCCCTGTCGAGCTCGAGCCGATGCGCGCGAAGAGGTCTTTGTTCTCTGGCGGGTAGGGGCGCCCGAGGCCCGAGCCGAGCACGGCCACCGTCCGCCCGTTCGCCCCGAGCGACCCGCGGTGCGCCGCCGAGTCGATGCCCCGCGCGCCGCCCGAGACGACGGTGAGACCGGCGGTGCCCATCGCCGCGCCGAAACGCCCGGCCTGCTCGAGCCCGTAGTGCGTGCATCGCCTGGAGCCGACGATCGCGACCGACGCGTCGTCGCGCTCGGTGAGTTCGCCGAGGATCGAGAGCACGATGGGTCGGTCGGGCAGCTCGCGCAGCAGGCTCGGGTAGTCGGGGTCTGCGGGCGTGCAGAGCGTCGCGCCGAGGTCGGCGGCCCGGCGCAGCTCGCGTTCGGCCTCACGCTCGGCCCGTCGCCGGCCTTCAGTCGCGGCTCGGGCGCGGCCCTGGCCGATGCCGCGGATCTCGGACATCGCCGCGGGCGAGGCCTCGAGCGCGCGCTCGGGTGACCCGAAGCGCTCGACGAGGCGTCCGGCGAGCACCGGGCCGAGACCGGGCAGGCGCTGGAGCGTGAGCGCGGCAAGGCGCTCGGAGTCGAGCTGGCCCGAGGTCGGCGCAGGTGATGGCGTCGGGGTCTGGTTCACGACCCGGAGCATACCAAACAAGACCCGTCAGGCCGAGGGCGTTGGCCGACCTCAGTCGAGCGAGCCGCCGCCCGGGCGCTCGAGCGGGATCGGTCTGGCTTCGAGCTCGGGCGGGGGCGCATCGCCGGGGCCGGCGTCGTCGGCGCGCCGGTACGCGCCCTTGGCCTCGGCGGTCGCGGGCAGCACGCGGGCGACGAGGCTCGCCGGGTTCGAGCTCTGGACGTTCGAGAGCGCGATCTGCTGGGTCTCGACCTGGGCGTGGAAGAACGCTGGGTCGGGGCGCCTGACGGTCACGAAGATCTCGTGGAGGTCGTCCTGACGCCGCTCGCGGTCGATCCGGAGGTTCCAGCCGGCGGAGGGGGCCTGGAGGACGACCGCGTGGTTGCCCTCGCGCTGCGCCAGGCCCAGCGGCGGGCCCTCGTACGGCGCTTCGGCGATCTCCCACTTCGGGGAGCAGGCGGCGAGCAGCAGCGAGACGAGGGTGAGCAGGAGCGGCATCGTGCGGTTCGTTGTGTTGTCCACGGGTCGGATTCCTGGGGTGGGGTTTCCCACGGGTGGCACGAAGCAAGGTACAACGGTACCGATGACGATGCCTCGCGCTGCACGGACCGCGGCCGCCCTTCTCCCGCTCGGGCTGTTGGTGGTTCTGCTCTTCTCGTGCCAGGGGGGCGCGCCGCGCGGGTCGGCATCCGCTCTGGCGACGTCGGCGCCCGAGGGCGGGCCGATCGGGCGGGCGTCGTTCGAAGACGAGCCGTCGATCCGCGTGCGCATCTTCCGCGGGATGCCGTCCCTGGAGGTCGGCGCCGAGCATCCGTTGATCGTCTCGAGCCCGGCGACCGGCGAGACGCGCGCGCTGGTGCCGCCGGTCTCGATCGAGGCCTCGGAAGGCGGCGTCGTGGCTCGCGCGGTCGGTACAGAGATCCGCGCGCCGGCCGGCGGGCACCTCGAGCTGATCGAGTCTTCCGACGCGATCTACCGCGTCGGCCCCGATGCCGACGAGTCGTCGATCCGCGTCGCCGGTCGGCTCGCGGTGCATCCGGTCCGCGACGGGTCTCGTCTCGACGGGGTGCTCGAGCTGCCGATCGAGCGGTACCTGCCGGGCGTGCTCGCGGCGGAGCTGATCCCGGGCTGGGAGATGGCGGCCTTCGAGGCGCAGGCGATCGCGGCGCGCAGCTACGCGTTGCACGAGCGCTCGCGATCGCGCGCGAGCGGGCGCCGGTTCGACGTCGAGAGCACGACGCTCGACCAGGTCTTCGAGGGCGAGACCAGCAACACGCGGGCGATCGACGCGGTCGAGCGGACGCGAGGGCAGACGCTGCTGGCCCCCGACGGCCTGCTGCTGCGCGCGTACTACTCGAGCACGTGCGGCGGGCGGCCCGCGACGGCGTCGTCGGTCTGGCCCTCCGAGGGCGAGCTCTCGTTCAACAAGACGGCGCCGCTGCGCGGGCGCGTCCGCGACTGCCCGTGCGACGAGTCGCCGCTCTACCGCTGGGAGCGCACGCGGGGTCGCGAGGAGATCCGCGCCCGGCTGCGGGCCTGGGGCGCCTCGGCCGGGCACGATCTGCGACGCGTCGGGCGGGTGCTCTCGCTCGAGGTCGAGCGGACGAGCGTCACCGGCCGGCCCGAGCGGTTCAAGATCATCGACGACGCGGGCGCCGTCTACCGGGTGTCATCCGAGAACCTGCGCGTGGCGATGAACACCACGGCGCCGGGGCAGCCGGCGATCACGCGCCAGACCCGCGTGCCCTCGGGCGATCTCGAGGCGACCGTCGCGAGCGGGCGTGTCGTCCTGCGCGGTCGCGGCTTCGGGCACGGCGTCGGGCTGTGCCAGTTCGGGGCGCAGGGCTACGCCGAGCAGGGCCACAGCGCCGAGCGCATGCTGCGCCGGTTCTACCCGGGCGCGCGGATCGAGCGCCTCTACCGCTAGCCGCCTTCCCTCTCGCGCGCGGCCTCCGGCGGTTCCCCTCGAGCGCGGCTCTAGATCTAGATCACCATGTCGATCAGCGTGCCCGTGTTGTTGACGCGCCGGACGACCTGCTCATCGACGACCTCTGTCCTGAAGACCGGGTCGGTCACGGGCGAGACGTCGCCGAGCGCGGGCGCGTCGTAGAGACGCTCGCGTGCAATCGCGGACGGCTCGAAGCTGTCCCGGGTCTCGCCCCGCGTCTCGGCGGGCTCCTGCGACTGGGGGCGGCGGTCGTGCTCGGCGCGGTCCGCGGCGGTGACCCGGCGCGCGAGAAGTTCGGCGGCACGCTCGGTGTGGCGGTGCTCGTCGTTCAGCGTTTCGAAAAACGTCGAGAACCGAGGCGGGTCGATCTTGTAGCACTGCTCGTGGTTGTGGATCGGCTCGATATGCACGCCCGTGGTGATGCAGGCGGCGGGCCCGGGCATTCGGTCCGAGAAGAACCCGGCCATCGGGAGCGGGGGCGGGTGGGCGTGCGAGTTCCGGGCGTGGCGCGTTGCCCGGACGCAACGGGGCCGATGCGCCCGGGCATCGTGGGGTGCCCCCGCGCTAGGGTGACGCCGATGCGGATCGACGAGCTCGAGTTCGACCTGCCGCGCGAGCTGATCGCGACGCGCCCGGCGGACCCGCGGGACTCGGCACGGCTGATGGTCCTGAGCCGGTCGGACCCGGGACGCCTCGAGCACCGGGCGGTCCGCGACCTGCCCGAGCTGCTCGACGCGGGCGACCTGCTGGTCGTGAACGACACGCGGGTGCTCCCGGCCCGCTTCCGCGGCGTGAACCTCGAGAGCCGCGGGAAGGTCGAGGGGCTCTGGATCCGCGACGCCGAGGTGGCGGGCGGCCCCGGCTGGGTCGCGATGCTCAAGGCACGCCGGCACAGGCCGGGCTACCGCATCGAGCTGCTGGACCGGGAGGGGGCGCGGTCGGGCGTGGTGCTCGAGATCCTGGAGCGCGCCGGCCCGGAGATCGGCGGCGAGGGCTGGGTGGTGCGGCTGGAGGGCGCGGCGAACACCGGGGAGGCGCTCGATCGGGTCGGGCTGGCGCCGCTGCCGCCGTACATCCTCGCGGCCCGTCGCGACGCGGGCGAGGCGATCGATCGGCCCGAGGATCTGGATCGGTACCAGACGACCTTCGCTGGCGGCGAGGTCGGCTCGGTCGCGGCGCCGACGGCGGGGATGCATCTGACAGGCGGCGTGTTCGAGCGTCTCCGCGGGCGCGGGGTCGAGCGGGCCGAGGTGACGCTGCACGTCGGCGCGGGGACATTCAAGCCGATCGAGACCGAGCTGGTCGAGGCCCACCCGATGCACTCGGAGTGGTGCTCGATGGACGGGGACGCCGCGCGCTTGATCTTCGACGAGAGGCGGGCCGGCCGGGTGGTGGCGGTGGGCTCGACGAGCGCGCGGACGATCGAGAGCTACGCGCGGGAGGTGGCGGGCGGTGCGGCCCGGCCCGGGTTCCTCGAGACCGACCTGCTGATCACCCCGGGGTACCGCTGGCGGCGGGTGGACGCGCTGGTGACGAACTTTCACCTGCCGAGGTCGACGCTGCTGGCGATGGTGGCGTCCTTCCTCGACCAGGGCGGGGCCCGCGGCGACGGGCTCGAGCGGCTGCTCGCGGTCTACGCGGCGGCGGTCCGCGAGGGCTACCGGTTCTTCAGCTACGGGGACGCGATGGTGATCCTGCCCTAGCGGGATCGTGTGGGCGCTGGCCTGTGGTGTCGCAGGCGATCGGGCGTTCGATGGCGCGGTCGCGGTGAAATGCCGATACTCGTGTGTCCGGGGCGGTCCCTGCGCGGGGTCCGAGGCCGGACTGGCCCGGCGTGCAGGCGAGACCGCTCAGGGATGGATCTGGGGACGCTGATCGAGGGGCTGCCGATCGCGCTGCGCGGGGACGCGGCGGGGGCCGGCGTGCGCATCTGCGACGTGACCGACGACAGCCGGACGGTCGTGCCGGGGTCGCTGTTCATCGCGCGGGCGGGCGTCTCGGACGACGGGCGCCGGTACATCGCGGGCGCGGTCGAGGCGGGCGCGGCGGCGGTGCTGACCGACGACGAGGGCTCGCTGGCGGGCCTGCCGGCGGGCGTCGCGGGGCTGGAGCCGGCTCCGGGGTCGCCCGGCCTGCGTGAGCTGACGGCGCGGCTCGCGGAGCGCTGGTTCGGGGCGCCGAGCTCGCGCCTGATCGTGGCGGGCGTGACCGGCACCAACGGGAAGACGACGGTCGCGCACCTGGTGCACCGGCTGTGCAACGCGTGCGGCGTGCGGTGCGGACTGATCGGGACGGTCGAGATCGACGACGGCTCGGAGCGCAGCCCGGCCGGCATGACGACGCCGGCGGCGCTCGAGCTGGCGCGGACGATGTCGGTGATGGTCGAGTCCGGCTGTCGTGCGGTCGTGAGCGAGGTCTCCAGCCACGCGCTCGACCAGGCTCGGGTCGACGCGGTCCGGTTCGACGTCGCGGCGTTCACCAACCTGACCGGCGATCACCTGGACTACCACGGCGACATGGACGCGTACGCGTCGGCCAAGCGCCGGCTCTTCGAGCTGCTCGCGGCCGACCCGGGCGGCGGTTTGGCCGTGGTGAACCTGGACGACCCGCGCGGGCGGTGGATGGCGGGTCCGGCGGGGCGCGTCGCCGGCTGCTCGATGAGCGCGGCGGACGCGGCGTGGAACGTGCGGACGCTCTGGGCCGGCGGGGGCGGGTCGCGTCTGGTGATCGACCGGATCGACCACGAGGGCCCGGCGCAGCTCGAGGCGACGGTCGAGCTGATCGGCGCGCACAATGCGATGAACGTGCTGCAGTCGGTGGTGATCGCCGACGAGATCGTTCGCCGCGCGGGGGTCGAGGAGCCCGAGGCGCGGCGCCGGATGCTCGAGCGCGCGATGTCGCTGCTGACCGCGCCCGCGGGGCGTCTGGAGCGGGTCTCGACGCCGTCCGACGACGTCGTGGGGTTCGTCGACTACGCGCACACGGACGACGCGCTCGAGAAGGCGGCGTCGGCGCTGCGGTCGGTGATGCGCGCCGGCTCGTCGCTGTGGCTGGTCTTCGGCTGCGGGGGCGAACGCGACACGGGCAAGCGCCCGCGGATGGGGCACGTCGCGGCGCGCCTCGCGGACAAGATCGTCGTGACCTCCGACAACCCGCGCTCCGAGCCGCCCGCCTCGATCGTGCGCGACATCCTCGAGGGCGTGCCCGGGCCGGTGCGCCGGGGCAGCCGCGTGCACGTGCACGTGGACCGGGCCGAGGCGATCGGCGTGGCCGCCCGTCTCGCGGCGCCCGGGGATGTGATCCTCGTTGCGGGCAAGGGGCACGAGACCGAGCAGGTGATCGGCGAGGAGGTCGGCGGTGTGACGACGCTCCGGACGCTGCCGTTCGACGACCGCGAGCAACTGCGCGAGGCGCTGCGCGCCCGGCGCGAGGGCACCCGCGGGCGTTCGGCGGCGAGGGCGTAGCGCGTGGGCACCTGGGGCGCCGAGGAGGTCGCGGCGGCGGTGTCGGGCGGCTGGATCGCCGAGCCGAAGCGCGAGATGCGCGGCGCCACCATCGACTCGCGCGAGGTCGAGGACGGCAACATCTTCTTCGCGCTGCGCGGCGAGAACACCGACGGGCACCGCTTCCTGCAGGACGCCGCCGACCGCGGGGCCGGCGCGGTCGTGATCGAGGACCGCACCTACGCGGCGTTCGGCGGGCAGCTGCGCGGCTGCGGCGTGCTGCTCGTCGATGACGTGCGCGCGGCGCTGCACGCGATGGCGCTGGCGTGGCGCGCCCGCCTGCACGGCAGGGTCATCGGCGTGACGGGATCGAACGGCAAGACCTCGACCGTGCGGATGATCGACGCGGCGATCTCGGGCGACCCGGACGCGACGCCGCGCCTCAGGGGCTCGCGGTCGGTCCGCAGCTACAACAACGACCTGGGCGTCCCGCTGACGCTGCTGAACGCGGCGGAGGAGGACGACTACGTCGTCTGCGAGATCGGCATGAGCGGCCCCGGCGAGATCGCGCCGCTCGCGCACCTCGCCTGGCCCGACGCGGTGGTGATTACCTCGATCGGGCGCGCCCACCTCGAGGCGTTCGGCTCGATCGGGCGGATCGCGGTGGAGAAGGCCTCGATCCTCAGCGGTCTCAGCAGCGACGGGATCGCGTTCGTCTGCGACGGCGTCCCCGATCTCGACGCGCACATCGACGACGTCTATGGCGACGTCGAGGTCGTGCGGTTCGGGCTCGGGCGCCGCGCGCGCCCGCGGATCATCTCGATCGGCCCCGGCGAGCGCGGCGCGCGGTTCGTCTTCGACGACGGCGCGGACTTCGAGTCGCCGCTGCCGGGTGATCACAACGCGCTCAACGCCGCCGCGGCCGTGGCGGTCGCGCGCTGGGTGGGCGTGCCTGACGCGTCGATCCGCGCGGGCCTCGCGCGCGCCGAGACCCCGCCGATGCGGCTCGAGCCGGCCGAGGTGGTGGTGCCGGGGGGCGTCGCGCTGCTGATCAACGACGCGTACAACGCCAACCCCGAGAGCGTCCTCGCGGCGATGGAGATGCTGGCGACCGGGCGGCTCGACCCGCCCGGGGCGGCGCGCCGGCGGCGCGTCGCGCTGCTTGGCGAGATGCTCGAGCTCGGCGGCGAGGCCGAGGCGGCGCACCGCGAGATCGGGGCGCGCGTCGCCGGGCTGGAAGGCATCGACGCGCTCTGGTGCGTCGGGCCGAGCGCCGGCGTCGCGACCGGCGCCGCCCAGCTCGCGGGGTTCGGCGGCGAGCTGCGCGACTTCCCGGGCGCGACCGAGCCGGCGCTGACCGAGCTCGGCGGCGGCGTCCGCGCCGGCGATGTCGTGCTGATCAAGGGCTCGCGGGGCGTGCGCCTCGAGCGTTTCGTCGAGCTGCTCCGCGCCGCCGGGCGGACGCGGTCGGCCGCGGGCTGATAGAACACCGACGTGCTCTACTGGCTGAGAGAGAGACTGATCAGCGGCGCGGGCTGGGGATGGCTCGACGGGCCGCCGTTCAGCCTCTTCGAGCAGATCGAGTTCCGCGCGGCGCTGGGCGCGATCGTCTCGTTCCTGATCGTCGTGCTGCTCGGCCGGCGCGTCATCGAGACGCTGCGCCGGCTCAAGATCGGCGACACGGGCCTGACCGACGCGGCGGCGCTGCAGTCGCACGCGCAGAGCAAGAAGAACGTCCCGACCATGGGAGGCGTGCTGATCTGCGGCGCCACCCTGCTCAGCTTCGGAGCGATCGCCGACATCACGCAGGACCTGGTCAAGATCGGTCTGGTCGTCCTGCTCTGGCTCTCGTTCCTCGGCGGCGTCGACGACTTCCTCAAGCTGACCGCGGCCCGGCGCGACGGCGGGCGCCAGGGCCTGTACGCGTGGGAGAAGCTGGTCTTCCAGCTCGGGCTCGGCCTGCTCGTCGGCTGGTTCGGCTACGACGCCGTCGCGAGCCTGACCCCCCCGCCCGCCGAGGGCGCCGGCGTGATCGGGCACGTCGTAAACCTTCCGTTCCAGCGCACCTACACGCCCGGCGGCGGCGGGATCGAGCCCGGGCTGCTGTTCCTCCCGCGCTGGGCGTATGTCCTGGTCGCGGTGCTGTTCCTGACCGGCATGAGCAACGCGGTGAACATCACCGACGGGATGGACGGCCTCGCCGGGGGCGTCGCCGCCTCGGTGCTGTTCGGGCTGCTGCTGCTCGCGCTGATCGCCAACAACGCCGAGTACGCACGCGACCTTCTGGTCCCGCACGTCCCGACCGCGGGCGAGCTCGCCGTGCTCTCGGGCTCGCTCGCCGGCGCGTGCCTGGGCTTCCTCTGGTGGAACTCGAACCCGGCGCAGGTCTTCATGGGCGACACCGGGTCGCTCGCGATCGGCGGTGTGATCGCCTTCGTCGCCATCGCGATCCGCCAGGAGGTCGTCACGCTGCTCATGTGCGGCGTGTTCCTGCTCGAGATCGCCAGCGTCGTGCTGCAGGTCGGCAGCTACAAGCTGCGGGGCGGGCGCCGCGTCTTCCGGTGCGCGCCGTACCACCACCACCTGCAGATGGGCGGCTGGCCGGAGAACCGCATCGTTTCTCGGTTCTGGATCGTGACCGTCCTGCTCACGATCCTCGCCGTCGTCAGCGTGAAGGTGCGCTAATCCGGAGACGACGGCGGGCGGGGCGAGATCGCGGGCGGCCCCGTCTGAGCGTCTTGAACGACGCCCACCGATACCGCGATCGCGGCGTCCACGCTCCGCGACCGATCGGGAGATTCCTCGCTCGAAGACGGCCTACCATCCTGGCCCGCCCGGCCTGCGTGCCGGGCGGTTGTCACGTCGGGGGCGGTCGCAGGACGACGCCCCCTCCGGCGCGGCGGGATAGTGGATCGCCCGACCGGCCGCCCGGTCGGGATCAGCCGCCGCTGTAGCTCAGCGGTAGAGCGCACCCTTGGTAAGGGTGAGGTCGCGGGTTCAAGTCCCGCCAGCGGCTGTTCGTCGCCCGTCCGCGGGCGCGGCCCGGTTCGACGCCCGGTCGGGGCCGCGGGCACAATCCCCGGGCGACCCCCGGTTTGGCGGTGCCCGCCCCGTGGAGGGGATCCGGGCGTCGGTCTTGTCGGGCGGTCGGAGGAGGTCAAAGATCTCTTCCTTGGGCGAAGATTCGGTGGGCGTTGACGCGGGAGCGTCAGGCTTGCATTCGGGAGGGGCTCGGCGCTCGCCTCGGCGGGCGATCGGGTCAGGATCGAGGTGGATTGGGCGGGGCGTCCCGCCCGGCGATCTCTCTCCCGACGGATTCCGAGCAGGGCCCGGGTTGCCCGGGCCGCACGCGATCGCGCGGGCCACGCCCGGACGGTCGGACGCCGAAAAGGGCAACGAGGGACGACAGCGATGGCCAAAGGAACGTTCGAGCGGACCAAGCCGCACGTCAACACCGGCACGATCGGTCACATCGACCACGGCAAGAGCACGCTGACCGCGGCGCTGGCCGCGCGTTCGGCCGCCCGCTTCGGCGGCGAGGCGAAGAGCTACGCCGAGATCACCAAGGGCGGCACCGTCCGCGACGCCAACAAGACCGTGACGATCGCCTCGTCGCACGTCGAGTACGAGACCGAGAAGCGTCACTACGCCCACGTCGACTGCCCGGGCCACGCCGACTTCGTCAAGAACATGATCACCGGCGCCGCCCAGATGGACGGCGCGATCCTCGTCGTCTCGGCGGCCGACGGCCCGATGCCGCAGACCCGCGAGCACGTGCTGCTCGCCCGCCAGGTCGGCGTGCCGCACATCGTGGTCTTCATGAACAAGGTCGACCTCGTCGACGACGAGGAGCTCCTCGAGCTCGTCGAGATGGAAGTCCGCGAGCTGCTCAGCAAGTACGACTTCCCGGGCGACGACATCCCGGTCATCAAGGGCCAGGCCAACATCGCGCTCGAGAACCCGGGCGACGACGCGGCCTGCAAGGGCATCGACGAGCTGCTCGACGCCCTCGACGACTACTTCCCCGAGCCGGAGCGCGAGGTCGACAAGCCGTTCCTCCTCGCCGTCGAGGACGTCTTCTCGATCAAGGGCCGCGGCACGGTCGCCACCGGGCGTATCGAGCGCGGCCTGATCAAGGTCGGCGACGCCGCCGAGGTCGTCGGCCTGACCGAGGCCCCGCTCGCGACGACCATCACCGGCGTCGAGATGTTCAACAAGACCCTCGACCAGGGCGAGGCCGGCGACAACGCGGGCATCCTCCTCCGCGGCGTCGAGAAGAACCAGGTCCAGCGCGGCCAGGTGATCGTCAAGCCGGGCTCGATCACCCCGCACACCAAGTTCAAGGGCCAGGTCTACGTCCTGAGCAAGGAGGAGGGCGGCCGCCACACGCCGTTCTTCAGCAACTACCGCCCGCAGTTCTACTTCCGCACGACCGACGTCACCGGCTCGGTCAAGCTGCTCGGCGGCGCCGAGATGTGCATGCCGGGCGACAACGTCGAGATCGAGGTCGACCTGATGGGCAAGCCCGTCGCCATGGAGGAGGGCCTCCGCTTCGCCATGCGCGAGGGCGGCCGCACCATCGGCTCGGGCACCGTCACGGGCATCATCGAGTAATCGAGACCACACGCCCGGCCCGCGAGAGCGGGCCCGGCGATTTCCGAGCGGCATGAAACGGAGGCCCCAGCGATGGCCAAGAAGGGCAAAAAAGGACAGGCGCGCGAGCACGTGTGGCTCCAGTGCGCCGAGACGGGCGACCTGAACTATCGCACGTCGATCAACGTCAAGGGCGGCATCGACGACAAGCTCAAGGAGGGCTTCAACAAGTACTGCCCCCGTCTCCGCAAGCACACGCTGCACAAGATCAAGCGCAAGTGACGCGACCGCCGGCTCTACCGGCCCGGCGGGCGTGCAAGCTACGGCAGTAGCTCAGTTGGTAGAGCAGTGGATTCCAAATCCACCGGTCGGGGGTTCGAGTCCCTCCTGCCGTGTTCCGAGCCCCGGCGCCACGCCGGGGCGCCGTTGAAGGGAAGCACCGGCGAATGCACGTCGGCATCACCAAGCCGGGTCAGGGGTACTGGGTCCGAGTCCTCAGCGCCGTCTTCGCCGGCGTCCTGACGCTCGCCGCCGCGCAGTGGGCCTGGGAGCAGGCCGCGGTCCTCGACCTGCCCGTCCGCGCCTACGAGCTCTCGCTCGAGGGCGTCGAGGGCGAGCTCGCCGCGGACGACACCGTCACCCTGCTCGCCCCGCCCACCGATCTCGAATCGACCCGCGACTCCGAGGAGATCGGCGTCGCCGTCGTCGAGTCCTTCGAGGCACGCGACAGGCGGCGCGCCGTCGTCACGATCCTCCCGCCCGCCGGCCTGCCCGAGGGACGCAACGCCCTCGACGCGAACCGGCTCGCCGACGCCGACGGCGGCGCTTTCGAGGCCCGCGTCCGATCCCGCCGCGCCGACCCGGTCGTCGCGCGGATCTTCGTCTCCGCCGGGCTCGCGGGCGTCATCATCCTCGCCGGCGCGATCGCGATCTTCCTGCTCGTCGGCAGCGGCCGGCGCAGCGTGGACTTCCTCATCGTCACCGACGGCGAGATGAAGAAGGTCAACTGGCCCACCCGGCCCGAGGTCGTCGGCTCCACGCAGGTCGTCATCTTCGCCTCGGTCCTGCTCGCGGCGATCCTCTTCATGGTCGATGTCGGCTTCTCGAAGTTCTTCCAGTTCGTCGGCGTCCTCGAGGGCGGCTGAGCACCCCCGCCCCGACGCCCCAGCCGCCGCCCGGACGCGGCACCAGCCCGGAGGCACGCACCGATGCTCGAAGACCCGGCACAGCAGCCCACCGACGCCAGCACCCCCGGCGCCACCCAAGACGTCACCCCCGAAGCCGATCCCGACGCCGCGGCCCCCGATGTCGCGAACCCCGATGCCGCGACCCCCGATGTCGCGACCGGGACCGAGACGGAATCGGCCCCCGCCGAGCCCGCCGCCGAGGCCGAGGCCAAGCCCGCCGAGCCGGCGCTCGACGGCACGCCCAACCAGCGCGAGGACGTGCTCGATGAGGACGACCCGATCACCCAGGAGGGGATGAACTGGTTCGTCCTCCGCGTCGCCTCCAACAAGGAGTCGAGCGTCCAGCAGACGCTTCTCCGCAAGGTGCAGATCGAGTCGATGGCCCACCTCGTGGGCCGGATCCTCGTCCCCACCGAGAAGACCAAGACCATCAAGGGCGGCAAGCAGAAGATCGTCGAGACCAAGCTCTACCCCGGCTACGTCTTCGTCGAGATGCGCCTCGAGGACGACGGGCGCATCCCGCAGGACGTCTTCTTCCTCATCAAGGAGACGACCGGCGTCGGCGACTTCATCGGCACCGCTGGGCGGCCCAGCCCGATGGCCGAGCACGAGATCGCCAAGATGCTCCTCGACAGCCGCAAGCCCGAGGACGAGCCGACGATCCGCATGACCTTCGAGAAGGGCGAGGCGGTCATCATCCGCGAGGGCCCCTTCGAGAACTACGAGGGCACCGTCGACGAGCTCTTCCCCGACAAGGGCCAGGTCCGTGTCCTCGTCACCATCTTCGGCCGCCAGGCGCCGGTCGACCTCGAGGAGTGGCAGATCTCCAAGGCCGACGAGGTCTAACCCCGCCGCGCCCGACCGCGCCCGCCCGCGACAAATCACCGACCGCGACCCCCGAGCCCCCGTCAATCGCTCCGGGACGCGGTCGGTGCGCGCCCGCACGCCGTGACCGACCACCGCCGGGATACGCTCCAACACGCGGACAGCCCCGACCGCACCCCTGGAGGTGGACGGCGTGCAGGACAAGCCCCCCAAGAAGCGCTCGCTGCTCAAGACGCTCTCGATCACGCTCGGCGTCCTCGTCGTGCTGCTGGTGGTGCTCGTCGCGCTGGCGCCGTCGCTCGCCGGCGGGTTCGCCAAGGGCGCGATCGAGTCCGCGGCCGGTGATTCCATCCGCGGCTCGGTCCGCGTTGGCTCGGTCTCGCTCTCCTGGTTTGGCTCCCAGAAGCTCGGCCGCGTCGAGCTGCTCGACGAGAACGGCGGACCGGTCGCGGTCCTCGACGCCGAGTTGCCGACCGGGCTGCTCGCGCTGGCCGCCGGCGGCGACCTCGGCGTGCTCAAGGTCACCGGCTCGGCCCGCGTCGAGCAGCGCGAGGACGGGTCATTCAACCTGCTCGAGGCCATCGCCTCGACCGACACGAGCGCACCGAGCGAGCCCGCCGAGGGCGGAACCGACCTCTCCTTTCTCGAGACGCTCTCCGCGGGGATCGACGTCGAGAGCCTGGAGCTGCTCGTCATCGTCCGCGACGCCGACGGCCGGCCGATCGAGCTGAAGTCGCAGGCGATCGACGCCAGCGCGCGCCTCGAGCCGGGGCGCCCGATCACCGCCGAGCTCGAGGGCCTGCTCGAATCCCAGGGCTCGCGCTCGCCGCTCGCGGTCAGCGCGAGCCTGAGCAACCTGCTCGACGCCAATGGCGCGATCGACATCGCCGGCGCCGAGGTGGTCGCCAGCGCATCGATCGAGAACCTGGACGCGGCGCTGCTCGACCGCGTGCTCCGCGCCGACGGTGCCTTCATCGACGCGCACCCCGAGGGCTCGACCCGGGTCTCGATCGAGGCCGGCGGCTCGCTCGCCGGCGGGCTGCAGATCGACGCCGTCGCGCCGGGCGTGACCGCCACCGCCGAGCTCACGCTCGACGACCGCCGGGACACCGTGATCGGCACCAGCCCGGCGACCGTCACGCTCGACACGCGCGCTCTCGGGTGGGCCCTTCCGGCGTTCGCGCCCGAGTACGCCGCGCAGCTCCGCGCGCAGGACCTCGGCGAGATCTCGCGCTTCCCGGCGCTCACGCTCACGCTCGAGGACCTCCGCGCGCCGCTGCCGGCGGCCGGCGCCCCGCTCGATCTGCGCGGCGCCGGCGCGACGCTCCGCCTGCACTCGACGGCGCTCGCGGGCTCGGTGAACGTTCCGGGCGCCCGCGCGCCGCGGGCGCTCGCGCTCGACCCGGCCGAGATCACCCTCGAGATCGACGACCTCGCGCGCGGCGCCCGCCTCCGCGGCACGGTCGCGCCCACGCTCGACGGCGCCTCGGCCGGCAGCATCGCGCTCGATCTCGCGACCGGCGGTCTGCTCGACGACGCCGGCGCGGTCGCGACCCGACTGCCATCGCTCGAGGGCGGCGTGACGCTGACCGGGCTCTCCTCCGAGCTGCTCCGCCCGCTGCTCGAGCCGGCCGGGATTGATGTCGAGCGCCTCATCGGACGCAGCGCCGACGCCTCGATCGTCGCGAGCCAGCCGGACCCGGACGAGCCCGCGCGCGTGACCGTCGATGTACGAGCCGGCGCGATCACGGCGCTCGGCACGCTGCTCGCCTCGCCGCAGCGCGTCGATCTCGACGCCGACGGTTTCACCGCGACCATCCGCTCGCTCGACGCCGCGGCCCTGCCCGCGCTCGCGGGCGCCGGCGTGACCGCCATCTCCGACGCACGCCTCACGCTGTCGACGCTCGGCGCCGACGTCGAGCCGCTGCTCGAGGGCGACCTGCGCTCGCTCGCGCTCGCCGCCGAACTGACGGTCCGGTCGATCACCGGCGACGCCGCCGGCTCGCCCGTCGAGCTGCGTGACCTCCGAGCCACCGCCGCCACCCAACGCGGCGCGCCGTTCCGCGCCCAGCTCGACGCGCAGCTGCCCGGACGCGCCGGACGCCCGGGCAGCGCCAGCGCCTCGCTGAACATCCTGAAGCCCTTCGACGACCAGGGCGCCCCGCCCAGCGGCATCCCCGCCAGCTCGAGCGCGACGATCGTGCTGGCCGACATCCCGGGCCGGCTCTTCACGCCCGTGCTCCAAGAGCTCGGGCTCGACCCGGACGCCGTGCTGGGCGAGCACGTGACGTTCCAGGTCCAGGCCTCGACCGACGCCGACGCGGTCGGCACCGCCGTCCTCGCCGGCTCCGGCGACGCCTTCGAGCTCGCCGGACGCCTGACGATCACGCCCGAGCAGATCCGGGTCGAAGACCAGTCGCTCTACCTCACGCACCGACGCCCGGAAGCCCTGCTCGCCGCGTCCGAAACGCCCGTGCCCGCGCGATTGCGCGACGTCACCCTGCGCGCCCGGACGCTGAGCGTGCCGCTGAACGAGGGCGCACCGGACCTGACCGCGGCCCGGCTCGAAGCGATCGCGACCGCCCGCGGCTTCGCCTACACGCTCGACGCGCCCGACGGCCAGCCCGACGCGTCGATCACCGCGCGCGGACCGATCGAGCTGACCGCCTCGGTCCTCGACGGACGCGTCACCGCGTCCATCCCCGACGGCACGCGCCTCAGCGCGATCAACCTCGTCGCGCCCACCGCCGACGGCTCGACGCGCACGCTCCCGACCCAGGACCTCGAGCTCGCCGCGAGCGTCGAGACGTCCCTCGACGTCCTGCTCGAGGGCGCGCCTGGCAAGCTCGAGGGCTCGCTGACCGCCCTCGGCACCACGGCCGGCTCGCGTCTCGGGAACATCGACGGGAGCTTCGAGCTCGATCTCGCCGAAACGCGGCCCGCCGGGCCGTTCGGCCTCGCGCTGCGCGTCGACGGCCTGAACACCTCGCTCGTCGATGCGCTCCAGCTGCTCGACCTCGAGCTCCGCGAGGCGTTCGGCCCCGCCGCCACGGCGCGCGTCGAACTCGTAGGAAGCCTTGACCAGAGCAGAGAGGGCCTTGCCGCGATCGACGGCGCCTCGCTCACCGCCTCGATCGACAGCGAACGCCTGCGCATCGACCGCCCCGCGCGGTTCACATTCAACGACGGCGTGCTCCGATCGGCCCAGCCGGTCCGCCTCGAGTGGGACGCCTCGCCCGCGTTCGTCAACGCGCTGCTCGGCGTCGACCCCAGCGCCGGCTCCGACCCGAGTGCGCCCCAGGCACCCATCCGCATGACCGAGACCGCCAGCGCCACGCTCCGCGTCGACCGGCTCGCGATCCCGCTCGACGGACGCCTCGGCGAGCCCGACCTGCGCGTCTCGGTGCGCAACCCGCGACTGGCCATGTCGCTCGGCGCCGCCGGCGTCCGCACGTTCCAGAACACCGAGCTCTCGATCGCGACCACCGAGACCCCGGGCGCGTTCCGCCTGACCGCGGCCGCTGACGAGAACAACCGTCGTCTCGTCGAGGCCGACCTGCTCGCGACCGGTGCGCTGACGGGCGAACCTGCGATCACCGGCACCGCGTCGCTCATCGATGTCCCGACGCCGCTCGTCGACGCACTCGTCGGCCTCGATGGTCTCGCGGTCACGATCCTCGGCCCGACCGCCAGCCTCCGCACCGAGCTCCGCGATCTCCCGGCCGCCGGTGGCACGATCCAGATCCGCGGCGAGAGCTCGCAGTCTGAGCTCGTCTTCGACGCCGCGATCGAGCAGCAGGGCGAGCGCCGCTTCCTCGTCACCCAGGGTCAGCCTCTTGCGCGCGTGAACCGCCTGCAGACGGGCACCGGATTCAAGCTGCTCGACTTCCTCCCGATGTTCGGCGGCCTCGCCAAGGACCCCGCCACCGACGACCCCGCGACGGTGACCGTCCAGCGCCTCCGCTACCCCCTCGACGGCGATGTCGCCCTGATCGAACTCGCGGCCGCGATCGACCCGGGCGAGGTCCGCTACGGCCTCGCCGGCCCATTCGCCGGGCTGCTCAACGCCGCCGGCCGGGGAGGCGGAGTCGGCGGCCGTGCCGGCACGAGGTTCGAGCAGGTCAACCTCGTGATGGCCCAGGGCGTGCTGAGCTACTCGGATCTCAAGCTGCCGATCGGTGAGTTCGTCTTCGACACGACCGGGCGGTTCGACCTCGTCAACCGGAACGAGCGCATCGAGCTCAAGATCCCCGCCGGAGCGTTCGCGGGCGAGGCCATCGGCGGCAGCCGGGGCCCTCTCCGCGGCACCCTCAACGCCGCCGTGAAGGTCCCCGTCGTCCGCGAGGGCCCGATGGACCAGGAAAACAAGTGGGAGCCCAACTTCGAGTCCGTCCTCGAAGACCTGTTCTCACCCGACAACATCGGCAACATCATCGACGGCATCTTCCGACGCCCCGGCGGCGGGGGCTAGAGACTCCGCGTCACGCTCACCGCCCGATACAGACCCGCCACCAGCTCACGCTCCAGCACCCGCGGCGGGTACCGGTTGTTCACCGGCTGCAGCCGGATCAGCCCGCCCCCGTCTTCGCCCGTCTCGAAGTACACACGCTTGAACGTCGTCTCGTCGTCCGGCTCCAGCCGCGCGAAGCAATCGCTGCCGTCGACCACGTCGCGCGCCGGGCTGAACACCACGATGTCGCCCTCGCGGTAGTCCGGCTCCATCGAGTCTCCGACCACCCGCGCCGCGAACGCGTCCGGATCCTCCAGGTCCGGGCAGCGCACGTACTCGTCCGCCGCCCGCGCCGGATACCCGAGATCCGTGAACCCCGCCGGGTACCCCGCCGCGACACGATTGATCAGCGGCACCTCCCGCGGCAGCGGCGCGCCGACGGGCTCGGCATGCGTCCCGGACGCCGGCATCAGCCGCTCGGTCAGACGCGCAAGCTCGCCCGTGCGGTACGCGGCGTCGAGCCGGCCCACCACCCGCCCGCGCTCGTCGAGCGACGTCCCGCGCAGCAGCTCCGCCAGCCGGCGTGAGGCCTCCAGGTCATCGCGGATCGCCGCGGGCGTCCGCTCCAGACGCGCCGCCCGTGTGAGAGGCCCGCCGGCCTCCAGCCCGAGCGCGATCTCCAGCCTCGCGAGCAGCTCCTCGCTCGGCGGGCCCTTGCGCCCGTTCTCCATCAGCGAGAGATAGCTCCGGGCACACCCGCACGCCACCGCGAGCCGCTCCAGCGTCAGCCCGGCAGCCTCGCGGGCCGAACGGAGTGACCTGCCGAATCCGGGGGTCGCCGGCCGATCCGGATCGACGCGGTTGTGCGCCGTCTCGCGGACTTCCGGTCCGGAACGACCCTCCTGTGCGCTGTTTCGCGGAGTTGCCATACAAAGCCCTTCCAATCAGTCTATCTCAGTGTAACATATCGTCAAGAGTTTACTGATTGTTGAACAGACGAGGCAGGGGCGGCTCAGGAGGTATCGATGGACGATCTCGCATCACGCAAGATCCTATCAGAATCCAATCATACGGTTGATCTGGCGGGCCAGGCCCGGCGACGGACCCTCCAGGCCGCCGACCGGTTCGACCCACCGGCCATCCCCGACCTGCGTCGGCGTGTCCACGCCGAGACCGCCGCCCGGATCTGCGAACTCGCCGAGCACCTGCCGATGGGCGACCGCGAGGTGCTCCGCGCCGTCTTCGCCGACGCCCGCCGAGTGGCCGAGGTCGCCGCGCTGCTGGGCCGGACGCCGCGCCAGATCCGCGGGCGCGTCCGCGCCCTGACCCGCCGGGTCCTCGATCCGCGTTTCGAGTTCGTGGTGCGGTCCCGCGACCGCTGGCCGGACGAGCGCCGGCTGGTCGCGCAGCTGCGCCTGATCGAGGGACGCCCGATGCGCTCAGTCGCCCGCCTGCTCGGGATGACGCTGCACCACGTGCGCCGCCAGGAGGACACGATCGACGCGCTGTTCGAGGCCGCCGGCGAGGTCGTCCGCGACATCGATCGGGCCTGCGCATGACGACCGAGCACGCGACAACGGCGCTCCGGCGCGCCCTCGCGCCCTTCGGGCTCGCGCCCTTCGGGCTCGCGCCCGACGACGCGCGATCGGTCTCGGCACCGATCGACGTTCCGTCCTCGATGCCCGATGCCGGAATCACGCTGGTCACCGGACCGAGCGGCAGCGGCAAGAGCCGGCTGCTCGCGAACCTATCGAAGCAATCCCGCGTGGTCGTCGGTTCGACCGAGCGGATCGAGCCGAACACCAGCGTGATCGACCAGTTCGAGGGCGACGCTTCCGCCCGCGATATCGAGCGACGACTGCGCCTGCTGGCCGGCTTCGGTCTCGCCGACGCGACGCTGTTCGCACGCCGCGCCGGCATCCTCAGCGAGGGCGAGCGCCACAGGCTCGCGCTGGCCGTCGCGGCCGATCGTGCCGAACGCACCGACGCGCGTCTGGTGCTGTTCGACGAGTTCTGCTCGCCGCTCGACCGGGTGACCGCCGCGTCGGTCGCCGCCGGGCTCTGGAAGTGGTCGCGCGGCGCCGGACGCGCCGTCGTCTGCGCCACCGCGCACGAGGACATGGCCGCCCTGCTCGCGCCGGACACGCTGCTCCGGCTCGACGGGCGGACCGCCCGATTCCACGAGCGAACACAAACACGCCCCCGCATGCTCCGGCGCCGGTTCGCGATCGAACCGGGGACCATCGCCGACTACGACCGCCTCGCGCGACACCACTACCGCGCCGGCCGGCCCGCGGTCTGGTCGCGCGTGCTGCGAGCGACCAACGCCGGGCAGATCGTCGGCGTGCTCGTCACCGCACGACCGACGCTCAACGGCGCCTGGCGCCGGCGAGCCTGGCCCGGCCGGTACCGCACCGACCGCCGGTCCGCCGCCGCGCGCCGCCTCAACCGCGAGGTCCGACGCATCGCCCGCGTCGTCGTCGACCCGCGCTACCGGGGCGTCGGGCTCGCGCGACGACTGGTCGAGAGCTACCTGGCGGAACCCGAGACGCCGGCGACCGAGGCGGTCGCCGTCATTGGCGGGCTCTGCCCGTTCTTCGAACGCGCCGGCATGGAGCCCTTCCGGATCCGCGCGCGGGCCGAGGATCTCCGCCTCGCCGATGCGCTCGACGAGGCCGGGCTCTCGTGGTGGGACCTCACCGGTGACGCGGCACGACCCGCGTGGCTCCGCGCGGAACTCGAGCGATGGGCACGCTCGATCGGGCGAGCCGGCATGCGCCTGTGCTCACAGCGAGAGATCGAGCGGGCCGCGGCCAGACGCCTCGGCTCGGTCACCGCACCGGGCATGGGCGAGGCGATCGGCGGCATGGGACGCGCGTACGCGCACGCGGGCTGAAAGGAGCGGGGATGCAGGGTGTGCCGAAACCAGAGCCGGACCGGCCGCAGGATGAGCCCTCGCGCGAGGTGCTGAGGTTCTTCCTCGAGCCGGGCGAGCGGGCCGAGGTGCTGCGCGTCCTCCGACGCTACGGCACCGCCCGAAGCCGCGCCCTGCTCGCCGCCCTCGGCATCGAACGCGAGCCCCGCCGATGATCGCCCACGATCCTCAGAACAACCCGCGCGAGCCCGAATGCGAGACACGCTGGTCGCGACCGGCCACCAAGCAAGCGCTCCACGCCTGGATCGAGCGCGAGCTCGAGCTCACCATCCCGACTGAAGCGCTGGTCGATGGCCACGCCGCGCCGTTCGACTACCTCTGCCACGCCTACTTCGACGGCGGCGTGCCCGAGGGCGACGGAGCGCTGCCCGTCGTCCGCCGGGCCAGCCCCGACAGCGTCGTCTGGGCCAACCGCGGCGGCGGCAAGACCTTCCTCGCCGCGCTGGCGACGCTGCTGGACATGATCTTCAAGCCCGGCATCGAGATCCGCGTCCTCGGCGGCTCGCTCGACCAGTCCAAACGCATTCATGCTCACCTGCGCAGCCTCCTCGCGAAGCCCTCGATGGCCGGGCTGGTCGACGGGCGCATCACAGAGCGGCGCATCCGATTCAACAACGCCAGCAACGTCGAGCTGCTCGCCCAGTCGCAGACCTCCGTCCGCGGCACACGCGTCCAGAAGCTCCGCTGTGACGAGGTCGAGCTCTTCGACCCCGAGGTCTGGGAGGCCGCGCAGCTCACCACCATCAGCAAACGCTGCGGCGACGTCCTCGTGCCCGGCACCATCGAGTGCCTCAGCACGATGCACGTCCCCTACGGGCTGATGTACCGGCTGGTGAGAGAGGCATCAACGATGGGACCCGGGACCCGCCACTCGGGACTCGGGGAGACCCAAGCCGACGCAGCGAGCGGCGGACCGAACGGCAAGTCCCAGGTCCCGGATCCCTCGCCATCATCCCCCGGGCGACGCCTCTTCAAATGGGGCGTCGTCGATGTGCTCGGCGCCTGCGATGAGGCGCACGAGTGCGAGTCATGCGAGCTCCAGACAGAGTGCGACGGGCGAGCCAAGGCGCGCGACGCCGGCGGCCACGCGCCCGGCCACCTGCCGGTCCGAGACGCGATCGATCTGAAGCGCCGCGTCGGCGAGGCGACCTGGGCGGCCGAGATGCTCGGCGCCCGCCCACGCCGGACCGATTGCGTCCTGCCCGAGTTCGACCCGAAGACGCACGTCGCCGGCGCGCTGCCGACGGAGCGGAGCGGCTGGGCCTGGATCGCCGGGATGGACTTCGGCGTCCGCGCACCGACCGTCGTGCTCTTCGCCGGCGTCGATCCAGAGGGTGTCGTATGGGTCGCCGACGAGCGCATCACGACCGGCGAGCTGCTCGCGACGCACATCGACGCCATCCGCACCGGCCCGCCGGAGGCGCCCGCGCCCGACTGGATCGGCGTCGATCCGGCCGGCCGCCAGCGCCACGAGCAGACGGGCCTGAGCAACGTCCAGGTCATGCGCCGCGCTGGGCTCAAGATCCGCGACCGACGTGTCGGCATCTTCAAGGGCCTCGACCTGCTCCGCGCGCGGCTCAGGCCGGCGGCGGGGGCGCCGCGCCTGTTCGTGCACGAACGCTGCGTGAAGCTGATCGAGAGCCTCGAACGCTACCGCTACCCCAGCGACCGACCGGAGTGCCTGATCCCGATCAAGGACGGCAGCGACCACGCCGTGGACGCGCTGCGCTACATGATCCAGAACCTCGACCTGCGCTTCCGCGTCGAGGTCTCGAGCTACTGATGAGGACCCGCCGCTCGAATCTCGGAGGAATCCCGCGCGAGCCCGCCGACCACGCTGCGGGTCTCCGCCCGCGAGCGGTCGCAGCCTCGCCGCCGGAGGGCGGCGACAAAGTCACGCCCCTCGCCGCCGGAGGGCGGCGACGAAATCACGCCCCTCGCCGCCGGAGCGCGGCGACAGGAATTCAGATCGTCGCCGACCAGAACTCGTGCTTCACCCAGCGGTCGCCGACCCGCAGGTGGCATTCGCGCCCGGTGTCGCGTTTGAACCCCGCGCGGGCCGCGGCGATCTCCGACGCCGTGTTCCCCGGCACGATGCCCGCGTTCACCGCCGCCAGGCCGAGCCCATCGGGCAGCGGCGCGAGCGCGTGCGCGATGACCGCGCAAAGCGACTCGGTTCCGAACCCGCGCGACTGGAACCGCTGGCCGAACCAGGCGACGCAGTCGGCCTCCCACTGAAGCCCGCGCGAGATGTTGATCAGCGACGCGAGCCCGATCAGCGGGCCCGCGTTCGAGACGTCGGCCTCCTGCTTGTCGAGCAGGAACACACCGCGACGCACGGCGCCGCCTCGGAGCAGCCCGTCGTCGGTCTTCATCCGCTCGCGCGCGAACCACTCCTCGGGCGTCTCGCCGCGCTCGGCCAGCGGGAGAAACTCGCTGACCGCGTGCCCGGCGTCGACCATCAGCGAGATCGCCTCCTCGCGGTCCGCGTCGGTCAGCGGCCGCAGGTACAGCCGCTCGGTCCGAAGCGCGTGGTCCGGCGCCGCCGGCAGGTCGCGGACGGGGATCGCCAGCCGCGGCTCGACGCTCGAGGCGGGCTTGGCCGCCCGGTCGACGATGCGATCGGTCTGTCGAGCGAGGGAGCCCATCTCGGTGGCCTCATGCGCGGGTTGGGCACGGCCGCCGACCCTGGCGGCCGTCTCTGCTGGAATGACAAGGACTTCCAGCGGCGAACGCTATCGGTCGGTCGGTGGATTGCTTGTGGAAATCGCGTGTTTGGTCGGGTCTTCGATCGCCGAAAGCGGGGGCCCGAGCCCGGCTCAATCCGAGGGGCACCCCTCAAAGAACAGCGACACGAATGCGGCGACGTCGAGCTGCGTGACGGAATCGAAGGGCTCGGCCAGGCGCGCGGCGCTCGGGTCGTCCGCGAAGAACAGGCTCACGAACTCCGTCGAGTCTGCCTGGCTGATCAGGCCGAGCGGTTCGGCGAGGTCGGCGGGCGAGCAGCCCAGAGGAGCGACGACCGGCGGGAGCTGCACGAGGTACACGCCGGAGGAAGAGCCCGGCTGCGGCGGCGGGAAGAAATCGAGAACCACCGCCGTGAGCCCCGAGGCGTTGATCCCCTCGGGGACCCGGACGCGCGTGATCGCGACGGTGCGTGTGGCGAACGCGCCGCCGGGATCGGCGAGGATCTGCTGGTTCGGGACGGCGATCGTCTCGACGCCGGCGCCCGGGTTCTGGAAGAAGATTCCCTCGCCGTTCGGGGCGTTCGGGGAGACCTTGAGGTCGGCGGGGAGCAGGACACGGCCCTCTTCGTCCAGCGCGATCTCGAACCGCGCGAGCCCGCGATTGACCGGGTCGTTCGGCGCCGCGTCGGTCTCGCGCGCGACGAGCCCGAGGAGACCGTTGCGCTCGGCATACGCGACCTCGTCGTCGAAGAACTCGAACGTGCCCGAGCCGAACAGGCGGCCCGCGAATGCGACGTTCCCACCGCCGTTGAACGAGAGGCTCCGGAAATCACGGAACCGCGCGCCGGAGCCGAACTCGGGCGAGGGCTCGTCGGTGCGGGCGATCGGCCGGAGATCGCCGTCGGCCTGCTCCGCCAGCACCACGTCGATCAAGTAGTTCCCCGGCACGGTCCGAGGGGCGTCGGTGGCGAAGATGACGGCGGCCCGGCCTTGGCTGTTGATGCGCGTCTCGATCGGTCTCGTGACCGAGACCGAGGGATCGAAGCCCGGGATCGGCTCGTCGAACCCGTAGATCAACCGGGTCGCGCCGTCGCGGGCGCCGAAGAGGCCGAGCACCGGATCGTCCGCCGGGATCTCGCCGCCGCTGAAGAGCGCGTAGAAGAGGACGTCGCCGCCGGCGTTGGCGACGCGCGACCCACCGTCCGAGGCAAAGACGACCCCATCGGGCATGCCGGGGACCGGCGAGCCCATCAGAGCCTGCCTCTCGACCTGACCGCCCGGCGCGCGACGGAACACGAGGAAAGGCCGATCGTCCAGCATGTCCGGGTTCTCGGCGACGGCGGAGAAGTAGACCTCGCCGGGGGCACCGAGCGAGGGCGCCGGGAGGTTCTGGTCGAAGCGGAAGCCCTCGGGGAGGCCCGGGACGGGCTGACCCGAGTTGAGCAGAACGGTCGTCCGGCCGTCGGGCTCGATGTAGAGCAGCGCCTCGTCGTTGGTCCCGCGACTGATCGTCGGCCCCGCGAGCCTGGCGACGGTCACGAAGCTCCCGTTCGCTCCGAACGCAGCTTTGCCAACGAGTTCGGCGACGAACGCGTCCGCGGGCAGCCCGGCCGGAACGTCGCGCCGGCGGAGCAGCATGCGCGGCTCACCGCCCGCGGGGAAGAGCACCAGCGCCTCGGCGTTCTCGGGAGTCACCACGGGGTTCTCGGAATTCACGAAGCGCAGCTGCGCGAGCACGTCGGAGGCGTCGTTGACCCACGAAGATTGCACGTCCCCGACGGTGAACGTCTCCTGCCTCAGTTCCAGCATGTCGCCCGTCAGCACGACCTTGCTGAAGTCGGGTTGAGCGTGCGCGGCGCTCGCGGCGAGCGCAAGAACGGAAAGGACTGGCTTGAGCATTCGGGTCCCTACTCGTCTCGAAGCGGACGACCGATGTTAACACGGGTTCGGTCCCGCGAGCGCGAAGATCTTGCGAACTAGGGGGGTGCCTAGGTCAGGGCCCGCGAGGGCGGGTCTAGTCCGAGGGACATCCCGCGAAGAAGAGTTCCAGGTATTCCGCGACGTCCAGCTGGCTCACGACCTCGAACGGCTCGGCCAGACGCGCGGCCCGCGGGTCGTCCGCGAAGAACCGCGCCACGAACTCCGCGACGTCGAGCTGGCTGAGCACGCCGAACGGGAAGACCAGGTCCGCCGGGCTGCACTCCGGCTCGATCTGCGCAACGACGAGGGAGCTGGTGTTCGCGTCCTCGAGGAGCGCGAACGAGACCTCGCCGTTGTTGTTGAAGGTCGTCAGCTCGCGTGTCGCGGAGAAGTCGGTCGCGAGGAACGCGATCTGCGCGACGTCGCGCAGGTCGGCTGTCCCCGGCCGCGGGTCGAGATCGACCGGCGTGCCGATGACCGCGATCGGCTTGATCGTGCCGTCGGCGGTCGCGGCGAACAGCCCGCCGCTGCTGAGAACCGGCGCGCCCCGGTCGGCGAACGACGCGGTGAAGACGACCTGGTTCTTGTCGTTGATCTTTGGTGCGCTGATGATGAAGAGAGTCAAGCCGGGCGAGCCGGGCACGGGGTCGCCGGTCTTGGCGAGCAGCTCGGGCTCTCCGTCCGGCCGCATGCGCCAGACGCCCGTGCCGAAGACGTCGCTCGGTCTCGATCTCGCCTCGAACGACCCGGTGAACGCGAGGTTGCCGCTCGTCGAGAGCGCCGGGGCGCCGATGGATTGCCAGACGATCGGCTCGCCCTGGAGGATGCCGATGCCCGGGACGTCGCCCTGGTTGCCGGTGACGAAGCCGACCTCGGGGAGGTTCGGGAACTCCGGTGCGCTCGCGACGAAGATGGCGTCGTCGCTTCGGAACGCGGCGATGCCGTTGTCGGCGAGCCGGATGTTGCCCGGGCGGTCGTGCCGAAGGGGGGGTATGAACGTGGGGCCGGGCGCGAGCTCGCCGTCGAGCGCGAGCAGCGTGCCCGTGAACTCGAACGCCGGCAGCGAGGCCACGGTCTCGCCGCGATCCGGCCCGCCGAACCCGGCGCTCGACCTTCCATTGACCAGCAGATTCCCGCCGGCGTCGATCTCGACGCTGTCGGTCTCGCTGAGGCGGAGGTCCTCGCCTTCGAAGTCGATCTCGAAGAACGGGCCCGACCGCAGCGACAGCCCGGTGCCGATCGTGCCCGTGAAGAACCCGCCCTGCCCCGAGCCCGGGCCCGTCTGAAGATCACCGGCCACGACGACGCGCCCGCCCGGGCCGAGCGCGAGGTCGTCGAAGTCGACGATGTTCTCCGTGCCCGGCGGTCCGGCCGGGTTGCCGTCCTGGATGACGAACGGATGCACACGCTCGGACGCGGGCGCCAGAAAGACGGCGCGGTCGTTGTCCGGTCCGACAAGAGCGGTGACGCCGAGCGAGCCGTCCAGAGTCGCGAACGGCGCGGCGAGACGGTTGATCGTCACGGTCGGCAGCGCCGGGTGCGCCTGGCCCGCGGCGAGCTGCAGGCGTCTGGTGCCGTCCGGATCGGCCGTCCAGACCGAGAGGATGGTCCCCTGGAAACTCGGCTGGGTGATCGTCGCGAAGGTGACGCGCCCGTCGTCGTCGATGACGTGCAGCGAGAGCTGGCCAGCGAACGGGAACGTGTCGCTCGCCGGGTCGAAGCCCGGCACGCCCGCCGGCACCGCGTCGGTCGACCGCACGACCTCGCGGTACAGGGCCTGGGCGTCGGCGAGCGCGGCCGCCGCGTGCGCGAGGCCACAGCCCGCCAGAACGATCAGCGGCTTCGGACTTATCACGGCGATTCCCCTCTTGCTCTCCGGTGCGGACCGAAGATAGCGGATCACCGCGTGCGGATCGAGACGAATCGTCGAAGCGAGGGAGGCCCCTCGCGAATCCCCGCCGAGCCCTACTCCGCCGGGCAGCCCTCGAAGAACAGCCGCACGAACTCGTCGACGTCGGTGTTGGAGACGACGTCGAAGGGCGACGCCAGAGCGGCGACGAGCGGGTCATCCGCGAAGAACCGGTTCACGAACGCGCTGACGTCCGCGTTCGAGATCACGCCGAACGGAGCGGAGAGGTCGACTGGTGAGCAGGGGGTCTCGATTGTCGCGACGATGATCGCTTCAGTACCATCCGTGAAGCTGACATTAAGCGCAAGCTGGCCGAGGTCGTTGAAGCTCCTCGCGCGACCGCCGTCGTCGATCGCAAACCCACCGAGCGATGAGATCGTTCGGTTGATCGTGATGTTCGGCTGCGGATTGATGTCGATCACATCTCCTTCGCGGAGGGCCAGCACGAGTTCGCCGTTGTCGTTCGTCGCCCAGAATCCACGGTCGTTCGCGTCTGTTACACCCGGACCTTCAACTGTCCCGCGGAACGCGAGCTGGCCGGTCCCATTGATCGCCGGCGGGGAGAGCGTCTGAAATCCGGTCGCGAAGGTCACACCGTCAGCCGTTCCCGGCGCGGGTCGCCCACCAACCGCAATCGGGAGGAGTGTGCCATGCGTGTCCAGCCAGACGGAGTCAATGAACGTGTCGGGGTCTGACAGCGTCTGCATGTCGGCGGAGAACGCGGCGCGGCCCTCAAGGTCGATGCGCGGTGGCGCGTCGAAGAACGCGAATCGCATGCCGCTCTCGAGCCCGGGCGCTTGAGTCCCGGAGCGTGCTATCTCCCTGCCGACGACGCCGATCGACCGTTCGTCGTCGAGACTGATACCGGGGCCAACGAGCTCCGCTGTGAATCCGAAGCCGCCAAGCAGAGGGTCGATCGACGAACTGAGCGAGAAACCACCGCCCTGGAAGAACCCGATGTCGGTGAAGATGGTCCCGTTCGTGATGTCGTAGGCCATATTCCCGGAGAACGCGCCGCCGATCGGCACGATGTTCTCCGGCAGCCCAACGCCCCGCGACGCGAAGAGGCCCGTATCCAAGAACGGGTTGATGTTCGGGCCGCCGAGATCTCCACGGAACAGGACCGATCCATTGCTCTCCCGGATGCGAACACCGGAGAGGGCGTCGAACTCGCTCCCGGGGTCCACATTGGCGACGACCGTGCCTGTGCGCGCGATGAGTTCGGGCGATGCTCCCTCGACGAACCGCCAGATGCTGCTATCGAAACTGCCCGGGCCGGAGGCATTATCGATGCCGAGGACCATCGCCGTGGTGCCGCTCGAATTCATCGCGATGGCCGGTCCTCGTCCCGAGGCGACGTTGAAGGTGATACCAGCCGCCAGCCCCGGCGCCTGCTGCCCGTCTCGCGCGAGCAGCCGCTGGTCCCCGGCAGGGCCGAAGAAGACCGCGTCCCGCGTGCCGGCCGGAGCGTCCGCGCCTCGGAGATCGGCGAACAAGGCAACATCACCTCTGACGTTCGAGTGAGGCGCCCGCGTCACCGCGAAGCCGTGGAACTGGACGTCGCCCGGGATGTCGGGTGGGGTATCGCCGGACTGCGCGACCTTCGTGAGCGCGATGCCGCCGGCCTCGGTCCAGACGCTCTCGCCCAGGCCGAGGTCGTTCCCGGTATCGCGCAGAAAGGCGAAGAACGTGACATCCCCAGCGTTGTTGATCGTTGGTGTGACGAAGCGATCGAATCGAGCACCCTGAGAAGCGCCGGGCGCGCGATCGCCGCTCACGGCGACAACCCTCAGCGAGACCTGGCCACCGGCCGCGGCGCACGCGACCGCGAGAACGTTGATCGCTACTGATCGAGTCATGCGTTGCTCCTCCGGGGGAGGAGCGTACTGGCTCGTCGGCGCCGCCGTGACCCGTGTTAACCCCAGAACTACTCCACCGTCACGCTCTTCGCCAGGTTCCGCGGCTTGTCGACGTCGTGCCCGCGCAGCACCGCCGCGTGGTACGCCATCAGCTGCAGCGGCACCACCGCCAGCATCGGGCTCAACGGCTCCGGCACGTCCGGGATGTAGAACACGTCCTCGGCGAGCGCGCCGATCTGCGTATCGCCCTCGGTCGCGACCGCGATCACGTGACCGCCGCGGCTGCGGACCTCCTCGATGTTGCTCATCACCTTGTCGTACTGGCTGCCGCGCGTCGCGATGAACACCGCCGGCATCCCGTCGTCGATCAGCGCGATCGGCCCGTGCTTCATCTCCGCCGCCGGCATCCCCTCCGCGTGGATGTACGAGATCTCCTTGAGCTTCAGCGCCCCCTCCAGCGCCGTCGGGTAGTTGTACCCACGCCCCAGGAAAAGCCAGTTGTCGCGGTCGATGTGCTTGGTCACCACCGTCCGCACGTGCGCGTCGATCGAGAGCAAGCGGTCGATGTGGTCCGGGATCGCCTCCAGGTGACCCATGAGCTCGGCGCACCGCGCCGAGCTCATGTACCGACGCCGCGCCAGCCAGAGCGCCATCATCGTCAGCACCGTCAGCTGGCCCGTGAACGCCTTCGTGCTCGCGACCCCGATCTCCGGCCCGACACGCAGGTACACGCCCGCGTCCGTCTCGCGGCTGATCGTCGAGCCGACCACGTTGATCACGCCCAGCGACAGCGCCCCGCGGTCCCGGACCTCGTGCAGCGCCGCCAGCGTGTCCGCCGTCTCGCCCGACTGGCTCACGACGATCAGCACCGTCCCCTCGTCCACGATCGGGTTGCGGTACCGCAGCTCGCTCGCGTACTCCACCTCGGTCGGGATCGTCGCCAGGTCCTCGAACAGGTACTCGCCCACCATCCCCGCGTGCAGCGCCGTGCCCTGCGCCGCGATGATGATCCGCTTCGAACGCACCAGCTCCTTGTCGAAGCTGCGCAGCCCGCCGAGCACCACACGCCCCTCGTTGTGGTCCAGCCGGCCACGCAGCGTGTTGCGCAGCACCCGCGGCTGCTCGAAGATCTCCTTCTGCATGTAGTGCGAGTAGGCGCCCAGCTCGATCTCGCTCAGCTCCAGCTCGAGCTGCATGATCTTCGGCGTGATCTCCACGTTGTCGACCGTCGACGTCCGGATCCCGTCCGTCGTGATCCGCGCCACCGTGTAGTCGTCCAGCGTCATCGCACGCGCCGTGTGCTGGATCACCGCCGAGCCGTCAGAGGCGACCACGTACTCGCCGTCACCCACGCCGATGATCAGCGGGCTGCCCTTGCGCGCGCACACCATCGTCCCCGGCTCCCGCGTGCTCACCACCGCGATCGCGTACGCGCCCGTCACCTCGCGCAGCGCCGCCTGCACCGCCGTCTCCAGGTCCGTCCCGTTGTCCGGGTCGTACAGCTCGGCGATCAGGTTCGCCAAGACCTCCGAGTCGGTCTCGGTGTGGAACGCACGCCCCTTCTCCTTGAGGTAGGTCTTCAGCGCCGCGTAGTTCTCGATGATCCCGTTGTGGACCAGCGCGATCGTCTTGCTGTCGTCCGTGTGCGGGTGCGCGTTCGACTCGGTCACCGCGCCGTGCGTCGCCCAACGCGTGTGCGCCAGCCCGACCGAGCCCGCCAGGTCGCCGTCCCCGTCGATCGCCTCCTCCAGCGCCGAGACCCGCCCGACCGCCTTCCGGATGCTCAGCCGGTCCGCCTCGTCGACCACCGCGATCCCCGCCGAGTCGTACCCGCGATACTCGAGGCGCTTCAGACCCTCGATCAGGAGTTGCTTGCAGGGGCGTGAGCCCAGATAGGCGACGATGCCGCACATAGACCAGATCCTCCGGGGGCCGACGCGCATGCTACGGCCCGGCCCGCCCGCGGCCCATGTCGGGTGTACGCCGCCGGCCCGTCCAGAGTTGGCCCGCCATTCGGACCCGGACGCCACCCCCGATTCTCGATCCCACGCAATCAGAGGGCAGAACCGGCGTTGTGCAGATCAGAGATCCGAAGGACACTCGTGGGGCCGGGAGCCGTGGGGGCCCGCCGGCCGGCGACGGACAGGATCGGAGACACAACAGATGAACACATGGACCACGCTCGCCATCGCGGGCCTCGCCGGCCTCGCCTCGGCGCAGACAACCGACACCACAACCCCGGACGCCGGCCTGCTCTCCGGACCCGAGGTCCGAGAGAACCAGACCGGCGAGAGCCTCGCCAGCTTCGGCATGACGCCGATGATGCGCGGCCCCGACATGACCCCGGTCGCCGAGCGGGCCCTCGAACGCCTCGAGCTCGACGAGCCCACACGCGCCGAGATCGACGAGATCCTCGGCGAGCGGGCCGCCGCGATCGACGCCGTCGTCCGCGACAACCTCGACCTCTTCACCCGCCGCTTCGACCAGCGCGGGCTCTCCAAAGAAGAACGCGAGGCGATCCAGCAGCAGGCCGCCGAGGCGCTCGCCCCCATCACCGAGAACGGCCCGCTGGTCCGCCAGATCGCCCAAGCCCTGCCCGAAGACCAGCGCGAGCCCTACATCCGCGCGATCGCCGAGCACCGTGACCTGATCCGCCAGCGCCGCGAGATGCGTCGGATGCAGCAGCCCGCCGAGGGCGACGCCCAACGCCCGCAGCGCAACCGCGCCGGAGCCCGCGCCGGCGACAGGCCCGAGCCGATGCTCTTCCGCGACGACCCCGCCGCCGCGCCGAAGCGACCGGAGCGTGCGTCGAACCGCCAAGCCCAGAACCGCCAAGCCCAGAACCGCCAAGCCCAGAACCGCCAGGCCATGCGCCTCATGGGCCAGGTCGCCCGCTCGGACACCCAGACCGAACTCCGCCGCTCGCTCGACCGCGTGCTCGGCACCAAGGTCCGCGGCTACGAGCTGCTCGTCAGCGAGCTCGATCTGACGCAGGAGCAGCAGGCCAAGCTCCGCGAGCTCGGCGAGAAGGGCCTGCTCCGCCCGCCGCCCAGGATGGCCGGACGCAACGGCGACGCCGCACGCCGGGGCGCACGAGAGGTCCGCCAGCGCGACCGCTTCAACCCCGAGGTCCGCGAGTTCTTCATGAGCCTGAGCCGCGAGCAGCGCCAGCAGATGATCAAGCTGCTCCGAGACGGCGCGCTGGTCAGCCCCGAGTGATCCCGGATCTGCCGGAGTGAGAAGCAGGTTGGGCTGATCCCTAGCTCGGGCGCTCGGGCCCGTGCGCACGAGGCCGGCCG
This sequence comes from Planctomycetota bacterium, assembly GCA_038521625.1. GTDB lineage: Bacteria > Planctomycetota > Phycisphaerae > Phycisphaerales > UBA1924 > JBCBKP01. Next base: position 84,247 of record JBCBKP010000001.1, read on the forward strand.
CCGACGCGGCCGGTTTCGATTCAGGCCGTCCCGTCGCCCGCGTTCTGCTGGTCCTCGGCGTCGGCCAGGCTCGTGAACGCCGCGAACCCGAACGGCGTCGCCGCCGGCTGGTGCGCCCGCTGCATCTGCTGCTGCATCGCCTGCTGCTGCTGGGCCGCCAGGTTCAACCGCTCGATCAGCTGGTCGCTCAGCGCGTGGAAGCTCGCGATCTCGTGCAGCGGCAGCGTGTAGACCTCGCCGCCCGGCGTGCGGATCTGGAAGACCGTGCAGGTCACGTCGTTGGCGAGCATCTTGTGCCGCTCGATCGTCTTCTGGTCGTCCGCCGTCGGCTGCTCGTTGCCGATCCCGCACGAGAACACCGGCACGATGTCCGCGATCGGGATCCGCTGCCCCAGCCGCGTGATGATCGCCAGCCGTCCGTCGAACAGCTCCGATTCCGGGGAGCCGCCCTGGGCCGCCCCCGACGCCGTCGCCGAGAGCCGGCCCCCGCTCGCCGCCGCCGTCGCCGCCAACGCCGAGAGGATCTCGCGCATCACGTTCTGCCAGAAGGTCTCACGCGTCGCGCCGGGCCCGCCCGCGGGCTTGAACGGCGGCGGCGTGATCGCCGGTGGATGGTGCTCGGTCATGCCCGAGCGTAGGTGGTGGGCCCGCGCCATCGGCCCCGGGCCCCGGATCAGGACCGCCGGCTCCGGGGACGCCGGCCTCTCGTGCATCCGGCGAAGCCTGCGCAGCCGGCAGGGTCGGCTCTCGGACCTGACCCCGCAGAAACCACGGGCCACAGTCTTGTGTCAGACGTGCCGATCCGAACTCCCGGACCCAGGACGGAGCGCGAGGGTCCGCGGCCGCGTGGCAGGGAGGCGAGTGAGATGGCGGGCGACCCCAAGAGCTTCGAGGACATGCGTGACATCCTGGGCCGGCTCGACCGTCGCATCAGCGACGCCAGAGAGGCCCGGACAGGCGAGAGCGACGCGGACGAGCCCGCCAGCCCGGTCGACACCGAGCGACGCATCGGCACCGGCAGCGACGACGCCGAGTCTCGCCCGTCCACCCCCGTCAACGGCATCTGGTCCGCGCGGACCAGCACCGCCGGCTCGCCGACGCCGCCGGCCCGCTCGCCCTACGGGCGGGCCAAGCCGATCCGTCGCGACGGCGACCAGAGCTGGTAAACCCCACAGCGGGAGGCCGGCGCCAACCGAGGCCTCGACCTCGAGAGCCCGGAGCGTGGGCGACGGGTTTCCGGCCTCCGGCATACGTCGCGAGACACCGAGCCACCACGCCCCGTTCTTGCGAGCCGGCCGCCGATCCCCGCCGATCCAAGGCGTATCATCTGTTTCCGCGGGCGAGAGTCCGCGGTGTGTTAGGGGATTGGTGTAACGGTAGCACGAATGGTTCTGGTCCATTTAGTCGGGGTTCGAATCCCTGATCCCCTGCTTTAGCCTTCGCGTGCGGCCTCCGCCGCCCGCTCGCTCCTGCACGGCCGCGCGAGATCAACACGCGAGCCCGAACGGACCGCAGGCCCGCCCTTCGGCGGGCTTTCTCTTGCGCACGCCACGCACGGGCGCCCGAAGCGCCGCGATCCGTGCCCCCAATAAGCTGCCGGCATGGCCGGCTGGGTCGTCATCCTGATCGTCGGCTTCGTCGTCTTCGACGTCCTGCTCATCGCCGGCCTGTTCATCTGGCTCGGCGCGAGGGCCCGGTCGGGCGAGGACAACGCCCCCGGCTGGTACCTCATCTGCACCGAGTGCGGGCGGGTATTTCGGCGGTTGCTTTGACTCATTCAACGATTGTCTTCGCGGAGACTTCGGCGTCGATCCACCTTTCGAGGTTGTCTGGCGGCACGCGTCCCGTTCCCGCGAGACGCTCGGATATCCCGAGACGATCCGCTGGCTTGAGGAACGCGTCCAGAACTGCCACCCAACCAACCGGGCGATGATGGCAGAGAGGCTCGAGAAGGCGCGTCGCAGCGAGGGTGAGACGGTCTTCGACATCCTGGTCGAACTCATCGAGGACGCCGACGAGGTGACGCTCAGGTTCGTCGATTGACGATCAGCCCGCCCCCGCGCCCTCGATCTGCAGCCCCAGCAGGTACGCGTACTTCCCGCCCGCCGCCGCGAGCTCGGCGTGCGTCCCCGTCTCGAGCACGCGCCCCTTCTCCAGCACCACGATCTGGTCCGCGTGGCGGATCGTGCTCAGCCGGTGCGCGATCACGAAGCTCGTCCGGCCCTTCATCAGCACGTCGAGCGACCGCTGGATCAGCCGCTCGCTCTCGCTGTCCAGGTTGCTCGTCGCCTCGTCCAGAATCAAGATCCGCGGGTCGGCCAGCACCGCCCGCGCGATCGCCAGCCGCTGCTTCTGGCCCCCGCTGAGCCGCACGCCGCGCTCGCCGATCAGCGTCTCGTACCCGTCCTCGAGCTCCCCGATGAACCCGTCCGCGTTCGCCACCCGCGCCGCCTCGCGGACGTCCTCCATCGTCGCGTCCCGCCGCGCGTACGCGATGTTCTCCGCCACCGTGCCGTCGAAGAGGAACACGTCCTGCTCGACGATCCCCAGCAGACGCCGGTAGCTGTCGAGCTCGAGCTCGCGCAGGTCGCGGCCGTCCAGCGTCACGCGGCCCGCGCTCGGGTCGTGGAACCGCGCGATCAGGTTGCACAGCGTCGTCTTCCCGCTGCCCGAGGCCCCGACAAGCGCCACCGTCTGCCCCGGCTCGGCCACCACGTCGACGCCCGTCAGCACGGGCACCGACTCGAGATGCGCGTCCGCTTCCGCGTCCTCGACGGACTTCTTCGAAACCCGCCGCGGGTACGCGAACGTCACGCCCTCCAGCGCCACCCGCCCGCGGACCTCGTGCGCCAGCACCTCGATCTTCTCTCGCTCACCCTCGGACCCGCCCTCGAACTCCCGCGGCTCGTCGAGCAGGTCCAGCGTCCGGTCGAGCCCCGCCAGGTTCGTCTGCATCTGCGCCGACGTGCTCACCAGCGACTCCACCGGCCCCAGCAGCATCAGCACGTACGCCGAGAACGCCATCAGGTCACCGACCGAAAGCTCGCCCCCGAGCACCCGCGACCCGCCGTACAGCAGCACCGCCGCCGAGGCCAGCGGGATCAGCACCTCCCACGACTGCTCGACCAGCCGCGTCCGCCACCACGCCAGGATCTCCTGGCGCGTCATGTAGTGCGTGTCACGCGTGAACCGCGCCGCCTCCGCCGCGCCGCGGTGGAAGCCGCGCACCACGCGGATGCCGCCGAAGGCCTCGGTCGCCTGCGCGTCCAGCCGCTGACGCGTCCGCCGGATGTCGCGGTAGATCGGACGGATCCGCCGGATCCAGAACCGGTCCGTGATGTACACCAGCGGGATCAGCGCCAGCGCGCCGACCAGCATCCGCCAGTCGATCAGCGCGAGGAAGACCAGCGTCCCGAGCAGCTGCACCACCGCGCGCCACGGGTTATGGATCAGACTGAAGATCAGATCGCCCGCCGCGCCCGCGTCCTCGCGCAGCAGGCTCGCGACCCCGCCCGACTTCAGCTCGCCGACGCGCCCGACCGGCAGACGCACCGCGTGCTCGAACGCCCGCCGGCGCAGGTTCACCTGCACGCGCTTGGTCAGCCGCGTCGTGTTCCACCGCGCCCACAGCGCGACGCCGGCCGCGACCACGCTGATCACCAGCACCGCCAGGCCGGTTATCACCAGCAGCGGCGTCCGGCTCGTCCGGTCCGACTGCATCGCGCCCAGATCCAGCCACTCGACCGCGCCCGAAGGCAGGAACGCCGCCAGCCCCTGCGGCCCCGGCGCATCGGTCAGCACATAGTCGATCACGATCTTGGTCGATAGCGGCACCACCAGGCCCAGCCCGGTCGCCACCGTCACCAGCAGCAGGCACCCCCCCAGCAGCCAGCGCTGCCCCGCCAGGATCGCCCAGATCGACGTGAGCAGCGACCGGAATCCGCGCGTCGGCCCCTTCGCCCGACGCCGATCCGTCGCGTCGATCTCGTGCGGCGACTCCGCGACCGATTCCTCACGCGCCGCCCTCCGGCGCTTCGTGAGGTACCGCGCGAACCGGACGCTGCTGACCTTGCTCGACCTCCGCACGCACGACGGTAGGTAGAGCGGGCCGCGGGCATCAGGCATCAGGCATCAGGCATCAGGCATCAGGCATCAGGCATCGGGCAATAGGCATCAGGCATCGGGCGATAGGCATCAGGCATCGGGCACGGGGCGCCGACCGGCACCCGCCATTCTCGACGTGAAGGGCGTGACTCAACCGGGTCAAGACCGACGCCGACGCACCGCGAACAACCCCGCCGCGCCGACCGCCAAACCCGCGCCCGGCGACGGCAACGGGCCCGTCGCCACCGGGTCGAACGAGATCTCGTAGACCGCGTCGTTGAAGTCGAAGTCCGACCGGCGACCACGCAGGTCCTCGACGCCGATCCGGAACCCGCCGACGCCACCGCCGGAGGCCTCGATCGGCGTGAACCAGAAGTTCGTGTCGCCGTCGCGGTCGCTGAGGAACACGTTCCGGCGCCCGCGCACCACCCGGTACGAGAGCACCAGCTCATCGCCCTCCTGGAATGCGCCGACCTCCAGACGCGTCCCGCGCGCCGAGTCGTTCCGCAGCAGCGTGATCGGCTCGGGCGAGACCAACGAAAGCTCGCCGATGAAGCCCGCCGATCTCGACACGAACTCGATCGTCATCACCGCGTCGTACGGCACGATCAGCTCGGGCACCCGAACCGCCTGCGCCGGAGCGCCCCCGGCGACCGCCGCCACCACCATCGCAGCTCTGCGAACCATCGTCCCGGCCCTCCCCCGCGGGAACGTCCTCCCGCGCACCGGTCTTCGGCCGCGCGGCCCGTTCGGGGTGGTCCCGCCCGCGATCCGGGCAGAGACCCCGCCCGACGGCGCCGCCGGTGCCGGTTGTTCGTTCGCCCCAGGCCCGATAGCGTGGACCGATCGACCCGCCACAGACGGCGGACGGAGATCCGCATGGCACTCCACTGGAAGATCCTCATCGGCCTCGTCGTCGGCGTCGTGGTCGGCATCATCATCAACATCGCCTGGGATGCCGAGACCTGGTCCGGCCTGGGCGTCGAGGAGCCCGCCGCCTTCCTCGAGGGCCAGCAATCCCGCGCCGTCCTGCCCGATGGATTCGACCGCGTCGAGGACCTCGACCCCGCCAACCCCAACCTCCGCGGCAAGACCGTCGACACGGTCACCATGGCCCAGATCGAGCGATACGGGCTCGAGACCGTCGAGATCAACCCCGACTCCGAGTTCCTCGCCCACGCCGCGCTGTTCCTCCGCAACCTCAACGACTTCGTCGGTGACCTGTTCATGCGCGGCCTGCGCTTCATCGCCGTGCCGATCGTCCTCTTCAGCCTGATCGTCGGCGGCGCCAGCCTCGGCGATCTCAACAAGCTCGGACGCGTCGGCGGTAAGACCGTCGGGCTCTACATGCTCACCACCGCCTTCGCCATCACTCTCGGCCTCGGCCTGGCCAACATCGTCGGCCCCGGGCGGGGCATCGATCAGACGTTCGTCGACCAGCTCATCGCCGCGACCCAGGCCGACGTCGAGGCGCGCGTCGGCCAGGCCGCCGAGCGCCCCTCGCCCTGGCAGGTCGCCCTCGACGTCATCCCGCCCAACCCCTTCGGCGCCCTCGCCGCCGCCGAGATGCTCCAGGTCGTCATGACCGGCCTGCTCATCGGGCTCGCGCTGACCAAGCTCCCCGAGTCCAAGTCGAGACCGGTCGTCGCGTTCTTCGATGCGATGACCAACGTCATCATCGAGGTCGTCCACTGGGTGCTCAAGATCGCGCCGGTCGCGGTCTTCGCGCTCATCTGCGGCGTCGTCGCCGAGCTCGGCCTCGACGTCCTCGGCAAGCTCCTCGCCTACAGCCTCACGCTGATCGCCGGCCTGCTGATCATGATGTTCGGCATCTACCCGATCTTCCTCAAGCTCTTCACGCCCATCGCCTACCGCCGGTTCTTCAAGGCGATCAGCCCCGCCCAGCTCCTCGCATTCAGCTCGTCCAGCTCCGGCGCCACCATGCCCGTCACCATGCAGTGCTGCGAGGAACGCCTCGGCATTTCCGAGGAGGTCACCAGCTTCGTCATCCCCCTCGGCGCCACCATCAACATGGACGGCACCGCCATGTACCAGGGCGTCGCCGCCGTCTTCATCGCCCAGCTCTTCGGCCAGGACCTCACCTTCGCCGACAACCTGACGATCCTCGTCACCGCGACGCTCGCCTCGGTCGGCACCGCCGCCGTGCCCTCCGCCGGCGTCATCATGCTCGTCATCGTCCTCCAGCAGGTGAACCTGCCGCTCGCCGGCATCGGCGTCATTCTCGGCGTCGACCGCATCCTCGACATGATGCGCACCAGCTGCAACATCACCGGCGACTGCATGGTCACCTCCGTCGTCGCCGCCGGCGAGAACGCCATCGGCCCGCCGCCCCGCACCGAGCCGCCCATGCCCGGCGAGACCCCGGACGCCCCGACCAACGGATCCCCGCCCCCGACCGAGTCGCAGCCCGAGCCGGCCCCCGAGCCCGCCCCGGCCGACCACCCCCAGGTCTCCGGTCTGCCCGACCTGCCCGAGACCGGCGAGCGGCCACCCGCGATCTCGCCCGGCGTCCCGCAGGAGCCGAGCCGCCGCGAGCGGGACCCCTGAGGCCCCCGCCGAGACCCGGGATCGGGCGGTTGAGCCCACCTACACTCGCGTCCCATGGCCAAGAGTCGCGAAATCAAGGGTCGGATGAAGGCGGTCGGAAACATCCAGCGCATCACGCGCACGATGCAGATGATCGCCACCAGCAAGTTCTCCAAGGCCCAGCAGGCCGCCCTGGCCTCCAAGCCCTACACCGAGGGGCTCTTCGACCTCGTCGCCCAGCTCTCCGACGCCGCCGAGGGGGTCGACCACCCCCTGCTTGGCTCGGCCGAGACCGGCGCCGCCAAGGAGCTGACGCTCCTGATCTCCTCCGAGCGCGGCCTCTGCGGCCCCTACAACGCCAACATCATCCGCACGGGCCTGCACCACTTCCGCGACAGCGAGGCCGCCCGCACCGGCGAGGTGCAGCTCGTCGGCAAGAAGGGCCTCGCCGCCCTCAGCTTCGCCGGCATCGAGGTCGCCGAGCAGCACGCCGTCGGCGACCAGCCGAAGTACCAGGATGTCGAGCGGATCGCCCAGACCTACATCGACCGCTTCAGCGCCGGCGAGCTCTCCGCTGTCCGCGTAATCTACATGCGGTACATCTCCGCCGGCCGTCAGACCCCCGAGGTGCTCCAGCTCCTCCCGTTCAGCCGCGAGGCCGCCGCCGGCCCGGCGAGCGAGACCGAGGCCTCCAGCGCCGTCTACGAGTTCACGCCCGACGCCGCCGAGCTCATCGGCGAGCTGCTCCCGGCCGCCGTCAAGGCGACGCTGTTCCAGGCGTTCAACGACGCGGTCGTCTCCGAGCACGTCGCCCGCATGGTCGCCATGAAGGCCGCGAGCGACAACGCCTCCAAGCTCGGCAAGACGCTGAAGCGTAAGTACAACCGCGCCCGCCAGGCCCAGATCACCACCGAGCTCACCGAGATCATCTCCGGCGCCGCCGCCCTCGGCTGAGCCGGGAGTCGCGCCGCTCGGGGCGCACAAGACATCCGACGCACTCCATCTTCAGGAATCCGGGAAGGATTGCTTTGCAGTGGATGTATCCCCAGGCTCCGCTCATGCAGTTCTGGTCAGTCTATAGCATTGACTCGGCCGGTTTATTGTCAGGGGTGCTTCGCAAGCTGCCTGGAGATCTCGTTGCACCCATTGAGATGATTATTGGAGGAAGGACGGGCGAGCAGCCGGCATCTATCCTTAAGGCGAGTCCGTTCGCAACGCTGCCGACTTCGACATTCGACGGCGCAAGCATCGTGCGGCTAGTTGCACGAGTTGACGGCCTTCCTCGTTCGGTAGACGACATCATCTGCCTCGATATCCCGTTCCGTCAGGATGGCTATTCATGGCTCGATGTTTCATGGGGGGGGACGACGAGAGGCCGCATACCGACGATGAACGGATCGAGCATCTGAGCGCAGAGCTTGCTATTCGTCTGGGCGCAGTGTGGGGATTTATCGCTTGCGAGTCGTCCCCTCGATTCGCCGGTGATTCTGGATTCGCCGGTGATGGCGAGTCTGTCGAGATCGATTATGTGGGGGTGGTGAAGATCTGGGGTGGCGGCGATCGGATCGTGGCCAGCCCAATGTTCGGCAGCGGCCATTCGGCCGAGAAGCGGGCCGCCTGGAACTCGCAGATCAAAGCCTCGCTCCCGAGCCAGCTTCGTGCTCTCGTTCGGTTTCGCGAATAGTTCGCGCGTCGATCGGGCCGGAGTCATTGCCGACGCCGCACGCCTTGCTCCTCGAGGCTACGTGACCGATGGTCTGTAGACTTGCACTCCTAGGAGCTTTGACGATGCTCTCACGGTTTCTGACGCTGTTGTTGGTCTTTTTCGCGTCGGTCGCGGGTGCGCAGACGCCGGCGGGCTCGGTCGCCGGGCGTGACGCGCGGGTCTGGTCGGCGGACCCCGACGACTACGCGGCGATCGACCCGGAGACGTGGCGCGCGGTGCGTCTGGTCCTGCAACGCGGCGACGGCGCGTCACGGACGACATCCTGATCTTGCACGAGTGGGGGAACGGCGACTTCACCCGGTGGCTTCTCGAGCCGCGGGCCTTCGGTCGGGCGTTGTGTTCATGAATCACTCACCTGCGCGGGTCTGCCCCGGACTCATGGTCGGGTTCTTGCTACTGACGAATGATCCTCTTGAGTCGGGCGAGGTTCGCCACCCGCGCGACTGCATCGACGATCCCGGTCTGAGGACCGGCGCGTACGCGGACGTGCGGAATCAGCTTCGCGGCGTCGATCGCGAGCTGTTTCGCTGATCGGAGCCCCGAACATGACACCCGTCGACGAATCGCCCATGAAGCTGGACATCCGACTCGAATTCGATGCGGCCTCACCATCCAGCGATCCGAACACCGGCAACATCTGGGTCGAACTGAATGGCGACGGATTCCCGGAGCGAGGCTGGGCGGACTTCCCGATCGTCGTCCTGGGCTGGTGGAGTGAGGCCCTCATCTCACAACGGCCGAATCAGCGAATTCAATGGCGATTCATGGACGGACCCTTCGAGTTGTCGTTCGAGCCCGAAAGCCACGACGTGTACCGCGTGCGACGATGTGGTCCGGGTGAGGCCGATCCCGGCCAAGCGATGACGCTAGAGGATATCCGACTCGCGCTCATAAGGGCTCTTGAGGAGGCACTGCAGAACAGTTGGTTGGGCGAGCGAGAGGCGGCAGTGATGCGATATGACCTTGCCGAGCTCCGCGGCGACGCCTGGTAACCCAGCCGACACTCCATCCGGCGCCAACGACGAAGGCCGCGTCCCCACGAGGGAACGCGGCCTTCTTTGTTGACGGATCATTTCGGATCAGTCTCGCCGCCGGACGGCGGCGACAGGACCGAGTCTCGCCGCCGGACGGCGGCGACAGGATCAGGCCCCTTCTCGCCACCGGACGGTGGCGACGAGACCCAGCCCGCCGGAGGGCCGCGACAGGTTCAGCCCCCGCCGCCGGGCGCCGGACCCACCGGGCCCGCGTCGCGCTCCTGGACCTGGCCCGGCAGCACCCGCTTGATCGCCACGTCCACCGTCGGCGAGCCGCGGTAGTACTTGTTGAACACCTCGACGATCGACTCGGGCGTCTGCTGGGCCATCAGCTCGCCGACGCGGAACACCGTCGCCGGGTCGCGACTCTTGTACGTCAGCTCGGCCACCTGCGGCGCGATCGACTGCGGGTTTTCGATGATCCCCTGGATCTCGCCCGCGATGAACGCCAGCAGCTGGCGGCAGCGCTCCCGATCGAACTCGCCCCGCGAGAACCGCTCGAACGCGTCGCGCACGATCTGCTGGGACTCCTCGACGTTGTGCTCCGGCACCGTCGCGACACCGGCGAACATGCCGTAGCCGGGGATCACGCCGCCCTCGAAGTTGTAGATCCCGACCTCGGAGGGCGAGGCGCCCTGCGCCAGCGTCGGGTAGATCACCAGCTCCGGGAGCACCGCGGCGATCGTCTCCAGCACGCGCGAGTCGACGTACTCCGTCGCGTCGGCGCCGATGAACCCGTGCAGCGCGTACGAGTTCGGGTTCACCGAGACCATCTCGTCCGAGAGCGCCACGTCCGTCGTCAGGGGCGGCAGCGAGCGCCGCTCCATGAGGAATTCCGGCGAGATCCGCTCCCGCGCCGGCAGGCCGGCCAGGAACCGCTCGGCCAGGTCGAAGACCTCCTCGCGGTCGACGTCGCCGACGATCGCGACCTCCATGGGTGCCGTCGACGTGATCCGCTCGAGCCACCGCTCGCTGTCCTCGAGCGTCAGCCGCTCGATGTCCTCGGCGCTCAGCGGCAGCATCCACGGGGCCGCCTCGCCGAACACCGCCTTCGGCCACGCGTCGTACAGCGCCCCGAGCGAGTCCAGACCCGTCCGACGCACGCTCGTGCGAGCCTGCCGCTTCCAGTTCTGGAACAGGTCGGCCTCGATCGAGGGCCGCGTCAGCAGCGCGTACGCCGCCGTCAGCCCGATGCCCAGGTCCTCGTCGTCGCTGAACATGTCGAGGTAGAGCGCGTCCACCGAGCGGTTGGGGAGGAACCGCACCCGATGCCCGCTGAGCAGCGTAAGGAACTGCCGGTTGTCCAGCTCGTCGGTCTCGGGCTGGATCCACGACGACAGCGCGCCGTCGGTGATGCCGCGGTTGCCCGCGTCCTCCTCGATCTGGCCGCCCGCCAGCACGATCCGCGTCGTGACCAAGTCCTGCGAGTTCGGCATGTAGCGGTAGTGCACCCGGACGCCGTTGCTCAGCCACGCCGACCAGACGCCGCTCTCCGCGTCCTCGGTGATCTCCACCACCGCGCCGCGCTCCGGCGGGTTCGGCAGCAGCGCCTCGGTCCGCAGGCCCGTCCGCTCCGCGTCCTCCAGGCCCGCGAGGAACGCGTCGCGCACGTCGGTCTCGCTCGGCAGCTCGGCGCCCGCCGGCAGCACCAGCACCAGGCCCGAGCCCTCCGGGTCGATCACCTCGTTGAACCGCTCGTTGACACGCTCGATCGTCGTCTCGAACGCGCCGCCCTGCATGTGGATCGTCTCCTGGCCCAGGGCGCTGATCACGCGCCCCTCGTCCAGGCGGTCGATCTGCCACCCGATGCTCTCGCGCGGGTGCACCTTGCCGTGCGCCGCCGCCGCGTCGCCGATGTCCAGCGTGCCCACACGCAGCGCCGTGCCGTACTCGTCGGTCAGGAACCCGCCCTCGCGCGCCTGGCCCAGCGCGCTGGCGACGTCGAACACCAGATCACGCCAGCCCGCGGGCTCGCCCTCGGCGACCACGCGCACGGTCCGCACTTCCGTGCCCAGCCCCTCGATCCGCATCGCCGCGATCTCGGCGCTCAGCTCGCCCGCCTCGATCAGCCGTCGCATCCGCTCGGTCATCGTCGTCGCGACCTGACGGTCCTCGCCGTGCGGGATCATCTCGCCGAAGTACGCCGGCACCGGGTGCTGCTCGGTGAACGTCACCACGTTGAACTGCGCCCGCTCCGCCGCGCTGTCACGCAGCACGGTCACACGCAGCGGCAGGTCACCCAGCACGCCCCGGTCGCTCCGCGACGCGTCCACCACCGGGCCGAGAACGTTCACGCGCGCGTCGAACTTGAGCAGGTGACGGTTCGGCAGGCCCTTGCCGTACCCGACCGTGCTGATCCGCTTCGGCGTGTACGTCCGCTCGTAGAACCGCTGCACATCCTCCAGCGTCAGCGATCGAACCGCCTCGGGCGACAGGCCCATCGGCGGGTGCTCGCCCAGCTCGGTCCCCTTCGCGCCCGCGACGATCCAGTCGTACCGCCCGAGCGAACCGTCCGCCTCGCGCGCGTCGAGCTCACGCGCCAGCGCCTCGCGCTCACGCAGGAAGTCGGCCTCACGGAACTCCAGGTGGCCCGCGATGTCCCCCATCAGCGTGTAGAGACGGTCGATCTCCTCCTGCGTCGGCTCGAACAGGAAGAAGTTGTACACCGTCTCCGACGGCGACACGAACCCCGGGTCCTCCTCGGACCACCCGCGCGACGTCAGAAATTCGACCGCCGAGCCGTCCGGGAGGTTCACGGTGTGGTCGAGCGCCAGCCGGTGCACCAGCGCCGCGGCGCCCGACTCGCCCGGGAGCTCGTCCATCGAGCCCGCGCGGATGTGCAGGGCCACCAGCGAGATGTTGTCCGGGTTGTAGTGCATCCTGTAGCCGAACATGGCGCCGTTCGAGGTCCTGCTACCGATCAGCAAGGGATCCCAGACGATGACCTCGTCGTCCAGCGGCGTGTCAAGGAACATCTTCAGCTCACGCTCGCCCTTGCGACGCTCCTCGCGCAGGTTGAAGTCGTCGCCCTGGTCGTTCTTGGTCGGCGTCTCGACGCGCGGGGCCCGCTCCGGCGCCTCCTCGCGAGGGTTCTCACGACCGACGCCCGACTCCTGGGCGAGCACCGCGGGCGCCGAGAGCGACACCGCGACCGACACGAGACCACGCGAAAGCATGTTCGACATCTGAAAGGCTCCAAGTGGGTCGCCAGAAGAACGAAGAGACCGACGCGACCCCGCAGCAAGACCCGGTCGGGAAACCCTATTCACCACACCCCCCCGGGGTTGCAGCCGAAATCCCGGATCTCCCAATCTCCCGCCACGAAGCCGCCGCCACCGCTCGCAAACCTCGCCCAGATCCCCAACAACGACGTCCAGTCAGAACGCCGCCCGCCCAGCCGATCCGGACCCCCAGCGCCGCGAATGCCCCGCCCCCGACCGCCACTCACGGCCCCGAGATCAGCTCGCACAGGCCCCGGCACCCGCGGGCGTCCCGATCGAACCGGCCCGCCATCATCCCGCGCGCCGCCGTCTCGATCGTCCCGACAGTCTTCTCCGATTTCTCCCGCAGACGATCCAGCGACACCCGCCCGACCTCGCCGGTCGCGAGCAGCCAGTACTCCGCCTCACCCGACACCTCGCCCTCGAAGTACGCGTCCAGCGCGATCCGGTAGATCCCCAGCTGCAGGTCCGCCGAAGCGCTCGGCGAGACGTACTTCTTCGACGGCGCGCCCGTCTTGTAGTCGATCAGCCGCACGCCGCCCTCGATCCGGTCCAGCCGGTCGAACTTCGCCACCAGCGTGTGACGCACCCCGTCCACCTCCAGCGGGACCTCCAGACGCCGCTCGATCTCGAGGATCTCGTCGTCCGCGTCGTGGAACCGCTCCAGATAGACCCGCAGCTGCGCCCCGACCTGCGCGAGCTGCTGACCAACCTCGGCCTCGCTCAGGCCCGCCCCGGCCAGCTCGCCCAGCGCCAGCGAACGCCCGAGCGCGAGCAGGTCCTCGCCGGACGGCGCCGCCCCGCCCTCGGCGTCCGCGAGCCGCTGGCGGAGCAGGAACGCCTCGATCGCCCCGTGCACCACCTTGCCGACCACCAGCGACGCCCCGCGCGCCTCCTCGATGCCGTACACGTGCCGCGCGTAATAACAACGCGGGCACGCCGTGTACAGGTCAACGTGCGAGAAGCTCAGACGCAGCGGCGCCTCCAGCGGACGCGTGTACGGGTCGCCCTCCTCCTCGCCGCGCTCGCGCAGCCGCGACGCGATCGCCCGCCCGCGCTCGTCCCCCAGCCAGCCGGGCAGCTCGTCCCCGCGCGCCCCCCGCGCCGCCGCCGCGATGTCCAGCGTCGCCCGCTCGATCGAACGACGCGCCGCGCCAAGCTCAGCCTCGCCCGCCGATGGATCGTCCAGCAGGTCCATCGCCTCGGCCGCACGCCGCCGCGCATCACGCCGGATCGCCGCCGCCCGGTCCGCCCGCGTCACCACGTCCAGCTCGCCGAGCCCGTCGCCGCCGCGACCGGCGACGTAGACGCCCCGCTCCGACGCGTGATCCAGCACCTCCGACGCCGTCCGCACGCGATCCAGCGTCCCGTCGTCCCGCGCCTCGACGAAGTAGTTCACGCCCGAGCTCTTCGCCCCCGGCAACTTGCCCAGCAGCACCAGCCGACGCTCGGCGCGCGTGCACGCGACGTAGAACAGCCGCCGCTCCTCGTCCTCGGTCACCGCCCGCGCCCCGCGCTCGTCCCGCCCGCCATCCGGATCCAACCAGCCGGGCACGATCTCGTCCTCGCCCCGCCCCTGCAGGTCCGGGTAGCCCTTGTAGCCATAGAGCGCCTCGATCCGCGGCAAGAACACCGTGTCGAATTCCAGCCCCTTCGAGCTGTGCGCCGTCAGCAGACGCACACCGCCGCCCTGCTCGCCCTCGTCCGCGAGCCCCTCCAGGAAGTCCCCCTCCAGCGACCGCGACGCGAACCCCTTCTCCTCGCCCTCCAGATCCTCGTGGTACCGCAGGAACTCCGCCGCCCCGCCCGGCGGCTCGAGCCGCGCCTGGCGCTCGCGCGCGAACGCGAGCATCGACATCAGCGCCGTCACGCGCCGCGCCCGCGCCCGCCGGTCGAGCGCCTCGGCGTGCGCCAGATCGCACGCCCGGACAACGAGCCCGATCAGCTCGTCCGCACGCTTCGTCGCCGCCGCCGGGCGCAGCACGCCCAGCAGCGCCCCGAACCGCTCGCCCCGCGCCCGCAGCCCCTCGTCGCGCGCCATCCGCTCCAGCGCGAAGTCCGCGACCGAGCCGTCACCGGGCAGCGCCCGCGCGCCCTCCTCGCCGTGGCGGAGCGCCCGACGCGCCGCGTCGTACGACGCCTCGATCTCGCCCGCCTCGCCCGCGTTCAGACCCACCGGCGGGCGGCGCAGCACGCGCGACCACGCGTGCCTGTCCATCGGGCTCGCGAGCGCCCCGAGCCACGCGAACACGTCGCGGACACTGTCCTCCTCGTGCGCCGCCGGCGGCCGACCGCAACGCGTCGGGATCCCCTGCAGACGCAGCGCCGCGTCGAGCTGGTGCATGTACTTCGTCTTGCGCACGATCACCGCGATCCGCGAGAGCTCCAGCCCTGGATCCTCCAGCATCTGCTCGTGGATCATCGCCGCGATCACCACCCCCGCCTCGTCGTAGCGGACGTCCACACCCTCGCAACCCGCTCCCTTCGCGGCGATCTCGGCGCCCCGCACCGGGTCCGCCTCGATCGTCTTGTCCGCCCGGAACCGCTCGTGCGCCCGCCCGATGATCGGCGCCGCCAGCTCCAGCACCCGCGGCGCGCTGCGGTAGTTCGTCTCCAGCGAGACCACCCGCACCCCGTTGTGCTCGCCCCACCGGCGCTCGAACCGCTCGAACGCCCGGTCGTCCGCGCCGCGGAACCCGTAGATCGACTGGTCGTCGTCGCCCACGACCGTCAGCTGCGCCCCCAGACGCTCCGGCGGGACCAACGCCGCCAGCAGCCCGATCTGCGCCCGGTTCACGTCCTGGAACTCATCGACGAGCACGTGCCGGTGGTCGGTGTGCGCCATCGCCCGCGCCCGGGGCGCGTCCCGGAGCAGTTCCGTCGCCATCGCGATCTGGTCGTCGAAGTCGATCCAGCCGCGCTCGCGCCGGGCCTCGCTCGCCAGGTGCCACAGCCGGCAGACCTCCAGCAGCCGGCGGGCTTCCTCACGCGCCGCCGCGGTCTCCTCCGTGTCCTCGGCGTGCTCCAGCTCCTCCAGCCGCGCCGAGACCCGACGGTGCGCTCCGTCCGGCGTCAACGCCGCGCAGAACATCGCCCGGATCGTCCGCTCCGCCGAGTCGATCGCGCTCTCGATCCCGAGCGCCGCGGCGTGGGCGAACAGCCCGTGCTCCTGGACGATCTGGCGGTTCAGCCGCTTCCGCTGCGCGCTGTCCAGCAGCTGCGGCGAGGGCGGCAGCCCCGCCTCGTCGCCGAAGCGTCGCAGCAGCGTCGCCCCGAACGCGTTGAAGGTGCACGCCGTCAGTGCGCTGGCGTCCTTCAGCCCCATCAGCCCGGTCAGGCGTTCGCGCATCTCCTCGGCCGCCTTGGTCGTGAAGGTCAGCGCGAGGATCCGGGCCGGGTCGACGCCCCGGTCGCGGACCAGGTGGGCGACGCGGCGCGTCAGGACGCGCGTCTTGCCCGTGCCCGGACCGGCCAGGACCGCCAGCGGCCCGCCGTCGTGCGTCACGGCCTCGCGCTGGGCTTGGTTCAGGCCCTCGAGGTGGGTGGTCACGGGTGGAGCGTAGCGATCGATTCACCGAAGGCCGGCGGCGACGGCCCGCGAATCTGCGCCCGCGTCCGGTTCTTCGCGGCTTCGCGTTCGTGTGATCGGGGGTCGCTCCCTCGCGGTCGCGGCTTGCTTGGAACACAGGCGAGACGCCTGTGCCACGGGTCTGTTGTGATGACGGGCAAGACGTCCGTCCCAGTGGCCCCTGTTCCACAGCGGCGGAGGCCGCGAGCGAGCGTTCGAGTTCAGGCTTCGATCAGGCCCGCCGGGTTCAGCCCGGCGCGGCCGTACGAGAGCGAACGAGCGGCGGAGGCCGCGAGCGAGCGTTCGAGTTCAGGCTCCGATCAGGCCCGCCGGGTTCAGCCCGGCGCGGCCGTACGAGAGCGAACGAGCGGCGGAGGCCGCGAGTGAGCGCTCAAACTAGTTCACCGCGTGCTGCAGCGCGATCAGGCAGTAGGCGGTGATCAGCACGTCGTTGTTCTCGAGCCAGCGGTCGGAGCGCACGCGGAAGCTGCCGTCGGGCTCTTGCAGGTCGGCGAGCGTGTCGATCAGGTCGGCCGCCCAGGCGCGGTCGCCGGCGCTGGTCTCGAGGGTGTTGACGCCGAAGGCGTCGAGGGCGCGGGCGAAACTCAGGACGTAGTAGTAGTAGCCGTCGTCGCCGAGGCCGGGGTTCTCGGTGAGGTCGTAGTTGTCGGTGATCCAGCCGAGCGCCGCGGTGACGCGGATGTCGTCGGGCGCGAGGTCGGCGAAGATCAGGCTCTTGAAGCCGGCGTAGGTAATCGAGCCGTAGGCGCGGAGGCGCGAGGCGCGGGTGCCGTCGCTGAGCGTCTCGACGATCTCGCCCGCCTGGGACTGGCCGGCGAAGGCGTCGACCGACTGGGCGTTGGGGACGGTGGCGTAGATGAAGCCGCCCTGGCGGCTGCCGCGGGCGTAGCCGCGCGGGTTGACGCGTTCGTCCATCTGCGTGCGCTCGAGGAAGACGAGTGCCTTCTGGATGGCGGGGTCTTCGGATGAGACGCCGGCGTCGTGCAGGGCCTGCATGAAGAACTGCATGTTGGACATGTCGGGTCGGCCGTTGTTGCCGTAGCCGACGCCGCCGTAGAACGGGTGGTCCTCGTCGACGGGCTCGTTGAAGGTGGGGGCCTCGGGGCTGGGGTTTCGCGTCGGGTCGAAGGCGCCCCACTGGACGGAGCGGAGCAGCACGACGCCGGATTGGATGGCGTCCGCGGCGTCGGGCGTGGGGACGTGGCTGAGGGCGCTGACGCAGATGGCGGTGTTGTACGTGGGCAGGATGCCGTCGTGGATGCCGCCGTCGAGCTTTTTGAAGCCGAGGATGTAGTCGATGCCGCGTGCGACGTCGTCGTCGGTGTGGTCGATGCGTGGGTCGAGCAGCATGCCGTTCAGAACCAGCCCGCTGATGGCGGGGAGGTTCGGTCCCTGCGGGTTGTGGGCCCAGCCGCCGGTGGCGTGGTCCTGGGCGCCGCGGAGGAACCCGATCGCGCGGTCGATGGTGGCGCGGCCGCGGTTGTAGGTCTCGGCGTCGAGCGGTTGGGCGAGGCCGGTCTGCGTGAGGGCGGCGAGGGCGGTGATGAGCGTGCGCATGCCCGAGCCTACGGCGGGGCGGGCGGTGCGGATGCGGGCCTAGGCACGCAATCGCACCGCCGCGGCGACCGCGGCGGTTTCGATGCGCATGACGTGCGGTCCGAGGTGCGTCGGGACGGCGCCGGCGTCGCGGCAGGCGTCGAGCTCGGCGTCGGTAAGGCCGCCCTCGGGGCCGAGCAGCACCTGGACCTGTCCGGAGAGTTCGGTCGGGGCTGCGTCGCCCCCGGCATCGGCGAGCAGGCGCCGCTCGTGGGGCCGTGCGAGGAGGTCGGCGAGGGCGAGGGGCTCGAGGATCTCGAGGCGGTGTGCGCGGCCGCACTGCTTCATGGCCTCGTCGGCGATGCGGTGCAGGCGGTCGAGCTTGTTCTGGCGCGGCTCGACGACGGAGCGTTCGGTCTGGAGCGGTCGCCAAGCCGCGGCGCCGCACTGGCTGAGCTGGTCGATCATCTGGGCGAGCCGGTCGCCCTTGGGCGCCGGGCAGGCGATCTCGATCGCGGGGTCGGGCGTCGGCTCGATCGAGAACGCGACGAGGATCGCGCCCTGCCCCTCGAGCTCGGCGGTGGCACGCCAGCCGGCGCCATCAAGGAGCTCGATCGGATCGCCGTCGGCGAGGCGTTTGACGCGGCGGGCGTGGCGGGCCTCGGTCTCGGAGAGGGCGATGCGGTCGCCGACCTGCCGATCGCGAGCGCCGGGTTCGTTGATGATCGATCGGTGGATACCCATTGTGGGTGGGGGTTTAGGGCCTGGATCGGGCGGTTCGGATCATGCGGATCGTGCGGATCCGCCGACCTTACTGCAGTCGGTCGGCATTTGACTCGATGTGGGGCTCGCGATGAGCGGCACCTTCCCGGATCTGGACAAGTGGCAGGAGGAGGCCGAGTCGCTCGGTGCGCAGGTCGACGAGCTGCTCGGGAATCTCTCCTCGCTCTGCCAGCGGCTCGTCGAGGGCGAGGGCGAGACCGAGGGCAGCGGAGAGGCCGGGATCGAGGCCGGCGCCGCGATCGGCGACGAGGGCGAGGTCGCCGCGAAGGCGTCGGCGGAATCCGAGGCCTCCGGGGAGCCGTCGAGGATCGATGCGATCCCCGATCCGCCGACCGATCCGCTCACCGACCAGCCGACCGAGTCGGCGTCGGAGGAAGCGCCGGATGACTCGGCGGACGACGCGGCGGACGGAGCCGGTGACGCCGAGGCGAGCGAATCGAGCGGAGAAGACGCGGCCCCGGCCGTCGAGGCCGAGTCGGCTGCGCCGGCCGAGGGGGCCGCTGAGGATGCGCCGGCGGCAACGGACCCGGAGACCTCGCCGGAGGAATCGAAGGTCGACGCGGAGCTGGACGATCTCGATCGTGAGCTGGCGGCGCTCGATGAGGGAGAGCTCGGCGACGATCAGGGCCAGGTCGAAGCGACCGCGGACATCAGCCTCGATCCGGCGGACGAGCTCGAGACGGACGTGGCCGACGACGAGCTCGCGGAGCTCGACGAGGCGTTGGCGGCGCCCGGGTCGGACCCGACGGGCGTGGCCGACGAGCTGGAGCGTGAGTTCGGCGGTGAGGCCGAGAGCGAGATCGCGGCCGATCTCGACGGGGCGGGGGAGCTCGACGATGCGCCGGGGGGCGACGCGCCCGAGCCGTCGTCGTCGGTCCCGCCGCCGCCCGCCGACGAGGATCCCCAGCTGGACCCGGTGCCGACGCTGGATTCGTTCGGCGGGCCGCAGCTCGAGGCGGAGGCCGCGGATCGCTCGAAGCAGCTCGACGCGGTGCCGTCGAGCGTCGGCTTCGATTTCGCGGCCTGGTGCAGCGAGACCTCCGACGAGTTCCGGGAGCGCGTGCGGGAGAAGCTGCCGCCGCGCCCGGAGGCGGACTGGTCGGGCCGGTTCGGCTGGCTGCGGACGCTGCTGGCATGGTTCGGCTGGTTCACCCCGCCGGTCGCGACGGTCGGCGGTTCGATCACGTACCGCGAGTCGAAGAAGCTCACTCTGTGGTCGCTGGCGCGGCTGGACCCGGTGGTCGCGCGGCTGATCAACACGGCGTACCGGCCGATCAACGCGCAGCCCGCGCAGGTGCGATCGGCGCTCGGCTGGATCGGGCTCTACACGCTGTTCATCGCGATGTGCGTGTGGATGTTCGTGCTGTTCTTCCGGGCGCCGAACGTGCCGGAGGTCGACGGCGGCGTGTTCCTGAACAGCGGCGAGCCGGGCGTGCAGCAGGTCTCCGCCGGCGAGTGATCTCGTTCGTTCGAAATGCCGGACGCGATCGTTGGATCGCGGCCGGCGGGGCTCGTCCGGTGCGGGGCCGTCTGCCTTAGTAGTCGTCGTTGCTGACGCCGACGCCGGAGGCCGAGGCCGCGGCGAAGGCTTCCGCCGAGAACGAGAACGAGTCGTTCTCTCGGACGACGGGCTGCGCCGCCGGCGGCTGGTTGTCGGTCTCGAGTGACCGGTTCTGGTTGGCCGGCTGGGGGGCGGCGGCCTGGATGGCGTTGGCCCCGGCGTTGATCGAAGCGATCCCTGGCATGCGTGATCTCCCTTCACGGAACGGCTGGATCGGGCCATGCCGCACGCCGACGCGGCGTGGGGCATAGCCGATCCCCGAGGGAGAACGGTCGCGGGTGGGGCGTCGATTCCGGTGCGGCGCGTTCGAGAGCAGATCCTGAGCGGGCTGCGAGCTTCGTTCCGAGCGCGTGCGGGATCCCCCGGATTCGGAACGGTCCGCCCGGATCTCGGACTCAAGTCGGACTCAGAAGTCCGCCTGCTTGGGGGCGCGGGGGAAGGGGATGACGTCGCGGATGTTCTGCATGCCGGTGCAGAACTGGATGAGTCGTTCGAAGCCGAGGCCGAAGCCCGCGTGCGGGACGGTGCCGTATCGGCGGAGATCGCGGTACCACGCGTAGACCTCGGGGTCGAGGCCCTGGTCGGCGATGCGCTTGTCGAGGACGTCGAGGCGTTCCTCGCGCTGCGAGCCGCCGACGATCTCGCCGACGCCCGGGACGAGCACGTCCATGGCGGCGACGGTCTCGCGTCCCTGCTCGTCGGGCTCGTTGAGCCGCATGTAGAAGGCCTTGATGGTCTTGGGGTAGTCGACCACGACGAGCGGCTGCTTGAAGTGCTCCTCGGTGAGGTAGCGCTCGTGCTCGGACTGCAGGTCCTTGCCCCACTCGACCGGGAACTCGAACTTCTTCTTTGCGCCCCGCAGGATCTCGATCGCCTCGGTGTAGGGCAGTCTGCGGAAGGGCGAGTCGATGACGTGTCGGAGCTTCTCGATCAGGCCGGGCTCGATGCGCTGGTCGAAGAAGGCCATGTCGTCCGGGCGGCGGGCCAGGGTGTCCTCGAGGACGTACTTGAGCAGGTCCTCGGCGAGCCGGGCGTTGGCCTCGAGATCGGCGAAGGCGATCTCGGGCTCGATCATCCAGAACTCGGCGAGGTGGCGGCTGGTGTTGGAGTTCTCGGCGCGGAAGGTCGGGCCGAAGGTATAGCAGTTGGTGAGCGCGAGGCAGTAGGTCTCGACATTGAGCTGGCCCGAGACGGTCAGCGAGGCCTCCCTGCCGAAGAAGTCCTGCGACCAGTCGATCTCGCCGTCGTCGGTGCGCGGCAGGTTGAGGACGTCGAGCGTGGAGACGCGGAACATCTCGCCGGCGCCCTCGGCGTCGGAGGTCGTGATGATCGGCGTGTGGACGTAGAAGAAGTTCCGCTCGTCGAAGAAGCGGTGCACGGCCGCCGCGAGCGTGTGCCGCACGCGCGCGACGGCGCCGAGCGTGTTGGTGCGGACCCGGAGGTGCGCGACCTCGCGGAGGTACTCCATCGTGTGGCGCTTCTGGGGGACGGGATAGGTGTCGGGGTCCTCGACCCAGCCAACGACGCGGATCGCGCTCGCCTGCATCTCGACGGACTGGCCCTTGCCCTTGCTCTCCACGAGCACGCCGTCGGCCTCGATCGAGCAGCCCGTGGTCAGGTGCGCGATCTCGTCGTCGTAGTTCGGCAGGGCGCCGTCGCCCTCCTTGCGGGCGACGACCTGGATGGCGTCGAAGCACGAGCCGTCGTGGAGCTGGATGAAGCTCAGGCCGCCGCCGGCCTTGGAGTCGCGCCGCGTGCGGACCCAGCCCTTGAGCGTGAGCTCGGTGCCGGGCTCGGCCCTGAGGGCGTCGCGGACCTGGATCCACTTGCTTGTGCTGGTGGCGGTCGTCGGGGCGGTCGTCGGGGCGGTCATCTGGCGCGTTCCTCGGGTCTCGGAGTCTGGGCGGAGATCGTAGATGGCTCCCGGGAACGCGGGGCGGGGCAAAGAGTTCGCCGGTTTCCCGAACTACGATCTCGGCGGGCGGGTCTCGCCCATGCGACCGGGGAACGGGCTGCGACAGCGCCCGCGGCGGGACCCATCCGGGGTCGCAGTCGTCGCCGGTCGCGGGGGAACCACATGAGCATGCTGATCCTGCTGGCCGGTCTCGTCATCGCGGCGACCATCCTCGGCTACGCGATGAAGGCGCCGGAGAAGGTCCGGACGGCCGCGATCGCAACCTCGCTGGTCGCGGGTCTGCTGATCGTGTTCGGCTCGGCGGCGCTGGGCTCGGTGCGGTTCGTGGGCGCGAGCCAGATCGGCATCGTCACCAAGAACGCGCTGGGGCCGAAGCTCGCGGGCGGCAAGATCATCGCGACCGAGGGGGAGATGGGCGTGCAGGCGGAGGTCCTGAGCCCGGGCTGGCACTTCTGGTACTGGCCGGTGCTGTACGACGTGCGGACCGAGCCCTTGATCGAGATCCCCGAGGGCAAGGTCGGGCTGGTCGAGGCGCGCGACGGTGCGCCGCTGGGCCAGGGGCAGCTGTTCGCGCCCGAGGAGACGTCGGCCGAGTTCAAGAAGATGGTCGAGGACGCGGGGTACTTCCTGGGCGGCGCGGGGCGGAAGGGGCCGCAGTCCAACGTTCTGACGCCGGGCCGGTACCGCCTGAACACGCAGCTCTTCGAGGTGACGCTCGTCGACCGGATCGACGTCCCGCAGGCGTTCGTCGGCGTGGTCAAGTCGAACGTGGGCGGCGAGCCCTCGGTCGAGGTGCGCGCGACCGACAGCGAGGACCCGGTGGTCCTGGCGGGCCCCAACGAGAAGGGCATCCGCGCGCAGCCGCTGCCCGAGGGCCCGCACCCCCTGAGCCCGAGCGCGTTCGAGGTGACGATGGTCTCGACCGCGAAGCGCGTGATCCGCTTCACCGAGGACCGCCAGCTGGCGAACGACGCGACCGAGGAGGAGCAGCCGATCGAGGTGCGCACGAGCGACGGCTTCACGTTCCCGGTCGACGTACGCGTCGTTTACCGCATCGACCCGGCGAACGCGCCGATCGTGATCCGCGAGCTCAAGGACGACGAGAAGAACCTGCTCGACAACCTCAACTCCGCGATCCGCGCGATCTTCCGGAACAACGCCGAGAGCGTGAAGGCGCTCGACTACGTCAACCAGCGCAGCCAGCAGGAGCAGCAGTCGCTCGAGATGCTCCGGATCGCGATGCGCTCGGTCGGCGTGACCGTCGACGCGGTGTACATCGGCGACGTCGGCAACGAGCAGACGCTCGGCGACCTGCTGAAGACCCAGACCGACCGCGAGATCGCGCGACAGGAGCTGGAGACCTTCCGCCAGCAGCAGCTCGCCGCGGAGCAGCAGAAGGAGCTGGAGCGGACGCGCCAGGAGGCCCAGGAAGAGCGGCGCCTCGCGACCGCGAGCTACGAGGTGCAGATCGCCGAGCAGGCCCAGCAGCGCCGGATCATCGAGGCGCAGGCGACGGCCGAGGCGATCAAGATCGAGGCGGCGGCGCAGGCGGACGCGTACCGGCTGATCGCGACGCAGGTCGGCCCGGGCAACGCGGCTCTGCTAGAACTGCTGCGGATCGTCGGCGAGCGCGGGATCGAGATCACGCCCCGCGTGATGGTCGCGGGCGGCGGCGCGGCCGCGCCGGGCGGCGTGCCGGGCTCGCCCGAGACGGTGGCGCTGATCGGGACGATGCTGGACAGCATGCTGAGCCGGCAGGAGCCGGGTGAGGCTGGCGTCCCGGCACGCGCGGCCAACCAGGAGTGAGCGAGAGCTCGCGCCATCCGCAAGACCTGGCGCCGGGCGAGTGGCACCGCGTCCGGCGCTCTTGGCGAGACGCGCCGCACCACATGCGGATGGTGGACATCTCCTTGGCGTTCTCCTGCGTCGCGTTAACGATCGTGATCGCGATTGATGGTGCGAGCTGGTGGTCGCTCGGTGTCCTGGTATCTGTCGCGAGCGCTCTCACGGCGACTTCGTACACGCCCGAGTTCCTGCACGACTGCTACGCCAATTCACGCGCGATCCGATACAGCGACATCCGGGGCGAGGTCGTCTTCCGAAAGGGCGACTCGGTCGTGGAAGCGAGCCCGCCGCCGGATCGGATTCGTCCGTGCGGGGTCCGGCTCCGCCGAATCGACGGTCGGAAGAGGTCTCTCTTGGTCTATCGGTCGGGGTACGCGTCGCTCCGTGCGCTCGGCTGGCTCGGCCCGGAGCCGTCTACCGTTCGGCGTGACGCCTGAGCCGCTCAACCCGTTCTCGATGCCGCTGGACGGCTTCCGGGCCGCCGCGGTCGAGCGCGGCTTCGGCCCGGGGCAGGCCGAGCGGGCGTATCGCGAGGTCTTCCGGGGCGGACGCCTCGAGCGGGTCGTCACAACCCAACTCGGGAGCGGCGGCCGCGGGCGGGCGGCGATCGCGCGGGCGTCGATCGCGCCGATCGTGCGGGAGATGGCCGAGGCCGGCGACGAGGGCACGACCATCAAGTTCGTCCAGCGCGTCGGGCGCGGCGGTGCGAGGCTCGAGTCGGAGCACCTGGACATCGAGTCGGTGATCATCCCGATGGTCGGGATGCGCGGGCGGCGGACGCACACGCTGTGCGTCTCAAGCCAGGTCGGCTGCGCGATGGGCTGCGGGTTCTGCGAGACGGCGCAGATGGGGCTGGTGCGGCACCTGACGGCCGAGGAGATCGTCGGCCAGTGGTTCGCCGCGACGCATCTCAAGGGCGCCCGGATCGACAACATCGTCTTCATGGGCATGGGCGAGCCCCTGGACAACGCGGCCGAGGTCCTGCGGGCGATCTCGGTGCTGGCCGACCACAACGGGCCGGCGGTGCCGATGGCGAACATCACGATCTCGACGGTGGGGCGGATCGACGGGCTGCGGATGCTCGACGAGGTCGTGAAGCAACGCGGCTGGAAGCGGCTCGGGCTGGCGATCAGCATCAACGCGCCCAACGACGAGATCCGCAGCAAGATCATGCCGATCAACCGCGCGATGCCGATGGCCGAGCTGCGCGAGGCGCTGCTGGGATTCCGGCGCGGCAGCAACCGCAAGCTGTGCTTCGAGTACGTGCTGATCCCGGGCGTGAACGACAGCGCGGACAACGCCCGGGAGCTGGCGGACTACCTCGCGCCGTTCGGGCCCAAGGACGGCCGGAGCGCGACGGGGCTGGTGAATGTGATCCCGTACAACCCGCGGCGCGACTCGCCCTGGCCGGCGCCCGAGGAGGCGCAGGTCGATCGCTTCATCGGGTGGCTCCGGGATCGCGGGATGTTCGTGAAGCGCCGGCGGACGAAGGGGCGCGACATGATGGGCGCGTGCGGCCAGCTCGGCACGGCGGAGATCCGCGGGCGGAGGCTGGTGGGGGCGACCATCGGGGCGACTTAACCGACCTCTCGAGTACAATCCCAGTCGGGGCATTCGGCCTGGTCAGGCGGGAGGATCCGAGTGAATCAATCGATCCAGCGTGAGGCCTTGAGGACGCCGAGCATCGGCGGGGTGTTCGAGATAGGGGCCGAGGGAGCGCGGCAGGCGGACGACAAGGCCCGCCGTCCAGATTCGCAGCTGGCGCTCAGGACGAAGGACGCTCGAATCAAGGACACGGACATCGAAGATGAATCGTCTTGGTTCCGGAACTTCGCGACGTTCAAGATCGTAAGTGCTTCAGCTCGCGAGTTGCTGGCGTACGAGAGCTCGGGCAATCTGCCCTCGGCCCCGGGGACGGTGAACGACACCTGTCTCGGTATCCATTCCGAGGGCTGGCTCAGCGACCGGCTGCAGAAGCTGCGTCGCATGCACGGCGAGCTTGTCGTGAGCGAGATGTTCTCGGAACGCAAGCCGTGCGCAGAATGCATTCAGCTTTTGAAGTTCCAGCCGGCGTGCCGGGGTGTCTTCGTTGCATTCGCGGTGAGTCACGCCGGAAACGCGTCTGGTCGCAAGAACGCCGGGGAGATGGCGGCTCGGCTTCGTCGGGCGTACGGGCTCTAGCCCCGCTCGCCGAACTTCCTCGCCATCACCTCGGCGCGGAATCGGAAGATGTTCCGCACGTCCCGCTCGACCAGCAGCGAGTTGACGACCGGCGCCAGGAACAGGCCCGGCACCTCGTAGTGGACGATGTCGCCGCAGAGCGTCTCGACGCCCGACCCGGTCCGGCGTTCGACGAACGTGTGCTCGTGGTGCCAGCGCACATACGGACCCTTGATCTGGTTGTCGATGAAGCGGGCGGTGCGGGCGTCGCGCTCCGCGGCGCGGGCCGGCGGCTCCCAGGCGAGGATCTCTGTCTTCCACTTCACGGGCACGCCGCGGATCCGGATCTTGTAGTCGATCAGCGCGCCGGCGCGCATCTCGATCGGGCGCGGCGTCAGCACGTTGAAGCGCAGCAGCGGTGGGGTCAGCTCGCCGAGGTTGTGGGCGTCGGCGAAGAATGGCCAAAGCTCGTCGAGCGAGCGCGGCAGCGTCTGCTCGGCGCGGAGGACCCAGCCGCGGCCCTCGCGTGAGACGGTCACGGACTGCCCGGGATCGGTGGGCGCGGTGCGGGTCGTGGAGGTCGTGGGCGGCTCGGCGGACATCGTGGTCATGGTTGGCTGATCGGCGGTCTGCGTCGGTCGGATTCGAGGGGTTTGCAATGCGGGCGGCGATCGGTTCAGATGGGGACGCACCGGCAAAGGAGGCCTCGGTCATGAATCGCGTCGCCCGCTCGCTGCTCGCCGTGGCCGTTCTGTGCATCGTCGTCTCGGGTGTGGCCTCGGGCGTCGCTCGTGCGCAGGAGGTCCTGTACTCGAGCTCGATCTGGTTCGAGGGCCGCGAGGAGATCTCGGGGGCCTACCGGATCGTGCGGGCCGAGGAGGGCCTGCTGCTGGAGCTCTCGCGTTCGTTCCGCACGAAGGACGCGCCGGACCTCAAGGTCGTCCTGAGCCCGCATCGGATGGAGGACTCGGCGCGGAGCGCGGGCTCGCAGGCCTCGAACCGCAACGCGCTCGAGGGCGGGCTTGTGCTCGGGCTGCTGAGCTCGAGCCGGGGCGCGGCGCGGTTCGAGATCCCGGCGGGGACCGACTTCACGCGCTACCGCAGCGTGCTGATCCACTGCGAGGAGTACAGCCTGGTCTGGGGCGGGGCGGACCTGGTCGAGGGCCGGCTCGTGCACGCCGGCTCGAGCTGGGTGCGCAAGACCAACCGCATCCGAGGTCGCTGGGAGATCGTCGCGGCGGGGAACACCGTGCGCGTGCGCACGGGCGAGGACTTCGACACGCGGAACGCGCCGGATCTCAAGTTCGTGCTCAGCCCGCGGAGCGCCTCGGACAACACCGACCGGACGGCCTTGCAGGGCGGGCGGATCCTCGGGCTGCTCTCGGACCACGAGAAGGCGCAGGAGGTCACCGTCAGCGGCGTGGACCTCTCGGGGTTCCGGTCGCTGCTGATCCACTGCCAGCAGTACACGAAGCTGTGGGGCGGCGCGGAACTGGGCGGCTTCGAGTTCTGAGCGTGCCGGACGGGCTAATAGATCAGTATCTGATCGCCGACGCAGATGTGGAAGCTCTCCGGCACCCCGCCTCTGCAGATCAGCATCCGAGGACCATCGTCGAAGCAGATCTCTAGCCCGTTGTCGTCGACGAAACGAGCTGAGGCGACTTGCTGGTACACCCGTTGCCGCAGCCCGAGCGGTTCGTCCATCGCACCCCACGCCGGGGCGTTTCCGATCGTCACCGTGCAGTGGGGTTGAAGATCGATCTGCGCCCGATCACCGAAGTAGAGCGTGATCATGGACGGGTGCACGTGGTAGCTCATGAGCTGGGTCGAGACGAGCACGGCACCGACGTCGAATCCGCTGTCGCCGTACTGGTAGCGCATCCGTTCGACCTAGTCCTCGCTGTCTTTAGTCCGCGTGCGGCTCAGGTGTTCGCGCCGGCGTGCTTCCGCGCGTCGGTGCGGGCGATGATGTCGCTGACGCCGGTCTGGTTGAAGCCCTTGAACCCGTCGTTGCGCTCGAGGTTCTCGAGGTGGCTGCCCAGGGCGCCGTCCTTGCGGAAGCTGTCCGCCTGCTCGCGGGTGATCCAGCCCTTGTCGACGCAGAGCCCGAGCCGCTGCTCGACGGGGATCCACAGCTCGCCCTCTGTGAACGCCTGGCGGAGGTAGGGGAAGGTCGTGAACGGGGCCATGGTCTTGATGCCCGACTCACGCTCGAGCTGGTTGACCAGCGAGGCGTGGTCGAACTGGCACTCGAGGTGGTGCATGCCCGCCTGGAGCATGCTCTCGCCGTGCAGGGCGGTCCACAGGCCGACGGTGCCGACGCTCTCGGCGTCGGAGACCTCGAAGCCCTCGTGGGCGAAGTCGCCGTGGATCTCCTCGGCGGACATGTCGACGTCGGCGAAGACCACGATCTTGGTGACCGGCTGCTCGAGGACCTGGGCGCCCCAGTTCGCCTCGGCGCCGGCGTAGAAGCGCTCGCGGCAGTGCAGGCCGAGCTTCTCGAGGATCTCGATGACACGCGGGAAGTTCTGGCGGCTGCAGCGGTAGGTGTGGTGGTCGTGGTTGGCCCAGCCGAGGCCGAGCTTCTGCTGGCGGGCGTACTGGACCTGCGCGGCGCGGTTGCGGCGCTGCCAGTACTCGCGCTCGGTGCGGAAGAAGATGTCGCAGGCCCAGTCGCGGCCCAGCTCCTCGACGGCGGCGTCGACCATGTTGCTCAGGTCGTCGAAGCCGCGGGTGTCGGCCTCGGCGCCGACGCCGAAGTCGCGCGGGCGGCTGCGGAGCCGCTCGGCGTGGTGCGCCGCGGCGATCCGGTCCTCGGGCAGGTCCTCGGTGAGGCCGAAGCCGTCGTAGCCGCGCCGGGCCATGACCCACAGCGCCGCGCGGTCGCCCATCATCGCCGGGGCCCAGCGGGCGCGGCTGAGCGGCTCGCCCTGGGCGTGCTCGATGCCGGGGATCTGCTGCGCGGCGAAGAAGTCGCTGACGCGCTCGACCTTGACGCCGACCGACATGCGGTCGCTCTCGGTGAGCAGGACGTCGCAGAACAGTCCTTTGCGCTGCTCGAAGGCGTAGCCGATGTCCTCGTCGGCGAACTCGGTGGTCTTGGGCGTGAAGCCGGCGGCCTCGAGCTGCCCGCGGATCTCGTCGTTGTTGGGCGTGAGGATGACGCCGACCCAGTCCTTGAACCGCGTGCCGGTCTCGTCACGCATGCGGTCGGCGAGCCGCTGCGCGTCGGGGCAGCGGGCGAGGAACGTCGTCAGGAGCGAATCGATGAGCTTCTGCGCCTCGGGCTGCGGCTCCCACTGCCAGTTGCCCACGGTCGGATCGGCGGCGGGCTGGGACGGGGCGGTTGTCATCGGGCTCTCCTTCGGGCGCGGCTCCGGCCGAGATGGGGATCGCGGCCTCCGCAGGCATCATTCGCAGCCCGATCGACCCACCTCAAGCGCCGGCGACCAACTCTCGGCCCGCCCGGCTTCAGGCTGCACCGGGGCGGGCGATCCGGACGATGCATACCACTGCCGGGCGGCCGTCGCGGCCGTTCGACTGTCAAGCGGCCTCGCGGCCAGCGGGAGGGCCCGGAGATGGATCGGTTCGTGATCGAGGGCGGGCGCCGGCTCGAGGGGCGGCTGACGGTCAACGGCTCCAAGAACGCGGCGCTGCCGCTGATGGCCGCGCCGCTGCTGACCGACCGGGCGGTGACGCTGCGGGGCGTGCCGGGGCTGGCGGACATCGCGAACATGCGTCGGCTCCTCGCCGAGCTGGGGGTGGAGATCGGCGCCGCCGCCGAGCGGCCGACCGACCCGCCCGGCGCGGGCGTGACGCTGCGGTCGGCCGACGAGACCCGGTCCCACGCGCGGTACGACATCGTCCGGACCATGCGGGCGAGCATCTGCGTTCTCGGACCGCTGCTGGCGCGGCGCGGCTCGGCGAAGGTCTCGATGCCCGGCGGCTGCGCGATCGGGCAGCGCCCGGTCGACCTGCACCTGCGCGGGCTGCGGGCGCTCGGGGCGACGATCGAGCTCGACGGGGGCGACATCGTCGCCGAGGCGCCCGGCGGGAAGCTGCGGGGCGACACGATCTTCATGGGCGGCCCGTTCGGCAGCACGGTGCTCGGGACGGCCAACGTGCTCAGCGCCGCGACGCTGGCCGAGGGCACCACGGTGATCGAGGCGGCCGCCTGCGAGCCCGAGATCGTCGACCTGGCCAAGCTGCTGACGGCGATGGGCGCGCGGATCGAGGGCGCCGGCTCGCCCCGGATCACGGTCCACGGCGTCGACGAGCTCGGCGGCGCCGAGCACGCGGTCATGCCCGACCGGATCGAGGCGGCGACCTACATGTGCGCCGCGGCGATCACCGGCGGCGACGTGCTGCTCGAGCGGTGCCCGCTCGACGCGCTGCTCGCCGTGGTCGATCGGCTGCACGCGATCGGCGTGAAGGTCGAGCGGGCGCGCCCGGACCAGGACGCGATCGCCTGCGACGTGCGTGTGACCGCCGGGCACGAGCTCAGGCCCGTCGAAGTGACGACACAGCCGCACCCCGGCTTTCCGACCGACGCGCAGGCGCAGCTGATGGCGCTGCTGTGTCTGGCGGACGGCAACAGCGTGGTGACCGAGAAGATCTTCCCCGAGCGGTTCATGCACGTCGCCGAGCTGAGCCGCATGGGCGCCAGCCTGTTCCGCCAGGGCGCGACCGTGGTCGTCTCGGGCGTGCGGGGATTGACGGGGGCGCCGGTGATGGCGAGCGACCTGCGGGCCTCGGCCGGGCTGGTGCTGGCGGGTCTGGCGGCTCGCGGCACGACGATCGTCAACCGCGTGTACCACCTCGACCGCGGCTACGAGCAGATGGAAGAACGCCTCGCCAAGCTGGGCGCCGCGATCGAGCGGACGGGCGAGAGCGACTGAGTCAGCGCCTCAGCGTCAGACGCCCGAGGCTGCGCAGGCCGTCGGTTCCGGCCCCGAACTCGAGCCCCGCGACGCGGCGACCCAGTCCGAGGTCGAGCAGCGACGAGCCGGCCGGCCACGCGGGCCGCGGCGGCGTGATCCAGGCGATCTTCGCGTGCCGTGTCGAATCGGGGGCGATCCCGGTCGCGGCCCGACGCGTGGCGCGGGCGTCGTCTTCCTCCGCGAGCGACTCGCCCGTGAACGACCCCGCGGCCGGGATCCTCATCGATGTGACCGCGGCCCGGGCCGAGCGCGGGTACTCGAACGGCGCGGCGAGCAGCGAGCGCGAGGCGCCGCCCATCGCGGACGTCCGGAACAGGTGCGTCTGGGCGGGCGCGGCGCCGGCGCACAGGATGACGGCGAGCATCGCGGTTCGTCGCATGACAGAGCCCCCTCTACGAGACCGGATCTTCCGTGGGGCCGCACGCGGCCCCGACCGGACTCGCGACAAGTCCAGCCGATCGCCGCCGCGCGTTCAAGAGGGGTGGTTCGATGTAACGCGTTTCTTCAGCGCTCGCTCACACGAGAGCGTTTACATCGTGCAGTTATTCACACGAGATCGGACCATCGGGCCGCTCTGCGCGGCCCCCGATCAGGCAGGACTCAGTCCGGCAGGCCGCGCGCGTCCAGGTCTTCGAGCCGATCGACGAACGCGGCGCCGCACTCCGGGCAGGTCGTGGCGCCGGGCGCGCGCCCATAGCCGCACTCGATGCACTGGTTGCGTTCGAGGCGGACGACGATCCGGTAGCGGCGGTAGAGCGTCGCGGCGCCGACCGCGACAACGGCCAAGACGAGCAGCGCGCTGAGCACACCCGCCGCGAACTCGGCGACGCCGGTCCAGACGATCTCGCTCGAGATGACGTGCTCGCGTCGCCCCATCCCGGTCAGCAGCGTGCGCGGGGCGCCGGCCGGCCACTCGATCTCGAGCGTCGCGAGGTCGTTGGCGGTGAGCGTGAGCAGCTCGGAGGTATCGACGACGATCACCTCCTCGGTCAGGAACCGCCCGCGGCAGAAGGGCAGCTCGCGCCCGCGTGCGAGATGGCTGACCCGCACGCTGACGCCGAGCGGGCTGATTTCCCTGACGTCGAGACCGTTCTGGATGAGTCGGTCCGGCCGGAAGCCGGGCATGGCGGCGGAGACGCGCCAGAGTCCGAGCGCGAGGAAGAGCAATACGCCGGCGAGCCACCATCCGCGGGGACGCTTCACGCGTCGGTCCTCGTCGGGTTCGAGGATCCCGGCTCTGCGGACGAGGCGACCGGCCTGATCGGATAGGCCTCGCCGCACTCGGGGCAGCTATCGGTGCCCTCAGCGAGCGCATAGCCGCATGCCGGGCATTCGAATCGCGACCATCTCGCCGCACCGGTTGAACGTCGGATCTCTCGATAAGACCAGATCGAGAGCGACGCCAACGCGAGCGCGATCGCGATGAGGTAGAGGCCCGGCTCGACGAAGCCGAGCACCCAGAGCTGTTCATCTTGAGCATGCTCGTGCCGGCCTGCCGTTGTGAGCATCGCCTCGGGGAGGTTGCCCGCGGTTGTGACGCCCGATCGCCGAAGCATCGTCCTCGAGATCGGCATGTCATAGTTCTGCGAGACGACGGTCACGAACTCGCTGCTGTACGCTCCTCGTGCGAGGATGAACCGACGCTCTCGCACGCCGCCGACGACCTCGACTCGCCAGCCGAACAGCTCGCTTGCGTGGTCGAATGAATCTCGTGCGGGTCGCTCCGTTGGCAGCGCAAGACCGGCCGAGCTGAACAACACGGCAAGACTCAATAGGAAGAAGCTGGGGAGCCGGCATCTACGGGGGCGATTCACGGGTCTGTCCTCGTCGGGTTCGAGGATACCGGCTCTGCGGAGGAGGCGACCGGCCTGATCGGATAGGCCTCGCCGCACTCGGGGCAGGAGGTCCGGTCGGTCACCATCGGGTAGTCGCACGAGGGGCATCGACGCATCGCGATCCGGCCCGCGCGCGATCGGAGCCGATCGCTGGTCAGAAAGATCGCGATCAGCGAGAGGAGCGCGAGGCCGTACAACGCCCAGGATCCGTACCCCGCCAGCGCGGGACGCCAGCTGAACTCGGTGCGTCGGACCGTTGTCGTGCCCGGCTGGAAGCCGCGCTCGAGGCGCCACAGGTAGCTGAGGTGCCGGTAGCTGAACCAATTGATCGACGACCCGTCGCCGACTCGGTGCTCCAGGAGCGCGGCGTATAGCGCGTCGGACGCGATCGAGTGCTGCGTTCTGTTGTCGATGTCGACCGCGAGCTCGGTCCGCCAGAGCCCCGGCAGGAAGGTCTCGTCATGGCCGATGCTGACGTCGTACAGGACGTCGGCGTTCGGATCGCGAACCGGTGCGGCGGGCCAGGCACCCCGCGGCGCCACCGCGAGCGTTCCGTCCTCGCGGAGCATCAGCGATTCGGACGATGTGCCTGCGGTGCTGAGATACCTGCCCTCGCTCCGCGAAGCCCAGTCGCCCAGCGCCATCGCGAACGCGAGCGAGCCGAGCATGACGACGAGCAGGATCGCCAGGCGGATCCGGCGCCGGGGGAGAACGCGGGAGTTCGCGCGGATGAGGCGGTTGCTAGTCCTCGTCAAACCCATGGTTGACAAGCTCTTTGAGGGCCTTGCAGCAGGCCGCGGCGTCCTCGCCCTCGGCGATGATCTCCAGGACGGTGCCCTTGGTCGCCGCCAGCATCATCATCGACATGATCGAGGAGGCGTCGGCTTCTTCGGCGCCCTTACGGACCGTCACCTTGCTCTGGAAGCCCTGCGCGACATCGACGAACAGCATCGCCGGGCGCGCGTGCATCCCGAGCGGGTTGCTGATCGTGACCGTGATGGCGCAGCGCTCGGGCACGCGGGCTTTCCGTTCGGGTCTGGTCGAGGTCGATCCGAACAGCGTCGACCCGGTCTTTTTCGATGCGGCGGGGCTCGAGTGGGCCTCGCCTAGCCGGCGAGCTGCTGCGCGTCGGCCTCTTTGAGCAGGTCGATGACCTCCTCGGCGGTCGAGGCCTGGCGCAGGAACCTCCGGAACGTGTCCTTGCTCAGGCTCTTGAAGATCACCTCCATCGCCTGCAGGTGCTCCTCCGGCCGGTCGGCGGGGCTCAGGAGCAGGACGATCGAGTAGACCGGCTGGCGGTCGAGGGCGGCGAACTCCACCCCGTTCGAGCTCAGGCCGATCGCCGCAGAGATCCGATCGATCTCCGGGTGCTTGACGTGCGGGACGGCGACGCCGCGCCCGAAGCCGGTCGAGCCCTTCTTCTCGCGTTCGATCATGAGACCGAGCAGGTCGCCGCGCCGCTCGGCGGGGGTGGCGCCCGATTCGATGAGCCTGTCGAGCAACTCCGCGAGCGCGTCGTCGCGCTCGGTGGCCCGCAGGTCTGTCACGATCGCGCCCTCTACGGCGATCTCCGTCAGCTTCATATCGGCCTCCGAGCGTCGGGCGCGCCTCAGCGTCGCTCGAGCTTGAGCTTCTCCTTGAAGTCCGTGAGCTGGCGGGTGGCCTTGTGGGTCGCGTCGTCGATCGCCTTGATCAGCGTCTCGCCGCGCCCGTGGGCCACGAAGTCGTCGTGCGTCTCGACATCGACGATGCACTCGGCGTGGAACTCGTGGTCGTTCGCACGGCTCAGCGTGTAGGTGATCTGCTGCGTCCGGTCGAAGTACTTCGTCAGCTTCGTGCCGGTCTCCTCGCAGCGGGCCTTGGCCTCATCACGCACGTCCAGATCCCGCCCGACCACATCGATCCGCATCCGATTTCCCTCCCGCGAGTCCGTCATGGGCCAACAACCCCCGACCACACCACAGTCTAACAGACTTAGGACGCCTCGCGATCCGAAAGCCCCGTCTTGGTGGGTGTGCGGGCCGATTCGTGCGCCGACTCGGCGTCGGCCACGAGCGAGCCCTCGCGGTCCGCCTTCACCGCCGGCTTTGGCAGGCTCGGGGCGTCGCTGTTCTCCTCGGTCGATTCGGGCGTCAGGACGCCGGCGGTGATCACGAACCGCAGCGCCTGCTCGACGGTCATGTCGAGCTTCTTGACCTCGTCGCGCCGGGCGTTGATCACGAAGCCGGTCATCGGCGTCGGCGAGGTCGGGACGAAGATCGAGACCATCTCGCCGCCGCCGGCCTCCCGCACCGCCTTGAAGCTGTTGCCGGTGACCAGGCCGACAGTCCAGACGCCCTCGCGGGGGTACTGGACGAGGACGACCTCGCTGAAC
This sequence comes from Planctomycetota bacterium, assembly GCA_038521625.1. Classification (GTDB taxonomy): domain Bacteria; phylum Planctomycetota; class Phycisphaerae; order Phycisphaerales; family UBA1924; genus JBCBKP01. The sequence continues at coordinate 119,417 of JBCBKP010000001.1, forward strand.
GCCTTCATCGGGCTGTCGCCGAAGATCAGATCGACGACCTGTTTGACGTGCGGGTAGACCTGCTTGAACCCGGGGATCCGGGCGATGAGCTTCTCGAGCCGGGTGTAGAGCTGCCTGCCGAGATAGTTGCTCAGCAGCAGGCCCGCGAGGTAGATCAGGACGATCGCGACCACGAGGCCGGTGGCGCCGAGGTACCAGTGCTTCTCCCACTCGCCCCGGAACTGATCGGCGCGGATGTCGTCGCGTGTTCTGGAGCGGAGCGAGGCGAGTTCTGCCTCGGTCTCGACCTCGCGGAGGACGCCCTCCTCCTGCTCCCGCGCGATGCGCCGGTCGATCTGCTCGTCGGTGACCTGGAACCACGTCGGCAGGTCGGTCTCTTCGACGAGCACCGGCGTGCCCCAGAGCACGGCGGCGCGGATGCCGGTGTTGATCGGCTGCGCGACGTTGTTGTAGAGGAAGACCGAGACCTGGAAGAGCAGCCACAGGGTCACGATCGAGGGCAGCAGGATCGCCAGCCCTCGCCCGAAGAACCGCTTGAAATCACCGCTGAACGACGAACTCATGCCGAGGCCGATGCCCTTCTCGATCGCCCGATGGGCCGGATAGTCCTACCCGGCGGGCCGCCGACAAGTTCATTCGTGCGCCGCAGCCCACGCTTCCATCGGCCGCCGCGTGTCCGCCAATGAGCCTGACAGGATTCGAACCTGTGACCTCACCCTTATCAGGGGTGCGCTCTAACCAGCTGAGCTACAGGCTCCGGATGTCTCCGGCCCCGGGCGTCGCCCGGGCCGGCCCCAACGGTAGCCGCCCACGGACTCCGCTTCCAACACGCGGACGGCCGGCTGCCGTGGCCGGACAGTCGCGACCCGCTTCAGTCGTGGGCGGTCTCGCGAAGCAGCCTGCCGGGCAGGAAGAGCCCGAGCGCCGAGGCGGCGGAGAGCACGACCGCCGCGATCAGGAAGGCGTGCTCGAGGTTGGCGTCGTTATCGGCGTGGATCGCCTCGGCGACCAGCGCGCCCACGATCGCGAACATCCAGGCGCCGCCGAGCATCATGCCGCTGGCCAGCCCGGTCCGGTGGGGCAGGAGCCGCTGCGCGATCGAGAGGCTGACCGGGATCAGCGCGCCGAAGCCGATGCCGCCGAGAACGGCGATGGTGAACGCGGCGGGCAGCGTCGCCCAAGCCGCGGAGGATTCGAGACGGTCGGCGTAGGGGAAGCTCGCGACGACGAGCGTGCCGACCATCGGGATCACAATGAACGACAGCTTCTCGAGCCGGCGCCCGAGGCCGCTGACGAGCAAGGCGCCCAGGCCGATGCCGCCGATCCCCATGCCGAGCTGCATCGCGGCCTGCAGCGGCCCGCTGGTCGCCGAGGCCTTGAGCCCGAGCTGCTCGTCGAGCGTGGTCACGCCGGCGCGGGCGGCGGTCAACCGCTCGGACCACTCAATAAAGAGGTAGATCAGGGCGTTGTTGACGGCGAACCGGATGACGTTGGCGAAGTAGAGCAGCCAGACCGCGCCCCAGCGTCGCCTCTTCTCGGTCGCCGAGAGCGCGTGGTGGTCGTCGTGCGCGGTCGCGTGGCGGTGCGGGGTGTTGTGGATCGCGCGCCCGAGCACCATCGCCGTGAGCAGGCCGAGGGGCAGCAGGCCGATCAGCGCGTGGAGGCCGAAGGTGATCTGCGCAGCCTCGTCGCCGCCCGAAAGGGCGCCGGCGCCGCGGACGAACTGGGGCGTCAGCGCGTTGCCGACCATCCCGCCGAGCATGCCGGACATGAAGAACACGTTGAGCATGACCGAGCGCCGGCGCTTGCCGGCGAGCGTGCCGACGGTCGCCGCGGCGGGAGGGTGGAACGCCCCGACGCCCATCGAGCCGAGCAGGAAGAGCGTGAGCAAGACCGGGAAGTTGGGGGCGAAGCCGACGAGCGCGACGCAGACCGTCGCGACGACGACGCCCGCGGTGCCGAGCCAGCGGCTGTCGTGCCGGTCGGAAAGCCAGGCGACGACCGGCTGGACCGACCCGGAGGCGACGATGCCGAGGCCGATCAGCAGGGACTTCTCCTGGGTTGTGATGCCGAGGCGGACAGAGAGCAGCGGGAGCAGCGAGATCGTGATGAACTGGAGGAAGTCGACGCCGGTGTGGGCCCCGATCGGGATCCAGAGGCGTGGCGTTCGGGCCTCGATCGGGTGGTCCTTGGTCGCGGGGATCGTCGTCAAGCCGAGTTGTAGCAGGGAGTCCCCCGCGGGTCGCAGGGCGGATCGGTCCTTCGCGGAATTCGATTGCGGGCGGCCCGACCGCGGGGCATGATCTGGGTCATGCCCGAGAAATCCCGAGCCGCATCCGTTCTCTCGCGACTCGCCGCGGGCGCTGGCTTCTTGATCGCGACCGGCCCGCTGCTGGCCCAGGCCCCGGCCCTGGAGCGTCGCTACGACGGCTCAAAGCTGGTCGAGGTGGTGCCGGATGGGGCCAGCCAGGTCCGCTGGCTGTCGACGCTCGAGGCCGCCGAGCCCGGGCTGCTGTTCGCCGGGGAGCGGATCGGGCCGGGCGAGCCGGCGTGGTTCGTCGCGTCGCCGGCGGCGCTCGTGATGCTGGCCGAGCTCGGGCTCGAGGCGGACGTGCTCGCCGAGGACGTGCAGGAGCTGATCGACCAAGAGCGGGCGCCGCGTCCCGGCGCGCTGCTCCGGGCCTCGACCGACCCGTACTTCGACGACTACCGCAGGCCGGCGGAGATCGACGCGTTCCTCGATCAGATCGCCGGCGCGCCGATCGCCGTGCGTTCGGTCATCGGGGCGACGCACGAGAGCCGCGAGATCGATCTGATCACGCTGACCGGCGCGGGGGATCCGGCCTCGAAGCCGAGCCTTCTGCTGACGTTCGGCTGCCACGCGCGCGAGTGGATCAGCGTCGCGTCCGGCAACTTCCTGCTCGACCGGCTGGTCACGGCCTACGGCAGCGACCCGCGGGTCACCGCGGCGCTCGACCGCGTGAACATCCTGCTCGTGCCGGTGGCGAACCCCGACGGGTACTCGTACACGCACACGAACGATCGGCTGTGGCGCAAGAACCGGCGTCCGGTCATGAACGAGAACGGCGCCGATATCGGCGTCGATTGGAACCGAAACTTCGACGCCGGCTGGGGCGAGGGGATCGAGTCGGGGCTGGTCTTCCCCCAGAGCACGGCCTATGCCGGGCCGTCGGCGTTCAGCGAGCTGGAGACGCAGGCGATCCGGGACCTGGTGTTGGCGACGCCAGACCTGATCGGGCACATCGACGTCCACAGCTTCAAGCAGGTGATCTTCACGCCGACCGCGGGCCTGCCGGGCGGGATCGATCCGCTGGAGAACGCGCTGCACCGCGACATCGCGACCGACGCGATCGAGGGGATCAAGGCGGTCTCGGACACGATCCCGCAGTTCGAGAACTACACGGTGGACGACTCGTATCTCTCCGGTGGGATGGGCTACGACTGGACGTACGCCGTCACGCAGGGCGGCTCGGATGCGCGCACGTACCTGCTCGAGCTGCCGCCGACCTCGAGCAACCCGGGGTTCCTGCTGCCGCCGGAATTCATCCGCCCGGTGGGCGAGCAGATGGTCGAGTCGGTGCTGCGGACGATCGAGACGATCGTCGACGGCGCCGGTGCTCGCGGCACATTGCCCGACGCGTCGGGTCAGATGTTCAAGGCCAGCGTGACGGCGGCCGCCGGCCCGGTCTCCGGCGTCCGCCTGGTGACCGACGTCGGCGGGGTGCGCAGCTCGAGCGCGATGGACGGCGTCGACGTGATGGCGGACACCGCAAGCGGCGGCTACGACGCGCCGCTCCCCAGCGCCGCGTGCGGCGTGCCAGTCGGTGTCTCGGTCGAGGCGACGGTGAACGGCGGCACGGTGGAGTTGCCGCAGGGCGTCGTCGAGGGGCGAGGGCGGGCGCGATGGTTCCGCGACGAGATCGAGAGCGACCAGGGATGGTCGTTCGGGCTGCCCGGCGAGGTCGTCGAGGCCTGGGGCCTCGGCCAGAGCTGGATCGCGACCTTCAACGAGACCGGCGTCAGCTCGCTGAAGACCTACCCGATCTCGTTCGATGTCGGCGAGTTCGCGGGCGGCTCGGCCGAGCTGCGCTACACGATCCGATTCCTCGAGGGCACCGACGCGGACAAGCTCGAGGTGGGCTACCTGGATATCGACCGCGGCGACTTCTTCCCGACGACCATCGATCGCGTGCGCCCCTCGGCGACGACGCTGACACGGACGATCCCGCTGCCGACGGACCTGCGCCGCGCGCAGATCGTCTTCCGGGCCCGGAACGTGGGCGGCGGCTTCCGCGTGGCGCTCGATTCGTTCGAGGTCGCGCTGCGGACGTGCCCGCCGGCGGCGGGCGCGGCGGACCGGGCGGTGCCGCTGGGCGTGATCTCGCAGCTGGACGTCGCGCTGTTCCTCGAGCGTTTCTTCGCGGACGACCCCGGGGCCGACCTCGCGGCGCCGTTCGGCGTGATCAGCCAGACCGACGTGGAGGCATTCGTGGACGCGTTCTTCGGTGCGGGCCAGTGAGCGGAGTGTGAAGACGGCCGATTCTCGGCGATTCGGCGTTCGAATCTCTTGGCGCGCGCGATCCTCGTTGCTTTACTCCGTCCATGCCGAGAGCGCTTCTTTCCATACTTGCGGGTCTGTTTGTCGCCTCGTCGGCCGCCGCGCAGGTCGCGGGCCCTTCGCCGGCGGCGCAGCGTTACGACGGCTACCGGCTCGTCGAGGTCACCGCGGAGGATGCGCGCCAGGTGCTCGCGCTGGCGAGCTTCGACGCGACGGGCGGCCCGCTCGTGTTCGCTGGCGAGCAGGTCGCCGCGGGCATCCCCCTGCAGTTCGCGGCCGACGCGGCGGGCCTGGAGATCCTCGCGTCACTGGGGCTGGAGCCCGAGGTGGTGTTCGAGGATCTCGGCGCGGCGATCCAGCTCGAGCGCGACCGTTCGGTGGACGCGCTGCGTGCGAGCTCGGACACGTTCTTCGACGCGTACCGGACGTTCGACGAGATCCGCGCGCGGCTGGCTGAGATCGACGCGTCGTCGGGGCTGGTCTCGATCGAGCAGATCGGAGAGAGCTTCGAGGGGCGGCCGATCGAGCTCGTGCGGGTGTCGGGCGCGGGGGACGCGCTGACGAAGCCGACGATCTTCATGACGTTCGGGTGCCACGCGCGGGAGTGGATCAGCGCGTCTTCGGCGCCGTTCCTGGTCGACGCGTTGGCGTCGCGGTACGGGCAGGACGCTCGTGTGACGCGGCTGCTGGACCTGGCGACGGTGGCGATCGTGCCGCAGGCGAACCCGGACGGCTACGAGTTCACCTGGACAGACGATCGATTCTGGCGGAAGACGCGTCGCCCGCTGGAGGACGGCGTGAACGTCGGCGTCGACTGGAACCGGAACTTCAGTGAGCGTTGGCTCACCGGGCTCATCAGCGGGCCGAGCGAGGGGTTGTACGCGGGGCCGGAGCCATTCAGCGAGCCGGAGACCAGAGCGGTGCGCGACGCGGGCCTCGCGATCGCCAACCCGCTCGCGTTCATCGACTGGCACAGCTTCACGCAGCAGATCATCCCGCCGAGGTATGGCGCGGGCTCGACGTTGGCCGACGACTCGGAGCCGCTCACGCCTATCGAGGCCGCGGTGCATCGAAGCGTCTCGAACTATCTGATCCAGGGGGCGAGAACTCTGCCGGACGGCGCCGCGGCCGAGTACGCGCATTGGGACCTGTACAGCTTCGGCGGCGGTGCGCTAGATTGGGCCCACGCCGAGCTCGGGGTTATCTCTCTGCTCGTCGAGCTCCCACCCACGGGGAGCCCGGGATTCCTGATCGGGCCGGAGTCGATCCGCCCGGTCGGGGAGCAGGTCCTCGAGATGACGCTCTCGAAGCTGGAGATCCTGCTCGGCGATGGGATCGAGGCGGTGCTGAGCCCGAGATCGTTCGCCGGCGAGACGGTCGAGGTGACGGTGCACTCCACCGGGCCCGAGGTCGCTGGAGTCTCGCTCATCAGCGGCTCCGGCGTCGATGCGCGTACGACGCCGATGGGATCGTTTCCCGATGCACTCCCGTTCGAGTCCTTCATCGAGAATCCGCTGGGAACGGGGCCGTTCCTGGCGGAAACCGAGTTTGTGCCGTGCGGCGAGGCTCTGGCTCTTGCGGTCGACATCGAGTTGGACGACGGTTCGGTCGTGCGGCGGCCGCTCGATCCGATCAGCGGCGTGGAGTTCGGAACACTCCAGAACGGGGGCCAGGACTCGCGGGATGGGATCGAAGCCTCGCCGCCCTGGCGCTTCGGGGTGGCGCCGATCAGCGGCGAGGTCGGGTGGAGCGCCAACGGAGTTCGATCCGCGGTGTTCCGTTCGCGTGTATTCGACGTGGACGCCTGGGATCCTCTGATTCAGCAGGAGATCTGGCTGGCGATCGACTCCTTCGTGCTATGGATTCAGGAGTTCTCGGGTGTTCGGGTCTGGCTTGAGTCTCCCGACCGTGGCCGGTCGGTCGAGGTGCCGATCTCACGCCTGGTCTCCGAGACTGAGTTGAACCAGATCGTCGGCGAGCGACACAGCATTCGCGTGCCGCTCGACGATGCGCTGCGAGAACTCACGCCGAGCTTCCGCGTTCGCGCCGCGTTCTTCGGACGTGACCCGATGCTCTTTGAGCTCCGCGACATCCGCATCGAGGCGCGCGGCTGCCCGGTCCCCCTCGGCCCGGCCGATCTCGCCGTGCCCTTCGGTGTGATGACGGCCAACGACATCCAGGCGTTCCTCGACGCGTTCCAGAGCGGCTCCCTGGCGGCCGACCTGGCCGAGCCGTACGGCGTGGTCTCGCAGCTGGACATCGCCGAGTTCGTCGGCCAGTTCTTCGGCTTCTGAGAGCGGTTCGCGGCGCGGGCGGGCCGCCCGGCTTGACGCGGCCCCGGGGTCGGCCCACGATCGGGCGAGGACGGCGCGGGGCAGCGCCGCCAGGAGCCAGTCGATGACCGACCCACGCCCGCTCAGCGCGAGGCTCAAGGAAGACAACTGGGATCTGCACGAGCAGGCCGAGCGCGACACGCTCCCGCAGCACCTCGTCCGCGGCACGCTCCCGCGCGAGGCCTACGTCGAGATGCTCGGGCAGATGTACCTGGCCAACCGGGTGCTCGACGCGCGGATCACCGAGGCCCGGGGCGACGTCCCGATCCTCAACGAGCTGGTCGGCGACCGCCAGCTCCAGGGCCCGTACCTGCTCGAGGACCTCGCGTTCTTCGGGGTCGAGGCCGGCTCGCTCGAGCCCCGGCCCGGGACCGCGGCGCTGATCGCCGAGATCGAGCGCGCGGCCAGCGAGGAGCCGATCGCCCTGTTCGGCCTGCACTACGTCCGCGAGGGCGCGAACAACGGCAACCGCTTCGTCGCGATGAAGGTCCGCGCGGCGTACGGGCTCGAGGGCACCGACGGCACGCGATACCTCGACCCCTACGGCGGCGACCAGCGGCGCCTGTGGGACGAGTTCAAGACGCGGCTCGACGAGCAGGCCCTCTCCGAGGACGAGAAATCGTCGATCGTCGCCTCGGCGCGGCGCATGTTCGAGCTGATCATGGCGACCCACCGCGATCACGACCTGCCCGAGCCCGCCGGCACCGCCGGCTGAGGGAGCGACACGATGACAACCGCCGTCCCCGAGCCGAGCACCGAGGTGCGGCCGCTCAGCCGCGTGCTCGGCGAGGCCTGCGTCGATGGCTTCGCCGCGCTCGACGCCTCGCCCGTCGTCCAGGGCCTCCTCCAGGGCACGCTGCCGCGCGAGAGCTACGCCTCCTGGGTCGCCGCGATGCACGCGTTCGACCGCGAGCTCGACGGGCTGCTGATCGGGCGACGCGACGAGGCCCTGATCCTCGCGACCACGGCCGGGGATAGCCGGCTGCACGGCCCGCTCGGGGAGCCGGACCTCCACGACCTGGGCATCGACCGCGGCGCCGTGGCTCTGCCCGAGGCGGCGGCGCGGTTCTTCGAGGGCCTGCGCGCGGGCGAGGCGTACGAGCTGATGTCGGCGCACTTCGCCCGCTCGGCGCTGCGCAACGCGCACCGCTACCTCGCGGCGCACGCCCGCCGGACCTTCGGCTTCGAGGACCGCGAGGGCACGCGCCTGCTCGACCCGTACGGGCTCGGCCAGCGGGCGCTCTGGGAGCGGTTCCGGCGCGACGTGGACCGGCACCGCCTGCACGACGACGACCTCGAGAAGCTCAAGACCCGCGCCTGCGACGCGCTCGCCGCGCTGCTGCCGCTGCACGAGCCCGAGGGCGTCGCCTCGCCCGCCGAGACCCGCCCCGTGCTCGCGACGCTGTAACGAGCGGGTACGCTCCCGGCGATGCCGCCCTTCCAGTATCTCGACGGCGAGCTCATGGCCGAGCGGGTCCGAGTCGCCGACGTCGCCGACCGCTTCGGCACGCCGCTGATCGTGCACTCGGCCCGATCGCTGGCTCGGCACCACGAGCGGATCCAGTCGGCGCTCACGCCGATCGGGGCCTCGGTCCATTTCGCGGTCGACGCCTGCCCCGACCTTGGCGTGCTCCGCGCCCTCGCGGAGCGGGGGGCCGGCTTCTACGCCGGCGGGGGGCTGCACCTCGAGCGGGCCTGGCTGGCCGGCGCCTCGATGCAGCGTGTCGTCCTCGCCGGTGTCGGCAAGTCCGACGAGGTGCTGCGGGCCGCCGTGGACGGCGTCTACAGCCCGATGTTCGGCCTGGGGACGCTCGTCGGCGACAAGCCCGCGTCTTACCGCGGCCCGGTCGGGCTGCTCAGCCTCGACAACCCGCTCGAGCTCGAGCGCCTCCGCCGCGCAGCTTCCGGGCTCCGCGTGAACTGCCGCGCGATGATCCGCGTGGCGATCGACCCCGACGGCGAGGGCGAGACCAAGTTCGGCGTCTCGCCCGACGACGTCGAGCTGTTCCTCTCGAGACACGACCCCGCCGGGCCCGTGAAGATCGTCGGCCTGCACGCGCACACGCCGCCCGGCGGTCGCGACGCCGCCCGCATCGGGCGCACGGCGTCGCTGCTGTGCGAGCTGGGGCTCGGGCTGCGGGCGCGCCACGAGCACATCGACACGATCGACGTCGGCGGCGGCTGGGCCGCGGTCGGCCTCTCGCGGCGCGTCGAGCTCCCGGAGACCTACGCCGACGCGGTCTCGGGCGCGACGCACCGGTGGGTGGCCGAGGGCGGCTCGGTGATCGTCGAGCCCGGTCGCGCGATCTCCGCCTCGGCCGGGATCCTCGTCACGCGCGTGCTCGACGTGAAGCGCCTGCACGGGCGAGACATCGCCTACTGCGACGCCGGGCTCGAGGAGCGCCTCCGCCCGAGCGACGCCGGCGGATTCCGCCTCGCGTGGCCGGTCTCGGTCGACTCGGGGCAGGAGCCGCCGAGCGACGAGGACTCGAGGATCGACAGCCGGAACATGCACTGGGCCGATCTCGCCGGGCCGACCGGTCGTGAGCGCGACGCGCTCGCCCGCGGTCGCCTGCTCCCGAAGATCGAGTCGGGCGACCTCATCGCGGTCTTCGGCGCGGGCGCCTACGCGAGCCGCTGCGTGCTCACGCAGTCCGGGCGCGACGGCTGCGCCCGCATCATCGTCGACGAATACTCGGCCCGGCTCACGCGCGCCAAGGGCGACGGCCCCGCCTCGCTGCGCCCCGAGCTCGACACCGGGAGCCCCGCTTGAGTCGTCGCCGCTGGCTCGTCGCCGGCGCGGCGGTCGCGGCGTACCTCCTGGCCGTCGTCGTGTCGAACCTCGTCACCGACCCCGCATCGGGCACCCTCTCGCGCTCGTCGGCCCGCAGCTCGTTCGTGGAGACGCCGGTCTTCGATCGCGACGGCGTGGTCGCGGGCGGCGCGACGACACGGATCCATCTCGAGCACGCGCGTGCCGAGGCCGAGAACCCGCGCCCCACCGCGGTCTTGATCCACGGCTCGCCCGGCGGGCTGGGCAGCTTCGGACCGCTCGCGCCGCTGCTGCGCGATGCCGGCTACGACACGCTCGCGATCGACCTCGCCGGCTTCGGGCGATCCGACGCCGACGTCCCCGACTATGGCTCGCGGGCCCAGGCCCGCTACGTCCTGGCCGTCATGGACGAGCTCGGCGTCGATCGGGCCCACGCGGCCGGCTTCTCGCTCGGCGGCGCCGTCGCGATGCACATGGCGGACATGCGTCCGCAGGCCGTCGCGACCGTCACGCTGCTCGCGTCGGTCGGCCTGCAGGAGACCGAGGGCTCGGGCTCGCACCTGCTCGAGCAGGCGCGCTACCGCATCGCGACGATCGGACCAAGTCTCCTCCCGCACTTCGGCGCGATCGATGTCAGCGACCGCTCGCTCGCGTGGGCGCTCTACTTCTGCCACACCGACCAGCGGCTGCTCGGGCCGATCATGCGCGCGCTGGAGACCCCGACGCTGATCCTCCACGGGCGCAGCGACCCGCTCGTGACGCACCACGCGGCCGAACGCCACCACGCGGTCATGCCCTCGGCCCGATTGGTCATGACGGACCTAGCGGGCTCGGACCTCGCGCCGATCGGGCACTTCCTGCCGTTCCTCCAGCCCGAGCGGTCGGCGCCGATCCTGACCGGCTTCTTCGCGCGCCACGACGAGCCCGGCGTCCGCCCGCTGACCCATGTCAGCGATCTCGTCCCCGCGCGCGACCGCGGGCTGCTGACACCGGCGCTGCGCGGGCTGTGGTCGCTGCCATGGTGGGCGGTGCTGCTCGGCTTCGCGCTGCTCGCGCGCTGGTCTCCGACGACCGCGATCGTCCTCGGCGGTCTGGGCAAGGCGACGCTCAGCCTCGACTTCGGCCTGACCGCGCTCGCGGTGACGCTCGGGCGCCTGAGCGCCCGCGCTCCGGACGGGCTCAAACGCCCCGCGGCGCGCGTGCTGCAGCGTCTGCTCTGGCCGACCCCGCTCCTGCTGATCTCGACACTCGGCTGGGTCGCGATCGAGTTCGCGTTCGAGGATGCGCGGGTCGGCCCGCTCACGCTCGTCGCCGCGACGGTTTTCGCGGTCCTGCTCGTGCTCGGCGTGCGCCGGCTGACGCGCCTCTGGTCCCGCCGCCCGATCGCGTTCGGCGCGGTCCTGGTCGCGCTCGTCGCCAGCCACATCGTCGCGCTCGCGGTGCCCGACCGCGCCTGGCTGATGCCGGCCGACGCCGTGCGTGCGACGACCGAGATCCCGCTCGGACCGACCGCCGATCTGACGCGGGCTCGCAGCGCCCGTCTGTCATACCTCGCCTGGCCCACCGCCGGGCCGAGCGAGCGCCCGCCGGTCGTCCTCCTGCACGGCTCGCCCGGCCTCGCCACCGACTGGTCGAACCTCGGCCCGCTGCTCGAAGCGCAGGGCCGGGACGTCTACGCGCTCGATCTGCCCGGCTTCGGGCTCTCGGAAGCCTGGCTGCACGACTACTCGGCACGGACCTACGCGGAGATCGTGCTCGCCTGGATGGACGCCCGCGGCATCCGCCGCGCCCATCTCGTCGGCTGGTCGAACAGCGGCAACCTCGTGATCCATGCGGCCGACCTGGCGCCCGAGCGCCTCGCCTCGATCACCATGCTCGCCGCGACCGGGCCGCAGGAGACCGAGGGCTCCGGCGTGCGCGCGTTCGAGCACGCCAAGTACCTCGTCGGCTACCTGGGCGTCGTGGCCCTCCCCGAGGTCGTCCCGCCGCTGCAGAACGCCTTCCCGCGCGCGTGGCGCCACGCCTTCATCCGCAACTTCATCGACACCGACCAGCGGCTCGCCGGCCCGATCATGCGACGCATCGAGACCCCGACGCTGGTGCTCCAGGGGCGGGCCGACTTCCTGCTCGCCGACTGGGCCGCCGAACAGCACCACGAGGTCCTGCCGGCCAGCCGCCTCGTGGTCACCGCCGACGGGCACATGATGCCGTTCTTGAACCCCGGCAACGTCGCCGCCGCGCTCGCGCCGTTCCTCGAGCGCCACGACCCGCCGGGCGTCGCCGCCCTGACCCACACGTCCGACCTGGCGCCCAGGCCCGACCGCGGCGTGCTCGACCAACTGCTGCGGGCCGTGCGCGATGCGCCGTGGTGGATCCCGATCCCGGTGCTCTTCGTGCTCGCCTGGCTGCGCCCCGAGACGACGACCGCGATCGCCGCGGTCTTCACGAGCGCCATGTCGCTCGACTTCGGCGTCGCCTTCTGCGGGCTGCTCCCCGCCAGGCTGCTCCGAGCGCGCCGCCCGTGGGAGCCCGCCGGCCGCACGAGGCTCGAGGATCTCGCGTGGACGCCGATCGCGCTGCTGATCGCGCAGCCGCTTTCGGCCGTGGGACCGGTCTACGACGCGGCCGGGCTCCTCGGAGTCGTCGCCCAGATCGCGGCGGTGACGCCGATCGCGCTGCTGATCGCACAGCCGCTTTCGGCCGTGGGACCGGTCTACGACGCGGCCGGGCTGCTCGGCGTCGTCGCCCAGGTCGCGGCGGTGACGCTCGCGCTTCATCTCGCCCGGCGCGCGGTCACACGCGAGGGCCGCCAGCGGATCCGCGCCGGCTTCGTCCGGACCGTCTCGCACGAGTGGTGGCCGACGTGGACGTTCTACCTCCCGATCACGCCCGTGATCATCGCGCGCGCGTTGAAGCACCGCTCGCTGCTGCTGCCGACCGCGATCAACCCCGGCATGCCCGCCGGCGGCGGCGTGGTGGGGGAGAGCAAGTCGGAGATCATCCGCGCGATGGACCACCCCGCCGTGCTCGCGTGTGCGCTCTTCGAGCCCGGCGACGCGCCCGGTGCGCTCGCGGCGCTGCGAGACCGGCCCGAGCTCGCCGGTCTCCCGATCATCTGCAAGCCCGACGCCGGCGAGCGCGGGCGCGGCGTGCGGCTCGTCCGGTCCGAGGCCGATGTCGGGCGGCACGCGCGCCACGCCGACGCCCCGTTCGTACTCCAGCGGTTCCACGCCGGCCCCGAGGAGTGCGGCATCATGTGGGCGAGGTCGCTCGCTCCGGCGGATGCGCTCACCGGTCGGATCACCGGCGTCGTGCGCAAGACATTCCCGGTCGTCGTCGGCGACGGGGAGCGCACGCTGCGCCGGCTCATCATGGAGCACCCGCGGTACCGGCTGCAGCGTGATCTCTTCTTCGGCCGCTTCGCCGGCCGCCTCGCCGAGATCGTGCCCGAGGGCGAGCGCGTCCCGCTCGGGCACGCGGGCAACCACAGCCAGGGCTGCCTGTTCACCGACGGCGCCGACCTGATCACGCCCGAGCTGGAGGCCGCGATCGACGAGATCGCCCGCGGCTTCGAGGGCGGGCTCGACCTCGGCCGCTTCGACGTCCGCTACGAGACCGACGAGAAGCTCCGTCGCGGCGAGGGCCTCGCGATCGTCGAGCTCAACGGCCTGACCAGCGAGCCGACGCAGATGTACGACCCGGCCTGGTCGGCCGCGCGCATGTGGCGCGAGCTCGCGGACCACTGGCGCACCGCGTACGAGCTCGGCGCGTGGCGGCGCGAGCGGGGCGGCCGCCCGATGAAGCTCGGTGCGCTCTCGCGGTTGCTCTTCGGGAGATGATCCGACCGGCCCGGACGGCGGGCCGCCGCCGCGTCTAGCCGACCACCAGATTCACGAGCCGCCCCGGCACGACGATGACCTTGCGCACCGTCTTGCCCTCGATCAGCTCCTTGATCCGCTCGTCCGCGAGCGCGGCCGTCTCCATGGCCTTCTTGTCGGCGTCCGCCGGGACGGTTACCTTGCTCCGCAGCTTGCCCAGGATCTGGACCGGGATCTCGATCGAGTCGTCCACGAGCTTGGATTCGTCGACCTCGGGCCACGCCTGGCGGTGCACGCTGCCGCGCTGGTCGAACCTGCCCAGCCGCGACCAGATCTCCTCGCTCAGGTGCGGCGCGAACGGCGCCAGCGTGCGCACGAACCGGTCGATCTGATCGGCGGTCAGCGTCGGCGTCCCGTCCTTCGAGAGCGCGGCGTTCTTGAACTCGATCATCGCCGCGATCGCGGTGTTGAACGCCAGCCGCTCGATGTCGCCGCCGACCTTGTCGACCGTCCGGTGCAGCCTCTTCTCGAGATCCCCGTTCTCCGCATCGGCGACCCGCGGCTCGCCCGTCGCGTCGTCGATGCACAGCCGCCAGACATCGCGGAGGAACCGGAACATGCCCTCGATCGCGCGGGTGTCCCACGGCTTCTGCTGGTCGAGCGGGCCCATGTACATCTCGTAGAGCCGGAAGGTGTCGGCGCCGTGGTCGGCGATCACGTCGTCGGGGTTGACGACGTTCTTCAGGCTCTTGCTCATCTTGGCGATGATCTGCGCGACGCGCTCGCCCGTCGCGGTCTCGACGAACTCGTCCTCGCCCCGCTCTTCGACCTGGTCGACCGGCACGAGGCTCTTGTCGGCGCGCTGGAAGGCGTGGCTCAGGATCAGGCCCTGGTGGAAGAGCTTGCGGTAGGGCTCGTTCGTCGAGACGTGCCCGAGGTCGAACAGCGTCTTGTGCCAGAACCGCGCGTAGAGCAGGTGCAGCACCGCGTGCTCGGCGCCGCCGACGTACAGGTCCACGCCGCCGAGCTCCCGATCCGGCTGCCGGCCCATCCAGTACGACTCGGCGTCTTCCGAGGCCAGCCGGTCGGTGTTCCCGGGGTCCGTGTACCGCAGGTGATACCAGCACGAGCCCGCCCAGCCCGGCATCGTGTTCGACTCGCGCGTCACGCCGGCGCCGGGGTCGAGCCCCTCGGCGCCCGCCTCGCCAGCCGTCGTGCGCAGCCATGCGCCCGCCTTGGCGAGCAGCGGCTTCGGCTCGTCCGACTCCTCGGGCGTGTAGTCGGTCATCTCGGGCAGCGTCACCGGCAGCGCGTCGTCCGAGACCGCGTGGTGACGCCCCGCCTCGTCGAAGACGATCGGGAACGGCTCGCCCCAGTACCGCTGGCGGCTGAACAGCCAGTCGCGCAGACGGAACTGCACCTTCTTCTGGCCCAGGCCCTCGGACTCGAGCCACCCGACGATCTGCCGCTTGGCCTCGGGGACCGCGAGCCCGTTCAGGCTGATCCCCGCGTTGGCCGAGTGCCACAGGCGGCCGTCGCCCGCGAACGCCTCGCCCCGGGCCCGGTGCACACGCCCGCGCTCGATCACGTCCCGCGCGCCGTCGCCGCCGGCATCGTCGCCGGCCAGACCGTCCAGCAGACCGAGCCACTCCTCCGCGACCGGCGTCACCGGCGCCGTCTCGTCGCCCGCGGACCGCACGCGGGCCCGCTCGATGATCGAATCAAAATCGCGAGGCTCGGTGTTCTCGCTGGTCACCATCGAGAGCACGTCGGAGAGCTCCGCCCGCCACTTCTCCCCGGCGTTCGGCCGCCTCTTAAAGTACCGCGAGGCCGCGAGCAGCGGCTTTGGGTAGACGACGTCCTGGATCGGCAGGCCGAACTTCTCCGCGAACTCGAAGTCGCGCTGGTCGTGCGCCGGCACGGCCATGATCGCGCCCGAGCCGTAGCCCATCAGCACGTAGTCGGAGGTCCAGACCGGGATCCGCTCGCCCGTCGCGGGGTTGACCGCGCGCAGGCCGGTGTCGCAGCCGGTCTTGTCCTTCGACTCCTGCCGCTCGACGTCCGAGCGGTTGCGGGCCCACTCGACGTACTCGCGCAGCCCGCCCGGTGCGCCGTCGTCCTTCAGCACCGCATCGACCAGCGGGTGCTCGGGCGCGACGACCATGTACGTCGCGCCGAAGATCGTGTCAGGACGCGTGGTGTAGACCCGCAGCGCCGCGGCGCCGACGCCCATCGGCGCCTCGGGCAGCCCGAAGTCGATCTCGGCGCCCTCGCTCCGCCCGATCCACTCACGCTGCTGCGTCAGCGTGCTCTCGGGCCAGTCCAGGCCCTCGAGGTCCGCCAGCAGCCGATCGCCGTAGGCCGTGATCCGCAGCATCCACTGGCGCAGCGGCCTGCGGAAAACCGGGAACCCGCCGCGCTCGCTCTTGCCGTCGATGACCTCCTCGTTGGCCAGCGCGGTGCCGAGCTTCGGGCACCAGTTGACCGTCTGCTCGCCCAGGTACGCCAGGCGGTAGCTGTCGAGGACGTCGCGCCGGGCGCCCGCGTCCAGCTCGTCCCAGCTCTCGTAGGTCCGGGCCTTCAGCGCGTCGGCGACCTCCGCCGCCAGCGGGTTGAATCGCACCGGCCGCGCTCCGGAGGCGAACTCGGCCTCGAGCTCGGCGATCGGGCGGGCCCGCCCGGGCGAACGGACAGTCGCGTCCCGCGGCTCGGCCTCGGGGTCGTACCAGGACTTGTACAGCCGCAGGAAAACCCACTGCGTCCAGCGGTAGTAGCCCTCGTCGATCGTGCCGAACTCGCGCGACCAGTCGTAGCAGAACCCGAAGCGCCGCAGCTGACGCCGGAAGTTGTCGATCGCCTCGCGCGTCGTGATCGCCGGGTGCACGCCGGTCTGGATCGCGTACTGCTCGGCCGGCAGGCCGAAGGCGTCCCAGCCCATCGGGTGCAGCACGTTGAACCCGCTCATCCGCTTGTAGCGGCAGATGATGTCGGTCGCGGTGTAGCCCTCGGGGTGCCCGACGTGCAGGCCCGCGCCCGACGGGTACGGGAACATGTCGAGGCAGTAGAACTTCGGCCTGGAAGCGTCGAAGCCGGCCTCGCCCGGGTTGGGCTGGCGGTCGATGCCCAGCTCGGCCCACCGCGCCTGCCAACGCGGCTCGATCTCGTTCGCCAGGGCCGCCGTGTAGCGGTGGGACGCGCTCTGCCGGGGTTCGTCGCTCACGAGGCGAGTTTAGACGGGCCGCCGGCTCAGGCCTCGATCGCGTGGCGGTCCTGCTCCTCCTTCTCGCGCTCATGGCGGGCCACCGATTCGGCCCGCTCGCGCTCGCCCTCGGCGTCGCGCTGCCGCCGCTGGAGCTCCCGGAGCGTCGCCTCCCGCCCGTAGATGACCAGCTTGTCGCCGGACGCGATCCGGTAGCCGCCGCGCGGGGCGCCGATGAACGTCCCACCCGGACGCTCGATCGCGAGCACCAGCACGCCCTCCTCAGGCAGGTCGAGGTCCGTGAGCGTGCGACCCTCGATCCATTCGCCCGGCTTGATCGTCACCTCGTGGACCTCGTAGTCCTCGTAGAGGTGGAACATCGAGTGGTAGTCGGCCACCTGCAGCTTGGTGAAACGACGCAGGCCCCACTTGGTGACCGGCGCGATCACCGCGTCGAACACCGGGCTCATCGCGACCAGATAGATGGCGATCATCCCGCCGATGCCGCCCGCGAGCTTGATCTCGGCGGTCAGCCACTCCACGTCGTCGTCCGCCTGGATGCCCGTGACGAGCGCCGCGATCATCGTGACGAATCCGGCGCCGCGAACCATCATCAGCATCTGCAGGATCTGACGCCGCATCGGGTGCGCCACGATCTGCTCGGCCTCGCCCGTCGTGAAGCCCGTGCCGGTCCACGCGCTGCGCGCCTGGAACCGCGCTGCCTGTCGGGTCATCCCGGTCTGCACCAGCGCCAGGATCGCCGCCCGCTCGACGATGAGCGAAAGCACGACGATCAGCAGGAAGGTGCCCAGCGCCAGCACGACACGAGCCTATCGCCGATCGCCGCCGGTCTGCTACGGAGCGATCGAATCGGCTCTCAGAATCCCTCGGGCAGCTCGAACAGCGCCTCGTCGAGCCCCCGGTTGATCAGCACGCGCTGCACCGTCAGCACCTGGCGGGCGCCGCCGTCGCCCGCGATCTGCCGGAACGGGATCTTCATCCCGTCGACGTCGCGGTAGTCCTCGAACAGCGCCGGCGAATCGATCTCCTGACCGGTCGGGAGCAGCCGCTTCTGGATCGTCCGCACCAGGTAGCCGCTCTCGCCGTCGTAGTCCCGCAGCTCGGCCAGGCCCGTGAGCCCGTCGGTCCGGCGCACGCGGTGCGCCGTGCCGCCGCCGAACTCGACCGTGCCGAGGTACTCGCACGACGGGAAGTACTTGCGGTAGTCCACCTCGGTGTAGAGGTCGGCCAGGCGACGGATCGCGAGCTGGTCCTCGCCGACGATGCGGCGCGACTCGCCGCCGTTGAACCGGATCCAGTACGTCTCGCCGTCGCCGCCGCGCTCCTGCAGACGACCGCCGACCGCCTCGACACGCTCGTAGACCCGCCCGTCCGACGCACGGACGAGCGTGTACTTCGCCGAATCGCCGCTCGCCGGGAAGCTCAGCGTCGCCTCGATCGTCATCGACTCGAGCGTCCGGTTCGTCGCGATGTCGCCCCAGGTCTTCTCGATCGAGAACGCCAGCACGTCCCACCCCGAATCGAACGCCGACACCATCTCGGCGGGCTCGGGCTGGGCGGCCGCGGAAGCCTGAATCGGCGCGCCCACGAGCGCGGCGGCGAGAGCGAGAGAAGCGGGACCGGATCGCATCAGAAGAACCTCCCTGGACCGTCAACCGTGCATCGGCGGGCGGCGATATCCGACCAAAGACCGATCGGCCGGCTCGCCCATCCGGGAACACTACCCGCGAGCCCGCCCGTGGTTCCATCCATCGGGCCGTCCGGGCCACGGGATCACCCCGAACACAACGCCAGAGCGGCCCGATCGCGGGCCCGCGGGCGCTAGGACGAGACCGCCTCGGCGTCGCGGGACCGCTTGGCGTCGAGCAGCGCCTTGGCCTCGCCGGCGAGCAGGAACGAGCCGGTCACCACGATCAGGTCCTCGCGTGTGACCGCGCGGGCGGCGGCGTTGATCGCGTCCCGCACCGTCGGCTCGACCTGGGCCATCTTCTCGCAACGCCGCTCGTACTCCGACGCCAGCGCCGCGGGCTCCGCCGAGCGCTGCGAGTCGCTCGACCGCGTGAAGATCACCTTGTCGGCGCCGCGCGCGATCTCGTCCAGCATCGGCCCGACCTGCTTGTCCGACGCGCAGCCGAAGATCAGCACCGTCGAGTCCGTCTTGATGCTCGCCCCGATCGCCTGGATCACCGCGCGCACGCTCTCCGGCGTGTGCGCGCCGTCGATCAGCACGCGCGGCTGCTCGTGCACGATCTCCAGCCGCCCGCGCCGCGGTGTGTCCGCCAGGCCCCGCGCGACGTCCCGCTCCGGCGCGTCGAAGCCGCGCTCCTTCAAACGGTCCAGCGCCGCGAGCACCAGCCCGCAGTTGGGCGCCTGGTGCTCGCCGGGCAGCGGCACCGCCAGGTGCTCGTACTCGCTGCGCGCCGTCGTCACGCTCACCCGCGCGTGCGGGCCCATGCCGTGCGCCGCCTCGAAACGGCTCGTGAACTCCACGTCCTCGCCCAGCACCGAGACCGCGACGCCGACCGCCTCGGCCCGCGAACGCAGCGCATCCATCGCCTCCTCGGTCTGACGCACGCTGATCGCCGGCACGCCCGGCTTGAAGATCCCCGCCTTCTCGGCCGCGATCTCCGCCAGCGTCTCGCCGAGCAGGTCCGTGTGCTCCAGCTGGATCTCGCTCACCAGGCACAGCTCCGGCTCGATCACGTTCGTCGCGTCAAGCCGACCGCCCAGCCCGACCTCCGCGATCACCACGTCCACCGCCTGATCGGCGAAGTGGCGGAAGGCCGCGGCGATCATCGCCTCGAAGTACGTCGGCTGGCCCAGCTTCTTCGGCAGCGACTCGGCCGCGTCGCGAACCTTGCTCATCACGAGCTGGAACTCGCGCTCGCCGATCATCTCGCCGCCGACCCGGATCCGCTCGCGCAGATCGATCAGGTGCGGGCTCGTCGTCATCCCGACCGCGTACCCGCACTCGCGCAGGCAACTCGCCAGCATCTCGCAGACGCTGCCCTTGCCCTTGCTCCCCGCGACGTGCACGAACTTCAGCGAGTCCTGCGGGCGGCCCAGCTCGTCCAGCATCGCCCGGATCCGGTCGAGCTTGAACGCCTCGTCCGGGACCCGCGTCGGCCGCAGCCGCTCGATGTTGGTCAGCGAGTCGAGAAAGCCCAGCGCCGCCGACTGGCTCGAGAACGGCCGCTTCCGCCGCTTCCCGGCCCCGGCCGCCTTCCTGGCTTTGCTCCCGTTCCGCTCCATCGGCTCCAACTATCCCCGCCTCACCGCCGCCCGTCTGCTTACGCCCGCAAGAACCGGGAGTTCATCGCTCCGATTCGGGTTCTAGTCGGATCTCATCGCCTCCCGCATCCGGCTCACGGCCTCCCGCAACCCCACGTATGAGGCACGGCTCACGATCGCGTGCCCGATGTGGAGCTCGCCCACGCCCTCCAGACGCGCGATCGGGCCCACGTTGGCATAGTTCAGAGCGTGCCCGGCGTTGAATCGCATCTTCCTCGCCCGGATTTCGGCCCCCGCCCCGCGGACCCGCTCCAGCTCGCGCAGCACGTCCTCGCTCCGGTCGTCCCCCCCGGCGTGGAAGAACACCTCCGCCCACGGGCCCGTGTGCACCTCGCAGACGTCGAAGCCGACCTCCGCCGCCGCGTCGATCTGCTCGCCCTCGGCGTCGATGAACGCGCTCACCACCAGCCCCGCGTCCTTCAGCCGCGCCACCACCTCGCGCATCCGCGGCCTCTGCCTCGCGACGTCCAGCCCGCCTTCGGTCGTCACCTCGTCGCGCCCCTCGGGCACCAGCATCGCCGTGTGCGGACGCACCCGCCGCGCGATCTCGACCATCTCGTCCGTCGCCGCCATCTCGAGATTGAACTTCAGACGGACCAGCTCGCGCAGCCGCTCGACGTCGTGGTCGCGGATGTGACGCCGGTCCTCGCGCAGGTGCACCGTGATCCCCGCGGCCCCGCCCATCTCCGCCTCGTGCGCCGCACGCACCGGGTCGGGCTCGGCCCACGGGAACCGCTCGGCGAGGGATTCCCCCACATCGGCGCGGTAGCGGGCGTTGCGGATCGTGGCGACGTGATCGATGTTGACGCTGAGTTCTGGCATGATCGCGATCCGGTCCGGGCCCGCGCTCCGGGACCCGATTCGGGCTTGGTGCCCCCGAAATCAACCGTAGACTCGGGCCGGAGCCGGTTCCGAGAGAGGTCCGCCATGCCCAGAGTCCGTTCGATCGCCGCGGCCCTGCCGCTCGCGGCTGTGCCGATCATCGCCCACCGGCCCGCCGCGGCCCAGCCCGAGCGTGTCGAGATCGAACTCATTCGCGCGCCGGAGGGCTACCGGATCTCACCCCCGGCGATCGGCACTGATGAACCCGAGTACCGCTGGTTCGGCGACATCAACCGTGACGGCACCGTCGTCACGGGCATGCTCGCCATCACGCCCCTCGCCGGTGGCCAGGGTGTTCCGCCGACGTCCCGCTGGGGCCCGGCGTTCCGCTGGGACAGCGAGACCAGCGATCGGTTCGAGATCCTCGAGGCCGACGCCCGCGGGGGCGCCGTCAGCGCCGACGGGCTGACAATATATGGTGCCTATCTGAATCCGCTCGTCGCACTCCCGGACGGGCTGTTCCGCTGGACGCCGGCGGGCGTCGAGGACCTCGGCGTGCCGGAGGGCGTCGACCAGATCGGCGAAGCCCCGTTCGTGCGGGGCGTCTCCGATGACGGATCGACGGTCGTTCTGGACAACCTGGCGACACTCTGGCGCTACACGGATCGAGCCGGCTTCGAGCAATTGACGCCCGACGACCAGAACTCGCCGGTCGGCTTCTTCCCCATCCGCCGCGCGAACATCAGCGGCGATGGCTCGGTCATCACGGGCACCGAGAATGCCGCGATCGGCTTCCCGTGGCGGCACACGGACGCCGCGGGGTTTGCCGAGCTGCCCAACGGACCGGCCGGCTTCTACGGGTTCGAGCCGGGCGGTATCAGCTTCGACGGGTCGATGATCGTCGGAGAGTTCCTAACGGGCGACCAGCCGGGAGCGGAGTTCCAGATCTGGTCGGAGTCGGGCGGATTCACTCGGATCGCAGAAGATCCGCGGATCGGCCGTCCGCGTCCCGGCGCGATCGCCGTCGTCGGGATGAGCGACGACGGACAGGTCGTCGCCGGCACGTCGTGGATGTACAACCCGGTGGACGGCACTCGGCTGCTCCTTGACATCCTCATGGAGAATCAACAAGCGCTCGCCGAGGAAGTCGTCGGCGCGGACCCGTTCCGTAACAACGAGATCCTCGGCCTCTCGGGCGATGGGCGGAAGATCGTGGTTGCCGGGATCTTCGCCCCAGCGGACAACCCCAGCTCGGAGACCGGTACGCCGTACGCAGTCGTCACGCTCCCCCGCCCCTGCAACGACATCGATTACGCCGAACCGCGCGGCGTGATGAGCCAGCGCGACGTGCTGACGTTCCTCGAGCGCTTCAACGACAACAGCCCGACCGTCGCCCGGCTGGCCGAGCCTCTCGACGTCGCCAGCCAGCTCGACGTCGCCCGCTTCGTAGAGCTCTTCTTCGAAGGCTGCCCGGCGAGCGCTCGCTAGCCGACGACCGCGAAGCGGGGGACCCACCCGCGAGCGGTCGCCCGCTTAAGGACCGAGCCCACTCGCGGGCGAAGGCCCGCGACAAGACCGACCCCCCCTCGCGCCCGGACGCCCGCGACACGGTCGAACTGAACCCGGACCATCGATAGATCCGATACCCTCCCAGAGTCCGCGGATGGGAGAAGACAAGTGATCAGAACGCTCGCGCTCGCGGGCCTGGCGCTCACCCAGAACGCCGCCGCCCAGAACCTTCTCGTCCCGATCCCGGCCCCCGACGGCGTCGACGTCCCCCGATTCCGGGCCGCCGGGACCGCGATCAACGCCGACGGCTCGGCCGTGACCGGCGACATCGCCAACCGAGGCGGCCCGACCACAGGCTCGTTCTTCTGGCGCCGCGGCGACGGCACCCGGATCATCGGGCCCGGCCCGTTCGGCCTCGAGATCACCGCCGCCACCGACCTCGCCGCCGACGGCTCCGTCGTCGTCGGCCGCGGCCTGCTGCCGCCGGACCTCCACGTGCCCGTCCGCTGGACAGAGGCCGGCGGGCTCGAGGACATCCCCCTCCCGCCCATCGCCCTCGACGGGGCCGCGCTCAACGTCAACGCCAACGGCTCGGTCACGCTCATCCTGGTCACCGTCGAGGACGATCAGCTCGTCCAGTCCGACGCGCTGCTGCTCCACATCGAGGGACGCGGGTTCCTTCGCGTCGAGGTCGAGGACCTCGGCCGCCCCGTCGTCGACACGGGCCCCCGCCCGGGCGCCACACTCAGCGGCGACGGGCGGACGGTCTTCGGCGTGATCGAGACCACCGAGGGCTTCGCGCCGTTCCGCTGGACAGAGAAGAGCGGCGCCGAGGTGCTCGAGGGCTCGGGCGGGATCGACGCCCCGAGCGTCCGCGAGTTCAACGCCGCCAGCGCCGATGGCTCCGTCGCGGTCGGCGTCTTCTGGGACGGCGGCCTCAGACGCGGCTTCCGCTGGACCGAGTCGGGCGGCTTCGAGCCCCTGCCCGACGGGCCCTTCGATCGCTTCGGCGAGGCCATCGACTGCAGCGCCGACGGCGAGGTCGTCGTGAGCGGCGGCAGCCTCTGGACGCCGGTCGACGGCACCCGCAGCTTCGCGCGCCTCGCCGACCGCTTGTTCCCCTTCACCGGAGACGTAGAGATCGACACCGGCGACATGCGCGCCGTCTCGGCCGACGGCCGCACCTTCACCGGGCACGCGTTCGTCCGTGACAACGTCAACGACATCACCACCGAGGCCTTCGCCATGACGCTCGAGCGAGCCTGCAGCGACGCCGACTTCGAGTTCCCGCGAGGTGTGCTCAGCCACCGCGACGTCACGACCTTCGTCGAGCGCTACCTCGGATCGAGCCCGACCGCCGCGCGCCTGGCCGAGCCGTTCGGCTCCGCCACGAGCGCCGACATCGACCGCTTCGTCGACCTCTTCTTCGAAGGCTGCCCGGGTCTCTGAGTTCAGCTTCGCCGGTTTCCCGGCGGACGAATCCGAATGTCGCCGGCTGCCCGGCGAACCAAACCCAGCCTCGACCGCCGCCCGCGCAACGATCGACGACCCGAGCGACCGCGACGCGCGGGACCCACCCGCGAGCGGACGACCCTCGCCGCCGGACGGCGGCGACATGACCGAATCAGCCCCGTCGAGGATTTCTCTACCACCGTGTGAGCGCTTGCCCGTAGATTCGCTCTGTTCCTCAGCGCACAGGGGGATCACATGCACCGCACCACGCTCGCACTATCGGTCGTTGCCGCCGCCGGCATCGCGCACGCCCAGCCCTCCTTCCGCCTCCTCGGCGATCTCCCGGGGGGCACCTTCGACAGCGAGGCGCTCGACGTCACCGACGACGGCACCACCGTCGTCGGGCGCTCACGCACCGCCACCGGCACCCGCGCGTTCCGCTGGACCCAGGCGCAGGGCATGCGCCCGCTCGTCCCGAGCCTCCCGGCCGGCTTCACCTCCGACGAGGCCACCGACATCGACGCCGACGGCGACGTCATCGCCGGCCAGCTCGACGGCCCTGGAATCCGACGCATGTTCTACTGGACGCCCGCGAGAGGCATGCGCATCCCCGTCTTCCGCGGCGGGGAGACCGAGAGCATCGGCGGCAGCGTCAGCGGCGACGGCGTCTTCGTCGGCGGGATCTCCGTCACCCCCGCCGACTCACTCGCCTACCGCTTCCGCGTCAGCACCTGAGCCGTGACGCCCTTGGGCGACCTCCCCGGCGGAACGGTCAACAGCTCGGTGACCCACCTCAGCCGCGACGGACTCGAGGCCGCCGTGATCAGCAGCAGCACGCCCGGCGCCCAGGCCGCCCGCTGGACCCAGGGCAGCTCGCTCCAGGGCCTCGGCTACCTCCCCGACCCGACGCCCATCGGCGACCCGCTCAGCCGATCGCTCGCGATCAGCGGCGACGGACGCCACATCGTCGGCGACAGCCGCGTCTCCGGATACCTGCAGCCCTTCGTCTGGAACGCCGTCGACCGCATGGACCCGCTCGATCCCAGCAATGTCGTCATCGATTCCGGCGCCGCCTTCGACGTCAGCGACGACGGCAACTTCGCCGTCGGCTGGGGCAGCAAGAACGGCCAGCGCGTCGCATTCCACTGGTCGCGCTTCAACGGCATGCGCCCGCTCGAAGACGTCCTCCTCGACGACGGCATCAGCGTCGCCGGACTCTCGCTCCGAACCGCGTCGGCCATCTCCGCCGACGGGACGTTCATCGCCGGGACCATCCGCAACACCAACGGCGACGACGAGGCGTACCTCGCTCGCATCAGGCTCCGCGGCTGCAACGGCGCCGACATCGCCCCGCCGACCGGCATCATCTCACAGGCCGACGTCAACGCCTTCGTCGACGCGTTCTTCGCCAATGATCCTCGTGTCCTCGAACTCGCAGAGCCGCGGGAAGTCGGCAGCCAGGCCGATATCACCGAGTTCGTGCGGCTGTTCTTCGCCGGGTGCCCGGCCAGCTAGACGCGGCCTCGCCTCCCCCGTCGCCGAGGCCCGCCCACTCGACCGAGCCACGTCCGCCTCCCCCGTCAGCTGGCGCGGGGAGGTGCCGATCCGCCGGAGGCGGAGAGGCGGAGGGGGCTCCGCCTCCCTCTCCCTCAGGGAGAGGGCCGGGGTGAGGGCGGACACCACGTCACGACCCGCGCGATCAACGAGCCCCGAGCGCGAACTCCCGCTCGCACAAGGACGCCCGCGACAAGACCGAGCCCCCGGGGATCCCCCAACCAAAAACCTCCACGACGATCGGGCGCACACACCCGGACCACCGCGTGTCTCTCCGGACACCCAACCCCACCGGAGAACACGCATGACCAAGCCCCGAGCCCTCGCCGCGATCTGCGGCCTCGCCCTCAGCCCCGTCGCCCTCGCCCAGGTCATCAACCCCGCGGACATCGACGTGCCGCCCGGGGCGACGCTCACCATCACAGAGGACACCGAGTTCACCGGCACCGTCACGATCGGCCCCGGCGCACGCATCTTGATGGGCAACGGCGTTGACATCCTCGTCCGCGAGCCCGGCCGGTTCATCGTCAACGGCACCGCCGACGAGCCCGTGCTGTTCACCACCGCGAGCACCGCGAGCTCGACCGACGGCTGGTCCGGCATCGAGACGATCCAGGGCGCCGTCCTCGACGTGGACCACGCGGTCTTCGAACGCTTCTCGCGTGACGCGGTGCGGGTCAGCGGGTTCGGCGACGCCACGATCCGGAACAGCACCTTCCGCGATCCGGCCGGGTTCCTGCCGGCGACCGGCACCCTGCGGTCTGTATTCGTGCTCGACGGCGATGTCGTGATCGATGGCTGCACCATCGGCCCGATCCGCGGACGCGACGGTTCGACCGGCTCGAGCAGCGGCTCGCGCGGCGGCGACGGCCAGGACCTGCGCGTCGTCGAACTCATCGGCGGTCTCTCGTTCGAACTCACCAACTCGCGCATCTTCGGCGTGCAGGCCGGCCGAGCCGGAAACGGCCGCCAGGGCTCGACCGGATTCACAGGCGGCTCGGGCAGCACCGGCACCATCACCAGCCCGACCGGCGGCACCGGCAGGACCGGCGGGACCGGCGGTCGAGGCGGCGACGGCGGCACCGGCGGCGACGTGACGCTCGTCTTCAGCCAGACAAGCGACAACCTCCTGTTCGCGCAGAACATCGTCGAGAACCTCCGCGCCGGCAACGGCGGCGACGCCGGTCGCGGCGGCACGGGCGGCCGTGGCGGCACCGGCGGTCGCGGCGTCAGCGGCACGCCCGTCGGCGGCAACGGCGGCCGCGGCGGTCAGGCCGGCCGGGGAGGCTCTGGCGGTTCCGGCGGCGACGGCGGCATCGCCCAGCTCTTCGAGTTGCAGAACTTCGACGAGACCTTCGAGGTTCTCAACAACACGATCTACAACACCCAGCCCGGAATCGGCGGTCGCAACGGCGCCGGCGGATCGGCCGGCATCCGCGGCACCGGCGGCGCCGGCGGCGACGGAATCTTCTCAGACGGGAGCCGAGGCTCCACCGGGCTAGGCAACAGCAGCGGCTCGGCCGGCACCGGCCCGCAGCTCCAGCCGTCGGCCATCATCGCGACGCGCGCCCGCGGCAGCTTCATCGGCCTGCTGCCGGAGCTCACCATCGCAAACAACATATTCACCAACGCGAGCAACGCCGCCTCCCCGCCCGTGGCGCTCGACCCGGCCTCGACGTTTTCAAACCCGGTCGTCAGAAGCAACGTCGAGTACCGCTACGGCGACGCCGACGTCGCCGGCACGCTCCGCGTCAACCCCGATTTCGTGAACCCCAGCGCGGGCGACATGCGCCTCGCCGCCGGCTCGCCCGCGGTCGACGCCGGCTTCGACGTCGTCATGCCGTTCGAGACCGACTTCCTAGGCAACCCCCGCCGCCTCGATGATCCCAACGCGACCAACGCCCCGGCCGCGGGCACACCCGCGATCGACATCGGCGCGGTCGAGTCACCCGGCAACGACGGCCTCGGCTGCTCCGGCGCCGACCTCGCCGATCCCCGCGGCGTCATCAGCCAGGCCGACGTCTCACGCTTCGTCGAGCTCTTCTTCGCCGGGGACCCCGCGGTCGCCGCGCTCGCCGCGCCCAACGACGTGACCAGCCAGGCCGACGTCGACGCGTTCGTGACGCTCTTCTTCGCGGGCTGCCCGGCGAACTGACCAGAGTCTCGCGGCCTGCCCGAGGCAGAGAACCTGGCACAACAACGACGGCCGGCCGTGAGATCCGCGGTCGGCCGTCGCTCTTTCTTTGGCGAATGCCCGGGCGGCCTGCCTTGTCCGGAGGGCGCGTCCTTGCGCAATCTTCTTGTTCGTGATCGCACGGTCGATGTAACCTCACTCGAGACATCAGAGGATCCCTGTGAAGCCGCATGTATCGCCGTTGGTCGCTCTCGCCGTCACGTCGGGTCTGGCCTGTGCCCAGGCGAGTCTCCGCGCGCTCGGCGACGTTCCCGGCGGTGAGTTCTCCAGCGGTGCGGCGCGGATCAGCGCCGACGACACGACCGTCGTCGGCACGGCGAGGGCCGCGTCGGGCCGCCGGGCGTTCCGATGGACGCTGCCGAGCGGGCTCGTGGAGGCTTCGGGGACCTGCGTCAGCGACGACGGCAGTTTCGCCTTCGGGTTCGGGGCTGTTCCATCTATCTGGTCACGCTTCCGGGGCATACGCACGCTCGAGGCCGTGATCGCCGACAAAGGGATCGCCCTGCGCCGAGGCCGTTTGAACGAGGCCCTCGGGATCTCCGCGGACGGTACCCGCATCGTGGGCACGCTCGAGAACAACCTGTGCAGCAGAGAGGCCTTCCTGCTGACCGTCCGCCTCCGCGGCTGCAGCGGCGCCGACATCGCCGCGCCGACCGGCGTCCTGTCGCAGGCCGATGTCGACGCCTTCGTGAGCCAGTTCTTCCAGGGGTGCCCGTTATGATGACCCGCGCCGCGCCCGCCGCCGCCATCGCCATCTCAACGGGGCTGGCCGCCGGCCAGCCCCGGTTCATACCACTCGGCTTCGGAGATCAGTCGCGGCCCTCGAGCGTCGCCGCCGCGATCAGCGGCGACGGGCGCTCCGTCACCGGCACGACGAGCTTCCCCGCGCCCGAGAATTCGAACGGCTTCCTGTGGAATGAGATCGACGGGCTCCGCTCCATCGGACGAATCCAGGGCCTTCCGGCGGAGTTCCTCCGTCCCCGGGCCATCAGCTTCGACGGATCCGTGATCGCCGGCGGCGGCGCTCAGGAGGTGCCGTTCCGCTGGAGCGCGACCGGCGGTCCGACGGAGCTCGCCGCGCTGACCGGTGTCACCGGCGGCTACTTCGTCGATGCGGTCAGCGGCGACGGTACGATCATCGGCGGCTCGTTCGAGTCGAGGGATCTCGGCGTCACCCTGCCGCTGATATGGACCCAGGCCGGCGCCACAGTCGAGACCCTGCCCGATCTCCCGGGCGGAGACGCCGACGCCGGCATCTTCTCGATCGACAAGACCGGCGCCGTCATCTCCGGCTACGCCTCGGACATTGCCGGGCCCCGGGCCGCCGTCTGGTTCGATCGCACGGGCCCGGCCGTGCTCGCCGGCACACCGATCCTCGTCGGGTCGATCGTCGTCAGACACGTCACGCTCGACGGCTCGTCGTTCGCCGGCGATGTCTGGCCCGACCTCGACTTCCCGCTCTCCCGCTATGCCTTCGTCTGGACGTCCGTGGGGGGATTCGTCCCGATCCGCGATGGCTCCGGGTTCCCGGTCCAGGCCGAAACCGCGGGTATCAGCGACGGGGCCAACTTCGTCGCCGGTAACGGGCGGTTCAGCGCCGACGGCGACTTCGAGGGGTGGCTCTGGGATCTCTGGCGCGGAGCACGCCCGATCCGGCAGGTCCTCGCCGTCGAGAACGACCTGGACATTACCGGATGGACCGATCTCCGCCTCGTCGGGATCTCGCACGACGGCTCGCGCATCGCCGGCAACGGCCGCGACCCCGCGGGCCGAGCCCGCGCCTTTGTCGCCGAGATCAACGCCTTCGGCTGCAACGCGGCCGACACCGCGGCGCCGCTCGGCGTGCTCAGCAGCGCCGACGTTGACGTGTTCCGAGACCGCTTCTTCGCGGGCGACCCCCGCGTCGCGGCGCTCGCCGAGCCGCTCGACGTCGTCAGCCAGTCGGACATCGAGTCGTTCGTCGCCCTGTTCTTTCAGGGTTGCTTCTCACCCGAGTAAAGGATCGCCATGCGGACGGGACTTGCCCTCGTATCCACGATCGCGGCCACGGGGACCGCCCAGCCGTTGTTCCAGACCATCGGCGGCCTCACCGGTCGCAACGGTTCGAGCTTTGCCCACGATCTGAGCCGCGACGGTCTGACCGTCGTCGGCGCTTCGGTCAACGCCTCGGGCGGGACCGAGGCGTTCGCTTGGACCGAGGGCGTCGGCATCCGGCCGCTGCAGCGTCTGCCCGGCGTCTCCGCGACCGCGTTCTCGGGCGAGCTCTTCGCCGTGGACGGCGACGGCTCGACCGCCGTGGGCGTGGCGAGCAACTCGGCCGGAGTCCGGCGCCCTGTGATCGCCGACGTCGACGCCGGGACCCTGCGGGAGATGGACTTCCCGCCTGGCACGAGCATCGAGATCCCCAACGCGATCAGCGCCGATGGTGGCACGGCCGTCGGTAGCTACAACCCGCCCTTCGCCGCGCCGACAGGGTTCCGATACAACATCGCGACAAACAAGCTCGACAACCTTCCCGCCACGCTGATCGGCAACGACACGGCGGTCAATGGCAGCATCATCGTCGGGTTCACGCAGGGCGGAACCGGCGGGGCGTATCTCATACGAGCAAGCGGCCCGTTCTTCCTCGCGCCGCTGAATCCCGCGACACCGATCACCGTCGCGAACGCGATCAGCGACAACGCCAACTTCATCGTCGGCACGGCACGCGATGGTTCGGCGTTGAGGCCGGCCCGATGGCTTATCGCCGGCCCGCCGATCGCCCTTTACGACGGGCCCGACGTCCGCACCGCCAACGCCGAGGACGTCAGCGAGGACGGGAACTGGGTCGTGGGGTCGTACTTCCCGAGCGGCGGTTTCTTTGGTGCAGGCTGGATCTGGGACACCTGGCGCGGCTTCCGCTCGATCGAACACGCGCTCACGGTCGAGACCGGCTTCGACCTCTCCCGCTTCAGCGAGTTCCGCGTCGCGGGCATCTCCGCGAGCGGGGCCCGCATCGCCGGCAACGTCCGGGACAGCCTCACCGGCGAGGGCACCGCATTTGTCGCCGAGTTGAACCAGTTCGGCTGCAACCGCGCCGACATGACGTTCCCGTTCGGCGTCCTCTCGCAGACCGACGTATCGGAGTTCGTGGACCGGTTCTTCCAGGAGGACAGCCGCGTCACCGCGTTCGCGCCGCCCGACGACGTCGCCAGCCAGGCGGACGTCGCCGTGTTCGTTGACCTCTTCTTCGGGGGCTGTCCGGGGGCGCGGTGATCCGACCCGCGCTGCCTCCCGCCGCCTCCACCGCCGGAGGGCGGCGACAAAAAAACCGCCAATCGCCCCGAAATCGCCGGATCGGCCTTCCCAACAAACTCGCGTCCGAGTATGTTAGTGTTCACTAGATAAGAATCAGACATAGCCGGCGGCGGGGCGGGATCTCGTGGGCTCGCTCCGTCGCCGGCATTCAAGAACACGCCGGACCGCGACGGTCCAAGGGGATGTCATGCGCGCACTCGACCTCATCAACAAAGGGTGTTTCGCACTCTGCCTCGCCGCCGTCGCCATCGGCACCTCGTTCTCCATCTACGCCGTCTGGGCCGGCGAGGCCGCCAGGCACGTCGGCGTCCGAGGCCTCACCACCATGGCCATCCTCATCGGCGCCGCCTTCATGATCATCGTCATCAACAACGTCGTCGGACGCCGCGTCCTCGGCGAGTCGAGCCCCCTCGACTTCCTCGACGGCGGACTCTCCGCCTCGCCGCCCGAGCCCGCGACGGCGAACCCCACCGTCGTGCGCCTCCGCGACCGCCGCGAGCACATGCATCCCGGGCCCGACGCCCACTCCAGCTACGAAGGCGAGACGACGGACCGAGACGACACCTGACACCAGATCCATTCCCCCCCCTCCCTGGCACGGCACGCGCCACCGCGCGCGCCGTGCTTTCTCCCCCGCCAACGGCAACCGAGGCCCGCGACCATGAACCCAGCGAACAACCACCGCCGACAGGTACGCTGGATGCATGCCCGATCCCGATCCCGATCCCGATCCCGATCCCGACCAGCCCCGCCCCAGCCAGATGTCCACCGCCGTGTCCCTCGGCCTCTCGCTGGGCGCCGCGATGGGCGTCTCCTTCGGCGTCATCATCGGCGCGCTCACCGATAGCATCGGCCTCTGGATCTCCCTCGGCATCTCCATCGGCGCCGGCGTCGGGCTCGCCGTCGCCACCGCGATCGAGGCCCAACGCGCCGCCGCCGCCCGCACCGACGCCTGCCCGCACTGCGGCTACTCCGCCAAGGGGCTCCCCTCGCGCATCTGCCCCGAATGCGGCAAGAACATGGACGAGCCACCGTCGTCGGACGGCGTCATCGACTGAGCACGCGGGGCCGGTGCGCGACGGTCCGCGGCGCCGAGCGAGCCCGGGTCGTCGGACGCGGACCGGGCGTGCACCTACGCCGGCGCCGCCCACTCCGGTCTCTCGCCTTCCAGCACGCGCACGACGTCGCGGACGACCCAGCTCATGTTCTCCTTCGCCGCAGCCGTCGCCGCCGCGATGTGCGGGAACAGGTGCACGTTCCGGATGTCAAGCAGCGGGTACGTCGGGCCGAACGGCTCCGGGTCGTGCACGTCCAGCAGCGCCATCGCCGCCGGGTGATCGATCATGAACCCCGCCAGCGCCTGCGGGTCCACCACCAGCCCGCGCGCACAGTTCAGGAAGACCACGTCGCCCCGCATCCGACCAAAGGCCCCCGCGCCCAGCGTGCGCCGGTTGTCCGGCCGGTCATCGATGTGCACCGTCAGCACCTCGCTCCGCTCGAACAGCTCGTCCCGCGACACCGGCTCGGCGCCGTGGCGCCGGTCTTCCGTGATCTCCAACAGGTCGTGGTAGATCACCCGCATCCCGAACGCCCGCCCGATCCGACCGACCCGCGCGCCGATCCGCCCGTACCCCAGCACGCCCAGCGTCATCCCCTCCAGCTGCCGCGGCGCCAGCAGCTCGCCCCGCACACGGTTGAACTCCTCAAGGTCCATCGCGCGCGTCATCGCCGCCCGCGGCCGCAGCGCATCGAAGATCAACGCGAACACGTACTCCGCCACCGCGCTGCTGTTCGCCCCAGGCGCGTGCACCACCTCCACGCCACGCCCACGGCACGCCGGCACGTCGATGTTGTCCAGCGCCACCCCCGCGCGACCGACCACCCGCAGCCGAGGCGACCGCTCCAGCAGGTCCTCGTCCACAACCGTGTATGTCCGCACGACCAGCCCGTCGGCGACCGCCAGCGCATCGTCGAACGCCGGGTCGTCGAATCGCACCCGCGCCACATCGCAGCGCTCCGCGAGCCAATCCAGCGGACGCTCCGAGAGCGACTCCGAGATCACGACAGCGGGACGGCTCAAGGCTCGTCCCCCCGCCCGTCTCCGTTCATCGCACGCTCGCCGAACGCCTCCTCGGCCACGTCGATCGCCCGACCGAGCGCCGCGGCCTTGTTCACCGTCTCGTCGTACTCCGCCTCGACCACGCTGTCCATCACGATCCCGCCCGCCGCCTGGATGTGATAGGTCCACGTCCCGCCGTCGAACATCGACACCGGCGCCACCATCGTCCGAAGCGCCAGCGCGATGTCCATCTGCCCGTCCAGGCCGACGTACCCCATCCCGCCGCCGTACGGCCCGCGCCGCACCGGCTCCAGCTCGTCGATGATCTGCATCGCCCGGATCTTCGGCGCCCCGCTGATCGTCCCGACCGGCAGCGCCGCGCGAAGCGCGTCCCACGCGTCCACGCCCCCGCGCAGCTCGCCCGTCACCGTCGAGCTGATGTGCATCACGTGGCTATAACGCTCGACCGTCATCACACGCTCCAGCTCGATCGAGCCCGGACGCGACACGACCCCCACGTCGTTCCGCCCCAGGTCCACCAGCATCACGTGCTCGCTCCGCTCCTTCGGGTCCGCCAGAAGCTCCGCCTCCAGCGCCAGATCCTCGGCCTCGGTCCGCCCGCGACGCCGCGTCCCCGCCAGCGGACGGTTCGTCACGCGAAGACCCCCGCCGCCCGTCCGCTCCACCCGGCACAAGATCTCCGGGCTCGACGCGATCAGAATGCACGGCCCCGCCTGCATGTACACCATGTACGGGCTCGGGTTCACCGCGCGAAGCGCCCGGTATACGTCGAACGGGTCCGCCGCGCTCTCCCGCTCGAATCGCTGCCCGAGCACGACCTGGAAGATGTCGCCCGCGCGGATGTACTCCCGCGCACGCTCCACCATCTCCGCGTGACGCGCCCGCGTCGTGTTGCTCGGCAGCTCACGCGCCGGCGGGTGCGCGCCCACACGACCCGCGGGCAGCGGCCTGCTGTGCCGCTGGATCTTCGCCTCCAGCGCGTCCAGCGCCGCCACGCCCCGCTCGTAGACGTCGCCCGCGTCGTCGCCATCGCCCACCAGACACAGACGGATCAGATACACGGTCTGCTCGACGTGGTCGAACACCACCACCTCGTCGTAGAACCCGAACGCCACGTCCGGCAGCCCGCGGTCATCCTCCGGAGCTCGGTCGAACCCCAGCTTGCCCGGCTCGGCGTACCGCACGCTGTCGTACCCCGCGTACCCGAACCAGCCCCCGAGCGCGCAGTCCGGCATCATCCCCGAGTCCACGCTCGACCGCGGCACGCTGAGCCGCAGCCCGCCGCTGATCTCACGCAGCACCGCCAGCGGATCGCCCGTCCGCTCCCCGCCCCCGACCGGCGCCTCGCCGCGGTGCGCCACCACCCGCACCCGCTCCTCTTCGGCCAGCACCTCCAGCGAAGGGCCCGCGCCGAGGATCGAGTGCCGACCCTGACGCTGCTGGTCCTCGACCGACTCCAGCAGGAACGACGGCGCCGTCCGCTCGTCCGCCGCCACCAGCCGCCGGTACGCCAACACCGGCGTCAGCTGGTCCCCCAGCAGACGCAGCGTCAGCGGCACCACCAGCGTCTCGCCGGGCGAAACGCCCCCCGCGATCTCCAGGAATCCGGCTTTCGTGAGACTCGCCATCGCCGTCCACTGTAGATTCAAACCGTGACCGGACCCCTCGCCATCATCGCCCTCGCGATCGCCGCCGCCCAACCCTCCACCCAACCCTCCGCGCCCGCCGCGAGCCAGCCCGAGACCCAACCGGGATCCCAAGCGCAGATCCAGTCGCCGACCATCGACCCCGACAACCTCACGCCCCTCCAACGCGCCGCTATCACCCGCCAGCAGCTCGGTCAGATCTACGCCCAGGCCGGCCAGCTCGAGCCGCCCAGACGCCTCGGCCTGCGCACCCAGGCCATTCGCGCCGCCACCATCATCACGCCCGACCTCGTCGTCGTCCCGACGCCAGAGGCCGCCGAGGCCGCCATCGCCGGCTGGGCGCCCCTCGACACTTTCCCCGTCCTCATCGACGACGGCTCGCCACGCGCCGCCGAAGACATCGCTCGCTTCGCCCGCGCCTTCAAGCCACGCTCGGTCGTCCGCTGGACGCCCGCCGACGCCGACCTCGCCGAGGCCGCGCCGTACGCGGGCGAGGTCTTCGGCGCCGGCGCCTTCAAGCCGCAGCTGCTCATCGCGACCGACCCCGAGGGCCCGGCGCACGCCGCCGCCCTCGCCCTCGCCCGCGGACGCCTCGGCATCACCGTCGACGTCCCCAAGATCGGCGACGTCGACACCTCCACCGGCCCCGCGATCATCGAGCCGCTCAAGCGCGCCCTCGAACAGGCCGCCACCGACAACGGTCTCAACTGGAACACCATCGGCGACGACCTCGACGCCGTCGTCGTCGCCACCGAGACACCCGTCCGCGTCCGCATCGAGGACGCGCCCCGCGTCGGAAACCGCGTCTCCGAGCTCGCACTCACCGACCTCGTCACCCGGCCCGACGGCTGGCAGGACGACCGCTGGGCCTGGGCCGGGCAGCTTGCCGGCACACCCGCCTCCACCCTCTACCAGGTCATGTGTGGCCTCTTCCTCCCCATCGAGGCCGCCTTCGTCGCCGACGGCTACCCCAACGAAGCGCCCTGGAACGAATTCGACGGCACCCAGGCCGCCGCCGAGCTCGAGCCCATCGACCTCCGCATCTCCATCTTCGACGAGCCCTCCGCCTCGCTCACCGCCTGGCGCGCCCGCACCGGCCCCGGCCTCGCCGCCGACCTCGTCCTCATGAACACCAAGGGCAACCCCGACTTCTTCGATCTCGCACCCGGCACCGCACGCGCCGCCGACGTCCCGCACCTCTTCCGACCCGCCGCCGCCGTCATCGTCCACTCATGGTCCGCCACCGCGCCGCTCTCCGAGGCCACCGTCGGCGGACGCTGGCTCCTCAACGGGGCGTACACCTACCACGGCTCCGTCCAGGAGCCCTACCTCTCCGCCTTCATCCCGACACCACAGGTCGCCAAACGATTCGCCGGGGGCTACCCCCTCGGCCTCGCCGCGCGCTTCGACAGCGGCCCCGCCTGGAAGATCAACTACCTCGGCGACCCGCTCGTCTCGCCCGGGCACCCGCCCGCGCGCCACGACGAGCGCACGCTCCCCTTCGAGGCCGAACAGACCGAGGTCCTCAACGAGAGCCTCGCGCCGCTGCTCCGCGCCGAACGCTACCCCGACGCCGTCCGCGCCCTGCTCTACATCCAGCGCGACGACGCCGCCGCCGCGCTTGCCGAGCGCGTCCTCGACCGCCCCGCGTCCGAGATCGAGCCGGTCACCTTCGCGCTCGCCCTGCCCGCCGCCTTCCGCAGCCGACGCTACGAGACCGTCCTTCGCTGCTTCGAACGCCTCCCCCAGGCCGTCCGCGAGTCGAGCTACCTCCGCGACTGCCTCTGGAACGCCGCCCGCCTCGCCATCGCCGATTCCGAGGACGCCGAACGCTGGATCGCGCGCCTCGAGCAGAACCCACGACAGGGCCAGGAGTTCTTCGACTTCATCGAGCTCGCCAAGGTCGCCGAGCGCCGCGTCTCGCCCCGCCGCGCCATCGCGATCGTCCAGCAGGCCCAGCCGTTCATCACCGCGCCGCCGCTCCAACGCCTCTACGACGAAGAGCTCGCACGCCTCCGACGCATCGCCGGCTAGCGGTACCCTCACCGGATGCACCGCACCGCCACGATCGCGCTCGCCGCCGCAACCCTCGTCGGCTGCCGAGCGCAAACGGAGCCGACAACCATGTACGGCATCATCGGCAAGATGAACGCCACCCCAGGCGACCGCGACGCGCTCGCCGCGATCCTCGTCGAGGGCGTCGCCGGCATGCCCGGCTGCAAGAGCTACGTCGTCGCCAACGACCCGACCGACCCCGACGCCATCTGGATCACCGAGGTCTGGGACTCAAAGGAGGCGCACCAGGCGTCCCTCTCGCTCCCCAGCGTCCAGGACGCGATCGCCAAGGGCCGCCCGCTCATCGCCGGCTTCGGCGAGCGCCACGAGACCGAGCCCATCGGCGGCCACGGCATCGACGACTAGCTCGCGCGCCCCCGACGCATCGCCGGCTGAGACGTCAACACCAGCGCAAGAGTCACCGGCGAACCAATCGCCAGCGCACGAACCGACGAACGAGCCCCTCTCGTCAGAGAGGGGCCATGCTCGCCTCGCGCTCAATGAACCCCGAGCGCGAGCGAGGGGTTGTCTCGCGAGCCGACGCCCGCGGCAAGACCGAGCCACGCCATTTCTGGGATTTCGCTGGCGACGCGTGTTTCTTGAGGCCTCTTTCCGGTCCTGATCGGACGTGTTCGACCACGTCGGAGAGATGGACCAGACCCGAGGAAGGAAGCGTCGATGAAGGATCTCAGCCAGTGGGCCGTCAGCGTCTGGCCGTTCGCCCCCGAGCTCGTGCCGAGCGGCCACGCCTGGGCCAACAACGGCGAGATCCACGCCCAGATCGGCCTCGCCGCCACCTGGCTCGACGAGCGCCAGCCCGGCTGGTCCGCCGCCCACGACCTCGACGCCGATCGGGATCCCAGCCTCCTCGCGAGCTGCTACCGCGCCGTCCAGAAGCAGCTCCGCCGCCAGGCGTCGATGCCAGCCGCGGCCGCCTGCTGAGCAAGCCCCGACCACGCCCAGACGACGCCGCTACCGCGCCCACCGTCGGGTGACGACCGAACCGTCGGCACGGATCTCGGCCGCGACCGCGCCGTCCCGCGCCGTCACCAGCCACGCGCCGCCCGACTCGATCGCGCCCCGCACCCGCGACCAACGCGGGTCGTCCAGCCGCGAACGCCCCGTCGACTGCAGCACCACCGCCGGATCGGCCGCCCCGACGAACACCTCCGCCGCCGCGTGGTGGCTGCCGTGGTGCGGCAGCTCCAGCACGTGCGCAACCGGCGGACCGCCGCCGTCCATCAGCGCCGCCATCGCCGCCCGCTGGATGTCGCCGGTCAGCAGCGCCGTGCGCACGCCGCCGGCCGTGCCCACGTCCATCCGCGCCACGATCGACAGGTCGTTCTTCGCCAGGCCCCGCGTCGGCGCGTCCGCCGGCGGCCACAGCACTTCGAGCCGCACCGCGCCGGCCTCGATCGTGTCGCCCGCGACGACCGACTCCAGGCGGACGCCGCGGCCCTCGAGCTCCGACAGCAGCGCGCGCTCGGACGCGCTGGGCCCGGCTCGGACCGCGTCCAGCATCGGGCGCGACAGATAGACCGTGTCGATCCCGAGCTCGTCGGCCGCCCGCGGCAGGCCGGCGTAGTGATCGATGTTCGAGTGGGTGATGACCGCGGCCCGCACCCGCGCCGCCCCGAGCGATCGCGCCGCGCGGGGCACGACCCACCGCCCGACCCCGGGGCGCAACGACCCGCAGTCCCAGAGGACCGCGTCGCCGCCGCGCTGCACGAGCAGCGCCGAGCCGTCGCCGACGTCCAGCGCCGTGACCCGCGCCTCGACGCCGTCGGGCAGCCTGTGCGAGGCGCTCCAGAACGCCGCGCCGCCGGCGACCGCCAGCCCAAGCAGACCAAGCGTCACCGACCGCCCGAGCTCGGTCGGGCGCACGAACACCAGCGAGCAGGCGGCGGCCAAGCCGAGCGCGGCCAGAACGCTGGGCAGCGGCGCGATCGAGGCGGGGACCGCCACCGATTCGGCGATCCGCGCGGTCAGCGACGCGAGCCAGGCCGCGGGTTCGGCGATCCGAGATCCCAGCTCCGGGTCGAGCATGCCGACGATCGCGGCCGGGAACCCCAGCGCGAGCGACGCGCTCGCGACCGGCGTCGCCAGGGCCGCGGCGACCGGCCCGCCGATCCCGAGCTGCCCCGAGTGGGCGAGCACGACCGGCGCGCCGAGCAGCCAGCACATCGCGCAGACGCCCGTGTACCTCAGGGCGGAGAGCGATAGGGCACGCGCGAGCGGGGTGCGCTCGCCGCGGTCGAGCGCCGCCGGGTCGCGCCGCGGGTTGAGCAGCCGGTGCCCGTCGGCGACCAAGAGCAGCGCGGCTGTGATCAGCACGCTGAGCTGGTAGCCGAGCGCGAACAGCTCGGACGGTCGCCAGAGCGCGATTGCGATCGCGATCCAGCCCAGGATCACCAGCCGGTCGTAGCGCCGCCCGGTCGCGTCGGCGGCGAGCAGCGCGAGCAGCATCGCGCCGGCGCGGACGATCGGCGTGTTCGCGGGCAGCAGCGTGACGTAGGCGCCGATGACGGCGATGCCGGCGATCGCGTTGAGGCGCGGGCGGTCGCCCGCGAGGCGCAGCAGCCCGATGGTCACCCAGGCGAGCACGGCGAGGTGGAAGCCCGAGATCGCGAGCAGGTGCGCGACGCCCGCCTCCGCGAAAGCCGCTCGTTGCTCGTCGATCGCGCCGGTCCGCTCGCCGAGCAGCAGCGCCGCGAGGAGCGCCCGGCCGGGTGACGACGCCGACCGATCGTCCGGGGTGATCGCCGCGAGCGAACGAGCGCGCAGGGCCTGGGCGCTGGCGGCGAGCCGGTCCTGCCAGGCGGCGGACGCGCCGAGGATCTCGATCAGCTCCGGCTCGGTCGCGATGGTCCCGGCGCTGCCGCGCTGGGCCAGCGCGTCGCGTCG
Source organism: Planctomycetota bacterium (assembly GCA_038521625.1). Classification (GTDB taxonomy): domain Bacteria; phylum Planctomycetota; class Phycisphaerae; order Phycisphaerales; family UBA1924; genus JBCBKP01. The sequence continues at coordinate 158,944 of JBCBKP010000001.1, forward strand.
GTCTGGCTCGCCCGGGTTGCGCGGCCCGCGGACCGGCAGGTAGCGCCCGGTGACGCGCAGGCGTGAGCCGACGCGGATGCGGTCGTCGAAGTCGGGGGCGCTCACGCGGACACGGCCGGTCGCCGGCTGCGCTCCGTCGTTGGTCTCGAGCGACTCGACCCGCAGTCTCAGCGACTCGTGCCGCTCGGCGAAGAGGAACCGGTCGAGCGGGCCCGGGGTGGTCGAGGGCGGGCGGGCCGGCTCGACGACGACGCCGGTGATGCGCACGAGCGCCGGGACGTCGTCGTCGGCGCTGACGAGCCGGCCCAGGTGGTCGGCGCGCGGCTCGTGCGTGCGGAGCGTCCACCATCCGGCGCCCGCGGCGACGACGGCGAGCGTCAGCGCGACGCGGCGGAGCGTGACGATCGCCGGCAGCGCGAGGAGGATGAGCAGCGCGGCGGCCGCGAAGAGCGCGATCGAGTGGAAGGTGCCGGCGAGCGCGCTGGCGGCGAGGTAGCCGGCGGCGAGGGCCGAGAGGAGCGCGAGGACGCGGAGGCGCGCCGGTCGCGGGTCGTGCCGGGGGATGGCCGGTTCGGATGGGTCGCGGGCCGCCACGGCGCCAGCGTGCCGCGGCGGCGCGGGGGATGCAAGCGGGTCAGTCGGTCACGAGGATGTCGTCGAATCCGTCGACGACGAAGTCGCGGACCTCGAGCTGTCCGGTGTCCTCGTTCGTGTAGCGGGCGCCACCGCGCGGGGCGAAGAGCAGGCCGTACCGAAGCGTGTTCTGATCCCAGGCGTCGCCGCTCACGAAGCGGCCGATCCGGCTGGTCTCGTTGTTGTTCGCGGCGAAGGGGATGTTGTCGGGTCCGGACGACTGGAGGATCAGCTCGCCGCGTGGCCGGACGGGGAACGCTTCCTCGAAGATGTTGGACGATGCCGGGTCGATCGAGGCCTCGTCCGGGTAGGCCGGGCTCCCGTACAGGGCGGCGAAGATTCGATTGAACGTCTCCTCCTCGTTCGAGCCCGCGCCGTTCATCGTGCCGACGCCGAGGAGGCTGATGCGGTCGCTCGCGTTGGCTGTCCCGAGCACCGTCTGCATGTCGACCAGCTCTGGGCCGAACTCTTGCGGGCGCAGGAAGGCGGCGTTGCTGTTCCAGTAGAACAGCGCCTCGCCTTGATCTGAATTCTGGCGGGCGAAGTTGGTCGGGATCCCCTGGGCGTCGACTTGGATCGAGCCGAAGCGGTCGGTGTCGGCGACCCAGGCGAGGATCGGGGCGCCCCAGGAGTCGACGAGGTCGAGGAGCTGGGGGTCTTCGTCGCTGGCCGCGCTGTGCCCGAACTGCCCGTCGTTCGGCTCGAACTGCCGCCCGTAGACCTGCGCGGTGTAGAACTCATTGGGCGGCGTGAAATAGGCCTCGTCGCCGGCGCCGATGAGTCCGGGATTGACGTTGATCACGCCGTCGGCCGTGGTGTCGCTGAACGGGCCGACCGGCAGCCACTCGAGCGGGTCGGGCGGGGTCGCGTTCTGCCAGATGGCGCCCTGGCCGGAGAGATCGAGCAGGATGTTCTCCATCGCGGACATCACGCCCATGGAGCCGGGGTTTGCTCCGATCGAATTTCCGCCGTTCTGGCTCGAGCCCATCTGGGCGGGTGTGAAGTAGCCGGGCGCGCGGCCCTGGTTGTCGATCTTGAACTGCTGCGACGCCTGGCTGACGTTGTTGAGCAGGCCGGTGGTCTGGACCTTGCGGGCCGATTCGCGGGCGCCGCCGAGGGCGGGCACGAGGATGCTGATCAGGATCGTGATGACCAGGATCACGATGAGCAGTTCGGTGAGCGTGAAGCCCCGGCGTACGGCGCGGTGATCGGCTGGGCGGCTGGCGGTCATCGGGTGGGCTCCGGTGGGCCTGCGGGCGGTCGCGGCGGGGTCTGCGTTTGCGTCTCGGTCGGGTTCGGGCGATGTTCGCGGATCGAACCCACGCCTGGCGTCTCGCAACGCCCACGCACTATATCGGCGGGGCGGCGCGTCTCGCGGACGGTTCGGTCGGGGAGGGTCGGGAGATCCCGGGAACTCTTCGACAGCGAGCGGAGGGCCGGCGGTCTCTGAGCTGGCTTCGGGGCGCCCGCGGGGACAGGCGGGCCGGGGCACGCGATCCGGGTACTGTCTGTGATCGGTTGTGGGCGGCTTCTCGCGGGGCGGGTTGCTGGAGGATCGCGGATGAGCGTGGCGGTGGCCAAGTGGGCGGAGCTCGACGAGGCGGCGCGGTCGGCGGCGGCGGCGCGGGCGGGGGAGGCGCTGCGGGGCGGGCGGCTGGCGGTCTTCCCGACCGAAACGGTCTACGGGCTGGCGGCCTCGGCCGCGTCGGGCTCTCCGGGGCTTGGGCTGCTGCGGCGCGCCGTCGGTTCCGGCGCGGTGGTGCCGCGGGTCGGTCCGGAGTTCACGTGGCATGCGCCCTCCGTCGACGCGGTCCGATCGGCGGTCGAGCTGGCGACGCCGGTGCACCGGCGGCTGATCTCGAGGCTGCTGCCCGGGCCGGTGCGTTTCGTGCTCGAGCAGGACGAGGGCGCGATCGCGCGGGTGCGCGATCGGCTGGGTGTGGAGGCGTTGTCGATCGATGACGGCCGGCGCGTGGCGCTGCGGGTGCCGGCGCACGCCGCGGCGAGCGCCGTGCTCGAGGCGGCCGGGCTGGCGGTCGTGGCCGAGCGGCTCGGCGCGGCGGGCTGGGCGAGTTCTGGGATGGGCGAGAGCTTCGATCGCGGGATGGGTCTGGATGTCGGGGACGGCTCGGCGGCGCGCGAGGGCGGCGTGGACGAGGCGATCGACGACGGCCCGCTTGAGCCCGGGGTGCCGTCGACGACGGTGACGATGCGCGCGGACGGGGCGTTCGAGGTGTCGTCGGACGGCGTGCTGAGCGAGGCGGACGTGCTGGCGGCGCTGCGTGTGAAGGTGCTGTTCGTCTGCACGGGGAACACGTGCCGCAGCCCGATGGCCGAGGCGCTGGCGCGTGGCGAGCTCTCTGGGCGGGCCGAGGACGGGATCAGCTTCGAGGTCGGCAGCGCGGGCGTCGCGGCGGGCCCGGGGATGGCGGCTTCGGCGGAGGCGGTGGACGCGATGCGTGCGCGGGGCTTGGATCTGTCGGGTCATCGGTCGCGCCCGGTGACCCGCGCGATGCTGCTGGGCGCGGACGCGGTGTTCGCGATGACGCGCGGGCACCTCGACGCGGCGCGGATGGCGGCGCCGGAGGCGGCGGAGCGGATGCGGCTGCTGGACCCGGGCGGCTCGGACGTCGAGGATCCGATCGGCGGTCCGCCCGCGTTGTACGAGTCGACGGCGGCGGCGATGACGTCGATGATCAGGGCGCGGCTTTCGGAGATCGAACCATGAGGATCGCGATCGGGACGGACCATCGGGGGCGCGACGCGGCGGAGAATCTCCGGGATCGTCTGGTGCGCGACGGGCACGAGGCGCGGCTGTTCGGGGACACCGAGGCGGACAGCGTGGACTACCCGGACTCGGCGTACCTGGTCGGGCGCTCGGTGGGCGAGGGCGAGAGCGAGCTCGGCGTGCTGATCTGCGGCACGGGGATCGGGATGTCGATCGCGGCGAACAAGCTGCCGGGGATCCGCGCGGCGGTGGTCTCGGACGAGCTGACGGCGGAGCTGAGCCGGAGCCACAACGACGCGAACGTGCTTTGCGTCTCGAGCGATCTGCTGGGTCGGCGGAAGATCGACATGATCGTCGACAAGTTCTTGATGACCGAGTTCGAGGGCGGGCGTCACGAGCGGCGCGTGAACAAGATCCGGGCGATCGAGTCCGGGCGTGATCCGGCGACGGAGGACGCGCCGGCCTGAGGCCGGCCGCGCGGCGGGTGGTTGTTCCCTCTCAGTCCTGGACGGGGCAGCGGACGACGAGGGTGGCCTCGCCGGCGGTGATCAGCACGAACCCGTCGATCGCCTGCACGGCGGCGGGCTCGCCGAGCAGGCGGACGGGGACCGATTCGAGCAGGCGGCCGGAGCGCGAGCCGAGGACATGCAGCGTGTGCTCACGCCGCTGCGGGCGTGTCGCGGTGACGGCCTCGAGCACGACGAGCTTGCCTTCGGCCTGCGCCGGGGGGAGGAAGCGGCCGGCGGTTCGTATCGAGTCGAGGCCGAGCAGGTTGGCGTCCTGATCGAAGATGGCGAAGGTGTTGGGCGTCGCGGCGATGAGGCGGCCCTCGTCGACGTGGATCGCCGCGCCGGCGCGGGGGCGGATGCGTCCGTCGCTGGGCACGGGGCGCTGGCGGAGCTGGCCGGTCTGGAGGTCGACGATCCAGAGCGGCGTGCGATCGTTGTCCTCGGTCATCAGCACGGCGAGGTCGCCGACGATCCAGGCCTGGGAGGTGTTGGACATCGGGGCGCGCTCGAGCGTCCAGTCCTTGCGTGCCTCGACGGGGTCGAAGGCGACGACGCGCTCGCGGAGGCCGAGGAGGACGCGGCCGTCGCGGAGCGCGCGGAGCCATCGGACGCCTCGGAAGTCGCGGTCGTCGCGGTGGGTGAGCTCGCCGGAGCGCGCGTCGAAGACGAGCAGCGACTGGGCGCGGGCGTTGGCGTCGTCGCCGGGGGCGGCGGCGATGGCGAGTGTGGAGCCGCGGATGTCGAGGTGCGTGACGCGCGTGAGCTCGAGACGTTGGCTGAAGAGGATGTCGCCGGTGGCGAGGTCGATGGCGGCGATGGCGCCGGTGCGGTCGGCGAGGGCGAGGGTCCGGGCGTCGGCGGCGAAGATTCGGGACGGTCGGCGGAGGGCGTTGCGTCCGTCGTTGAGCTCGGCGGCGTCCTCGAGCGAGTCGATCGTCCAGATCGGGGAGCCGTCGCGGATGTCGAGGCGCGCGATGCGGGTGCGGTCTTCGAGCTGCTGGGCGACGAGGGCGGAGCGTGCGTCGCGCCGGAGGAGCAGCGGGGCGGCGTCGAGCTCGATCGACCAGCGTTGGGCGAGCGCGGCGCCGTCCTCGCCCGGCTCGAAGCAGGCGAGGCGTCCGTCGCTGGTGACGATGAGGGCCTCGGCGAAGGTATCGGGCGCGGGCGAGGCGCTGTCGTCGGTGTCGTGGATGAGCGGGAGCAGCAGGTGCCCGCCGATGAGTGCCGGTTCGGCCTCGAAGACCGGGTCGCCGATGCGGGCGAGGGCCTGGCGCTCGGCGAGGGATCTGGCGATGGAGGCGAGGGTCGAGTCGACGTCGAGGACGGTGTCGCCGGCGAGCAGCGTGACGTCCGGGTGCTCGCGGGCGGCGGCGCGGAGGACGTCGGCGGCCTCGGCGATGCGGTCCTGGGCGAGCAGGAGCTGGACGCGGGCGCCGAGGGCGCGACCGAGGAGCCGGTCGTCGGGGTCTCCGCCGGCGGCCCGCCGGAGGGCGATGACCTGGAGCGCGCGTTCGGTGGCGCGGACGGCCTCGATGGGCTTGGTTTCGGCCTCGGCCTCGGCGATGCGGAGCCAGGCGTCGGCGGCGGCGGGGGCGAGGGCGTAGCCGCGGGCGATGCGTTCGAGCTCGTCCTCGTCGTCCTGGGGGGCGGCTTCGAGGGCGGCGCTGGCCTCGAGTGCGTAGGGCTCGTAGATCTCGAGCCCGGCGCGGGCGACGAGCTCGCGGACGCGTCGGGAGGCCTCGAGCTCGGCGCGGAGTGTGGCGGTGGGGCCGGTCCACGGCGCGACGGCGAGCTCGGGCTCGCCGAGCACGCGCTGGTATGCGGCGAGCGCGGCGGCGTCGTCGGCGAGCATCTCGCGGAGGCGTCCGTCGGCGAGCTGGAAGGCGACGATCTGCTCGGGCGAGCGGGCGAAGCGGCCGAGCGTGTCGGTGAGGGTTTCGAGTCGGGCGGGGTCGAGGACGGAGGGGCCGTCGAAGGTCTCGCCGGCGGCGCGGGCGAGCCAGGCATGCTGGCTCGACTCGATGATGGTGCGGACGGTGTCGAAGAGGCGTGTGCGGTCGTCGGGGAACGTCGCGATGCCGGCGGCGATCTCGACGGCGCCGATGATCTCGGGCTCTCTTCCGGCGCGGAAGGCGAGGTCTGCGAGGGTGGTCGCGGGGCCGGGGTCGGCGGGCGATTCTGCGATGCGTTCGCGGAGGAGGGCCTCGGCGACGTCCCAGGCGAGGTAGCCGCGGGCGACGCCGTCGAGGACGGTGACGATCTGCCCGTCGGCGATGTCGATGGCGCCGGGCTGGTCGAGGCGGATGAGCTGGGGGGCGCGGTTGAAGTCGTCGAGGTCGACGGTGGCCACGCCGGATGCGACGGGGATGACAACGGTCCGCCCGGCGAGCAGTGCGCGTCCGACGATGCGCCCGCCGGGGAGCTGCGGGGATCGCTTGTAGCTGCGTCCGCTGAGGTCGTCGAGGGGCAGGACGCCGATGCGTTGGTTCTCGAGCATGAGCACGAGGTCGCGGTCGGAGCGGGCGATGTAGCTGGGCGAGCCGAGGGGGTTGGCGGCGACGGTCTCGAGGACCTGGCCGGTGCGCCGGTCGAGGCGGACGATGGCCTCTCGGTTCGGCGCGAGCGCGACGACGGCGCCGTTGTCGAGGATCGGGCGGTGGATCTGGTGGGCCTGGGTGCTGGCGCGGCTCTGGGTGTAGGGGGCGAAGCGGCGGACCCAGATGGGCGTGCCGTCGGTGGTGTCGATGGCGGCGACGAGGCCCAGCTCGTCCACGCGGTAGGCGACGCCGCCGTCGATGGTGATGGCGTCGGGCAGCCGGCCGCGCTGCTGGTACGGCAGGGCGCCGGCGCTGCCGATGGGCGTGATCCAGCGGGCGGAGCCGTCGAGTCGTGAGAGGCCGACGAGCGTGGTGCCGACGACGCGGCGTTGGCGTTCGGCGCGCCGGAGTGCGAGGACGACGGTGTCGCCGTCGACGGCGGCGGGGCCGCGGAACTCGAGTCCTTCGACGCCCGGGATGAGCTGGTCGGGCGAGACGCGCCAGCGGACGCGGCCGTTCTGGCGGTCGAGGGCGACGACGTCGGCGAGTTCGGTGACGCCGCGTGCGAGCGCCTGTCCCATGGGGGCGATGACGAGGTCGCGGTCGACGGTGACGGTGTTGGACTCTTCGACGAACTGTGTGCGCGCGATGAGGGAGTTTCGGGCTGCGCTCTCCGGCACGGCCGGCGCGGGGGATTCCCAGAGCTCTCGGAAGGTGAACCGGTCGAGCGCGAGGACGGAGAAGCCGTCGCTGACGTAGAGCACGTCGTCGACGATGTTGGGCATGACCCAGGTGGCGCCCTCGCTCTGGCGTGACGGCGAGCGCTGGGGCGAGGCGTCGCGCTGGTCTTGCTCTGTCCGCGCGACGGGGAGCCGGGTCTCGTAGAGCGGGGAGGGGACGATCGAGGCGATGCGCGCGGGGGGCCGGGTGCGCAGCGGGTCGGTGCGGCGTTCGAGCGCGGTCGGCGGCTCGTATGGGTCGGGCGCGGCGCCGGCCCACCGTTCGGCGAGCGGTGTCGCCTCGGGCAGGTAGCGGGCGAGCCGTTCGGCGAGCTCGCCGGCGGCGCGGCCGGGCGCTCCGGTTCTGCTTGGGTGGGCGTCGAGCGCTTCGAGGGCGCGCAGGGCGGAGGCGAAGCGCGCTCGTTCGATCCGGAGTTGGACCATCCGGAGGGAGGCCTCGTAGCCGGATGGCGTGAGCAGGCGGCTGCGCGTGGCCTCGGCGTAGCGCCCTTCGCGGACCAGCTGCGCGGCGGCGGGCTCGGAGAGCGCGACGTAGGTCTGGAGCAGGCGCGGGCTGCGGAGCAGGGTCTCGTTGACGCGCTGTCGGACGCCGACGAAGAGGTCGGGGTCTTCGGCGGAGGCGACGACGCGCGAGGCCTCTCCGTCGAGCAGCCGTTGGAGGGCGCGGGCGCCCTCGGCGTCGTTGCCGGCGGCGAGCAGGGCGGGGAGGCGGTCGAGGGTCTCGGCGGCGGCGGTCGAGTCGTTGACGAACGAGCTGCCGCCGGGCTGCGCGGCGGCGGGTTGCGGCTGCGATAACCCCAGGAGGACCACGGCCGCGAGGAGCGTGGCGAGGGGGGAGCGGCGGTTTCTCGCGGGCGCGTGCGATCGTGCGCCGGAACCCGCTTCTTGTTGGATGCGAAGAGTTTGCATGTGTTCTCGGTCGTTGGAGCGTCCCAGGGGAGCTTATCGGGGGCATCGGTCTATTCACGTTGGAGGCGAAAGGAAGTTGCGTCGATAGTCCTTTTCAACGCGTAGATGTTCGGGATTTGGGGTGCTCTGCTCCGCGCCGGTGCGTGCGCGAGGATCTGGCGGGGCGCTCCGGGAATCGTTGGTGAGCTCCATGGTGAGGCTTTCTCGCGCGTGCCGGGTCGGGCTTCTGCTGTTCGCTGTCGTGGCGATGAGCGTGGTCGACCTTCTGATCACGCTGGAGTTCCTGACGAGCGTCGGGATGGCCGAGGCGAACCCGGTGGCTCGGCTGGTGATCTCGACGAATTCGCCGGTGGCGATCACGGTCTGGAAGGGTCTGACGGTTGCGTCGGCGGCGCTGATCCTCTGGCGGCTGCGCGAGAGGCCGGTCGCAGAACTCGCGGCGTGGTTCGCGTGCCTTGCGCTCGCCGCCGTGACGGTGCGTTGGCTGCAGTACACCGAGATCACGGACGAGTGGGGCTGCATGCTGGCGATGGCCGAGGACGACATCACGCACGACTGGGTGCGGCTGCGCTGAGCGGCGCATCCGGCTAGTCTCGTGACGTGAGTCACCGCACCGGAATCTCGATCGCTGTTCTGTCTCTCGCAACGCTGGCCGGGGTCGGCTGCCGCTTCGGCGACGCGCCGCGTTTCCGCGTGCTCGCGGTCGAGGAGGCGTCGCGCACCGACGAGGCGGTCGTGCTGCGGTTCACGCTCGAGGCCCGCAACCGGACGGACGACCAGCTGCCGCTGCGACAGGCGGACTACGCGCTCGACCTGGACGGTCGGCGGGTGTTCAGCGGCTCGCGATCGGCGGAGGTGACGGTGGGATCGTTCGCGACGCAGCCGTTCACGCTGCCGGCGGTGGTGCCGATCGCCGACGCCGCGGAGCTGCTCGACGGGCGGAGCGAGGTCTCGTACGCGCTGAGCGGGCGGGTCGAGTACATCACGCCGGGGCAGCTCGCCGAGGTGCTGTTCGACTCGGGGCTGCGGCGCACGACGGCGCCGCTCGGGGCGCGCGGCGTGCTCGAGCTGGAGTGACCCCGGTGGACGTCGCGGGGCGCGTCGAGGCGGCGCTGGGCGTTCGTCCCGAGCGGGTCGGGCGATTGAGCGGCGGCTGCGTCGGCGACGTGCACCGTCTCCGGATGCCGTCGGGCGAGGACTTGGTCTGCAAGGTTGCTGGGGGGGGTGCTGGGGGGGTTGGTGGCGGGGTCGGGTCGTCGGCGTCGCTCGACATCGAGGGCTGGATGCTGGGCTACCTGCGTCCGCGGTCGACGCTGCCGGTGCCGGAGGTCGTGCACTGCGAGCCGTCGCTGCTGGTGATGCGGCATGTCCCGAACGACGGGGCGCGGAGCGACGCGGGCGACCGGGAGGCGGGGCGGCTGCTGGCCGAGCTGCACGGCGTCGGGGCGGACGCGTACGGGCTGGAGCGCGACACGCTGATCGGGCCGCTGGCGCAATCGAACACGGTGGCCGACGACTGGTCGCGGTTTTTCGGCGAGCGCCGGCTGCGTCCGATGGCGGCGCGGGCGGGGGGCTCGCTGCCTGGCGGGACGCGCGGGCGGATCGACCGGCTGTGCGGGCGGCTGGACGCGCTGATCGGGGAGGCGGGCCCGCCGGCGCTGGTGCACGGGGACCTGTGGTCGGGCAACGTGCTCTGGGATGGCGGGCGCGTGGCGGCGGTGATCGACCCGGCGGTGTATCACGCGGACGCCGAGGTCGAGCTGGCGTTCATCGATCTGATGGGCGGGTTCGGGCGCGGGTTCTGGGAGGCCTACGCCGAGGCGCGACCGATCCGGGCGGGGTTCTGGGAGACGCGCCGGGACCTGTACAACCTCTATCCGCTGCTGGTGCACGCGGCGTTGTTCGATCCGCCGGGCGGGGGCGGGTACGCCTCGAGCGTGGCGCGGACGCTCGATCGGCTCGGCTTCTGACGAGCCGGCCGAGAGGGGAAGGGAGACCGACGGGATTCGAACCCGCGACACCCGGGATCACAACCCGGTGCTCTAACCAACTGAGCTACGGCCTCCATGTTGACCGGGCGCGGCCCGGCGGACCGAAACGATAGGGATCATCCCGGCCCGCGACAACGGGCGGGTCGTCGTGTCGCGTGGTGCGGCGGGACCGGGTAGTTTCGGGCCGTGGTCCGGGACTCGGGGATGGGCCGGCGGGTGTGGCTCTCGCGGGTGGATCGGGTTTGTTCGGGGCCGGCGTGCATCGGCCGGTTCCGGAGATGGAGGCGGCGATGACGACGACGGCGACGGGCGGCATTAATCTGACGGCGGGGCGGGTCCACACGAACCTCTCGACGGCGGAGCTGGTCGAGCTGGCGCTCGAGCGGGACGAGGGGAGCCTCGTGAACGGGGGCGCGATCGTCTGCCGCACGGGCGACCGGACGGGGCGGAGCCCGAAGGACAAGTACCTCGAGGATTCGCCGGCGATCCACGACAGGATCTGGTGGGGCAAGGTGAACCAGCCGATCGCGCCGGAGAAGTTCGCGCGTGCGCTCGAGATCGCGTCGGGCTACCTGAACGGCGAGGTCGAGGACAAGTTCGTCTTCGAGGGCTTCGCGGGCGCCGACGTCGAGCACCGCCTGGGCGTGCGCGTGATCACCGAGCAGGCGTGGCACGCGTTGTTCGCCGAGACGCTGTTCATCCAGCCGGGCTCGGCGGCGGACGGGGGCGAGCTGCCCTGGCAGCACGACTGGACGGTGATCAACGCGGGTCGGCGGCGGCTGACCGAGGCGGAGCAGGCCGAGTTCGGCGTGAGCGGCCCGGTGCTGATCGCGCAGTCGCTGGAGCGCAAGACGGTGGTGATCCTCGGCAGCGAGTACGCCGGGGAGATGAAGAAGAGCATCTTCTTCGCGATGAACTTCGACATGCCCGAGCAGGGGGTCTTCCCGATGCACTGCTCGGCGAACGTGGCGAAGGACGATCCGACGAACGTCGCGTTGTTCTTCGGGCTCTCGGGCACGGGCAAGACGACGCTCTCGGCGGACCCGGACCGCTGCCTGATCGGCGACGACGAGCACGGCTGGGGGCCCAACGGCGTCTTCAACTTCGAGGGCGGCTGCTACGCCAAGTGCATCCGCCTGAGCCAGGAGGGCGAGCCGCAGATCTGGGACGCGATCCGGTTCGGGAGCGTGCTGGAGAACGTCATCGTCGATGACCGGACGCGGGTGCCCGACTACGACCGCGGGGACATCACCGAGAACACTCGGGTGACGTACCCGGTCGATTACATCCCGGGGGCGCTGATCCCGTCGGTCGGCGGACACCCGAAGAACGTGATCTTTCTGACTGCCGACGCGTTCGGCGTGCTGCCGCCGGTGAGCCGGCTGACGCCCGAGCAGGCGATGTACTACTTCATCAACGGGTACACGTCGAAGCTCGCGGGGACGGAGGCGGGCGTCACGGAGCCGGTGCCGAACTTCAGCCCGTGCTTCGGCGGGCCGTTCCTGCCGCGTCCGCCGATGGAGTACGCGAGCATGCTTTCGGATCGGATCAAGAAGTACAAGAGCAACGTCTGGCTGATCAACACCGGCTGGTCGGGCGGCCCGTACGGCGTCGGCAGCCGGATGAAGCTGGACTACACGCGGGCGATGGTGCACGACATCCTGGACGGCTCGCTGCGGCGTGAAGAGTTCGATCCGGACCCGGTCTTCGGGCTCGCGGTGCCGCGGCACGTCAAGGGCGTCCCGGCGGGCGTGCTGCATCCGAGGGATACCTGGGCGGAGGGCGAGGCGTACGACCGGACGGCGCGGGAGCTGGCGGCGAAGTTCCGGGAGAACGAGCGGCAGTTCGAGATCTCAGAAGAAGTTCGCGCCGCGGGCCCGATCGGGTAAGCTCTTCCCAGCGAAGCCGTGCCCGCTGGGGAGAGCGTGAGCGGCGGTCCGGCCCCGGGTTGTTTGGGGTGAGGGGCCTTCCGGCCGGAGAGCCGACCCATCGGGATGCCCGGGCGAGCGTGCGTGCGTTCGCGAGCTCGGGACCGGCGGGGATGCGAACAAGGACGTTGGGGACAGAAGCTGGGCGGGCGGCCGGTGACGGTCGCCCGCTCTTTCTATTGCTGGTCTGATCGGGCTCGCGACCGATTCAGAAGATGATCTGGTTGCACTCAAGCTCGAAGGCGATCAGGAAGTCCTCGATGTCGAAGCGGTCGATGATGTTGTCGCCGTTCCAGTCGGCCGCGGGGTCGCCGAGGTCGTGGAGGCGCTTGAACTCGATGACGTCGAAGATGTCGATGTCGCCGTCGTTGTTCAGGTCGAGGTCGCAGCCGCCGACGGGGTCGGGCGGGGTGAACCGGTTCACGTAGTCGAAGTCGATGAGCTCGGTGGGTATCGGACCGGGGTCGGTGGCGGGGTTCGTGGGCACGAGCTCGACGTCGCCCGGCGGCGAGAAGCCGAATCCGAGCGCGCCGCAGAGGGTCGCGCGGCCGCGCTGATCGACGAATTGCACGTCGACCGATGCGCGCGCGGTGTACTGGAGCGAGAGGCGGAGGGTGCCGCCGACGACGCCCCGTATGGTGACGGACCGCCCGAGGTCCTCGTGCAGGCTGCCCTGGCCCTGGCCGAGGGACTGCCCGTTCTGATTGCCGAAGAACTGCGGCTCGGTGCGCGAGTTGGAGTTGTTGCGGACGCCGCTCTCACGCCAGCGCTGGGCGATGGCGCCGACGGTCCGCAGGTCGAAGCTGACGTCGCCCGAGTTCGTCGAGCTCTGCGGCGCGGCGATCGGGCCGTTGGTGTGGACGATGGTCTCGGTGATCGAGATCATCAGCTTGAAGTCGATATCGACCGGCGTGCCGGGCGCGAGCGTCGGCGAGGTGATCTGGTACTCGGCCAAGTAGCCGACCTGCGCGAGCCCGCGGCTGGCGAAGACGAAGCCGCCGGCGTCGGCGGTGGCGCCGGCGGACCATCCCAGGCGCCCGCTGGCGACGCTCGCGCTCAGGCGGGCCCCGCCGGCGGCCTCGCCCTGCCCGCCGCGGTCGAGCTCGGCCTCCTGCTGGCCGGTGTCGAACGTGGCGCCGGTCGCGGTGATCGGGAGCTGGACCGACTGGAACGGGCCGCCGCCGCTGGCGCTGGCGCTGCCGGTGCCCGAGGCTCCGGGTGTGATGCCCGGGAACGGCTGGGCCAGGGCGGGCGTGAGGCTCGAGAGGCAGAGCGTCGCGAGCATGATCTGTCGGATCGGCATGGTCGGCTTCCCCGTGTGCGACGCCCGGCGTGTCAGCGAGCCTGGGGGCGTGGGGCCACTCCCGGGCGCACTGCGGGGGGACGAAACCAGTGTTTCTCTGGGGTCGGGCCGGGCGCCCCCCGCCGGGTCATGCGGCTCGCCGGTAGACACGGTTGCGCAGGAAGAAGCCGGGGTCTTCGATGCGGCCGGACTCGTCGGACGCGAGCTCGAATCCGTGGTCGCGGAGGAGCGGCTCGATGCCCCGGTCGCGTCCTTCCGGGCGGGTGTCGAGCTCGATGAGCACCGACCGCAGCGCGGGGTCGCCGAGGAGTTTGCGCCCGCCGTCGAGGATCTCGGGCTCGAGCCCGTCGACATCGATCTTCAGGTGCGCGGGCGCTCCGTGTTCGTGGGCGAGCGCGTCGAGGGTCGTCGTGAGGACCGCCTGGCGTTTGCGCGGCTCGAAGCGTTTGCCGCGGAAGGTGACAGGCTCGCCGAGCGTGCTTCCGGACGCGCCCGCGGTGGGGTCGCGCACGAGCAGATGCCGGCGACCGCTGGTGTTGGAGAGCCCCGCGTTGAGCACGGCGATCCGGGACTCGAATCCGTTCAGGAGGATGTTGCTGCTCAGCAGGGTCGCGTTCTCGAGCAGGGGCTCGATCGCGAGGACGGCGCCGACGCCGCGGGACGCGGCGTAGAGCGAGTAGACGCCGACGTTGGCCCCGACATCCCAGAATGCGTCGTCGTCGGAGAACGCGTCGGTCCAGGCGATCGTGCCGGGCTCCTTGGTCAGGAGGGTCTCGAGCCGGCGTCGCGTCATCTCGGACGGTGTCGCCATCAGCAGGTGCCCGCCGGCGGGCAATGAGATCTTGCCGGCCGGGGCGGCTGAGTCGCGGGGCTGGGTCGTCGCGGGGGTCATCGAGGATTGATCGGGCCGGCGTCGCGGGCCGCTGCTGGATCCGCGGGCGGGGCGGCTTCCGGAGCTCAGATGCGCAGATGCTGCGCCGGCTGGCGGGTCGCAGACGGGGACCCGGGATTCGGGCCGATTCCGGAATAGTCCCGAGGGCCCGCGGGCCCTGTCTCGCTACCCTGCCGCGCGGAGCGAGAGAGATTCGAACGACGGAGAACGGACCGATGGCCGATCGCAAGCCTTTCGTGGGCGGCAACTGGAAGATGAACACGAACCTCGCGGCGGCGTCGGAACTGGCCCGCTCGGTGGCCGACGGCGTGGCCGAGCGGCTCGGGGCGACGGAGGTGGCGATCTTCCCGCCGTTCCCGTACCTGCTGAGCGTGGGCTCGATCATCAAGTCGCGGGCGCCGGGTCTGCTGCTGGGGGCGCAGGACTGCTGGCACCGTCCGGACGGGGCATTCACGGGCGAGGTGAGCACCTCGATGCTGCTGGACGCGGGCGTGCAGGCGGTGCTGATCGGGCACAGCGAGCGTCGTCACGTGATGGGTGACAGCGAGGAGACCATCCGGCTGAAGCTGCAGGCGGTGCTGGACGCCGAGCTGCGTGCGGTGCTGTGCATCGGCGAGACGCTGGAGCAGCGCGAGGCGGGCGAGACCGACCGGGTCAACGAGGGTCAGCTGCGTTCGGCGCTGGCCGAGGTCTCGCCCGAGCAGTTCGAGCGGGTGACGGTGGCGTACGAGCCGGTCTGGGCGATCGGGACGGGCAAGACGGCGACGCCGGAGGACGCCCAGGGGGCGCACGCCCATGTTCGGGGTGTGCTGACCGAGCTGTTCGGCGACGCCCTGGCGGGGGCCTGCCGGATCCAGTACGGGGGTTCGGTGAAGCCGGCGAACGCGGGCGAGCTCTTCGCGTGTCCGGACATCGACGGCGGCCTGATCGGCGGGGCGAGCCTGAAGGCGGCGGACTTCCAGTCGATCGTGGAGGCGGCGGGCTGAGGCCGGCGGGTTCGCTCTCGCTCTCGGGAGTGGGGGGACGCGCCGCGGTCGAAGCCGGCGTGGGCGGTCCGCCTAGGCTTCGGGCTCGGGCGGTTTGACCCCGCCCGCAGGCCCCGGAGGCTCGCTCGGATGGATGTTTCGCTGACGGACTTTGCGGCGCGTTTGGCGCCCGCCGGGACACTCGCGATCGAGTGGACGGGCGTGGTGCTCTCGCTGCTGGTGCTGGTGTTCTTGCTGGTCTCGCTGGTCTTGATCCTGGTGGTGCTGATCCAGCGTCCGCAGGGCGGCGGTCTGAGCGCGGCGTTCGGCGCGGGCGGCGGCGGGCAGACGGCGTTCGGTTCGAAGACCGGGGACGCGCTGACGCTGTTCACGATCGGCGCGTTCGTCGCGTTTGTCGGTTTGGCGATCGGGCTGAACTTCCTGCTTCGTCCTTCGGAGGCGCCCGTCGTGGATCCGGCGGCGCTGCCGGCGAGCGAGACGGCGCCGGGCGTGGAGCCGGAGCCGCCGCTGATCGATGCCGAGGACGCGGGGGACTCGGGCGTAGAGTCGCTGGTCGAGCCGGCGCCGGGGAGCGCCGGATCGGGAGCCGGTTCCGACGAGGGCGAGGACGGCGGGCTGTGATCCGCAGCATGACGGGCTTCGGCGACGCGACCGCGCGTGTCGCCTCTGGCGACAACGGCGGCTCGACCGAGTATTTCGTCGAGCTGCGCTCGGTGAACAACAAGTACTTCAAGACGATCATGCGGCTGCCGGAGGACCTGCAGCCGCTCGAGCCGTCGCTCGAGGTCGCGATCAAGAAGCGTCTGGACCGCGGGACGGTGACGGTTCGGATCGTGCAGTCGGACACCTCGGCGAGCGCGGCGATGGAGATCAACGCCAAGGCGCTCGACCGGTACGTCGATGCGCTGCGCGCGAGCGAGGCGGTGGCCTCGGGCTCGGTCTCGTTCGACGCGGCGGGGCTGCTGAGCCTGCCGGGCGTGCTGCAGAGCCCGCCGGGCGAGGACGAGCGTCTCCGGCGGGCCCGCGGGGCGCTGATGCCGCTGGTCGAGCAGGCCTGCGACCGGCTGATCGAGATGCGGCAGCGCGAGGGCGGGGATCTCGAGCGTGACCTGCGCTCGCAGCTCGACCTGATCGCCGAGCATCTGGGGGAGATCTCCGAGCGGGCGCCTGCGGTCGTGCAGGGGTACGAGCAGCGCCTGAAGCAGCGGATCGAGATGCTGCTCGAGAACGCGGGCGCCCGCATCGAGCAGGGCGATCTGGTGCGTGAGATCGCGATCTACGCGGAGAAGACGGACATCGCCGAGGAGCTGACGCGGCTCGGCGGGCACATCGACCACTTCCGTGATCGGTTGTCGGCGGACGGTGGGGAGCCGGTGGGGCGGACGCTTGACTTCCTGACCCAGGAGATGCTGCGCGAGGCGAACACGATCGCGAGCAAGAGCCCTGACGCGGCGATCTCGGAGCGTGTGGTCGATATCAAGGGGGCGATCGACCGGATCAAGGAGCAGGTGCAGAACGTCGTCTGAGGTCCTCGGTTGCACTCGGGTCGGGGTTCGGTTCGGGGCTGGGCGGGCGGCTGGTATCCTGCGGGTCTGGAAGAGCTCTCGCCTTGACGACCAAACCCCAGCCAGATCCGCGGGACGCGGGCTCCGCCCGAGCGGGCCCGGTGTCGGATCCCGAGTCGGTGTCGGATCCCGCGCAGGGTCAGGCTTCGAACGGTGGGTTCGAGCCGGGCGAGCTTCGTGCGGTGCTCCGGGCGCTGGGGGTCGAGAAGCCGGACCGGATCCGGCCGCTGACCAAGGGCGACCCGAGGAACGCCAAGGCGTTGATCGAGGTGCCGGGGCGGTCGGGCGTGCTCAAGCGGCTCCCGCGGTTCGGCGACGACCGCGCGTTCGCGGCGCGGGTCGCGTTCCGGCGACGGCTGCGTGAGATCGGGCTGCCGGTCCCGGCGTTCGACGTGGTGGTGCGTGGCGGTGTGCGGTACGAGCTGGTCGAGTGGGTCGCGGGATCGCGGTACGCCTCGAAGCGGGAGCAGGCGGGCGCGGCGGGGGCGCAGCTGGCGCTGTTCCATTCGAGCGCCGCGTCTGCGGTCGAGGGCCTGAAGCTGCCGAGTCTTCCGAGGGTCGACGACGACGTGGAGCATGCGATCGCGCGGCTGCGGTCGGGGCTGGCGCCGGAATCGGCGCACGCGATCGCGCGGTTGGAGCGCGACTGGCACGAGTCTCGGGATCGGGCGCAGGACCTGGGTCTGCCGCTGGAGCCGCTCTCGCCGGTGCACGGCGACTATCACCCGGGCAACCTGATCTACGAGGACGGATCGCCGGCGGTCAGCGCGCTGCTCGACTTCGATCGCTGCGGCGTCGGTTCGCCGCTGACCGAGCTCTGCTCGGCGTCGCTGTTCTTTGCGCTTCGCCGTCGGGGGCTCGATCCGGCGGCCTGGTCGAGCAGCCCGGACGCCGAGCTTCTGGAGTCGTTCTGGACCTGCGCGACGGCCGGGGGGGCGACGGAGGCGGGGGCATCGACCGCGGCCGAGGCGGCGCCGTGGCTGATGATTCTCTCGGTCGTTCGTGAGCTGATCCCGGCGGTGGCGACCTTGGGCAGTCTCGGGACGCTCGGGGGCGAGGGGGCCATCGGGTACGCGGCGGGTCTGACGCAGTGGCTGGCGGAGAATTCTCGTGGCGTTTCGGACGTGCTGGCGGGGCGTGGGGGAGGTCCCGGCATCGATGCGGGCGAGAACGCGGGCGCCGCGTCCTGAGCCGGGGGTGAGGGGCCGGTGGCTCGGATCGCGGCGTTCGCCTTGACCCGGAGGCGAAGGCGCTGGAGACTCTTCGGTCATGATCGCCCGCCTCCCTGTTGTCGCTGTGATGGCTCTGCTCGCTGCGGTGTTCGCGCCTGGGGCGGCGTCGGCGCAGCTCGGCGCCGAAGAGCCCGGCGCGGCCGAGCTCGCGCTGTTGGATCACGAGGACTACGGCGTGCGCGAGCGGGCCGTGCGCCGGCTGGTGCAGTCGCCGGCGTTCGATCTCCGGACGGTCGAGCGGCTTCTCGGGTCGCCCGAGCAGCTGACCCCGGAGCAGCGGGCGCAGGTGCGGCGTGTCGGGTACGAGATGTTCCGCGCCCGCGACCGGGCCGGGCTCGGCGTCGGCTTCGGTGGCTCGGACCGCAACGGCGTCCGGCTCAGCCAGGTGATCGAGAATTTCGACATGTTCCGCATCGCCGAGGCGGGCGACGTGCTGGTCGCGATCGATGGCCGGCCGGTGACGTCGGACGCGGAGGTGCGGGTGGAGATCATCAGCCGGCTGCCCGGCGAGACGATGCGGGTCGAGCTCCGGCGCCGGCTCGCGAACGGCGAGACCCGGACGATCGAGGACGACGTGACGCTCGGGAGCCTCTCGGCGCTGCGGCAGGCGCAGGTGCCGGACGACTCGCTGATGCGACGCGCGTGGTCGCAGCGGCTCGCGCGTCGGGTCGGCGAGTCTCGTGCGCCGGCGATCGGCTCGGGGATCGGGGGTCGGGCGTGGCTCGAGGCCGAGGGGCGTTGGGACGGCGAGGCGAACCCTCGGACGGGGTGGCCTTCGGTGCCGGCGTTCAGCCTGTTCCGGATCAGCGGGCAGGCGGACCACGCGGCGATCAGCGCGGCGCTGATCTACGCGGACCGGATCCAGCTGGACCGGCGTCTTGCAAGGGGCTGGCTGAACATCGAGCCGGGGCTCGAGGACCGGCTCCCGCCGGTCGATCGCCTCCGCCAGGCGGTGGAGCTGGTCCGCCTGACGGCGCGGGAGGCGGATCGTCTGCTCGGGTCGAACAACGAGGCCCAGCGCGAGAAGGCGCCGGCGATGATGGCCGAGCTCGAGGAGGCGAAGGCACTGCTCGAATCGGTCGAGTCCGCGATCGCCTCCCCGGCCGAAGACGGCGGCTGAGTCGGGGCCGCGCTAGGCCCCGGTCGTGGCGAGCGCCGAGGCGAGCACCGGCGCGACGGGCGACTGGACGATCTTGACCGAGCCGGGGTTGCCGCCGTGCTCGTCGAAGAGCATGAGTTCGTTGCTGCCCTCCTCGAGCCAGGAGGCGGGGAGCGGCTGCGGCCTGGCGGAGGGCAGGGCCTTCCGGTCGGGGCCGGCGACGGCGTAGCGGGCGACCGACTTGCCGTTGAGGAAGACCTGGCCCTTGGTCATGCCCGAGAGGTCGAGCAGCGGGGCGCTCAGGTCGTCGCCGGGCGCGAAGAAGCAGCGCCACCACGTCGGGCCTTGGACTTCGGCGGCGGCGGCCTTGGTGATCGTCTTGAACGCCGACCCTGCCGGGGCTTCCCACTTCGCGAACGCCCAGTCGGCCTTGGCGGTGAGCTCGTTGGTGCACTCGATGAGCGCGAGCTTCGCGGTGACCTCGGCGGCGATCTCCTTCGCCGAGGCGTCGTCGAGCTCGTCGCCGGTCTCGTTGATCGGGGTGAAGGCGATGGTGTTGTTTCCGCGGGAGAGCGTCTGGTCGTCGAGCAGGATCGAGGCGGGCTCTCCGGCCTCGAGGTAGCGGAGGATCTCGCCGTTGATGAGCAGCAGGCCTCGGACGCTCATCGGCGCGAGGCGGAGCGCGAGCGGGCTCTTCTTGAGGTGCTTGACGGTCCAGCTGACGCGGAGCGGGTGGGTCACGTCGCCGCGGCGGAGGTCGAAGATCGGCCCCTGCTTCTCGAGCGCGTCGATGGGCTCTTCGGATTCGAGCGTCGGCTTGCCGATCTTGAGCGGCGCGACCTCCCAGAGCGGGCCGGCGAGGCCCTTGGCGCCACGGAGATTCACGCCCGAGGTCGGTCGGCCGAGATTGTCGGCCAGCACGGCGAGGGTGTGGGTGCCCTTCTTGAGCGAGAGCGTGATCTCGTCGTCGGCGCTCGGGCCCTCGCCGATGATGCCGGCGTGCTCGGCGTCGACGTAGACGCCCAGTCGGTCGCCGGAGCCGGGCGCGGCGACCTTGCCGCGCTTGGTGGCGCCCATGCGCAGGCTCAGCCGGTACCAGCCGTAGCCGTGGGGGGTGCCGAGGGCGGACATGTCGGCGGGGCCGTCGATGGAGGCGAATCGGGGGCTCGAGCCGTCGAGATAGGCGTCGCAGCCGGCGGCTTCCCACTGGCCGAGGGTGGCCTTGCCGGCGGGCGGGGGCTTGCTGGCGGAGGCGCCGGCGACCTGGGCGTCGCGGCTGACGTGGGTCGCGGCCTTTCCCGAGCCGATCGGTTCGCCGTCGGCGGTGACCGAGGCGACGCCGACGTAGACGCCCTCCTGGGTGACGAAGGTCTGGTCGACGACTTCCTCGGAGACGACGACGACGGTGACGCCCTCGTGGCGTTCGACGAGAGGCTTGCGTCCCTTGGGCACGGTGACGTCGAGCGGCGATCCGTTGATCGACAGCTCGCCGGTCTCGCCCGGGGGGCCGAAGAGGACGAGGAAGGTCTCGTCGAAGGTCAGGGCGCAGAGCGTGCAGTAGTCGAGCATGGTGCGTCCGCTCAGGAGCACCTCGAAGAGGCACCAGTAGACGCGCTGCTCGCCGAGCGGGACGCTGACGGCGGCGCCCTCGGGTCGGAGCAGGGTGACCGGTCCGGGGGCCTTGCGGCCCTTGCCGGGTTGGTCGGTGAAGACGAAGGCGACCGAGCCCTGGCCTCCGGAGGCGTAGGCGACGCTGACGGGCGTCCCGCGCTCCTCGTCCTCGGCGTTGGGGTCGATCACGACGGGGCGGAACTCGGGCTCGAGGTGGCTGAACAGGCGTCCGAAGGCGGAGGCGAAGGAGAGGATGCGTCGGGCCGGGCCGAAGAGCTCGGTCGGGGCGCCGGCGGCGTCGATGATCGAGCCGGACTGCTGCGTGCTGGCGAGGGGGCGGCTGTCGCCGGTGGCGCTGCTGCCGGAGAGGAATCCGAAGGCGGTCGAGCCGAAGGCGTGGCTGAGGTTGGGTTGGCCGGCGGAGGCGAGGGCCTCGGCGACGCGGCGCTGGGCCTCCATGGGCTCGATGGGCGCGGGATCGGCCTCGAAGAGCGCGGTGTCCTCGCCGGTCTCGAGCCCGATGACGATCCTGGGCTGGTCGGGCCTGACGGCGCCGAGCTGTCGCACGATCGCGAAGAGGCCCTCTCCGCCGACCCAGGCGTCGATCTGGCCCTCGAGGCCCTGCCACATGTTGTTGGCGTTCAGGACGGGCACGCCGAGTCCGGATTCGCGCTGGTAGCGGGCGAGCTCGCCGAGGTAGGCGGCGGCGAGGTCGTCGTCTCCGCAGGTCCAGCGGTGTTCGGACTGGAGCAGGATCACGGGCCCGGGGGTGGGGGCCGTGGCGAGCAGGGGCGAGACCTGGGCGGCCAGGGCGGTGATGAACCGGCTGACGGCCTCGAGGAACTCGGGGCTCTTGCCGCGGCAGATGATCTCGGGGTTGTCGAGCAGCCAGGAGGGCAGCCCGCCGAGGTCCATCGTGCCGCCGACGTAGGGGCCGGGCCGGAGGATGACCCGCAGCCCGGCCTCGGCGGCGAGGGTGAGGAACCGGTTGATGTCGGACTGGCCCTCGAAGGTGAACACGCCGGGGCGGGGCTCGCAGGCGAGCCAGGGGACGGGGACCTCGACCGTGTTGAGGCCGGCCAGCTTGGCGGCGTGGAGCCGGTCGGCCCATGATTCGGCGGGGATGCAGGCGAACGGGAGGGTGCCCGAGACGATCCAGATGCGGCGGCCATCCAGCATGAGGCTGCGGCCGTCGTAGGTTGCTGTCGACATGAAGGATCCTGAACAGTGCGCCCGAGCGGCGCACCGATCGATGCACCGACGGCGCGGCGCGGAGCGTCACGACGCGTCACGCCCGCGACGCGTTGGGCGGCAAGGATAGAGCCCGGGCGTCGGCCCGGCAAACGGGGCATCCCGTAGGCTGCGGGGGGCGAACCCGGCGCTCCCGGGCGTTGACCGCCTGACGTGCCCGCCCCGCGCATCCGTGCCAGCGCCCAACGCGACCCGAAGGACCAGACTTGACCGCCCGATCCGCCCGCCTCGCCATCGCCGCCTCGCTCCTCACGCTCGCCGGCTGCACCGATCCGCTCGGGCGGATCGACAGCCGTGTCCGCTCGCTCGTGGAGGAGCGGTCGCGCGAGCTGGGCATGGACACCCGTGCGCCCGCGCGGTCGCTCGACCTGCGTCGGGGGGACCGGGAGGGGGATCTGGACGACCGCTCGCCGCCGACGACGAACCCGGACGCCTCGGAGCTGGACGTCCGGGCGATCGACGAGAGCGAGGCGGACCGGGATGTCGCGGCGCGTCTGCAGGCGTTCGCGGACTTCGGGCTCGGGCTCGGGCCTGGCCCGGCTGGCGAGGAGCCGGTTGAGCCGATCCAGATCGATCTGGACGAGACGTTCCGGATCTTCCAGGACCAGGGTCGTGAGATCCTGACCGCGGAGGAGAGCTACATCCTGGCGGCGATTCAGGTGCTGCAGGTCCGGCACCTGTTCAGCCCTCGGTTCTTCAACGACACGATCATCGGGTTCGATGGCTCGGGCAGCGAGGGCCGGTTCGACCACGCGTTCGACATCCTGAACACGCTGCGGGTGACGCAGCGGTTGCCGGGCGGCAGCAGCCTGTCGGCCGAGTGGATCGTGCGGGCGACAGACCAGCTGCGCGACACGGCGACCAACAGCTGGGTGCAGTCGTCGGAGCTCGTGCTCTCGGCGGACATCCCGCTGCTGCAGGGCGCGGGCCCGGCGGCCGACGAGGACATCATCAGCGCGGAGCGGAATCTGGTGGCGGCGGCGCGGACGTTCGAGCGCGTGCGGCGGACGCTGCTGGTGTCGATCGCGGACGACTACTTCTCGCTGATCGAGCGGCAGAGCTCGATCGGGAACCAGATCCGCCAGATCGCGTCGCTGCAGAACGAATTGGAGAAGACGCAGCAGCAGGTCCAGGCGGGGCGTCGCCCGCCGTTCGAGGTGCAGATCACGGCGAACACGCTGCTGGGCGCCGAATCGAATTTGGCGTCGCAGCGCGAGTTTTACCTCTTGGAGCTCGACCGCTTCAAGGTCCGGCTCGGGCTGCCGCTGGACGTGCCGGTCGAGATCATCCCGCAGGAGCTGGCGGCGGCGGTTCCCGACGTCACGCTGGAGGAGGCGACGCTCGCGGCGCTGGACTACCGGCTTGATCTCCAGAATTTCCGGGACGACGTGGTCGATCAGCGTCGGCAGCTGCGCAACGCCCGGAACGACATCCTGCCGTCGCTGGACGTCGCGCTCGATCTGTCGATCCCGACGGCGAACGGGTCGGACAACACGGGCGGGTTCGACATCGACGCGGAGGAGCTGGACTACTCGGCGTCGGTCGCGCTCTCGCTGCCGCTGGACCGGACGATCGAGCGGGCGGAGCTGCGCGAGCAGATCCTGCTGCTGGAGCGCGAGCTCCGCGACTTCGCGGAGTTCCGAGACGGCGTGATCGTGTCGGCCAGGTCGGCGGTCCGGAATCTCGATCTCGAGCAGTTCCAGCTGCGTCTGGCCGAAGAGCAGCTCCGGATCAACGAGCTGCGTCTCGAGGACCTGAGCCTGCGGACGGACGTGGATTCGCAGACGGTGGTCGACGCCGAGGACGATCTTCTGGAGTCGCAGAACGACCGGGACGAGGCGATCACGGAGCTGCGGCTGGCGGTGCTGACGTTCCTGCTGGACACCGGGCAGCTTCGGGTCGCGGGCGACGGGCGGCTGCTGCCGCCGCCGGGTCTGCGTCCCGACGAGGACAGCGTCGAGCCGGGCGAGATCCAGGGCGACGCGACGCCGGACATCGACGGCGGGGACGGCGGCGGTTGAGTCGTGGGGGCGTCCGGGGAGCCGGGCGTGCTTAGAGGACGATCGGCAGCAGCTTGTCGATGACGAGGAAAGAGAGCAGGTAGAGGGCGCCGATCGCGAGCACGACCTGCGCGGCCATGGCGATGGTCTGGCGCAGGAAGATCGTGAGGCTGAAGCCGCGCTCGCCGTCGGGGACTCGGACGGCCTTGTAGGCGACCGAGACGAGCAGCGCGAGCGGCAGGATCAGCAGGTACCAGACGTCGTGCAGGTTGGGCGCGTCGAGGAACGGCCTGTAGGCGAGGACGAGGGTCACGCGGCGGGCTCCGGGTCGGTCTTGGCGGCCTTTCGGGCGTCCGAGTCCTTGGCGTGGTGGAGGTTGGGCATGAGGGCGTCGAGGAAGACGATGAGGTTGCACAGGCCGGCGCAGAGGATGTAGAGCATCGCGATCTCGTTGAGCTTGCTCAGGCTCTCGCTCATGGCGGGGCTCGCGCCGAGGGCGCTGCCGGGCGTGGCGACGGGCAGGGTGAGCGTGGTGCCCGAGACCTCGACCTGGGCCATGACGCGGGTCTCGCCGGGGTAGAGGTTTCGCTTGGGGGCGATGAAGCCGTCGGAGGCGATGTAGATGCGTTCGCCGTTGGCGCCGGTCCGCATGTCCATGAGCTGCTCGCCGACCTCGTTGACAACCGGGTGGGCCTTCATCCCCTGATGCCAGGCGTCGACGGCGAAGCTGAGGGGTCCGACGAGGGCCTGGCCGAGGAACCAGTACTGGTCTTCCTCGCTGTCGATCGCGTCGACGCCGCCGATCAGGAGGCCGCCGAGGAACAGCCCGAGGACGCCGCCGCCGGCGAGCAGGCCGCGCTTGACCCGACCGCTGTAGACGTGGCCGAGCCCGGGCAGGACGGCGGCCAGCAGCCCGGCGATCGGATCGAACCCATGCGGCGGTGCTTTCTCCATCAGGCTCCCCGGGGGATCTCGGTGCTCGCGCGTCGCGCGGGTGCCCGCCGGCGCGGCGCGAGTCTAGCCGGGCGGGGATTCTGTCGGGCGACGATGGTCGGCGATATCCGGCGGCCGGTGTGTTGACTGCAGCGCCGGGCCCGCTAGGCTGCGGCGCAGCCGGGCTTCGTGCACCTCGCCCGGCGACGGGGGTCCGAAGGGGGACTCCAGCACGGAGCAAGGTCATGCCAGCGATCCTGACCCCATCGCACAGCGAAGAGATCGAGTCCGAGTTCACCGCCGAGCCGACGCCGGGATTGGCGCCCGGTTTGGTGCCGGGTTTGGCGCCGGGTTTGGTGCCGGGCGGGCCCGCGGTCGCGTCCCCGGTCGGCTTCGATGACGACAAGGACGAGGACGAGGCGTACTTCGAGGGCGACGACTTCGACGACGACGAGGACGACGACGAGGCGTACTTCGACGAGTTCGAGGACGACGAGGAAGACTCGGACGACGGCGACGAGGGCGAGGAAGAGCTCTAGGCGGGCAGGCTCCGCAGCGCGCGCCGGCAGATCCGCTCGGTCGCGGCGTTCGGTTCGGCGTCGAGCCACTCGGACGCGAGCGATCGCGCCCACGCGGGGGCGTCCTTCGACGCGTCGTTGATCCAGTTGGCGACGCTGTCCTGCACGTACTTCGAGGGATCGGCGCGGAGCGGCGTCAGGATCGGCAGCCCGCGCGCGGGGTCGGCGCGGAGCTCTCGCAGGTGGGCGCACCAGACGCCGCGGGGGCGGGTCGCTTCTGAGGCGAACCGGCGGATGTTCTGGTCGCGGCTGTTGGACCAGCGGGCGAGGCGGTCGATGGCGTCGTCGAGGTCCGCGGCGATGGCGGGGCGGAGGGCGAGCCAGGCCCACTCGCGGACGCCGAAGTGGTGGTCGGCGGCGAAGGGCTTGATGGCCTTCAGTCGCCGGGCGGTCGTCCGGTCGGGCGCGGCCCCGATCGCGTAGCAAGCCCAGCCCCGTACGGTGTCGGAGGGGTGCCCCGCGAGCTCTGCGGCTCGGTCGGGGCCGAGATGCTCGAGCGTGATCCGGCCGGCGAGGGCGAAGCGGCGGGTCACGCCGAGGGACGCCGCGTCGGCCATGCGCTCGAAGGCGGGCTCGCCGGCGTCCGGGAGCGCGGCGCGCATGAGGGCGGCGAAGTCGACCGCGAGGCACTCGGCCAGGTTCGCGGTCTGCCGGTCGCCGCGGTTGAGTGCTCTCACGGTGTCCCGGGGCACCTCGCTGGGTCGCTTGGCCATCTCGGATCGTCGGCGCGCGGGCGGGCGGGGTCGAGGGTCGCGTGATTCACGACGCACGAAACGAAACATCCCTGGTTTCTCTGCGTTCTGGGGGTAGGTTCGGTCGTGCCGGCCGTGCCGGATCCGCGCGCAGCCCTCGGGGGAACGAGATCATGAGAACCGCAGCCTCGATCGCCGTTGTCACGCTCGCCGCCTCGGGCGTGGCGGCGCAGACGTTCCTGAGCATCGCGAACAGCGGGGCGTTCGACTTCGTCAAGGAGCCCTTCGGGACCAACGTCGATGAGCTGACCGAGCTGGTGACGATCTCGCGGGGTGTCTCCGGCGGGATGGCCTCGACCGGCGAGGTGATGTGGCTCTTCGGGACGACGATCCAGGAGGTCGAGGCGCAGGGGCCCGAGAACTTCGAGTTCGCCCCGTTCTTTACGGCCAACCAGTTCAACCCGCCGTCGATCGTCGACCAGCCGGGCGTGCTGTTCCTGGTCGATGAGAACATCTATCTCGAGATCAACTTCACGGTCTGGCAGGCGGGCGGCGGGAACGGCTCGGTGACCGGCGGCGGGGTGGAGTACACCCGCGCGGTGATCCCGGCGCCGGGCGGCGCGGCGGTCCTGGGGCTGACGGGCCTGGTCGCGACGCGACGCCGGCGCTGAGGGGGTCGCAACCGGCGATCGCGGGCCGAGGTAGACGCGGCCATGCACCGCGCTGGATCGATCGCTGTCTTCTCATCGGCCGCGCTCGCGGCGTCTCAGCCCTCGAGCACCGGCCGGTTTACCTTCGGCTGGACCAACGGCGCGGGGGAGCGCTGGACGCACGCAGCGGTGGTCGAGCGGCCGGATGCGGCTCTGGACAACGGTCACGCGGTCGCGCTGTTCTCGGGCGGGTACACCGCGGACCTCGACTGGACGGTGCCGGGCTCGTACACGCTGCGCGGCCAGACCACGCGCCTGACGCTGAGCGGCGATGACTACACCGATGGGGCGACGCTCTCGGACGCGCTGACTGCGGCGGGGTTCACGGTGCTGCGGTACTCGGCGATCCGCGAGGGCGACCCGCTGCACGCCGAGAACAGGGTCAACGCGCAGACGCGCCCGATCGAGGAGACGTATGGCCTCGCGCGGACGGCGCTGCGGGCGATGACCGAGCGCGCGGGCATCCCGATCGGGCGGACGTTCGTGCTCGGGCACAGCTTCGGGGCGAACCGGGCTGCGGTGGTGGCGGAGGGCGCGGCGGGGTACGTGCTGCTCGCGGGCGCGTACATGTCGCCGACGTCGGCGGCGCCGGACCGGCTCGCGGCGTCGGCCACGGCGGAAGGGCGCGACTTCGACGGCGGCGGGACGGTCTCGGGCTGGGAGCGCGCGGCGCAGCAGCGGCTCGACGGCGGGATCGTCCGCCAGGGCGAGGTGTTCCGGGCCGCGAAGGACGGCACGCCGGAGGTCCCGTGGGCGAGCGACCGTCTGCTCGCGACCGGCGCGCCGGTGCTGGCGGTCTGGGGCGGGCTCGACGACATCTCGATGCACGGCCCGCTGCTGGAGCGTTTGCGGCCCGCGACCGACACGGTCTACTTCCCCGGGTTCAACCATCAGCTGGGCGAAGAGCGGGGCGGGCTGACCGGCCCGATCGCGACGGAGGTGGTGGAGCTGATCGTCGGTTGGCTCGGCGAGCGGGTCGGACGAGGAGATCGCTAGGGACTGCCCTACGCGCCTCGGCATCGATCACGATCTTCTGCTGGAGTTTCCTGGATCTGTGTTGTTTGAGGCGTCCATCGGGTTATCTCCGATTCTGGATGTGGGTTCTCCGCCTCCGTTCGGATCACGGCGACGAGTCCGGATCTGTAGCAAGGGAGATCACAGATGTCCGCGCGGGGTGCTTCGGTCGCGCTTCTGGTCGCATCGGGTTCGGTGGTCGCTTCGGCGCAGACGACGTACATCGGCTTCGATGATTCGGAGACGATCGTCTTCGATACGCCGTTCGGCACGGACTACGACATTGACGGTCTGGTGACCATCTCGCGCAGCTCGTCCGGGCCGGCGATCATCACCGGCGGCCGGTTCATCTTCACCACGCGTTTCGACGTTCTGACGACCATTTCGGACTTCGGATCGAGTGCGGCATTGAACGGCACCAGTTCGCTCGTCAATGGCCAGGGCTGGACGGCTGTGACCGGGATCTACATCATCAGCGAGGACATCGTGTTGTAGCTCGAGATCACGAGATGGGACCGGCGACGCTTCGGCGGCTCGGGCGGGTTCGAGATCCGGAGGGCCGCGATCCCTGCCCCGGGGGCTGCGGGAGCGCTCGCGATCGGCGGGCTTGTCGCGACGCGGCGTCGGCGTCGTTGAGTTGCGGGCTTACTTGTCTTTGTAGTAGTCGAGGTTGAGCTCGACGTACCGGGACCACTCGCTGGGCAGGTCCTCGTCCTGGTAGATCGCCTGCACCGGGCACTCGTCCACGCAGAGGCCGCAGTCGATGCAGGTGTCTGGGTCGATGAAGAGCTGGTCGGCGGTCTCGAAGTCCGCGTCGTCCTTGGTCGGGTGGATGCAGTCCACGGGGCACGCGTCCACGCAGCTCGTGTCCTTCGTCCCGATGCACGGCTCGGCGATGATGTGCGGCACGTTCGATCCCCCGGCGTTGGGCCCGCGCGGCAGGGTCGCCGGAGTCCTTCCGGGCGTCGTCCGCGTCACGCATTGATATCCCCGGGCGACGGTCGCGGCAAGATCGGGGCCCGGGTGCGGCTCTTCTAGCCCCTTCTGGATCCGGGATTCAGGAGTCGCTCGATCAGCTCGCGCTTGTCGTACGCCCGCCCGCACTCGGGGCAGGAGCCGGCGATCACAAGGCCGCCCAGGGGGTAGCCGCAGGAGTGGCAGGCGATCTCGAAGCGTTCGAGCAGGGCGTCGTCGGGCCAGTCCGGGGTGTCGTCGTGCAGGCCGTCCAGGGCCTCGGGGCCGTGGCGTTCGACGACGAGGCCGAGGACATCGACGACCTCGCCGCAGGTCAGGCAGCGGCCGGTGCGGGCGGTCTCGGCGGAGAGGCCGGCGCGGCATCGGGGGCAGTCGGGCAGCAGGGCGGGGTCGAGGCCGGCGGGGTCGAGGTGGGACTGGGATTCCCAGTCGGCGGGGAGGACGGCTTCCTCGCGGTCGAGGTCGTGCAGCAGGCTCTCGGCGACCTCGCGGTCGTCGTCGGTGACGAGCATGAGGCGGAAGCGCCCGGCGTCGAACGCCTGGAGGCCCGGGTAGTACTCGGCGCGGGGGCTGACGTCCTCGACGGCGGCGAGCACGCCGTGGTCGATGAGATAGCGCCCGGCTTCTTGTGCCTGGGGGAGCGATGCGAAGCGTCGGAGCTCTCTCATCGCGAATCAGCGGTGTGCGGGGATCTCAGGCGGCAGTCGGAGACAAGAGCTTGCGGGCTGTCGGCCGCTCGCTCTCGAGCTTTGCGGCGATCTCGTCCGTCTTCTCGTACTGCTCGAAGAGCGAGTCGAACTCAGACTTCGCGAGTGCGCGGAAGTCCTCATCACTCAGGCGTTTGTTCGACCTGCCCTGGCTGTCGCCGCCCGTGGCCTGCTGCATCGAGTCAATCTCCTAACACAAATAGTACGCCGAACGAGATCACCAGACAAGACGCTGCAAGAAGCAATCCCCAGAGCCCCTTGCCGAACTGGTCTTCGGCGGCCTGCACGCGGTACTTCTCGCGGAGATTGCGTCTTCGCAGATCATCGGCGGACGAGAACACGGATTTGGCAACGAGCAATGCTCTCGGATCCAGATTCTCGATTGCCCATTCGCCGACCTCACGACGTAGCCTGAGGCCGTAGCTCGCGGTTGGCGGCTTGCCGTCCGGATTCGATTCCTCGTCTTGCTGCTTGAGCTTGATAGCGCGTTCTGGGTAGCGCTTCGAGACGGACAGGCAGATGATTGCGCGAACCAGAAAGCTGCCCGCGATGACTGCGCAGGCCGCCGTCAGGATGGCGACAGGCCAACGCAACCAGGCCGGAGGGTCACTCGTTGCAAGGCCACGGAAGACGGCGCCAAGCCCGATCACTAGCAACCCGACGAGGGATGCGGACATTGTCGCAATCGTGCGCGACCGAGCGCTGAGCTTCTCGGCGAAGTCTTGCTCCGCCTTCCAGCCACGATCCGCATGCTCCAAGAGCATCGATTCATTGAACTCAGGATCGGGCGGCTGGCCGGTCATGGATCGTCCTCAACGCTCGGGCGGCGCCTGCTTGGGGTCGGCGCGCATGAAGAGCGCATCGCCCTTGGTGATGTGCTGTCCGATCTGGATGCCCCACTCGGGGTGCGACCACTGCGCGAGCTCGGCGAGGGGCGCGAGGAAGCCTGAGCCGGGGTCTTCGGGATCGCGGAGCGGCGAGCAGTCCCAGCGCCGCCAGAGCTCGGCCATCGAGGCGGGCATCGCGGGGCTGAGGAGCAGGCTGGCGATCCGGAGCGCTTCGGCGCAGGTGTAGAGGATCGTCGCGAGGGCCTTCTCGGCGTGCTGGATGTCGTCCAGTCTCTTCGCGAGCGTGAACGGCGCGGTGTGGCTGATGAACTCGTCGACCTCGCGTGCGAGGGTGACGCCTCGGCGGAGCATCTCGTCGAGGGCGACGCTGTCGGCGTCGCGTTCGAAGAGTTCGGCGGCCTGGCGGGAGGACTCGGCGAAGTCGAAGGTGCGCTCCGGGTTGTCGGCGGGCTTGCCGGCGTCCTCGCGGGCGCGGAGGGCGAGCTGCATGGACTTGCCGTCGGGGAATCCGAAGCGGCCGTCGCAGCCGCGGGTGATCTCGCCGGCCTGGTACTTCTCGATCATGTTGGCGACGCGGCTGGTGGCGTTGCCGATGCCGTTGGCGAGGTCGGTGTTGAAGATCTCGACGAAGCGGGCGTGGGCGAAGTCGGCGTCGTTGGCGCCGAGCGGTCCCTGGGTGGTCAGGTACCAGCGGACGGCGTCGATGCCGTGGCGTTCGCTGTAGGCCTCGAGCTGGTCGATCTCGATGAAGTTGCCGAGGCTCTTGGACATCTTCTTGCCCTCGGCGATCCAGTAGGCGTGGGCGTAGACGGTCCGGGGCGGGGGCTCGCCGAGGGCGCGGAGCATGCAGGGCCAGATGACGGCGTGGAACCAGAGGATGTCCTTGGCCATCAGGTGGACGGTCGCGGGCCAGTACTTGCGCCGGTCGGGCTCGTCGATGACCGTGAGGTAGTTGCACAGGGCCTCGATCCAGACGTAGACGCGGTGCTCGGGGTCGCCGGGCATCGTGATGCCCCAGTCGTCGTCGTCAGGCTTGATCCGCCGGCTGACGGGGACGCGCTGCAGGCCCTGGCGGATGCGTCCGAGCACCTCGTTCTTGCGGGCCTCGGGCAGGACACGGATCTGGTCCGACTCGATCTGCTCGGTGAGCCAGCCGGCGTGCTTGGGCAGGTCGAAGAAGTAGTTCTGCTCGACGCGTTTCTCGAGGTCGGCCCCGGTGACGGGGCTCTTGAACCCGGCCTCCTTGGCCTGGACCTCGGTGAGGTACTCCTCTTGGGCGGGGTCGTACCAGCCCTCGTAGTCGCCGAGCTCGATCTCGCCGAGCTCCATCAGCCTCGCGATGTAGGCCGAGGCGCGGTCCTTGTGCCGGTCCTCGGTGGTGCGGACGAAATCGTCGTGGCTGAAGTCCATCAGTCCGAAGGCGTCCTTGAACCGTTCGGCGTTCTGGGTCGCCCAGTCGATCGGGGCGAGCCCGCGCTCGGCGGCGGCCTTGGAGACCTTCTCGGCGTGCTCGTCGGTGCCGGTCAGGAAGAAGACGTCGCGGCCGAGCAGGCGTTGGGCGCGGGCGGCGACGTCGGCGAGCAGGGTGGTGTAGCAGTGGCCGATGTGGGGGCGGTCGTTGACGTAGTAGATCGGGGTGGTGACGTAGTAGGGATTGGAGTGGGGATCGGGCTGGGTCTCTGGCTGGGGCATGGCGGGATTCTAGAGAAGCCCGGCGATCGTCCCGGGATCGCCCCCGGGGAGTCCACGGGCGGTACCCTGTCGCGACGCAGGTCCGGGATGGAGCGGCGCTTGGAACGAGCGGAATTCGAACGACAGGCCCTCGAGCATCTGGATGCGGTCTACCGCATGGCGATGCACCTGACCCGACGCCCCGAGGAGGCGGACGACCTGGTGCAGGAGGTCTACGTGCGGGCGATGCGGCCGCACACGATCGAGCGGTTCCAGGACAACTCGGCCGAGGGCGGCGGCGGGATGCGGGCGTGGCTTTTCGCGATCTGCCACAACGTCTTCTACAGCAAGCTCAAGAAGGACGCCCGGAGGCCGACGGCGGTCGAGGAGTTCTACGACGAGGCCTCGAGCGAGGGGCCGCCGGACGAGCCGCCGCCGCTGTGGGACGGCGAGACGCTCGACTGGGAGCAGGTGGACGGGCGGCTGAAGAAGGCGATCGGGGAGCTCAAGGTCGAGTACCGCGAGGTGCTCCTGATGTGGGGTGTCGAGGGGCTGAAGTATCGGGAGATCGCGACGATCCTCGACGTGCCGATCGGCACGGTGATGAGCCGCCTTCACCGGGCCCGCAAGCTGCTCTCCGACGCCCTGCTCGCCGACGAACAGGCGGTGGCGGATCTGGGTCTCCGCCGGGATCCGGCGGCGTGAGGGCGCGGGCCGCCGGATTTCTGTTTGAACGGCGATCGGAACGACCGTTGCGAGCTGAGAATCTGTCTCAAACGGCCGAAAACCACCCGAGAATCCGACCTGACGGGAATCAGCGGGGGTGGACCTCTGTTCCATCACACGGATCGGCCGCTCGGTCGAACTCTGCCGAACCCGCCGGGTCTGGCAGCGGATGGAAACTGGGACCTACGCACCGTCGGAGCATGCGTTGAGCAACGTGGACGGCATCCATCCCGACCGCCTCTGTGAGGCCTCCCGCCTGCGGGCGATCGCCGATGGCGAGCTCGATCTCGGTGCCCTGGGGCACGAGGGCGAGTCCGGCCGACGGGTCGAGTTCGAGCGCGGTCTGCGTGAGGCTTGCGGGCGTGCGATGTGCTCGGGCGAGCACTGCGCCTCTCCGGAGCTGCGGGCTCGGGTCGAGGCGTGCCTGCGTGAGCAGGCCGAGGCGGAGCGGGCCGCGGTGGCGTCGGGCCTTGAGGCCCGCGCGTCGGAGACGCGGTCGGCGAGCTTCTGGCAGTCGGGCGGGTTCCGCCTGGCGGTCTCGGCGGTGGCGGCGGTTCTTGTGATCGGCGCCGGCACGCTGTACATCGGCAGTCTCTCGGGCTTCGGCTCGACGCAGGGCGAGTCGAGCTTCACGGTCGGTCTGGCTCGGTTCGTCGCGGACGAGCACACGCGGACACTCAACGGGTCGGCGGCGGACGCGAAGTTCGGCGACGCGGGCGCGATGGCGGACCGGCGGGCGTTCGACGACGCGGTGGAGCGGATGGCCACGCGGCTCGAGGCGCGGCCCTCGCTTCCCGAGACCAGCGACATGCTGGCGTTCCGCGGCACGTCGGGCTGCCGGGTGCCGGGCGAGGGCAAGTCGGCCCACGCCCAGTTCGTCCATGTCTCGGAGAAGGCCGGCGAGACCACGATCAGCGTGTTCGTCAAGCAGGCGGACGGGATGATGGGGCTCGAGCTCGGCAAGACTTACGAGATCGACGGCGAGGCCTGCGAGGTCGAGAACGCCCGGATCATCTGCTGGACCGATGGGAATCTGACCTACGCGCTGGTCGCCTCGACCGAGCGTGGCGGCGTCTGCGACGGCATCCTCGCCGATCTGGGGCTGCCGGCCCCGACCGAGTCGCTCCGATAGCACACCGGAAACTGGCCCTACCGGGCGTCCGCTTCGAATCCGAACACGGCGATCCCGCCGATGGACCCCGGCGTAGAGTCCATCGGAGGTCCTATGCGACGCGCCATCGCCCTCGTCACGCTGCTGCTCGCCGCCCCGTCCCAGGCCCAGAACGCGCTGGGCGACGGGCGGGTGCTCGACAACAACCTGCAGCGCGGCGTCCGGACGAACGCCTCTCGCACACGGATCGCGGACGAGGTCCGTTTCCGCAACTCGATCGTGACCGGGAACTCGGCGACGTTCGGGAACTTCCGGGGTGAGCTGCCCTACACCGCCGCGGACGACTTCCGGGCTGATCTCGGCTCGAACGACCTGTTCGAGTTCCGGCGGGACTCGTTCGTCTCGTCGCTGCCGACGCGTGGGATCCGGCAGGCGGACGCGCTGCAGTACCAGCTCGCGCTGACGACCGGCGCCCGCCCGCCCTCGGGGCTGATCGGCGGGCTCACGACCGACCGTTTCGGCGTGGGGCGCAGCGGGTCCGGGGCGATCAGCGGGCGGCTCGAGCTGGATCGCAACGAGACGCTGCGGCAGCGGACGGCGTTCGAGGCCGGGTCGGACCCGCGCGGCACGGGGCTGCTGGACCGCGGCGCGTTCGAGCTAGGCTCGAGCCTGAGCACGCTGCGTTCGACATCGGCGTACCTCACGAGCGAGTCGCTGGAGCCGGAGCTCGTGGGGTTCTTCCGGCCCCGCGCGGACGCGGACGGGGAGGCCGAGACCGCGGCGTTGACGGCGTCGCCGTTGCGCGGCCTGCAGCGACGCGTGCTGCCGAGATCGGACGAGGAGGAGGCCGAGGCGCGGCGGCGTGACGACGAGCGTCGCGGGCAGATTCGAAACCGGCTGGAGGCGGACTCGCCGGGGGGCGATGCGATCGAGAACGCGATCACGCCCCAGCGGATCCCGTCGGCGTACGACGCGTTCCTGGACGCGACCGATGAGGCGCTCCGGGCCCGTCCGTCTGAGGACGATGAAGCCGAGCCGGCGCCCTCGATCCGCCGCTGGCTCGACGAGATCCGAGAGTTCGTCGCGCCGATCCAGCTGGATGAGTCCGAGGGCGACGCGGATGCGCCGGACGAGAGTTCGGATGACGCGGGGCCGGGCACCGCGGCGCTGATCGAGGCGGAACTGCTCGGGCTCGACCCGGCGCTCGAGGCGCTGCGCGAGTCGTCGCGGATCCCGCTCGAGCGGTTCGTCGCCCGCGACGACGCGACGGTGTACGCGCAGCACATGAGGGCCGGGCAGGAGCTGCTGTCGGCGGAGCGGTACTTCGACGCCGAGGAGCGGTTCGCGCTGGCGCTGCTCGCGGCGCCGGGGGACCCGTCGGCGTCGGTCGCGCGGCTGCACGCGCAGCTCGGGGCCGGGCTGTATTTGAGCGCGGCGGTGAACCTGCGCGAGCTGGCGAAGCAGACGCCGGAGTTGCTGGCGGCGCGGTTCGACGCGTCGCTGCTTCCCGCGCGCGAGCGGCTGAGCGAGCTGGCCGATGCGCTGGCGGGCTACGCCGATCCGGAGGCGGAGGGCCCCGCGCGGAGTGCGCGTCTGCGTCGTGCGTCGGGGCTGCTGCTGGCGTACGTGGCGCGTCAGCTCGAGGACCGCGACCGGGTCGTGCGGGGCCTGGCGTTGGTGGAGGAGAACGCCGAGGACCGCAAGCTCGCGGCGTTGCTGCGGCGCCTCTGGCTGCCGGCCCCGGGGGCCGAGCGGGTGCCATGACCGAGAGCACGCCGCCCCCGCCCGCTTCGATCGAACTCAAGGAGCCCGCGCCCGGCGCGATGCCGGGTCTGTCGGTGACGGAGTTCCTGACCGACGCGTCGCTCGCGGCGATGTGCGCCGAGCTGAGCCAGCTCACCGGTCTTCTGATCCAGCTCCGCGACGAGCGGGGGCGGCTGATCGTCGCGACGCCGGCCGGCGCGGAGGACGCCGATCCCTGGGCGATCGTCGAGGCCTCGGAGGCGGGCGATATCCCCGCGGACGCCGAGCGGTTCCCGCTGGTGGTCGAGTCGCGTCGGATCGGCGAGCTGGTGCTCGGGCCGGGCGAGCCCGGGGTTTCGTCGCGAGCGCGCGAGCATCTCTCTTCGGCGCTGCGCCGGCTGGCGACGGCGAGCGCCGAGCTCTGCGCCGACGTTCTGGAGCTGCGTCACCGCGTCAAAGAGCTGCGGATGCTGTTCCGGCTGAGCTCGCTGCTGGCGACGCGCGGCACGACGGTCGAGCAGACGCTCGAGGAGGTGCTGTCGTCCTCGCTGGACGTGTTCGATCTGGACGCCGGCTCGATCGTGCTCTTCCCCGAGGATCAGGACGGGGTCGCGGCGATGGACGACGAGCGCGAGCTGATCGTGAAGGCGAGCAGCGGTCTGAGCCGCCAGTGGCTCGATTCGCCGGTCCCGCTGAGCGAGGGGCGCGTGTTTGATCGGCTCGCGCTCGACGGTGAGGTCATCACGGCGGCCGATCTGCAGAAGGACCCGCGGGTGATCGAGCCGGAGCGCTGCGCGATGGAGCGTCTGCGTTCGTTCATGACGGCGGCGATGACATTCCGGGGGCGGCCGATCGGCGTGATCCGGCTGTACGGGCGCGAGCCGCGCCAGTTCGGCGCCTCCGAGTCGCGGCTGCTCCGTTCGGTCGCGGAGCAGTCGGCGGCGGCGGTGCAGCAGGCGCGGTTCATCGTGATCCAGCGGCGCGAGCGCCGGCTGGAGCACCAGCTGCGTCTGGCGGGCAACGTGCAGGGCCGGATGCTGCCCGAGCGGCTGCCGCGGCTCGACGGGCTGGCGCTGGCGGCCCGGAGCGTGCCGACGCGGCTGCTGGGCGGCGACTTCTTCGACATGTTCGAGCTGGACGGGCGCGTGGCGCTGGTGATCGGCGACGTGGTCGGCAAGGGCGTGCCGGCGGCGCTCTTGATGAGCGCGGTGCTTGCGACGCTGCGCGCGCACGCCGAGCACACGGGCGACGTGAGCGAGCTGGTCGGGCGCGTCAACGACGCGCTGGTGCGCGACTCGCAGCCGAATGAATTCACGACGCTCTGGGTCGGGCTGATCGATCCGTCGACCGGCGTGCTGACGTACACCGGCGCGGGGCACGAGCCGCCGTTCGTGGTCCGGGCGCGCGGCGGGATCGTGCCGCGGATGGAGGACGTGATGCCGCTGGGGCTCGGCGGGCTGGCGGCGGGCGTTCTGGCGGGGGAGTCGTACCCGACGCTCGAGCACCGGCTGGAGCCGGGCGACGTGCTGGTGGCGCACACGGACGGCGTGACCGACGCGATGAGCTACGACGGGGCGCGGTTCGGTTGGGACCGGTTGGTCGGCGCGGCGCTGGAGCCGCTCGCGACGCCGGCGCCGGGCGCGACGGTGACGGCGCAGCACGTGCTCGATCACGTGATGTGGTCGCTGCGCCGGTTCGTGGGCATGAAGCAGCAGACCGACGACGAGACGATGATCGTCGCGCGGTATCTGGGTGGTTGATCGGGCGCGCGGGTCGGGCCCGCGGAGGTTCTGATCGGCTCAGGCCGCGTAGGGGCCGTCGTCGTCGTTCAGGAGCCAGCGGTCGATCGGGAAGCTCTCGGCCTCGATCGCGACCAGGTCGTCCTTGAGGCTGTCGAGCTGCGACTGCATGCGTCCCAGCAGCTCTTCGGCCTGGGTCGCGGCGTCCGCGGCCGGGAAGCGGAGGTTGGTCACCTCGGCGCCGCCGCGGTCGTCACCAAAGAAACGTCCGTCGTCGTGGGTCAGTCGCAGCATTGCAGCCAGCCTCCCTGCCAGCGAAGATCACTCTCCACCCGTGCCGGGATCGTCCCGATTCCCCTCTTCCCTGAGAGGTCACACGCGCTGAGTGGAGATGCCGTCACCACCGGCCCGAATAACCGGAACTCGCCGCCACCAGGCGAGCACCTCGGGCTGAGAAGCGTGATCGTCTCGGACTCAGTCCCGGGATGAATCCGCCGCCGGCGGGCGCGGGGAGCCGATTTTGGGCTCCTGTCCGGAGAATGCCCGGCGCAGATTCGACCGGTGCTTCCAGATCACCACGACCGACAGGAACAGCGCGACCGTCAGATACGGCAGGCCCTGCTGGAGGCCTCCGGTGAGCGGGTCCGGATCGCCCCGCTGGTCCGGGGGGCGGGAGGCGCTGGCGACGTCGTCGAGGGTGCGGAAGAACCACCAGACCCACAGCGGGAGGCTGGCGGCGGCGAGCGAGCTGCTGACGCCGACCATGCGCCAGATGGCGAGCGAGAGCCCGAAGACGACAAACGCCCCGACTCCGGCGACGGTCATGACCGGGTAGACGCCCAGGAGGGCGCCGAGCCCGGTCGCGACGCCCTTGCCGCCCTTGAACCCGATCCAGGGGCTGAACATGTGCCCGAGAACCGGGGCGGCCATGACGGCGAGCTGGGCGATCGCGGCGGCGGCCGAGATCTCCCGGGGCGAGGTGGTGAGCAGGCCGGTGAGGGCCGAGAACGCGACGACCGGGGCGAGGCCCTTGCCGGCGTCGAGGAGGAAGCAGAGAAGGAACCACCTGAAACCGAGGGCGCGGCCGAGGTTGGTCGCGCCGGGGTTCTTCGAGCCGACGGTGCGGATGTCGATGCCCTTGGCGAGGCCGAGCAGCAGCGCGAAGGGGATCGAGCCGGCGAGGAAGCCGGCGATGGTGAAGGCGGCGATGGCGACGGGGTCGGTCGGGCTCATGGGCTGGGCCGATCATCGCCGGCCCGCGCGAGCCGTGCGCAGAGGGTCTCGATCAGGCGGCGCTCGACGGTCTGCTCGGGCTCGGTCGCGTCGATGAGCGCGTGGCGCTGCGGCTCGCGCTCGGCGAGGTCGAGATAGCCCCGGCGGACGCGGGCGTGGAAGGCGGCGCCCTTGGCCTCCATGCGGTCGAGCAGCGGGTTGAGCCTCGAGGCGGCGGTGGCCTGGTCGACGTCGAAGATGACGACGAGGTCGGGCGCGGTGTCGCCCAGGACCATCGGCGCGACGCGTTCGATCTCGGCGCGGTCGAGGCCGCCGGCGTCGCCCTGGTAGACGACGGTCGAGGCCATGAAGCGGTCGGCGAGGACGAGCTTGCCGGCGTCGAGGGCGGGTCGGATCACGCGCTCGACGAGCTGGGCGCGGCTCGCGAGATAGAGCAGAGTCTCGGCGCGGACGGAGACGTCCTCGCCGAGGTCATCGAGGAGCACGGCGCGGATGGCCTCGCCGATGCGTGTGCCGCCGGGCTCGCGGACCTCGACGGGCTCGAGCCCCGCGGCGCGGGCGCGGTCGGCGAATCGGCGGAGCTGCGTGGACTTGCCGGAGCCGTCGGGACCTTCGAAGACGATGAAGCGGCCGTGGAGGGCCTCGACGAGCGGGGGCGGGAGCGGCGCGTCGTTGCCTGGGCTGTCGGATCGCATGCCGCTGATGTTGCCGTCCGTGCGCTCGGTCACGGGCGAGTCTACGGCGCAGGGTCCGGATCGGGCTCGGCGTTGGGAGTGAGCAGGGCTTCGAGTCGGGAGCGCCAGGGTTCGCCGCCGAGGTCTGGGTGTCGTGCGCGCAGCGCGATGACGTGGGCGGAGAGCGCGGGGTCATCGATCGCGGCGGCGGCTTCGAGGCGGAGCGTGTTGGCTTCCCAGTACGACGGGTGGGACGGGTCGGCCCGGACCGCGGCGAGGGATTCGGCGGACCGGAGCGCCGCACTCGGGCGTTCGAGAGCGAGGCGGGTGCGCATCAGCCCGAGCGCGCTGCGGATCGGCTCGGCGGCTTGCAGTTCTTCGTAGAGGGCTTCGGCGCGGCGCGGGTCGGACTCCTCGACGGATCGCGCGAGCGCGAGGCGCTGCGCGACGGGGGACTCGAGGCCGAGCCGGGCGGCGGCGCGGGCGGCGCGCTCGAGCAGCGGTGCGGGCTCTGGCGGGTTGGCGTCGAGCAGGTCGCGCGCGGTGCGGAGCTCGAGCGCCGCGGCGTTCTGCCCGAGCGGCGAGGTCGGATCGATCCGGTCGAGCAGCGAGAACCGCTGGGCGGGGTCGGTGCGCTCGGCGAGCCGCAGGCGCCAGAGGTCGGCCTCCGGATGATCCGGGAACCATCGGAGCGCCGTCGCGAGGCGGCGGGTGCGTGCGATCTCGTCGAAGGCGTCGGACGCGAGGGCGAACTCGACGCCGATGGCCGCGGCGTCTGGCGCCGCGGGGTGGTTGCGGTGGTCTGTCGCGAGTCGCCAGAGCAGTTCGTCGGCGCGGTCGGGTCGGCCGGCCCGGCGGTAGAGCGAGGCGGCGTCGCGGACGTCCCCGGGCGTGGCGAGGGCGGCGAGGCGTTCGGCGGCTTCGGCGAGGCGTGCCGGGGCGCGTGCGATCTCGGCGGCGAGGGCGCGTTCGAGCGGTGCGCGGCGGGGTGCGTCGAGCTGTTCGAGCTCCGCCGCGCGGTCGAAGAGCAGGAGCGCGCGGGCGGCGATCGGGAGCGCGGACGGGGCCGGCGAGCCGAGGAGGGGCGCGAGCGCCTCGGCGATCGGGCGTTGCTGGTCGAGCGCGCGGCGGGTCTCGGCGGCGGCGCGCGCGAGCTGGTCGAGCGATCGCGTGGCCTCGGGCAGGGTGGCCTGTGCGTCGGGCCCGAGACCGAGCCGGTGCGCCGCGAGCGCGATCCGTGTTCGGCCGGCGGGGTCGAGCTCGAGCACGGTGGCGTTCTCGATGAGGTCGAGCAGGGCGTCGCGGGCGTCCTCGGAGCGCTCGAGCTCGGCGAATGCGAGGGCGAGCGTGATGGCGCGCTCGACCTCGGCGGCCGGATCGATGGG
This sequence comes from Planctomycetota bacterium, assembly GCA_038521625.1. Taxonomy (GTDB): domain Bacteria; phylum Planctomycetota; class Phycisphaerae; order Phycisphaerales; family UBA1924; genus JBCBKP01. The sequence goes on from JBCBKP010000001.1 coordinate 199,597, forward strand.
TCGGACGGACGCGGTGTTCTCGACGGCACGTCGGGCGAGGTCTTGTGCGAGGCGCGGTCGCTGTTTCTTGAACCTCTGTTCGATCGAGAGCGTCAGCGCCGCGCGCGCGCGGAGGACGGCGGCTCCCGGCGCGAGTTTGTCCGAGGTGGGCGGGGGCAGCGGCTCGAGGAGCGCGAGCGCCCGGGCCGCGGCGGCCTCGGCGCCGGCCCGCTGCTCCGGCGTCGGGATGGTGAGCAGGAGCGTGTCGATCTCGGCCTGCGCTTCGGCGAGCGCTTCTGCGGCCTCGCGCGCGGCGGCGAGCTCGGCCGAGGTCGGGCCGTCGGCGGCGTTCGGCTCGGCGCCCTGAGCGGGGGCGGGGGCTAGCCCGGGACCGGGGCCCGCGAGCTCTTCGATAGAGAGGAATCGGAAGCCGGCGGGTCCGCCGCCGTGCTCGAGCGCGACGCGCTCGAGGAACCGGGCGTCGTCGCGTTCGATGAATTGGATGGTCTGGATCGAGGCGGGCCTGCGTCCGTCGCGCGGGTCGAGCGGGTTGAGCTGTCGCAGCTCATCGAGGGCTTGGGCGGCGCGCTCTTCGGATGAGGCGGTGTCGGCGGAGCGGCGCACGGGGACGCTGAGGAGGAAGACCGCGTCCGGTTCGAGCGCGAGCGCGGCGCGGAGGCCGAGGACCGGGTCGGAGCGGCCGCCGACGGGTGTACGTCCGGCGAGCCAGGCGATCGCGCGCTGCCGGTTGGCGGTCGTCGCGCGGGCGAGGGCGTCGCGCCCGGTCTCGAGCGGTGGCGAGGCGAGACGCGGCGTGCCGGGGTTGGTCGGGTCGGCGCCGAACAGGATCACGTTGAACGACTGGGTGGGTCGGAGGGTGGCGATGGAGCGCTCGAGCTCTCGGAGGACGAAGGGCAGGCCGGTGACCATGGCGCCGGAGGCGTCGACGGCGAAGACGATGCGCGAGGCGCGGCGTGCGCGGAGGCCGGCGAACCGGGCGGCGTCGGCGGGGGGGACGGCGAGCGCCGCTGGGCTGATGGTCTCGACGCGCGGCGCGGGCGGCGGCTCAGAGAGCGCGCGGGTGAGCGATTCGGAGGCCCGGAGGGCCGTGGAGTTGGACGCGATGCGTTCCGGCGCGGGCGTCGGGGCCGGCAGGCTGGGCACGCCCGCGGAGGACCGGCCCGGCGCCGGGTCGGGACGGTCGCTCGGTGCTGGAGCGGCCGGCGCGGTGGCGGCCGGATCGAGGTCGAGATTGATCGTCGCGACGGTGTTCTCGGTGGGCGGCGCCGGCTGGGTCACGACGACGCTGGCCGCGAGAACGGCGGCGAGCAGCGCGAGGTGAACGGCGAGCGAGAACGCGGCCGGTACGGCGAGGCGTCTGGGGTGGGGGAGCCGTCGGGCGATCCGTGCGATTAGCGGGCGGCGCACGGCGGGGGGTCAGTCGTCGTTGTCGCGGGGCTTGCTTTGGAAGAGCAGGCGGTCGATGGCGAGCGAGCCGGAGCCGGAGAAGGTGACGGCGACGCCCATCGCGAGCAGGGCGAGCTGCCAGGCGAGGCCCTGCCAGGCGCCGACGTCGAACACGTCGTGCGGGGGGAGGAACCCGTAGTTCAGTGTGCCTGCGGAGAAGAACGGGCCGATCGAAGTGAGCCAGACGGCGCCGAGCATGACGCCGCAGGCGGCGAGGCCGGAGAGCCGGCTGAGGAATCCGAGGATGAGGGCGAGCCCGGCGAGGATCTCGGTGGCGGCGACGGCCCAGGCGAGGATGGCGGAGACGGGGTCGCCCGCGCCCCAGTCGGGCCAGAACGGCTCGAGGGGTTGGCCGTCGTCGGCGACGCCGGCGGGGTTGGCGGCCTTCTCGAGCGTGAGGGTGATGCCGTGGAGCTTGCGGATCTGGTAGTCCTCGGCGAAGTCGGCGGCGGTGGGGAGGACTTCTTCGATGGCCTCCTCGACGAATTCTTCGGCGCCCTGGGCGGCCTGCTCGACGGCCTCGGCGAGGTCGTTGGACTGGGGCTGCTCGGCGGGGGGGAGCTCTGGGGTCTCGGCGGGCTGGGTCTGGAGCTGCGAGAAGGACGCGCGGGTGATGCTCGGGGTGTCGGTGTCGAGTCGGGCGTCGCCCGGGGATTCGCCGCCGGTGTTGTCGTCGGTGGCCGGCAGCGGGGCTTCTGGCTCGGGCTGCTCGGGTTCGGCGGGGACGAGGTCGATGCCGGCAACGGCGAGGCGTGCGGCGTCCTCGCCGGTGACGGTGGTGGAATCGAGCACCTTGCCGAGGCCGGCCCAGAGCAGCGTGGCGCCGAGGACCAGCCTCAGGAATATGGGCGAGACGGCGGAGGCGAGGGTGTTGTGTGCGGCCATGCGTGAGAGCCTTCCCTGGGGTCGTATCCGGCGGTCCGTGGCTGGGTTCGGTCCACTGGCAGCCTACCGGATGGCGGGCCGCGATCGGGACCTCTGTCGTTTGGGTATCGTGTCACGCCGGTCGATGCGCGGGTGTGGCGGAACTGGCAGACGCGTGGGGTTTAGGTCCCCATGGCCCTTATAGGCCGTGCAGGTTCGAGTCCTGTCACCCGCACTTTCCTGCCTCAATTTCTGTGCGCACCGGCGACGCAGCCGGCACGACGGTTCTCGCGTGCTTGTTCGGGCGCCGGGCGTGCGGATTTCGCCGGTGTTGGTCAGTCGGCGAGGAGGATGCTGGCGACGGTGAGATCGTCGCCGAGCTCGCCGGGGTCTGCGTGGTCGATGGCGAGGTTCTCGAGCGCGAGAACGTCCTCGGCGGGCTCGCGGTGGTGCGCCTCGCGCATGGCGGCGAGGACGGGGTTCTTGCCGAGCATGACGCCGTCGGGGTCGCGCTGCTCGACGAGCCCGTCGGTGAAGAGGATGAGCTTGCCGCCCGGGGGCATGACGAGCCGTTCGGCGTGGTACTTCGCGTCCTCGTCGATGCCGACGATCAGGCCGCCCTCGGCGTCGGGCTGTCGCGGGCTCGCGCCGGGCGAGAGGACGAGCCAGTGCCCGTGGCCGGCGTCGACGTAGAGGAGCTCGCCGTTGGCGGGGTCGATCACGCCGACCCAGAGCGAGAGGAAGGTGCCGGCGTCGGTCCGGCCGCAGAGGAACTGGTTGAGTCGGCGGACGACGGCGCCGGGGTCGGCCTCGGTCTCGAACGCGGCGCGGCAGAAGGACTGCGCGGCGGCCATGACGATCGAGGCGCCGGCGCCTTTCCCGGCGACATCGCCCAGCGTGATCGCGACGCGCTGGCGCGCGTCGCCGGGCAGGGCCATGACGTCGAGGAGGTCGCCGGCGACGTAGCGGCCGGGCTTGGTGCGTGCGGCGTAGCGGACGCGCCCGATGGTGCCCTCGGCGGCGGGCGTGATGAGGCGTTGGGCGCGGCGGGCGGCGTGGAGGTCGGCCTCGACCTGCTGGCGGTGGCGTTCGAGGTCGAGGCGCTTGAGTCCGGAGAGCGCCAGGGCGCCGAGCTGGCCGAGGGCCTGCGCGAACGCGGCGGCGTCGGGGTGGACGGTGCGTTCGGAGTCTCGCGCGTCGAGGTAGAGGTGGCCCTCGATGGAATCGCCGAGCTTGACGGGGACGCAGATCGCGGTGTGGATGCCGAGGCGCATCACGGACTCGCCGAAGCCGGCGGTCGCGTCGCCGGCGAGGCGGACGATCTCGCCGGAGCTCGCGGCCTCGAGGAGCGAGCGGCTGAAGGTGTCGCCCTCGGTCAGCAGGTCTCGGTCGCCGGCGGGGCCGCGGTAGGCGAGCACCTCGACGTCGCCCTCGCTGTTGACCTGGCGGACGAACGCGGCGCGCGCGAAGCCGGTGCCCTCGACGGCGGCATCGACAAGCAGCTCGCTGAGCTGCCCGGGATCGAGCGCCGTCTGGATCTTGGCCGCGCAGGCCATGAGCAGGTCGAGCCGGTGCTGCGGGACGGAGCGGAGCTCGCGCGCGGGGACCTTCTCGACGCGGTGGGCGACCGAGGCGAGGTCGTTGGTCGTGGTGAAGGCCCGGGTCGCGTTGTCGGGGTCGAGGACGCGGAAGGTCCAGGGGCCGATGCGGAGCAGGTCGCCGTGGGTGAGCGGGACCGGCTGGTGGGGGTCGAGGCGGAGCCCGTTGAGCGTGGTGCCGTGGCGGCTCTCGAGGTCGGTGATGAGCCAGCCGGAGGGGCGTCGGGCGATCTCGACGTGGCGCCTGGAGACGGTGCGGTCGTCGAGCTGGACGTGCGCGGCCGACGAGCGGCCGACGAGCGTGGGGGGGTCTTCTTCGATTCCCACGGCGACGAGTTCGAGCGGCTCGATCGTGGGTCCGGCGATGGACTCGAGTCGGAGCGTTGGCGGGGGGCCGGCGGTGCCGGGCTCGCCGCTGGGGTTGGGCTCCGTCGGGGGCATGCGTCCTGAGATTAGGGGCTTTGCGCGGGCCGGGTTCGGGGCGGCTCTCGCGGCGTCAGATCGGATCGATCTGGTCGTCGATGCGGGCGGGGTCGATCGCGAGGATGTTCCAGCCCGCGAGACGGCCGAACTCGCCCGTGACGCGGACCGGCTCGGCGATAAGCGGCTTGAACGCCTCGATCGCTTCGGGGCGGAGCCCGCGGCCGCGGTCGTCGGTGAGAAGGAAGTAGGTGTGGGCGCCGGTGTCGTCGGTGGTTACCAGAACCGGCGGGACGCCGCCGGAGATGCAGAGCGTGGCGCAGGCCTTGTGGGTGCGTCCGTCGCCGGGCTTCATGGCGCCGAGGAAGCACTTCGAATCGACGATCTCGCCGGCGAGGGTGACGACGTCGGTCCCGATCCAGTCGATGGTCGGTTCGTCTGGTTCGCCCGTGGCCGGGGCGATGGAGGTCTCGTCGAGCGCGAGGGAGATCATCCTGCGGCCGTCTCGGGTGATGAGGTTGCCGTTGACGATGGCACGCGCGGGCCGGTCGGGGTCGAAGCCCCGGGCGGCGATGGCGTCGCGCGAGGGGACGACCTTGGCGACGCCGACGATCGGGAGCGCGCCGTCGTCGGTGACGAGGATCGGGTAGGGCTCGAGCAGGAGCGTGCCCTCGAAGTCGACCGCGCGGGCGAGATCCCAGGTGCCGGGCCCCCAGGCGCGCCTGTTCGTGGCGACCGCGGCGCCGGAGCCGATCGCGAGCAGGAGCGTGAGCGGCAGCGCGATCTGGAGGAAGCGCAGGTGGCTCTTGGGCATCGGGAGGTAGCCGACATAGAAGTCGTTCTTGCCGGTGGTCATGCCCGCTCTCCGTTGTGGTTGCCGTTCGGGTCCGAGATGGGCGCTCGGTCGGCGACGGGTTCGAAGAGTTCTGTGTCGTCGTCCGCGGTCGCGGGGAGCAGCGCCGGCTCGACGGGCGTGCCCGGCGGGAGCGGCCTGGGGTCGAGGTAGATGTCGCGGCCCCGGACGCGGATGGCGTAGGTGGGGATCTTCTCGTCGTAGGGGGGCGGCGACTGGCCGTTCTCGGGCAGGTACTGGTAGCCGTGCCAGGGGCACGTGACGCAGCCGTCGACGATCTTGCCCTCGCCGAGGGGGCCGCCCTGGTGGGCGCAGACGTTGGACATGGCCGAGAGCTTGCCGTTGTGGTTGAAGATGGCGACGCGCTCGCCGCCGGCGAGACAGACGACCTTGCCGCGCGTCGTCGGGATGTCGTCGGCGCTGGCGACCTTGACCCAGGGCTCGTCGTCGGACGTCGGGGACGGCGCGGCGGCGTCGCGCCCGGCTTCCTTGAGCCCGGCGGCGACGTGGAGCCCGCCGACGACGAGCAGGCCGGCGAAGACGAGGCCGAGCACGATCGGGCTGCGGTTGTCCTGGAGTGCTCCGAGGGCGACGTGGGCGATGATCGCGGCGTAGGCGACGTAGACGCCCATGTGCAGGGCTTTCCACGCGCTCGGGGCGAGGTTCTTGAGCCAGAAGTCGTGGGAGGTGGCGGCCATGAGGAAGAGGATGAGCAGCGCGAGCATGCCCAGCGATTCCCAGGGGAACGCGCGGACGGAAAGGAAGCTGCGCCCGTCGAACATGGCGGTGATCGGGTCCTTGTCGCCGAACGCGCCGTACCAGAAGAGGACGAGAACGGCGTGGAGGAGTGCGAGGCCGAACATGGTGACGCCCATGTGGCGTCGGTTGTAGAGCAGCGCGTTGAACCTGCTCGAGAGCCGGCTGAGCGGCCCGACGCAGAGGATGACGTGGAGCAGGACGATCGCGGCCGAGGCGAACGCACGCATCAGGACGACGACCGGGTCGGGCGGGTTGTCGGCGAGCGCGAAGGAGAGCCCGGTGTAGACGACGATGAAGAGCAGGACCGAGGCGATGAGGATCGCGTCGTAGACCTTCTTGTGCTTGTTCCAGGCGACCCAGGCGTACTTGTTGGTCATGGGCTCGGATCCGCGGGCGGTGCTTGCGTGTCCGGCTCGCTCGGCGCCGGCGCGGTTTCGCCGGTGATCGCGCCGGGCGGCGGCGCCTGCGTCGGCGTCGTGGGGCGCAGCCCGGAGGACCACCAGAGCAGCACGGCGAGGGCCGGCAGGAGGATCGGCCACACGAGGGCGTGGGCGCGGCGGTGGGCGCGGGTCACGGCGATGTCCCGTCTCGGTCCGCCGGCGGGGATGGCGCGGGCGGCGTCATGACCCAGCGGCCGACCATGAGCGGCCAGAGGGCCACGCAGCCCGGCAGGATGAGGAGCTTGAAGGCCCAGCCGGTGCCCCGTGTCGCCGGGTCGACCCGGGCGGCGCCCATCAGGACGAAGGCGAGGCCGGCGAGCAGGCCGAGCGCGACGTAGATGCCCAGCAGGAGGAGGACCCAGGTTGCGGTGGTTTCGAGATCCATGCCAGGGGCGAACGTAACGGGCTGGGGCGATGTTCGCGAGACGGGGCACGTTGTTAGCGTTGGCAAACTTTTTTCGCTCGGGTTTGGAATCCCGTCTCCTGCGGCGGTGTTCTGTGGGTCCACGCCGCGCCGGAGTGACGGCGGGAGGGGACGAACGGGTCCATGGATCGGTTTTGTTGTGGGCGCGCACGGGCGGGTGTAGATTCGCTGCGCCTCCGGGACGTGTGGCGGCGTTCGGACGAACTGCGCACGGGGGACGAACAGGATGAAGAAGGTTCCGATCGCCAGCTACGACGAGCTCGAGCCGCTGGCGCCGTCGGCGGCGCTGGTCGCGGACGTCGATCTGGTCGTGATCCGCTACAAGCGGGACGGGCGGGACGAGGTGTCGGTCTTGTACGGTCGGTGCCTGCACCGCGGCGCGATGATGGCGGACGGGCACATCGACGGCGACAACCTGATCTGCGGCGTGCACGGGTGGGACTACCGGTACGACACGGGCGTCAGCGAGTACAACAACGCCGAGCAGCTTCACAAGTTCAGCGCGTGGATCGAGCCCGACGACGGGGGCTCGCGCCGTGTCTGGGTCGACGAGGACGAGATCGACGGCTGGCAGAAGAAGCACCCGCAGCCGTACAAGCGCGACGAGTATCTGGGGCAGTACCAGGACCCGACGGGGACGGCGGACGAGCCGCACAACAAGCTGATCCAGTCGCTGGCGAGGGACGGCCTGAGCAGGTACGGGCACCACGGGCCGAGCGACGCGATGGGCGTGTCTCGGCTGGAGCTGCCGAGCTGGGACGACCTGCAGGTCGTGACGGCGCAGATGGCGACCAAGCCGCTGCTCGACGAGCAGGCGGTCGGGACGGACGTGACGATCGGTCCGGGGGCGGAGAAGCCGCTGCGGCTGGAGATCCCGCTGTTCGTGACGGACATGAGCTTCGGGGCGCTGTCGCATCAGGCGAAGGTCGCGCTGGCGAAGGGCGCCGAGCTCGCGGGGACGGGGATCTGCTCGGGCGAGGGCGGGATGCTTCCGGACGAGCAGGCGTCGAACAGCCGGTACTTCTATGAGCTGGCGTCCGCGAAGTTCGGCTTCGGCATGGACAAGGTCCGGAGGTGCCAGGCGTTCCACTTCAAGGGCGGCCAGGGCGCCAAGACCGGGACGGGCGGGCATCTGCCGGGCAACAAGGTGAACGAGGCGATCGCGTCGGTCCGCGGGATCCCGGTGGGCACGACGGCGATCAGCCCGGCGACGTTCTCCGACCTGAAGACGGCGGCGGACTTCGGGGCCCTGAGCGACGAGGTGCGCGACGCGACCGGGGGGATCCCGATCGGCTTCAAGCTGAGCGCGCAGCACATCGAGGAGGACATCGACTTCGCGCTGGAGGCCTCGGCGGACTACATCATCCTGGACGGTCGCGGCGGCGGCACGGGCAGCGCGCCGCTGATCTTCCGCGACAACATCTCGGTGCCGACCATCCCGGCGCTGGCGCGGGCGCGTCGCCATCTGGACGGTCTCGGGCGGGGTCGCGGCTCGGAAAAGCCCGTGACCCTGGTGATCACGGGCGGGCTGCGGACGCCGGCGGATTTCGCGAAGGCGATGATGCTCGGGGCGGACGCGATCGCGGTCGCCAACGCGGCGATCCAGGCGATCGGCTGCCTGGGGATGCGGGCGTGCAACAGCAACAACTGCCCGGTCGGCATCGCGACGATGAAGGACCACCTGCGCGCGCGGATCGAGATCGACGCCTCGGCGGAGCGTCTCAAGAACTTCTTCGAGGCGTCGGTCGGGCTGATGTCGGTGCTGGCGCGGGCGTGCGGGCACGCGCACCTGAACGAGTTCGCGGCGCGCGATCTGGTGGCGTGGAAGAAAGACATGGCGGACCTGACCGGCGTGCGGTACGTCGGCGTGGTCTGAGACTCCCTTCGCAGAGGGATGGGTGCGGGCGGCGTGCGCCCGCGGGGATTGTCGTGATCGGCGAAGGAGATCGAAGATGGATCTGATGGGTGCCCAGCAGAAGATGCTCGAGCAGCTCAAGCAGGGGCAGTTCGTCGAGGGGATGGAGGAATTCTACGCGGACGACGCGGTGAACGAGGAGGCGAGCGGGGCCCGCACCGAGGGCAAGGCGGCGATCATCGCCAACGAGCACAAGGTGCTGGAGAATGTCGCGGCGTACCACGGGTGCACGGTGCACTCGGTGGGGACGCAGGACAACGGCGACGGCAGCGGCGTGACGTTCGCGGAGTACGAGCTCAAGGTCGACATGAAGGATGGGACGACGTTCAACCCCAAGCAGGTGCAGGTGAACTACTGGCGGGGCGGCAAGATCAAGATCGCCAGGTTCTACTACGACCCGGCGAAGCTCTGAGCGGAAAGTTCGCGTCGCGGTCGAGGGGCCGCGGCGCGGATTGTGAGCGGCGCGTGGGCGCGGGAGGTCTCGATGCAGGCGGGTGATGGCGGCGTCTTCGATCCGGGTGTGATCGCCGAGCTGGCGGCGCCGGCGGTGATCATCCCGGCGTGCGGGCTGCTGTGCCTCTCGACGAACGCGCGGATGCAGGCGGTGCTGAACCGGCTCCGGGCGCTGCACAAGGAGCGGATCGAGGCATGGGTGGATGACCCGGGCGAGAACGAGCGGAAGAAGCTGGCGCGGGACGTCCGGATCGTCGGTCTGGGATGGCAGACGGCGCACATGCTGAACCGGCTGAACCAGATGCGGGTCACGATGATGCTGCTGTTCGGCGCGGTGATCTGCCTGCTGGCCTGCTCGGCGTTCGTCGGGCTGTCGCAGTACGCGGCGTGGAGCGGCACGGCGGCGGTGGTGTCGTTCGTGGCCGCGACGGCGTTGATGGCGGCGGGGATGGCGGTGAGCCTGCACGAGATGGCGATCGGGCTGCGGGCCGCGAACTACGAGCACGAGCGGGTGGTCGAGCTCTGCGAGCGGGAGGACCCGTGATGCGGGAGCACGGGGCGCCTTCGGCCGGTGCGGCCGCGCCGGCGGCCGAAACGGGCGCGGATGCGCACGGGGGGATCTTCTCGTTCCTGCCGGAGCACCCGATGGGCGAGTTGACGCCGCTGTTCGAGCTGGCCGTCGCGGGGATCAACGTCGTCGGCGTGGTGGTGCTGGTCTGGGCGGTGTTCTGCGGGGCGCGGCAGCTGATCGGCGCCGAGCTCGGATTCATGTTCGGCGGGGAGCTCCGCGGGGACCGCGAGGCCTGGCGCACCAAGACCGCCCGCCTGCGGCAGGACGTGGGCGTCTACCTGCTGCTTGGGCTCGAGCTTCTGATCGCGGCCGACGTGATCGAGACCATGATCAACCCCACACTCGATACGGTGGCGGTGCTGGCGGCGATCGTGGCGATCCGCATCGCGACCAGCTACTTCCTGGGCAAAGAGATCCAGCACGCGCAGCACCAGGCCGGCCGGTCCGGCGCAGAAGGAGTGACGGCATGAGCATCGCACCGGAGAGCCTGCACATCCACGGGTTCGCCCGTTTCGAGACCGGCGACACGTTCATCGACGCCTGGCGGCAGGCGCATTACGCCTCGCAGGTCGCGGCGGAGCTGGGCAAGGCCTGGGGCGAGTACCGGCCCGACGACAGCCACAGCTCGTTCCGGTGGTTCGAGGACGCCGGCGGGCGCGGGGTCGAGGGCGTGCCCAGCGTGCACCCCAAGGGGCTGCGGGCGCGGCTGAAGATCGAGGGCCTGCAGCTCGCGATCGCGCAGCCCGACGGGCGGACGCTCAGCGACCTCTCCCTGCGCGGGCGCACGCTCGGGGGCGCGATGGAGTGGCTGCGCGGGCAGTGCGAGGAGGAGCTCGGCCCGCCGAAGCAGGACGCCAAGCCGGCGCCGGACCTTCCCAAGCACCTGATCGCGGGCGGCGCGGAGTTCGGCGCCGACCGGACCGGGCTGAACGACGTGGCGGACCTGTACCACGCGACGAACGCCGTGCTCGAGAAGCTGCGCGAGGCGATGGGCGGGGACCGGCCGCTGGGGCCGACGCAGGTCTGGCCGCATCATTTCGATATGGCCGGGCTGTGCGTGCTGAAGAGCGACGGCGGCTCGATGTCGGCGACAGTCGGCGTGGGGCTGGCGGTGCCGGACGACATCCACGAGACCGGCTACTGGTACGTGACCGGGTGGACGAGGGACGGGCTCGACGCCTCGGGCGCGATGCCGGACATGGGCGTCGGGCACTGGCACGGCGGCGGCGGCGGGATCCCGATGGGCGTGCTGCCGGTCGGCGACGTCGCGGCGGCGCCGGGCGAGAAGGACCGGATCGACATGCTGGCGCGGTTCGTCGGGCTGGCGACGAACGCGGTGGTGGAGGTGATCGGTCGTGGCTGAGAGACCTGTGAATCTGACCTGGCACAAGGTCGCCGAGAAGGACGAACTGCCCGAGGGGCGGGTCAAGGCGGTCACGATCGACCACAAGGGCGCCAAGCACAAGTACGTCGCGCTGACGCACCACAAGGGCCAGTACGGCGCGCTCGACAACCACTGCCCGCACCAGGGCGGGCCGCTGGGCGAGGGCTCGATCGAGTGCGATGAGAAGGGCGACTGCTACCTGCGCTGCCCCTGGCACGGCTGGGACTACGACCCGCTGACCGGCAAGCCGCCCGGCGGCTACGACGACGGCGTCGAGACCTACCCGGTCGAGGAGCGCGACGACGGGATCTACGTCGCGGTCGAGGACGAGCCGACGCACGAGCGGACCGTCACGGATGTCATGGCCGAGACGATGGTCGAGTGGGGCGTCACCAGCGTTTTCGGCATGGTCGGGCACTCGAACCTTGGTCTGGCCGACGCCATCCGGCGGCAGACCGAGGCCGGGAAGCTCCACTACGTCGGGATCCGTCACGAGGGCGCCGCGGCGTTCGCCGCGAGCGCGTTCGGCAAGCTGACCGGGCGTCCGGCGGGCTGTCTGACGATCGCCGGGCCTGGCGCGACCAACCTGCTGACCGGCTGCTGGGACGCAAAGGTCGACCGGGCGCCGCTGCTGGCGCTGACGGGCCAGGTGCAGCAGCAGGTCTTCGGGCCGGGCGCGTTCCAGGAGCTGCCGCTGAAGGACGCCTTCGGCAGCGTCTGCAAGTTCAGCCACCTGGCGCTGCCGGGCAGCAACCACGCGGAGCTGATGAGCCTGGCGCTCAAGCACTCGATCGTCGAGCAGCTGCCGGCGCACCTGATCTTCCCCGACGACGTGCAGACGAACCTCGCCGAAGAGGACGCGCCCGCGGGGACGCCGGAGGGCCGCGTGTCGCGGATCGACGTGCAGCCGTCGCCCGCGGATATCGACGCGGCCGTGGAGATGCTCCGGGGCGTCGAGCGTCCGGTGATCGTGGTCGGGCACGGGGCCCGGTTCGAGATGGAGGCGGTGACGGCGCTGGCCGAAGAGCTGAAGTGCCCGGTGATCACGACGTTCAAGGGCAAGGGCCTGATCGGCGACTGCCCCGACCCGGACATGCCGGGCCGGCCCGGGCATGACCTCGGCGGCGGCGTGCTGGGGCGTTCGGGCACGCCGATCGCCAGCTGGTTCATGAACGAGTCGGACGTGATGCTGGTGTTCGGCGCGTCGTTCAGCGACCACACGGGCATCACGCCGAAGAAGCCGATCATCCAGGTCGATCTCGACCGCTGGCACCTGGGCAAGGGTCACAAGGTCGCGCTGCCGGTGTGGGGCGAGATCGGGACTACGGCCCGGATTCTTCTTGAGCGTCTGAAGGGCAGCCACAAGAGCCGCGACCACCGCGAAGAGATCGCGAAGCGCTGGGCGATCTGGCGCGAGGAGAAGCGGTCGCGCGTCAACGACGACACGGGGCACGGGATCAACTCGGCCGCGGTGTTCGACGCGATGAACCGGACGATCCCGGCGGACGCGATCATGGCGGTGGACGTCGGCAACAACACGTACAGCTTCGGGCGGTACATGGAGACGACCGGCAAGCAGGCGGTGCTGATGTCGGGCTACCTCGGCTCGATCGGCTTCGGCTATCCGGCGGCGCTGGGGGCCTGGGCGGCGACGAAGAGCCACCTGGTCTCGTCCGACCCGTTCTGGAACAAGTTCAAGGACCGGCCGGTGGTGGCGTTCACCGGCGACGGCGGCTTCGGGCAGTACCCGTGGGAGGTCAACACCGCGGTGCTGCACAAGATCAACCTGACGCACGTGGTCCTGCACAACAGCGAGCTGGGCAAGATCAGCAAGGAGCAGCGCGCGGGCGACTGGGACGTCTGGGCGACCAAGCTGACCAACCCGAACATCGCGGACTACGTGAATTCCTGCGGCGGGCTTGGGATCCGGGTGACCGAGCCGGGCGAGCTGGTCGAGGCGATCGGCCAAGCCCTCGAGCACGACGGGCCGGCGACGGTCGAGGTGATGGCGGACGCGAATCTGGTGTGAGTGGGCGCCGGCGATCTAGGTCGGAGGCAACCCGCAGCGTGCATCGCGTGCTGTGTCGGGCTACCGCCCGAGGGCGCGGGCCCACGCCATCCTGTGCAGCAGCGCGATGATCACGAACGCGACGATGGCGGGCCAGGCGAGGATCGGGACCCACCCGCCGGCGCCGATGTCGGTGATCAGCACCGAGCGGCTCGGGTCGTCTGGGTCGTAGTGGACCCGCAGCGGGCGCTGGGCTCGGAGCTGCGCGACGAGACGCATCGCTCAGCGTCGCCTGCCCTCGACGTGATCGGTGTCGGCGCGGAGGCGATCGCCCTCGTAGCGCTGGCCGTCGACCTCGTAGGTGTAGCGGGCCCGGGCTTCGTACTCGATCCGGCTGGTTCCGGACCTGCCGGGGACGCGGGCGCGGTGGTGCTCGATGACCTCGGCCTCGATGAGCCGGCCCTGGACGGTCGGCCACGAGGCCGTCGCGCGGACTTCCGTCACGCGCCACCCGGCCCAGCCGACGACGCCCGCGAGCACGAGCAGCAGAAGGGCGATGCACGCGATCGAGGCGTTTCTAGATTCTGAGACCCGTCCGAGTTTCCAGATCATCCCAAAGCTGTTTATTGGATCTTCGGGCGATCGGTTTTGGTTGGTCAAGACCGGGGCACGGACCTCGGCTCAAACCGCCTCGATGACGACGACCGTGACGTCGTCGTGCTCGAGCTCGCCGCCGACGTGGGCTTTGACGGCCGCGATCACCGCGTCTTTGGTCTGTTCGAGCGTCGCGTCCGCGGGCACGGCGGAGAGCACCCGCAGCAGCCCGTCGACGCCGAACTGTTGGCCGTCGGCGCCCGGCGCCTCGATCACGCCGTCGGTGTAGAGCAGGATCCGGTCGCCGACGCCGATCGGCTGGGCCTGCTGGTCGTAGGTCGCGTCGGGGTCGATCGCGAGCGGCAGGTTGCTGCCGGTCTCGGTCTCGGGGTCGAGCGGCGCTTCCTGCCAGTCGGTCCGGCCCGCGCCGCGGTGCTCGGCGCGGGAGATCAGCGCCGGGTGGTGCCCGGCGTAGCTGAAGTAGAGCTGGTCGTACGCGGTGTAGAGCGCGATGACGGCGACCGTGGTGATCGCCTCGAAGCCGATGTCGACCGCGGCCTTGTTCATCCGCTCGAGCAGGCTCGCGCCCTCGGAGTCGTTGAGGAACTCGACCATCGCGTCGTAGAGCATCGAGCTGGTGCCGCTGACAACGTCGCCGTGGCCGGTGACGTCGGCGACAACGATGCGGGTGAGCTTGTCGGCGCCGCAGACCGAGAGGTAGTAGATGTCGCCGCCCTTGCCGCCGACGCAGGCGGAGGAGTAGAGGGCGGCCTTCATCGCGTTGGACTCGAGCGCGGTCTCGCGGTCGGAGAAGCCGCCCCAGATCTCGGAGCATTGCAGGCGGTGCGAGGCGGGCTGGGGCGTGTCGAGCGTGGTCATGTCGGTTCTTCCTCCGGTGCGGTGGCCCGGCGTCGCCGGCCGCGGCTACAACAGGCCCATGGTTGAGGCGGCGACAGCGGGCTCCCCCGCACTAGTGATCACTAATCTGGTGTTCCGTTATTCCGGGTCGGGCGAGACGCTGCTGCGGATCCCGTCGTTCGAGCTCGCGGCGGGCGGCCAGGCGCTGCTGACCGGCGGCTCGGGCACGGGCAAGTCGACGCTGCTGCACCTGATCCTGGGCCTGATGGAGCCGAGCTCGGGCGAAATCCGGGTCGCGGGGCGGGCGATCCACAAGCTGCACGGCGAGGCCCGCGACCGGTTCCGCGGGCGGCACGTGGGGATGGTCTTCCAGACTTTCCAGCTTCTGCACGGGTTCAGCGCCCTGGAGAACGTGATGCTGGCGATGACCTTCAGCGACATCAAGCCGGGCGAGCACGAGGAGCGGGCCCGCGAGCTGCTCGACCGGCTGGGCATCGAGCGGACCGGCGCGCCGCCGGAGGCGCTGAGCGTCGGGCAGCAGCAGCGGGTCGCGGTGGCGCGGGCGCTGGCGTGCGGGCCCGAGCTGGTGCTGGCGGACGAGCCGACGGCGAGCCTCGACCCGGAGAACGGTCGCGCGGCGGTCGGGCTTCTGCGGGAGGTCTGCCGCGAGCGCGGCGCGGCGTTGCTGTGCGTGAGCCACGACCCGACGCTCGCGGGAGAATTCGACGAGGTCCACGGGCTGGCGTCGCTGTCGGTCGCGGAAGGGGCTCGGGTCTGATGGCGGTCACCGACTTCACCATCGTCGCACGCAGCCTGACGGGGCGGGCGTTCTCGACCGTCGTGACGGCGCTGACGGTCTGCGTCGGCGTGTGCCTGGTCCTGACGCTGCTCTCGATGCGCGACGCGGGCGACAAAGCGTTCGCGCGGGGCACTGGCAACATGGACTTCCTGATCAGCCGCGACGCGGGCGAGATCGCCAGCGTGCTGAACGGGATTTTCTACGCCGACGTTCCGAACGCCCCGATCAACATCGCCGAGCTGGACGGGCTGGTTCCGCTCGCGCGGGCGCCGTTCGAGTACCTGATCCCGACGCAGCTAGGCGACAGCTACCGCGGTCGGTCGGTCATGGCGACGGTGCCGGAGTTCTTCACGTCGTTCGAGCCGAACCAGGGTCGGCCGCTCGCGTTCGCCGAGGGTCGGGCGTTCGTCAAGAAATCGGAGTCGCCGTTTGAGATCGTCGCCGGCGCCGACGCCGCGTCGTCGCTCGGGCTCTCGATCGGCGACGTGATCGCGCTCAGCCACGGCGGGCCGCGTGAAGAGTCGCACGTGCACACTGAGTACCAGTACGAGGTCGTCGGGATCCTCGAGCCGACGCTGACGCCGCACGACCGCGCGCTGTTCACCGAGCTGACGAGCGCGTGGATTCTGCACGCGGTCGATGATTCCGAGGGCCTGGAGACGCTCGCGACCGAGGCGGACATCCAGGAGCGTCACCGGCAGATCACGGGGGTCTACGCGCGGCTGGCGCGGCGGCCCGGCACGACGGGGCGGCCGGCGAACTTCCAGTCGGCGTTCGAGGCGATCCGCCGTTCGGGCCAGTACACGATCGCCGAGCCGAACGCGCAGATCGCGGCGCTCTTCCGGATCGTGGGCAACGTCAACGCGATCCTGCTGGCGCTGGCGATCGCGGTCCTGATCAGCAGCGGGATCACGCTGATGCTGGCGCTCTACAACACGATGGAGCAGCGGCGGCGTCAGATCGCGGTGCTGCGTGTGCTGGGGTGCAGCCGCGGGCGCATCTTCGGGCTCGTGCTGACCGAGTCGGCGATCCTGGGCACGGCGGGGGCGATTGCGGGCGTGCTGCTGAGCCTGTTCGCGTCGGTGGTCGTCAGCCGGTCGCTGGCCCAGGCGGTGGGGGTGGTGGTCGAGCCGAGCCTGCCGGTCCGGGAAACCCTGTCCGTGGTGGTTGGCGCGATCGTGCTGGCGGCGCTGGCGGGGCTGATCCCGGCACTGACCGCATACCGAACTCCGGTGATCCGGAATCTTCGGCCGATCGGCTAAGATTGCACTGCCGGAGACGGCTGCCTTACGGAGGTCTGCATGCGGATTTTTTGGGCGATCATCGCGGTTCTGATTCTCGCGACCGGGGCGCTGTTCCTGACCGACGGCGAGCCGCGGCCCGAGGCCCCCGTGACCGAGCCGGCCACGACGGGCGCTGAGTCGCCGGCGACGGATGCCGATCGCTCGGTCCGGCTAACACCCCCGATCGAGACGGACGAGGAGACGCAAGTCGGCCTGGTCATCGACCCGGTGGTGCGGCAGGCACCCGCCGAGGTCGATCCGGGGGCCGCCGAGCCGGTCCGGCAGGGGATCGACGAGACCGTCGCGGCGGCCGAGCCGGCGTACGAGTCGGTGGTCGCCGAGATCGAGGTGCCCGACAACAACCGCCTCGCGATGGACCAGCTCCTCGGCGAGTTGCCCTATCTGGAACCGAGCCTGGAAACGGCTCCGGCGACGCCCGGGGCGAGCGAGGCCGAGGTCGCGGCGCTGTCCGACCCGGAGGCGCTCCGCGACGAGGCGATCACGGACACCGAAGGGACCTTCGATGTCGCTTCCGCCGGATCCCAGGGCGACGGGGGCGAGGCGGCAGGCGACAGCGATCCCGACCCGGCGCCGGCCGAGGAGATCGCGGCGCTGGTCGTCAACGACGACGGGTCGCTGGTCATCGACGGCAAGATGGCGATCGAGGGCGACGGCTCGGCCGAGTCGCCGTACCGGCTTCCGTGGAACCTGCTCATCAGCGCGTCGGCGACGTACGAGCCCCGGCTGGGTCGCGACGAGCTGCCGGAATGGGTGGGTCACCTCGAGGGCAAGACGGTCGAGATCTCGGGCTTTCTGATGATGCCCGCGATGGGCCAGCCGACCAAGGACCTGCTGGCGATGAAGAACATGTGGGACGGGTGCTGCATCGGCATCCCGCCCTCGCCGTACGACGCCGTTGAGGTGACTCTCGCCGAGGAGGTCGACCCGTTCAACACGACGCACGCCGCCGCGGGCTACGGGACGATCCGTGGCAAGTTCAAGGCCGACCCGTACGTCGTGAGCGGCTGGTTGCTCGGTCTGTACCTGATCAAGGACGCCGAGCTGATCCAGGGCTGAGCGGTCGCTCGCCGTGGGGCCGGCCGAGGGCGGTTTGGCTGCCGGGGTTTGACAGCGGCGGCCGCGCCGCGAACCATTGGGCGATGCCGATCGCGCCGCACCATCACCACGAGGGCCATCACGCCTCGGCGTGAGCCGGTGTCGTCGCGCGGTCGGGATCCCACCCACGGAATCCAGCCCCCTGTCGAAACCGGCGCGGCCCGGCCCGCGATCGTTGTCTGAGCACGCCCCCCGACCCCAGCGAGAGAACCGCCGATGACGACAGAGAGCCAGCAAGCGACCGTGCACCTCGGCCTGCCCAAGGGCCGGATGCACGACAACGTCATCAAGCTCATGTCCGAGGCCGGCATCTCGCTGAAGAAGTCCGCCCGCGGCTACCGGCCGGACATCACGCTCGAGGGCTTCGAGGTCAAGATCCTGAAGCCGCAGAACATCGTCACGATGCTCGCCGCGGGCACGCGCGACGCGGGGTTCGCCGGGGCGGACTGGGTGAGCGAGCTCTCGGCCGAGATCGCGGGCCACGACCACGAGCTGGTCGAGCTGCTCGACACGAAGATGGATCCGGTCCGGATCGTGGTCGCGGCTCCGCGTGAGTCGGTGCTCGATAGCAGATTCCCGGCGCCGAAGGACGGGCGTCCGCTGCGGGTCGCCAGCGAGCTGGAGCAGGTCAGCAAGCAATGGATCGCGCGGACCGGGCTCGATGCGCGGTTCGTGCGCACGTACGGGGCGACCGAGGTCTTCCCGCCGGAGGACGCGGACATGATCATCGACGTCACGCAGACCGGCGCGACGCTCGAGGCCAACGGGCTGGTGATCATCGACGACGTGATGACGAGCGCGACCAGGCTGTACGCCTCGAGCCGTGCGCTGGACGTGCCGGAGAAGCGCAGGAAGCTCGAGGAGCTCGTGGTGCTGCTGTCTTCGGTGCTCGACGCCCGCGGGCGCGTGCTGATCGACATGAACGTCGCGGAGGACCAGCTCGAAGCGCTGGTGAAGGTCCTGCCCTGCATGCGCGAGCCGACGGTGAGCCGCCTGCACGCCCAGCGTGGCTACGCCGTCCGTGTCGCGGCGCCGCAGAAGGACCTGCCCAGGCTGGTCCCGCTGATCAAGCAGCACGGCGGCTCGGACATCGTCGTGAGCCAGGTGCAGCAGGTGGTGCCATGACAGTTGCGCTGCCGAGCCCGGTCGAGGGCGTCTCGTCGGTGGAGGTGTACCGGGTCCCGGTCCCCGATCCGCGGATCACGCTCAAGCTCGACACGAACGAGGGCCCCGCGCCCGCCCCAGAGCTGCGCGCGATCCTGGCCGAGCTCGAGCGCGAGCCGATCAACCGGTATCCGAACGCGGGCGATCTCGAGGCCGACCTCGCGGAGATGCACGGCGTCGCGCCGGCGCAGGTCTTCGTCGGCGCCGGGCTCGACGACGCGCTGATGCGGCTCATGATCGCCTACACCGGCACCGGCCGGCGGGTGCTCGTGACGCGGCCGACTTTCGCGATGATCCCGCACTACCTGGGCGTCACGCGGGCCGAGACGGTCGAGCTCGACTGGTGGGAGGGCGCGTACCCGATCGAGCGGGCTTCTGAGGCCGCGCGCGACGCGACGATCGCGTTCTTCGTCACGCCGAACAACCCGACCGGGCTCGCGGCGGGCGCCGACGACCTCGCCCGCCTGTCGGCCGCGATGCCGGGCGGGCTGCTCGTCGCGGACCTGGCGTACGGCGAGTTCGCGGACACGGATCTGTTGCCGGTCGCGCTGGGGCTGCCCAACGTGGTGACGCTCCGGACGTTCAGCAAGGCGTGGGGGATGGCCGGGCTCCGCGTCGGCTACGCGATCGGTCCGGAGCCTGTGATCGAGGCGGTCCGCAAGGCGGGCCAGCCGTTCAGCGTCCCGAGCAGCTCGCTCGCGGTCGCGCGCGCGTGGCTGCCGCACGGGGCCGACTTCGCCCGCCGGACCGCCGACCGGGTGCGCCACGAGCGTGGGGTGCTCGCCGAGCTGCTGCAGCGCAAGGGCGGCGCCGTCACGCCGAGCCAGGCCAACTTCGTCCTGGTGCGTCTCGAGTCGAACGAGAGGGCGGGGGCCTGGCAGGCACGCCTGCGCGAGCGCGGCGTCGCCGTCCGCCGGTACACGAAGCCCGAGCAGCTCGCCGCCTGCGTCCGGATCACCTGCCCCGGCGGCGGCGACGACTTCGACAAGCTCTGCACGATCCTGAAGGAGACCGACTGGTGAAGCAGCCCACCAACCCGAGCCGGACCGCGAGCGTGGAGCGCAAGACCAAGGAGACGCGCATCTCGGCTTCGCTCGATCTCGACGGCACGGGCGAGGCCGACGTCTCGACCGGCATCGGGTTCCTGGATCACCTGTTCGAGTCGCTCGCCAAGCACGGGCGTTTCGATCTCGCGCTTCGCTGCGAGGGCGATCTTCGGATCGACGACCACCACACCGCCGAGGACTGCGCGATCGTGCTGGGGCAGGCGCTGGACAAGGCCCTCGGCGATCGCGCCGGCATCGAACGCTTCGGCGACGCGTTCGCGCCGCTCGACGAATCGCTCGCGCGCGTCGTCGTCGATCTGGTCACCCGCCCGCACGCGACGGTCGAGCTCGGGCTCCGGCGGGAGCGTCTCGGGGTGCTCGCGTGCGAGAACATCCCGCACGTGCTGCGGTCGCTGGCGATCGAGGGCCGCTTCACGCTGCACGCCGACGTGATCCGCGGCGAGAACGACCACCACCGCGCCGAGGCCGCGTTCAAAGCCCTGGCGGTCGCGCTGCGGCGGGCGGTCGCGCGCACGGGAACCGGCGTGCCGAGCACGAAGGGCGCGATGTGACCGAGCCCAGACCTCCGATCGCCGTCGTCCGGACCGGCGCCGCCAACGTCGCGTCGGTCTGCGCCGCGATCGAGCGGGCCGGCTTCACGCCTCGCCTCACGGGCGAGCCCGGCGACATCGAGCACGCCGAGAAAGTCGTGCTGCCGGGTGTCGGCGAGTTCGGCACCGTCGCCCGCCGTCTGCGCGAGCTCGGCGTCGACGGTCCGCTCCGAGAGCGCATGCTGGCCGGGCGGCCGACGCTGGCGATCTGCCTCGGCATGCAGCTGCTCGCGCGTCACAGCGAGGAATCGCTGGGTGTCCACGGTCTGGGCGTCGTGGAGTCGCGCGTCCGGCGCTTCGAGGACACCACGCTCCGCATCCCGCAGCTCGGCTGGAACGCCGTTGTTGCAGATCAGGGCGCGCGGTATCTCACTCCGGGGTTCGCCTACTTCGCCAACAGCTACCGCATGACCGAGTGCCCCGACGGATGGACGGCCGCCCGGGCCGACCACGGCGGGCCGTTCATCGCCGCGCTGGAGAAGGACGGCGTCCTCGCCTGCCAGTTCCACCCCGAGCTGTCGGGCCCGTGGGGGCGCGATCTGATCGATCGGTGGCTCGGGAAGGCCGTCGATTCGGCTCCGGACGAGTTCGAACGCCCGTCCGTCGACGCGGTCATGCCGCGGGTCATCCCGTGCCTCGACGTGAAGGACGGGCGGGTCGTCAAGGGCGTCAAGTTCCAGGGCCTGCGCGACGCCGGCGACCCCGTCGAGCTCGCCCGGGCCTACGAGGCCCAGGGTGCCGACGAGCTTGTGATCCTCGATGTCTCCGCGACGCCCGAGGGCCGGGGGCACGCGGTCGAGACCGTCGCCGCGGTCCGTCGCGCGCTCAGCATCCCGCTCACCGTCGGGGGCGGCGTGCGCGAGCCCGACGACGCCGGCCGGCTGCTCGACGCCGGCGCCGACAAGGTCGGCGTCAACACCGCCGCCGTCGAGAAGCCGAGCCTGATCAGCGAGCTCGCGGCGCGGTTCGGCGTGCAGTGCACGGTCGTGGCGATCGACGCCGCGCGGCGGGAGTCCGGCGCGGGCTGGGAGGTCGTCACGAGATCGGGCACGCACCGCACCGGGATCGACGCGGTGATGTGGTGCGCCGAGAGCGAGCGGCGCGGCGCCGGCGAGATCCTGCTGACCTCGTGGGACCGCGACGGGACGCGCAAGGGCTACGACCTCGATCTGCTCCGCGGCGTCACCGGAACGGTCCGCCTCCCGGTGATCGCGTCGGGTGGCGTCGACACCGCCGAGCACCTCGCAGAGGGCATCGAGGCCGGCGCGACCGGCGTGCTGGCGGCCTCGATCTTCCACGACAAGGACCACACGGTCGGATCGGTGAAGTCCGAGATGGCCGGTCTGGTGCGGACGCCGCTGCGCCGGCTCGCGCCCGCCGGCGGCCCGGGGGTCTCGGCGTGATCATCCCGTCGGTCGATCTCCAGAAGGGCCACGCCGTGCAGCTCGAGCGCGGACGCGAGCTCAAGATCGACGCGGGCGACCCGCGCCCGATCGCCGAGAAGTTCGGCCGCGTCGGCGAGATCGCGGTGATCGACCTCGACGCGGCGATGGGCACGGGTTCCAACGCCGAGACGATCGAGGACCTGCTCCGCCTCGCGCCGTGCCGCGTCGGCGGGGGCATCCGCGACGTCGACTCGGCGATCCGCTGGCTCGACGCCGGGGCGCGGCGAGTCATCCTCGGCACGGCCGCGCGTCCCGAGATCCTCCGGGAGCTTCCGCGCGAGCGCACGATCGCGGCGCTCGACGCCGAGCACGGCGAGGTCGTCACGCACGGCTGGAAGACCAGGTCCGGCCGCTCGCTCGAGGACGCGATCGGCGAGGTGGCCGAGCACGTCGGTGGGTTCCTGATCACGTTCGTCGAGCGCGAGGGCACCATGACCGGGCTCGACCTCGACCGCGCCGCGCGGCTCAAGGAGCTTGTCGGCGATCGCCGGTTGACCGTCGCGGGCGGCGTCGCGGACGCCGAGGAGATCGGCCGGCTGGACGCGCTCGGGATCGACGCGCAGATCGGCATGGCGCTCTATTCGGGGCGTTTCTCTCTCGCCGACGCCGTCGCGGCCTGCCTCACCTCCGACCGCCCAGACGGCCTCTGGCCGACGGTCGTCTCCGACGAGCACGGCCGCACGCTCGGCATGACGTACAGCAACCGCGACAGCCTGCACGCGGCGCTCGAGGAAGGGCGCGGTGTGTACCACTCGCGGTCGCGCGGCCTGTGGCGCAAGGGCGAGTCCTCCGGCGCGACCCAGGAGCTGCTCGCGGTCCGCGCCGATTGCGACCGCGACGCGCTGATGTTCCGCGTCCGCCAGACCGGGGCCGGATTCTGCCACCTCAAGACACGCACATGCTTCGGCGAGGACGACGGTCTGACCAGGCTCGCGCGCCGGCTCGCCGACCCGGCCACCCGCGCGGCGCCGGGCTCGTACACGGCCCGACTGTTCGAGGACCCGGAGCTGCTCGCGAAGAAGCTCGTCGAGGAGGCGCACGAGCTCGTCGACGCCGGGTCCGAGGACGAGATCGTGCACGAGGCGTCCGACCTGATCTTCTTCACGCTCGTCCGTCTGGCGGAGGCGGGCGTCCCGCTCGAGGCCGTCGAGCGACATCTCGATCGCAAGGCGCTGAAGGTCAAACGCCGGAAGGGCGACGCCAAGCCCGGCGCGGCCGACCCGAGAAAGAAAGCGAGCGATGACGCATGAGCGAACGACTCCTCAGGCTCATCCGGCCGGAAGAGGCCGAGCTCTCGCGGGTGGATCCGCTCGATGACCGCACCATCGAGATCGCACGCTCGATCCTGACCGACATCGAATCCCGCGGCGAGCCCGCGGTTCGGGAGCACGCCGAGCGGCTCGGCGACCTCGAGCCCGGAGCGCCGCTCGTCCTCGGACGCGACGAGCTGAACATGGCCCTCGGGGCGTGCGACGCGGAGGCTCGGGCGCATCTCGAGGCGGCCGCCGAGTCGATCCGCGTATTCGCCGAGGGCCAGCGGGCGTCGCTGAAGGACTTCCGGATGCCGATCCCGGGCCTGCCCGGCGGCGACATGGGCCACGAGCTGGCGCCGGTCGAGGTCGCCGGCTGCTACGCGCCCGGCGGGCGCTATCCGCTGCCGTCGAGCGTGCTGATGACCGCCGTCACCGCGCGGGCCGCCGGCGTGCCGACGGTTGTCGTGGCCTCGCCGAAGCCCCAGCCGGCGACGCTCGCCGCGGCGGCGATCTCGGACGCCGACGCGCTCATCGCGGTGGGGGGCGCCCAGGCCATCGGGGCGATGGTGCACGGGACCTCGGCGACGCCGCGCGCGGACGCCGTCGTCGGGCCCGGCAACCGCTTCGTGACGGCCGCCAAGCAGCTCGTGGGCGGACGCGTCGCGATCGACATGCTCGCCGGCCCGAGCGAGGTGCTGATCATCGCCGACGACTCGGCCGACGCGGGGACGCTCGCCGCCGACCTGCTCGCCCAGGCCGAGCACGACGACGACGCGGCCGCGATCCTCGTGACGACCTCGCGAGATCTCGCCGATGCGGTCGAGGCCGAGCTCGCGGCTCAGCTCGAGACGCTGCCGACCGCGACCGTGGCGCGCCGGGCCCTGCAGAACAGCTTCTGCGTGCTCTGCGACGCGATCGACCAGGCCATCGATGTCTCCGACCGCCTCGCGCCCGAGCACCTCGAGATCCAGACTCGGGACGCCGAGGAAACCGCGGCCGCGTGCAATCACTACGGCGCGGTCTTCATCGGCGAGGGCGCCGCCGAGGCGATCGGCGACTACGGCGTCGGCCCGAACCACACGCTCCCGACCGGGGGGACGGCCCGCAGCTTCGCGGGCCTGAGTGTGATGACGTTCCTGCGCATGCGGACGTACATCCGCGGCGGCGGCGAGGTCTCGACTCCCGAGCGGACGGGGCTGATCCGTCGGACCGCGGCGCTCGCCCGCATCGAGGGCCTCGAGGCCCACGCCCGCTCGGCCGAGCGCCGGCTGTCGCGCTGACGGGCTATCAGAGCGTCGCCTCGAGAATCATGTTGAACGGGCCCTCGGTCGCGCGACGGACGGAGTTGAACCCGCCGGACCTGATGACCTCGGTGAGCCTCGCCTGGCCGGCCTGGGCGCCGAGGGCCGTGCTGACCTCCTGGGCCTTCGACGTGGGCACGCAGATCATCGTCGAGGCATTATAGTAGAGCCGCCCGACCGGGTTCATGTTGTCGGCGGGCGTGTCGCCGGCGAGCGGCTCGACGATCATCCAGGTGCCGTCGGGCTTGAGAGCGCCGCGGATGCTCCGGGCGGCGCCGGCCGGGTCGCCCATGTCGTGCAGGCAGTCGAAGCAGGTGATC
This sequence comes from Planctomycetota bacterium, assembly GCA_038521625.1. Lineage (GTDB taxonomy): Bacteria > Planctomycetota > Phycisphaerae > Phycisphaerales > UBA1924 > JBCBKP01. Next base: position 224,522 of record JBCBKP010000001.1, read on the forward strand.
AGGTCGAAGCCGGTCTCGGGCACGGCCTGCGCCCGCGCGACCTCGAAGCGGACGCGATCGGCGAGGCCGTGGTTCGCGGCGTGGCGGTTGGCCTCCTCGATCGAGCCGTCGTGGAAGTCGTAGCCGACGAACTCGGAGTCGGGGTACGCCCTGGCCATGATCAGCGTCGAGTGGCCGACGCCGCAGCCGACGTCCGCGACCTTGGCGCCCGCCCGGAGCTTGTCCTCGACGCCGTCGAGCGCCGGGATCCACGACTGCACCAGGTTGTTGATGTATCCCGGGCGGAAGAAGCGGCCGACGGCGCAGAAGATGCAGCCCTGCTCGCCCCAGTCCACGCCGCCGCCGGAGCGGAACGCCTGCTCGACCGCCGCCTCGCTCTCGAGCATGCGCACCGAGAGGTCGAATCCGCCCATGAGGTTCACCGGGCTGTCCTCGACCGCGAAGACCATCGCGTGCTCGGGCGGCAGCTCGAAGCGGTCCTCGGCCGCGTCCATCACGAGGTACCCCGAGGCCGCCTGGGCGCGGAGCCATTCGCGGGCGTAGCGCTCGTCGATCTGGGCCCGCTCGGCGAGTTCGGCCGGTGTCGCCGGCCCGCCCTCGTGCAGCAGCCTGTAGAGCCCCAGCCGGTCGCCCAGGCGGATCAGCGCGACCGAGGTCGCGGCGCCCAGATCCCCCAGCATGCGTCCCACGAACTCGTGGAGCCTGTCGTGATCGATCCCGTCCATCAATGCACACCTCCGCCTCTAGAACAGTCCGAACGGCGAGCCTGAAGCCGTTCGGTCCAGTCCCAAGCGTGAAGCGCGCGGGGTGTCCGACGCATCAAATCGTGAATGTTCAGAAAAGCCCGAGGTGTAACACAGATCGGGTCAGGCCGTCTCGCCGCGCGCGGCACGCTCCATCGGCAGCAGCGCGGCGTACAGGAACCCGTGCACCGGCGTCTCGACGCCGACCTCGCGGCCGATCCGGACGACCGCCCCCGACTGTGCCTCGAGCTCGCTCGGGCGGCCCGCCATGATGTCCCGCTGCATCGAGAGCGTCATGTCGGCGGGCGTCGTGTCGATGAACCTCACGACGCGGTCCTCGTAGCCCGGGTCGAGCGGCACGCCCCGCCCGCGCCCGGCGGCGGCGCCCTCGGCGATCGCGCGCACCAGAAGCTCGCGCGTCTCGGGCACCGAGCGGAAGACGCCGACCGGCTCGCGGGTCACGGCGCCCAGCCCGCTGATCGTCGAGATGAAGACGAACTTCTCCCACATCGACCGCAGCGTGTGCTCGGGCACGACCGGCGTGACCCCGGCCTCACGCAGCGCCCCCTCGATCGCTCGGACGCGGTCGGTGACCCGGTTGTCCAGCTCGCCGAAGGTGATCTCCTGGATGAACGGGTCCTGGTCGATCACGCCCGGCTCGCGGATCGCGCAGATCACGCGGCTCGAGCCGCCGAGGGCCTTGGCTTCCCCGTGCACGGCGGCGATGTGCTCGGGCGCCTCGACGCCGTTCTGAAGCGGCAGGAACACGGTCGCGTCGCCGACCGCCGGCGAGACCTGCTCGCTCACCCCGCGGACCTGCCAGGTCTTGACCGCCATGACGACGACGTCGGCGGGGCCGTCCTTCGCGAGCTCGGCCGCGTCGTCGGAGGCGACGACGGTGTCGAGGCGGATGTGCTCGGCGTCACGCCGGTCGATGTGCAGTCCGCGTGTGCGTAGCGCCTCGAGCGTGCGTCCGCGCGCGAGGAAGCGCACGTCGTGGCCGGCCTTCTGGAGCATGGCGCCGTAGGTGCAGCCGATGGCGCCGCTGCCGGCGATCAGGAAACGCACTCGGGGTCTCCCCTACACGTCGAGGTTCTTGACCTCGAGGGCGTGCTCTTCGATGAACTTGCGGCGCGGCTCGACCTGCTCGCCCATCAGCACGCTGAAGAGCGTATCGGCCGTGCCGGCCTGCTCCCAGGTCACGCGCATCAGCGTGCGCGTCCCGGGATCCATCGTGGTCTCCCAGAGCTGGATCGCGTCCATCTCGCCCAGGCCCTTGAATCGCTGGATCTCGAGCCCGCGCCGACCGATCTGGTGCAGCGCGTCGAGGATCCGCGCGAGGTTCGAGGCCTCGACGATCTTGCCGGTGACCGCGGCGGCCTGCTCCTCGCCAGAGCCATCACCCGAGCCCTCGTCGCTCTTCTCCCCGTCGTCGGCCGAGGCCGATCCGTCGGTGATCTCCCACACGAAGCGGGCTGGCAGCGTCTCGCCGGTGACCGACTCCTCGCGCGTCAGGGCGTAGTCTTCGATGGAGAGGCCGAGCGCGTCGAGCTCATCGAAGAGCTTGGCGAGCTCGCGGTTCTCGTGGAGCTCGCGGAGCGTCGCGATCGGCTTGGCGGCCTGGGCCTCCGCCACGACCCCGTTCGAGGCCGCGGCCTCGGCGGACGCCACCTCGCCCATGTCGGCCTCTTCGGCCTCCTCGTCCACCGCCGCCGAGTCCTCCAGCGACCAGTCGCGGTCGTGGAGGATCTGCAGGGCCTCCTCCTCGCTCCAGGCGTGGACGTTCTGGGCGCCGCAGGTCAGCTGGTGCGTCGGGAGCCCGGCCTGGGCCTCGACGCCCTCGCGACGGGCCTCGAGCAGCTCGGGGAACGGCACGCCCCGGCGTTCGGCGATCTCGACCAGCTCGGCGAGCCGGCGCAGGGCCCGCACCGCCCGGCGGAGGTCCTGGCCCTCGAGCACCCGCTCGACCGCGGGCTCGCCCCCGACGGCCGACTCGGGCACGACGCCGTCGGGCGTCCAGCCGGTCACGTCGCGGACGATCAGGCGGGCCCGCTCGAGGCCCATCTCGGTCAGGGTGTCGTCGAGCGCCCGCTCGTTGAGCACGTAGCGCATCTTCTTGGACTTGGCGCGCCCGCGCGAGACGCCGTAGAGCGGCGGCTGGGCGATGTAGACGTGCCCGCGGCGGATCAGCTCGGGCATCTGGCGGAAGAAGAACGTGAGCAGCAGCGTGCGGATGTGGCTGCCGTCGACGTCGGCGTCGGTCATGATGATGACGCGCCCGTAGCGGATCTTGGTCGGGTCGAAGTCCGCGCCGATGCCGCAGCGCAGGGCGCTGATCATCGTGCGGATCTCCTCGAAGCCGAGCACCTTGTCGATCCGGGCCCTCTCGACGTTCAGCAGCTTGCCCCGCAGCGGCAGGATCGCCTGGGTCTCGACATCGCGCCCGCCGCCGGCCGAGCCGCCGGCCGAATCGCCCTCGACGATGAACAGCTCGGCCCGGTCGACGTCCTTGGTCTTGCAGTCCTTGAGCTTGTGCGGCATCGAGCCCGAGTCGAGCGCGGTCTTGCGCCGGGTCAGCTCGCGGGCCTTGCGCGCCGCCTCGCGGGCCTGGGCGGCGACGATGCCCTTCTGGCAGAGCTTCTTGGCCTCGCCCGGGTTGGTCTCGAGCCACTCGCCGAGCGCCTCGCCGACCGCCTGGCTGACGAACGTCTCGATCTCGGGGTTGAGGAGCTTCTCTTTCGGCTGGTTGTTGAAGGTCGGGTCGGGCAGCTTCACCGAGACGATCGCGATCAGCCCCTCGCGCAGGTCCTCGCCCGTCGGAACCGGGTCCTTCTCGCGGATGATCCCGGCCTTGCGCGCGTAGCTGTTGAGCGTGCGTGTCAGCGCGACCTTGAAGCCCTGCCCGTGGGTCCCGCCGTCGACGTTGTTGATGTTGTTCGCGAAGGTGAGGACGCTCTCGCTGTACCCGTCGTGGTACTGCATCGCGACCTCGCACATCATGTGCTTGGCCGCGTCCTCCCGGTGGATCGAGACCAGCCCGCTGACGGCGTTCTTGCCGCTCATGAGGTGGCCGATGTACTCGGAGAGCCCGTCCTCGGCCTTGAACGTCGCGCTGCGGGGCTTGCCGTCCTTTCCGACGCGCTCATCGCTCAGCTTGATGATCACGCCCGGGTTGAGGAAGCTCAGCTCCCGCAGCCGGTTCTCGAGCGTCTCGTAGCGAAAGTCGCAGTCCGGGAAGATCTCGGGGTCGGGCCGGAACTCGACCGTTGTGCCGGTCTGGCGGCCGGTCTCGGGGACGTCGCCGACCTCGCGCAGCGGCTCGGTCACCACGCCCCGCTCGAACCGCATCCGGTGCAGCCTGCCCTCGCGGGCGACCTCGACCTCGAGGTACTCCGACAGCGCGTTGACGCAGCTCACGCCGACGCCGTGCAGCCCGCCCGAGACCTTGTATGCCGAGCCCTCCTGGCCGAACTTGCCGCCCGCGTGCAGCTTGGTCATCACGACCTCGACCGCCGGCTTGCCGTTCAGCGCCGGGTCGTCGTGCTTCACCGGGTCGATGGGGATGCCCCGCCCGTCGTCCGCGACGCGGCAGGTGCCGTCCGCCTCGATCGAGACCGTGACGGTGGTCGCGAAGCCCGCCATCGCCTCGTCGATCGAGTTGTCCACGGTCTCGTAGACTAGGTGGTGCAGGGCGTTCAGCCCCGTGCCGCCAATGTACATGCCGGGGCGCTTGCGCACCGCCTCGAGGCCCTCGAGGACCTTGATCTGGTCCGCCGAGTAGGCCGAGTTCGTCGGCGCCATCCCGCCGGCGTCAGCGCTCGGATTCGTGTCTGTCATGCCACCTCGTCGGCCCCAGGCCGGAAGCCCGCTCGATCCGAAAAAACCCGGCGGAAACACGCCCCGCCGGGCTCCCCGAAACGGCCCCAAATGATAGGTTCGCGGCGTCCAAAAAGCCCCCGAGAACGGCCCGAAAACCACCCCCGAAGCGGAGCCAGAATCTGCCCCAGCAGGCCGCCCAAACCGCCCCGCAAGCGCCCGCGGCCGCGTCCCCTCCCGCCGCCCGCCCGGTTCACTACTCCCAGGGCGGCATCGCGGGGGGCGCCGGGGCCCCGCCGGCGGCGTTCCTGATCCTCGCGCTGCTGCCGACCAGCGGCACCGCACTCGCGCTGCTCGCCTACGCGGGCCTCGGGAACCTCACCTGGATCCCCGGCTGGCTCCGGCTGCTGATCCTCGTCGTCTCGCTCGCGAGCCTGCTCGTGCTGCTTCTGCGATTCGCCGTCCGCGGCTACCGGCGCATGCAGGACTCGGTCAAGATCCCGATGGAGATGTCGGCCGATCCCGGGACCGTGAACGTGATCTGCCACGCCGGCGATGTCGAGCGGATGAAGGCCATCGACACGGGCCACTTCGAGCCCGAGATATTCAGGGTCATGCTCGCGACGAGGAGGCCTCGCATCGTCGAGATGCGCCGCGGCCCACGCCGGACCGCGGGGATGATCGCCGGCTACTCGATCGCCGCCACCGCGTTCTCGCTCGCGTTCTTCGTGCCGTCGATGCAGCGATTCTTCATGCCGATGCTCGCGATGGCGTTGATCCTCCCAACGCTCTACCTGGTCCTGCGCCCGACCTACCTGCGCTTCGCGCCCGGGCGTGTCGATGTCTTCCGCTACGGGCTGATCGGATCGGAGCCGACCGTCGAGTCGCACGACCTCCGAGCACCACCGCTCCGCCTCGACCTCAAGCACCGCCAGATCCTGATCGGCGGCTGGCACCAGACCCACGAAGCGCCCGAGGACCGCGACGAGGAGGCCGAGCGCAAGCGCCGGCGGAGCATGCTCGCCTACAGCGCGGGCAACAAAGACCCGCAGGGTTCGCTCGGCACCGTCGGGCAGCTCGAGAAAATGACGATCATCCGCCTCGGCTACGCGATCTCGTTCCGCGACATCGAGACCGCCGCGTACAAGGCGTGCGTCACCGCCGAGCAGCCCGGCCCGCTGCCAACAGATCGATTGATCTAGTTCCCGCCCGGCATCTGCGCCGTCGCGGCCATCTCCGCCGCGCGGTCGAGCATCGCGTCGAGCGCCGCGCGGTCGAAGTGCTCGCCGCGGAGCACGACGCCCTCGATCTCGCGTGTCGCCGTGATGTCCTCGAGCGGGTTGCGGCGGAGCAGCACCAGGTCACCGCGGTGGCCCGGGCCGACGCGCCCGAACTCGCCCTTCTGCTTGAGCATGCGGGAAGGGTTGACCGTCGCGGCGCGGATCGCCTGGTACGGGCTCAGCCCCGCCTCCACCAGCAGCTCGAGCTCCTCGTGCAGCGAATACCCGGGGAACACGAACGGGTTGGGCGTGTCCGAGCCGGCGACGAACTCGACGCCCGCCTCGTGCAGCCCGCGGACGATCCGCAGATAGACCCCGAAGTTCTCCTCGGCCCTCTTCAGATCCGCCGGGTCGACGTTCTGGAGCCGGAAGTCGTTCGAGGGATCCCAGAAAGACCGAACACCCGGCGAGATGTAGCGCATCGGCTCGGCGCCCATGAGCTCGGCCTTGGTCTCCGGCGAGGCCGAGAGCCTGCGGTTCACGATCAGCGTCGGCACGTTCCACACGCCGCTCGCCACGGTCATCCGCCCGACCTCCGCCATCATCGCGTCGTCAACGCCCGCGGCCAGCAGGACGCCGTGCTGCCAGTAGTTCAGACGGCGCCTCTCCGAGTCGTCCATCTGATTCAGCGGCGACCCCGGCCCCTGCAGCGCCGGCTGGTACTCGGTCAGGTGCTCGATCGACCACATGCCCGCGTCGAGCGCCTCCTCGAGCGAGACCGACTGCGGGACGTGCCCGCCGAATCGGACGCCGAGCGCCGCGCACTCGTCGGTGATCGCGAGGAAGGCCTCGCGGCTCAGGCGGCTGTAGACCTTGATGAAGTCGTACCCCGCGGCGACCTGCTCACGCACGGCGGCGCGCGCGGCCTCGGTGTCCGCGACGCCCGTCGAGCCCGGCCACACCGGCGGGTCGCCGTCGACGATCGGGCCCGCGGTGGTCAGGCTCGGCAGCGGATCGTCGAGATCGGGCGCGGCCAGCGCCTTCTCTCGCAGCTCGATGTGCCCCGGGAACCCCCAGAGATTCCGCGCGTTCGTCACGCCGTGCCCGACGAGCACGCGCCCGTAGTGCGGACCGTTCCAGTGCACGTGCATGTCGCTGAGACCGGGGATCATCCAGAGCCCGTCGGCGTCGATGACCTGTGCGCCGTCGGGCGGCACGACGAGGTCGCTCGGGCCGACCGCCGCGATCTTGCCCTCGCGCAGCAGCACGGTGTGGTCCTCGAGCACGCCGTCGCCGTCCATCGAGACGATGTTGGCGTTCGTGATCGCGGTGACGCGGCCCGATCCCAGCGGGCCGGCGACGGACGCGGACACGGCGGCACCGACGGCGGCCGCGAGAGCAAGCATCGAGTTCATACAGGGACCCTCCCGCCAGGCTGATGGGGATTCAGCCTATGGCGGTTTCGCGCAGCGCGATGGTGGGGCCGTCAGTCCCGGATCGAGACCCGGCTCGCGCCCTCGCCGAGCAGCTCGTACAGCAGCGCGATGTCGTCGTCCCGGAGCCGCACGCACCCCATGCTCGACTGCGTGCCGATCGAGTCCGGCTCGATCGTGCCGTGCAGCCCGTACCCGGTGTGGACCGCGCTGTCGCCCAGGCCCTCGACACCGATCCAGTGCTCGCCGATCGGGTTGTTCGGGTCGTTGCGCCCGTACTGCTCCCGCCCATCGCGCGGGTTGACCCACGCCGGGTTCTCGAGCTTGCCGTTCTCGCGCACCATGAACTCGCCGGTCGGTGTCGAGCCGAGCTCGCCCAGACCGACCTCGAACGATCGCACGTAGGTCCAGCCCGATGGAGAGTCCGCGGGCCCGAAGTAGAGGTCGAGCCGGTACGAGCTCTTGCGCACCACGGCGTGGAACGGCCCGCGCACGAGCTTCAGCGTCTGGCCGACGCGGATCTTCGTCGGGTCGCTCAGCCCGTTCACCCGCTGGATCAGCTTCCAGTGCGTGTCGAGGTCCTGCCGCGCGGCGATCCGGCTCAGTGAGTCGCCCGACCGGACCTTGTAGGACTCGGTCATCGGATCGCCGGCGACGATCGTCGGCCCGAAGAGAACCTCATCGTTGAGCGCCGCAAGCCGGCGCCGCACGACCCCTCGGTCGACCTCGCTCAGCCGCGAGTCCATCACGCCCGAGTTCAGCAGCGCGCGAGCGCCGAGCACGTCGCCCGCCGCGATCCCCGCCTCCGCCTCGCGCAGGATCCACGTCGCCGCGCCGGCGGAGCCCTCGGTGAAGTCGGGCTCGCGCGTCGCGACCGTCCGCTCCTGCCGCGGCTCAGGACGTGTGATCGGCGGTGTCGCGGGCGCCGACGTCCGCGCGGGATCCGCGGCCGGGGTCGTGTTGCGCTCCACGGGCTCGGCGCTGGCCAAGAGACCCGAGCCACCCGAGCCGCCGTTCCCCGCCGCCGGCGAGCCGATCTCGATCTCGATCGGGGCGCTCTGCGCCAGGTCCGGCGTCCCGGCGGGCAGCGCCGTCGTCGGCTGCAGCCGGGTCTGGGTCTGACTGGTTTCGAGCGCTCCGCTGATCCCGCCCTGCGCCTCGCCGGCATCCGCCGACGCGGGCCCGCCGGACCCGAGAAGCGTCCAGAGACCCCAGCCGCCCAGGCCGATCACGGCCCCGAAGACCGCGAGCGGCGTGATCGGGAGCGGGCTCCGCCTGCGTCGCCGGCGCCGGTACACCGCCGCACGTCCGCCCACACTGTGACCCCCTCCACCACGGACACCCTGACTCGGAAGCGGCATCACACCTCCATCGCTGAACCGCCAGCCCGCAAGCACCCGGCAACCATGCGCCAAGCCGTTCTTTCGGCTCTTTCCACGCCCCCGCAACAGCCGGCCGCCGGCCCGCGGGCCTCGGCGCCGCCGGCTAGATCGAGCGCACGCCGTGCTCGGTCACGAGCATACGGACCGCCACATCGTGTGGCTCGACCGGCACGTCTTGCACCAATTGCCCACCGAAGCAGACCCCAACGGTGAGCGTCTGCGGCCCGAGACCCCCCAGGAACCGGTCATAGAAGCCCCCGCTTCGCCCGAGCCGTCGCCCTCGCGGGTCGAAGGCGAGCGCCGGCACGAGGATGACATCGAGCTCGGACGGGACGACCGATTCCAGCCCGTGCGCCGGCTCCCGCAGGCCGCCCGGCATGCTCGGGTGCCGGCCCTCGCGCATCCGGCGGAGGTCCCGCGCCAGGTCCTCGATCACCACCGGTGTCATCGACCGGGAGTCCCAGTCCGGCACCGGCACGCAGAGCCTGGGGCGGTCTTCGAGCGACCACAGGGCGTCCAGATCGACCTCGCCCGGCATCGCGAGGTACGCCATCACGGTCTTGCCCGCGCGCCAGAACGGGCTCGACCCGATGGCTCGGACGATCCGCGCCGAGAGCGTCGGCGCCTCGTCGCGCATCTCGCGGAGCAGCCCCGACATCTGCCGGCGCAGCGACGCTTTCGGGTCAGGGAACATCGCGCGCTCCACCGGGCTGTTCGCCCTCCCGCAGCGTCGTCCGGAGCGCGCGGATGGCTTGCAGTCGTTCCATGAGTTCCGCTTCTTCGCCGCTCTCGATCGGCTCGTAGTACCGCCGCTCGACGCCGAGATAGTCGTCGCCGGTGATGCCCGTGCCGCCGGCCCGGTGCTCGCTCTGGTGGCTGTACTCGTACCGCTCGCCGCCGGCGCGGCGATGCTGGCGGAGCATCACCGAACGCCCGGCCTCGTCGGTTGCGCGATTCCCCGAGTTGGGGTCGCGCACGATCTGTGGCACGGGAACGACGCGACCCTCGGCCACGTCCTTGAGCGCCGCGTCGATCGCCAGGTAGCTCGCGTTGCTCTTCGGCGCCAGCGCGAGATAGCACGCGCACTGGCTCAGCGTGATCCGCGCCTCGGGCATGCCGATGCGCTCGACCAGCTCCCACGCGCTCGCCGCGAGCGTGATCGCCCGCGGGTCCGCGTTGCCGATGTCCTCGCTCGCCAGGATCGCGAGCCGTCGCGCGATGAACCTTGGGTCCTCGCCGGCGTCGAGCATCCGGGCGATCCAATATACCGCCGCGTCGGGGTCGCCCCCGCGCACCGACTTGATCATCGCGCTCGCCGCGTCGTAGTGCCCGTCGTCGCCGTAGACCGCGACCTTCTGCTGGATCGATGCCTCGGCCAGCGCGACGTCGATCACGAGTGGCGCTTGCGATCCGGTTTGACGCGGCTGCCGTTCTCCCGCCACCACGTCAGCGTGCTCAGAAGATCCCCGACCCAGTCCAGTAGCAGCCACGCCCAGTTCATCGTTCTCCCTGTGTTTCTCGGTCCCTCTGACCCTCCGGCCCTGCTGCGAAGATTCGACGGCGACCTCGAGCGCGGTCAACGCGCGCCTCGCATCGCCCTCGCTCTTGATCGCCCAGACCCGCAGGGCGTCCTCGTCCGCGGTGATTGGGATTCGCCCGTACCCGCGTTCAACGTCCGAGATCGCGCGCCGGAGGACCTCGATGATCTCGTCCTCGGTCAACGGCTCAAGACGGAACAGCGTGCTGCGGCTGATCAGCGCGCTGTTCACCGCGAACAGCGGGTTCTCCGTCGTGGCGCCGATCAGCGTGATCAGCCCGCGCTCGACGTCGCCGAGCAGCACGTCCTGCTGGCTCTTCGTGAAGCGGTGGATCTCGTCCAGGAACAGGATCGTGCGGCGACCGTTGTCGCCGAGCACGCGCCCGGCGTCGTCGATGATCTCGCGGATGCGTTTGACGCCCACGCTCGCGGCGTTCTCGCGCACGAAACGCCGCCCCGTCGCGCCCGCGATGACCTCGGCCAGCGTCGTCTTGCCCGTCCCCGGCGGGCCGTGCAGGATGAGGCTCATCACCGCGTCGGCCTCGATCATCCGGCGCAGCAGCTTGCCCTCGCCGAGCATGTGCGTCTGCCCGACGACCTCGTCGAGCTTCCGAGGGCGCATCCGAACCGCCAGCGGCTCGACCGCCCGCCTCGCCTCCGCCCGCCGCGCCGACCACAGGTCGCTCATGCCTTGAGTCTACCGTGACCCCGGGTGGCGATAGGAATCCGTCAGGGTGGCGGTTCTGGGCGAGCGTGCGAGTCGCCCGGCAATACAGACATTCCCGAAACATCGAGGTGAATAATCGCTAACATACTCGCGTGAGCGCCGTCCAGTGGGCCATCATTGTTATCGGTCTGCTCCTGGCCCTCACCCTCCTCGGCGCGGTCGCCCAGGCCATCAGGACCGGCCCCGCCGGGCCGGCCGATCCCGGGCGCAACGCTCTCGTGATCGCCGGCCGGATCTATTGCAGGCTGCTGCACAACCTCCGCGTCCGAGGTCTGAAGCACATCCCGCGCGACCTCGCGCCGGGCCCGCTGGTCATCGTCGCGAACCACACGGCCGGGGTCGATCCGGTCCTCGTCCAGGCGTCGTGCCCGTTCTTCATCCGCTGGGTGATGGCCGAGGACATGCGCGCCCCGTTGCTCGAGTGGTACTGGAGATGGTGGGAGGTCATCTTCGTCGATCGCACGGCGCACCGGGCGCACGGCTTCCGTGACGCCATCCGACACATCCGCCACGGCGGCGTGGTCGGCATCTTCCCCGAGGGCGGCATCGAGCGTCCGCCCGGGCAGCTGATGCCGTTCCAGCGCGGCCTCGGTGCGCTGCTGCGCGTGAAGAACGTGCGCATCCTTCCGGTCACGATCGCCGGAACGCCGCAGGTCGATCCCGCCTGGTCCAGCCTCTGGCGCGGCAGCGCCTCGGTGATCCACTTCCGCGAGATCATCACGCCCGAGCCGCATTCGGATCCGTCGCAGATCATCGCCGACCTCGAGCGACGCTTCCTGCACTGGACCGGCTGGAAGCTCAACGAGAACCCGCCGCCGGGCGACGCGACCGAGCGTGAGCCCGCGCCCGCGAACGCGGGCTACTACGGCACGCCGGTCCGGTTCTGAGCGCAGCGACTCAGAGCGCAAAGAAAGAGCCCCGGCGGTCGCCGGGGCTCTTCGAGAACCACTTGGGAACCTATGGAGGATCGAGCCGATCGATCAGCCGCGGCGACGACGCGTCGCGACCAGGCCGGCGAGGCCCATCGCGCCGACGGCGCCCGGGGTCGGGACGAGGCGGATGTCGACGTTGTCGATGAAGACCTCGCTCGACGAGCCCGGGACCGCGCCGGTGATGGCGGCGATCTGCAGCGTGAAGCCGCCGCTGACGTCATTCAGCAGGTCGGCCGTGAAGGTGAACTGCTGCCACTGATCGGTGATGGCGAGCGGCGAGCCGCCCAGGATCTCGCTCCGCGCGACGCCGCCGCCGGAGATCTCCTCGAAGAACTCGGCGAAGACCACGCCGCCGTTGGCGGTCGAGCCGCGGGCCCAGAAGCTGATCTCGACGAACTGACCGACGCCGGCCTGGGCGGTGCCCTCGGCGAGGTTGGCCTGCTTGATCAGCGGGTTGCCGCCGTTCTCGTCGTTGTTGGTGATCACACCGGCGAAGTCGCCGGCGAACGGGTTGACGTTGGTCACGGAGAAGTCCGACGACGGGCCCGGGGTGCCCTGGCCAGACGGGAAGGTCTGCCAGCCGGTGAAGTCGCCGGTCTCGAAGTCGCCGTTCACCGCCAGGTTCTGCGCGGAAGCCAGACCAGCCACCGACGCCACAGCAAGAGCGCAAATCTTCATGTGTTCTACCCCTCTCAATGCGAGCCGCGGAATGGCGGACACGCCGTGCCTGAAAACGGTAACAGTTACGTTAAGCCCCGCGATATCAAATCCGTAAGATCTCCATCAATCTGCGAGATTGCACACGCTTTCACAGGATCATCCGGGCGCGGACAGGTGCTTTCGCTGGTTCGGCAGTGAAGCCCGCGCTCGAGGGCGTCAGCGCGCGCTGCGTGATGCGAGCGCGAGGGCGACGAGCGTCTCAACACTCTGTCCATCAAGGTGTTGCGCAGTTGTTCGCTCGATGAGCCGCTCGGCGTCGCTCCGCGACTCTCCGAGAGCGACGAGCGCAAGCACAGCATCGAGATGGACTTCCGAGAGCTCTCCCGGCTTCGCCTCGACGCTCGCGGGCCGATCCGGATCCTCCACCAGATCCGCGAAGACGCCCGCTTTGTCCCGGAGCTCCGTAACAAGCGTTTCGGCAAGCTTCTTGCCCACCTCGGGCAGGCTCTTGAGAGCCGCGGTGTCGCCCGCGACGATCCAGCCCGCGACGACCGAGGGCGGGCTCGCCATGGCCCGCTGGGCCTTGCGGGCGCCGAGCCCTCGGACGCTCGTGAAGAGCTCGAAGAAGTCCCGGTCGCTCCGGCTCGGAAACCCCAAAAGTCGGGGGGTCAACGTGACGCCCTGGGCCTGGCCCTCCAGCGTCAGCCGACACCAGAGCTCGACGTGCTTCCCGGCCTGGGGCTCGAGCAGAACCCGGGCGTACGCGGGCAGGGCGACCGCGAGGGCGATGCCCGGGCCGATGTCGATCTCGGCCGTCAACCCATCGATCCTCTGCAGCGTGCCGCGCACCCGTTCGAGCATCCGCAAGTGTTGCGCGGCCGACCGGCCGGCGACACCCCGAGTCGACCGACTTCCGGCTCGGGAGCCGATCCCCGGTCCGATGCGCACCGAACGCGAGATCCAGGCGGGCGGCGCCCCGCAGATCGTCCGCCCTGTGGAGGTCGTCGCACCCGAATCGGGAGGTGACGCGCCGATCGAGGTGCGACCGCTTCTCGTCGGGACGCTCGAGACGCTCGATGCCCTCGCCCGCCAGCTCGAGGCGGCGGGCGACGTGCCGGAGCCGCTCGGCACGGTGACGGACGTTCGGGCTCTCGCGGAGCAGTGCGATCGGCTGCGTCCGGAGATCGCGATCACGAGCTTCCGGGCCAAGGACCGCGAGCTCGCGGCCGAGGCCCGATCGATCCTCCGACGTCTGGGCATCGCGGAACGATGTGTCACACCGCTCTCGGAGATGCTCTCGCGCCCGCCGCGGCCGGCGGACGCGACCGCGCCGCGCGTCGATCCGCTCGAGCTGGTCGGCCGTGCGCCGCGCGAGGTCGACCTGGAGGCGGTGGCGCCGCTGGTCCGCGATCGCTGCGTTCTCGTCACCGGTGCGGGCGGCTCGATCGGTTCGGAGCTCGCCCAGACGCTCGCGTCGATCGGTCCCGAGCGGCTCGTGCTCATGGAGCGCAGCGAGAACGCGTTGTTCGAGATCGACCGAGCGATCGCATCGAAGTTCCCGGAGCTCGCCCGCGAGGCCGTGCTGCACGACGTCACCGAGTCGATGCGCACGGCCGAGATCGTGTCGCGGTTCGGGCCTGCGGTGATCTACCACGCCGCGGCGCACAAGCACGTCCCTCTGATGGAGGATCACCCGGCTCACGCGGTCGTCAACAACGTCTTCGGCACGCTGGCGGTCGCCGAGGCGGCGCTGGGCGCCGGGGCCGAGCGGTTCGTGCTGATCTCGAGCGACAAGGCGGTCAATCCGACGTCTGTCATGGGCGCGACCAAGCGTCTGGCCGAGCTGGTCGTGGGGGCCGTGCAGCGTCGCGCGTCGGGGCGAGGTCTGTCGACGAGGCTCTGCTCGGTGCGGTTCGGCAACGTGCTCGGATCGGCCGGCAGCGTCATCCCGATCTGGACCGCCCAGCTCGCCGAGGGCGGTCCGATCACGGTCACCGACGAGCGCATGGAGCGGTTCTTCATGACGATCCCCGAGGCCGCGGCGCTCGTGGTGCGCGCCGCGTCGCTCTCGGACGCGGGCGCCGAGACGTTCGTGCTCGACATGGGCGACCCGGTCAAGATCATCGACCTGGCGAGGCGGTTCGCGATCGCCCACGGCTACACCCCCTCGATCGATGGATCGGGCGACGTGGAGATCCGCATCACCGGCGCTCGTCCCGGCGAGAAGCTCAGCGAGGTGCTCGCCTACGAGCGCGAGTCGCTGGCGCCGACCGCGGCGACGGGCATACGGGCCCTGCGGGCCTCGGCGCCGGTCGGGCGTGAGGACCCCGGGACGCTCGACGTTCGGCTCGACGAGCTGCGGGACGCGGTCCGGCGCGGGGTCGCCTCGGCGGTCCTCGAGGCCGTCGGTCGGGCGGTGCCCGAGTATCGGTCCGGCGATCGCGGCGAGGATCGGCCCGGCCGCCTGGCGGCCTGAAGTCCGCATATCCGCGGGGCGTCCGAGAGCCGTGTCAACGAGCACCGGTCGAGCGGGTAACGGGGTCTGTGTTTAGACCTGTAACGCGCCGAGCGGCCCGGTCGGTTGCCCGGGCTCGGTTTGTTGCCGATGGCCTTTCCGGAGGAGAGGTCATGGACCGGACGGCCGGACACCCATTGCTCGAGCGGACCCAGGCGGGACGCGCGGAGGCCGCGGCGGTCGTCCGGTCGCTTCTCGATGCCCGCGCCCTGGGCGGCGACCTGCTCGGTCGGCGCCTGCGTCAGAACAACGAGCGGGTGCGAGCGCTCGAGCTGGCGATCGACAACGCCATCGCCAGTGCGCAGCGTCTGGTCGAGGCGCTCGACCGGACGCTCGACGGCGGCGCCGGCGGGCTCGACGCCGAGGACCTCGAGCTGCTCGAGACGCATCTCGGCGGGATCCGTTCCGGCGGCGTGGTGGGTCGCGTGATCGATGCCGAGCCACCGGCGGGCGGCGCCCCCGGTACGCTCGCCGCATGACCGAACCGCCCGTCCTCGCGTTCACCAAGCTCCAACCGTCCGCCGAGATCCCCGAGTACCAGACCGAGGGCTCGGTCGGCATGGACATGCGTGCTTGCCTGCCGGGCGAGACGCGCGTGCTCGAGCCGGGCGCGATCGCGAAGATCCCGACCGGGCTCGCGTGCGCGGTCCCGCGCGGCTACGAGGGCCAGGTCCGCCCGCGATCGGGGCTGGCGACGAAGCACGGCGTGACGGTGCCGAACGCGCCGGGCACGATCGACAGCGACTATCGGGGTGAGCTGGTCGTGGCGCTGATCAACCTCGGCCCGGAGGCGTTCGAGATCGAGCACGGGATGCGCGTGGCGCAGCTCGTCATCGCGCCGGTGGCGCACGTCCGGGTCGAGGTCGTGGACCGGCTCGACGAGACGGCGCGGGGCACCGGCGGCTTCGGGTCGACGGGCGTTCGCTAGATCGCGTGAAGAGCTCGAGCCCCTGCCTCCGCCGGGGCTCTCGCTGGATGACTCTCTAGGCTCCGCCTAGGCCCTGGCGTCGAAGAGCGAGCCGGGCGGCGCCCGGAGCTGGTCGAGCAGCGCGGACGAGGAATCGCCCGCGCTCTCGTCGCCGTCGAGGGCGGAGATCAGGTCTCCGAGCGCGCCGTTCGTCGCCGACGTCGCATTGAAGCCCGCAGCGCCGGTTCCGAATCCAGACCCTATTCCCAGCCCGGCCCCCGGAGAGAAGCCGGCGCTCTCCAGCACGCCGGTCAGCTGCGCCTTGAAATCGCCCGGGCTGATGCCGTTCTTCTCCAGCACGCCCGAGAAGACGTCGCGCGGGTTCGCCCCGGGCCCGGCCTTCTCGAACGCGGCCCGCATGTCGGACCGCACGGACTCCAGCTTGGACGTGTCGATCCCGGCGTTCTCCGCCGCCGAGCGGACCCTGGTCTGAATGTCGTTGGGGATCCTCCCCGATGCGCCGGAACGATCCGGTCGCGCAATCTGCTGCAGCCATTGGCTCGGCTGCGCCGTTCCTATCCCTGCCACTGCGCTCATCTGGTTCTCCTTTCGCGCAAGCCCTGCGGGCCGTTGCCGGTGTCTCCCGCCCCGCACGCGTGGGGCTGGAGGTCGGAGAATCACCGCAAAGAACGTGCCTCTTGGGGCCGCGCCGGCGCGCGCGAGCGGCAGGATCTGCGCGGCTGCCGTTGAGATGACACGCGAGCCGGGCCGGATGTGACGGGGCGTACGGTCTGCGCGATCCGTTCTGGGCCGCTCCGGGATCGTTCGAGCGCCGAGCGCGGCTACCGCGTCGGGCAGCCCTGGAAGAAGAGGTTGACGAACTCGGCCACGTCGCTCTGGCTGACCACGCCGAACGGCGCGGCGACGTCCGCGGGCGAGCAGCCGGGCGAGGCCTGCACGGGCGTCTCGAACGCGCCCATGTCGAGGAAGGTGAACAATCCGAAACCGGTGTCGGGCGTGCCGGGCTGATCGACGGAGCGGTCGCCGCCCGAGACGTCGGTGAGCCCGTCGCTGACCGCGAGGATCTGCGCGAAGTCGGCGGCGTCGATGCCGGCCGAGCCGGGCGCGAGGCGGAAGTCGCCGCCGGGGCGATCGATGAACGCGGGCGCGGCGTCGATGTTGTTGCCGGCGGCGTTCGCGAAGACCGAGAGGTTGTAGGCGACGTTGCTCAGGGCGTTTAGGTCGGGGGTCGAGTACTCGGCGAGCACGCTGTTGCGGATGCCGACCAGACGGGCATCGGGACCGACCGCGACCGGGACGCTCGCGGGACCGACGAGCGTCGTGTTGACGATCGTCAGCGAGGTGTTCTGGTCGTCAGAGACGATCGGCGCGTCGAAGGGCGCGACCGGATCATGGAAGAGCGAGTTCACGATCCGGGCGATCCCGCCCTGCTTGACCTTGATGTCCGCGGCGCCGAAGTTCGACGGGGCGTTGCCGTTGTTCCGGAAGATGCAGCGCTCGAAGAGCGCGAAGGAGTTGGACACGATCGCCGCGCCGGCTTCGCCGCCGTTGCCGTCGTGGCCCTCGAAGACGACATCGCGGAACGTGGCGTTCGCGGGGATGATGCTGGAGCCGGGCTGCGAGGGGAACACGAGCACCCCGCCCCAGCCCTGCGTCGTGCCGCTTCCGAGTCCGTCGGCGATGGTGAGACCCTCGATGACCGTGGGGGCGGCCGAGCCGAAGATCCACATGATCCGCTCGGGCGTGCCGTCGGGGCGGATGATGGTCGAGCCGGGGCCCTGGCCACGGATCGTCACACTGTTCTCGATGCGCAGGTCGTCCTCCTCGAAGACGCACGGCCCGAGGATCAGGACATCGCCGGCGTTCGCGGCGTTCTCCGCGGCGTCGAGCGTCGGATAGGCCACGCCGGTCGTCTGGTTGAGGACGTTGGGGCCCGGGCAGGTGTCGAGGCAATCCACGACGCCGTCGAAATCGCTGTCGATGGTGTCGGACGGGGCGATGATCGAGCCGGCGTCGATGCCGTTGTTCGAGGCCGCGACGCGGAGCAGCACGGTCTGGTTCGCGGCGAGGCTCACCTGGATCGATGGGTTGCCGAGCAGGTCCTGTCCCTGGCTGCACACAATCAGGCGCCCGCCGCACGACGGGAACGCCGCGATGGTGCCGTCGAAGCTATTCAGCCGGAACGTCGCGGTCTGCGGGCACTGCCCGTTGGTGAAGCTGAACCAGACGTCGAGTGTGTCTCGCCCGAGCGCGCTGCAGGCCGAGCCGTCCCTCGTCGCCCCGGCGGTGCTGAACTGCGTCGCGACGCCCGGCGTGAGCGCGAGGGCGTTCCTGCAGTCGTCGTTGCTGGGCTGGGCGGCGGCGAGGCTTGCGAGCGTTGCCAGAGCGACGGCGGCCGTCGATGCGGTGCGGGTGCGGGTCGGCATGATCTTCGATTCCCCCTCGGCGTGCGCGGAGCCCGGGTCCGGCCGGGCGATCTCTCTTCCGCTGAGCCTAAGGGGGAGCGGGGTCGGCGCCGAGCGCTCACGCGCGGATCATTGGAGGAATCGAATCGGCGCCGGCCGCCCGTGTTTGCCCTAGGCCGACGCGGGCTTCCCGGGGCCCGCGACGCCCCTGCGCTCGACGGCCCGGTCCGTGGCGAACTTCGGCGCGCGGACGCACATCTCGTAGCCGAACCAGATCAGCACGATGCCGATCAATTCGCCGATGTAGAGCGCCTCGACGATCCCGCCCTTGGCCATCGAGCCGCCGATGCCGGGCAGGATGCCGCCGACGGCGATCAGCGCCGTGCCCGCGGCTCGCTTGGGCTGGTCGCCCTTGCGGAGGAACTTGTACGACGAGTAGAAAGCGCCGCCGATCAGGAACAGCGCGGCGTAGCCGTTGATGAACGGCGTCATCAGGCGGACCCACTGCCACTCGAGCACGGCGCCGCTGGGTCTGTGCGGCTCGAGCTTGCTCGCGTCGAGGGGCGTCAGCAGCACCGCGGCCGAGGCGGCGACGACGACCACGAGGCTGATCGCGGTGAGCACATGGGCCTTGCGCCGGGGCATCAGCAGGTAGACGGTGCCGGTCGCGAGCGGGTAGCCGCCGAGGATCGCACCTGCCCAATACCACCAGCGGGTGAGCTCGGGCGTGTTGCCGAAGAGCGTGACGGCCGACTCCAGGGCGGTGCCGAGGCCATAGGCGCTGACGCCGATCGCCCACCAGAGCAGGTGCGGGGGCCACTTGCGCGGGATCGCGCGGGCCGAGAGGACGGCGAGGAAGGCGATGCAGATCGCGGTCGAGGCGATCGGCAGGTAGTGGACGAGGGCCGGGGTCTCGGCGAGCGCGGGAGCGACAAGGGCGGTCATGCGGCCACACTAGGGCAGTTGAGACTCGGTCTCAATCAGTCGTCGAGATCCAGATGCCCGAGTTCGATCGCGCCCCGCTTGCGTCCCACGATCGCGGTGTACTCGATCGGCGTCCGGTCGATCGCGTAACGGTGCCGGTATGGCCTCTGGATGACCGCCTCGAGCGTTCCGTCCTCGAGAAGGCGGCCGATGAGGGTCGCGAACCCGGAGCGGTCGCGGGTGTCGAGGAAGTCGCTCTTGATGGTGAACGCGATCCAGCCGCCGTTCTCAACGCGGTTGAACGCGGCGGCGAATACCGCGGGGGGGATGTCGCCGTAGCCCAGGGCCGCGACGCAGGTCATCGCGTTGAAGTCGCGCTGGTCGAGCTTGCGGAGGTGCTGGGGCGGCAGGTCGAGCAGGTCGCCGACGGCGTAGTCGGCATAGATGCCGGGGCGGTCGCGTTCGGCGGCCTCGGCGGCCTCGGGGAAGATGTCCACGCCGACGAGTTCGTCGAAGCCGCGGAGGGCGAGGGCCTCACCAACGCAGCCGTTGCCGGCACCGAGGTCGAGCACGACGAGGTCGCGGGGTGACTGTTCCGCCTCGTGCGCCGCGTACATGAGCTCGCCGGCGACAACATCGGGGCTGACACACTCGAACGCGTCGTTGACCACGCGCTCGTAGAGGCCCTGGATTTCGAAGATGTCCGCGTATTCGTGAACCCGGAGCTCGCGCCACCCGTCGCCGCTGTCATACAGGAACCACTCCTCGTGCTGGTCGAGCCTGCTGCCCGCGTCCGGGATCGCGACGCGGAGGGTGCGGCGGGCGGACTCGAGGGCCTCGCGGGCCTCCGACGGGGATGTGGTGCTCATGGCATCGCTCTCGGGGTATTGCGGGCGGCTCGGGGCGGCCCTGACCTCCGTCGCAGACTGCTGACGCCACGAGGCATCGGTTTCGGCGCGGGTGCGGACGAAGCACCCTAGCGCCGGGGCCCGAAGATAAACAGGAGCGTGGCCGCTTTCGGGGCTAGAGCTTCAGATCGCCCAGACCGATGCCGAGCCCGCCGGCGTCGCCGAGGCCGCCGCCGCCGGACTTGTCGTCCCTGGCTTTCTTCTGGGCCTGCTCGCGCAGGCGGCGCAGCTGCGGGGTCTCCTTGAGGATCTCGTCGGGGGAGCGGTCGTCCCGCTCGCCGCGTCCGCGGCCACGCCCGCGGCCGCCGCCCTGCTGGGCGGGGGCTTCCTTGGTGGCTTTGATCGAGAGCGAGACCTTGCGGCTGGCGGGGTCGATCTTGAGGACCTTGACCTGGACGACCTCGCCGGCCTGGACGGCGTCTTCGACCTTGTTGATGCGCCGGTAGTCGATCTCGGAGATGTGGACGAGTCCCTCGACGCCCGGGGCGACCTCGACGAAGCAGCCGAAGTCGAGGATCTTGGTGACCTTGCCGGTCAGCGTGGCGCCCTCGGCGACCTCGGCCGCGGCGGCCTCGAAGGGGTCGGCCTCGAGCTGCTTCATGCCCAGGCCGATGCGGTTGGCGTCCCAATCGATCGAGAGGATCTGGACGCGGACCTTCTGGCCCTCGCTGACGTACTTGGCGACGGCCTTCTCGCCCATGCCGACGCGGTCGTGCGAGAGGTCGGAGATGTGCACGAGGCCGTCGACGCCGCCGAGGTCGATGAACGCGCCGAATGGCATGATCTTGCGGACTGTGCCCTCGACGGTGTCGCCCTCGTTCAGGGCCTCGCGGAGTTTCTCGGCGGCCTTGGCGCGTTCTTCTTTGACGAGCTCGCGCCGGCTGAGCACGATGTTGCCGCGGCCGGAGCGGTCGATCCGCTGCACGCGGCACTCGAGCTTCTCGCCGACGAAGATCGAGAGGTCGGGGATGCGGTTGACATCGACCTGGCTGGCCGGCATGAAGGCGCGGTGGCCGGCGACCTCGAGCTCGAGCCCACCCTTGTTGGTGCCGGAGACGCGGGCCTCGACGTTCTGGCCCGGCTCGAGCAGCTCCCAGTCGGCCTTCTGGACCGTGCCGGGGAGCACGCAGAGCAGGATGCCCTCGTTCGCATCGAACCGCTGGACGACGACCTCGAGCTGGTCACCGACGTTGGGAAGGTCGACGGCCTTGTCGGTGCCCTCCTTGAACTGCGGGCGCTCGAGGACGCCGAGCTCCTTGGGGCCGAACTCGACGAAGACGTCGTTGGGTCCGACGGAGACGACGGTGCCGCTGCGGTGCTCGCGGCCGCCCTGGACGACGCGGGGCCCGCGGAGCTTGGCCTTGGCGGGCTTGGGCGAGGCCTGGGCGCCGCCCATCGCCGCGTCCATGTCGGCGCCCATCTCGGCCATCGCGGCCTCGATCTCGGCGTTGACCTCGGCCGAGAGCGCTGGGGCCGAGAGCGCCGGGGCCGAATCCGCGGGCGGGGTCGCGTCGCTCGGCTGCGCGGGTGCGGATGCGTCGGCGGGAGAGGCCTCGGGTGTGGCGGCGGCGCTCGCGGTCTCACTCTGGATCGCTTCGGCCGCGGGCTCGGTCCGGTCTGGGGCGCCGGACTCCGCGGGGGCCTGGGGCTGCTGCGCTCCGGGCGCCGCTTCAGACATCGCCTCGGTCTGTGGCGCGGTCTGCGGCGCGGACTGGGCCTCGGGGGTGGAGTCTGCGGGGGCGGGCGAGGACGTCTGGGTGTCGGCGTTCATGACGCGTCTCGGCGGGGCGGGATCATCTCTGGCCGTCCGGGCCGCCCCAGGCGCCCGTCGGTGGTCTTTCGGTCTCGCGTGCTGCGAGAACGCTCAGTGTATGAGTCGGCTCGATTCTCGCCAGCGTTTCCCCGCAAGAAAGCGGTCGGCCGGGGTGCGGGCCCGGTCTCAGGTGGTCGCGGCGCCGAGCCGGCCACCCATGAACTCGCGGATGGAGTCGACGATCCGCTCGGCGGTCCGGACGTTGACGAGGCCGGCCTCCGCGTCGATGGGGGGGGTCGAGCCGGTCCGGACGGCGTCGATGAAGGCGCCGATCTCGAGCTCGAGCTGGTCCGCGTCGTCGACGTCGAGGGTCTCGATATTGACCAGCTCCGACCAGTTCAGGTCCGAGAGGTCGACGCCGGCTCGGAGCTGCTCGGCGACCTCCTGCCGCTGGAGCTCGTTGGCCGTGCGGAGGATGGCCGTGCCCGACTTCTTGGCGTAGTCGATCTTGATGTAGCCGTTCTCGCCGGTGATGCGGGTGAGACGCTCGGTCTTGAGCGCGAGCCGGCTCGCCGAGATGTTCGCGACGCACGGGCCGCGCTCGGTCTCGAAGCGGAGGCGTGCGTTGCAGATGTCCTCGTGATCCGAGAGGACGGCGACGCCGGACGCCTCGACGCGGCTGGGCTCCCGGCCGCCCATCAGCCAGAGCACGACGTCGAGGTCGTGGATCATCATGTCCATCACGACGCCGACGTCCATGGAGCGGAAGGTCATCGGGCTGACCCGTTGGACGTCGATGAACCGGGGCACGATCTCGTGCCCCTCCTCGCGCATCACCGCCATGGCACGGACCACGGGGTTGAATCGCTCGATGTGCCCGACCATCAGGCAGGCGCCGCTCGCGAGCGCCGCGTCGCGGATGCGGACGGCGGTCTCGGCGTCGGGCGCGAGCGGCTTCTCGATCAGGCAGCCGATGCCCGCGTCGAGGAACGGCTCCGACGCGTGCAGGTGCGCCGTCGTCGGCACCGCGATGCTCACCGCGTCGACACCGGCCTCGAGCAGTTCGTCCTCGGTCGCGAAGGCGCTCGTGCCGCGCTGCTCGGCGATCTCGCGGGCTCGGTCGCCGTCCGCATCGACGACGCCGACGAATTCGACGTCCTCGCGCTCGCTGTAGACGCGGGCGTGGTGGCGGCCCATGCGGCCCACGCCGACCACGCCGCAGCGCAGCTTCTTCGAGGGTGCGGTTCTGCCGTTGACGACGCCGTCGTGGGAGATCATGGCGTGCCCGGCCGTTAGCCGGTCACCTCGTTGATCGCGGCGCTGAGCTCGTCCTTGCTCTTGAGGCCGACGAACTTGGTCGCGACCTCGCCGCCGTTGAAGAGGATGACCGTCGGGATCGCGCTGATGCCGTACTTGACGGCGGTCTCGCGGTTGGAATCAGTGTCGACCTTGCCCACCTTTACCTTGCCGGCGAAGGACTCGGCGACTTCGTCGATCGTCGGGGCGAGGAGCTTGCACGGCATGCACCATTCTGCCCAGAAGTCGACCAGCACGGGTCGATCGGAGGCGAGGACTTCCGTTTCGAAGTTAGCGTCCGTGAACTCTTGAACGTGCTCGCTCGCCATCTGCGCGTGCTCCTTTTGCGCGGGGGGCGGGGACCTCCGGCGCGTCCGCGAGGATAGCCGTCCGCACGGGGCCGCGCCGGATCGGCGCGGCTCAGGGCTCGCGGTCGATCTCGTGCTGCGTGCGCAGCGCCGCGGCGGTGTCGCGGACGTCGTGGGCGCGGATCAGCGAGGCGCCCCGCCGCGCGCAGGCGAGGGCGAACGCGATCGAGCCCCCCAGGCGTTTGCTCGGCGGCGGGGGCTCGGCGTCGGCGGCGCCCATCGAGAGCCGGCCGACGAAGCTCTTCCGGCTCGCGCCGGCGAGCACCGCGAATCCGAGCGATGCGATCTCACCGAGACGGCGGACGAGCTCGGTGTTCTGTTCGACGGACTTGCCGAACCCGAGGCCCGGGTCGAGGCAGATTGAAGCGGGCGCGCAGCCTGCGTCGAGCGCCCGGGACGCCATCGATTCGAGCGCGTCGCGGACGTGCGCGGCGACGTCGGCGTACTCGGGCGCGTGCCGGTAGCGGTCGGAGTAGCTGTCCTCGCCCGGCGGGCGCAGGCGGTGCATCAGCGCGATCCCGCAGCCACGCTCGGCGGCCAGCGCCAGGATCTCGGGGTGCTCGGATGCGCCGGAGACGTCGTTGATCGCGTTCGCGCCGGCTTCGAGCGCCGCCTCGGCGACCGCGGGAATCGTGGAATCGATGGAGATCGGCGTGTCGATGCCGGCGGCGCGGATGGCCGAGATGACCGGCACGACCCGCGAGATCTGTTCTTCCGCCCGGACGCGGTCCGCGCCCGGGCGCGTCGACTCGCCGCCGACGTCGAGCAGGTCTGCGCCGCGGGCGATCATGGCCCGCGCGGTCGCCAGGGCGGCCTCCGGGTCGAGGTTGTGCCCGGCGTCGGAGAAGCTGTCGGGCGTCGCGTTGACGACGCCCATCAGCGCGGTGCGCTCGGCCCCGAGCGCGAGGCCCGGGGCGATCAGCCATGGGGCGCGGGCGTCGGCCCGCGGGGCGCCGTCCACGCCCGATCAGAACGCGGGGCCGGCGGGCAGGTCGTCGAAGAGCCCGGCCTCGTTGAGCTGGTTGGCGATCTCGGCGCCGTACAGCGCGACCTCGGTCGGGATGTGCAGGCGGACCAGCATCCCGCCGTCCTCGACGACCGCGCCCGCGGCGATCGCCGGCATCTCCGGGATCTCGCCGACCATGCCCTCGACGTCCATGCCGAATCCCTGCGCGAGCGGGACGATGGTGTTCAGGAAGTTCGAGAGTGAGAAGTACGCCTCGCCGACGCGGCCCCGCGAGGGCAGGCGCGAGGCGGCGACGCGGATCACGCGGTTGTCGTCGAGGCTGGCGCCGCCGGCGAGGGCACGCTCGAGCAGCGGCGTCGCGGTCGAGACGGTGAGGAAGACGCCGTCGTCGGCGGTCGCGACGTAGCCGTCCGGCCCGCCCGAGGGCCCGTAGATGAGCGTCTGGATCATCGCCGGGTCGATCGGGATCGCGCCGGCCTCGGCGCCGAGCCCCTCGAGGTCGATCGCGGACGTGATTGCGTATCGGTCGACGCGCTGGTCGCCGACGCGGGCGGCGCCGTCGTCGTACTTGGTCTCGTATCCGACGCCCATGAACGACTGGCCGTCGAGCCCGCGGATCGCGTCGCGGATCTTGTCGAGGAACCCGCGTTCGGTCGACTCGGCGTAGGTGATCTGGTTCGAAAGGAAGCCCGACGCCCCACCATCCTCCGGCGGCGCGATGAGATAGGCCACGCGCCCGCCCGTGGCCAGCATGGCGTTGAGGTCGGCCGCGGTCGCGTCGGCGAACTCGGGCGGGAGGAGTTCCTCGGTGCGGGCCGCGATGGTCTTGAGCCCGTCGGCCGTGGAGTCGGAGGCGTACGCGAAGATGAACTGGTCGTCGTTGGGGACCGACGCCATCAGCGAGCCGGAATCGCCTCCCTTGGAGAACAGCTCGGCCACCTCGCTGCCGGTCTTGAAGTTCGTGCCGAGGTCGATCGAGAGGCCGTCGGCCGATATGTCGATGCCGAGCATGCCGGTCGCACCGTCGCGCACGAACCCGCGGACGGCGGTCTCGACGACCTCGAGCGCGGGCAGGATCATCTCGCCGCCCTCGACCGAGGCGAGCAGCGGTGCCTGCTCGTTCAGCATCTCGAGCAGCATGTCGACGCCGCCCTCGAACGCCGCGACGCTGGCGGTGATCACGATGTCGTTCGAATCGGACATGCGGTCGCCGATGGCGCCGAGCGCCTCGCGGTGGGCGCCCAGCTCGCCGCGGGGGGTGCCGTGCGCCTTGACGTCCTCGAGCGTCGCGCCGGCGACGGCGAACCCGTCGAGATCGCGGATGAAGAACTCGACCGGCGGGAACTGCAGGGCCACACGGAGCACGCCCGGCTCGATCTCTTCGGCCTGGGGCGCGATGAACGGGCCGGCGGCGAACTGATCGAAGTCGGTGACCGGGAGCACGATCCGGACGCCCGCGCCCTGCGGGATGAGCGCGGCGAACGGGTCGGCCTCGTCGGGCTCGCCCGCGATCGGCTCGATCACGACGATCGCCGCGCCGTTCGGGTCCATCCCCGGCTGGTTGACCATCAGGTTGACGAGCGGCAGGGCGCCGGCGATCTGGCCTGCCTCGGGCGGGAGCGCGGGCTGGATGCGACCGAAGAGGGCGGTGAGGTCGCCTGCGAAGCCGCCGAGGTCGGGAAGCGCGACGTAGATCGCGGTCTCCTCGCTCACCCGGTCGAGGGTGGCGGGGACCTCGGCCGTGGCGGGCGTGGCCAGGCCGGCGAGGGCGGTCAGGAGCAGCGATCGGGTGGCGAGAGGCTTGATCGAGAGCACGGCTTCCCCTTGGAATGGGAGGTCTTTGTTGGGTCGGGCGGCCCGCGTGGGCACGCCTGGTGATTCTTCCCGGTTCGCGCGACGACCGCGCGGCGAGCCGGTCTTCGGTTGTTCGGGGTGGGCGAGACGCGGTTTCAGCACCCGGCGCAGGCCCAGACTCGGGCTCGGGCTCGGGCTCGGGCTCGGAGAGGGGCGGGGGTCAGCGGGGTTCTTCCTCGGCCTCGGCGACCTCCTCCTCTTCTTCCTCCTCGTCCCATTCCTCTTCCTCGTACTCGCCCTCTTCGTCCCACTCCCCTTCGTCTTCTTCCTCCTCGTCGCCTTCCTCGTCCCACTCGCCCTCTTCCTCGGCTTCGGCCTCGTCCGAGGCCTCCTCCCACTCCCCTGATTCCTCGGCTTCCTCGTCCTCTTCTTCGGGCTCCTCTGCGTCCTCGGCCGAGCCCTCGGCGTCGTCATCCTCGTCCCAGGGGGGGTCCTCGTCGGACTCGCCCTCGGCGCCGTCTGCTCCGTCGAGTTCCTCCTCGCCGATCTCTTCCTCGTCGAGCTGTTCGTCGGCGACCTCGGACTCGCCGGCGACCGCCTCGGCCATCTCCGCCGCGGCGTCGTCCTCGCCGAATAGCGAGGGCTGCTCGTCCTGCTGGGCGCGCATCTCCTCGTGCATCGCCTTGATGGCGTCCCACTCGGCCTCGGTGATGAGGACCTCGCGGGCGACGGAGCCCTTGTGCTCGCCGATGATGCCGGCGATGCCCATGAGGTCGATCAGCCGGCTGGCGCGGGTGTAGCCGATCGCGAGTCTTCGCTGGAGCAGGCTGACCGAGCCGCGCTTGGTCTCGAGGACGATCTCGACGGCGCGGTCGAACATCGGGTCTTCCTGGGCCGCCTTGAGGCTGGCCGAGGAGTTGTTCTTGCTCTCGACGATCCGTTCGTCGTCCGGGTCGCCGGGCGAGCGGAGCTGGGTGAGCGAGCGCTCGAAGCTCGGGCTGGCGATCTCCTTGAGGAACTTGACGACGCGCCGGATCTCCTTGTCGTCGACGAGCGTGCCCTGCGCGCGGCTGAGCTTGTGGCTGCTGGGCGAGAGGAACAGCATGTCGCCCTGTCCGAGCAGCAGCTCGCCGCCCTTCTGGTCGAGGACGATCCGGCTGTCCAGGCCGGAGGCGACCTTGAACGTGATCCGGCAGGGCATGTTGCCCTTGATCAGGCCGGTGACGACGTTGGCCTGCGGGCGCTGCGTCGCGAGGATCAGGTGGATGCCGACGGCTCGGGCCTTCTGGGCGATGCGGATGATCGA
Organism: Planctomycetota bacterium; assembly: GCA_038521625.1. Lineage (GTDB taxonomy): Bacteria > Planctomycetota > Phycisphaerae > Phycisphaerales > UBA1924 > JBCBKP01. The sequence goes on from JBCBKP010000001.1 coordinate 252,136, forward strand.
GCCCTCGACCTCCTTGTTGGTCATCATCAGGTCGGCCAGCTCGTCGATGATGAAGACCATGTACGGGAGCTTGCGCGGGATCCGGGCCTCCTCGTGCTCGTTGGCGGGCTCGAAGCGCTCCTTCAGCTCCTCCCAGGTCAGCTCGTTGTAGCTCGTGATGTCGCGGCAGCCCGCCTCGACAAGCAGCTCGTAGCGCTCGTCCATCTTGCCGACGGCCCACTCGAGGATGGCAGCGGCCTTGGCCATCTCGGTCACGACCGGGCACATCAGGTGGGGGATGTCCTTGAACTGGGACATCTCGACCATCTTCGGATCGACCAGGACAAGCCTCAGCTCGCTGGGCTTCTTGGTGTACATGAACGACATGATGATCGTGTTCATGCACACGCTCTTTCCCGATCCGGTCGTGCCGGCGATCAGGACGTGCGGCATCTTGGTCAGGTCGGCGATCAGCGGGTCGCCCGCCGCGTCCTTGCCGAGGAACATCGGCAGGTTCATCTTCTCGAAGAGCTCGCGCCGCCCCATCAGCTCCTTGAGGCGGACCTTCTCCTTCGTCAGGTTGGGCACCTCGATGCCGACCGTGTCGCGCCCGGCCATGTTGGGCACGATGCGCACGTTCACCGACTTCAGCGACCGCGCCAGGTCGCTAGAGACGGCGCTCAGGGTGGCGACCTTGGTCCCCGGTGCCAGCTTCACGTGGAAGAGCGTGATGACCGGCCCGGACTCGATGCCCTCGACGCTGCCCTTGATCCTGTACTCGTCGAGCGCCTCCTCAAGCGCGGCCGCCTGCTCGCGGACCGACTCCTCGAGTTTCTCGTCGAAGCCCTCGTCCGGCTCCTCGAGCAGGTCGAGCCCGGGGAACCGGTACCCCTCGAGCTCGGCGTGCTGCTGGAACTGTTCGAGGTCCTCGGCGCTCGCCGAGCCCCGGTTGGTCGACGCGAACCGGACCGGCAGCGCGGCCATCTTCTCTTTGAGCTTGTCGCGGTCGAAGACCTGCGGCGCGCCGACTTGCTCGTCGTCGTCTTCCTCGGCCCCGTCGTACTCCGCCGCCTCGTCCTCGGGCTCTTCCTCGTACGCCTCGTCGTACTCGTCCTCGTACCCGTCTTCCGCCTCGGGGTCGTCCTCCCACTCTGCTTCGGCTTCTGCCTCGGCGTCCTCCTCCCAGAACTCTTCTTCCTCCTCGGGCTCGCCGCGGACCTTGCGCCGGATCTGGGCCGCGGCGCCATCGAGGTCGCTCGCGCGGTAGCCCTCCCGGGCGGTCTTCAGCTTGCTGGCCTTCTTCTTGACGTTCTCGGCCGCGCTGCTGGCGCTGCGCCCTAGCGCCGCGGCGATCGCGCGGCTCACGGCGGCGGCGAGGGCGACGGCGGGGCGGTCAAAGGTCATCAGCGCCCCGGCCAGCAGCAGGACGAGCAGCCACAGGGCGGTGCCGACGGCCCCGAGGCTCGGGACGGAGGCCCCGGCGATCGCGACGCCGGCCATCCCGCCGGGCATGCCCGCCAGCGGGACCGAGCCGGGCAGGGTGAGCTGCGTGAAGCCGGCCGCGCCGATGACCAGCACCACGACGCCGGCGGTGCGGAGCAGCGGGCGGGCGACGTCGCGTCCTGTGGCGGTCCATCCGAGCGCGACGCCCCAGCCGAGCATCGCGGGGACCATGCCCCAGCCGGCGAGGGTGAGCAGGGCGTAGGCGGTGTAGGCCCCGGCCACGCCCATGAGGTTGCTGGCGGGGTCGTTGTGCGGGAAGATGTCGTGCGAGGGCGCGTCGCCGGGGCTGAAGGTCAGCAGCGCCAGCGCGACGAAGCACCAGGCGGCGGCGAGCGTCAGCCAGACGATCCGCCACGCGATCCAGCCCTTGGGCGAGACGCTCTCCTCGCCGCCGGATCGCGCGGTCTTCCTCGACGTCTTCTTCTTGGCGGTCCTTGCCATGCCCCGATTATGGCGACCTGACCACGCGGCCGTCCGGGGATTCTGCGAACCGACCCGCGATCGCGCGCTTCATCAATCCCGCGGCTCCTCGAGCAGGTAGAAGAGGACGTTGTCGGTGAACTCCGGGCTCTTGGTCAGTCCCAGGTGGTCGTCGAAGTAGAAGCTCACGCGGTCCCAGCCGATCGGGCTCTGCAGGCCCTGGCGCCAGGCGTTGCCCTGGCGCTCGTCGGCCAGCGCCGAGTACCGAGCGACCGTGCCGTCGCCCGCCGCCGTCGCGCCGCGGCGCACCCGCCCCGTGTCCTCGTCGATGATCGCCTCGATCGGCGTCGCCTCGGCGTCGCCGGCGACGAGCTTGAGCTCCAGGCCGCGCGGGGGCTCGGCCTCGAGGTCCATCGCGCGGTGGAACTGCTCGGCGCGGCGGAGGCATTTGTCCAGGTGGTCGAGCGCGATCCGCTTGCGCTCCTCGTCGTCCGCGGCGTCCGGGAGCAGACGCCGGATCTGCTTCATGCCCCTCTCGCTGTGGTCGGCGAGCCCCCACCCGCGCTCGATCCAGTAATCGGTCTCGAAGATCCGGTCGATGGTCTCGCCGGTGTCGGCGTTGGTGTAGACGCCGTGGCGGGTCCGCGGGAGCAGCTGGTAGATCGCGGGCATGGTGCCGAGGATCTGCGGCGAGAAGCTTGGCAGGAACGGCAGGCGGAAGCCGTCGGTGAGCTGATCGAGCGAGACGCTGGAACCGAAGTTGGGGGTGCCGACGATCACGACGCGGCCGACGTAGTCGGCGCCGGCCCAGGTCAGCTCGGGCAGCGAGCCGTCCTCGGGCAGGGGCTGGCGGCCGTAGCGCAGGTAGTACCGCGCGACGAGGCCGCCCATCGAGTGGGCGACGATGTCGACCTTGACGGGCCCGTCGGCGCCGCGCTGCTCGGCGGCGTAGGCCGCGGATTCCTCGATGAACTGCCCGAGCAGGTCGGCGGCGTCGGCGATGTCGCGCCGCCAGTCGTAGTCGAACTGGAAGCAGGTGTAGTGGCCCTCGGGGTACGGGATCGCGCCGGCTCGTCCGAGCTGGTCGTCCCGGTAGCCGCCGACGCCGAGGGTCTCGAGGATGTCGACGTAGGCGTCGAGCTCGATCGTCAGGAAGAGCACGTCGGCGCGGATCCGGTCGAGGGCGCCGTCCGGGCGGACCCCGTCGGTGAGCTCGGAGAGGGGCTGCCCGAGCCCGATCGGGTGGGAGAGCAGGCGGGCGCCCTCGGGCTTCTCGGGGTTGGCGAACCGGCCGGCGAAGGCGCCCCAGACCAGGGTGTCGCTCTGGGCGTCGTAGAGCTTGGAGCCGAGGATCCCGGGGATGACGACGACGGGCGTCCGCCGGTCTTCCTTGATGCCGATCGTGTCGGCGTAGACCTCCGCGAGCATCCGCGGGGCCTTCTCCTGCGAGCAGCCGGCGAGCGCCGCCGCAGCGAGCGCGAGTGCCACGACCGATCCGGACGGCCTCTTCATGCTGTGTTCCCTCTTGTGGTCCCGGGCGTCGTATGCGGACCCTAGTTGCCCGCGGGTTCGGCCGCAAACAGCGCCGCGCGGTCCGGATTGGCGGACCTTGGGTGCTGATTGGAAGAAGTCACGTGCGACCCGGCGCGAATTCTCGCTTTGGGTTCGCCGGGGGCTCGACAATGAGGAGAGAGTCGATGCCGATCCAGGCGGTTGAGAGGTCCCAGATGCTCCCGAGCAGCTTTGTCGAAGCCCACCTGGCGCTGACCGGCGCGAACGGCGGCGTGATCACGTCCGATGTCGTCCGGCGCGAGCTCGAGCGCACGGGCCTCAAGATGCCGTCGGACCGTCGATTGAGCGCGCTCTCGGCCCAGCTGGACGTGGCCGCGGCCGACCCGTCGCTCGATATCGAGGAGTTCAGCGAGATCATGGCCGGCGACGGCGGCCTGCTGGCGATGAGCGCCCTGCAGGGCAGCCTGGCGATCCCGGACTTCCCGGCGTTCTCCCGCGTCGTCGCCCGCCTGTTCACCGAGGTCGCCGAGGACGACCCCGTCGGCGCCGCCGAGGCGCCGCCGAAGAACCCGCCGCGGCTGGCGGTGTTCGACCGCGACTACCCGTTCGCGCGTAACGCCGACTACATCCCGTCGCTCTCGACCGCGGCCGACGCGTGGTCGGTCTCGATCTGCACGGTGGACGGCCAGCGGGTCGATCTGGGTGAGGCGGGCAAGCGGTTCACGATCCAGTCGTGCTGCAAGCCGGTCAACTACTGCCAGGCGCTCGAGACCTTCAACGCCGCGAGCAGCGGGATGCGGCCCAATCCGGGCGGGCTCGAGGACGCGGCCACGAAGCGCGCGCGCCTGGCCGAGCGGGCCGAGTCCCGAAAGATCAACCGGTTCGAGGATCTCGAGCAGCGCGAGCGGGCGCTCGGCGTGCACGACTACATCTCCGACGAGCCGTCGGGCGACGCGTTCAACGAGTTCTCGTTCAACTCGCTCGGCATGCCATTCAACCCGATGATCAACGCGGGCGCGCTCATGTGCAGCGCGCTGGTCTCGCGGGCCGAGCCGGTCGACATCGAGCTCGAGCAGGTGCAGCGTGCCTGGGCGTCGCTCGCCGGCGTGACCGAGCTCCCGAGCCCGGACACCAAGACCGCCAAGGGCGAGAACCGGACGGGATCGAACAACCGCTCGCTCGCGTACAAGATGCTCGCGAACGAGTCGTTCCCGGCGTTCGTCCGCGGCTCGCAGCAGGTCGAGAACGTGCTCGATTTCTACTTCAACTGCTGCGCGCTGGAGATGAACGCGTCGGAGATGGCGGTCGCCGCCTCGACGCTGGCCAACCGCGGCATCTGCCCGACGACCGGGTCGCGCGTCTTCCACCCCGACACCGTCCGCGACGCGCTGGCCATGATGCTGCACTGCGGGATGTACGACTCCTCGGGCCGATTCGGCCGGCTGGTCGGGCTCCCGGCCAAGAGCGGCGTCGGCGGCGCGATCATGCTCGTCGTCCCGGGCCTGATGGGGGTCTGCTGCTTCTCCCCGCGCCTGGACAAGATCGGCAACTCGCTCCGGGGGCTGCGGTTCATCGAGAAGCTGCTGGGGCAGTTCGGCCTGCACGAGCTCGAATCGCCGAGCCAGCTCGCGCTCGGGCTTGCCGACCCGCGGACGCCGAGCATCCGCCGGACCGCCGAGCCGGTGCAGAAGGTCATGTCCGCCGCCGAGCTCGGCGACGTCGCCGCGTTCCAGCGGTTCGAGAAGATCGCGCGGGACCGCGCTGCGTACACCGGTCTGCTCGATTCGGCCGACTACGACGAGCGCACCCCGCTGCACCTGGCGGCCAGCGAGGGGCACGCCGACCTCGTCCGGTACCTGCTCGACCAGGGCGTGGCGCACTCGCCGCGCGACCGATGGGGCGCCACGCCGCTGCACGAGTCGGTCCGCGGCGGCCACGAGGCCATCGCCGACCTGCTCCGGCGCGCCGGCGCCGAGGTCTCGGGGGAGCCGTCCGAGCCGCTTATGGACGCGTCGACGCGGGCCGAGGTGATCGAGGCGCTCGAGCCCATCGTCCACCCGCACCGCTCGAACGCGCTCGAGGACATCGAGCTGATCTGGGCCGCCGCGACCGGCGACCGCGACCACGTGACACGCCACGGCGCCCGCGGCCTGCGCCTGCTCGTCTCCGACTACGACGACCGGACGCCGCTGCATCTCGCGTGCGCCGAGGCCCGCCCGGTGATCGTCGATCAGCTGACGCGCTGCCTCGACGACATCTGCCACCGCGCCGAGGGCAGCGAGGAGCACCTGCCGCTCATGCTCAGCTGGCCCGACCGGTGGGGCCGCACGCCGCTCGACGAGCTGGATCGCGCCCCCGCCGAGTCCTCGGAGCGGATCATCCGCTGCCGCGAGATCCTCGCCTCCCGCGGTGCGCTGCGCGCCGAGGAGCTCGTCGAGCGGTTCGCCTCGCCGATGGCCGGCGTCACGAACACCGAGGGTTGAGGTCTACGGGCAGGGCAGGAAGAACTGGCGCACGAACTCGGTCACGTCGGCCTGGCTGACGACGTCGAAGGGCAGCGCGAACGCGGCCACGGTCGCATCGTTCGCGAAGAACCCCTGCACGAACGCGTCGACGTCGCTCTGGCTCACGACGCCGAACGGCGCCGCGAGATCCGCCCGGCACGCGTCCTCGGCGGTCATCACGAACATCGCCGAGCCGGTGCTGCCGCCGAAGCAGAGCGTGGTCACGAATTCGCCGCGGTTGTTGAGCACGCTCGCACGCCCGTTCTCGGTCGAGCCGCCGAGCGTCGCGTTCGCGCCGGTCCAGACCAGTGCGCCGGTCGCGCCGATGAAGCCGTCGTCGCTCACGAACACGGCCGCCGAGCGGGCGTACTCGGCGAGCTGGCCCATGGGCGTCGTCGCGAGCAGCACGCCCTGGCCGGTCGAGGCCGTCGAGCTGAAGACGATCTGCCTCCGGTCGTTGTACGCCAGCAGGCCGAGGCCGCTGTAGACGTCGCCCAGCGTCCCGCCGCCCGGGAGCGATTCGCCCTCGCGCACCAGGAGGCGCGGGTCGTTCGGCGGGCCCTCGAAGATCGCCGAGTCGTTGGAGGCGTCGACGCCCGGGCCCGTGAGCCTCGCCGAGAACGCGATCTCGGCGTTGCCGTTCAGCTCGACGTGCGACTCGCCGAGCCCGTCGAGCAGCACGCCGGCGGGGAGGTCCGGCGCCTGCTGCCCGTCGGCGCGGTACAGCCGCACGTCGCCGAAGAGGCCGAGGAAGATCGCGCCGTCGACGAGGCCGGTCGTGGGCGTCGAGAATGCGATCACGTTGTCGTCGGCGATCCGCCAGTGGCCTCGGCTGAACGCCTGGAAGTTGTTCGAGTTGATGAACCGCCCGTAGGTCGTGTTCGGCAGGTCGGGCGCCGGGAAGCCCGAGCGTGCCACGATCCGGAGCTGGTTCGGCGGCCCGGCGTACAGCACCTCGCGTTGCTGCCGGATCACCGATGACGCGGTCAGCAGACCCTGGAACCCGATCTCGTTGTTGTCGTTGATCTGCACGCCTTCTTTGTACGACCAGCTCGTCGGGGGCGTGAACAGCGGGGCCGGGTCGCCCTCGTAGACCCACGCGATCTGGCTGCCCTCGTCGGCCGTCATCAGGTACTCGCCGCGCTGGAACGGCCGCGCGTCGAGCGCGACGAGCCCGCCGCTGTTCATGTGCAGCGGCGTGCCGATCGCCGCCAGTGTGGGGTTGCCCGCCACGCCCGGCGTCGGGAACTGGGCGCCCATCACGAACGCCGGCTGCGTGGACGGTCCGGCGAAGAGCGTCGTCCGCCACGCGCCGTTGACGAGCAGCACGCTCGTGAACGAGACCTCGCCGAGGTCCGACATGTGGACCTCGGCGAACCCCGCGTTGTTGATCGACGCACGCCCGAGATTCAGCCCTCCGGGGACGCCCGGCAGCGTCTCGCCCGTGCGCGCGATCTTCGACGCCGTCGAGCCGTCGGTCCATCCGAGCGCCCAGTCGTTGCTCACGGTCGTCCCGGGCCCGGCGAGCTGGGTGCTGAAGATCACACGCCCGTCGTCGCCGATCGCGACGCCGTTCCGGCAGAAGCCCGGGAAGGTCAGGTCGGTGCCGAAGGCCGAGGCGTCCTGGCCCGGTCGCCCGTAGGTCAGCTTGGTCATCACCGGCTGGCCGAGGGCGAGCCCCGCGAGCGCCGCCGCCGCGATCGCGTGAATGAGGGTGCGCAAGAGCCCACGCTACCTGACGCGGGCGATATCGCGCACGGGCCGAACAAAAATCGGTGTTTCCCCGCGCATCGGGCCGGGCGGCGCCGTCTACTGGCGAAGGAGCCGCCGATGCCCCCAGCCGACGGAACAGCAGCCCTGACGGACCCCGCCGACGCCCTGCGCTCGTATTCCCGGACCCGGGACCCCGAGCAGTTCGCGGCGATCGTCGACCACTACAGCTCGATGGTGCTCGCGGTCTGCCTGAGGGCCCTGCGGAACCGCACCGACGCCGAAGACGCGATGCAGGAGACGTTCCTGCGTCTGGCGACCCGCGCCGCGAGCGTGCGCTCGAACGTCGGCGCGTGGCTCCACACCTGCGCGGTCCGGTGCGCCAGCGACGTCGCCAGGCGCGGAGCCGCCGCCCGACGACGCGAGGAGGCGGCCGCGCGGCCGGAGGCCCAGACCCCGGACCCGGGTTGGCGCGAGATCGAATCGCTCGTCGATCGGGCGCTCCAGCGGCTCTCCGGTCAGGATCGCGAGATCATCATCGCTCGCTATCTGCTCGGACGAACCCAGTCCGAGACCGCCGCCTCGCTCGGTCTGAGCACGCCGAAGCTCCAGCGTCGGCAGGCCCGGGCTCTCGGGGCCCTCCGCGAGCAGCTCCGGGCGCTCGGCGTTCCGATGACGATGGTGGCGCTGGCGACCGCGCTCGGTTCAGCGGGAACGCCCGTCCTCTCGCCCGGGGCGTCGGCGACGCTCGCCAAGCTCGGGCTCTCGGGCGTCGTGTCGGGCGGCGTGTCGGGCGGCGTGTCGGGTGGCGCGGGGCCAATACTGGTGAAGGCGCTCTCCGCCGCGGCGATCCTCGCCGTCGCCGCGGGGTCGATCGCGCTGGTCGCGGCCGGCTCGGCCGGCTACGGCGTCTTCCGAGCTGCCGCCACCCCGTTCGTGCCGCCGGCCAAGCCCGTCGTCGGGCTCACGCTCGTCGCGCTCGACGCGGGCGCGGACGCGTCGGACCGGCTGATCTGCGACGGACGCACGCTCCGGTTCGCGACGAGCTACTGGAACACCGACGAGACCGGGCTGATCGAGATGCGGATCGTCGCGGCGCGGCCCGACCGATCGAGGGACTCCGGCGAGGTCGACCTGCTCATCACGCGAGCCGATGTGCCGCGCGGCCAGGAGCTCCACGGCTCGCGCGGGGTCGAGCTCACAGCCCGGTACGTCATCGATGCCTACGCGAGACTCACGCTGAGCGCCGAGGTCGGTGAGAGCACGCACACCTGGAGGGGCGTCCGCACCGAGGACGCGCCGGCCGCGGCGCGGTCGCCTCTCGAGGGCAGGTGGGCGCAGCTCGATGTCTGGAGCCTGAGTCTCGGCGCCGAGAAGATCACGATCGGATGGCGTGATTACAAGATCCACGAATTCCGCGTGCTCGACTGGGAGCCCGCCGAAGACGCGCCCGGCGAGGCGCGGATCCGGGCGATCTGCACCGACTCGATGGACCCCCGGCTCGTCGGTCGCCGGCTCAAGATGCTCGTCCGCGACGACGGCGACGGCTTCACCCTGGCGCACCACCACGCCGGGTCGGCCGCCCTCGATGCCTTCCCCGACTCGTTCGACCCGGAGCGGTCGGCGGGGCTGACGAGCTATGTGTTCAAGGACCCCGCCCCGAGGGGACGCGGCCGATGAGACGCGCCTTCTCGCTCATCGAGCTGCTGGTCGTGATCGCCGTTGTTGCGCTGCTGGTCGGGATCACGCTCCCGGCGCTCGGCATCGCGATCAGGGCCGCGCGCACGTCCAAGTGTCTCTCGCAGACGCGCGACATCGTGCTCGCGGTCGCGAACGACGCGGCCTCGAACGGCGATCTGCTGCCCGAGAACCGAACGAGAATCAACGAGACCGAGCACGTCACCTGGCGCCACCGGTTCGTGGAGACGGCCCGGGTCCCGTCCGCCGAGGCGTTCGTCTGCCCGCTTCACCCCGGCGAGCCGCTGAGCGAGGTCGGCCAGCCGGACCACGAGACCGTCTGCGTCGGCGACGTGCCGTCCAGCTACGCGCTCAACGGGCACCTGCTCTGGCGGCGATCGGTCAACGGACGCGAGGCGATCCGCCGGGTCTCGAGCGTCTCGCGTCCCGCGCACACGATCTTGCTCGCCGAGAGCCGCGCGAGGTTCCCCGACATCCGCGTCACGAACCAGCTGGTCGCGGCCGACGACGAGCTCGGCGGCTTCTACGGGTTCTGGCATTCCGGCGACGGCGTCTACGGGTTCATCGATGGCCACGCCGAGACGATCAACTTCATGGACACCGGGAGCCCCGATTGCCGCTGGCACGACGGGCGCGACATGAACGACGACCCGTTCAGCCCGCAGTCGCGTGCGGAGCTCCGCCCGCACGACCATCCCGACTGGGAGTACCTCGCCCACCCCGTCTACTTCGACTGATCGGGCACGACGCGCTCGCCCTCGCTCGCGACCAGGCCCGGGAAGAGCTCCGAGAGCCGGCGCGTCACGGGCCCGATCTCTCCACCGCCGATCGCCCGCCCGTCGATCTCGACGACCGGGGCGATCTCGCCCATCGTGCCCGTGCAGAAGCACTCCTCGGCCCGGTACGCCTCCGCAAGCGTGCAGTCGCGCTCGATGCAGTCGATCCGATTCGCGTCGCAGAGCTCGATCACCGCGGCGCGGGTGATGCCCTCCGGGCACGCGGCGGTGGTGGGGGTGAAGACCACGCCGTCCTCGACGAAGAACAGGTGCGTCGCGTTGGTCTCGGCGACGAAGCCGCGCGTGTCGAACATCAGCGCGTCGTCCGCGCCGGCCGCGTTCGCCTCGAGCTTCGCCAGGATCGAGGTGAGCTGGTTGCACGAATGGATCTTCTGATCGAGCACGTCCGCCATCGGCCGGCGGTGCGCCGAGGTCTTGAGCCGGATCCCGGTCTTGTCATAGACGGGCGGCTTGTGCTCGGCGAGCACGATCAGCGTGCAGCCCGCCGTGTTGATCCGCGGGTCGAGCCCGGACGTGTACTTCTCCCCCCGGCTGAGCGTCAGGCGGATGTGCACGCCGTCGCGCATGCCGTTTGCCTCGAGCGTCTTCTTGATCTCATCGACGATCTCGTCGTCGCTCGGGACGCCCGCGTAGGCGAGCGCCGTCGCCGACCGACGCAGCCGCGTCAGGTGCTCGCGGAGTCGGAAGATCCGGCCGCCGTACACGCGGAGCCCCTCCCAGACCGCGTCGCCGTTCTGCACGCTCGAGTCGAACGGGCTCACCCTCGCCTCGGCGCGGTGCGCGAGCACGCCGTTGATGTTGACGATGAGGTCGGCGTTCTTCGGATTCTCTCTCTGGAGCACGATCAGCCCTCCGCGGTCAGCTTGTGCCGGGCCAGCCGCTCGTACAGCCGCTCGCACTCCGCGAGCACCCCCGACAGTCGCGGTGGCACGTCGGCGTCCTTGCGCCGGTACGGCCCGAAGCCGGTGGACTTCTCGACGCTCGCGTACCAGTGCTTCGCCCATACGCCGTCGGTCTCGCGCGGGCCCGGCTCCCACGAGAGCATCGCCTCGTCGAAAGGCACGGACAGCGCGGCGCACAGCTTGGCGAGCACGCCGCGCGGGTTCTCCAGCACGTCGCGCGAATCGATCACCGGGGGCGTGCGTCCCAGCCGGTCGGCCTCGCGCTCGAACAACTCCAGCTGGCGCGGCAGCCCCGTCTCCTCGATCTCCGGACTCGGGATCACGTCGATCAGGCTCGTCAGCATCTCGCGCGGCTCACGGATCAAGAACCCGCTGGTCAACCGGTCGACCCAAGACGTGTCCATTCGCGGCAGGAGATGATGCGCCATGTGCTTCTGGTAGAAGATCGCGGCCGGCGGCCGGGGTGTTGTCAGGATCTCGGCGACCTTCGCGGGGTCGGTCTCGCCGGCCCCGATGACCTCGGCGGCGCCGGGGTGATCGAGGCCGGTCTTCCAGAGGTAGTGGGCGTAGAGCGGCTCGTCGCACACGACCGTGTCGGCGCGCGCGCCCCAGCTCCGCATCATCGCGGTGGAGATGTTCCGCGGCCCCGACCACATGGCGATGGGCATGCTCAACGCGATCAGGCTAGCGGGATCGTCACCGACGAACGGGCCCGGTCCTACGGCAAGACCACAACCCTTCCCGGGGTGCGCCGCTCGACCGCGAGGTGCGACTCGGCGATCTCGGGCAGGGAGTACCGGGCGCCGACCGGGAGCCCGATCCAGCCCTCGGCGGCGGCTTCCGTCAGCGCGTCGGCGGCGGCGCGCTTGCGATCGGGCTCGAAATCATCGCTGCCGAGGAACCGCACGCTGATGTTCTTGAACACGAGCGGCCACACCGGCACCCGCGGCTCGGGGTCGTTCGTGGCGTAGACGGCGATCGAGCCGCCGATCTTGAGCAGCCGGGTGTCGAGCGCGATGTTCGCGCCCAGGGCCACCTCGACGATGTGGTCCACACCCTCGGGGGCGAACGCGGGCACGCCCGCCTCGGTCTCGGCGGCGCCCGTCAGCACAAGATCGGCGCCCGCTTCGCGAGCGACCGGCGCGTCGTTCTCGACGCGGACGGTGGCGACGACGCGGGCCCCGGCCCGCTTCGCCATCGCGACCGCGATGCTGCCGACCGCGCCCGCCCCGCCTTGCACGAGCACCGTCCGCCCACGCGGCTCGCCGAAACAGTGCACGGCCTCGTACGCCGTGATCCCGGGGATGCCCAGCAGCGCTCCGAGCTCGAAGTCGACCGCGTCGGGCAGTCGCGCGACATCGGCCTCCGGAACGCAGCAGAACTCCGCGGCGGTCCCGAAGGGGCGGTAGCTCTGGGCGCCGAAGCACCACACGCGCTCGCCCAGCCGTGACCCATCGACGCCCGGGCCGACCGCGTCGACCACGCCGGCGCCGTCGCTGTGCGGGACGATCCTCGCGTAAGGAAGCTCACGAGAGAACGCCCCCGACCGCTTCTTCAGGTCGCCGGGGTTCACGCCCGAGGCGGCGATCCGGATCCGCACCTCGCCCTGGGCCGGGACCGGGTCTGGAAGGTCGCCCGCCCGCAGCACCTCCGCCGCATCTCCTGTCCGCTCGTACCAGGCCGCGCGCATCGTGGCTCCGATCTGACGGGGGGCGTCGCTCGCACATGGGTGTGAACACGCGACCATGCGGGTCTCGCGCCGAGGGCCGTGCCGGCTCTCGGGCGGCCCCAGAGTCTCGCGCCCGCCGGGCCTCCTGTCCACCTCCGTCTCGCTGGCGCTCCGGACGTTGGTGAGGCATCCGCCGCCCGAGCCGTTATTGTGGTTGTGGGCCGAGGCCCCTTCCGAATCCGCCATGGGTGTGCAACGCGTCAGTTCGAACAAGGATGCCGAGGCCGCGGGTCGGGCCACGCAGGCCGTGCTCCGCGACCTGAGCGCCCTCGATCAGATGCTCCAGGCCGGCCAGATCGAGGCCGGTTTCCGCCGGATCGGGGCCGAGCAGGAGCTGATCCTCGTCGATCGGTCGCTCCGCCCGGCGCCGGTCGCCACCGAGGTCATCGAGCGGATCGGCGACGACCGAGTCGTTCCCGAGCTCGGGATGTTCAATGTCGAGTTCAACTGCGACCCGATCGACGCGGGGCCGGATTGCATCGATGTCCTCGAGGGACATCTGACCGACGCGATGCGGATCGTCTCCGACGGGGCCGAACCGTCCGGCGCCGAGCCGCTGATGACCGGCGTCTGTCCGACGCTCGAGCTCGCGCACCTCCGCCGGCAGTACATGGCGCCGAGCGACCGATACACCGCGCTCGACGAGATGCTGCGCCGGCTGCGCGGCTCCGACTACGAGCTCCGCATCGAGGGCCCCGACGAGCTGCTGGTCCGCCATCCCTCGGTCATGCTCGAGGCCGCGAACACCAGCTTCCAGGTGCACTACCAGTCCGATCCGGAGCGCTTCCCGGACGAGTACAACGTCTCGCTCGCCGTCGCCGGCCCGCTCCTGGCCGCCTGCGCGAACTCGCCGGTGCTCTTCGGCAAGCGGCTCTGGCGCGAGACGCGCATCGCCATCTTTCAGCAGGTCGTCGACACGCGCTCGACCGGCGCCGGGCACCGCGAGATGCCCGCCCGGGTCCGCTTCGGCGAGAGCTGGGTCGAGCGCTCGATCCTGGAGATCTTCCGGGCCGACGTCGCGCGTTTCCGCCACGGGCTCGTCCCCGCCGGCGAGTCGACCGAGGACCCGCTCGAGCTGCTCGAGCGTGGCGAGCTGCCCAAGCTCCGTGCGCTCCAGGCGTTCAACTCCTGCGTCTACCGCTGGATGCGGCCCTGCTTCGGGGTCTCCGGGGGCGTCGCCCACATCCGGATCGAGAATCGCGTTCTGCCCGCCGGCCCGACGATCGCCGACGAGGTCGCCGGCGCGGCGTTCTGGATCGGACTGGTCTCCGAGGGACCGCACGCGTGGCCCGGGCTGACCGAGCGCATGGACTTCCGCGACGCGCGGTCGAACTTCCTCAGCGCCGCGCAGCGCGGCCTCGCCTGTCACCTCACCTGGCTCGACGGCGTCGAGCGCCCCGCCCGCGAGCTCCTCGAATCCGAGTTCATCCCCGTCGCGCGCCGCGGGCTCGAGCGGTTCGGGGTTGACAGCGCCGCGATCGAGCGCACGATGTCGGTTATCGAGCGGCGCGTCTCGTCCGGGCGCACCGGCGCCAAATGGCTGCTCGACTCGGCCGCCAGCCTGCATGGCCGAGGCACGCGCGCCCAGCGCCTGGGGCGGCTGACCCGCGAGATGCTCGAGGGGCAGAAGCGGGGCGATCCGGTCCACACCTGGGAGCTTGCGGCCCACGAGGAGAACGCGAGGATCAGCAGCACCTTCGCCACGGTCTCGCAGTGCATGAGCACCGACCTGTTCACGGTCGAGGAGGACGAGCCGATCGATCTTGTCGCCTCGATCATGGACTGGGAGCACCTCCGCCACATCCCCGTCGAGAACGAGGATCACCAGCTGGTCGGCCTGATCTCGTACCGCGAGTTGCTTCGCCTGCTCGCCCGCGCCGAGCGCTCGGGGCAGCCGCGCCCGATCCGCGCCGCCGACGTCATGGTCCCGGACCCTGTGACCGCCTCGCCGGACATGCCCTCGGCCGAGGCCATCCGGCTCATGTGCGAGAAGAAGGTCTCGTGCCTGCCGGTCGTCGAGGAGGGCCGGCTGGTCGGCGTCGTGTCGGAACGCGACTACACCGAGATCGCCCGGGATCTGCTCGAGCGCGCCCTCGCCGAGGACGTGGACGAATGAGCACCGCCGGACCGCCGACGATCCTCTCGCCGGCGCCCGATCGGCTCCTCGGACGGGTCTCCGGGCCGAGGCCCGGGCCGACGCTCGTGGTCGTCGGCGGGCTCCACGGCAACGAGCCCGCCGGCCTCGAGGCCGCCGATCGCGTGCTCGCCTCGATGCGCTCGGGTGACGCGCTGGAACGCGGGACGTTCGTCGCCCTGCGCGGGCACATCGAGGCGCTGTGGGCCAGCCACCTCGACCCCCGCGCCGACTTCCGCTATATCGATCGCGACCTCAACCGCAGCTTCGTGGACGACGTGGCCGGCGGCGCCGACCCGGGCGCCGTCGAGTGGCGCGAGCGCGACGAGCTCCGCGCGGCGCTCGACGAGATCGATCGCGAGTCCGACGGGCCCTGCGCGCTGATCGACCTGCACACCGTCTCGTCGCCGAGCCCGCCGTTCGTCGCGGTCGAGGACTCCATCGCGGCGCGCCGGCTCGCGATGCGCCTCGGGCTCCCGCTGATCCTCGGGATGGAAGAAGAACTCGACGGGCTGCTGATCGACGACGTGACCCGGCGCCTCGGCTGGATCGGCGCGATCGTCGAGTCCGGTCAGCACGACGACCCGCGCTCGGTCGATGTCCACGAGGCGGTCATCCGGCTCGCGCTCGACGCCATGGGCATGAGCCCGGCGGACGCGCGAGCCCGCGAGGTCGTCGGCGAGGCCGCGGGCCGCGTCGCCCGACACGTCTACGACGTCCGCTTCCGGGCCGAGGTCGGCGACGCGAGCTTCCGGACGCACGACGCCGCCGCGGCGTTCATGCGCGTCCGTGCGCACGAGACCGTCGTCGCGACCGAGTCCGGGCGAGAGATCATCGCGCAAGAGTCGGGACGGCTCTTCATGCCCAACCGCCAGCGCACCCCCCGAGTCGGCGACGATGCCTACTTCGTCGTGCGGCGCGTCGGGCGCAGCTGGCTCTCGCTCTCCTCCTGGCTCCGCAGACGGCCATGGCTGCACGCGGCCGTGCCCTCGCTGCTCCCCGGCGTGCGACGCCGCCCGGGCCACCCGGGCGATCTGCTCGTCTCGCCCGATGTCTCCGCCGTCCTCCGCCGGCAGATCCTTCACCTGCTCGGCTACCGCCTCGTGCGGTTCACCGCCCAGCCCGGCGTGCCGCTCTGGCGGCGTGTTCTGGCCGGGACCGGCGTGCTGGCTCACGCGGTCGGCATGATCGTCCTGGGCGCGTTCCGTGGCGGCGAGCGTGCGGCCCTGCCCGAGGAGACCGAGCGCGACTGGATCGTTCGGCGGCGGGTGCTCGACCTCGAGCCGCGCTTGCTCGACGAGCGTCCGGCCTCGGATCAAGCGGCGGCGATCGAGTGATCGAGGGCGTGATTCTGCCCGATCGGTGCATCGCGGCGCCGCGCGCTTCTCTATTCCTCGACGCGAGACCAAGACGAACGTAACAACTTGAGCTCTCGCCTGGCGTCGTCCAATGAGAATCGGTATATTGCGTCGACAGTCGAGTCAGGCGTTGGATCAGGTAGCCGTTCGGCGCTCTGATTCACATACGGTAGAGTGAAGGACAGGCGGGTTTCGCCTGGCATCGAGACTCCGAGTCGTATCTCGGAAGTCATTTCTGGTAAATTGCTTGTGAGTTCGTTGCGCTCTTCGTTGGCGTGACGATCGTCTGGCTCTGAAGGTTCGCGACGACGGGAGGGGCGATGCGGGTCACGGGATCGGGTTGCGTCGGATGGGTCACGCGCTTTGCGCTGATGTCGGCGTATCTGTTGCTGCTAGGCGGCTGTCAGGCGGGGAAGGTAAAGTTAAGAGAGCGTTATTACCTCGGGGCAACCAATGGGGTGGACAGTGTCTATTACCGGGTAACGATCACCGGCAAGACTCTGCTCAGCACG
This sequence comes from Planctomycetota bacterium, assembly GCA_038521625.1. GTDB lineage: Bacteria > Planctomycetota > Phycisphaerae > Phycisphaerales > UBA1924 > JBCBKP01. Next base: position 268,894 of record JBCBKP010000001.1, read on the forward strand.
ATGCAGTTCCGGCAGGGGTGGTATCCCTCGTACGCGGTCGATCAGCTCTTCGGTGATATCTCCGACAAGGGCGTCGTCGAATCGCTCAGAACGCGTGACACGATCCGAGACAAGATCGACGAGGCGCTCCTCAATGCGAAGGCGCACTATCTGAAGGTCGCCGGCTCGCCTAAAGCAACGCAGGACGAGGTCCGGAACGCGCTGAAGGCGCTGATGCGGGTCCAACTCGATGCGCGCCCCTCGATCCTCCGAGGTGAGCTCGACGACGCGGTCAGCGTCATCGAGTACGACCCGGACAGCGATCTTGCGCTCCGCCGCGCCGGCCAGAAGAAGGTCTTCCTGCTCTCGGCCGACCCGAACCAGGTGATCCAGGAGTTGCGACGGCTCGCCGCCGATACCGATACCCGCAAGCTGTTCTCAGAGTTCGCCGATGTCGTCAGAACAAACATCATGGTTGCCAGGAACGACGAGGTGCGCGAGCTGCTCGAGACGAAAGACCGACGCGACGACGTTGGGTCGCAGCTCGCGCGTCTCAGTGCGTCGCTCGATCCCGCGGATACGAGGGCCGAGGTTTTGGGCCAGGTCGATGCCACGCTGAGCGTGCTGGAGATCGAATAATGAAGCGTCTGTCGCCCTCGCGGCTGGTACAGATCGCCGCCGCGGCCGCGATCGCGACGATGCTGGTCGCGCCGCTATTGGGAGGCTGCGCACAGTCGCGGCTCCGCATCCAAGTCGATGTGTTCTCAGAAGATCCGACGATCGCGGTGAAGACGAGCTCCCAGCGGCTCAGCGCCTTGTTGTCGCGGATCGCAGGCCTCGAGCAGGACGCAGAGCGACGTATTCGCGAGCGATCGAGGGCGGAGCTCGACAAGCAGCGACTCGTCGACGCATCACAGCGCGTTGCAGAACTGCTGCGGGCCGAGCCGGATCCCAACGGCCGGTCCGCGTCGCTGGCTCAGCGTCCGAGGAGTGAGATCTCAGAAGGAGTTTACGCGGAGCTCGAGGACTATCGCACGCTCGTGCAGAGCCGGTCCGAGGACGCACGCGACGCGATCGATCGGGTGCAAGGAAGTCGTGTTGGCTGGGCGCAGACGCGGGCGAGCGCCCGCGATGACGCCGAGGTTGTGGCGGCGAGCAGCGAGCTGGCGGCGACGTACGTCGAGGCGCAGTACCGCGTCGCCGGCCTCGAGGCCGCGGTGCTCTCGTTGTCGACCGAGGTCGATCTTGAGGGGTACGACGACCCGACGGCGCTGAGGCAGCAGCTCGTGGATCGCTTCGGGGATTCCGCCGGGACCGCCGACGAAGTGGAGCAACGCATCCGGGTGAACGTGATCCCTGGGCTCCGCCAGGAACTCGAACAGGCCGGACGCTACGGAAACCGCCGGATCGAATCGGTCCTCTCGTCGGAGATCTCATACTTTCGTCAGCTGCTCTCGGCGCTGGAGTCGCTGGATGCCGGTGCTTCCGCCGCCGACGCGGCCACTGCTGCAAGAGCTGTCCCGACTCCCGCGGCGCAATCGGAGTCTGTGCCCGCGACGCCCGACACCGCGCTGATCGCGGGCGTCGGTGGCGTTGGCGTGGCGAACGACCTCTACTCGAGCCAGATCGACCGCCTGCAGGACTCCGCCGATCCGGTCTGGCGCATTCTCGCCGATCCCGAGAACGAGGAAAAGTGGAGCCAGCAGCTGGTGGACACGCGATTCCATGCGGAGGGAAACTCCCAGGTGATCGTCGTACAGGACCGCGTCGGACACTTCCGAGTGGTCAACGCCAAGAACGATCCCACCGCGCTCATCGAGAGTCAGGCTCGGATCACTCGCTCGATCGCGGCCGGAGCTCTCGACATTCTGGGGGCTGTTGGCGGAGTGCCGATCGTGAGCTCTCTGAGCGATAACTTACGCGAGAGAATCGCGACCGACGTCGACCCCGAACTCGAGGACTCGCCCGGGTCGACGGAGCGCACGGCCACGAGCACGAACGACGCGTTGCTCGCGGCGGAACTCGAGGCGGAAGCGATCAGCTTTGAACGCCGCCGGCGCACGCTTCTCGCGGAGATGCACCGGATCCGAGCGGACATCTCGTCGGCCCCGGACGGGACGCTTGACCCGGTGCTCTACAACCGTTTGAGTGCGCTCGTCGAGACATACGCCGCATTGCTCGAGCCGAACGGCGGCTGATCGCTCCCCATCGAGCCGCTGGGCTTTGCGGATCGCAAAATGTTTGGTATCGTGTTCGGGCCATGATCGCCCGCGTCCAATCCTGCCTGCTCCAAGGCGTCGAGGCCTCCGGCTGCGAGGTCGAGATTGACCTCGACGACCGCGGGCTCGAGAGGCTCACCATCGTCGGCCTGCCCGACGCCGCCGTGAAGGAATCGCTCGAACGGGTCCGATCGGCGCTCGGAAACGCCGGCTACCCGTTCCCCCAGGCGCGGGTGCTCATCAACCTCGCCCCGGCCGACGTTCGGAAGGAGGGCCCGGTCTACGACCTGCCGATCGCGGTCGGGTTGCTGATCGCGACGGGCGTCGTGACCGGCGAGGGCCTCGACCCTCGCAAGCTGCTACTCGCCGGCGAGCTCGCGCTCGACGGGCGGCTCCGCCCGGTCAAGGGCGCCATCGCCATGGCCGACTTCGCCCGCTCGGCCGGGCTCGAGGGCGTCGTCGTCCCGGGCGACAACGCCGGGGAGGCCGCGGTCGTCCGCGGCGTCAACGTCTACGGCCCGCGGACCCTCGGCGAGGTCGTCGGCCTGCTCAACGGCACGGTCGAACTCGAGCCCGCCGCGGCGCCCGACATCGACCGGATGCTGAGCAGCGCGTCGGCGCCGGTCGATTTCGGCGAGGTCCGCGGCCAGGAAGCCGTCAAGCGCGCGATCGTCGTCGCCGCCGCCGGCGGGCACAACCTGCTCATGCTCGGCCCCGCCGGCTCGGGCAAGACGATGATGGCCAAGGCGCTCCCGGGCGTGCTCCCGCCACTGACGCCGCACGAGGCGATCGAGATCACCCGGATCTATTCCGCCGCGGGCGCGCTGCCCGCCGGCGAGAGCCTCATCACGACCCGCCCGGTCCGGACGCCGCACCACACCGCGTCATCGGCCGCGATCGTCGGCGGGGGCGTCATCCCCCGCGCCGGCGAGATCAGCCTCGCCCACCGCGGCGTGCTGTTCCTGGACGAGCTGCCCGAGTTCGGGCGCGGCGTGCTCGAGACGCTCCGCCAGCCGATGGAGGACCACGTCGTCACGATCGCGCGCAGCCACGGCTCGGTCCGCTTCCCCGCCAGCTTTATGCTCGTCGCCGCGATGAACCCGACGCCGCGGGGTGACGTCCGCCCGGGCGAATCCGGACGCATGGAGATGGAGCGCTACATCGGCCGGATCTCGGGACCATTGCTTGATCGTGTCGACATCCACGCCGAGGCGCCCGCGGTGCCGTACGAGGAACTCAGCGGCAAGCCCAAGGGCACGACCACCGCCGACATGCGCGCGCAGGTGAACACGGCCCGCGCTGCGATGCGCGACCGCCAGGACGGCATCCCCAACGCGCGGCTGAGCGGCAAGAAGCTCGACGACCTCGCGCCGATGACCGACGCGGCGCGATCCATGCTCGGCCAGGCGATGACCGCGCTGGGCCTCAGCGCCCGGGCCTACGACAAGATCCGTCGCGTCTCGCGGACGATCGCCGATCTCGTCGAGCACGAGACGATCGACACCGAGCACGTGGCCGAGGCGGTGCAGTACCGCCTGCTGGATCGGCGACCGGCCTAGCTCAGCCGGCCGGGCAGCCCGCGAAGAACAGGTTCACGAACTCGGCGACGTCCGCCTGGCTCACGACATCCGTCGGCGGCGCGAGCACGGCGACTCGGGGGTCGTTCGCGAAGAACCGGCTCACGAACTCCGCGACGTCGGCCTGGCTGATCACGCCGAACGGCGGCACCAGATCCGCCGGGCTGCACCCGGACTCCGTGATGATGAGCACGCGGAAGTTGTCGAACGTCGCGAGGAACTGGTCGCCCTCATAGTCGGGATCCAGGAACCCGGTCTCGCTGAAGTCGAAGACCGACCGGCTGAACGCGAATCCGAACGAGAACTCCGGCCCGTTGTTCGTGAAGAAGTCCGGGTCTCCGTTGAAGCCCTGCCCGATCGGGAACTCGGCGACGATCGTCTCGAAGTCGTCCTCGAAGCTCGGGGCGAAAGATTGGAACCCGTCAGCGAACCCGAACGGGAACGACGTGATCGTGAAGAAGACGCCCTCGATGTCGCTCGAAGACTCGACGTCGAGCTCGAACCGCACGCCGAGGATCGGACCGTCTTCGGCGGTGTTCCAGACCGGCGTGAAGAAGTCGGCGAAGACGTCGATGAAGATCTCGTTCTCTGGCAGCGGGTCCACGTCGAAGATCGGATCGACGAAGGTCAGGATCTCGAGCACGTTGCCCGCGACCGGGCCGAATTCGTTGATCGATTCCTCGATCGAGACGTTCCCGCCGTCCGGATCCGCGATGAAGCTCACAAACGGGAAGACGAGGCTGTCGAAGGTCTCGTTCATGAACCCGACCTGAGTCTGCGCCGAGGCGAGCCCGGCGGTCAGCGCGAGAGCGAGCGGTGCGATGCGACGCATATGGAGTCTCCTTCCGGTCCACCCATACGATCGCCAGAAGACGCTGCGATTGCAAGGTCTTACGAACATCCGGGCGGGTGAAGATCGCGCGAAGGCCCCGGGCTTTCCCTAGTCGGCCGGGCAGCCGACGAAGAACAACTCGATGAAGCGGGTCACGTCCGATTGGCTGATCACGCCGAAGGGCTCCGCAACGTCGGCCTCCGCGCGGCCGCCGAAGAACGCCTCGACGAACGCGGCGACGTCGCTCTGGCTCAGGGTCGAGAACGGCGGTCCGATGTCCGCGGGCGAGCACCGGCCCGCGATCGCGCCGACCGAGCCGAGCATGTAGCGCCACGCCTCGGCGTAGCGGTTCTCGCTCTGCCCATCGAGCGGGAGCAGGTCGTCGACCGCGACCGCCGAGTGAAAGTTCGTGTGCCCCGGATCGAGCGTGCTGAACAGCATGTGGCTGGTCAGCTCGGGCCCGGGCGTGTTGTCCACGTTTTGCAATTGGCCGAACCGATCGAGCCCGATGAGCCGCTGGTTCAGAAAGAACCCCGCCGATGTTGGGTCGTCGATGTGCGTCAGCGCGAAGATCTGTTCAACCGGCACCAGGCTCGGCTGCACGACCCACGGCGCGGTGCCGAGGCCCGACACGAAGTCGCCCGGCCCGGCGAAGATCAGGTTGCCCGCCGTGGGGCGGACCTTGGTCAGGAACGTCGAGTGGCCAGCGCCCTGGCTGTGCCCGCCGAAGACGATCCGCGACCAGTCGAGCCCGCCGCCCGGCCGCACGTAGTCCCCCCAGCCCTCCGCCGGGAAGAGCTCGTCTTGCTGTTCGAGAAGCCTGATCAGCCGGTTCGTGATCGAGTTCGCGACATTCACGTCGATCTGCTCGGTTGCGTCCTCGCCGAAGAGCCGCTCCCGGCGGATCGCCTCGGGCAGGTCCGGGTCGCTGTCGTTGAGCGTGAGCGCGTTCACCGGCGGCCAGTTGTCATACACCAGACCCGCCACGTCGTACCCGAGTTCGGCCGCGGTCTCCGCGAGCCGCTCGTACTGGGCTGGCACGGCGCCGCTGCCCGGGAGCCAGACGAACAGCAGCCCGTTCCCGCCCTTCGACCCATCCTGGACGACCAGGTGGTCCTGCCGTTCCTCGTTGGCGTTCGGTACCTCGACGGGTGCGATCCCCGGGCCGGCAGAGGTCGGATCTACAAACCTCGAAACGATTTGCGCGGAAACGAGCGGCGTGAGCGAGGCGACGAGCAGCGGGGCGGTTCGGTAGCGCACGGGAGTTCCCCCTTCCGACCGTCCAACGGCGGTCCCGGCCCGCGATTGCGTGCGAGATCGCGGGAATTCCGGATCGGCGCTTACGGTTCAAGATCTTCCTGAGACTCGTGCCGGGGGATGGGATGGCGGAAGGGACCGAGGACCGACAACCCCAAGACGGGCCGCCCGAGCTCTCCGCCGACGTCTACCAGACGCTCCGTCGGATCGCCGAACGCTTCATGCGCGGCGAGCGCGACGACCACACCCTCCAGGCCACGGCGCTCGTCCACGAGGCATTCCTCCGATCGGCCGCCTCCGACGGCGACGACAGCGGGGACCGGCGTCGGTTCATCGCCGCCGCGGCCCGCGCGATGCGGCACGTTCTCGTCGATCACGCACGCAAGCACAACGCGCTGAAGCGCGGCAACGACCGGCGGGTGCTGCTCGACCCCGAGGTGCTGGCGGGCGATGCCGAGGACCCGCTCGACCTGCTCGAACTCGACGAGGCGCTGGCCCGTCTCGGCGATCTGCACGAGCGGCAGGCCCGGATCGTGGAGTGCCGGTTCTTCGGCGGCCTGACAATCGAGGAGACGGCGCAGGTGCTCGCGATCTCGCACCGGACCGTCGAGCGCGACTGGAAGGTCGCCCGCGCTTGGCTCCGGCGCGAGCTCGGCAGGACGGACGAGCGATGACCTCGCTCGATGAGGCGCGGGCCCGCCACCAGCGTGTCAGCGAGATCGTCGCGCTGGCGCTCGATCTCTCGGGCGCCGATCGCCAGGAGCTCGTCGAGCGCGAGTGCGCCGGAGACTCCAGGCTCGAGCGCGAGGTCCGCGAGATCATCCGAGCGGCCGAGACAACCGGCAACTTCCTCGACAGGCCGGTGATGCCCGAGTCGACGCTCTCGCAGGCGCTCATCGAGGAGGCAGCGCACCAGCGGGAGCAAGAGTCCGACGGGCTCGGACCGCTCGCCGGGCAGCGCGTCGGCGAGTTCGATGTCGAACGGCTGCTCGCCGTCGGCGGGATGGGCGCCGTCTACGTCGCCAGGCAGCAGTCCCCCAGCCGCGAGGTCGCCCTCAAGGTCACCAGGCGTGGCCTCGCGACCGAGGAATCGCGGAGGCGCTTCCGGTACGAGTCCGAGATCCTCGGCTCGCTCATCCATCCCAACATCGCCCAGGTCTACAGCGCCGGAACGTTCCGGCTCGACACCGAGCCCGTGCCCTACTTCGCGATGGAGCTCGTCGACGACGCCGAGACCATCACCGATTTCGCACGCGCCGGGGCGCTCGGCATCGCCGCCTGCGTGCGGCTGTTCCTGCCCGTCTGCGAGGCCGTCCACTTCGGCCATCAGAAGGGGATCATCCACCGCGATCTCAAGCCCGGCAACGTCCTGGTCGACGCGGCCGGGACGCCCAAGGTCATCGACTACGGCGTCGCGCGCCTCAGCGGAGGGCCCGGCGCCGACTCGAGCATCGTCACCGAGGCCGGGCGCGTCATCGGCACGCTCCGATACGCGAGCCCGGAGCAGTGCGCCGGCCGTTCTTCCGAGATCGACGCCCGCGCCGACGTCTACGCGCTCGGCGTCCTCCTCTATGAGATGCTCGTCGGCCGCTCGCCCTACGACCTCGAGGGTCGCGACGTCGTCGAGGCCGCCAAGTGCATCGCGGAGACCCCGCCGGCCAGACCGTCCTCGGTGCGGCGCGAGCTCCGGGGCGACCTGGAGACGATCCTGCTCAAGGCCCTCGAGAAGGACCCCGCCCGCCGCTACGCCTCCGCCGCGGCGCTCGGGGGCGATCTCGAGCGATGGCTTGATCAGCGCCCGATCGCCGCTCGCCCGGCGAGCACGATGTACCAGCTCTCCAAGCTCGCGTCGCGACACCGCCCGGTCGTCGTCGGGCTCGCCGTCGGCCTCGCGGCGCTCGTCGTCGGATCGGTCGTCTTCGCGTCGCTCGCCATCGCGGCCAGCCGCGCCGCCGACGCGGCGCGCGCCGAACGCGACCGCGCCGAGTCGCTCAATGACTACCTAGCCAGCATCTTCCGGTCCATCAGCCCCGGCTCGATGTCGGCCGGCGACGTCTCGGCCCTCGCCGTCCTCGACGCCGCGTCGCAGCGGGCCGAGCGTGAGCTCGCCAACCGGCCCTCCCTGGCGGCGCCGGTCCGGGTCGCGATCGCGCGCGCGTACTTCTCCATCGGCGCGTTCGACAGCGCCCAAGCCACGCTCGCTCGCGCGATCGATGCGTGGCCGTCGCATGAACGCGGCTCCGAAGCGTTCATCGACGCCCTCGTCCGCCACGGCGAGTCGCTGATCGAGCTCGGGCGGCTGGAGGAGGCGGCCGCGGCTCTCGACGAGGCGCTCGCGGTCGCGGAGGCGATGTCGGTCCTGGAGAGCTCCCACGCCGCGATCGAAGCGCTCGCGGGGCGCGGCATCGTCAAGGCGCGATCCGGCGACCTCACACTCGGAGCCGAGCTGGTCTCCCTCGCCCTGGAGCGCGGCGAGTCGGCCGACGTCTCGGAGGAACAGAGACTCACGATGCTGAACGTCCTCGCCGTCATCTACGGCGAGCTCGGTCGCTACCAAGAGTCCGCCGATCTGCTCCGCCAGACGGCGCGGTCCAGAGCGGAGCTGCTCGGCCCCGACCACCCGTCGACGCTGATCTCGCTCAACAACCTCTCCAACGCCCTGCGGAACCTCGGCGATCTCGACGGGGCCCTCGATGTCGGCGAGCGCGTCCTCGCCTCCCGACGCAGCATCCTCGGCGCCGAGCACCCCGAGACCCTCGGGATCATGAACAACGTCGCGATCGTGCTGTCTCGGCTCGATCGCGAGGACGAGGCCATCGCGATGTACCGAGAGGTCCTGCGCATCCGCACAGAGTCGCTCGGGGCCTCGCACCCGCAGACCCTGACCGCCAAGACCAATCTCGTCGTCTCGCTCATGCGCATCGACGAGGTCGACGAGGCGGACCGGCTCCTCGCCGACGCGTACGACCGCGCGACAGAGACTCTGGCGCCCTCCCACGGCGTCCGCCGCTACGTCACCAGCCGCCACGTCCAGGCCTGCATCCGGCGGGGCGATTTCGCCGAGGCCGAGTCGATCGCCCGCGCGATGCGCGAGGAGCTGCCGGGCTCGATCGGGGCGACGCACTGGGAAGTCTCCCGATTCGGCGCCCTCCTCGGCGTCGCGCTCGCGGAGCAGGGCCGTCGCGAGGAGGCCGCCGTCGAACTCACCCGGGCCCGAGACGAGCTCGAAGCCGAGCTCGGCGCCGACCACCCCTGGTCGCGGTGGGCACGCCAGCAGGTCGCAGAGCACGTCGGTGCGGTCAACCCCCCGCCCGGCGGAGATTTTTGACAGTCGTTGTCGGCCGCGGCCGGCTGTCCGCGCCTCTATTGGCGGGCGATAGGCTCGCCGCGTGCGGCCGAAGCGGCCACACCAACGGCCCGGGTCGGCGTCCGCGCGCCGACCGAACGCCCCGACCCCGAAAGGACCTCACCGATGGCGATCAGGCTTGGCGACGTGGCCCCCGACTTCTCCGCCCAGACCACCGAGGGTCAGATCAGTTTCCACGACTGGCTCGGCCCCGACTGGGGCATCCTCTTCTCGCACCCGGCCGATTTCACGCCCGTGTGCACGACCGAGCTCGGCGCCGCGGCCCGATTGCACGACGAATTCAAGAAGCGCCGCTGCAAGATCATCGGGCTCAGCGTCGATTCTCTCGCCGATCACAAGGCCTGGATCGGCGATATCGAAGAGACCCAGCGGGTCTCGCTCGGCTTTCCCATGATCGCCGACACGGACCGGAGCGTGTCGACCCTCTACGACATGATCCACCCGAACGCGGACGACACGCTGACGGTCCGCTCGGTCTTCGTCATAGGGCCCGACAAGAAGGTCAAGCTCTCGCTGACCTACCCGGCGAGCACCGGGCGCGACTTCGACGAGATCCTGCGGGTGCTCGATTCGCTGCAGCTCACCGCGAAGCACAAGCTCGCCACGCCGGCGAACTGGCGCACCGGCGACGAGTGCATCGTCGTCCCGGCCGTCAGCGACGACGACGCCGATCGCATGTTCCCGTCCGGCGTCCGGCGCGTGAAGCCGTATCTGCGCTACGTCGAGCAGCCCAGCGGGTCCGCCAACTAACCCGCCCAGCGGTCTCCATTCCAGATCCGGCGTCGCGTCGCGCGAGAGCGTGGCGCGACGTCTTCGAGTGAGCAAGGGGGTCGGCCGGTCCGCCCCGGGGCAAGCACGGAGCAAAGAACCAATGCACAAGCTGAGAGGGGCGGCCATCGCCGCCGTGGCCATCGCTGCGCCCGCGTCGGCGCAGGTCGAGGTCGGACTGCGCGTCCTCGCCGACGCGCCGCTGTACGGGCACCAGAACTTCGGGCGAGAAGCCCTCGCCGTCGCCGGCGCGACCGGGCACGCGGGCGACTCCCTCATGGTCGTCAAGGCGTTCGAGCGGGGCGCCGAGTGCCCGACATCGGATCCAATCCGCGTCTATCGGCTGGGGCCGAGCGGCTGGGAACTCGAGGCCTCGTTCACGCACCGCAGCGGGTTCATCTCGAACATCGAGATCGACAACGACACGCTCGTCATCGCCGAGGACCCGAGCTTCTCGAACCGCGAGGGACGGATCCGCGTCTACCGGCGGGCCAACCGGGCCTGGACGCTCGAGGACGAGTTCGGTCAGAACGACCCCGAGCCGTGGGATTTCTTCGGCCGATCGATCGCCCTCGATGGCGACACGCTCGCCGTTGGCGCGCCCAACGAGGGCAGCGGCTCGACGTTCGGGCGCCCCGTCGACGGGCCGGGCGCTGTCTACGTCTTCCGCCGCAGCGGGTCGTCGTGGTCGCAGATCGACAAGATCGGCGACGGCGACCGGGCCGGCGACCGCACCGGACGCCTCGACCAGTTCGGCCGTCAGGTCGATGTGATCGAGCACGGCGGGCGCGCACGAGTCATGGTCAGCGCGCCGCTGCACCGCCCCGACGAGTTCACCGCCAGCGGCGTCGTCATGCTCTTCGACGAGAACGACGGCTTCGACGACTACCAGCTCTACGGATCCGACGAGGCCGACGACTCCGGCTTCGGCTACCAGCTCACGCTCTCAGACGGCGTCGCCGGCATCGCAAGCCTCGGGAGGCTCCGCCTCTACCGCTTCGACGGCGATCGGCTCCGCCTCTGGGAGACCGTCAACATCGAGCGAGACAGCATCAATCGGCTCGATTCCGAGGGAGAGGTCATCGCCGTCGGCCGGCCCTTCCGCGATGACCTCGGCCCGGTGACCGGCAGCATCAGCATCTGGGACTGGGGCCCGATCAACGGGTTCGTCACCGTCGTGCGCGAGGCCGTCACCGATCTCGAAGACGGCGACCAGTACGGAGCCCAGGTCGTCATCGGCGGTGGCTTCTTCCACGTCGGCGTGCCGTTCCACGACTTCGCCGGGCCCGACACCGGCGCGGTCTACTCGTACGGGCTCGACAGCACACCCACCGAGCCGAGGGGCTCACTCGCCAGCAAGTTCTTCACCGGCGACGCGGTCCCAGGCGCCAGGTTCGCCGAGGATCTCGATACCGACGGCGCTCGGATGATCGCGGGCCTTCCCGGCAACGTCCCGTGCCCGACCGGGCGGGGTGGATCGGCGTTCATCTACACGCTCCAGGACCAGGTCTGGTCGCGCGAGCAGAACCTCGCCGTCGAAGACGTCGACCCCGACGCCCGCTTCGGTGCCGCGGTCTCCGTCTACGGCGACACCGCGGCGGTGGGGGCGCCGGCCGACGGACCGAACGACACCGGATCGGTCCACATCTTCGAACGCAGCCACCTCGGATGGTCCCGCGTCGCGCGGCTCGTGCCCTCTCAGGCGAGAGGAGGCGAGGGCTTCGGCTGGGATATCGACCTCCAGGCCGGTCGCATCACCATCGGCGTTCCCGGCGGCTGGACCGGCAACGAACGCACCGGCTACGCCATCACCTACACCCGGACCGCGCAGGGCTGGCTCCCCGAGTCCCGGCTCGCGCTCCCCAGCGGGTTCGACAGCTTCGACCGCGTCGGCGAGTCCGTCGCCATGGACGGCGACCGGATTGCCGTCGGTGCGCCGGGTTTCGCGGACGGCGCGGGTGCCGCGCTCGTCTACGACGACCCGTTCGATGATCTCTCGGCCCGCGGGCCCATCGTGAGGCAGAACGCCACGACCGATGACCGCCTCGGCGCCGCGGTCGCCATCGCCGGCCGCGAGGTGTTGATCGGCGTGCCCGGACGCGGCGAGGTCATGGTCGTCGAGACGTTCTCGGGCGGCTGGAACGAGCAGATCGAGAGCCCGCTCACATCGAGCACGCCCGGCTTCGGTTCCGCCGTCGCCGCCCAAGGCCTCGCCGCCGCCGTCGGCGCACCCGGAGAGCAGGCCGAGGTCTTCTACCTCGAGGCCGGGCACTGGACGAGCTACGGCGTGCTCAACAACCCCACGGGGGTCGCGGCCGACGGCTACGGCCGCGCGGTGGCGATCCACGAGCGCGAGCTGGTCGTCGGTGCGCCCCTCGGCGACCGCTTCGACGTCGATTCCGGCGTCGCCTACGGCTACATCCTCGACTTCTCGTTCCTCGTGCCCGAGTGCCCCGAGGAAGTCGCCGCCAACGAGATCCGGGAGCTCGATCCGGTCCCCGATGACAGCAGCGCCTGGTTCGGCTACCGCCTCGACGCCGACGCCGACACCGCCGTTGTCGGTGGCCCGTACGTCGATCTCGAGGGCGAGGACTTCTTCGGAAACCCGGTCGTCTTCGGCGGCGCCGGCGAGGTCCGTGTCTACAAGCGCACCGGCCTCGGCCGGTGGACCCTCCAAGCCAAGCTCCACGAGGACGTCGCCGAGAGCGTCGAGAACTCACGCCACGGACAGGACGTCGCGGTCAGCGGCGACCTCGTCGTCGTCGGGATGCCGGTCGCACGCGGCAACCGGCCGGCCACGGGCAAGGCCCGCGTCTACCGCCGCGATCGGCTCCGGGAGGGCGACCGGTGGGTCGTCGATGGCGAGCTGTTCGCCAACCCCGACGCCAACTACACCCAGTTCGGCGAGACCGTCGACATCGACGGCGCGACCGCCGTCGTCGGAACGCGGCAGGTCACCGGCGTCAACGGGGAGGCCGGCGTCGGCGCCGCCTGGGTCTACGAGCGCGACGCGTTCGGTGCGTGGGGCACGCCCACCGAGATCCGACCCGACGACGGGGTCTTCGCCGATCACTTCGGCAGCGACGCCGCGCTCGACGGCGACTGGCTCGCCGTCGCGGCGATCAACGCGGACATGCCCGGTATGTTCAGCACCGGCGCGGTCTACCTCTACCGACGCGAGCAGGGCGCGTGGATCGAGCGCGACAAGCTCCTTCCGCCCGATCCCGAGCCCAACGCCGGGTTCGGCCACTCCCTCGACATGGAGAACGGCATACTCGTGGTCGGCGCGAACTACATCGACACCGCGTTCGGCAACAACACCGGCGCGGCGTACGTCTACCGGCTTGATCAGAACAGCCGGTGGAACCTCGAGCAGCGGATCGTCTCCCCGCTCTCCGAGAACAGCGATCAGTTCGGACGCTCCGTCAGCGTCGCCGGCTCCACGATCGCGGTCGGTTCGATCAGCGCCTACACCCCGAACCGACGCGGTCGACCCGGCGCCGTGGATGTCTTCGTCTACGACCCGGGCGTCGCCCAGTGGCGGCACCGCGAACGCGCCCAGCCACGGAACACCGACGGCGTCCTGTCTTACGGTGAATCGGTCGCCCTCGCCGGCGGCAACCTCTGGGTCGGGGCCAACCGGGCCGCGCTGCCACGCCCCGGCGTGCCGAACCCGCCCCTCGAGACCGGCCGCGCGTACGCGGTCGACCTCGAGTGCCGGCTGCCGACCTGCCCGATCGACCTCGCGCCGCCGTTCGGGGTGATCTCCCAGGCCGACGCCGCCGAGTTCATCCGGCTGTTCTCGGCCGCCGACCCGGCCGTCGCTGCGATCGCACCGCCGTTCGACGTCGTCAGCCAGGCCGACGTCCTCGAGTTTGTCCGTTACTTCCTGGGCACCTGCCCGTAACGCGCATCTCCTTGCTCGAGACCCCCGGCGCCCCGCCGCGAGAGCGGCGGCGTCGCCGTTCTGGCGTGAGCCGGTTCAACGCGATCTGGTCTCCGCCGCGAGCAACCGCCGCTCGCGCTGCAGATCACGCAAGGACTGACGCGTCGCGTCGTGGTCGGGTCCGTAGAGTTCCAGGCGGATCGCGTAGCACTCCGCGTAGATGTCGATCGCGGTCTCGAGATCGCCCGTCCGCGCGAAGCACCACGCCCGCCCGTGCTCGACCCAGGTTTTTTCCATGGGGTCCTGATCCGGGTTGACCTCCGCGATCGCCAGCGCCTCGTCGAACATGGCCATCGCCAGCCCGTAGCGCCGGTCGCAGATCAGGTTGTCGCCCACCCCGCGCCAGCCGGTCTGGAACGACTGCGGCTGTCGGCCGAGGGCCTCGGCGTACGCCAGCACCGCGTGCGGCGCGATCGGTCGCGCACCGATCCGCAGCGCCCGCTCTTGCGGTGTCAGCCCGTCGGGCCACGCGGCGCGGATCTCGATCTCCACCGGTCGATCCCCGTCCGGGCGGACAGCGACGTGCACCGCCCCCTCGATCACCGAGGAGCTCGTCTCGCGCATCGGCACCCGGCCATCGACGAGCACGACGACGTCCGCGCCCGTCTCGACCTCCAGCACGATGCCGTCCTGCGGCGGTACGAGCCGCGTTCGAGCGACCAACGCTCGTGCGCGCGGCTCGTCGAACGCCAGAGCCCCGCGGAGCGCGGAGGCCGCGACCACGATCGCAAACGAGGAGGGATCTCGGACGAACCGCTCGGACTCACGCGGGCTCAAGGACCCGGGCGACGCCCACCCGAGCGACCACTCGCCGGCCAGCAGCCAGCGAGCGGCGTGCGACGCGTGGCCGTCGCGCGACAGCTGGTGCGCATCGACAAGGTAGTACCCCGGCTGCGGCAGCCCGCCTCCGAGCGGGAGGGGGCGGGACATGGCGCCCGGATCGAATCGCCGGACGCGGACCGCGGTGTGCGTCGCCGGCGAGAGCCCGACACCGGAGCGGATCACGCGCCGCCGCGGCTCCATCGCCTCCGCCAGGACACCCTCGGCCACCGATCGGACCGCGCCGACCGGCCACGACGACCCGGTGTCGAACCACGCGCGCGCCGCCCACCGGGCGGTCTCGCGGACATCCAGCGAGCGAGCGGCATCTGACGAGAGGAACCGACGGACGATGTTCGCAGACTCCGAGACTCGGCCCTCGTCGAGCCCCGCCCGCCAGATCGCGTCCAGCTCGGAGCCGATCTCCGCGTTGCTCCGCGAGACGGCGGCGTCGAGCACCGAAGCCCGCGACAGCCCGAATCCCGTGAGGCGCGAGCCCGGCGGGTGGTCCGCGGGGTCCGGGGCGTTGTCGCGCTCGGGCCCGTACAGCGTCTCGAACTCCTCGCGGTCCACGCGAAACCTGTCGATGAGGGGGTCGGTCCGGCCAGCGGGCCCGGCCGCCACGACGGCCGCCGCCGTGCGGTCGTAGAGCTCGCGGGTCCGTTCGATGTCCGGGTTGCCCTGGCAGGCTGCCAGCACGAGTCGCAGAGTGGTCCCGTCCGCGCTTCCGAGACGCTCCGCCGCCGCGTCAGCGTGACGATCCGCCAGGCGGCATGCCGCGTTGATGTTCCCGTCGGCCGCCATCGACTCGACCCGGTCGGCGACGATCGAGAGATGCCCGCGCGAGCCGACGCCCTCCGTTCTCGCGGCCACGTCCTGCGCCCTCGCAAAGACTCGGTCGGCGAGCCCGTGGTAACCGAGCGCGGCGTACGCATGCGCGATCGTCAGGCAGAGCTCGACCTCGGCCTCTGGCGCCAGCCCGCCCGCGTCGGTCTCCATCGCCGCCAGCGCTTCATCGAGCACGTCCTGCAGCGCCACGTCACCGGCGTCCGGCGACGACGCCCTCCGGATCAGATCGGTCAGCATCCCGAGGTGCACGACCGCGCGGTCGCGCTGCAATTCGGCCTCGCGCCGCGCGTCGAACTCCGCGACGGCCAGACGCTGAGAGCGTTCCCCCTCCCGCACCGCCGCCATCGCGCCGGCGGCGGCGGTCGCCAGCCCGGCGGTCGCCGCTAGGCACGCGATCGCCCCCGCGATGACGACCGCCCGGTTCCGCTTGACGTACTTGCGCAGCCGGTACCGCAGCGTCGGCGGACCGGCCGAGACCGGAAGGTCCCGGAGGAACGCCCTCACGTCCGATGCCAGCCCGTCCACGGACCCGTACCGCTCCTCACGGTCGTACGCCAGAGCACGGACGACGATCCAATCGATGTCGCTCGGGACCGACTCCAGCGTCGTCGTCGAGCAATCCGACCGCACGCGCGTCGAGGGGCGAGGAGGCGGCGTGTCGCGCAGAAGCCGGTCGATCTCGACCGCCGAGCTCCGCCGGAGCCGCTCGCGGTCGTGGGGCGTCGTCCCCGTGAGCATCTCGTAGAGAAGCGTGCCCAGCGCGTACACGTCGCTCCGGGTGTCGAGCGTCGCGACGGCGCCCGCGGCCTGCTCGGGCGACATGTACTCGGGCGTGCCCAGGCACTGGCCCTCCCGCGTCAGCCCCAGCGACGTCGGTCCGCCCTCGCCCATCGGCCGGGAGATCCCGAAGTCGATGACCCGGACGCGGCCGTCTGCGCCGACCAGCACGTTCGAGGGCTTGATGTCGCGGTGAAGGACGCCGCGCCGGTGCGCGTGATGCACCGCGTCGCAGACCTGGAGGAACAGCCCGAGCCGCTCGCGCAGCCCGGCGCGACGTGCTTCCACCGCGCCCGTGATCGGCGGCCCGGCCACGAGCTCCATCGCGAACCAGAGGCGACCGTCCTCGGTCTCGCCGCCCTCGTACATCCGCGCGATGCCCGGGTGGTCCATCAGGGCCAGCGAGCGACGCTCGAACTCAAACCGGCTGCGCAGCTCGGGCGTGACGGCCGCGTGCCTCAGCACCTTCACCGCGGCCTCGCGCCGCACCGGGCTCGTCTGGACGCCGCGGTAGACGAGCCCGAAACCGCCCTCCCCGAGGCGCTCGACCAGCGTGTATCCGCCGACACCCGAGCCGCGCCCGATCGGCTCGGCGTCCCGACGCACCCGGGCGGGTCTGCAGGCTGCCCCGCCCGGGGCGCCCGGGGTGTGTACGAAGTCTGGGTCGGCGAGAAATTCCTCCGCAGACGCCAGCGATCCCAGCATCGACCGCAGACGCGAGCGCTGCGTGTCGCTCGGGCACCGCTGCCGCAAGAACGCCTCGCGGTGGTCCACGGGAAGCTCCAGCGCACGCTCGATCAGCCCCGCTTCCACGTCGCGCATCGATCGGGCGTCATCGTCGCCTCGGCTCATCGCGATCCCCCCTCGCGCGAGACGCGATCGGCCATCCAGGCCCGAGCCCACGCCCAACGCCGCTTGACCGTCGCCGTGCCGATCCCCAGCACCTCGGCGCATTGCTCGACCGACAGCCCGGCGAAGACCCGGAACCGGAATACCTCCGCCATCTCGGGCGCCTCGGCCTCGAGCGCGGCGAACGCCCGGTCGAGACCCTCGATCGCCCCCGCGTCCCCGCTCAGCGCGAGCTCCTCGACGCTCCGCGCGTGCCGGACCCATCCGCCGCCGCGCTTCTGACGCCCGCGCCCGCGCGCCCGATCGATCAGCACACGGCGCATCGCCTCGGAGGCCGCCGCGAAGAACCGGTACCGGTCGACCTGAGTCAGATCCTCACGCCGCGCGAGCTTGATGTAGGCCTCGTGCACCAGCGCGGTCGGCTGGAGCGTCCGCTCGTTCGACTCGTGACGCAGCAATGCCGCGGCGTGCGCCCGCAGCTCCTCGAAGAGCCGCGGGACCAGTTCATCGACCGAACCCTCACTCTCGGGCGCCCAGGTGGCGGGATCGGAGAGGAGGCGATCGACGTCCCCGCCGTTCTCGGCCCGTGGCGTCGGCGTGGAGTCCTCGGCGATCTGATGGTCCATGGCGATACACACGGCTCGACCAATCCCCCTGGCAGCAAGCCCTCCCAGGCCCGCTTAACGCGCCGCCCCTCCCGGGATGCCCTCGCGTCCCCGCAAAATGCCCTGCTCTGCTCCGCCCCCGGCTCGAGCCAGCTCGTCGGCGGCGATCGCCCGGGCCACGTACCCCTCGGGATCCGCGGCGTACTCCACCTGCCGTCGAAGGTACACGTCGCGCCCCTGCTCGTCGTGCCACGGGAGCCGCTCCATCGGCCGCAGGCCGAGCCGCTCGGCGTAGGCCCGCTGTTCTTTGAGCCCGATCCGCCCGCTCGCGGCCGAGGCGGCCCACCGGTTCAGCCCGGGGACCTGGCCCGCAACGCACAGAACGAAGAGCAGACAGACTCCGGAGATGATCGGGAGCCGAGGGGTTGGTCGAGATTGCGTTTTCGTCGCTCGCACGACCGAAGAGGCGATGTCGCCGGCCCGAGGGATCAGCATGCGATCAGGAAAACCGCACGATCGCGCCGCCGGAGCGAGCACCGCCGCTCGAATCAGGACCCGCTACCTTGGACCGATCAGCGGGGGACGAATGGCGGATGCTCGGGTCGATCCGGCGCGGTGACGACCTCGATCGGCTGGACGCTGGCGTGGTCGACGCTCGGCGTGCTGTGGGGCCTGCGGGCCTCGGCAGAGCTCGAGACCGGCGAGAACGAGGCATAATTCACGACGGTCTCCGCGTCGTCCTCCACGAGACCCGGACCCGGCGCGCCCGAGCGGCCGCCGGCTCACTCCGCCGACAGCACGCCCAGCACCACCGGCTCGTCCAGCGGCGTCAGCTCGTAGACCCGGACGCCATCGATCGTCCGAGTGAACCGGTTGATCGTCGCGTCCCCACGCAGGGCCGGCCTCGGCTGGTCGTCGCGCACGAAGATCGTGATGATCCGCTCGCCGCCGGCCGACTCCGCCAGCAGCACACGCGGCGCGACGTTGCCGGCCTCGATGTACCGCCCGTCGACGCCGGTCCAGCCGATCAGCGCGACCGGCGCGGTGAAGTCCGCATCGATCGTGACGCCGAGCGTCTTCGACGTGTAATCGCGGAACTTCTCCGGCGTGTCGCAGATCACGTCCGGCGTGAAGCTCGCCGCCGCGAGGTTGTACGCATCCTGCCCGTTGAACGTCGCGGGCGCCGTGACCGCCTGGTACCCGAGGAACCCGCCCACGATCACCGCGATCGCCGCCGCCATCGCCACGAGTTGCGGCGGCAGCCCGAACGGGATCGGGTTGCCGCCGGGGATCGAGTCGGCGTCCGGCAGCGGGGGCGCCTCCGCCCCGACCTCGCCCGCGAACTCCCGGCGCAGCCACGAATCGGCCGCCCTCAACGAATCGAGCTCTCCTCGAAGCGACACATCCGACTCCAGGTCCGCTTCCAACGCGGCCGCCTCATCCTGAGGCAGCTCGCCGTCGAGGTACGCCTGCAGCCTGGCGTCCCGGTCATCCGGCAGGGCTGAATCGGGTTGTCCGGCGGACTCACGCACTAACCCATCCCCTTCGAGTCGCCGAGGATCTCGGCGAGTTTCTTCCGTCCGCGGTGCACGTGGCTCCGCGCGGTCGAAGACGGAATCCCGACGATCGCCGCGATCTCGTCGTAGGAGTGATCGAACAAGGCCTTCAGCAGGATGCATGTTCTCTGCTGAGGTCCGAGCGATGCAAGCGCGTTGCGAAGCTCGGGTTCGATTTCCCCGGGAATCTCCCCGGGTATCGACCTCCGGCCCCCCCCGGAGGCCCCCCCGGCGGACTCGGTCCCGTCGCCCGGGTCTGCGGACTTCAGGATCCGATCTCGGTGCCGGCGCTCGCTCCGACGCTGGTTCTTGGCCGCCCCACGCACGATCGCCGACATCCACGCCTTGAAGTTCGTCCCCGGCTCGAACCGGTCCAGACGCTGGAGCGCCACGATGGCAGCCTGCTGAACGATGTCCTCGGCGAACGCCCGAGAGGCGACCGCCGAGGCCACCACCCGGAGCGTCGGGTAGGCCTCGCGGTAGAGCCGCTCGAACTCCTCCCGCGTCAGCGTTTGATTCGCCAGCCTTAGCTCTGCCATCGCCTCACCGGGAAACGCGCAACGCCCCGCGTCGGCGGGGCGTTGCACAGTAACAAACCGCTGGCCCGCAGACACAAGGCCGTCATGTCACGCGTCCGGCTCAGCGACGCCGGCGGGCCACGGCCAGACCGCCCAGGCCCAGGACCGCCGCGGCACCCGGAGCCGGGATGTTCGGGTCGGTGACAACAGTCAGCTCGCCGAGAACGATGGCCGAGTTGCTCGGGCCCTCGTTGATCAGTGCGATCCGCGTGATGTTGTCGCTCAGGAAATCGGAGGCCGTGACCGTGATCTCCTGGAAATCCGCGTTCGCGACCTGGATCGAGGTCTGGAAGCCCAGCTCCGTCCAGATCAGCAGCGTCGCGTTGGCGTCCGCCAGTTGCTGCGCGCCACCGAAGTTGTTGCCCGGGTTCCCGCCCGCCGACTGCGAGCTGTCCGTGCCCCGGACCTGCACGGTCACCGAGATCACCGACTGCGGGTCGAAGTTGATGTCGCTCCGGCCCTCGCCGATCACGCCGTAGGCGCGGTTGTTCGCGACCGGGGCGCCCAGGTTCGAGAGGCCCGCCGACGACAGCGGGTTGCTGCTCGCCGGGCCGGCGCCGCCGACATACAGCGGGCCGAACGCGAAGAACAGCGTCTCGCCGCTGTTGGCGGTGTTGCCGAACGGCTGGTCGGCGCTGTTCTGCTCGCCGAAGCGGGTGAAGGCCTCCAGGCCGTTCAGGACCGCGGCGTCGGGCACGCCGGCGCCGACGGTGCCGCCGGGACCGAACACAGTGGTCTGGGCCGCGGCCGATGCCGCGAGGCCCGCCGCGACGACCGCGGCCGCAAGGACGTTCTGCATTTGTTTGTTCTCCTCGGAAAGCTGGCAGACCGGGACCGCCCCGTCGGGCGGACTCGTCCCCCGAGGTTCACCGGGCCGCCGCCCGTTGCGGCCCGGGCCGGCTCTCGCGCAAAAACGAAAGACGCCCGGGCGGTGGAGGTCCGCCCGGGCGCCAAGGGTTGTTCGAGATCGTCAGATTCCGGAGGAACCGGACCGACTAGCGGCGGACGGTGTAGCTGGCGTCGAGCGCCCGCTCGATCCGCTCGTTGATGTCGGTCAGGTGCGCCGCCGTGTACGAATCGGCCGACTGTGCCCGCTGCACCAGCTCCTGGTTGCTCCGTAGGTACTGGCGAGCCAGCGAGCTGATCGTCCGCATCGAGGGGCTCGAGGTCCGGTCGAGCAGCGCCAGCGTGATCAGGCGCTCGGTGTGCTCACGCTGCAGGTTCCGGCGGAAGCCCGAGATCTCCTCGCCGCGCCGGCCTGACAGCTCACGCCAGACGTTGTCGTTGACCGCCTTCAGCAGCTCGGCCAGCGTGAACGCGTCCGAGCCGCTCTCGACGCGGAACTCGTTGTCATAGACCCGGCGGAGCGAGGTCGGGTTCATCAGCAGCGACAGCGCCGTCGCCTGGATACCGCCGACCTGGTCGTACACCGTGTAGCTGGCCGCGTCGGTCAGCTCGTTGATGCCCTGCGGATCCCACCAGTACTCCTTGCCCAGGAACCGCACGAGCTCGGGCGTCAGCCCGTAGGCCTCGTCCTCGAACGCGTTGTCGAGGATGATGCCCAGCGCCCGACGCTGCTGCTCCGGCTCGACATCGCCGATCGCAGGTCGGTCGCCCGGGTCACCCTTGAAGTCGTTGTTGATGTACGAGCCACCGATCCAGCGTCCCGCGATGAACAGCGACTGGATGTGCGTGCCGTACAGCGAGTCGAAACGCCGACGCGCCTCGGCCCAGGGCTCGCCGTCGTCCACGATGTCGGTCAGCAGACGCCCGCGGAGGTCCTTGACCAGACCGAGGCGGCTCTCGGCGAAGTTCAGGTTGTCCTTGCCGAGCTCCCACGTGTTGTTCCGCGGGTCGTTGCCGAAGCTCATCGCAGTCTGGCTGATGAAGATGTTGTCCGGCTCGCTCACCCGGCTGAGGACCTCGTCGAGCTCCTTCTCCGGGCCGTAGCCGTACGCGATCGCCCAATGGTCGTACGGGCCGAGCTCCGGCGACGCGTACGGGCCCTGCACCTCGCCCAGCTCGAAGTTGATGTTCGCCGCGGCGTAGTCCATCACCGAGCCGATCGTCGGGCCCTCGAAGCCCGGGCTGTTGATCTCCTCGAGCGTCCGGATCGTCGAGGCGGCCATGTTGTGCTGCAGGCCGAGGCAGTGCCCGACCTCGTGCGCCGAGATGTAGCGGATCATCGGGCCGATGAAGTCCTCGGGCAGCCCGTCCAGCAGCTGGATCTCCTTGTCCTTCGACTTGTCCAGCGCCAGCAGGCCGGCGGCGAAGGCCGAGTCGGCGATGTTGATGTCCAGCGCGAGCATGTTCCCGATCTTGCACGCGTGATTCTCCGGGCGCGCGAACACGCCGGCCCACGGGTGCCTCTCGTCGGTCACCTCCATCTCGACGGCCTTGCCGGCCTCGAGAGCGCGGGCCCGGATCTTCTGCTCACGCGCCATCGGCGTCGCCAGACGCACGCGCGGGTCCCAGTCCGGGTGGTCGTCGAAGAACGCCAGGGTCTCGGGGCCGAAGGCCTGCTCGGTGAACTCGTCCGCCAGGTTGCCCAGCATGCTGCGCACCGCGCGGGTGAGCCCCTGGTTCCAGACGACGTCGGCGTCCAGGATCTGCCCCGTCCGCGGGTTCGTCCGGCTCGGGCCGATCGCGTAGCCCTGATTGCTCGCGTTCCAGCGGAAGAAGTTGTACCGCGCGTCCTCCGGGTCGATGTCCATGTACGCGCCGCTGGCCGCGTCCTGCTGCCGGACCTCGAGCGCGCCGTCGATCCCGATCTTGCGGAACGAATCGTTCCACGCGAGGATGCCCTCACGCACCCAGCGCCGGAACTTGATCGGCGTCGTGTGCTCGATGTACCAGACGATCGGCTCCTTCGGCGGGCTCAGGTCCAGCCGCTTGTCCGCCTTCTCGACGTTCCACCGCGTGATGTACCGGTCGGTCACGTCCTCGTTCGCCGGCTTGGCGAAGTCCTGGTAGAAGTCGTAGAAGTAGCCCACGCGGCTGTCGGCCTTGCGCGGCTTGAAGCCGCGGTCGCCCTCCAGCGCACCGATCGACCACGTCAGACGCACCAGGTTGCCCGACGGCGCCTCCGGGACCTCGTACTCGAAGACCACGTTCTCCGGGAACGCCTTCGCCTTCGTCAGCTTGCTCAGCCGCGGGTTGATCCGGTTCACCACCGGGCCGTAGCCGCCCCACGGGCTGAATCCGAACATCTTGCCCGCGTTGTCGATCGCCATCTTGCCCAGATCGATCACCGGGCGCGGGCCCTGCATCGACTGGATCGGAACGGTGAACAGCACCGTGCCGAGGTCGAGCTGCCCGACCGAGTCCTTCGCCTGCTGGTCGCCCTCGGTCCGGATGCCGAGGTTCGGCGCGACCAGCGCCAGCTGCTTGTCGTACCGGCGCCACTCGGCGTAGATCGTCGGGCCCATCACGCCCGCCTCCTGATCGCCCGCCGAGACGGTGCCCGCGATCATGAACAGCCGCCCCTCGTAGTTCGAGGGCAGGATCGCCAGCAGCTTGCCGGTCTTGTCGTTCTTGTGCAGCTCCCAGTAGGGCTTGCTGCCGTCCGCCGTCGAGATCACCTTCTCGACCTTGAACTTCTCGACCAGGTCCTTGAGCGGCGGGAAGTCCGGCTTGGCGGCCGCGACCGCGGCCGAGGACGACGCGGTCGTCATCGCGGCCGGGGCAACGAGGGCGACGCCCGCGGCGAGCGCCAGCGCGCCCGCGCGTGCCATGTGATAGCGGTGGGGTTTCGACATCTGGGGTGGCCTCCGTAAGGTGGCGCTCTCGCGCCAGTTCAACGAACCTTGGGGAGGGACCGACCCCGCCGTGAGGGCATCCCCCCACGCGCTGGCCCCCCGCAAGGGATTCCGCTTCGGAACATGATGCCCGAGATTGCGGCCCCCGTCACCTGGACAACCCGAACATCGCCGAAATCTCTCGAAATCCCCGCATCCGCCCCAGCTACGATCCGCCCCGAAACCGCCCAGATCGAGCATCAGCCAGCCCGCCAGCACCCTCGGAGACGCCCATGGAAGCCGGGATCGTCGGCCTGCCGAACGTCGGCAAGAGCACGCTCTTCAACGCCCTCACCGCCGCCGGCGCCCTCGCCGCCAACTACCCCTTCGCCACCATCGAGCCCAACGTCGGCGTCGTCCCCATCCCCGACGACCGCCTCGCCCGCATCAACGCCCACATCACCACCGAGAAAGTCGTCCCCGCCTCGCTCCGCCTCGTCGACATCGCCGGCATCGTCCGCGGCGCCAGCCAGGGCGAGGGCATGGGCAACGCCTTCCTCAGCCACATCCGCCAGGTCGACGCCGTCTGCCAGGTCGTCCGCTGCTTCGAGAAAGCCCCCGGCGGCGAAGAAATCACCCACGTCGAGGGCACCGTCGACCCCATCCGCGACATCGACACCATCAACAGCGAGCTCATCCTCGCCGACCTCCAGACCATCGAGTCCGCCCTGCCCAAGGCCGAGCGGGCCGCCAAGAGCCGCGACCCCGACGCCCTGGCCCGGCGCGACGTCCTCGCGGCCCTCCAGCCCGTCCTCGAGTCCGAGCGCTTCGCCCGGGCCGCGCTCGAGGACGGCGTCGTCACCGACCCCGAGCAGCTCCGCGCCCTCAAGGGCCTCGGCTTCATCACCGCCAAGCCGGTCCTCTACATCGCCAACGTCGACGAGTCCGACGTCAACGGCGAGGGCGAGCTCGCCCAGCGCGTCCGCGACCACGCCGAGTCGCACAAATCGGTCGTCGTCCCCGTCTGCGCCAAGATCGAGTCCGAGCTCGCCGAGCTCGAGCCCGAGGACAAGGCCGAGATGCTCGCGGACTACGGCATGGACGAGCCGGCGCTCAACAAGCTCGCCCGGGCCGTCTACACGCTCCTCGGACTGCAGTCGTTCTACACCGCGGGCCCCAAGGAGATCCGCGCCTGGCCCGTCCCGATCGGCGCCACCGCGCCCCAGGCCGCCGGCGTGATCCACACCGACTTCGAGCGCGGCTTCATCAAGGCCAACATCTTCAGCGTCGCCGACCTCGAAGAGCTCGGCTCCGAGAAGGCCATCAAGGACGCGGGGCGCATGCGCATCGAGGGCAAGGACTACGTCATGCACGACGCGGACGTGTGCCACTTCCTCTTCAACGTCTGAGCGCCCGTCGCGACCCCGCCTCCCCCGTTGCCAACCGGGGAGGTGCCGAGCCCCATCGGAGAGAGGGTCGGGGCGGGGGGCGATCCCGCGCCGGCCGCCCGCTCGCCGCCCGAGGACCGCGACTCAGCCAGCCCCGCAGCCGGCGAAGAATAGATCCACGAACACCGTCACGTCCGACTGACTCACCACGTCGAACGGCGAGGCCAACGCCGCGGCCCTCGCGTCGCCCGTGAAGAACAAGTCCACGAACACGCTCACGTCCGTCTGCGAGATCACGCCGAACGGCGACGCCACGTCGGCGCCATTGCAGCCGCCCACGCTCGCCGTCACGCGGAGCGTGAGTGAACCACGCCCGGCGGCCGCGCCCAGAACCGAAGGATCGTCGCCCGTCAGGATCTGGAACGTCGCCGCCAGATCGCCCGAACCCTCGGGCCGGATCTCGACGACGGCCTCCAGCGACGACCCGGGAGCGACGACGCCCGTTGGGAGCATGAGCGAGATGTCCGCGACGTCTCCGGACGACCCGCCCGCCGAGAGCACGGCCCCCGCCGTGAACCCGCCGCCCAGATCGAGCGCGTGCATGGGCACGCCGATCTGCGCCGTCTCCCCCGGCGTCAGCAAGCCCGCGTCGAGATCGAGCTCCGGCACGACCGACACCGGATCGAACGACCCGCCCGAGGGCGACAGGACGTCGAGTTCGTAGTCGATCACGTCGTCGCCGTCGAGCCCGCCGAATCCCGAGCCGAGGCCCGTCGTCAGGTCCAGGTTGTCGATGACGACCCGCCCGCTGTACCGCCCGGGGCCCGAGATCACGCCCGCGTCGACGCCGATCGAGATCGAACGCGGCGACGAATCGCCGATCGCGAACGCGCCGGTGAAGCCGCCCGCGAGCGGCTGATCGCTCGTAATGTCGCCGCTCGAACGCACCGCGTAGTACACGCCGTCCGAGCCGTCCCGATGCAGAGTGACCGATTCCGGGGCGACCGCCGCGCCCTCGATCGCACGCCGGTGGATCGCGACGCTCGAGCCGCCGTCGGCGCCGGGCCCGCTCCCGACGTACAGGCGCGAATCGTTCTGGTCGTCCACGAACACCGACCAGACCGCCCAGGGCAGATCGACGAACGCGCTGCGGTTGTTCGTGTAATAGCTCGGGTTCTCGCTCTGCGAGTAGATCACGTGGTTGCGTCGGCGCTCGAACTCGTCGGGCACATCCGCGTAGTGGTGGGCCACCATCGAACCCAGCTCGCCCATCTGATTGCTCGACGGGAAGCCATCGGAGAGCGGCAGGTTGTACCGCACCGACGAGTAGAAGATCGATCGCGCGATGTCGCCCTTGTCCCGGTCACCCGCGAACCAATAGCTGCCCAGGCTCCGGAACGACCCGACGGTCGTCGAAAGCCCGAACGGCTTGTTCGACCGCTGGCCGTTCACGGTCGGGTTGCACGGGCGCAGCGCGTGCGGATCGCCGAGATTCCCGCGCGTCGAGTTCGACGCGCTGCCCGGCTGACGCGACTGCGGCCAGACGTGCTCGCGGTTCCAAGTCGATCCCGAGTTCCAGGTCGCGCTGACCGACTGGCGGTTGTACGCGAGCAGGATGTTCCCGGGCCGGTCGGGGTCGGCGTCATGCAACGCCGCGGAGTATCGGAAGTCGCCGTACCGCTGCTGGATGTGCCCCGCGCTCATCGCGGTGGCAAGGCTCTGCCGCAGCGCCGCGCCCTCGCCCGAGACCGACTGGTAGTACTCCGCGGGCGCCGCCCACGGATCAACCTGCGCGAGCGCCGGCGTTGTGAGCGCGAGGCACCAAAGGACAAAGACTCGGCGGCGATCCATCCAGAACTCCTCGGCGATCTCGGGCCTCAGACGGGGCAGGTCCGATCAATCTCTTGCCCGAACTCCCGCGGCGGTCGGCGTTGAGACCGCCTCGAAACGCGGCCCGGCGTCTACCATAGCCGTCCCCCGCGGAAGATCCAAGCCGAGCATTGGCAGGAGCTTCGGCGTAATCGGTGCGAGCTCGCCACGATGCGCTGCCCCTCGGTCGCCTCGTGGCTCGGCCACCCCGTCGCTAACCTCCGGCATGCCCCCCGACCTCGTCAAGGTCCACTTCGACGCCGAGCCCGACTACGTCGAGATGCTCCGGATCGGCGGCGAGTTCGTGTGGGCCGAGCCGGTCGCCGAGAACCGATTCCGTCTCGACAACACGCCCTTCTACGTGCTCTGGGCGCGCTTTAAGGACGTCGTCGAGGCCGAACCGACCGACCGATCCATCGAGACCCCGGGCGGCCCCGTGCCGGTCTTCGAGGCGCGCGTGCTCATCGAACGCTCCGGCCACGCCACATACCACGTCATCCCCTACGCCGAGCACGCGGGCGCCTGGGCCGAGCTCTGGCCGCGACTCGAGACGCTCGGCTGCACCTTCGAGAGCACCGGCGATGACGTCCACGTTGAGCTGTTCGCGATCGACGCGCCGCCGGAGGCCGACCGCGACGCGATCGACGCCGTGCTCACCGAGTACGAGAGCGCCGACCGCATCGCCTGGGCGAGCAGCGGCGGCGGCTGATCACGGTTCGTCCAGCTCTCGCATCGAGAGCCCCAAGCGTGAGCGCAGGTCCCACCTCCCCCGTTGCCAACGGGGGAGGTGCCGAGCCCGATCAGAGAGGGCGCGGCGGAGGGCGTGCAGGCTCCCTCTCCCTCTGGGAGAGGGCCGGGGTGAGGGCCAAAGGCGGACGGCTTCGATCCGCTCGCCCGCCCTCCGGGCGGTTCGGTTGAGACACGACCTCCGGGCGAGAGGATTCTCCCGGGCGCGTGCTCAGTCAGAATTCCGCAGCAGCGCGAGCAGACGCAGGATCGAGATGTACAGCCAGACCAGAGTGACGAGCACCGCAAAGCCGCCGTACCAGTTCATGTACTTCGGCGCCCCGGCGTTCACGCCGTCCTCGATCACCCGGAAATCAACCAGCAAGTTCGCCGCCGCGATCACCACGATCACGCCGGCGATGCCGATACCCAGCGGGCCCATCGCCCAGAGCGAGGCGCTCTGCACGCCGAACAGCCGCAGCAGGAACATGCCGGCCATCAGCACCACCACGCCGATGGTGGCCGCGAAGATGCCCTTCATCAGGGCGTTCGAGACGCGGATGATCCGCGTCGAATACGCGACCAGCAGTCCCGCCGCGATGCCGAACGTCAGCAGCCCCGCCTGGAACACGATCGAGGTGTCGAGGCTCGCGACCACGCCGCCCGAACCGCCGGTGCCCGCGGCGGCGCTCTGCTGCGCGCCCGCCCAGCTCGCGTAGAAGAGGCTGATCGCGCCGACGAACACGCCCTCGACCACGGCGAACGGCAGGCCGAGCGCCGGCGCCAGGTTCGGCTTGAACGAGATCACGAGCGTCAGGATCAGCCCGAGAATCGCGCTGCCGGCGATCAGCCCCATCGAGAGCCCACCCGAGGCGTTCTGCAGGAAGCCGAACGTCAGCATCGCGGTCATGCCGAGCGTGCTCAGCATGATGCCCGTCGCGATCACCGTGCCGCCGATCGACGCGGTTTGCGTCCGCGCGGCCATCACATCAGGCCCGCCCTGCTCGACCAGATTGTCGTAGTGACTCGGGCGCTCGTACGTGTTCTGGCTTAGGACCGGGCTGCCGAGCCCCATGTTGCTGAGCATCGTCGACTCCTCATTCCACCCTTGACCGATCGGCGAGATCCTACCGGCAGTCGAGCCCGGCGTTGAAGCCCAGGCGCCGGTTTAGCGCCCGCGAGCCCCCGGCGTCGAGTCCGGCGAGTAGTTCGGCGATTCCTTGGTAATCCGGATGTCGTGCGGGTGGTTTTCGATCACCGTCGCGGGGGAAACCCTCACGAACCGGGCGTCCCGGCGCATCTCCGCGGTCGTCTGGCACCCCGTGTACCCCATCGCCGACCGCAGGCCGCCCACGAGCTGATACACGAACTCCGCCAGCGCCCCCCGGTACGGCACCAGGCCCTCGACGCCCTCGGGCACGAACTTCTCGCGGGCCGGGGACCCATCTTGGCCGGCGCCCTCGAGCTTGTCGGCCTGACGGTATCGGTCGGCCGAGCCCGCCATCATCGCGCCCTCGCTGCCCATGCCGCGGTAGGCCTTGTACCGGCGCCCGCCCGAGATCACCAGCTCGCCCGGGCTCTCGTCCAGGCCCGCGAACAGGCCGCCCATCATCACGCAGTCGGCGCCCGCCGCGATCGCCTTGGCGATGTCGCCCGACTGGCGGACGCCGCCGTCGGCGATCACCGGCACGTCGAGCCCGCTCGCCCGGACGCCCTCGCACGCGTGCATCACCGCCGTGATCTGCGGCACGCCCACGCCCGTCACCACCCGCGTCGTGCAGATCGAGCCCGGCCCGATGCCGACCTTCACCGCGTCCGCCCCGGCGAGCGCCAGGTCGTGCGCCGCCGCCGCCGTCGCGACGTTGCCCGCGATGACCTCGATCTCGAAGCTCGACTTGATCTCGCGCACCGCGTCCAGCACGTTCTGGCTGTGCCCGTGCGCCGTGTCGACCGTGATCACATCGGCCTCGGCCTTGATCAGCGCCTCGACCCGGTCCATCTGGCCCGGCCCGACCGCCGCGCCGCAGCGGAGCCGCCCTCGCTCGTCGGTGTTGGCCGAGGGGAAGCTCGCCAGCCGCTCGATGTCGCGCATCGTGATCAGGCCGACGAGACGGAAGTCGCCGTCCACCAGGATCAGCTTCTCGACCTTGTTCTTGTTGAGGATCACCTCGGCCTCGGCGAGCGTGGTGTTCGGCGGCGCCGTCACCAGGCCGCGGTCGGTCATCACGTCGGTCACCTTCGTCGCGGTGTCCTCGACGAACTTCAGGTCGCGACGCGTCAGGATGCCCAGCACTCGCCCCGCCGGCTGCCCGGGACCCGACCGCAGCTCCTCCGAACCGCCCTCGGTCACCGGGAAGCCCGAGACGTGATGCCTGTGCATGAGCTCGCGGGCCTGACGGACCGTGTCGTCGGGGCCCAACGTGATCGGGTCCGTGATCACGCCGTTCGCCGACCGCTTTACCTTCGCGACCTCGCGGGCCTGGTCCTCCGGGCTCAGGTTCTTGTGCACGATCCCGATCCCGCCCTCCTGGGCCAGCGCGATCGCCAGGCGGGACTCGGTCACCGTGTCCATCGGGGCCGAGACCAGCGGGATGTGCAGCGGGATCCGGGCCGTCAGCCGCGACCGCACGTCCGCCGTGCTCGGCAGCACCGCGCTGCGCTGCGGCACGAGCAGCACGTCGTCGAACGTGATGCCGTCGTCGATGATCTTGCCGCCGCCCTGAGACAGGCCACCGGGGCCCGTCCCCGGGACGGTCGCCGGAGCGCTCGGACTGCTCTTTTTCGAGAGGGTCGCCATGGATGAGTGTCGCACCCTCGCCCCCGCCTGTCTACGCCCGGGCGCCCGCCGCTCGCGAATTCGCGCCCTCACAACACAAGGCGGACCACCAGCTGGGTCACACCAAGCGCCATCAGCCCCGCGACCAGGTCGTCGAGCAAGATCCCCCAGCCCCCCGGCACCTGCTGCATCGCGCCGGCCGGGCCGGGCTTGAGGATGTCCAGCAGGCGGAAGCTCAAGAACGCCACCGCCACCGCCGCGATCGCCCGGATCGGGTCCGCGCCCAGGCTCGCCGGGAGCAGCAGCAGCGCGATCGCCTGCCCGGCGGTCTCGTCCGCGACGACCTCGGACGGGTCCTTGCGTCCGTAGAGCGCCTCCGCCGCCTCGCCCCCGGCGATGCACCCGGCGGAGAAGATCACGAGCATCGCGAGCATCGCGCCGTCAAGCATCGGCCCGCCCAGGCCGGCGAGTAGCATCGCAAGCGCGACGACACACGGGGGCAAGCTGCCCCATGTTCCGGGTGCCGGACGCAGGTGCCCCAGCCCGAACGTCGTCGCCAGCACGAGCACGCCGGCCGGCGGAGATCCCAGCGGTCGCCGTCTCATGCCGCGCCCCTCCGGCTCAGTTCGGCGGCCCTCCAGAGGTAGGGCAGGACCGAAAGTACGGTGATTGACAGGATCATGTAGGCCGTGATCTCGGCGACGAGCGACCATTCGACCGCGATCGACACCAGAATGAGGGGTGCTCCGACCGACTGGGCGATCATCTTCAGCTTGCCCGTCGTGGAGGCCGAGAAGTCCGCCCCGGAGCCCTCGAAGACCGCCCGGATCGACGTGACGAGGAGCTCGCGAGACAGGATCGTGACCACCATCCAGGGCTGGACGCCCGAGGCCCCGCCGAGCCCCGGCCCGGCCAGCATCACGAACGCCCCCAGGACCAGGATCTTGTCGGCGAACGGGTCGGCGATCCGGCCGAACTTGGATATCGCGTCGAACCGTCGGGCCAGATAGCCGTCGGCGGCGTCGGTGAGCGCGGCCACGACGAAGAGGGCCGCGGCGCCAAAGAGGCGACCGGTTTCGCTGGGGTCGATTCCCGTCAGCATCGCCACGAACACGGCGGCCATGACCAGCCGAGCGATGGTCAGCGCGTTCGGGAGCGACCGGACCCAGCCCGGTGGCCGGGGCTCGGCCGGCTCGGCGATCGCGGCCGATCGGGCGGTGGATGGCTCGGTCTCGTGCACGCGCGGATGCTACCGAACCCGCCGGCACCCCCGCCGGCGGATTTGTGGAAGCCTTTCTTGGTTGCCGGGTTGGTGGGGCGGATCTATCCTCCGCCTCTTGCCCGGCAGGAGCTTCTCCGGCCCGGCGAGAAGGGTCGGAACGCTCGTCTGCACCACGCGGGGGACGGCTTGGAAACGCTCGTCGGCCAAGAGGCCATCAATCCGCTGCTTCTCTATCTCGGTTGCGGGCTCGGTGCGGTCGGGGTCATCGTCGCGATGCCGCGCCGGGGGCTCAGCCTCGCGCTCTTCGGCCTGCTGATCGGCGCCTTAGGCGTCGGGCTGCTCGCGCTCGGGCTCGGGATCCACGCCGGGGGCGACGGTCTGCCCAACCCGGCCTTCTACGTCTTCGGGGCGATCGCGCTCGCCAGCGCCCTGCGCATGATCACGCACCCGCGGCCGGTCTACGCCGCGCTGTACTTCATCCTGACGGTGATCGCGTCGAGCGGGCTGTACCTGCTTCTCTCGGCCGAGTTCATGGCGTTCGCGCTGATCATCATCTACGCGGGCGCGATCCTGATCACGTACCTGTTCGTGATCATGCTGGCGACGCAGACGCCCACCGAGGAGGAGGGCGACAACCTCAGCGACTACGACGCGACGGCGCGCGAGCCCGCGATCGCCTCGGCGTTCGGCTTCGTGCTGGTCGCGGTGCTGACCAACATGCTCACGCTCGGCACGCCGGGCCTGCCCGCCGCGGTGGCGACCGGCGACGACGCGTTGATCCAGCTCCCCGAGCGCCTGCAGGACGGCTTCGCCGAGGCCGGCCTGCTCTCCGACGGCGAGCGCTTGGTGATCGGTGAGACCGGGCGGGTCGTGACCAACGAGTCCGGCGCCGTCGCGGTGATCGCCGAAGGCTCCGAGCGCCGGTACATCGAGCGGGCCGAGTGGCCGGCGGACCTGTCGCCGAGCAACGTGGAGCGCGTCGGTCTGAACCTTCTGCGTGACCACCCGATGACGATCGAGATCGCCGGCGTGATCCTGCTGATGGCGATGCTGGGCGCGACGGTGCTCGCCCGCAAGCAGGTCGACCTCGAGGAAGAGGCGAAGGCCCACCAGGCGAAGAAGCTCGCGGAGACCTTCGAGAAGGGGACCCCGGCGTGAGCGACCTCCTCGTGACCCTGGGCCAGGCCGGATACCCCGAGGCGATGCCCTCGGTGACGCTCGACCACTACCTGGTGCTCTCCGCGCTGATGTTCGGGCTCGGGCTGATCGGGTTCGTGACGCGCCGCAACCTGATCATCATGTTCCTCTGCACGGAGCTGATGTTCCAGGCCGCCGGGCTCGCGCTGATCGCCTTCGGCCGCTACCACCTGAACTTCGACGGCCAGACGTTCGTGATCTTCGTGCTGACGATCGCCGCGGCCGAGGCGGCGATGGCGCTGGCCCTCGTCGTGCTCCTGTTCCGTCGTCGCGAGAGTCTCGACGCTTCGGCCTGGACCGAGCTCAAGGGCTGACCCGGAGGACCGCTCGTGGACGCGCTCGGCATGATCACCTCGACGCTCACCCTCGCGGCCGACGCCACGTCCGGCGCCGCCATGCCCTGGTGGGTGATCGCGATCCCGTTCCTGCCGCTGGCCAACGCCGCGCTGGTGGGGCTCTTCGCCGCCGTCGGCGACAAGACCAGGCTGCCCGCCTGGACGACGGTGATCAGCCTGGCGGCGAGCTTCGGGCTCACGCTGCTGTTCTTCCTGAACCACTACGAGGGCTCGGCCACGACCGTGAAGGCCTTCGACTGGATCAGCATCGACTGGGCGGCCTCGGTCGAGGACGGCGGAAGCGGCGTCACCGCGCTGGTGGCGAACTTCGCGTTCTACTTCGACGGGCTCAGCCTGCTCTGGATGCTGTTCGTGACCGGGCTGGGCACGCTGATCGCGCTGTACGCCAGCGAGTACATGGACCACGACGTCGGCGGCGGCTACTGCCGCTTCTTCGCCGCGTTCAGCATCTTCGTCTTCAGCATGTCGTGCCTGGTGATGGGCGACAACCTGCTGCTGCTGTTCCTCGGCTGGGAGGGCGTCGGCCTCTGCAGCTACCTGCTGATCGGCTACTACTACAAGAAGAAGGCCGCGGTAGATGCCGGCCGCAAGGCGTTCGTCGTGAACCGCATCGGCGACCTCGGCCTGCTGATGGCGATGTTCCTGACGTTCACCACGTTCGGCACGCTCGAGTACGCGCCGCTCATGGAGATGGTGAACGCCAACACGACCGCGTCGGGCGCGGTCCTGAGCGAGAGCTGGCAGGTCTGGGCGATCCCGGTGCTGATCGTCGCCGGCGCCTTCGGCAAGTCCGCGCAGCTGTTCTTCTACGTCTGGCTGCCCGACGCCATGGAGGGCCCGACGCCCGTCTCGGCGCTCATCCACGCCGCGACGATGGTCACCGCCGGCGTCTACCTGGTCGCCCGCATGAACCCGCTGTTCCTGCAGGACCCCAACCTGATCGGCCTGACCGTGGTCACCTGGGGCGGCACGATCACCGCGCTGTGGTCGGCCACCATCGCGATGGCCCAGTACGACATCAAGCGGATCATGGGCTACTCGACGGTCAGCCAGCTCGGCTACATGTTCGCCGGGCTCGGCTTCCTGACCTCGACCGGCGGCGTCTTCCACGTCCTGACCCACGCGTTCTTCAAGGCGACGCTCTTCCTCGCCTGCGGCGCGGTCATGCACGGCTTCGCCGGCCAGCTCGACATGCGCCGTCTCTCGGGGCTGTGGTCGATCCCGGGCTTCAAGATCGTCGTGATCGCGATGCTGATCGGCTGCCTGAACCTCGCGGGCTTCCCGTTCACCGCCGGCTACTTCTCGAAGGACATGATCCTCGCCGAGGCGTTCACCACGCCGGATTCGGTGATCCCGTACTCCTCCGTGGCGGGCTGGATCCTCCTGGTGACCGCCGGCCTGACCGCCTATTACACCTTCCGCGTCTTCTTCCGCGTCTTCGTCGGTCCCAAGCACTACGAGCCCGGCGAGGACCTGCACGGCGCCGACCCGGCCGGCTTCCACCCGCACGGCCCGCGCTGGGCCATCAAACTCGTGCTGGGGGTGCTTACGCTCGCGAGCCTCGGCGCCGCGGGGCTCTACCTCGTGGGCGACCACGGCTGGGCCGGCGACATGGTCCACCACTCGACGGCCGACGTGGGGGCGCTGCCCTGGTCGCACGCCGAGGGCGCCGAGCACTCGGCCGCCTACGCCGGGCCCGCGGCGTCGTCGGCGGCGGAATCGGGGCTGCTCTTCGGGCAGGACCCGCACAAGATCATGTACTACGTGTCGGCCGTGGTCGGGGCGATCGGCATCGGGCTGGCCGCGTTCTTCCACGGGCCGAAGGGCCTCACCGGCCTGGTGATCGGCGGGCGGACCAGCTCGGACAAGACCAGGATGGACGGGCTCAGCCGCGCGATCCGCCCGGTCTCGACCTGGGCCGAGCGCAAGTGGCTCGTCGACGAGCTGTACCAGTTCCTGATCGTCGGGCCGCTGTGGCTGGTCTCGAACGTCTTCGCCGCGATCGACCGTTTCATCGTCGACGGCATCGTCGATGGGCTCGGCCGGCTGCCGCGGGCGCTCGGCGAGATCATCCGACCGGCGCAGAACGGGGTGCTGCACGGGTACGCCCTCCGGATGCTGGGTGGCCTGGCCGTGGTGCTGTTGATCGTGGTGGTGTTTGCGCTGTGAGACCGAGACGATGAGCGAAGCCGTGCAACATCCCGCCCCCCCGAAGCCGGCCGCCCAGTCGGCTTGGGTCGCCGCGGTCGCGTTCTTCGCGTCGCTCGGCCTGCTCGCGGCGCCGATCGAGATCACGCGTCTGCTCGCGATGATGGGCATCCCGATCGTCTTCGCGGCGTTCATGATCTTCCGCCCAGCGAGCAACGCCCGCTGGTGGGCGCTGTCGGCGACCTCGGCGAACCTGCTGCTCAGCCTCAAGCTGATGGCGGACTTCTTCGCCAGCCCGCCCGCCGGCGGCGGGTTCTCGATGATCTTCGCCCGCGAGATCGTGCCCGAGATCGGGTTCTCCTTCTCGCTCGGGCTCGACGCGGTCTCCGTGCTGCTGATCGCGCTGACGGCGCTGCTCGGGCCGGTCTGCGTCCTCGGCTCCTGGAACGCGATCCGGCGCCGGCAGCGGCTGTTCTACGGCTGGCTGCTGCTGCTGCAGACCGCGATGTACGGCGTCTTCGCCGCCCGCGACCTGCTGGTGTTCTACATCAGCTTCGAGTTCACGCTGCTCCCGCTCTTCGTGCTGATCAACGAGTTCGGCAGCTCCGACCGCCGGCGCGCGGCCGTGAAGTTCTTCCTCTATACATTCACCGGCTCGATCATCGCGCTGGTCGGCCTGCTGTTCGTCGCGTTCCACGCGGCGTCGCGTCCCGAGATCGGCGTCTTCACGCTCGACATCGGCCTGCTCGCCGAGGCGGCGCGGACGATGCCGGCGAGCGCGCAGGCGCTGGTGATGCTGGCGATGCTCGCCGGGTTCGCGGTCAAGGTCCCGCTCTTCCCGGTGCACACCTGGCTGCCGCTTGCGCACACCGAGGCCCCGACCGCCGGCTCGGTCATCCTCGCGGGCGTGCTGCTCAAGCTCGGCACCTACGCGATCTACCGCTTCGTGCTGCCGTTCACGCCCGAGGCGGCGTTTGATTACGCGCCCTATATCGCCGTCCTCTCGATCATCGGCATCGTCTACGCCGGCCTGGTCTGCTGGGTGCAGAACGACGTCAAGAAGCTCGTCGCCTACTCCTCGGTCAGCCACCTGGGCTTCTGCGTTCTCGGCCTGTTCGCGATGAACAGCATCGGCCTGACCGGCTCGGTGCTCTACATGATCAACCACGGGCTCTCCACCGGCGCGCTCTTCCTCCTGATCGGGTTCATGTACGAGCGGTACCACACGCGGGATCTCCGCCAGCTCGGCGGGCTCGCGTCGAAGATGCCGGTCTGGTCGTTCTTCATGGTCTTCTTCGTGATGGCCTCGGTCGGGCTGCCGGGGCTCAACGGCTTCGTCAGCGAGTTCATGACCATGATGGGCACGTTCCAGTCCGACTCGGCCCTGGTGGACAGCCAGCCCGGCGCGACGTTCGGCCCGCTCGGGCCCTGGTACGCCTTCGCCGCCGCGACCGGCGTGATCGTCGCCGCGATCTACCTGCTCACGATGCTCGCCAAGATCGTCTGGGGCCCGCTCCGCGAGCCGCCGGGCCACGCCGACGGGCACGCGGAAGACGACGGCGCCGCGGGCGCGCTGCCGCGGGACGTCACCACCGCGCACGAGCTCATCCCGCTGACGGCGCTCGCGGCGCTCTGCCTGCTGTTCGGGCTGTACCCCAAGCCGCTGATCGTGGCCCTCGAGCCGCCGATCAACGCCCAGGTCGCCTCGATCCGCAGCGCGATCGAGCTGAGCGTGCCCAACGTGCCGGACGGCGTGGAACGCCAGGTCGTCGGACCGGTGAACGGTGAGGCCGCCCCGGCCGCCTCCGGGCGCGTGGGAGAATCGGAATGACCGAGAAGCTCACGCTGATCGCCCCCGAGATCGCCCTGTTCGTCACGACCTGCGTCGTAATGGTGCTCGGGCTGAGCCCCTCCCTCGCCGCCCGGAAGATGTGCGCCTGGATCTCGGGCCTCGGCCTGGTGATCGCCGCCGGGCTCGCGGTGCCCGCGGTGCTCGACGTCCAGACCGCCTCGGCGGCCACCGGCATCTTCCCGTCGATGCAGCCCTACATGAAGGGCCTGATCGCGGTGGTGGGGCTCATGCTGCTCCCGATGATGTCGGGAACGGTCGACCGCGAGATGGAGACGATGATCGCCGCCGGGCGCGCCAAGTACGAGGCCCTGCGGGCGAACCGCGCAGAGTTCTACTCGTTCTTCCTCTTCAGCCTCACCGGGCTGATGCTGACCGTCTCCGCCGACGATCTGATCTGGCTCTTCCTCGCGCTCGAGCTGACCAGCCTGCCGACCTACATCATGGTCACGATCTCCACGCGCAGCACCCGCTCGCAGGAGGCGGGGGTGAAGTATTTCTTCATCGGGGCGCTCGGCGCCGCGGTGTTCCTCTACGGCTTCGCGCTGCTCTACGGCGCCACCGGCTCGACCTCGCTCGCGGAGATCCACCGCGTCCTCGCCGCCCAAGAGTTCGGCCCCGAGGGCGGGCTGTCGCCGATCGCGATCGCCGGTCTGGTCATCTCACTGCTCGGGCTCGGCGTCAAGATCGCCGCGGTGCCGATGCATTTCTACGTGGCCGACGTCTACCAGGGGGCCGCGGCGGGCGTCACCGCGATGCTGGCCTTCGTCCCCAAGGCCGCGGGGTTCGTTGCGATCATCCTCCTGGCCGGAGCCGTCGGCTGGGGACACGAGGCCGAGCCGCGCCAGCTGCCGGACGCGCTGCACTGGACGCTCTGGATCCTCGCCGCCGCGACGATGACCGCCGGCAACGTGCTCGCGGCGCTGCAGTCCTCGGTCAAGCGGATGCTGGCCTACAGCTCGATCGCGCACTCGGGCTACATGCTCGCCGGCGTGATGGCCGGGCCGGGCGAGCGCGGCTTCTTCGACGACGGCATCGCCGCCGTGCTGTTCTACCTGCTCTGCTACGGCGTCATGAACGTCGGCGCCTTCGCCGTCCTCGCCGCGATCGAACGCCGCGACGGGCGGGAGACCGACGAGATCGACGACATCCGCGGCCTGCACCGGCGCCACCCGCACCTCGCCGCCGCGATGCTGCTCTGCTCGCTCAGCCTGCTCGGCCTGCCGCCGCTGCTCGGCTTCTTCGGCAAGCTCGGCCTGTTCACCGCCGTGATCTCGACGGGGACGGCCGACATGTACGCGCTCGCGGTCGTTCTCGGCATCAACTCGGCGATCGCCGCGTTCTACTACCTCCGCCTCGTGATGGCGGCGTACATCGATGCCCCGGACGAGGCCCGAGAGGCCGAGCTCGAGCCGGTCGCGCGCCCGACGCGGACGATCGCCGCGATGGTCAGCGCCGGAGGCGTCGTCGTCCTGCTCGCGGTCGTCGGCCCGCTCATGGGCTTCTCGCTCGAGGCGGCCGGGTTCTCCAGCGAGCTCGACGGCGCCGGCTTCGAGGCCGGCCGGGGCGCGCAGCTCGAGCCGGAGACGCCGACGCCCGCGCCGAGCCCAGAGGCCGACTGACCTCAGCCCGCCGGCCGCACCGAGAGCTCGCCCGAGACGACCTCGACGAGCCCCGCCCCCGTGCACAGACGCAGCGCGCCAGTCGGAGCCAGGCCCACGATCGAGCCCGACCGGTCGCCGACGACGACCGTCCGATCTCGATACGCCAGCCGGCGTTCGATCGCCTCCAGCACTTCGCTGGGGATGCCAACGGCCCCGAGCGAGCCGACCCGCCCGAGCACGTGCCGCCCGACGACGATGGCGAGCTCGTCCAGATCGTGCTCGCGTCCCGTCAGCTCGCGCAGCGTCGTCGCCGGCGTCCGCAGGCCGTCGCCGAGCTGCGCCGGATCCAGATTCGCGTTGATCCCGACGCCGATGAGCAGCGGACCGCCCGCGGTTGTCTCGACGAGCACGCCGCTGAGCTTTTTCTCGCCGGCCAAGACGTCGTTGGGCCAGCGGAGCTCCAGGTCCTCCAGCTCTACGAGCCCCGACAACGCCTCGACGACCGCGAGGCCCACCAGGGGCCCGAGCGCGCCCGCGAGGCCCGGATCATCGACGAGGGCCCGCGGCGGCGGCAGCGCGACGGTGCACCAGAGCCCGCCGGCCGGGCTCGACCACGACCGGCCGAGCCGTCCGCGTCCGCCGGTCTGGACATCGGCCCGCACGACGAGCGGACCGGGCTCCCGCAGGTAGATCTCGCGGGCGTCGTCCATCGTCGAGGCCACGCTGGAGAGTCGGTGGATCGCTAGGTCTTTGATCGGAACCTCCGGTGCCGTCGGCGTTGACCCGAAGCCGTCGGCAGCGCTAGTGTTGCGGCCTTACCGACGCGGGTGGTGTCGGGTGGACAGGATTCGCGGAGGATCGTCGCATGCTTCCCGCTCAGCGTCAGAGTCACGGACGGGGCCGTCGCCGCCGACAGCACGATCTGCTGACGCCGGTCGTCCCGACGATCTGCCCCGTCAGCGGGATGCCCAAGCAGCACCACCGGGTCTGCAAGGAGTCTGGCTACGTCCGCCCGGGCCTCCGGATCCGCGTGCCCAAGCTGGGCATCGGCGTCGAGAAGTGATCAACCGGGCCGCTCTTCGAGCGGGATCGACATCCGCCGCCGCGTTCTTCCGAATGAAGCACGCATGATGAGTGCGGACGAACGGGGTGCGGCTTTGCTGGAAGAGGCCATCTGATGCGGGTCGGCGTCGACGTGATGGGCGGCGATCATGCGCCCGATGACATCCTCAAGGGCTGCATCGATGCGCTCGGCGACCTCGCGCCCGGCGAGGAAATCGTCCTCATCGGTCCCGAGGACCTGATCCGCGAGCATCTGTCGGAACGCGGCGTCGACGATCCCCGGCTCGTCATCGAGCACGCGCCCGACACGATCGCGATGCATGACTCGCCCGCGCGGGCCGTCCGCGCGATGCCCAATTCCTCGATCGTCCGCATGGCCATGATGGGCGCCGGCAAGCTCGAGTCCAAGATCGACGTCGCCCTCTCGGCCGGCAACACCGGGGCGTGCGTCGCCGCCAGCATCATGCACATGAAGCGGCTGACCGGCGTCCACCGCCCGGGCATCGCCGTGACCATCCCGGCCTTCCACGGCCCGGTCGTGCTCTGCGACGCCGGGGCCAACCCCGAGCCCCGCGGCACCCACCTCTGGCAGTACGGCGTCATGGCCGAGATCTTCGCCAAGCAGTCGCTCGGCATCGAGAGCCCGCGCGTCGCGCTGATGAACATCGGCGCCGAGGAGGCCAAGGGCTCCGACCTGGTCAAGGAAGCCCGCGAGCTCCTCCAGGCGACGCCGGATCTGAACTTCATCGGCTACGTCGAGGGCCGCGACTTCTTCGCCGGCGCCGCCGACGTGATCATCACCGACGGATTCGTCGGCAACACCGTCCTGAAAATGGCCGAGGGCCTCGCCAAGAGCCTGTTCCAGGCCATCGCCGCCGAGATCTTCGAGCAGGACCCCGAGCTGGCGATCAAGTTCGAGCCCGTCGTCAAGTCCATCTACGCCAAGAACGACTACCACGAGCACGGCGGCGCGCCCCTGCTCGGCGTCCGCGGCGCCATGATGATCGCCCACGGCTCGAGCGAGGCCCGCACGATCCGCGCGGCCGTGCGGAACAGCCTCTCCTTCGTGAGGCACGGGATCAACGAGGCGGTGGCCGA
The DNA here is from genome assembly GCA_038521625.1 of Planctomycetota bacterium. Classification (GTDB taxonomy): domain Bacteria; phylum Planctomycetota; class Phycisphaerae; order Phycisphaerales; family UBA1924; genus JBCBKP01. The sequence goes on from JBCBKP010000001.1 coordinate 309,904, forward strand.
GCGGATCGCGGCCGTCGCCCACGTCGAGGAAGCCGTGCGACAGGGCGCCGCGCCGGCCTGAGCCGAGCGGCGACCGAAGCGCACGCGATCCACCTGGAGGCGGCCGACGCATGGCGGACATCGCTGAACCCATCCGCCGGGCGAGCCACGCCGGCGTGCGCATCGCCGGCACCGGCGCCTACCTGCCCGAGAAGGTCCTCACCAACGCCGACCTCGAGCGGCTCATGGACACGTCCGACGAGTGGATCGTCCAGCGGACCGGCGTCCGCGAGCGACGGATCTGCGAGGACGGCGACTCGCTCGCCGGCATCTCTGCGGCCGCGCTCAAGTCGGCGCTCAAGTCCGCCGGGCTCAAGCCCTCCGACCTCGACCTGCTTATCGTCGGCAGCGTGAGCTCGGACATGACCTGCCCGAGCGCCGCGTGCCAGGTGCTCGACATGCTCGCCGGCGACCCGGAGATGGACCGCGGCAGCGCCGGGGCGTTCGACCTCACCGCCGCGTGCTGCGGGTTCGTCTACGGCCTCAACGTCGCGCACGAGATGATCCGCGGCGGCGCGTACAAGACCGTCGGCGTCGTCGGCTCCGAGATCCTCAGCAGGTTCCAGCAGTACGACACCGCCGGGCGCGGCACCGCCATCATCTTCGGCGACGGCGCCGGCGCCGCGATCCTCCGCGCGACCGACGACCCGTCCAAGGGCCAGCTCGCTCAGGCGATGTACTCCGACGGCACGCGCTGGAAAGACCTGTTCATCCCGAACCACGAGCCGCGCGACTTCCCCGGCGGCACCCGCGCGACCGAAGACGTCCTCCCGCTCGGGTACATGCGGATGAACGGGCGCGCCGTCTTCCGGTTCGCCGTCGGCACCTTCGGCGACCTCATCCAGGAGACGCTCGACAAGGCCGGCGTCACCGCGCAGGACGTCTCGCTGTTCGTCTGCCACCAGTCCAACGTCCGCATCCTCGACGCCGCCCGCGACCGCTTCGGCATCCCGCCCGAGCGCATGCCGGTCAACATCGACCGGCTCGGCAACACCTCCGCCGCCAGCGTCCCGCTGCTCTACAACGAGCTCGTCCAGTCCGGACGCGCCCGCGAGGGCGAGCTGGTCATGTTCGTCGCCTTCGGCGCCGGGCTGACCTGGACGAGCAGCCTCTGGCGGATCTGATCCGGCGCTGGCACCCCTAGACTGGCCGCATGAGCGACCCCCAGCCAATCGCGGTGCTCTGCCCGGGCCAGGGCGCCCAGTCCGTCGGCATGGGCAGCGCCTGGGCCCAGACCTCCGAGGAGGCCCGCGCCGCCTTCGACCGCGCCGACGACCTCCTCGCCGCCGAGGCGGAGAAGCTCGGCTGGTCCCAGACCGCCGCGCTCTCCGAACTGTGCTCCGAGGGCCCCGCCGAGACCCTGAGCAGGACCGACGTCAGCCAGCCGGCGCTCTACACCGCCGGCGTCGCCTCGTGGCATGCGCTCCGTGCCCAGATGAACCTCGGCCCCGCCGAGGGGCCGATCGCCGCCGCCGCGGGCCTCAGCCTCGGCGAGTACACCGCCCTGCACGTCGCCGGCGCGATCTCCTTCGAGGACGGCCTCCGCCTTGTGACACTCCGCGGACGCGCCATGCAGGACGCGGCCGAGGCCTCGCCCTCCTCGATGGTCGCGCTCATCGGCGCCGATGAGGCCGCCGCGACCGAGCTCTGCGCCGCCGCGCTCGCGGAGGCCGGCGACGGCGAGATCCTCGTCCCCGCGAACTTCAACGCCCCCGGCCAGATCGTGATCTCGGGCTCGGTCGCCGCCTGCGACGCCGCCGAGCGGCTCGCCTCGGACCGGGGACTCCGCGCGACCCGCCTCGCGGTCGCCGGGGCGTTCCACTCGCCCCTGATGGCCCCCGCGGCCGCACGCCTCGGTGAGGCGCTGGCCACGATCGAGATCAAGCCGCCGGTCTGCCCGGTTCTGAGCAACGTCACCGGCAAGCCGCACGAACCGGAACCCGCCTCGGTGCGCACCAGGCTGGTGCAGCAGCTCACCAGCCCCGTGCGCTGGGCCGAGTGCTGCGCCTGGATCGCCGCGGAGCTGCCCGGCGTCCGGCCACACGAACTCGCGCCCGGCAAGACGCTGGCGGGACTGATGCGACGGATCGACAAGACCCTGAAGGTGCAGAGCCATGACACGCCGTAAGCCCGACAGCTCGCGGACCGCCGCGACGATCCTCAAGCCCGCACTGTTCCTCGGTGTGGCAGCGTTGCTGCTGACCGCCCCGGCCTGCGCGCCCCCGCCACCCCCGCCGCCGCCCCCCCCGCCACCGCCGCCGGCCCCGCCGCCACCCCCGCCGGCGCCCGACCCGGTCGAGATCAGCGAGGTCATGGCCGAGCTGTCGCCCAGCGACGCGGTGCGCTTCGACCAGGAGGTCGCGCCCTACGACCGGACTTTCGCAGTCGCGGCGGTCCGCCTCGCCGACGCGCTGGCAACCGGCAACGACGAGGCCATGGCACGCCTGCTCGACGACGTCGGCAAGTCCACGCTCGACTCGCTCAGGCGCGACGGCGGCTGGGAGGCTGCGACCGCGGACCTCAGCACCGTCGCGGTGGCCCAGACCACGCAGAATCCGCCCCAGGACGACCAGGCGCTGAGCGGCCAGGTCTACCTCGCTATGCAGGAGTCCTCCGGGTCGGCCTATGTCGTCGGGTGGGAGGGCCAGAAGGCCGGCGGCACGTGGGTCTTCAAGGCGACCGAGGAGATCTCGCGCGACGAGCTGCCGAACGTCGAGCTCTGGATCGGCGAGAACCCGACCCGCCTGCGCCAGACGCAGGGCGTCTCCGGGTTCGGCGCCGCACAGGCCGCGCCGAACCCGTTCGCCGACCTCCCCCCGGCGCTCGCGGCCCGGCTCGAGGCGATCGAGCTCGACACCGAAGAGAACGCCCTCCTCCTGGCCGCGCTCATCGGCGTCACGGAGTTCACGATGCGCGCGATCTCGGCGCAGCTCTCGGAAGCGATGGCCGGCAGCCAGTCCTCGCAGCCGCAACTCCTCGGTGGCAGCGATGCGCTCGTCGACCAGACCGTTTCCACCATGCGACAGGGCATGATCGACGAGAGCCCGCTCGACCCGAGCGAGGCGGGACGCCTCATCGACCGCGCCCGCCAGTCCGTCGCCTCCGGCGAGCTGCCGGACGCGACGCTGCTGGTCCCGGTCTCCCGGGCGATGATCTCCGCGATGCTCGACGGGGCCGGGCAGTTCGAGCTCGAACCACCGACGCTCGAGTCGGTGCTCGCGTCGGTGTTCAACATCTCCGAGTCCGAGGCCGCCGACTACATCGCCTCCGCCGGCAACTGACCCAACTCCCGGAGCCCGCCCATGACCGACGCACGCGTCGCAATCGTCACCGGCGCCAGCCGCGGCATCGGCCGCGCCATCGCCCAGCGACTCGCCACCGAGGGCCGCCACGTCGTCCTGCTCTCGCGCAGCGAGGGCCCGCTCAACGACCTCGCCGAGTCCATCCGCTCGAACGGCGGTCAGGCCAGCGTCAAAGCCGCCGATGTCGGCGACGGCGAGCAGCTCGCCGGCGCGGTCGAGCAGACCGCCAAGGAGCTCGGCCGCCTCGACATCCTGGTCAACAACGCCGGCATCACCCGCGACGACCTGCTCTTGCGCATGTCCGACGAGGCCTTCGACGAGGTCATCCGCGTTAACCTCCGATCGGCCTTCGTCGCCACCCGCGCCGCCGCCCGACCGATGATGAAGGGCAAATTCGGCCGCGTCGTCAACATCGCCAGCACGTCGGGCCTCGTCGGCAACCCGGGTCAGGCCAACTACGCCGCCTCCAAGGCTGCGCTCGTCGGCTTCAGCCGCACCGTCGCCCGCGAGCTCGGCGGCAAGGGCGTCACCGTCAACGTCGTCGCCCCCGGCTTCATCGAGACCGACATGACCAAGGACCTGCCCCAGCAGGTCATCGACCACGTCAAGGGCCTGGTCTGCACCAAACGCCTCGGCACGCCCGAGGACATCGCCGCCGCGGTCAGCTACGTCACCTCCGACGATGCCGGATTCCTGACCGGCCAGGTCATCGCCGTCGACGGCGGCATGACCATGTGCTGAAAAACCCGGCGACTCCGGCCAACCGCCCCCGCCCTGGCACGACCTCTGATGCGAGGTGAACCGTGCAGGACCGGACCCAGCAAGCACTCGACCAGCTCCTGGTCCTCGCGGCACAGACCGGCGACCCGGCAGCCGCCGCGGCGCTGGCGAGGCGATGGTCGAGGCGGCTCACGCTGCACGCGATGCGCCACGTCCGCGACCCGGACGCCGCCCGCGAGATCGCCCAGGAGACCTGGCTGGCGATCCTCGCCGGGCTGCCTCGCCTGGCCGACCCGGCCCGCTTCCGCGCCTGGGCCTACGCGATCCTGCGCAACAAGACCGCCGACTCGATCCGCCGGCGGCGACGCCGACCCGAGTCGCTGCCCGAGATCGCCGTCGGGCCGCCCGAGGACGACGGCTCGGCCGAGGTCCGTGCCGCGCTCGCGCGGCTCGACGCCGACGACCGAGAGCTGATCATCCTCCGCCACGTCGAGGGCCTCTCGCTCGCGGAGCTCGCGATCGTCTTCGACCGGAAGAGCAAGACCATCAAGTCACGACTGCACTCGGCCCGCGGGCGTCTGCGCGCCGAGCTCGAACCGAAAGGAGCAAGCCATGACATCACGGACCGATGCACGCGTCGATGAGGCGCTGCGACACGCGCTGTCGCGCGAAGACCGCGAGCTGCTCGATCAGCTCGACCCCGACGCGGGGCTCCTGGCTCTCACCGCCGAGGCCTACAAGGGCAAGATGAGGGGCTGGAACCTGCTCGCGACCGTCTACACGTTCATCTTCTTCGGCCTTCAGATCTGGTTTCTGGTCGAACTGCTCACCGCCGAGACGGCGCTCGGCGCCGTCAAGTGGCTCGCGGGCTTCTCGTTCGCGTTCGTCGCCGTGGGCCTCCTGAAGCTCTGGTTCTGGCTCCGCGTCAACACGCTCGAGCTCCGGCGCGAGCTCAAGCGTCTCGAGGTGATCCTCGCGGCATCTAGAGCCTGATCCCGACCCGCGCGCTCAGGGAAACCCGAGGGCGGTCTCGGGAACAGGCACCAACCCGCGGTCCGTGCCACCAAATCGGCTGGCAAACCTGAGATCGCGCGGCAGGTTTCGCTGGGGTCCGGAGGCGGACCCCCACGAGACCACGCAGGGAGAAGACAAGATGACCACCCGTCCCGCCACCGTCGCGGCCGTCGCCGCGTTCTCGACCGTCGTCGCACCCGCCGCCGCCGATGTCATCGGGGGCGACGCGACGATCGTCGCCCCGTTCGCCAACGTCGGCAACAACAACCAGCAGATGAACGTGCTGTACGCCTTCAACGAGCAGCGCGGCGTCACGCTCACGATGGACCTGGCCGTCGACGGTGGTGTCATCGCCGCCGGCACGGTCGTCGACAGCCACTACATCGTGTACGACCCAGTGAACAACTCGGTCGTCGGCGATGTCATCTTCGACGACGACATCCTCGGCGTGATCTCCGAGACCTCGATCCTCGCGGCCTCGGACTTCCTCGGCGCCCCCAGCACCAACTACCTCAACCCGGGTCTCCGCGGTCTGGAGAGCGGAGACAGTTACATGGTCAACGGTGACACGATCACCGTGCGCTTCAGCGCGAGCACCCCGGGCGACTACGTCCGGGTGATCACCCTCTCCAAGATCCCGACGCCGGGCGCCGCGGCGACGCTCGCGCTGGGCGGCCTGGTCGCCGCCCGCCGCAGGCGCTGAGCGGCGCCGGCGGATCCCGGATCCGGTGGCGCGCCTGAATTGTCCGCACAGAGGTCACAGCGTCGGCTGGGGTCTTTGCCTCGCGCGGACGCGCCTGATCTTCGGACAAGAATGTGGCGATCCTGATCCATAGGGCAAGATGGGCCCAGGGGAGGTATCGCCATGTCGCGCGAGATCGCGCTCGTCTATACGAGCCGGACCGTCCGGCCGAATCAGTTCGAAGACCTGCACGACATCCTCCAGGTCGCGCGGCTCAAGAACGCCGCGTCGGCCATCACCGGCGTGCTGCTCTTCGACGGCGAGCGGTACCTCCAGTTCCTGGAGGGCGACCCGGTACGTATCTACGCCCTCTTCGAGAGGATCCAGCAGGACGGCCGGCACGAGGACGTCCGCCTGCTCGCGATCGCCGACATCACCGAGCGGCACTTCGGCAACTGGAACATGGGCGTGATCTACCCCGAGCAGCGCGAGGTCAACGATCTCGCGGCGATGAAGGAGATCCTCGAGGCCGAGCCCGTCTCGCCCGAGAACCGCTCGAGCCACGACCAGGCCCTCGCGCTGCTGCACGGTTTCTCGGGCACCCGCGCCGCCTGAGGTTCCCGAGGCAACGACCCAGCGCCACCTCGCCGCCGGACGACTGCAACGAGAGCCAACGCCGACTCCGCGACCGCGCGACGGGACTCTGCCCGCAAGCGGTCGGCGTCTCATGACCCGGGGTCATGACGCAATCGATCTCGCGACCGGAGGTCGCGACTAAACCGTGATGAAGCCCAGATGCAGCGCAAAGTGTTTGCGGTGCAGCACGAGCCATTCCTCGTGCGTCAGCGGGCCGAGCAGCGGGCTCGGGTGCGTCATCTTCTCGCCCGCGTCGAGCCTCGCGATCTGCTCGCGGAGCCGGCGCAGCCCTTCGCCGTCGTCGATGCCCTCCTCGGGCAGCATCGAGGACGCGGCCTTGGGCAGCTTGAATCCGGCCGGCAGCTTCTTGGCCGGGTCGAGCGCGCCCTTCTTGAGGAACATCTGCGCGATCTTGCGCACGATCCACGGCGCGTTGCCGTCGAAGCCGTCGAGGCACGCGCGCATGAACCTGGCGCAATGATCAAAATTCTGGCCCGCCGTCCAGTTGCCCGTGGTGCCGGCCGTGCCCGCGTCCACCGCGGCCTCGATCCGGTCCAGCTCGGCTTTCACCTCGTCCATCGAGGCGAATTTCAGCTCGCGGTGGGCAGCGGTCTTGGTGTCGACGACGGTCGGTGAAGCGGCGGCGGTGCTCATGCCGCGATGATACGGCGGCGGCCAATCGCGCCGCCCGGCGCCGCCCGGCGCTGGCCGGGCGACGCGGTCGATCTGAGAAACGACCTACCTGCGCCGACGCGTCGCGGCCAGGCCGAGCACACCGAGCCCGGCCAGGGCCCCAGGCGTCGGGATCGCGCGGACGTTGTCGATGGCGAACTCCTGCCCGCCGAGAAGCACAGACTGGATGTTGCCGGTCAGCGTGACCGTGCCGCCGACGTTGTTGCCCAGGGGGCCCTCGTTCACGAAGACGTTCACGCCGCCGATCGTGGCGGGGGCGCTGCTGAGCAGATTGAGCTCGACGATCGAGCCGTTGACGCCGAGGTTCTCGCCGCCGCCGAAATCGGCGTAGTCGAACGTGACCTGGGTCACCTGGAAGCCGACGCCCGAGTAGTCGAACAGCAGGCTGAGGTTGCTCAGCCGTATCGCGTCGTTCGAGATCGCCTGAGCGACCGGGTCGGTGTGCGCCGTCGCCGAGTTGAACCCGGTGAACGCGCCCTGCGTGTAGTTCTCGAGCGTCACGACGACGCCGTCTTCGATCAGAAGCTGGTCGCCCGGCGAGTCGCCGAACGCGTTGCCGAACTGGCTCCCCGGCGTGAGCCCGTCGAACGTAACGGTCGCCGACTGCCCCGCGGCGGAGCCGGCGGTCGCGAGGACCGCGACTAGTGCGAGATTCCGATGCGTGCGATGCTGCATGCGTGCTCCCTTCTGCCCCAAGCGGGCGGCGAGCGGCTTACGGACCGATCGCGCCCTCGGAACCAGCGAAAGGGGCCACGGCAATCGCACGAATCAAGTCAAGTTTGGCGGCCGGTCCGCGTTGCTGCGAGTACCAGCATTCGACATGCAGGACCGCCGCGATTGACACGTCCATGCAACAACCCCACGGCGCACGAAAAACCGGGCCCCGCGGCCCGGCTCCGAGTCCGTCAGGATTGACCGGCCGATCAGGCCTTCGCCTTCTCCGCGGTCTTCCGGGCCTCGTACCGCGCCCGGTCGGGCGAGATGGCGTCGCGGTCATCGACGGCATCGAAGTACGTGTGCGCGAAGCTGCGGGTGAAGAACCCGAGCTCCGTCCAGAACCGGAAGTCGTCGATAGGCAGCGCGTCACGCCCGAAGATCCTGTGGGTCGCTTTGAATTCCCGCAGTTCTTGCTCTGGTGTTCGTTCTGTTCGTCTCGCCAGCTCGACCGCCTCGGAGATCAATGCTTCTGCCCCGCGCTCGTCGAAGTCGTCCGCCTCGACGATCTCGTATCGCACACGTCGTCCTCCGGCCGTCTCGAACGCGATGTACAGCTGGACGGGACCGGCACGCACCCTCGGGTCGACGCCCGACACGTCGCGCAACCACCAGCCTGTCTCGATCAGCTTGATCATGCCCTCGAGCTGGGCGCGTCTCTCGCCCGCCGTGGCTGCATCGAGCGCGGCTCGAACGGCCTCGAGCAAGGCGGGCCCGCGCTCGCAGACCGGCTTGATCATCGCCTCCAGCAGCGTCGGGCCTCCGCGACGGAGCAACTCCTCGAGCGACCGGTCATAGAACTCGCTCCCGTGCGCCACTCTGAGCGCATCGAGCGCGACCCAGCGCTCATGGATCTGCTTCGAGCGTGCCAGCTCTTTCATCAGCGATCGTGCGGCCGCAAAGTCGACCGCGAGCAGTGTGAGCAGGTCCGAGGCGACGGCACGGGACGACTTGCCGCGTTCGGCAGCGAGCGTGCGGATCCCGCCGAGCGTCATCTCGGGATCCCCCGAGATGACGAGCGCCTTGGCTTGCGCCGATGCGCGGAGCATCGCCGCGGTCAGCGGCTTGCCGTGCAAGTCTTGAGGATTGCGGCCGTCGAATCGACCGAGCGTGCAGGCCTCGCCGAGCGATGTGCCCGACCAGTCGACCACGCGATTCAGCCCTTCGCCGCGGCCTTCTCCGCCTTCGCCCGCGCGTCGTCCAGCGTGCCGACGTACATGAACGCCGACTCGGGAAGGTCGTCGCCCTCGCCGTTGCACAGACGCTCGAACGAGTCGATCGTCTCCTCCAGCGGGCTGTCCACGCCCGGGAAGCCCGTGAAGACCTCCGCGACGTGGAACGGCTGGCTGAGGAACCGCTCGATCTTGCGGGCGCGGCCGACGAGCTGCTTGTCCTCCTCGGACAGCTCGTCCACGCCGAGGATCGCGATGATGTCCTGCAGGTCCTTGTACCGCTGCAGGATCTGCTGCACCCGCCGGCTCACCGCGTAGTGACGCTCGCCGATGATCGCCGGGTCGAGGATCCGGCTCGTCGACGACAGCGGGTCCACGGCCGGGTAGATGCCCTTCTCCGCGATCGAACGCTCGAGCACGACGAACGCGTCGAGGTGGGCGAACGCCGTCGCCGGCGCCGGGTCGGTCAGGTCGTCGGCCGGCACGTAGATCGCCTGCACCGAGGTGATGGCGCCCTTGCTCGTCGAGGTGATCCGCTCCTGCAGCTCGCCCATCTCAGTCGACAGCGTCGGCTGGTAGCCCACGGCCGACGGCATCCGGCCCAGCAGCGCCGAGACCTCGGAGCCCGCCTGCGTGAACCGGAAGATGTTGTCGACGAAGATCATCGTCTCCTTGCCCGACTCGTCGCGGAACTGCTCCGCCATCGTCAGGCCCGACAGCGCCACGCGGAGACGCGCGCCCGGGGGCTCGTTCATCTGCCCGAAGACCATCGCCACCTTGTCGAGCACGCGGGCGTTCTGGCCCGCCTCGTCGGTGTACTCCGCCTCGGCCATCTCGCGCCACAGGTCGTTGCCCTCGCGCGTCCGCTCGCCGACGCCGCAGAACACCGAGTAGCCGCCGAAGCCGCGGGCCACGCGGGCGATCATCTCCTGGATGATGACGGTCTTGCCGACGCCGGCGCCGCCGAACAGGCCGATCTTGCCGCCGCGGACGAACGGGCAGAGCAGGTCGATGACCTTGATGCCGGTCGGCAGCACCTCGGTGTTCGGGTTCAGCTGGCTGAACTCCGGCGCCTCGCGGTGGATCGGGCGACGCTCGTCGATCGACGGCGCCGGCTTGTTGTCGATCGGCTCGCCCAGCAGGTTGAACACCCGCCCGAGCACGCTCTCACCGACCGGCACCGTCACCGCCGAGCCCGTGTCCACGATCGGCATCCCGCGACGCAGGCCGTCGGTGCCGCCCAGCGCGACCGCCCGGACCTTGCCGCCGCCCAGGTGCTGCTGCACCTCGCCGACCAGCGCCTTGGGCTGGCCGTCCATCTCCCACTCCACCCGCACGGCGTTGTAGATGTCCGGCAGCTGGTCCTCGGGGAACTGCGCGTCGAACGTCGAGCCGATGACCTGGCTGATGCTGCCCTGCGTGCCTGCGCCCATGCTGTGATCCCTCGCGTGGTGGGGGGTGTCCGGGCCCTCGGGCCGCCTCGCGACGTCCGGTGAGGGCGTTGTTCGTGTCGTCCGCGGGGTCGGCGTCGGCCGGCCGCCCGCGGACCGCAAGGGTAGGGGGGACGCCGCCGTCGGACCACGCCGGAACCCGTGCGGTCAGACAGGATCCGGGCGCATTCGGACCTCGATCGCCGTGATCCGCCGCCCCCCGATTACGCTGATCCCCGCGAGCACGCAAAGCCTGCGTGCCGGGGGAGATCCGAATGCTCGACCGAATCGTCGCCGTCCTCGCGGCCGCCGCCGCGGTGCCCGTCTCGCACGCCCAGATCAACCCGCCCATCGGCCCCGTCGGCCCGAGCCTGTCCGAGATCGACCAGATCGAGCCCCGACGCGCCGTCAGCGCCGGCCCGATCACCACGCCGGGCAGCTACTACCTCTCGGGCAACGCCAGCTCCATCGGATCGGGGGTCATCATCGCCGTCGGCGGCGTGACGCTCGACCTCGCAGGCTTCACGCTCACCGGCGACAACAACGGCCCGAACGACTTCGGCATCTGGGTCACCGCCAACTCCGACGAGCCCGTCGTCATCAAGAACGGCACCGTCAAGAGCTTCGAGGGCGGGGGCGTCGAGGTCGTCAACGACGCCCAGCCCGTGCTCATCCACAACGTCAGCGCGGTTCGCAACGGCTTCGGCTTCCGCATCGCGGGCGGCGCGACGCTCACCGACTGTCACGCCCTCAACAACGCCGGCAACGGCTTCGAGATCGGTGACCCGAACCTGCCCGGACGCATCTCCGGCCTCGAGCGTTGCACCAGCACCGGCCACGACGTCGGCTTCAGGATCTGGAACGCGCGCCTGCTCGCCTGTCGCGCCAGCGGCGCCACCGGCACCGGCTTCATCGTGAACGACGGAACGCTGGTCGAGTGCATCGCCAACACCAACGGCATCCAGGGCTTCAACGGCCGCGATACCTCGTTCGTGGCGTGCGCCGCGACCAGCAACGGCAATGTCGGCTTCCAACTCATCGGCGGCTCGATCGAGGGCTCGCGGACCCGCGACAACCAGATCGGCTTCGAGATCTCGACGCAAGCCCACGCCCGCGAGTGTGTCTCGCTACAGGACACGACCGGAGCGACCGTCTCGTTCTCGAGCCTGTTCGAGCGGTCGAGCGTGATTTTCCCGTCCACCCGCGGCATCCTCGCCTCGAACAACGCGATCGTGCTCGACAACCACATCCGGGTTGGCAACAACGTCGACGCGATCACCGTCTCGGGCACCGGCTCGGTCATCGGCCGCGAGGTCACGTTCAGCTCACCCGGCAACACCAGCTACGTCAAGCCGGTCGGCGCCAACCTCATTTACTGATCGGAACCACCCATGCGCACCACGATCCTCGCACTCGCGTTCTCCTCTCTCGTCACAGCCGGCCCGATCGACCCGCCCGCCGGCCCCGTCGCGCCCACCGGCACGCCCCTCGGCGAGATCGGGCCCGGCACGCCGATCAACGGCCCGACGACCATCACAGCCCCGGGCCGCTACTACCTGACCGACGACCTCGAGATCTTCGGCGACGCCATCGACATCGCCTCAAGCGACGTCACGCTCGACCTCCGGGGCTTCACGATCGTCGGCGACGCCGACCTCGACGACGCCCGCGGCATCGACGTCCTCGCCGGCGCCACCGGCGTCCGGATCTTCGGCGGCACCATCCGGGAGTTCGACGGCGACGGCATCAACGTCGCCAGCACCGCCGAGGCGCTCATCGAGAACGTCGTCGTGCGCGGCTGCGGCTCCGGCTTCGAATTCCGCGGCGCCGCCCGCGCCGTCGGCTGCACCGCCCGCAACTGCGGCTTCGGCTTCCGCGTCCTCGGCGACGCCACCAGGAGCATCGTCGTGACCGCGTGCTCCGCCGACGGCAACGGCGAGGGCTTCAGCGGCAGCTTCGGCTCGTTCGAGCGCTGCAGCGCAACCGGGAACTCGATAAACGGCTTCAACGTGAGTTCCGGTTCGGTCACGGACTGCCGCGCGGTCAACAACAACAACACCGGCTTCTCGCTCTTCGACGTTCGCGCGAGCAAGCTCTACGCCAAGCTCAACGGGCTCGTCGGCATCTCGGCCAACCGCGCGATGGTCGTCGAGTCCGACATCATCGAGAGCCCGACCGGGATCATCGCCTCCGGCTTCACCACGATCGAGCGATGCCACGTCACCGGAACCGGCCAGCCCGGCTCGGTCGGCATCGACGCGAACAGCAGCGCCAAGATCTCCGAATGCAACGTCGCCAACGCGCCCACCGCGATCGACGCCGGGAACGGCGCGGTCGTGATCGGCAACACCGTCTCGAAGTTCCCCGGCCGCGTCTCGTCCAACACGATCGTCGTCGGCAGCGGCTCGATCGTCGGGGTCGTCTTCGATCTCTCGACCGGCGGCACGCTGACCTCGGGCAACCCCTGGGCGAACATCCTTTATTAGCCGGCAAGCCGGCCCGGCGCGGCCGCGATCCGCTCGCGATAGATTGCCCGGATGCCCAACCGCGCCAGAACCCGCGTCGCGCTCGCCGCGGCGGCGATCGCACTCCTCGCCGGGTGCAGCTTCCGCGATGGCGACGCGCGTGTCTATCCCGTGTTCGGCATTGGGTTTGTGCGCGTCGCCGAGCCGCTGGCGACGCAGGATCCGCAGGCCGAGTCTCTGACTGTGCGCAAGACCCAGGCGGTCGGCGTGCTGATCGGCCCGAACCCGGCGGTGGGGGGGCTGATGGTCGGCGCGACCAAACGCCAGGAGGTGATCGTCCCGACCGACGCCGAGGTGCTGGTCAACGCGACCTCATTCACCGACGGTGGCTTCAAGGTGAAAGTTGATAACATCCGGCCCGACGGGAGCTCGATCGAGCCGCAAGATCGGGCTCGGCCGGCCGATCCGGCCGCGGGGCAGGATCCGCCGGGCGGCGATGGGGGAGATTTATGAAGTCTGCGATTCTGAAGTGCGCGGCCGCGGTGATCGCCCTGGTCTGGCTCGGCGGCTGCGCCGGCGGCAAGATCCTGCGCGAGAACGTGCTGGCGACGACGCAGTCAACGATCGGCGTCACGATCGCGCAGAACGCCCAGACGCAGGTCTACGAACTCAAGGCGGGATTCGCGCGCAACGAGTTCTTCCTCGTCCCGACGAACAAGACGATCCAGTACGCAGAGAAGGGCGGCGCCAAGCAGAAGGAATCGGCGGTCTTCGAGGGCTCGGCGGCGGAGACCGCCAACGTGCTGGCCGAGATCCAGGTCGGCGGCGCCTCGAAGGGCTCCAACAACAGCGTCGAGATCTACCAGCGTCTCGCGGTCGGAGACATCGCGGTCCGGTCGGGCGCCGCGATCGCGTTGTACTCGCAGAACGAGGAGGTTGCGCGGGCGATTGGTGAGCGTGCGGTGTCGCTCGGCGAAGGTTCCTCTCCCGCCAAGCCCGAGGCGATCATCACGCTGCTCACCGAAGCCAATGAACTGCTCACCCAGCCCGGCTCATCCTGGTCTGGGACCGCCCGCGTTACGAGCCTACAGCGACGGATCGATGCCATCGGAGATTCGCTCGATCGCGTGATCGACTTCATCGAGTACGAGCCGGGGGGCGTCGGCACCGGCGCACCCGATTTCCGGATCAAGCGCTCCACAGCGCTCGGCCAGAGCGGCTTCGGCCGGCTGACCGAGTACGTCGATGCCCTCGATCTCTCGATCACGAACGCTCAGGCAATGAAGGCGCGCGTCGACGCTCGGGATGCGACTGTTGGCACCAAGCCGACCGTGAGCCTCCGCGATAATCGCCCGGCCACGGCGATCAATGTCGCCGACGTGCCATCGGACTACGCCGTCACTCTCCAGTCCAACATCGAATCGCTCGAACGCAGGCGGCGCGAACTGTACGAGCGTCTCAGCCAGAACACCGCTGTTCAAGATCTCGTCGCATGGTATCTCGAGATTCTCGGTATCGAATGAGCCGGAGCAACGCCATGTCCGCCCAGAACAAGCATAACAACACGTTCCTCGCCGACCGCATCAAGCGCAGCCACAGTCAGAAAGCCATCAGCAAGCTCGAACTCGTCGAGGGCAACGGGCGCTTCGCCTGGCGTATGACATACAAGGATGCCCAGAGCGGCGAGGAGAAGACGATCGACCTGAATGTGACTCCCATGCCCGGCCAATGACGCGCAGGAGATAACGACTCAGTCGAACCGCCCGTGCCGGTCACGCTTGATCTCCTGCACGAGCGTGAAGACGAGCCCGGCGACTCTCCGGTCGGTGTCCATGGCCTCGTCGCTCTGTGACATGCCCATGTGGCAGACGCGAGCGCGGTTCAGGTATCGCGCCACATCGCGCTCGCCGCGTGTCCACGCGATCTCCGCGGCCTCGCACGCCTGCGTGTGGTACTCGTCGAGATAGTCGGGTCCGTGGAAAGACTTGAGATCGATCGGGTCCCATTCTCGCCACAGGATCTGGTCGACACGACGAGCCGCGATCTCGAGCCGCTTCGGGTTGATTCTCGCCATCAGCCCTTCGCCGTCACCCCACAGCCGCGACGATCTTCTTCGCCCCGTCGCTCAGATCGTCCGCCGCCTGCAGCGTCGGCAGGCTGTCGTGCGCCGCCTCCAGCGTCTTCTTCCCGCCCTCGACGTTGTTCCCCTCCAGGCGCACCACAAGCGGCACCTTGAAGCCGGTCGAGCCGTCGGCGTTCTCGAAGTTCTTCGCCGCGTTGACCACGCCCGCCGCGATCACGCCGCAGTCCATGATCCCGCCGAAGATGTTCACCAGGATCCCGTTCACGTGCGGGTCGCTCAGGATGATGCTGAACGCCTCGGTCACCGCCTCCTCGCTCGCCGAGCCCCCGACATCCAGGAAGTTCGCCGGCTCGCCGCCGAAGTGCTTGATCGTGTCCATCGTCGCCATCGCCAGCCCGGCGCCGTTGACCAGGCATCCGATGTTCCCGTCCAGCTTGATGTAGCTCAGCCCGTGCTCCTCGGCGCGCTTCTCCGCCGGGTCGGTGTCCGTCCCGTCGTCCAGCGCCGCGATCTCCGGCTGGCGGAACAGCCCGTTGTCGTCGAAGTTGAACTTCGCGTCGATCGCCAGCACCTCGTCGCCGGGCGTCACGATCAGCGGGTTGATCTCCGCCAGCGAGCAGTCCCGCTCGACGTAGAGCTTCGCCAGCGCGACCATGATCTTCGCTGCCTGCTCCACCTGCGAGCCGGTGAAGCCCACCGCGTCCGCGAACGCCCTCGCCTCCGCCTCGTCAAGCCCCGACTCCGGGTCGATCGGCAGCTTCTTGATCGCGTCCGGGTTGCTCTCGGCGACCTGCTCGATCTCCACGCCGCCCTCGGCCGACGCGATCATCACGTTGCGGCGTGTGTCCCGGTCCGTCGTGATCGCCAGGTAGTACTCCTTGGCGATGTCCACGCCCGCCGCCACCAGCAGCGTGCCGACATCCAGCCCCTCCGGCCCGGTCTGCACGCTCACCATCCGGTTGCTCAGCATGAACCCGGCGGCCTCGGTCGCCTCGCCCGCAGACCGGACCAGCTTGACGAATCCCGCCTTGCCGCGACCGCCCGCGTGCACCTGGGCCTTGACCACCGCCAGGTCCGTACCCGCGGCGCCCGTCACCGCCCCGTAGGCCTCCGCCGCCCGACCCGCGTCGGTGATCACCTCGCCCGCCGGCACCGGGATCCCGAACGACGCGAGCAATTCCCGACCCTGGTACTCGTGAACCTTCATCCGTCGCTCCCCGTCTGCCGCACCCGCACGCCACCGGGCCGCCCCGGTCCCGCCCCGGCTCCGTCCGGGGCGTCGCCGCGAGTCTACGCGGCCGCGCGCCCGCCATGGGCGCGCCGCCCCACGCCCGATTCCGGTACATTGAGTCCGTTCTCATCCACCCGGAGCCGCCCCGTGGACACCCAGAAGCTCGCCGACACCGTCCGCAACGCGCTCGAAAGCGAGCGCGAGTCAGGCGATCTCCTCAGGATCGTCAAGAGCGCCTTCGAGCACCAGCAGGCCGCCCTGCCCGACGCCGAGATCGAGTCCCGCATCGCGGCCACCGTCAAAGAACTCACCGGCTACGTCGCCTCCCTCCCCGAGATGGTCGAGGCCGCCGTCGGCGCCGCCGAGCGCGCCGGCGTCGTCGATCAGATCCGCCCGCTGCTCACCGCCGCCCTCCAGTACGTCGACGAAGAGGTCGACTTCATCCCCGACCACCTCGGCGTCGTCGGCCTTCTCGACGACGCCTACGTCGTCCGCGGCCTGCTCATCGAGATGTCACACCGGCACCGCGCCCTCACCGGCGAGTCCCTCGTCGACCACAACCGCGCCGCCCAAGACCAGCGCATCCGCCGGCTCATCGGCGAGCCGACCGCGACGCGGCTCGACATCGCCATCGTCGCCTTCGCGCGCAGCCACAACATCCGCGAGACCGTCGAGACGGTCGTCCGCAAGGTCGGCGGCGCCGGCATGGCGATGCAGCTGCCCGTCGCCGTCGCGTTCGGCGGCGGCGAGTCGATCGACGAGCTGCCCAACCTCGAGCTCGGCGCCCTCGGTGCCTGACTCGGGCGCTCCTTCGATCCCCATCGCCCATTGCCCATTGCCCATTGCCCATTGCCCATTGCCCCAAAAGACAGCGGGCCCGCGTTTCCGCCAGGCCCGCTCGCAGGGGGATGAGAGTTCGCGTCGAGTCTCGATCGACTCGGTGTCTATCTTCGTCTCGTCTTACTCGGCCGATGCGATCGCCGATTTGATCGCGTCCGCGTCGTCGCGCGGGCTGAACTCGCGGAGCAGCTTGCCGGTCTCGCCGTCGTGCAGCGTGATCACGCCCGTGCGCCGGCCGTATCGATCCCACTGATCGCCGAAGCCCAGCGCCGACGTCATGTACTCGGCCTGCAACGCGTCGTTGTCATCCGTCCGGTCCAGGTGCACGAACAGCACGTCGCCGCCCGCCAGGTCGCCGCTCACCGACTCCCACACCGGGTTCAGCGCCCGGCACTTCGGGCACCAGTCCGCGTGCCACTTCACCAGCACGAGGTCCGCAGATCGCGCACCGCTCTGCGTCGCAACGACCGTCGTCTCGGCCGAGGCCGACGCTCGCGACTCCGTCGCGATCGCCCCGGCGAACGCGCCGAAGCCGACGAGACCCGCCACCACCGTCGCCGCCACACTCGCGCTGCCCATCGAATCACCCATCGCCGGTTCGCTCCCAATCACGGGCCCCGATCACGGAGCCGGTTCACGGACCCAGACACCGCCAGGGACGGCTCGTGACCCCGCCCCCGACGGCCGAACACCACCTGTTCCTGGTCCGTGCTTTCGTATGTCCTCTGCACGGCTCCCCGCCGCGGGCTCGCCGAATCCCACCGGGACGCGTGAGGAACCGGCGGCGGGCAAGCCATATTCCGTCATCCGGCAACGCTCTCAGAATTTCGCCCGTAGAGCCCGCATCGCCACGCGACGGCTAGCCTCCACCCATGCCAAAGCAGCCGCTCACCAGGCACCAACGCGGGATCGTCAAGCGCTACTACGCCAACCACGGCACGATCAAGCTCCAGAAACTCCAGGAGCTGGTCTCCGAGCTCTATCTCGCCTCGGGCAAGAAGGCCGACCAGCTCTGGAAGCGCGCGGAGACGCACCTCGCGTCGGTCAAGTGCGACCCGCCCATCCCCGACACCCTCGTCCGGAAAGTCATCGACGCGCGAGACACCGAAGGACTCGCGCGCCTGCTCGGCGAGATCGACGCCCGCGCCTGACCGCCTGTGTAGAAAACCGTGGCACGGGCGTCCCGCCTGTGTTGAAGAACAGGGCACAGGCGTCCCGCCTGTGAAGAGACCTCTCAATGGACCACAAGCTCCCACTGACAGGCCGAGACCCGGTGCCCCAGCCCCGCCGCGAGGCGCCCGTCTACACCCCGCCCGGCGGCCCACCGCAGAACACCTCCGTCAGCCGCGAGATCTTCGGACTCATGGGCGAAGACAACATCCGCGCCATGATCGCGTCCTTCTACGACCGCCTCGCCGCCTCCGAGATCGCGGAGCTCTTCCCGAAGGGCGACAAGAACATCCAGCGTGCCGCCGAAAAGTCCGCCGACTTCTTCGTCTTCCTCCTCGGCGGGCCCCCGCTCTACCAGCAGCGCCACGGCCCGCCGATGATGCGCGCCCGCCACATGCCGTTCGAGATCGACGACAACGCCCGCCTCGTATGGCTGCGATGCTTCAAGGAGGCCATCGCCGACGCCGTCGAGAAGCACGGATTCCCCGCCCAGCACCGCGATGGCTTCGAGGACTTCCTCGACAAGTTCAGCACCTGGATGGTCAACGTCGGACCTTCGCCGCAAGCTCCGTGAGGGCCGACCGCGAAGCGGGACGCCCAGCCCGCGAGCGGTCGCATGCTCGCCGCCGGAGGGCGGCGACTCGGTCACCTACGCCGCCGGAGGGCGGCGACTCGGTCACCTACGCCGCCGGAGCGCGGCGACTCAGCTCAGCTCCCGCCCCCGGTCGCCACCGCGACGCCCTCGCCCTCGTGGTGCCCGCGCTTCGGGAACCACCGCGTCATCAGGACGAACCCGATCCCGCCCGACACCGTCAACCCGAGACAGATCAAGACCGCGGCCGTCGCGCCCCCGCCCGAACCATCGACGCCCGCCCCGCCGAGCCACTCGTACACCTGCACGCCGAACGCCGCGGCCAGCAATCCACGCACGCCCGTCAGCGTCACGTGCACGCCCATGTACTGGCTCGCCTTCTCCGCCGGCGCGAAGTCCAGGTGCCCCAGCGTCCAGCCGAGCACGCCCCCCGCGAACGCGATCCCCTTGAGCAGCGAGTACGCCAGCAGCAGCGGCACGCTGCGCATCTCCGTCGCCACCGCCAGGATCCCCAGGGCCACCACGAAGAACCAGCTGTGCACCGCGCGGAACCGCACCACGTGCGTCCCGTCGAGGAACTTCGCCCACACCGGGATCGCCAGCGGCATCACCCCGTACTGCAAGCCCGTGCTCGCCAGGAGCGCCACGAAGTAATCCAGCCCGAACCGCTCACGCAAGATCACCGCCAGCACCGACATCGCCGCGATGTTGCCCATGCCCAGCAGGAACTGGCAGAGCATGTACGCCGCGTACTTCCGGTCGTCGAGCAGCACCGCGACCATCCGCACCGGGTTGAAGCTCGGCCCCGTCCGCTTGTCCGAGGCCAGCTCCTTCTTGCCCATCAGCGCGCCGCCGCGCAGCCGCATCTTCGACCACTGGTGACGGCCGACCAGCCCGAGCACGACGCCGATCGGGATCACCACGCGGAACGCCCAGTCCGCCTGCTCCATCAGCCAGCCCATGGTCGTCGTCAGCACCGCGACCGTCAGCACCATGATCATCGCGAACCGCCCGGTGATCCGCGCCCGCGAGCCGTCCGGGTAGTTCTGCTTCCAGACCGTGCTCCGAAGCGTCGTCACGCCCGCCCAGCACGCCCGCCCGCCGACCACCATCAGGACGACCATCACCAGCCCGTACGCGTTCAGCGGCGCCAGCGCGATCCCGAGCGCAAGCACGCACATCGCCGCCTGCAACCGCGTGATCACACGCAGCTTGTCCGCGCCGTGGCTCAGCCGGACCCAGATGAAGCTCGTCAGGTTCGCCAGCGGCGGCGCCACCGCGATCACGCCCACCAGCGCGTTCAAGAGCCGGTCGTCGACACGCCCCTCGAACGCGATCCGCGCCAAGACGCTGATCGCGCTGCCCTCGAACGCCGCCACCAGAAAGGGCAGGAACACCGCCGAACGGAGCTCGAGCGCGTAATTCACCCGGCTCATCAGCGGCACCGACCGCACGCTGAACAGCCCCGCGCGCCGCTCTCCGTTCCGCCTGCGCCCCTCCCCGCTCTCGACGGCGGGCTCGGCGGCAGGGGGGAGGGCGCTGCTCACACTCCCATTAGGCCCACCCGAGAACCCCAAGGCAACCGACCCCGCGCCCCAGTGCCCGGTGCCCCGGAGCCTTCTCCTCGCTTCTACCCTCCGTCGATGCCCTCATCCGCTTCGCATTCCGACTACGTCCTCGGCACCGACGACATCGAGCTCCGCCGCCTCGCCGAGCAGCACGCCCTCTGGCTCGACCGCGCCAACACCGTCTGGCAGCAGGCCGGCCTCCGCCGAGGCCAGCGCGTCCTCGACGCCGGCTGCGGCCCCGGCTTCGTCAGCCTCGAGATGGCGCGCATCGTCGCCGCAGGGCAGAACCAGCGAGGCCGCGTCGTCGGCGTCGACGGCAACGCCGGCTTCCTCGACCACGCCCGCCGCCTCGCCGACTCGCACAAGATGTCCAACATGGACTTCGTCGAGTCCGACGTCCGCAAGCTCGGCGACGCGCTCGAGCGCCAAGAGCCCTTCGACCTCGCGTACCTCCGCTGGGTGCTCTGCTTCGTCGACGACGTCGACGCCGTCATCGCCGGCATCGCGCGTCGCCTGGCGCCCGGCGGACGCATCGTCATCCAGGATTACTTCCACTACGACACGATGACCATCGCGCCCAAGGACGACCGCTGGCACGAGTTCATGCTCACGATCTCACGCTCGTGGCGCGATTCCGGCGGCGACCCCGACGTCATGCAGCGCGTCCCCGCGCTGCTGCACAAGCACGGCTTCGAGATCGACCATCTCGGCGCCACCGGCCCGCGCGTCGTCCGCCCGACCGACACCATGTGGACCTGGCCCGCGATCTTCTGGCAGAGCTTCGTGCCACGCCTGGTCGAGACCGGCTACATGACCGAACAGCAGGCCGAGGAGGTCCACGCCCTATGGGCCGACCGCGAGAACTCGCCCGATAGCTTCTTCCTGCTGCCCGTCGTCCTCGACTGCGTCGCGACCCGCAAGCAGACCTAGCCCGCACACCAGAAACCCGCGGCTCCTGATCTCGAAAGAGGTCAACCCCCGGAGCCGCCGCCATGCTCAAGACGCTCGCCCTGCTCGCGGCCACGGCCGCCCTCACCGACGCGCAGACCTCCAACCTCCGCGGCTGGATCGAGAGCACCGCCGGCGAGACCTCCTACACCCTCACGCTCGAAGAAGCCGGCGAGGACGCGCTCCTCCGGCTCGATGGCGTGGCTCCGACCGCCTACACGGCGATCGACGGCGAACTCTTCGAGACCGACGAGCACGGCGTCGTGCGCCGCCTCGTGCTCAGCGAGGCCGAGATCTTCCGCGCCCTGATCGACACGCTCACCCGAGCGGCCACGCCCGACGGCGGCGAGCGCCCGCCACGACGCCGAACGGTCGGATCCGAGGGTTCCGGGGCAATCTTCGAGCGTGTGGTCTCGGAGTCCGGCGAGGACGCGATCCGCGTCAGCTTCGAGTCCGGCGACGCCGTGGTCTTCGGGCCGCCGGTCCCAGCCGAGCCCGCGGTGCCAGCCGAGGACACGATCGCGATGCCCGAGCACGACCGATCGCGTGTCTCCTGGGGCTCGGCACCCGAAAGCGTCCGGGTCTCCCGAGCGCGGCGCAACCACGCGCTCGTCGATGTCTCGATCAACGGACGCGACCTCGGCAAGTGGGTCTTCGACACCGGCGCCGCGGGCACCGTCATCGACGAATCCGCCGCCCGCCGCCTCGGTCTCGAGCCGTACGGGAACCTCAGCGTCGGCGGCGTCGGCGGGTTCGTCGAAGCCCCGCTCTACCTCGCAGAGTCGATCACGCTCGGCCCCGCCACGCTCGATCGGCCGAGGCTGATCGGCGCCGACCTCTCGTCGCTTTCCGCGAGCTTCGGCACCGAGCTCGTGGGCATCGTCGGTTTCGACATCATCGCCCACGCGCTCGTCGAGATCGAGGTCGGGGGCGACCGGATCCGCGTCGCACCGCCCGACTCGGCGCCGCCCGAGAACGTCCGGTGGGTCGACGCGGTCTGGGCGCACCGGATCGCCTGCGTGCGAGCCGCCGTCGAGGGCACAGAAGGCTGGTACCGGCTGGATACCGGCGCGGCCGCCGACACCGTCAGCTTCCACGCGCCCGCCGTCGAACGCCTCGCCCTACTGGACCGCGCCACCGAGCGCGACCGCGCCGGCGGCATCGGCGGATTCGTCCCGACACGGAGCGGACGCGTGCGGCGGTTCGAGCTCGCGGGCGAGCGCTGGGCCGACATGCCCGCCGAGTTCGCGATCGAACCGGTCGGCGCCTTCGCCGACGGCGACACCGACGGCAACATCGGCGGCCGAGTCCTCGGGCGATTCGAGCGGATCGTCTTCGACTTCGCCGCCGGCCGCGTCGGCTTCGTGCCCGAGCGCTGAGCGCCGCACCGGGACCCAAGTCCCAGGTCCCATACCCCAGGTCCCCGATTCAAACGCCCGCCGCACGTTCCCGCACGGCGGACGCGCCCGTCTCACTCTCGGGCCCGGTGTTCCGCGACCGAGCGCGGAGATCGCACGGGCCGTGGGGCCCTTCCGCCCACGAGCTCGCACCGATCCGGCGATTCCGACCGTGGAGGAGGCGGTCGGGACGCCGCACACGTTCTCGTGTGAAAGCGCCGCGCGTTGCGTCAGCGCACGAAGAAAACCGACAAAAAGCCACGAGCGACCCTTGAACGGAGCCGGGCGTCTGGCGGGCCGTCTCGCGTGAGCGGCAGGTCGCGACCCGGCCCCGCGCCCCCTCTCTCCCCGAGACACGGCCGCGGTGAGGGCTCCCATCCCGCCCCGCCCCCGGTGCCTCCGTCCCTTCCGCCGCACATCTAGAATCGCCCGCCTTCCGAACGGCCCCGCAAGGACCGCGACCAGATGCCCCCCGAGATCCGCAATTTCTCCATCATCGCGCACATCGACCACGGGAAATCCACCCTGGCCGACCGCCTCCTCCAGGCCACCCGCGCCGTCTCGGACCGCGAGGCCAAGGAGCAGCTCCTCGACTCCATGGACCTCGAGCGCGAACGCGGCATCACCATCAAGGCCTCCGCCGTCACCGTCCTCCACGAGCACACCGACGGCAAGACCTACATGCTCAACTTCATCGACACCCCCGGCCACGTCGACTTCGGCTACGAGGTCAGCCGCGCCCTCACCGCCTGCGAGGGCGCCCTGCTGATCGTCGACGCCTCCCAGGGCGTCGAGGCCCAGACCGTCGTCAACACCTACCTCGCCGTCGAGCAGGACCTCGAGATCATCCCGGTCCTCAACAAGATCGACCTGCCCGCCGCCCGACCCGACGAGATCGCCGACGAGGTCGAGCAGGTCCTCGGCCTGCCCGCCGAGGACTGCATCCCCGTCTCCGCAAAGACCGGCCAGGGCATCCCCGAGCTGCTCAGCGCTATCTGCGACAAGCTCCCGCCCCCGCGCGACCAGGTCACTACCAAGACCCGCGCACTCATCTTCGACGCCGTCTACGACGACTACCGCGGCGTCGTCCTCTACTGCCGCGTCTTCGACGGCGCCCTCCGCGTCGGCGACAAGATCCGCATGATGCAGATGGAGCGCACCTTCTCCGTCACCGAGCTCGGCAAGTACAACCCCAAGCCCGTCAAGGTCAAACAGGTCGCCGCCGGCGAGACCTGCTACCTCGTCGCCGCCATCAAGAACCTCGGTGAGGTCCGCGTCGGCGACACCATCACCATCGACCACACGCCCGCCGAAGAGCCCCTGCCCGGCTACGAGCCGCCCCGACAGATGGTCTTCTGCGACTTCTACCCCGCGACCACCGGCGACAAGAAGTCCGGAGGCTTCGAGGAGATGCGCGACGCCATCGAACGCCTCGCCCTCAACGACTCCAGCTTCACCTACCAGGCCGTCCACTCCGAGGCCCTCGGCTTCGGCTTCCGCTGCGGCTTCCTCGGCCTGCTCCACATGGACATCATCCAGGAGCGCCTCGAGCGCGAGCACGACCTCGAGCTCGTCCAGACCGCGCCGACCGTCTCCTACCGCGCGACCATCCGTGGCAAGGGCGGCGAAGAGTCCGAGATCGAGGTCAACAACCCCGCCGACCTGCCCGAGATGGGCTCGGTCATCTCGATCTCGGAGCCCATCTGCAAGCTCGAGATCATGCTGCCCAAGGCCAACATCGGCGACGTCATGAAGCTGTGCCTGGAGCGCCGCGGCATCTTCAAGAGCCAGATGTACGTCTCCGAGGCCCGCGACATGCTCACCTTCGAGATGCCGCTCGCCGAACTCATCTACGACTTCTACGACAAGCTCAAGGGCATGACCTCCGGCTACGGCACGATGGACTACGAGGTCAGCCACTTCAACCCCGACACACTCGTCAAGGTCGACATCCTGATCAACGGCGAGCCCGTCGAGGCGCTCTCGCTCATCACGCACAAGGAGAAGGCCGACCAGCGCGGCCGCCAGCTGCTCACCAAGCTCAAGAAGCAGATCGACAAGCACCAGTTCGAGATCCCGCTCCAGGCGGCCATCGGCGGCAAGATCATCGCCCGCGAGACCATCAAGGCATACCGCAAGGACGTCACGGCGAAGTGCTACGGCGGCGACTTCACCCGCAAACGCAAGCTGCTCGAGAAGCAGAAGAAGGGCAAGGAGAGGATGAAGTCCGTCGGCTCGGTCAACATCCCCCAGCAGGCCTTCATGGCCGTCCTCGACACAGGGGAGTAGGCCCTCGGCCCGTGGGACAGGCGTCTCGCCCGTCCAGAGTCCGGTCGCCCGATGCATACGGCCCACCCGACGGCCGTACCAAAAGCCATGATACCGCATCGCAAGCGCGAAATCGTCGTCCTCTCCAGCCTCGCGTTGCTCTGGCTTATCGTCACGCTCTTTCTCCAGTCGTACGAGCGTGCGAGCGGCAGAGCCTTCATCGAGCCGAGAATCGACTTCATCGTCGCAGACAGCATCGAACGGGGCGAATGGCCGTCGCCCACCGATACCGAAGCGATCGACAGACTCGTCGCGCAGCTCTACGCCGCGGCCGACACCGCCCCCAGCCCCGACAATGTCGCGATCTATAGCGTGGGCACCGCGGCCTTCCTGATCGCGATCAGCGTGCTCGCCGTGACAACACCTCTGCGATCGAGCGATCCGCCTCCCTCTCCCTCTGGGAGAGGGCCGGGGTGAGGGCTTCCCTCCTCCCCGAACTCATCCTCTGCCCCTCCGCGATTCTCTGTGTCTCTGCGTTCTCCCCCTCCGCGACCTCTGCCAATCTCCGCGTCTCCGCGTTCTCCCCCGCAGAACACCGCTCAGAATCACGAAGGCCCGTCGTGCGCGCTGACAAGCGCAGCCGGCGACTCCTCCCCCGCGCGGCTCCCGCGTCTCAAATAGCCAACCCCAAATGGCCGATCCCCGATGCCCCCCGATACGCACTCGCTTAGCTCCCGTCGTTCGGCCGGATATACGTCTGCGCTCCCGCCGTAAAGTCGAACCGCGCGAAGCCGTCCTCGCCGATCTGGAACGAGCGGCTCTGCGCCTGATCGAGCCGGACCGCGTAGATGAGGTCGCCGGAGGACGGGTACAGGCGGATCTCCATCTGCCGGACCGTCGAGCCCGACTGCGCGATCTCGATCAGCAGCGGGGCCATCAGGGGTGTCGGGTTGATCGTGATCCGCCCGGAGGCCGACGCGGGCGCCGGGCTCGCGACCCGCGGCGTCGAGAACCGCGCGATCTCGAAACCGATCGCCCGGCTGCCGTCCGGAAGGTCCTGCGCGAGCGGGAGCATCTGCGTCAGCCCGGCCGTATCGGTGATGACCAGGTACGCGGTCAGCCCCGGGTTCGCCGGCTGCGAGAGATCGACCGCGGCGCCGCCCGACAGGTCATCGATCGATGTGTCCGACACCGGCCCCGACGGCGGCGTCAGCGGGCCCGCGCCCATCGCCATCACCGACAGCCCCATCGCCGACAGCCCCAGCACCGGAAGACCAAGAACACCCAGAGGACCACGTTTCATCGCCATTCCCTCCGTCTCGATACACAGACCGGCTCCCGGGCGGCACGCGCCGCCCGCCCGAACAGACTGCCGCAGGAATCGCACAGGGGCCGACACGATCCGCGATGATCCCTGCCAGGCGATCCCCGCGATGCCCGCCGCTGTGTCGACCCAGCGAGTTTCTCGATTGCGATCCGCCACGAATCCGCAGGCGCCCGCGACCGAAACCACACCCCGAGGCCGCCCGCGGCTTCAACGGCGAAGTCCCAGTTGCACCCCGGGCCACACGCTCCGGCCCGAACGCGTCCGTCGGCCCGGAACCGGTCCCGTCCCCGCGTCCCACACCGCAAGGAGTCCCACCATGCTCGCGACCACGCTCGCGGCCGCGCTGTCGCTCGGCCTGACCACACCCCCGCATCACGCCCCCGACACCGACCGCCCCAACATCGTCGAGTCCCTCTCCGCGCTCTCGGACCGCGGCGAATCCGCGAGCGGCGACATCGTCGCGACGCTCGGCGCGCTCTCTGACGCCGGCGACGCCAGCCGCGCCAAGCCGCGCGGCCGCTACGCCGGCTTCAGCCAGGCAGAGCTCGACAACGCGCTCCGCGACGCCGCGAAAGCCGGCAGCAGCGGGACCATCTCCCGCCTGATCGACGCGGGCGCGAACGCGAACCAGGGCGGGCACTACTACACGCCGCTCTACCTCGCCTCCAAGTACGGGCACACGGCCAGCGTCAGCGTGCTGCTCGACGCCGGCGCCAACCCGGACACCAAGAGCCCCAACGGCCTAGCGCCGCTGCACGCCGCCGCGAAGTTCGGCAACAAGAACGCCGCCAACCTGCTGATCTCGGCGCACGCCGACGTCGACGTGCGCACGAGCATCGGCAACACACCGCTGCACATCGCCGCGCGGTACGGCTCCGGCGACATCGCCCGCATGCTCGTCAACGCCCACGCGAAGGTGAATCTGCGGAACCATGACCACCTCACCGCGCTCACGCGGGCCGCGAAGTTCGGAAGCCCGGAGGTCGCGCGCCAGCTCATCGCGGGCGGTGCCGATGTCGACGCGGCGGCCCCGCACGGCAACACGCCGCTGCACACCGCCGCCCGTTTCGGCAGCCCGAAGGTCGCCGAAGCCCTGATCAAGGCGCACGCGAAGCTCGAGGCTCGCAACGGCGGCCATCTGACGCCGCTGATGCGGGCCGCCAAGTACGGCAACCCGCGCGTCGCGCGGCTGCTCATCGGGGGCGGGGCCGATGTCCGCGCCACGAGCCGGGAGGGCAACACGCCGCTGCACACCGCCGCGCGATTCGGCAGCCCGACGGTCGCCGAGTATCTCATCGAGGCGCACGCCGACGTCAACGCCGTCAACAAGAGCCAGAACACGCCGCTCATCCGCGCCGCCCGCTACGGCGAGCGTCAGATCGCCGAGGCTCTCCTCGACGCCGGCGCCTCGAAGACCATCAGCAACGGGCGCCACGAGACCGCCCTCTCGATCGCGGCCCGCTACCACAACAGCGACATCGTCGAGATCCTGCTCAGCCCGACGCCGCGACCGAGCGCCGACCACAAGGGCCGCGTCGAGGCCGAGCCGCAAGGGACGCTCGTCCGATTCGCGGACGGCCGATCGATCCGCGTCGATCTGAGCGCCGGCCGCTGAACGCGGCGCGTCGCCCCCCGGTTCGAGCCCCAGCCGAGCCCGAGCCCTAATCGAGATCCGCCCCAAGATCTCGGTAGACCCCCGCGAGGTGCGTCCTTGCGGGGGTCTTGTATTTGGCGCTCATGAGCTCGCTCCACCTGGCCGGTTCCGCGCCGCGTTCCTTTCTGTACCGCTCGTAGGTCTCGTCGTACTCGGCCATCTGGGCGAGCAGCCGGTCGTCGTCCGGGTACCGCTCCTCGAAGAGCACCGACGCGACGCGCAGGCGGGGCCGGATCGAGGGCGACTCGTCCGGCACGCCGACGCAGAGCCCGTAGAGCGGGTAGACGCCGAGGGGGATCTCCAGCAGGTCGCGGACCTCGGCGAGTTGGTTCCGCAGCCCGCCGATGTAGCAGACGCCGTAGCCCATCGCCTCGAACGCGACGACGGTCTTCTCGGCGAAGAGGCTGGCGTCGATCGCGGCGACGAGGAAGGCCTCGAGCCGGGCGTCGTACCCGATCCCGTCGCGGGCGCAGGCGACGCGGTGGCGGCGGACGTCGCCGCAGACGACGAAGAACGCGCCGCAGTCGGCGACTTTCTGCTGCCCGCCGGTGAGGGGGACGAGCCGCTCGCGCGTCCCGGGGTCGCGGACGCGGATCAGGCAGTAGGCCTGGACCGCGGAGCTGGTCGAGGCCATCTGCCCGGCGGCGACGGCCCGCTCGATGTCGGCGTCGGGGACCGGGTCAGAGGTGAAACGGCGGATGCTGCGGTGCGAGCGGAGGAGCTCGAGCACGCGGCCCGCGGGGTCGTTCTCGTTCGGATCGCGATGGATTTCCATGGCCGGCAGCGTAACCCGGACCGGGCGGGCTAGATTTGCCGCCCCGGCGGGCGGCATCGGTTTCGGGGCCGCGTTGATCCGGGGGAGCGCGGGCGCAAAAATGCCGCTCTCGCGGCGCGCGGGCCGGCGAACGTGGAGCGCATGGGCGGCATGATCGAGACCAAGAAACTCCGGAAGGTCTTCGGCCCGATCGTGGCGGTCGATGCGCTCGACCTGACCGTGGGCAAGGGCGAGGTGCTGGGCTTCCTGGGGCCGAACGGTGCCGGCAAGTCGACGACCATGAAGATGGTCACCGGCTTCCTCGCCCCGACGAGCGGCAGCGCGTCGGTCGCGGGCTTCGACGTCCGGACCGACCCGCTGGCGGTCAAGCGGACGATCGGCTACCTGCCCGAGGGCGCGCCGGCGTACCCGGACATGACGCCCGAGGGGTTCCTGAAGTTCGTCGGCGCCGTGCGCCGGATGCCGCGCCGGTCGCTCCGGAAGCGGATCGACGAGGTCCGCGACCTGGTGCAGCTCCGTGGCGTGATGCGCCAGCCGATCGAGACGCTGTCGAAGGGGTACAAGCGCCGAGTGGGTCTGGCGCAGGCGATCCTGCACGACCCGGACGTGCTGATCCTCGACGAACCCACCGACGGTCTGGACCCGAACCAGAAGCACGAGGTGCGCAAGCTGATCCGCTCGATGGCGGGTCGGAAGTGCGTGGTGCTGAGCACCCACATCCTCGAGGAGGTCGACGCGGTCTGCACGCGTGCGGTCATCATCGCGCACGGGCGGCTGCTGGCCGACGGGACGCCGCGGACGCTTCGGACCAAGGCGCCGGGGTACAACTCGGTGACGATCGGGGTCCGGGGCGAGGCGTCGGGGCTGCCCGAACAGCTGCGCGCGATACCCGGCGTCCGAGAGGTGCAGCGTCTGGGGGGCGACGGCGAGAGCCTGCGCTGCCTCGTCGTGCCGGCGGGCGGCGACAGCATCGCGCTGGAGGTGGGGCGGTTCGTGCGCGAGCGCGGGCTGGAGATCGACGAGTTCACGGTCGAGCAGGGCAAGCTCGACGAGGTCTTCCGCGCCGTGACGGCCAACGGGTCGGCGGGGTAGGGACGCGGCCGGGGGCTGAAGTCATGCACGCGATGCTGTCTGTGACCAAACGCGAGCTGGGCGGCTACTTCGTGACGCCGGTCGCGTACGTATTCATCATCATCTTCCTGGTGCTCGCGGGCGCGACGACGTTCGCGGTGAACCTGGGCGCCTTCTGGGAGCGCGGGCAGGCGGACCTCGACTCGTTCTTCTCGTTCCACCCGTGGCTGTACCTGTTCCTGATCCCGGCACTCTCGATGCGTCTGTGGGCCGAGGAGCGCAAGGGCGGCACGCTCGAGCTGCTGATGACGCTGCCGGTGCCGACCTGGGCGGCGGTCGTCGGAAAGTACCTGGCGGCGTGGGTCTTCACGGGGCTCGCGCTGGCGCTGACCTTCCCGCTCTGGATCACCGTCAACCAGCTCGGGACGCCGGACAACGGCGCGATCGCCGCGGCCTACCTCGGCAGCCTGCTGATGGCCGGCGGGTTCCTGGCGATCGGGTCGATGCTCAGCGCGACGACCCGGAGCCAGGTGATCGCGCTGGTGCTGACGGTGGTGGTGTGCGCCGCGCTGCTGTTCGCCGGGATCTCCGACGTCGCCGAGTTCCTGGACGGACGCGTGCCGGCGCCGGTCGTCGAGACCGTGACGCGTTTCAGCTTCCTGACGCGGTTCACCGAGATCCGGCGCGGCGTGATCGACCTGCGCGACGTGGTGTTCTTCTTCTCGCTGATCTCGCTGTCGCTGATCGCCAACGCCGTGATCGTCGAGGCCAAGAAGGCCGACTGACCCGAGGAGACCGACGTGGCACGCCTGACCGGACTCATCGCCCTGCTGCTGCTGATCGTCAGCTTCGTCGCCGCGAACATCGCCGCCGACGGCGCGATCGGTGGGGCGCGCCTCGACCTGACCCAGGGGCGTGTGTACTCGCTGACCGAGGCCGGGGCCCGCATCGCCCGGGCCCCCGAGACGACGGTCACGCTGCGGTACTACTTCTCGGAGACGCTGCTCCGTGACGAGCCGGCGCTGCTGCAGGCCGGGCGGCGGGTCGAGCGGCTTCTGCGGGCGTTCGAGCAGCGCTCGGGCGGGCGCGTGCGCCTGATCAAGATCGATCCCGAGCCGTTCAGCGACGAGGAGCAGGAGGCGATCGCCGAGGGCATGACGCCGATCCCGGCCCGGGTCGCGGGCGAGCCGGCGTTCATGGGCCTGGTCGGCACGAACGAGATCGACGGCAAGGAGTTCATCCCGCTGTTCCAGGGCGGCCCCGACGCCGAGAGATTCCGCGAGTACGAGATCGCCCGCGCGATCGCGTCGCTGAGCCGCGTGGACAAGCCGGTGGTGGGTCTGATGTCGCCGCTGCCGATCGCCGGCACCCCGGCGAACCCGGTGAGCGGCCAGGGCGAGCGGCCGCGCTGGGAGATCCTGACCAGGATCATCGACAGCTTCCGCGTGCTGCTCGTCCCGACGGTCGGCACGCAGGAGATCGACCCGCAGGTCGACGTGCTGCTCGTGATCCACCCGCGCGATCTCGACGATCAGGCGCTGTACCGGCTCGAGCAGTTCATCCTGGGCGGCGGGCGCGCCGTCATCCTGACCGACACCTATTACCTGCGCGGCGCGGCGCAGGCCCGGGCGAGCCAGGTCACTTCGGTGCTGAACCGGGACTTCGACAGCACGCTGGGCCCGGTCTTCGACGCGTGGGGCCTGGTCTTCGACACCGACGAGACCGCGTCGGACGAGGCGCGCGCGGCGGTCCTGCCGCAGTCGTCGGAGCGGGGCACGATCGAGGTCCCGCACGTCCACATCATCCGGCTCTTCGGCGACCAGCTCGCGCAGGACGACCCCGCCACACGCAACCTCGGCGGCCTCGTCTACGGGATCGGGGGGCACTTCGAGACGGCCGAAGACGCGCCGGTCGAGGTCACGCCGCTGCTCCGGACGACGACCGAGAGCATGCGGCTGCAGACGCTCCGCGTGAAGTTCAGCCCCGCGCAGCAACTCGCGGAGAACTTCACGTCGGGCGGCGAGGAGCTGACGCTCGCGGCGCGCGTCACCGGCGAGGTCGAGACGGCGTTCGCGGACGGGATCGGCGGCCTGCCGCTGCCCGATGGGCACCTCGAGCGGTCGGCGGGCCCGATCAACGTCGTGGTCATCGGCGACGTGGACATGGTGAGCGACGACCTCTGGCTCCAGCGGCAGACCGGCCCGAGCGGCGAGCCGGCGGGGTACCGCGTGATCAGCGACAACGCGAGCTTCCTGCTGAACACGCTCGAGCAGATCACCGGCAGCGAGGACCTGCTCACCCTGCGCGCCCGCGGCAGCGCCACCCGCCCGCTCGAGAAGATCGTGGACATGGAGCGCGAGGCCGACCTGGCCCAGCGCGAGCAGGCGGCGGCGTTCCAGGAGGAGCTCGCCGAGATCGAGGCGAGGATCAACGAGCTGACCGCCGGGATCGCCCCCGGCGACGTGCTGCCCACCGAGCTCGAGGAGGAGGCGCTGCGGTTCCGGGCCGAACGCTCGGCCACGGTCGCGAGCCTGCGCGACATCGAACGCGAGAGCCGCGCTGATCTCGAGCGCGTCAAGCTGCAGTACCAGCTGATCAACACGGCGATGGTGCCGGCGCTGCTCTGCGTGGTCGCCGTCTCGCTGGGGGCGTACCGGGCGGCCCGACGGCGGGCGGACCGACGCCGCGGGCAGGGACGCTGAGGGAGCTGAACGATGACGACGAGGTCACTCATCCCGCTCGGCGCGCTGACCGCCGTGCTGCTCGTGCTGGCCGTGATGTTCGGCGGCTCGGGGGTCGCCTCGACCGAGCGCCAGACCGTGCAACTGCTTCCCGAGCTGGCGGACCGCGACCAGCCGATCACGAGCGTTCGGGTCGTGACCGCGCGCCACGACCTGCGGCTGAGCAAGCAGGGCGAGCTCTGGCGGGTCGACGAGCCCTTCGACGGGTTCGAGGCGCGGATCGACTTCATCGACACGCTGATCGACGGGCTCGCGGAGCTGAACGAGGGCGAACCCAAAGCGTCCGACCCGCGGTGGCACGAACGGCTGGGCCTGCGCGAGCCCGAGCCCGACCCGGACAACCCGCCCGAGGCGAGCGACCCGGCGTCGGTCGCGACCCGCGTCGTGCTGCGCGACGCGAGCGACCGCGTGCTGGCCGACGTGATCGTCGGCGTGCCGACGATCGGCGGGCGGTTCGGCCGGTTTGCGCGGCGCGCTGGCGAGGACCAGACCTACCTGATCCCCAGCCCGCCGAGGATCGCCGGCGATCCGCAGCTCTACCTGCCACGACCGCTATTCCGGATCTTCCCGGGACGCATGCGCGAGCTCGAGATCTCGCACCCCGACGGCGACACGCTCAACATCATCAACACCGAGCAGGGCACGACGGCGTTCCGGATCCGCAACGTCGCCGCCGGCACCCCGATCCGCGCGACGCCGACCGAACTCGGCCAGCTCTTCACGGTGCTGAACAACTTCAACGCGTTCGACATCCGCGCGGCGTCGGAGCGGCCGATCGATCCGGGCGAGGCGATCTACAGCACGTACCGCACATGGGACGGGCTGACCGTGACCGCGACGTCCTCGCCCAAGACCGAGAACGGCTCGGGCTGGGTCGGCCTGGCCTTCGAGGCGTCGGACGACGCGTCGGACGAGGTCGTCGCCGAGGCGGCCGATCTCAACGAGCGGCTCGGGGCATGGCGGTACCGGGTCCGCGCGACCGAGTTCGGCCGGATCGTTCGCCGCTTCGACGAGATCTCGGGCGAGCGCCCGACGCCGAGCCTGGGGCCGACGACCGGTCCGGTGCCCGGCCCGTAACGAGACCGCTTTCGCCCAACCGCCCCGTTCTGGGCGGGGTGATCGCGGTCGCCCGCGGCTTCTGCGTGGCTCTCGTGTGGGCGATGGACCCCACATCGATGGGGCGACAACCCAATCTTCGCGCGTCAACGCCCAAGATCTGGTGGGCCCGTCTTGTGTGCGCATCGCTGTTCTCGTACGCTTCGCCTCCAAGGAAGGTATGGACGCCGGCCAACCCGGACGCCAAAGCACCCGCACGACGCGGCGACGCCCGGCACCGGCCCGACATCAAGGCAGCAGGAAAGGACTCCCATGGGCTTCGTCGATTCAATCGCGCGCTTTTTCGGCTTTGGCGGGGGCACGCTCGCGGCGCAGACGCCCGGCGGCGCTCAGGCCACCCAGACCATCGCGACCGCGGCCCAGCGCCCGATCCGCGTGAACGAGATCAAGCCGCACCCGGCCGCCAAGGTCCCCGACACCTCGGCGATGGCGGTCGCAACGAACGGCCATGCCGGCGGTCACGCCGCGGGCCAGGCCGGCGACATCGACGACGAGCTCGAGGGCTTCACGACGCCGTCCCGCGGCTCGCTCAGCATGCCGATGCCGAAGAACCGCGGCGAGCTGGTCGAAGAGCTCCGCAAGAACTACGCGGAGGTGCTCGGGCTGGTCCGCAAGGTCGACGGGCACCTGGACGAGCAGACGCGCCGCTCGGAGCGCCTGCTGGAGGTCGCCGAGTCCGCGTCGCGCAACGCGGAGCTGCTGCCGCAGATCAGCGCCCAGAACGAGCGGATGGCGGACGCGATCACGGATCTCGCGGCGGCGGTCCGCGAGGGCCGCGAGCAGGCCGCGGCCGCGACCGACCGCCTGGGCGAGCGCCTCGGCAAGACGGCGATCCAGCAGCTCGAATCGCTGCAGCACCAGACCTCGGCGCTGCAGCAGATGCAGTCGGCCGTCGTCAAGGCCGGCGAGGCCGAGGCGAAGATGGCCGGCTCGATCGACGCGTTCGGCCACACGCTCGGCGGGATGACCAAAGCGACCGAGGATCTCGGGATGACGATCTCGGCGATGCGCGAGACCGACGCGGAGCGCGAGCGTGAGCTCGCCGAGCTGGTCTCGCGGAGCCAGCGATGGCTGATCGGGATTGCGGCCGTGCTCGCGGTGCTGGCGGCCGCGACGTTCGCGGCCGTGCTCACCGGCCGGGTTTGACCCGTTCGCCGCCCTCCGGCGGTGAGACCGATCTGAGTCGCCACCCTCCGGCGGTGAGTTGGATCGCTCGCTGGCGGGGCATCCCCCATCGCGGTGGCTTGCCGCCGGGGCATCGCGTCCGATCGAGCGAAGTCGAGGGGCGGTGATCTGGCCAGGCCCGGGTAGACTTCCGCCGGTCGTTCGGTCGGAGGAGTCTCGATGCGCTCGCTTGTCTTCGTCTTAGTGCCGTGCTGTTCGGTCCTCGCTTTCGCGAAGCCGCCGGTCTTCAGCAATCTGCCGGTCCCCGAGGCCCGCGCGGAGGCCGAGGCCGCAGGGAAGCTATTCATCCTGAAGGCCACGGCCGACTGGTGCCTGCCGTGCAAGAAGATGGACGAGACGACCTTCGTGGATCCCGGGGTCGTCGGGTTCATCGAGTCGAGCGCGGTGCTGGCCGAGTTCGACGTCGACGAGGACCCGGCGATGGCCCGCAAGCAGCGGATACTCGCGATGCCGACGATGATCGCGTTCAGCGGCGGCGAAGAGGTCGGGCGCGCGATGGGCTACCGCGACGCGGCGGGCTTCCTCGAGTGGGCGGGTGCGCTGCGCGATGGCGGCGCGGGCATGGAAGAGCCGACCGCGTTCGAGAAGATTGGCCTCGGTGAAGAGGACGAGATCCGCGCGAAGCTGATGGCCGCCGGCGGGTACGTCCGCGACGGCGAGTACGACGAGGCGACGGAGGCGTTCGTCTGGCTCTGGGACAACATGCTCGGCGTGGGGCCCGCGTACACCGGAGTCCGCGTCTCATTCATGGCGTCCGACATGCAGCGGCTCGCCCGCCTGCACGGGCCGGCGCGAACGCGGTTCGAGGCGCTGCGCGACGGTTTGGCCGATCGGCTCGAGACGAACCCGCGGGCGACGCACGACTGGCTGGTGCTGAGCGAACGCGTGCTCGGAGACCGCGCGGGCGTGCTCGCCTGGGTCGATGGGACGATCGAGCGCGAGCGCGGGGCGGAGACGCTCCGGGCGCACCTCGACGTGATCGAGGACGCGCTGATCGACGACGGCCGCTACGCCCAACTCGGGCGTCTCATCACCGATCCGATCGATCACCTCTCGGTCTCGTTCATGATCTTCGATGATGAGGTGTACCCCGATCGGGCGGACCGGCAGATTCGAACGGCGATCCGTTCGGCTCGCGAACAATCGCTGGTCGATTCTTGCGGCGTCGCTTTCGCTGCAATGCTGGCGGCGGACCGCAGTGACGACGCGGAACGCGTCGCGAGCGAACTCTTCGAACGACTCCCCACCGAGCAGGCCGCGTCCGGCCTGCGCCGGGCGGCGCGCCGGGCGGACGCACTGTCGCCGGAGATCGAGCGGCGGGTCGAGGGCCTGCTCGCGGATGCGACGGGCAACTAACCCGCCGGCGTCGCCTTCTCGATCACGTCGATCACACCCAACTCCGCCAACGCGTGCATCGCCGCACGCTGCTCGGCCTGCTTCTTCGAATTCCCCCAGCACGGCTCAAAGGTCCGGCCGCCCATCGCGACCGCCACGCGGAACGCCTTGGCATGGTCCGGGCCCTTTTCGTCGAGCACGAGATAGGTCGGCGGCTCACCCTCGGTCTGCTGGGCGTGCTGCTGCAGCAGGCTCTTGTAGTTCGACTGGTGGTCGCTCTCCGCGGCGCCATCGATGACCGGGTCCAGAAGCGGCAGCAGCCAGGCCCGGCACGCGTCGTAGCCGCGGTCGGTGTACAGCGCCCCGATGACCGACTCGAGCACCGCGGCCGACACCGACCTCGGCAGCGCGGCGTGCGCGGCCATCCCCTTGCCGGTCGCGAGCAGGCGGTCGAGGCCGATCTCGCCGGCGATCTCGGCGCAGGTCTTGCGGCTCACGGCGAGCGACTTGATCTTGGTCATCTCGCCCTCGAGCAGGTCGGGGTAGCGCTCGAAGACCCGCTCGCAAACGATCATCCCGAGAACGGCGTCGCCCAGGAACTCGAGCCGCTCGTTGGACTCGACGCGCGAGTCGGTGAACGAGGCGTGCGTCAGCGACAGCGCCAGCAGCTCTTTGTCTTCGAATGTGACGCCGAGCAGTCGCTCGGTCTCGCGGACGCGTTCGTCCATCCGCCGATGCCCCCGTCCCGGCGGGCCCTCTCGGGCTCCGGCCGGGCGTTGCGCCGCGTCTGGGAGCGCTCGGTCGTCCCCCGGGAGTGGTCTCGGGGCATGGCCGATCGGGCCCGACTGGCTGGGTTCAAGGGGGCGGGCGCCGCCACGAGATGGCGTCCGAGCCCCTGGTACAGCACAGCTTACGCGGATCCGGGGTCGCCGCCTAGGGCCTTGATGGGCGTATTGGACCCTCCTCGCGGCCCGGATCGACCGGGGGGCGGATCGGGTCTATCGTTCCGGCCCAGCAGAAAAGAGCGGATCCACCCGCCGGAGCGATGCCATGGCCGTCCACTACAACCGCCGCCTGAGCCGGATCAAGAAGAAGCGCAAGAGCGGCTTCCGCGCCCGCATGAAGACGAGCAAGGGGCGGAAGATCCTGAACAAGCGTCGCCGCATCGGCCGCCGTCTGACCTCGGTCTGACCTCGTCGCGGCCGTCCGGCCGCGAGGCCTGATCTCGTCGCCCCATCCGGTCGCGAGATCGGCGACCGCCCGCGGACGAATCCGCGGCGGGCCAACCCTACATCCCGAAGAGGCCCTTCGATTCATCGATGGCATCGTCGAGGAGCGACGGGTCGTCGTTGCGCACGCTGTTGACCCGCGTCGAGACCGGTCGCGACGGCATCGCGCTGGCCGTGTAGGGCGTGCAGAGCCGCCGGGCGTCGTCGATCGAAGTCCGCTCGTCGAGCCACGCGGTCCAGGCCTCGCGCGGCAGGATGACCGGCATCCTCGGGTGGATCTCCGCGAGCGCCGGGTTCGCGGCGCAGGTCAGGATCGTCGCGGTCTCGAGGTCGGCATCGATCGACGGATCGCGCCAAGTCTCCCAGAGGCCCGCCATCGCGTAGACCGCCGGCCGGCCTCGCTCGTTTTCCACCGAGACCGCGAGCGGCTGCTTGCCGGCGGGTCCCTGCTTCCATTCATAGAAACCGTCGGCGGGGACGAGGCAGCGGCGCTTCGCGAAGGCGTCGCGGAAGGCCGGCTTCTCGTGCGCGGTCTCGGAGCGCGCGTTGATTGTTTTGTACGCCATCGAGTCGTCGTTTGACCAGAACGGGATCAGCCCCCAGCGCGGCGCGGCGAGCTCGGTGTCGCCGCGCCGGCGTCGGACGACGGCGATGTGCTGGCCCGGCGCGATGTTGTATCGGGGGCCGAGGGCGCTCGCGGCGCGCTCGCGCTCGGGGTTCCCCTTGATCGACTCGGGGTCGAGCGTCTTGTCGGGCAGGCCGACGATCTCGAACTGGGCGACGATGTGCTCGGGGAGGGTGTGGAGGTAGAAGCGGCCGCACATACGCCAAGCGTAATCATCGAGAAGCCGGCGGAATTCGCCCAGATCACCAACGCCGGGGCGTTGCCGGCCCGCGATCCATGGCCGCCGAGTCTGCGACGGATCCTCTTGGCCCGCGCGCCAGGCCGGCAGCGGTGCCTCCGCCCGGTTGTTCTTGAGCGGACCGGCACGGAAGGATCGCGTATCTTCAGAGGCTGGCCGAGGGCCACGCCGAGCTCCGCCGACGTCGGCGCGTTCACGCGGCACCGCTTTCAAGGATGCAGCCCATGAGACAGGCGTGGGGGGTCGTGACCTTTCTTGCGTGCGGCGCCGCGCACGCGCAGCTCGTCGGCGAGTTCGATCTTCGGGTCGACTTCGGCGACGATCTCTTCTCGTGGGGCGGGCTGGGCGGCTCGGAGAACTTCTTCCAGGCCCAGCCGCTGCGCGGCGCTCGCTACGGCATCGTCGCGGGCTCGCTCCGCGGTGTCGCGATCGACTACGACGTCTCCATAGCGGCCCTCCCGACCAGCCAGCTGCGCGACATGGCGGTCGCGCTCGGCCCCCCCGGCGTCTCGCGCCCGTACGCCTTCCGGCCCGCGCCGAGCGAGTCACGGTCCGGGGCCGGCCAGTTCAGCGGGACGGTCGACGGCCGGGGTCAGGGCGGGCTCTTCGTGCTCGATTCGAGAGACGTCCTATTCATGGAGCTGTACGAGACCATCAACGACTTCCCGTTCTCGGCCGACGGCGTCTGGTTCGCCGGCAGCGAGTTCACGATCACGTTCCAGGCCGAGTTCGATGTCGGTGGATGCGGCCCGGCCGACCTGGCGGTGCCGTTCGGCGTGCTGAGCCAGCTCGACGCGGCCGAGTTCGTGCGCCTGTTCTTCGACCAGGAGGTCATCGCGGGCGCGTACGCCGAGCCACTCGGGGTCGTGAGCGCCGCCGACGTCGACGAGTTCGTCAGGCTGTACTTCGAGGGCTGCGCGTCGCGGTAGTCAGCCAACGGTGCGGGCGGGACGCCGAGCGGCCGACCGCCCGCTTCCCGGTCTCGCGCGCAATCTTCTGCGCTCCGGCCGGTCGGGTGCCGACGCCCGCCGGGTCTTGCGGAATCAGGGCCCGACGGTCAGCCCGACCGGCTGCGGCTTCACGCTGTGGCCCGGCGAGACCGCAAGGCCGAGAGGAACGCGCTCGCCGTTCGGGCCCTTGGGCGGGATGCCCTCGTTGTCGATGTGCCGCTGGATCGCCATGACCGCCTCGATCAGCATCTCGGGGCGCGGCGGGCAGCCGGGGACATAGACATCGACCGGGATGAACTGGTCGCAGCCCTGGACCGTGGCATAGGTGTCGAAGACGCCGCCGGTGCTGGCGCAGGCGCCCATCGAGATGACCCACTTCGGCTCGGTCATCTGCTCGTAGATCCTCTGGAGCACCGGGAGCATCTTGGTGGAGATCCGCCCGGCGACGATCAGCAGGTCGGACTGGCGGGGGCTGAAGCGCATCACCTCGGCGCCGAAGCGGGCGAGGTCGTAGCGGCTCGACGCCGTCGCCATCAGCTCGATGCCGCAGCAGGCCGTGGCGAACGGGATCGGCCAGAGGCTGTTGCGGCGGGCCCAGTTGACGACCCGCTGGAGCTGGAGCGTCAGGATCTGGTCGGTGGCGATGGAGGCTTCGATGCCCATGGAACGTCACTCCTCGGAGATGGCGGAGCATAGTCCCGCCGAGGATCCTGTTCGGCAGGAACGGGCTCCCCGATGAGCCGACGGATCCACCGTTTATAGTTCGGACTCAAAAAGATTTTGACTACGAAGAATAGTCAGCGAGGCTGGGGGCGTTCGCCGGGCAGGAGGACCGCCGGGGTGACCGACAGCACGCACCAACTCGCCGCCGCGATGCACAAGCTGGTGCTGCTGCTGCGATCGGAAGGCCGCGCCGGAGCGCGCACCGCCGGGTTATCGGCGACGCAAGCGCAGATCCTGGCCGAGGTCGAGCGGCTCGAGCAGCCGGGCGTCGGGGCGATCGCGGCGGCGCTGTCGCTGACGGCGCCGACGGTGAGCTCGGCGGTCTCGACGCTGGTCAAGAAGGGACTGGTCGAGAAGGTGAGGCGTGAGGACGACGCACGGGCAGTGCGGCTGGCGCTGACGCCGGCGGGTCGCGCGATCGCGGAGTCCTCGGACGAGTGGCCGCACGCGTTGATCGACGGGCTCGGCGGTCTCGGTGAGGACGAGCGCGCGGAGCTGCTGCGTTCGTTCACGCGGCTGATCGGGTCGCTGGAGCGGTCGGGGGCGATCCCGCTGTCCCGGATGTGCGTGAACTGCGCGCACTTCCGACCGGAGGCGCACCCCGGCGAGGCCAGACCGCATCACTGCGCGTTGATCGACGCGCCGATTGGTTTGACCGATCTGCGGATCGACTGCGGGGAGATGGAGCCGGCGGAAGCGCCGGCGCGGGATCGATCGCTGGCCGCGCTCGGCTGAGCGCGGGGTGGCATTGGGGTCGGGGGGCCGGCCCGCTCGCACTGTGGAAGGAGACCGGAATGTCGCGATCGATTCTCGCGGGCGCTGTCGCTGCGCCCATCCTGTTGTCACTCTCCGCGGGCTGCGCCACGGTCAGCACGGCGCAGCCGTCGCTCCGCCCGGACGGCTCGATCATCGGGGCGCCGCGTTCGAATCGAGGGTTCGAGGCGATCTCGGAGTCGGAGCTGGCGCTGTTGAAGAAGTCGGTGCTCTTCACGGAGGAGGACGCGCGGTACCTGCGGATGTCGAAGGCGGTGCTGAGTCCGCACCTCGACGAGCTGCTGGGCGTCTGGTACGGCTTCGTGGGCGCGAACGAGCACCTGCTGTACTACTTCTCGAGCCCGAGCACGGGCGACCCGCAGCCGGAGTACCTGGCGCGCGTCCGCGAGCGCTTCGGCCGCTGGGTGCTCGAGACCGCCGACGCCGATTTCGATCAGGCGTGGCTGAACCGGCAGCTCGAGATCGGTTTGCGTCACCACCGGATCGCGAAGAACACGACCGACGACGCGGACGCCGCGGCGCACATCCCGCTGCGGTACATGATCGCGCTGTACTACCCGGTGACGGCGACGATGGAACCGTTCCTCGCGCGGGGCGGCCACTCCGAGGAGGACGTCCGCAAGATGCACGCGGCGTGGGAGAAGGCGGTGCTGATGAGCGCCATCCTGTGGGTCCAGCCGTACACGCCGCCGCGCGACTTCTGAGATGCGGTCCTGTGGGTTGCTCTTGGTGGGTTCTTAGAAAGGAGATCGAACATGGAGAAGGCAACATTCTATCACGCGGGCTGCCCGGTGTGCGTCGAGGCGGAGCGGCCAGTCGCCGACGGTCTGGACCGGTCGCGGTACGAGGTCGAGGTCGTGCACCTCGGGGAGTCGAGCGGACGCATCGCGGAGGCCGAGTCGGCGGGCGTGGGGTCGGTGCCGGCGCTGGTGATCGGCGGCGCGGCGCTGCACATCAACCACGGCGCGGACCTGACGGCGCTGAAGGGATGACGGTTCGGGCGGCCGCCGAGGGGCGCCGCCCGGCATTGCGATCGTGACGCGGGCGATCGCGCTCAGGCCGCGCCGGAATCGGTCGGACGCTCGGGCGCGATCACGCCGGTGGGCAGGTCGGCCTCGGAGAGGCGCCGGACGACGAAGCCCGGGTCGTCGACTCGGAGGACGCAGAGCTCGGGGCGTCCGTTGCGGCTCGGGGCCATGTAGGCGTAGCGGACGTTGACGCGTTCGTCGGCCATCGTCTTGGCGAGCTCGCGGAGCGTGCCCTCGCGCTCGCCGGTCTCGACGGCGACGACCTCGGCCTCAAGGATCGGGCCGATGCCGGACTCGGTGAGGGACTCGCAGACGGCGCGGAGCTGCTCGACCGGGTCGCCCAGGAGGCGGACGAGCCCGCGCCCGTTGTGCTCTGAGACGGACATGGACTCGATCTGGACGCCGGCGGCGGCGACGGCCTCGAGGACGCCGGCGAGCTCGCCGGGGCGGTCATCGAGGTAGATCGAGAATTCGTGGAGGCAGCGTGGGCTCATGCAAAGTTCCGGGCCGCGACTCTAGGCGGGCCCCGTTACGCGGGCTCCGGGCCGCGGGTTCGGACGTGTGTCTCGTCCTCTGAGGTGGCGGGGTTCTTCGACGCTCCGCGCTCGGAGCCTGCAAGATCGGCGAGCGTAAAGCGGTCCGAGGCGGATCGTTGCGCCCGTTTGAGGGCGTCCCACGTCTCCGGATCGACGTCCGCGGGCTCCTGGGGGGCGCCGGCGGAGCGTCGCCAGGCGTCGAGGACGCTGGAGGCCTCGATCTGGTGGGCCGGGCGGGCCAGGGTGAAGCGGTCGGGCTCGTCGGCGGCGGTGCCCGTCTGGCGGAGGACGCCCACCGCGGCGAGCGCGGTGAGCACGCGCTCGGCGCTGGATTCGGAGATGCCCACCGCGCGGGCGGCGTGGCGCGGGCCCGTGGTCTTGGCGCGCTCGAAGCGCCCGGCGACGACGGCGGCGACGGCCAGGGCGGCCATGGGATCGACCGCGGCGTTGTCGGCGTCCGAGGCGGCCTCGTCCTCGGCCGACCAGGCGTCGAAGTGCTGCAGGGCATATGCGACCTGGAGCCCGAAGAGCACGATCAGCCAGGTCGCGTAGACCCAGAGCAAGAAGAGCGGCAGGAACGCCACGGCGCCGTACAGCTGCTCGAAGTTGCCGATCGCGAAACCGACGTAGCCGGTGAACGCCCACTTGGCGGCCTCCCACATCACCGCGGCGACCGCCGCGCCGGCGAGGGCGGGGCGGAGCCGAACGCGGGTGTTGGGGACGGTCGTGTAGGCGAGCAGCAGGAGCGAGAGGTTGACCAGCAGCGTGACGGTCAGCCCGAGGATCGTGCCCCAGACGCCCTCGTCGGCGGGGAGCAGCGCCTGGATCCTCCCGCCGACGGCGAAGGCGCCGAGGAGCAGGATGGTGCCCAGCGTGAGCGTGGTCCAGTACATCGCGACGCGCCGCGACCAGGCTCGCCCGGTCGGCGCGCGGTAGATCTGGTTGAACGACTTCTCGAGCTCGACGAGCATCGAGATCGAGGCGTACGCGAGCAGCAGCACGCCGAGGATGCCGATGGCGCGGAGCGGGACGTTGGCCGCCTGGTCGAGGAGCTGGCGGACGAGGTCGTCGGTGCGCACCGAGCCGATCGAGTCCGTCGCCTCTGCCGTTGCCGGCTCGACGCGGTCCCTGGCGCTTTCCGCGATCTCGGCCTCGCCCGGCTCGGGCGCGGCCGTGCCGACGGGCGACTCCTGTTCTCCCGGTTCGGCCGTCGCGCCCGCGTCGTTGGTGATGGTGTCGATGCCGGCGTAGGCGAGCAGGCGTTCGACCTGCGGCCGCAGCTCCTCCTCTCCAACGAATTGGTTGACGACCACGGCGGAGATCACGAGCACCGGCACGATCGTGAAGATCGTGCGATAGGCGAGCGCGGCGGCCATGCGCGGGATCTGGCTGCGCGTGATGCCGCGGCCGACCTGGCGCATGACGCGCGCGGTCTTGCGGAGCTCCTCGCGCTCCTTGGTGATTCGGTCGAAGAGGCGCGCGAGCATCAGGCGCGGGCCCGCTGTCGTCGTGGGTCGGCGGCGGCGCGCCGCAGGGCGCGGACCTCGGCGGACGCGAGCTCGCGCCAGAGGCCTCGGGCGACGCCCTTGAGCCGGACCGGCCCCATGGCGATGCGCTCGAGCCGCTTCACGGGGTGCCCGACGGCGGACAGCATGCGCCGGACCTGGCGGTTGCGGCCCTCGCGGAGCGTGATCTCGATCGTGGTCTTGTCGGCCTCGGTGTGCACGACCTGGATCTCCACGTGGCTCGTCCGCGCGGCGCCAACCGTGCGTCCCTCGCGTCGTTCGGCGAGGAAGATGCCGCGTTCCAGTTCTTCGACGGCCGAGGGCTCGATCCTGCCGCGGACGACGGCGCGGTAGGTCTTGGGCACCCCGTAGCGGGGGTGCGTCAGGCGGTTGGCGAGCTCCCCGTCGTTCGTGAGCAGCACGAGTCCGGTGGTGTCGTAATCGAGCCGCCCCACGGGGAAGAGTTTCGGCGCGAGCGGGTGATCGACGAGGTCGACGACGGTCCGCCGGTCGGCGCCGGGCTCGTCCTTGGCGGTCGAGAGCGTCCTGGGCGGCTTGTTGAGCAGGATGTAGATCGGCTTGGGGGCCTTGGGGAGCGGGCGGCCCTCGACCTCGATGGTGTCCTCGCGGGGGTCGACCCAGACCGGGAGCTGGCGGACGGTGTTGCCGTTCACCCGGACCATCCCGCCCTCGATCATGCGTTCGCACTCGCGCCGGCTGGCGACGCCGGCGTCGGCCATGACGCGCTGGAGGCGCTCGCCGCGGGCGTCGTCGGTGAGCTCGGCGGGCCGTTCGTCGGGTTGTCGTCGCTTGCGTGGCACACCCGATCGTACGAGGGCGATCGCCTTCACCGATAGCGGTGGGGACGTTGCCGGCAGATCGAGCGGTGCGGCGCGGAGCTGATCGC
This sequence comes from Planctomycetota bacterium, assembly GCA_038521625.1. GTDB lineage: Bacteria > Planctomycetota > Phycisphaerae > Phycisphaerales > UBA1924 > JBCBKP01. Next base: position 354,587 of record JBCBKP010000001.1, read on the forward strand.
GTGGCCCGGTCGTCGAGCGATCGTCTCGGGCTCGCCGATTGTGGCCTGGCGCACAGGAGCGAACCCGATGCCCGAGCACGAACTGCCCCACCTGGTCCGAGACGACACCCCCGACGACGGGATGTTCCTGACGCCCAGGGTGCTGGACCACACGGCCTTCCAGAAGTACGCGGAGTCGCTGCGCGCGATCGTCGCGGAGGCGAGCCAGCGGACGCGCGGGCTGATCGACGAGGTGGAATCGGCGAGCGGCGCGGCGGTCGAGGCCCGGGACGCGACCCAGGCCCTCCGCGAGCGGATGGAGGTCGCCGTCCGGCTGATCCCCACGCTCGACCAGCGGGCGACCAAGGCCGCGGAGCTGATCGAGCAGGCGGAGACGAAGGCGACCACGATCGAGCAGGACCACAGCGAGTCGCTGCGGGCCTTCGAGGCCCAGCTCGAGCACCGGGTCGCCGAGGCGGTCGGCCGGGCCGAGGCCCGGGCGGCGGCCGCGATGGAGGGCGTGCTGGGCCGGGTCGCCGAGGCCGAGGCACGCGCCGATCGCGCGGTCGATGGCGTGCTCGACCGGATCGCCGACGCCGAGACCCGCGCGGACCGGGCGTCGGGCTCGATGCTCGAGCGCGTCGAGGCCGCCGAGGCCCGGGCGGCTCAGGCGCAGGCGTACATCGCCGAGCTCGAGCGGAGCCTTGCGGAGACCGAATCGCGCCTCGAGCGGGCCCTCGCGGCGCAGGCGTCGATCGCGGAGCCGATCGACCGCGCGGCGACGCGCATGGGCGAGATCGCGGACTCGATGGACGCGGTGGGCCCGCGGATCGACGCGCTGGCCGAGCGGGCGCAGACGGTGATCGACGAGGCGGCGACCGAGCGCCTGGAGGCCCTGCGCGAATCGGCGGAGGCGACGATCGCGATGCTGAGCGACCGGACCGCGGACGCGGCGGGCGTCGCGGCCCGCCTGGAGGCCGTGCTGGGGTCCGGCTCGGGCTCGGTGACGACCAGGCTCGGCGCGATCGTGGAGGCGGCGCAGTCGGCGGACAGCGCGACCGACCGCCTCGAGACGATCGCGCGGCAGGCCGACGAGGCGCGCGGCGTGCTCAGCGCGTCGCTGCTCGAGGCCGTGGATCACATCGACCGGCTGGACACGGAGCGCGACCGGCTCGTGCGGGCGATCGCGTCAAGCATCGAGGCCGCCCAGATGGAACGCCCGGAGATCGAGGCCTCGCTGGAGGAGGTCGAGGGACGGATGGAGCGCGTGCGCGAGACGCAGCGCGAGCTCTCGGAGGCGACCGGTGAGGTGCACGAGGCGGCGCAGGCCGCGGTCGAGACCCTCGCGTCGCGAACCGGCGAGATCCACCGCATGATCGACGACGCCGTCGAGGACGGGATGGCCAAGGCCGAGCAGGTCGGCGCCTGGCTGACACGCGTGATCGCCAAGGCCAACGAGGCCGCGAAGCGCGCCGAGGCGAGCTCGGCCGAGCCCGAGGTCGCCGTGATCAAGCGCCGCGGCGCCGCCAGCGGCTGACCCTCAGAGGACGCGCTTGGACCGTGGGTAGCTGCCCAGGATCGTCAGGTCCTGGCAGTGGGCCGAGGCGCGCGCCATGGCGGCGGCGACGTCGTCGTCGTCGCGGTGCCCCTCCAGATCGGCGAAGAACGTGTACTGCCAGTTCTCGCGACCGCTGGGCCGCTTGTCGAGGTGGCTGAGGTTGATCCCGCCGGCGTGCAGCACCGAGAGAACCTCGGCCAGGGCGCCCGGCCGGTCCTCGGTCGTGAACATGATGCTGGTCTTGTCGTGCCCGCTGCGTCGGGCACGCTCCCGGCTGATGACCATGAATCGCGTGAGGTTGTTGGGGTTGTCCTCGATGCGCGGGAAGAGGGTCTTGAGCCCGTACATCTCGCCGGCCAGAGATGTCCCGATCGCGGCGGTGGTCGGCTTGTGGCCGATCCGCTCGGCCGTGGCGCACTCCTCGGCGGCGATCTGCGCGGCGCGGCTCGAGCTCGCGGCGGCGATCTGCTCGGCCCTGGGCAGCTGGGTCGCCAGCCATGTGCGGCACTGGCTGAAGACCTCGGGCTTGGAATAGACCCGCGTGATCTCGCCCGGCTTGCAGATGGCGAGCAGGGCGTGGTGCACCGCGAGCTGGGCCTCGGCGTAGATCGAGACCCGCGAGGTGTGCTTCTGGAACGCGTCGAGCGTCTCGGCGATGCCGCCGCCCGTGGAGTTCTCGATCGGGACCAGCCCGTAGTTGACGTGCCCCCGACGCACCTCGGTGAACACGCCGCCGATCTCGCGGAGGTCCTCGTAGTCGACCGAGCGGCCGAACTGCTTCATGGCGGCGACGTGGCTCTGGCTGCCGGGCGGGCCGAGGTAGCCGATCCGCAGCGGCTGCTCCAGCGCGAACGAGCCCGACATCAGCTCGCGGTAGATGCCCTCGATCGTGCGGTTGGGCAGCGGGCCGTGGTTGTTGGCGATGGCGCGGTCGAGGACCTGGGCCTCGCGGTGGGGGGCGTAGATCGGCGTGCCGGAGCCGCGCTTGACCTTGCCGACCTGCACGACCAGGTCGGCCCGCTCGTTGAGCGTCGCGACGAGCTTCTGATCGACGCGGTCGATCTTCTTGCGCAGCGCAGCGAGCTCGGCGGTCTGCTTGGGCGATTCCGAGGCCTCGGGCGAGCCGGCGCGATCGGGGCGTCCGGCGGCCCGCCCGCGGGTGGCCTTCTTGGTCGCTTTCCTGGTCGCCTTCTTGGCGGCTCGCCCGGTGGTCTTCCGGGTCGCCCGCTTGGCCACCTTCTTGGGGGCTCGCTTGGCGGTCTTTTTGGAGGCTCGCTTGGCCATCGCGGGTCCTTTAGGCTGGTGTTGTCGGGCGGCGGCCCGAGCCGATCGTCGCGTGCAGGTTTATCGCCCATCCGGGGCGTGCTGTCCAGTCGGGCGGCGCCCTGAAAGGGCGGGCGGGAAGGATCCCAAGGAACCGATGGCAGGAACAGCCGGCATGACGCAGACCCCCACAGCATCCCAGATCGAGCAGGCCACGGAGATCGCCGACGCCGCCGACGCCGCCGGCGCCGCGGCGGGTGAGGCGATGGCCTTCGTCCAGGGCCTCCCGTGGGAGGCCCACGCGGTGATGGGCGTGTCGGTCGCGGTCGGGCTCGCGCTCTGGCTGTTCGGTCGCAAGCTGGCCAAGGCTGGCGTGTCGCTCGTCGGCGTGCTGACCGGCGCGATGACCGGGCTGGTTGTCGCGCCGATGTTCGGCGTCGCGACGCTGTTCGAGATCCCGGTCTGGGTCCTCGGCCTGGGCTTCGGGGCGATCGGCGGCCTGATCCTCTCGCTTCTGCTGCTGAAGTTCGCGGTCGCGGCGCTGGCCGGGGCCGTCTTCGCCCTCGGCGGGATGATGGGCGGCATCGCGTACGTCGAGTCGCGTCCCGGGCCCGAGCCGGCCCAGGAGGCGGTCGAGATCGAGACGCCCGCGCTCGACGCGGCCAACCAGCGCCAGCGGCTGACGCACCGCGACCCGCGCACCGGCCGCGAGGTCACCTTCGATCAGCTCGTGCAGAACATCCAGCCCGCCTCGGCCCCGCCGACGATCGCAGCCCCGGACAGCGCCGATCCGGACGGCTCGGACGACACCGGCCAGACCGAACAGGCCGAGGGCAACCCGGAGCTGGAGATCGTCGCGGCGCGGATCAGGGCGGTCGCGGCCGAGAGCGCGAGCCTCGTCAAGAGCGAGTGGGACGACCTGCAGCCCCGCCAGCAGGTGACGGTGGCCGGCACGACGCTGGCAGGTCTGGCGCTCGGTCTGCTGTTCGGCGCGCTGCTCCCGAAACGCTCGACGGCGATCGTGACGGCGTTCCTCGGCTCGGCGATGTGGCTGACCGGCGGCGTCTGGCTGCTCGAGGTCAGCGGCGTCGAGGCGCTGCGCTCGCTGACCGACCGCAGCCCGTCGAGCTGGGCGATCATCTGGGCGGTCGCCGGCGTGGTCGGGCTCTTCGCGCAGTCCTTCGTCTCGTTCCGCAAGAAGAAGTCGAAGTGGGACGACGACGAGGACGACGACGACGACGAATAGACCGAAGCGGCCGGGGCGCGGCTTGGCGCCTCCGGCCCGAGGAGTCGTTCGCGGCCGCCCGCCCTCAGGCGATCAGCGGCATCTGACGCAATTCGTCGAGCGTCGGGAGCGGCCGGCCCTTGCTGACCAGCAGCGCCGCCCTGTCGGGGTTCAGCCGCCCGATTGGGTCGCACGGCACGCGGAACGGACCGCCCTCGACGACGGCGCCCTTGCCGAACGCCATCTCCGGCGCCAGCACGCCGCCCCGCAGGACCGCGCCGTCGCCGACGCGGACCGGCCCGCCCGAGAGGATCAGCCCGTCGTGCTCGCCGAGGATGGTGACGCCCTCGACGGCGACGCAGACCTTGGCGATCGAGCGGGCGCGCTTCTCGATCAGGATCGAGCCGCACGAGGCGAGCACGCCGCCCCAGTGGACCATCTTGACGCGGACGTCGCTGAAGGTGAGCGGCCTGTGGCAGACGCGGCAGGTGCCGGTCTGGGCGTGCACCGACACGCCCATGTCGGCGCCGCAGTGATAGCAGCGGGTCGCGCGCATCGGCACCCGGGCGACGGGGTCGTCGCCGCCGGCGCGCGCCGCGCGCGAGGCGAGCACGGACATCGTGCGCTCCTTTCGTCAGCTCGATGCGCCCTCAGGCCACGTCTTCGGAGGCGACGCTCTCGGTGCCGAGACCGCCGGGCTGCGTCTCGGCGGCGACCTGCTCGAGCGTGGTCGGCTCGTGCGTGTCGAGGATCGTGATCGCGCGCCCGGTGGTCTGGACCTCCGGGGTCGGCTCGACCGTGGTCCCGCGCTTCCAGGGCGGCGTGAGCTCCGCGTCGGCCTCGATCGCCGAGGTAGCGAGCGTGTCGTTCTCGATCTGCTGCGCGGCGGGGCCGACGCGGCAGGATCCGACGAACGAGGCGCCCTCGGTCACGACGAGCGTGCCCGCGGTGATGTCGCCCGCGACGACCGCGTTGGCGCTGAGCGTGAGCTGCTGGTTGGCGTTGAGGTCGCCCTTGATCTGACCGTCGATGGTGATCCGCTCGGCCTGGATCGAGGCGGCGCACTCGGCGCCGGCGCCGATCTGCACCTCGCCGCCCGAGGTGATCTTGCCGTCGAAGCGGCCGAGGATCTGCGCGCCGCGCTCGAACTCCATCTCGCCCTTGATGCGCGTGTCGGGCCCGATGACGGTGATCTCGTCGCTGACAGTCGTGCTGGTCGTGGTGGACATGATCGACTCCTCGATGCTCGCGGCGTCTGCCCGGGCCGGGGCGCGAGCCCCTCGACGTCCCGTCTGTGCCGCCCCGCGTCTCCCGCGGGAATCGAGCGGGACGCGGGTGGGCGCCCTCGCTCAGGTGGGGTCTCGCTGGCGCAAGGAGACCGCGCGGCGACGCCCGGCGTCGCCGCGTTGATCGCGGCCTCATCACGTTCGGTCTGGGCCCGAGGCTCCGAGCACCCCGGGCGACCCCCTCGATCGGCCCCCCGGGCCGGCGGCGATTGAAATCGGGGTGCGTGATCGGTGGGTCCGCAACGCGCGGCCCCTGCGCCCGCCCGGACCGGGTGGGCGAAGATCGCCGCGGATTCCGCGCGGCCCGTGTCGGTCGGGCGGCCCGGACGACGCGAGTGATGCAGCGGGGCCGCTCCCCGGGCCCGCGTGCTCACCGGAGGATCTCATGGACACCAACCCGATCGATCGACAACCGCTCTGCAATGCGTTTGTAAGGGTGATGGCCCTGACGCTCGTTGCGCTCGCCTCGGCGAGCGAGGCGGCCTGTCAGAGCGGCTACACGCGGCTGGTCGTGTTCGGCGACAGCCTGAGCGACTACCGGGACTCGGTGCCAAACTCGGGCACCCCCACGGGCCTCGTCCAGTTCGACGCACGGGCCTCGAACGGCTTCCTGTGGTGCGAGCTCGTCTCCCAGAGGCTCGGCGTGCCGATCGACAACCCGGCGGTCAGCGGCTCGAGCGCGATCGACGTGATCGAGTCGCAGGTGCCGCTGTACCTCGGCGGCGGCTCGCCGGATCCGGACGCGCTGTTCGCGATCATGACGAGCGGCAACGATCTGCTCCGCGCGGTCGGGCCGTCCGCGGAGGCCTCGACCCAAGAGCGCGAGAGCTTCGCGGGCGCGATCGCGGACAACATCGAGCGGTCCGTGCGGGCGCTCGCCGCGGCGGGGGCGCGGAGCTTCCTGGTCAGCAACGCGCTCGACGTCGCGCGCACCCCCGAGATCCTCTCCGAGGCCGCGCCCCAACGCGCGGCGGTCCGTGACGTCGCGCAGCGCATCAACGCGCGGCTCGCGACCGCGCTGCCGGCGCTCGCCGCCGAGCTCGGCGTGGAGATCGTCGCGTACGACTTCTTCGGATTCCTCGACGACGTGGCGACCGATCCAGCGTCGTTCGGACTCCAGAACGTGACCGGGCCGCTGATGATCGAGGAGACCGAGATGATCGTCGGCGACCCGGCGGTCTACTTCTGGTGGGACGGGGTGCACCCCTCCGGCACCGGCCATCGCCTGCTCGCCGACGACATCATGCAGACACTCGGCGCGGCCGGGTGCAGCGCCGCAGACCTCGCGGCGCCCTTCGGCGTGCTGAGCCAGACCGACGTCGACGCGTTCGTCTCGGCGTTCTTCGCGGCCGACCCGGGCGTCGCCTCGCTCGCGCCGCCCGCCTCCGTCGTCAGCCAGGCCGACGTCGACGCGTTCGTCGGGCTGTTCTTCGCCGGCTGCCCGCAAGCCTGAGCGAGAAGACGCCCGTCGCTTCGGCCCGAGCTAAGCGCGTCGGCGCCGGCGGGGCCGCTCGCCCTCGACCGGGTCGGTCTCGCCCCGGAGCTCGGCCAGCGACGGCAGCGGCTTGCCCTTGCTCACCAGCAGCGCCGCGCGCTCGGGGTCGAGGCGCCCGAGCGGGTCGCAGGGGATCCGGAACGGGTCGCCCTCGATGACCGCGTCGGGCCCGAAGACGAACTCGGGCGCGATCACGCCGCCGCGGAGCACGCCGCCCGATGAGAGCTGGACCGGCCCGCCGGAGATGATCAGGCCCTCGTGCTCGCCGTGGATGATCACGCCGCCGGATGCGATGGTGACCTTGGTGATCGCGCGTCCGCGACGCTGGACGGTGATCGTGCCGCAGGAGGCGAGCACGCCGCCCCAGTGGACGTTCTTGATCACCTGGTCGGGCACGACGAGACGCTTCTGGCAGCTCGAGCAGAAGCTGCTCTGGGCGCGCACCGCGACCTTGATCGTCGCGCCGCACAGATAGCAGCGGACGAACCGTTCGGGTGTCGTGCGCGGGCGTTCCTGAGAGCCGTCCGCGCGGCGTGTCCGCAGCGCCGACAAGGCCGACCTCCTTCAGCTCGGCGAGAGATGTCTCGGGACGACGCGGGTCAGGCGCGGGCGGCTCGGCGCGCCGTCTTGCGGGCCGGCGGCGTGGGGGCCTCGTCCTCGTCCTCCTCGTCGAGATCGACGGCCGGGGTCGTGCTCGGCTTGACCTCGGTGACGGCGGCGCGGATCTCCGAGACGCTGCCCGAGCCGGCGAGCTTCTCCGCCGCGGGGCCGACGGCGACCTGGCCGACGAACGAGGCGCCCTCGGCGACGACGAGCGTGCCCGCCTTGATGTCGCCGTGGACGGCGGCCTGGGCGTTCAGCGTCAGCAGCGAGCCGGCCTGCAGGTTGCCGCGGACGGTCCCGTCGATGACGACCTTGTCGGCCTCGATGTCCGCCTCGCAGACGGCCGTCTCGCCGATCTGAACCTCACCCTTCGAGGCGATCCGCCCGTCGAAGCGGCCGAGGATGCGAGCGCCCTTGTCGAACTCCATCTCACCCTTGATCTTCGTGTCGGGGCCGATCACCGTAAGGTTGCTGTTCGTGGTCGCCATCGCGCGTCGCTCCTTCGAGTTGGTTCGTTGGGCCCCGTGGCCGGCGGTCCTCCCTCAGGCCCGCCGGTCCGGTCTGCTTCCTGCTTCTTTCCCGCGGATCGCCGAGCGAATCTCGGCCACGCCGCTTCGGCGCACCCACGCGCCGGGCAACCATGATAGTGATCCGCGTCGGACCGGCGTCGGCCGATAACCCCTGCATTTCGTGATCTGTGGGCGGCGCGTGGACATCCGTTCCCGGTAGGCTCGCCGCCCGATGGCACTCGAATCCCTGGCCGAGCTCATCCCGCCGACCCTCGCGGTCCTCGAGGAGGCCGCCCCGGCCGTCGCCGAGGGCGAGGGCGGGCCGACGCCGTTTTTCTCGCCGAAGGGGCTGATCGCGCTCGTCACGCTCTCCGCCCTCGAGATCGTGCTGGGCATCGACAACATCGTGTTCATCGCGATCGTGACCGGGAAGCTGCCCGAGCACCAGCGGGCCAAGGCCCGGAGCATCGGGCTGCTGCTCGCGATGGGCATGCGGATCGCCCTGCTCTTCGCGATCGCCTGGGTGCTCTCCCTGAGCGAGCCGCTGTTCTCGATCGGCGCGAACGAGATCAGCATCAAGGACCTGATCCTGCTGCTCGGCGGCTTCTTCCTGATCGGCAAGAGCGTGTGGGAGATCCGCCACCTCGTCACACCGCACGCCGGGCACGCCGCGGGCGAGTCGAAGCGCGGCATGTCGCTCTCGACCGCGATCGTGCAGATCCTGATCCTCGACGCCGTCTTCTCGATCGACAGCGTGATCACCGCCGCGGGCATGACAGACAACATCCTGATCATGATCACCGCCGTCATGATCTCGATCGGCGTGATGCTCGCCTTCGCGGGCCCGGTGAGCCGCTTCGTCGAGCGCCACCCCGAGGTCAAGGTGCTGGCGCTGGCGTTCCTGATCCTGATCGGCGTGCTGCTGCTCGCGGAAGGCTGGGGCGAGCACCTGGACCGGAACTACGTCTACGTCGCCATGGGCTTCGCGCTGACCGTCGATCTTCTGCAGATGCGCCAGGTGGGTGTGAGCAAGGCGTCGGCCGCCGGTGGGGCGACGGACGCGGAGTGATCGGTCTTAGACGGTCGTCTTCGCCTCGTTCAGCTTCTTGCGGATCACCGTGTGCAATATGCCGCCGTTCCGCGCGTACTCGATCTCGATCGGCGTGTCGAGACGCGCCATGCACGCGAACTCGGTGACCCCGCCCGACGGGCTCGTCGCCCTGACCTTCACGTCGCACCGCGGCTCGATCGTCGCCGGCAGCTCGATGTCGAAGCTCTCGTCGCCCTTCAGCCCCAGCGAGCCCGCGCTCTGGCCGTCCTTGAAGACCAAGGGCAGCACGCCCATGAAGACCAGGTTGCTGCGGTGGATCCGCTCAAACGACTCTGCGATGACCGCCCGCACCCCGAGCAGCATCGTGCCCTTGGCCGCCCAGTCGCGGCTCGAGCCCATCCCGTAGTCCTTGCCCGCCAGCACCACCAGCGGCGTGCCGGCCGCCCTGTAGTTCACCGCCGCGTCGTAGATGTAGCCCACCGGGGCCGAGGCGAGGTCGGCGCCCTTCGTGAAGTCGCGCGTCCAGCCGCCCTCGGGGATCTCTCCGCCCTCGCCCGCGGCGATCTGGTTGCGGACGCGGACGTTGGCGAACGTGCCGCGGGTCATCACCTCGTCGTTGCCGCGCCGGCTGCCGTAGCTGTTGAACTGGCTCTGCTGCACGCCGCGCCCGATCAGGTACCGGCCCGCCGGCGTCTCCGGCTCGATCCGCCCCGCGGGGCTGATGTGGTCGGTCGTGACCGAGTCGCCGAGGATCGCCAGCGCCCGCGCGCCGCCGATCGGCGGGAAGCCCGGCGGCCGCTCGGTCATGCCCTCGAAGAACGGCGGGTTGTGGATGTACGTGCTCGACTCGTCCCAGGGGTACAGCTCCGACGAGCTGACCGGGACCTGGTTCCAGGTCTCGTTGCCGGTGAAGACGTCGGCGTACTTCTCGACGAATTGCTCCCGCTTGAGACACTGGTTGCGCAGGTCGATGACTTCCTTCTGGGTCGGCCAGATGTCCCTCAGCAAGACGTCGTTGCCGTCCTTGTCCGTGGCGATCGCGTCGTTCTCGAGGTCGATATCGACCGTGCCCGCGATGGCGTAGGCGACCACCAACGGCGGGCTGGCCAGGTAGTTCGCCCTGACCAGCGGGTGCACGCGGCCCTCGAAGTTGCGGTTGCCCGACAGCACCGAGGCGACCGCGAGATCGCCGGCCTTCACCGCCTCCTCGACCTCCGGCGGCAGCGGGCCGGAGTTGCCGATGCAGGTCGTGCAGCCGTACCCGACCGTCTGGAAGCCCAGCGCGTCGAGATCGCCGGTCAGGTTCGCCGCCTCGTAGTACTCGGTGACGACCTTGGAGCCGGGCGCCAGGCTGGTCTTCACCCAGGGCTTGCGGGTCAGGCCGAGCGCGTTGGCCTTGCGCGCGACCAGCCCCGCGGCGAGCATGACATCGGGGTTGGAGGTGTTCGTGCAGCTCGTGATCGCGGCGATGACGACCGAGCCGTGGGCGATCGTGGACTCGTCGCCCGGGTTCTCGCCCGGGCGCTCGGCGACGTGCCTGACGGTCGCGGTGGCGCCGGTCTCGGAGGCATCGATGCCGATGCCCCTCGGGCCCACCGGCGCGGTCAGGGCCCTCTTGAACTCGCTCTGCATGTCGCTCAGCAGCACGCGGTCCTGCGGGCGCTTCGGCCCGGCCAGGCTCGGCCTGATCGTCGAGAGGTCGAGCTCGATGACGTCGGCGCACTCGGGCTCGGGCGTGTCCGGCGTCCACCAGAAGTGGTTCGCCTTCGCGTAGGCCTCGGTCAGCTCCGCCTCCTCGTCGGTGCGGCCCGTGAAGCGGAGGTAGTCGATCGTCTTGCTGTCGATCGGGAAGAAGCCCATGGTCGCGCCGTACTCGGGCGCCATGTTGGCGATCGTCGCCCGATCCGGGATCGAAAGCTCGGCCATGCCCGGCCCGAAGAACTCGACGAACTTCTCGACGACCCCGCGCTCGCGCAGGATCTGGGTGATCGTGAGCACCATGTCGGTCGCGGTCGAGCCCTCGGGCAGCCTGCCGACCAGCCGGAAGCCGATCACCTCGGGCGTCAGCATGTAGACCGGCTGGCCGAGCATGACCGCCTCGGCCTCGATGCCGCCGACGCCCCAGCCGACCACGCCGAGACCGTTGATCATGGTCGTGTGGCTGTCGGTGCCGACCAGCGAGTCCGGGAAGACCTCGGTGGCCCCATCGACCTCGCGTGTGAGCAGACCGCGCGCGAGGTACTCGAGGTTCACCTGGTGCACGATGCCCGTCGCGGGCGGCACCGCCCGGAAGTTGCTCAGGCTCTCCTGGCCCCACTTGAGGAACTTGTACCGCTCGTTGTTCCGCTCGAACTCCTTCTGCGCGTTCACCGTCAGCGAGACCCGCGTCGCGAAGTCGTCGACCTGCACCGAGTGGTCGATCACCAGATCGCACTGCACCGCCGGGTTGATCTCGGCCGGCGACCCCCCGAGCTTCTTCATCGCGTCCCGCATCGCCGCGAGGTCCACCACGCACGGCACGCCCGTGAAGTCCTGCAGCACCACGCGCCCGGGCATGAACGGCATCTCGACCCGGTTGACGCTCCTCGCGTCGTAGCTCGCCAGCCCCGAGACGTCGTCGGCCGTGATCGTGAAGTTGTCGAGGTTCCGAAGCATCGCCTCGAGCAGCACCCGGATCGAGTAGGGCAGCCTCGCGATGCCGACGCCCACGCCCTGCTCGTCGAGCGCGGCCAGGCGGGCGTACGTGTAGATCTTCCCGCCGATCTCCAGAGTTGATCGGGCGTTGAACGGGTCCGGGCGGGTCGTCATGTGGTCTCCTTTGCGGCTGAGACACTCTAGAAGGGGTCCGTTCCCGGATCCCGTCCGCCCGGAAAACCGCAAAAAACACGACGCAGAGCAATACATGCATCTGCATATGCATATACATCAATTACAAGCCAGCCCACGCACCGCCCGACCCCGGGCGCCCCAAGGAGGCCGACATGACCAACGCACGCACGCCGTCACGCCGCACGACCGCCGCCCGCCCAGCCGCCGCCCTCGTCCTCGCAGCCGCCTCGGCGGGGGCGCTCGCCCAGACCGAAACGTCCCGGCGCGGCGTCGTCGGATTCCTCGACCGAGCCCCCTCCGGGTTCATCGCGCCCCCGATCGACCCGACCGGGTCCGACCTCGTCACCCAAGAGCTCGCGCCGGGCGTCTACGCCCTCGTGAACACCAAACCCCCCGCCGACAACTCCGGCTTCGTCGTCGGCGAGCACGGCGTGCTCGTGATCGACAGCCACCTCACCCGCGAGATGGCCGAACTGATCCAGACCCGCGTCCGCGAGGTGACCGACAAGCCGATCCTCTACCTGGTCAACACCAACTACCACGGCGATCACACCTACGGCAACGCATGGTTCCCCGACGAGACCGTGATCATCGGCCACGAGGAGACCAGGCGGCTGATGGACGAGCTCCGCTCCGACGAGCTCCGCACGATGATCGCCGCGGCCCGCGGGCGATCGGTGCTCGGCCAGGTCGAGATCCGGCTCCCCGACGTCACCTTCACCGACCGCATGACCATCGACCTCGGCGGCAGGATCGTCGAGATCCACCACTTCGGCCACGCCAACACGCCGGGCGACGCGGTCGTCTTCGTGCCCGAGGCCTCGGTCGCCTGGACCGGCAACTTCGTGATCGGCGAGGGCTTCATCCCGCCGCTGCTCGACGGGCGCCCGCGCGACTACCTCAACACGCTCGCGGCGTTCTCCGCCGAGCTCTCGCCGCGCACGATCATCCCGGGCCACGGCCTGCCGACCGATCACGAGCACGTCGGCATGAACCTGAACTACCTCAACGACCTGCTCGCCGGCGTCGAGGACGCGCGGGCCCGAGGGCTGACGCTCGAGCAGACGCTCGCCGAGTTCGAGCTGCCGGCCGCGTACCGGTTCGAGGCGGGCACGCCATTCGAGCCCTTCGACCCGTTCGTCGCCGGCCTGCACCGGCTGCACGTCAAGGACGCCTACCTCGAGGCCGAGGCGCTCGGGGGCGAGTGACCGAGCGACGTCTCCTGCCGAGGCCCGCGCGGGGCGGTCCCGTCGGGCCTCGGCCCTTCACGCCCGAAGCACGAGCGCCGAGTTCTTCGCGCCGAACGCCAGGCAGTTGATCAGCGCCACGCGCGGCGCATCGCCCAGGGCACGCGCCGCGTTCGCACAGTAATCCAGATCGCAGTCGGGATCGGGCTCAACAAGATGCATGGTGGGGGGGCAGAAACGGTCCGACACGACCAGCCCCGCCATCGTCGCCACCAGACTCGCCAGCCCCGAAGCCCCCTGCGGGTGACCGATCAGGCTCTTCACGCTCGTCCCGATCAGCCCCGGGGCGTGCCCGCCAAACGCCTCCTTCACCGCCGCCGTCTCGCTCGCGTCGTTGAGCGGCGTCGCCGTGCCGTGGTAGTGCACCAGATCGACTTCGGTCGGACCGACGCCCGCGTCCTCGAGCGCCAGGCGGATCGACCGCACGCACTCTGTCATCTCCGGGTCGGGCCGAACGCGGTGGTAGGCGTCGCACGTCGCGCCGTACCCCAGCAGCTCGCCGATCGGCTCGGCCTCGCGCCGCCGCGCGAAGCTGGGCCGCTCGATGACGGCCGCCCACGCGCCCTCGCCGAGCACGTACCCGTCGCGCGTCGCGCAGAACGGGCGCGACGCCGAATGCGCCATCCCCGGCTCGTCACACCAGTCGCGCGTCGAGATGACCCGCAGCAGCTCCATGCCGCTGAGCGTCTCCCAGCGCACGTGGGCGTCGGCGCCGACGACGACCCAGGCGTCCGGCGAGCCCGGGCGGCCTGTCCGAAGCTGGTCGAGCGCGAGCCCGCACGCGTCCGAAGAGCTCGCGCACCCCGTCGAAACGCACAGCGACGGGCCGCGCAGGCCGAGGCGGATCGAGAGCTCGCCCGCAAGGTTCCCGTGCGTCGCGTTCGTGATCGTCCACAGCGACGGCCGCCGGTCCGAGTAGGCCAGCCCGGCCTGATCGAGCGTGAAGTCGATCCCGCCCGCGCCGGTTCCCAGGATCAGCCCGACCCGCCGCGCTCGGTCATCGCCGGATGCGTCGAGGCCGGCGTGCGCCATCGCCTCTCGCGCCGCCGCCAGCGCCATCGGCACCAGCCGCGGCAGGCGCTCCAGGTCGGCCCGCTCCAGCACCGACGAAGCGTCGAACCCGTCGCACGGCGCCGCGACCGTGCCCCGGAGCATCGGGTGCTCGATCCCGTGCAAGCGGACGCCGCTGCGCCCCGCGCGGAGCGCCTCGCGGAAGGCGTCGATCCCGACGCCGATCGGGGTCACTGCGCCGAGCCCGGTGATCGCGCCGTGCCGCCCGCGTGCCGATCCGGATTCGGAGTCTGCGGAGTCCAAGCCATCGAGCCTATCTGAGACGCCGGCCGAACGGCCGCGGTATCCTCGCCGCGATGCCACACGCCGCACGCGCGCTCGCGACTCTGTTCGCCGCTCTGTTCGCCGCTCTGATCGCGGGAGATGCCCTCGGGCAGGCCCGCGAGTTCCAGCTCGACCCGCGCCAGAGCACATTCGAGGAGACCAGCAACTTCGCGGAAGGCTCCGACGAGGCGCTGCTCGCCGAGGCACGCGAACTGATCGCGCGCGGCGAGGCCAAGTCCGCCCTGCGGATCCTCAACCCCTGGATCCGCGCCAACGAGCGGGCCCCCAACCCCTGGCTCCCGCAGGCCTACCTGCTCCGCGGCGACGCCCTCGTCATCCAGGGACGCGAGTTCCGCGCACTCTACGACTACGAGCTCATCGCCCGCTCCTACGCGGCGACCCCCGAGTTCTTGAACGCGATCGAGCGCGAGATCGAGGTCGCCGAGCGCTACCTCAACGGGCTGCGTCGAAAGATCCTCGGGCTCCGCGTCCAGGGCGCCAGGAACACCGGCGAGGAGCTGATGATCCGCGCTCAGGAACGCCTGCCGGGCTCCCCGCTCGCCGAGCGTGCCGCGATCACACTCGCCGACCACTACTTCGAGGAGCGCAAGCTCCGCCTCGCCGCCGACATGTACGGCATCTTCGTGCAGAACTTCCCTCGCTCGGACGAGGTCAAACGCGCCCGCCTCAACCAGATCTTCGCCAACGTCGGCGCCTTCCCCGGCCCGGCCTACGACGCCTCGACACTGATCGAGGCCCGGATCCTCCTCGACGAATACGCCGCGGACTACCCCGCCGAGACCGTCAGCGGCGGCATCGTCCAGGGGCTCGCCGATCGCGTCGACGAGTCGCAGGCTCTCTCGATGCTCGAGACCGCACGCTGGTACCTCCGACGCGGCGACGAGTCCTCCGCCCGCTTCACGCTCCGCCGGCTCATCCGGCGTCACCCGGCGACCTCGACCGCGCGAGAGGCCTTCCGCGTCATGCAAGACCGCGGATGGGTCGAGGACGGCATGGCCCAACCCACCCCCGAGGGCGCTGCGAGCGAGGCCACTCGCCCGTGATCCCCGCCCGCCCCCTCGTCGCCGCGCTCGTTCTCGCCGCGCTCGCCGCGTGCAGCAGCGACCCGACCCGCGGCTACGCCTTCGGCGGCGCGTTCGACGAAGAAGTCACCACCGTCGCGGTGCCGGTCTTCGACAACGCGACCTTCGTCCCGGGCGTCGAGCGCGAGCTCACCGACGCGATCATCAAACGCATCCAGGCCCAGACGCCCTGGCGCGTCGCCTCGCTCGGACGCGCCGACACCACCCTCTCCGGCGCCGTCGTCGGCGTCGACCAACGCTCGCTCTCCGTCGTCCCCGAGACCGGCTTCACCCAGGAGCAGGCCGTGCGCGTCACCGTCCGCTTCACCTGGCGCGACAACCGGACGGGCGAGGACCTGGTCGCCGTCGATGGATTCAGCGCCGCCGCCACGTTCACGCCCGCCCGCGGGACCAGCGGAGAGCCTGGCGAGCGCCCCGAACTCGGGCGCCGCGACGCGATCGACGAGCTCGCCGAGGCGATCGTCGAGCGCCTGCGCTCCCGCTGGTAGCCCCGCGCGTGCCAGCCTCTCCGCTCGAAACACCTTGCAAAGCCCTTCCATGCCCGTCGCGCGGTGTCCCGCACCCGCGAAGCTGCAACGGCTCGTCAGGGTGAACCGAACAAGAGACGCGCGCGCCGCGTCCCAATGGGGCGGTCTAGCGTTCCCAGGAGCCGAGCCCGGAAACGGATCGAGGGCCATTTGATGCAGAAGACCACCCGCCCAAGCGACCATCTCAGACACGCAATGGCCGACGAAGAGGGGCCCAAGACCCCGCCCGGCGGCAACGGGGGCAAGAAGCCCGGGCAGCCGGCCCAGCAGCCCCCCGGACGCGGGGCCTTCGGCCTCGTCGTCCTCGTCATGCTCGTCGTCGTCCTCGCGCTCCTCTTCAGCGGGCTCACCGGCGGCTCCAAGATCACAATCGCCGAGTTCCGCAACCACTGGCAGACCGACCGGGTGATGGAAGACTCGGTCCTCGTCCGCGACGACAAGGTCACCGCCAAGCTCAAGGCCCTCAGCGCCGACGAGTCGCCCTCCACCGTCTTCGTCGAGCTCAACGCGGGCAACCGCGAGATCGTCGTCAAAGAGATCAACGAGCTCACCGGCGGCAACTACCGCGCCGTCCCGCCCTCCGCCTGGTTCCAGGTCCTGATGTTCTTCGGGCCCTTCATCCTCATCCTGCTCGTGCTCTGGTTCTTCGTCTCGAGAGGCCTGCGCTCCGCCGGCGGCGGCGCCGGCATGCTCGGCAACTTCGGCAAGAGCCGCCACCAGCGCCTCACCAAAGAGATGACCGGCGTCACCTTCAAGGACGTCGCCGGCATCGAGGAGGCCAAGGAAGAAGTCACCGAGATCATCGAATTCCTCCGCAACCCCAAGCGCTTCACACGCCTCGGCGGACGCATCCCGCGCGGCGTGCTGCTCGTCGGCGAGCCCGGCTGCGGCAAGACCCTGCTCGCCAAGGCGATCGCCGGCGAGGCCGACGTCCCCTTCTTCTCGATCTCCGGCTCCGACTTCGTCGAGATGTTCGTCGGCGTCGGCGCCAGCCGCGTCCGCGACCTATTCAAGCAGGCCAAGGAAGCCGCCCCCTGCATCATCTTCCTCGATGAGATCGACGCCGTCGGGCGACGCCGCGGCGGCGGCTTCAGCTCCGGCGGACACGACGAACGCGAGCAGACCCTCAACGCCATCCTCGTCGAGATGGACGGCTTCGGCTCCGGCGACGGCGTCATCGTCATCGCCGCCACCAACCGCGCCGACGTCCTCGACCCCGCCCTCATCCGCCCGGGCCGCTTCGACCGCTCCATCAACGTCCCGCTGCCCGACCTCAACGGCCGCCTCGAGATCCTCAAGGTCCACGCCGCCAAGGTGAAGCTCGGACCCGACGTCCACCTCGAACGCATCGCGCGCGGCACCCCCATGTTCAGCGGGGCCGACCTCGCCGCCATCATCAACGAGGCCGCGATCGCCGCCACCATGGGCGAGAAGGACTTCATCGAGCACGCCGACCTCGAAGAAGCCCGCGACAAGGTCAAGTTCGGTCGCGCCAAGAAGAGCCGCGTCCGAGAGAAGGACGAGAACAAGCTCGTCGCCTACCACGAGGCCGGACACGCCGTGCTCCAGGCACTCCTCAAGGACGCCGACCCCCTCCACAAGGTGACCATCATCCCCCGCGGCGGCGCCGGCGGCGCCACCTTCTCGCTGCCAGAGAAGGACCGCATGGGCTACGGACTCAAGTGGATCACCGCCACCATGCGCATCCTCTGCGGCGGCCGCATCGCCGAGCAGAAGGCCATGAACGACGCCTCCTCAGGCGCCGCCATGGACATCCAGCAGGTCACCCAGTTCGCCCGGACCATGGTCACCGAGTGGGGCATGTCCAAGCGCCTCGGGTTCGTCCGCTACGCCGGCAGCGACACCCGCGAGAGCTTCATGCCGGATCGGGACTTCTCGGACGAGACCGCCCGCCTGATCGACGAGGAGGTCCGCCGCCTCGTCGACGAGGCCTACGCCGACGCCGAGCGCCAGCTCGCCGAGCACTGGGACGCCGTCGATCGCGTCGCCGGCGCCCTGCTCAAGTACGAGACGCTCACCGCGGACGAGGTCCACAAGATCATCCGCGGCGAGCCGCTCGATCGCCCGACCGTCGCCGACCTGCTCGCCTCCCCGCCCAAGCCCACCGGCGGCGTCACGCTCAGCCCGCCGATGCCCAGCACCGGCACCGATCCGGACCTGCCGCCCGGCGCGGCGCCGACCCCCGCCTAAAGCTCGATACCGGATCGATCTGAATTCGACCCGCGCTCCGCGCGGCGTTCGACCAACCACCAGATCCGGCTGCGGCGTTCGCCTTCGAACGCGGCCCTAACCCAATCCGAACACGCCCGCACGCCCCGCACCAATCAGGACGCCGGGGGTCGGAGCCTCATGAATGGGGCCATTTCCCATTGGAACGGACCAAATGCGTGCCCCCGCCCGACCGACACCAGCGGCACGAGTCGGTCTTGTCATCCGCCCAACGCGGGCGCTCGGGGAGTGTTCCAATGTCGTGGTTCCGCAGCTCTGTCAAGGTCAAGCTCGGCTTCGTCGTCGTGCTCATGGCCTGTGTCTCGATCGTCGTCGGCGTTGTCGCCGTCACCCGTCTCGGTGAGATGAACGCTCGCCTGCACGACGTCGTCGACGTCTCCAGCGCAAGGGCGATGTTCGCGACCCGGATCCAGCGCAACCTCACCGAGCTGCACCGCGAGGAGAAGAACCTCGTGCTCGCCACCTCGATCGAGGACATGGACAAGTTCGCGGCCAAGATCGAGTCCACCGAGGCCGATCTGGCCGAGAACCTCGTCCAGCTCGAGAGCCTGACGCCCGCCGACGAGCTCCCGGTCATCGAGCAGTTCCGCGAGGCCTACGGCGCCTTCACGAACTACTCGCACAAGGTCCGGGACGAGACCCGCAAGAACACCGACGTCCGCGCCCGCCAGCTCTCCGCCGGCCCGGGCAACGAGCACTTCACCGCCGCCGAGCACAAGCTCTTCGAGATCGTCGAGAACTACGAGCACAAGGTCTCCGAGCTCCAGGCGAAGCTGAGCAACGACCCGAGCCAGGCCGACGCCGCCAACCTCGCCAAGCTCTCCGAGGCGACCGGGCGGATGATCCTCGTCGAGCACATGGTCCAGGAGTTCATCGAGCTCGAGCGCATCGAGAAGCAGCTCCTGCTCGCCCAGTCCGACGAGGAGGCCGCGGCCCTCGCCGCCCACATGACCGAGGTCGAGCACAAGTTCGCCGAGGAGCTCGAGACGCTCCGGGCCCAGATCTCCGAGCAGGGCCAGGCCCTCCTCGCCGAGTTCGAGGCCCACTTCGCCGAGTGGCTCGCCGTGCACCACCAGGTCAGCGAGCTCTCGATCGCCGCGTCGAACCGCCACGCCCTCGAGATCTCCAAGGGCCCCGGCCGCGAGGCGTACCAGAACACCGCGGCGATCCTCTACAACATCGTCGAGTCCGCCGACGCCGCGATGGCCCGCGACAAGCAGGCCAGCGAGGCCAGCTACGAGATGGCCCGCAACGTCGTCGTCGGCGCGACCGTCATCGGTGTCTCCGCCGGCGCCGTCTTCGCTTGGTTCATCGTCCACCAGATCTCACTCGCCCTCGGCCGCGTCGTCCCCCGCGTCAAGGCCATCGCCGACGGCGACCTCTCCGGCGAGGAACTGCAGATCAACGGCAAGGACGAGATCGCCTCGCTGATGACCACCGTCAACGCGATGAACGAGTCGCTCCGCGACATGATCGGCCGCGTCAAGACCACCAGCCACGAGGTCGCCGGCGCCGCCACCGAGGTCGCCGGGGCCGCCGAGGAGCTCTCGGGCACCGTCGACTCGCAGCAGACCCAGATCCACCAGGTCTCCGCCGCCGTCGAGGAGCTCAGCCGCTCGGTCACCGACGTCGCCCAGTCCTGCAACGGCGTCCGCGACACCGCCGACGGCGCCCGCACCTCGGCCAGCGAGGGCGGCGACGTCGTCAGCCAGACCGTCCAGCAGATGCGCGAGATCGCCAACACGGTCGAGACGACCGCCAAGAGCATCCGCTCGCTCGGCGATCAGGCCGAGGCCATCGGCGGCGTCATCGAGGTCATCAACGAGATCGCCGAGCAGACCAACCTGCTCGCCCTCAACGCCGCCATCGAGGCCGCCCGCGCCGGCGAGCACGGACGCGGCTTCGCCGTCGTCGCCGACGAGGTCCGCAAGCTCGCCGAGCGGACCACCGAGGCCACCGACGAGGTCTCCAACTCGATCCAGAAGATCCAGGGCGAGACCCAGACCGTCGTCGACGGCATCGAGGGCGCCCAGACCCGCGTCGAGGACGGCGTCAAGCTGGCCACCGGCGCCGGCGAGTCGCTCCAGACCATCGTCACCAACTCGGGCGAGGTCACCAGCGGCGTCGGATCGATCGCCGCCGCCGCCGAGCAGCAGGCCTCGGCCAGCCAGGAGATCGCCGCCAGCGTCGAGACCATCAACGAGGCCAGCGGTCAGGTCGCCCAGGCCGCCCAGGAAGCCTCCAGCACCGCGACCGAGCTCAGCCGCAACGCCGAGGAACTGAACCAGATCATCGGCCGCTTCCGCACCTGAGCGACGAACCAAGCAAGCACTCTCCGGCGCCCCGAGAGGGGCGCCGGCGCCTTCGAGCGAGACGATGCCGGTTCAGAGCAGCGACCGCCCGCCGAGCACGAGCCCCACGTAGAGCTCGTGGTCCGCCTCGAGGTCGAAGTGCCGGACCACCTCGCAGTCCAGCACCAGCGGCGAACGATCGAGCAGCGGCGCCTTGGTCCGCATCTCGAACGTCGCCAGCGAATCGAACACGTCCACCTCGTCGGCGCCCGCCGGCTCGCCGCCGATCGGGAACTTGCGCGAGAGCAGCCGGTCGCCCGGGTCCGTTAGGCACAGCCCGAAGACGCGCGAGTCGCGGATCAGCGGCTCGATCGCGTGACCCTTGCGCACCGCAACGCACACCAGCAGCGGCTGCGTCGCCGCCGGCTGCACGCTGAGCGCCCGCGTCCCCGCGCGATCGCCCTCGAACGACGACGTCATCACGAAGCCGTCGCACGCGAACCGAGACATCGTCTCGACGATCGCGGCGGCCTCGCTCTCGCTCGGCGTCCCGTGCGACGATCCGGCGAATAGGTCGCCGCGACGGTCCGGGTCTTCCACGGTGCCGAACCGGCCCTCGATCGGTTGTGCGCTCGCGTCAGTCAACCAAGCTCCCCAGCGGATCGCCGCGCGCCATCAACGCGTTGGCATCCATCCTGACAACTCACGCGCCGGCTCGCCAGTCGCACCCCGTTCGCGCGCGGTCTGCCCCGCGCATCCATGCCCCCGGTGCAGGTGCGACAGAATCGCGTGTTCGTCGATTGATCGGAACCGCACGTGGGGGCGAAGGGGGCGAATAGGGGGAAATTGTGGTGATTGTGCCCATTCTGTGTTGCGAAGTGGGGCGATCTTGGCGATAATCCCGTCGATGTCGGGCCACGACGCCCATCCCGTCTGCCCGCAAGCCCACCGAAGCACCCCCGCCGGCGCCCCCGAACGTGCGATTCACCGGACAGGCCGAGATCACGATCGACGCCAAGAGCCGCCTCGCGGTCCCGTCGAAGTTCCGCGCGGTGCTCGAGAAGGCCGGCCAGGCGCAGGTCTGGATGTGCATCCCATGGCCCACCGGGGCCCTGCGGATCTACCCAGAGCTGACGTTCGACCGGCTCGCCGATGGGCTCGGCTCGACGCTGACTCCGACCTCGGACGAGGCCGAGCTCTACACGACGCTCTTCGGCTACTGCGAGAGGCTCGAGGCCGACGCCGCGGGCCGGATCCGGCTGACCAAGCAACACCTCGAACTCACCGCGATGCCCAGCGAGGTCACGGTGATCGGCTCGAACCAGTACCTGGAAGTGCGCGACCGGGCGAAGTGGCAGGCCGAGACGCCGGACCGGTTCGCCCAGCTCGCCGCACTCGTGAACAAGGCCGCGTCGAAGCCGGCCTCGCCGTGAGACGCTCGCGAGAGGCCGACCCGACCACCGCGCTGGAGACGGCGCGAGCCGAACTCGAAGCCCGGGCCTTCCCGGGCGAGGACCGACGCGGGCGATAGCCCGCCGACGGAAGCACGTCGCGGTCGCCCGGACGGACTCGGGCGGCCCAGCGGGGCAAGGACGCGGCGCCCGAACGGACTCGGACGCCACAAGCCCGCATGCGACGAACGGCGCGCACGCGTTCTGTCAGCACGGAACGCCTGCGCTTCACGCGCCGACTCGAACGCCCTCGATGGAACCGGGCCGGAGAGGGGCGCGACAAGCAACCGCGGTCACCACCGCGCGACGGAGCGGGCAACCACCACCGCCTCCCGCCCTCTCCGTCGCAACCCTCCGCGCCCGCTCGCGACCACCACGCGACGGGCGTCTTTCTTTCCCGGCTCGCATCGCGACCGACGCTCGCCCCCCGGCTACATGTTGAATTCGGCCTTGCGGAGCAGATCGCGCGAGGTCGAGACCGACGTGTCCAGGATCTGCCGGGTCACGTCCCACAGCTCCTCGCGCTCCCGGACGCGATACTCGCCGAAGATCGAGAGCGTCTTGCGCATCGCGCCGATCTGCTGATTCAACTGCACCGCGGCCAGCGTCACACGGTGCGACCGCGCGACATCGTGCTCCAGGCAGAGCCGCGTCAGGTCCGACAGCGAGCACTCGGCCCGCGACATCGACTCCAGCACCTCGGGCTCGTCGGGCGATGCCTGGGCGCGCAGCGCCGACTCCAGGTCATCGAGGGCCCGGCGAAACAGCCCAAGCGCACTCTCGCGATCTCCTCCAGTCTCCCCCACGCGGACCCCTCCTGCACATAACCGGTCTCGAACCCAGGTACTTGCCCCAGGGAAATCGGCTCATGCCGGGGTCTCTCTGCTTCAAAGCACAAGCAAATCACTCAGAGTTGAGCCCGCCCCCGGTTGCTGCGCTCTGGCTTCCCCACGCTTCGGGGGTGCCGCCATCGGACCGACCCAGACCAACAACGGAGGCAAAAAAGAAAGCCGGCCCGAAGCGGGCCGGCGTCAGTTGATCTGGAATTCTCGTGTTCGCAGCTTACCAGTCGCCGCCGCCACCGCGACTGCCGCCGCGACCACCGCCGCCGCCGCCGCCGTAGCCACCGCCGCCGCCACTGCGACCGCCGCCACCACCGCCGTAGCCGCCGCGACCACCGCCGCCGCTACCGCCGTAGCCGCCGCCACCACCGCCGCCGCCGTAGCCGCCTCGGCCACCGCCGCCGCCGCCGTAGCCGCCTCGGCCACCGCCGCCGCCGCCGTAGCCGCCGCCACCGCCGCCACCGCCGCCACGCTGCTCGCGCGGACGGGCCTCGTTGACGGTGAGGTCACGACCGGCGAACGGGGAGCCGTTCAGCGCGTTGATCGCTGCTTCGCCCTCGGAGGAACTCGACATCTCTACAAACCCGAATCCGCGGCTGCGGCCGGTCTCTCGGTCCGTCACGACGCTGGCCGTCGCGACATCGCCGTGCTCTGAGAAGAGCTCGCGGAGCTCATCGTCCGTTGTCTGGAAGGGCAGGTTGCCCACATACAGCCTCATCTGCAGCGATCCAATGCCCGACGTATCTCCGTGCTGAACCGTGCGACTCGGGCCGATCGATGCGGTGCAGGCAACCCAGCGGCGCCGGGTCTTCGTACGGCAGATGATAAACCGGGGACAACCCCGAACGCGCCTGAAATCGCGAAAGCATTCAAGTTCCGCCCCGAGACCCGGGAATCGGCCCCCGGACGCGCCGGCGCCGCCGGCCCTCCGGTGCGACGCCGGGCTCGCAAGAGCCCCGAGTCTCGGGTGGGCGCGTGCCGCGGCCCCGATCAGTCCTCGGGATCCTCCCGGGTCCGCTCGTGCTCGATGATCTGACGCGTCACGTCCTCGGCGATCGCGTTCGGGATCGGGAACGTCAGGCTGTAATGAGCGATCTTCCAGCGTGCAGCGTTCTTGTCCCACAGCAACACCCCCGTCCCCCGCGCCGTCCCGTACCGACGCTGTTCGAGCAGCTCGTCGAACCACGCGAACCGGGCGTCGTCGCCGAGCATCACGAACCGCTCCCGCGGCGTGTAGGTCCAGGCCTCGTCGCGATCGAAGTAGGGCTCCGACCAGTCTCGGAAATCCCGCTTCGTCCAACGCTCGCTCGCGTCTGTCCCGAGGAAAACCGCATCCGCGGTCATCGCGCCGAAGTATGCATCTTCGTCCGCGCGCGACGCGGCCAGATGCCACGCGTCGAGGGCGCCGTTCGCCTCCTCGATCGTGCCGGCCGTCCGACAGCCGCCGAGCAGCGGCAGGGCGACTCCGACGAGCAAGGCCGGGTTGGTGATCGATCTCATCACGCGAGGATACCGCTGAAACACACCAGCGGCCTGCGAGGAATCAACGCCGGAATGCGAGATCAACGCGTGCATGACCTGCGAGCATGGGCCGCCTGGGGCGTGCGCGCCGCCGGCATCGTGCTGCTCTGTCTCGGGGCGCACCACGTGCTCAAGCGACTCGTCTTCGGCCTCTCCACCGGGCAGTGGAGCACCGTCTTCCGCGCCTGGCTCCAGACCGGAGAATCCCACGGATTCTCGCTCGGCGTCGCGTACGCGATCATCGGGGCCCCGCTCGCGCTCTGGCCACGCCGCCTCGCCCGCTGGGTCATCGGCGCTCCAAGCTCCGGATGCGTCGACTGCGGCTACGCGATCGCGCTAAGACGATCGCTGCCCGGAGTGCGGGCGAGGCCACCAGTAGTCAATGACGAGATCGGTATCAGCCGGCCTGCGCCGGTCGCATCGCTCGCGCCAGACGCTGCGCGCTCCGCGGCGAGATCGGGCTCGTGTACACCTGGCCCGGGTACTGCTGCTTCATCAACGCAAGGCAGATCGGGCACGCCAGCGAACGCACCGGCGCATCGCCCACACGCACGCTGTACGCCCGCTGGGCCGCGCCGGTCTGCACGCAGGTGCACGCGCCGCCGATCGCCGGCGCCCGGCACGCCTGCCCGCCCGGCATCGAGAAGCCCGCCGACGGCGGCATGGGCACCGGCCGGCGCGTCGGCTTCGCCCGCACAGGCTCCGCCGGCGGCGGCGTTTCTGGTTCGAAAATCGGTGTCCCCACGAATCCCTCCGTCACCCCGAGGCCATCTGGCTCGGGCGAGCCCGGTCCATCGGCTCGATCCCGTTCCGGCCTGTGTTGTTCCGACAAGCGCGCAGCGGATTCCATCTCTCCCCTCAGAGCGGTTCTTTGTGCTTCCCGTCGCGACTCGGACGCGATCCCGAGCGGTTATTCACAGTCTGTCCACAGGTCGCCGTGCCGCCCGCACCTACCTTCACACATGACTGTGCCTGCGACCGACCCGATCGGGCTGCGAAGAGCGCTCCATCGCCAGCCAGAGGTCTCCGGGGCCGAGCGGAAGACCGCCGCGACCGTCGCCCGTTGGCTCGAACAACACGCGCGCCCGAGCAGGCTCCTCACCGGATTGGGTGGTCACGGCCTCGCGGCTCTCTTCGGCACCGCCCGGCCCGCCGTCCTGCTCAGGGCCGAGCTCGACGCCCTGCCGATCCAGGAAACCCCCGGCTCCGAACCGGCGTCCGAGCACGCCTCCCAGCACCCCGGTGTCATGCACGCCTGCGGCCACGACGGCCACGCCGCGATCCTGTGCGCCCTCGCCGCCCGACTCGCGGAGGACGCCCCGGTCGCGCTGCTTCTCCAGCCCGCCGAGGAGACCGGCGAGGGCGCCCGCGCCGTGCTCGCCGACCCCCGCTGGCCCGAGATCCGCCCGAGCCGATGGGCCTTCGCGCTGCACAACCTGCCGGGCCGCCCGCTCGGCGAGGTCTCGATCCGCCCCGGACCGGCGCTCTGCGGCTCGGTCGGGCTCCGACTCGATCTCGCCGGCCGGACCGCGCACGCGGCCCACCCCGAGGACGGCGACTCGCCCGCGCGATCGATGGCCGAGCTCGTCCGCGCGCTGCCGCGCGACCCCGAACCGGGCGGACCCGTCGCGATGACGACGCTGACACACGCGCGGCTCGGCGAGCCGACCTTCGGCGTCAGCCCCGGCGCGGCGGTGTTCCACGTGACGTGCCGCGCCGAGACCGAGCCGCTGCTGGATCAGGAGGTCGGGCGCGTCCGGGCGCTCGCCGATGACCACGGCGCCGAGATCACCGAGCACGAGCGTTTCGCCGCGACGATCAACGACGACGAGGCCGTCGAGATGATCAAGAGCGCCGCGTCGTCGGCCGGTCTGCCCGTGCGCGACCTCGACGCGCCGATGCGATGGTCCGAGGACTTCGGCGCGATCCTCGACGATGTCCGGGCCCGCGGTGGCAGCGGTGGGGGCGGCGCCATGCTCATGCTGGGCTCGGGGGAGCACCAGCCGCCGCTGCACGATCCGAGTTTCGACTTCCCGGACGATCTGATCCGCCCGGCGGCGGGGCTTTGGCTTCGACTTCTTGACTCCGTTTGAGCGTCGCGCAGAGCGTCAACTGACGCACGACGTCGCGGACGCTGTCCTCGGTGTCGCGCTCGCGGCCGGTCGCCAGCGCCAGGGCGAGCCGCGCGCGGTCGTACCCGGTGATCTCGAGCTTCGCGAGAATCAGCCGGGCGAGTTGATACCGCGCGATGAGCCCGCGCACCGATCTCGGGCCCGGCCGGTAGGGCACCGCGGAGAGCCGGCGCGACGCCGCGTTGATCGCGTCGGCGTCCGCCCGCGTCAGGATCGTCTCCGGCGCGGGCTCGTCGGCGCCGCCCTCGCCGCCCTCGGCGCGGGCATCCGGCTCATCGGGCCGCGCGGCTCTGGCCTCCCGCGCGGACCGGTCGTCCTCCAGGTCGTCCTTCGCCACCGGGGGCATCGGCGGATCGTCCGATCCCTCGAGCCAATCGGTGGGCTGATCGTCGTCCGCGCTTGTCTCGGGCGGGGGTGAGGATTCAGGCTCGCGCACGATCGATCCCGTCAACGCCTCCGCGACCTCGCCGAGCTCGTCCTCGCCGAGCTCGGGCAGGCGCAGGTGCGCGATGAAGTACTTCTCGATGTTCTCGTCCACCAGCGCCCGCTCGCGGTGCGGTCGGTCCTCGAGCCGGGACTCGTACTTCTTCTTGAGCGCGTGCTCGAGCGCCTCTTCGTCCACGAGCATCACGACACGCAGACGCTCGCGCACCGCGTCGTCCTCGAGCAGCACCCGCAGCGACTCGATCACCTCGAGCATCGCGCTGTCCGGGCAGCGATCGAGGTCGTCGACGACCAGCAGCACCGCCCTCGGCCCGCGCGCGAAGTAGACCATCCAGGCGATCAGCACCGCCGCGAGCCCGAGCAGAACGAGCATCGGCGTCAGCGCCGCCCAAGGCCCACCGAACCACAGCGCACGCGAGCCGAAGTAGGCGGCCGTCGTGCCGGCCGCGATCGCGAAGACGCCGAGCGCCGCCGTCGCCTTCCAGCACCACGCCAGGCTCGGCTCCCCGAGCACGCGCGGCCTCGCGTCGCCACGCGGCCAGGCCGGCGCGGGCATCCAGCCGAGCAGCAGCGCTGTCAGGTCCCGCCCGACCACCGCCTGCAGCCCGAGCTTGTCGTCGTGCTTGGCGAGCTTCAGATACCGCGTCTTGAGCGAACGCACCGCGGCGTCGAGCCAGCCGCTGAACCGGACCAACGCCCCGACAGCGCCGACACCGAGCACGACCGTCGCGATCTCGCCGGTCGTCCGCGTCAGCGCATCGCCGAGCGCGATCCACGCCGCGAGCAGCACGACCACGAGCGTCAGCGCCGCGACCGGCCACACCCCGTGCCGGATCGCGCCCGCCCGCGCCACCCGCGTCATCCCGAGCAGCCACCACCTGCCCTTCGCCGCACGCGCGATCTCCTCGTAGAGATGCACCCAGAGCTGCGGCGTCGACGGGTACTTCCAGGCACTAAAGAACAGCGTCTCGTACCGGTGGCGACTCAGCCGCTCGCGGACGAGCTCCATCAGATAGGTCTTGCCCCGACCCCAGTGCCCAAAGAGGCCGAAGCAGAGCTCGTCCTCGGCCGATCGGATGTAGTCGGTCAGGGCGTCCGCGTACTTCTCCACATCGATCGCGGCTTCTTCCTCGGTCGAACGCGTGCGGAAGGCCGTGGCGAACACACGCGCCGGCTCCGGGTCCGCCGGCTCGGGAAACCGCCGTCGGATCCAGTCGGTGATCAGCCGGACCAGGTGGCCGTCATCCTCGTACTCCGCGAACCCGGCAGATCCCGCGATCTCCGCGAATCCGGACAGATCCGAACCCTGATGGAGTATCAGGACCGGCAGCCCGAGCTCGATGACCCGATCGATCTCCTCCGACTGAACGAGGTCGACCTTCCGGCCCTCAGGAAGCACGAAGATCGCGCCGTCGAGTCCCGGGTCACCCGCGAACTCCCCCAAGAGGGCCAGGTAGCTATTGAGCTCAAACGGCTCGGAACCGAGGATCTCCGCCTGATAGACAACGCGGACGCCGAGTTCGCTCATCCCCGGCCGCGTCAGCTCCGCGAGCTCGTCACTCCGCCACACGGGGGCGCTGAAGAAGATCGCCGGGCCCGTCGCATGGCTGGTCTGTTCTGTTGCCGCCGGGCGTCGATCGGTGGGCCGATCCGATTCCGATGCCGAGACGCTCTG
The DNA here is from genome assembly GCA_038521625.1 of Planctomycetota bacterium. Classification (GTDB taxonomy): domain Bacteria; phylum Planctomycetota; class Phycisphaerae; order Phycisphaerales; family UBA1924; genus JBCBKP01. Next base: position 383,203 of record JBCBKP010000001.1, read on the forward strand.
GCTCTCTTCATCGCCGGCGCGACCCGAATCGGGCGCGGATTCCTCTTGTCTTACTTCGGATGCCGTTGCCTCGACCTCGTTCAGCGCGCGCCGCGCCCACTCGGCCGCCAACGGACCGATCTCCGCCTCGGACTTGTATCGCTGAAACCGCGCCGGCCGATCCGTCGGTTTCCCGTCCGCGAACAGAATCAGGACGGGCGTGCCGATCTCCTCGAAACGCTCCAGCTCGAGCCCGAGGACCCCGCTCGCGTCGAGCTCGGGCACGACAAGGATCGCCGCGCCGATCCGCCCCCCGGTCGTCGCTTCTTCCAGGACATCGATCCAGGCATCGATGGATACTCCGAGAGCGACGGCCGAGAGCTCCTCGTAGGTCAGCGAAGCGATGCCCGCCGCGCCGAGGGCGTCGCGCACGCGCGGCACGACGCGAGAGAAATGGTCGACCGGCACACGCGGTGCCCCGATGAAGACCGCACGCTCGGGTCCCGCCGCCATCGCCTACCCCTGCCCCGGCAGCAAACCCTGAACCCCCGTCCTCGGAAGCGTCGAAGCCGGCTTCGGTTCCACGATCTCTTTCCCGCTCCCCGCCCCCGAGTCCTCGATCTTCCGCATCGTCGGCACCAGCCGCGTCTCCACCGAGCCCACCGCGTCGTTGTACTTCTTCACCGCGCGCTCCAGCGCCGTGCCCGTCTCCCCCAGGTGCTTCAGGAAAACGCCCGCACGCTCGTGAAGCTCACGGCACAGCGTCCGAAGCTCCTGCGCCTGCGCCGCCAGCCGCTGCTCGCCCCAGCCGACGTGCACCGCGCGCAGCAGCCCGATCAACGTCGACGGGCTCGCCAGGATCACGTTCTGCTGCGCCGCCTTCTCGAGCAGATCGCCCTGCCGCGCGAGCGCCGCGTCGAGGAAGTGATCGCCCGGCACGAACATCACCACGAACTCCGGGCTCTGCTCCAGCGCGTCCCAGTACTTCTTCGACGACAGCGAACGCACCTGCTGCGCCACGTCCTGCGCGAACTTCCCGAGCAGCTCCTCACGGTCCGCCTCGCTCGAGGCCTCCGCCGCGCGCACGTACGCGTCGATGTTGCACTTCGCATCGACCGCCACCACACGCTCGTTCGGCAGCCGCACGACCATGTCCGGACGCAGCAGCGCCCCCGCGTCGTCCCGCGAGCTCGTCTGCTCGGTGAAATCGCAGTACGCGCTCATCCCCGCCAGCTCGGCGACCCGACGCAGCTGGATCTCGCCGTACCGCCCGCGGACCTCCGGCCGCGAGAGCGCCCGCACCAGCTTGCCCGTCTCCTGTCGCAGCTCGCTGTGCGCCTTCGCCGCGTTGTCGATCCGCTCGTTCAGCGCGACGAGCTGCTGCGCGGTCTTCGCCAGCGACTCGTCGATCGGCTTCACCTTCCGCTCGGCCGCTTCCAGCCGCTCGGTCATCTCCTTCTGCGAGAGCTCACGCTCCGCCCCGAGCACCTGCCTGGCCATCTCCACCAGCCGCTTGTGCCCCTCCGAGACCGACGCCCGCGCGATCTTCGCGAACTCCTCGTCCAGCCTCGAACGCTCGGCCTTCAGCGCCTCCTCGCGCTCGCCGATCCGCGCCAGCCCGATCCGCGCCATCTCCAGCTCCGACTCGAGCTCCGACAGCCGCGACCGCCGCTCGTCGTCCGCCGCCCGCAGCAACCCCGCGGCCTCGCCCGCCGCCCGGGCCTCCGCCTCGGCCGTCGCCGCGCGGGTCTCGGCCTCCGAGCGCCGGGCCGACTCGCCCTGCCTCTGCGCGAACAGCCAGAACACCAGGCCCAGCGCCGCAAGCAGCGCCAGACCCATCACGACCAAAGCGATCTCCATCCCGGCACTCTACCGAGCGCGGGCCCCACCAACCATCACCCAAAACTGTGGCCCGAGACGAATGCCGGATGCCGAACGACGGATGCCGAGCCGCCACTGCCATTCTGACACCGACGGCCGCCCACGCGACCCGCGTGGCAGCAGCGGGGGCCCCGATCGGGCGCGCGGCCCCGCGCACGAGCGCCCCCAGGACCGGCACCGGCTTTGCCTTGGCTCTCTCGGAATGGTCCCGGTCCGCTTCCATCCAGGCGAAGAGCCCACCGCCGACAACCCTCCCCAGGAGGGCGGCCGCCTCAACATGCTCCTCTCTTATGGCGGCTGGGAGCCCGAGCCCTGGGTCGATCGCCTCCCCCGCCTGCTCGAGCCCATGGGCATCACCTCCCACCGGGCCCGCTCCGGCCGCGAGGCCTCCGAGGTCATCCGCGCCACCCCCATCCACGTCGCGATCGTCGACCTCGGCCTGCCGCTCGACGCCAGCGAGAGCGACGTCCGACGCGCCGCCTTCGCCGAGGGCGGCATCCACCTGCTCAGCCTGCTCCAACGCATGGGGACCACACCCCCGACCGTCGTCGTCAAGCGGGGCAAGACCACCCGCGACGACCAGCGCGAGCTCAGCGCGGCACTCCGCGCCGGCGCGTTCGCCGTCGTCGATCGACCGAGAGAGAGCCGGGACGTCGAGCTTGTCCTCGAGGTGCTCCGGCGCCTCGTCACGAAGCACTACGAGGGACGCTGGCCCGCATAGGGCCGCCGTGATCAGACCGAAGTTTCGCACCACCACGCCGCGACCGACAGCGGCTTGATTAGAAAGGACCGACAGACGATGGCGACCAAGACCAAGAAGGCCTCCACCACCGTCCGCCCCCTCCACGACAAGATCATCGTCCGCCGCGACGAGGCCGAGACCCAGACCGAGAGCGGCCTCTACCTCCCCGAGGGCTCCAAAGAGCGCCCCAAGACCGGCACCATCGAGTCCGTCGGCGACGGCAAGCTCAACACCGAGACCGGCGAGCGCACCCCGCTCACCGTCCAGCCCGGCGACCGCGTCATCTTCTCCAGCTACGCCGGCACCGAGATCAAGCTCGGCCCCGACGAGCTCCTCATCATGTCCGAGGACGACGTCCTGGCCGTCGTCGACTGAGACGCAGCCGGAAGGCGTTGATGATCCTCGATCGCAACATCCCGCTTCTCTCTGCGCTCGCCGCCTCCGCGGTCGCGCTCACCGCTTGCTCCGAAGGCACACCGCCCGAAGAGGCCGCCGCGGTCGACGCCTCGGCGGCAACCGCGGCGCCGCAAGCCCAGCCGACCGAAACCGTCGGCCCGCTCCCGCCCGCAGAGCCCGCCATCCCGCCCCCGACCGACGTCCCGACCGCGCTCGCCGCCGTCGAGGCCTACGCCGGGGCCATCGGCGACCGCTCCGCCGACACCCCGCCGGCCGTCAACGCCAACTTCGGACGCGCGCTCGCCGTCCTCTTCCAGACCGAGCAGGGCCGGGCCGACTTCGCCGAGCTCGTTGGGACCCTCCGCACCATCGCCTACGACGGCGGCGGGCACATCGCCCTCGCCGTCGACACCGAGGTGATCCAGACCGACCCCGAGGACGAGGACGTCGAGCTGACGGCCGAGTACGACCGGGTCCGACTCGTCACCCTCGGCCAGTTCCCCGCCGAGAGCGGATGGACCTTCGTCGAGCCCGACACCCAGGCCGGCGCCGGCTCCGACGAGTTCACCTACGTCGACCGCCTCCGCGTCCGGTCCATGGCCTTCGCGGGCGGCGTGCTCCAGGTCACCGTCGCGCGCGACGACGGCGACGGCATCTCCCTCGATCTCATCCTGCCCCCCGGCAACGACGAGAACACCGCCGGCTCGACCTTCGTCCTCGATATCACCAGCGGGAGGTGGTTCCGCCAATGAACACCGCCGAACTCCGGGCCGCGCTCACCGAACTCCAAGGCAAGCGGACCGCCACCTTCATCTTCCACGGCGTCTCCGAGCCGCACACCACCCTCGCCGTCCGCAACGCCATGCTCGTGCCCGAGGAGGACGACCACCAGGTCAAGCTCACCGACGGGCAGTCCATTTTCATCATCAACGCCGACCGCGTGGCATACGTCCGCCTCGGCACCGACATGTCCCAGTAGTTCACAACACGTTTCATTCAGAGCATTGAGCAAGGAGCGCGGGTCTCGGTCAAGCAGGACAGCCTCGGAACACAACCCCGATCCCTGATCCCAAATCCCCGATCCCCGTGCTCCGCAGGAGCACCCCATGGCCGCCAAACAGATCGCATTCGACACCGACGCCCGCGAGCGCATCCTCGACGGCGTCCGCAAGCTCGCCAAGGCCGTCAAGGTCACCCTCGGCCCCTCGGGCCGCGTCGTCGTTCTCGAGAAGTCCTTCGGCGCACCCACCGTCACCAAGGACGGCGTCACCGTCGCCAAGGAGATCACCCTCGACGACCCCTACGAGAACATGGGCGCCCAGATGGTCAAGGAGGTCGCCTCAAAGGCCTCCAAGGAGGCCGGCGACGGCACCACCACCGCCGTGGCGGTGGTGG
>JBCBKP010000002.1:0-263271 GCA_038521625.1 Planctomycetota bacterium
GCCCTCGCCGCCCACGCCGCCGCCGCCGCCGCCCTCGCCGCCCTCGCCGCCCGCGCCGCCCGCGCCGCCGCCCACGCCGCCCTCGCCGCCCACGCCGCCCACGCCGCCGCCGCCAACGACGCCGTCTTGGACGATGTCAGCGCGGGCATCGAGCGCGATCTCCGCGTGCTCGGGCGTGAAGCGGGCGTGCGGGGCTGGAACCCGAAGAAGCGGGAGAAGTCCGCCAGCACACCGGTGCCGGTGTCGATCTTCGGCGAGCTATGGCCGGATGGTGAGCCGGATTGGTGGACGAACGACGCAGAGCCGGAACGTGATAAGGCGCCGCCGGCGATCGAGGGCGAGGCAAAGCTCCGTCTACGGATCCCGTCGTTGCCGATCGCCGACACGGCGGAGCATCGTGCCGAGATCAAGAAGCAGATCCGTGCGATCGTGCTCGCAGCTGATCTTGTCAATCGCGAGCTAGGTGGGCCGGGATTGGAGATCGTGTCGGGTCACATTCGGGCACCGCAGAGCGTCCGTGTCGGCGTACCGAACGGAGGCTCTGATGGGTGAGCCGCAAGATCCGCTTGAGACGCTCGTCGATCAGTTGCTTGAGTCGCTGGGCGAGGGTTGCGACATCACTGTCATCGAGATTGAGTTAAGAGAGCGCGGTCCCGAACGGACGGAGGCGTCTGAGTCATTGGCCGAGACGGCGGCTGAGCTCGATCGTGCTGGCCAGGATGCCGCGGAGGTTGCTCGCGGCGACTTCGATCTGGAGAGCCCGTCGGTTTCGACCGCGGTGATGGATCACCGTGCCACGCTCCCGCCGGAGAACATGTCCGAGATTCCTATCGATCAATCGGCGATAGATGGCTTGAACGAGGATCTTGATGCTCAGCACGAGGCATATGAGCAAGATCCCGAGTCGTTTCGGCCAGACTCTGTGTCAGGCAACGCGGCCGCGGCCGCGTACTTCGCGTTTCGAACGGCATGCGTGGCGTGGGATCGATTCAATCGCCGAGCGGCGAGGGCTCTCGAGATTCTCGGTGAGCTTGCGGCGAGCCCGACCGCGAGGCGTGTCGTCGAGGGCGTGATCATCGCGGTTTCGGCTACTCTGATCACGGCCGCGATCCTGGGATCTTGAGAGTTTCGAAGCAGAGCCGGTCGCTTCAATTCTCTGGTCGCAGCGGTCCAAGGCCCGTTACTCCCGCTCCGGGCCCTCTCCTTCGAGCCGGACACGACCGACCGAGGTCCGGCTCGCGCGCATCTCGACCCCATCGCTTCGCTTCCTGACTTCTCTGCGCCTCTGCACACCTCGGCGACTCCGCGTTCTCCCCGCTCCGCGTCTCCGCGTACGCCGGCCCTCGGGCACGACGCACAGACCGTCGAGGGACCGAGCAAGCTCAGCAAGGAAATGACCCCGCGCGGGCCGTCGCCAGCGCGGGGCCGGGGTGGTCGATTACTGCGACAGGATGACGACCGTGTACGGGCCGACGCTGATGTTCGCGTTGTAGCTCATGCCGTCCTTGGCGCCCCAGTTCGCCCAGGTGTTGTTCGACGGGTGGTTGCCGAAGACCGACGAGTAGCCGTTCCAGTCCGAGTTGAACCGGACGTTCCACGTGCCGCCGCGCGGCATGCCGATGTTGTACGAGCTGAACGCGGTGCTGGAGAAGTTGGCGATCACGATCACGTCGTCGCCCGGCCCGCCGCTGTCGTAGCGGTGGTAGGCGATGACCTTGTCGCTGTTGTTGATGTGGTGCGCGTTGATGTGCTGCCCGCGGAGGCCGCGGGTGTTGTTGTACCAGTTGCGCCGCAGGCGGATGAGGTCCTTGTAGAGCGCCTCGATGCCGGCGTGGGTCGTCTCCTTGGTCCAGTCGACCGGGTCGGTGTCCTGGAAGTAGCCGTCCTCGAGGACCTCCTGGCCCTGGAAGATCATCGGGATGCCCGGGGCGGTGAACGTGACCGCGGCGCCGAGGGTCGAACGCTTCTGGGCCCACCAGCTGTCGGCGTTGCCGGGCGAGATCTCCTCGGGCACGCGGGCGTGGCCGTTGGCGACCTCGTCGTGGCTCTCGGTGTAGATCACCCGCTCGAAGGCGTCGCCGTTATAGCGGTGGTAGAGCGCGTCGCGGACCGCGAACATGTCGCGGTTCCAGTCGTTGGCCGTGATGACGGCGTCGCGCATCGGGTGGACGTAGGCGGCGTCCCACTGGGCGTCGAAGCCGGCGCCGCCCGAGCCGGTCGTCTTGGTGACCCACTCGTTGTTCTGCAGGTCCTCGGCGATCGAGATCTTCCAGGACGCCGCGGCGTCGATCTCGTTGTTGATCCACTGCATCAGCGTCCATCCGTCGTGGATGTTGCCGCCGCCGCCGTTGTTCTGCGTGCGGATGTTGACGGTCGAATCCCAGCGGAGCCCGTCGACGCGGAAGTCGTTCAGCCAGCGCAGCGCGTTGTCGCGCAGGTACTGGCGGACCTCGCCGCGCCCGTAGTCCGGACGCGTGGCGCCCCACGGGGTGTACGCCCGCCAGTCCTGGAAGAAGTAGATGCCGCCGAGCCCGCCCGAGCTCCAGCCGTCGAACTGCCAGAGGTCGAGGTCGCTGGGGCCGAGGTGGTTGTAGACCACGTCCTGGATGACCGCGATCCCGCGGTCGTGGGCCTCCTGGATGAATAACTTGTACTTCTCCGGCCCGCCGTAGACCGACTCGATCGTGAACGGGTGCGCGGGGTTGTAGCCCCAGGAGAAGTCGCCCGCGAACTCGTTGACGGGCATGACCTTCACGGCGTTGACGCCGAGGTCCTGCAGGTGGTTCAGTCGCGCGATGGCGTCGTCGAAGTCGCCCGGCAGGCCGCCCGGCGTGTCGTTGAAGGTGCCGATGTGCATCTCATAGATGACCATCTCGTTCCAGGCCGGGGTCGAGAACGAGCCCGACCACGCGAAGGCGCCGTCGTCGTAGACGATGGAGTTGCCGACCGAGTTGGTGACCTCCTCGGCGTACGGGTCGTTCTTCCAGCCGGTCCAGCCGCCGTTGGTGATGACGTACTGGTACTCGTCGCCGATGCTCGCGGCCGAGATATCGTTCGACCAGTACCCGCCGGGCTCCGACGCCAGCGGCGTGGCGCTGGCCGACCACGAGTTGAAGTCGCCGGCGACGTGCACCGCGCTGGCGTTGGGCGCCCAGACCCGGAAGGTCACGCCGCCGGAGTACGGCGTCGAGCCCATGCCCGGTTTCGTCGACTGGCCGGCGGCGACGCCGGCGCCCAGCATGAGCGCGGCAACGAACAAGCGTGCTCTGTCCTGCTTCTGCATGCCAAGTCCTCCTCGTTCGCTCGGCTGAACGCGCGCAACGACCGCCCACACGAATCCGCGTTTCCAAACACAGCCGCGCTGCGACAGCTGTCCGCGCTCCGGCGGGCCCCGCGCCTAGGCCGAGGATGTCATGATCAAACTAACGTAGCGAAAGTGAGATCGGCGCGGTGCAAGCGGTTTCAGAAAACCGACCAAAATACCCGCAATCGGGGCCGGTTTCGGCGTGTTCCGCGGTGCGCGTGTGGACAAACTGTGCGCCGAGCTCCGCGCTGTCGCCGCATCGTGCTGCGGGGAAATAAGTTAGATAGAGCCGCGGCGCGTGCTGTGTCTGCGGGCCGGGTGGGGTCAAGCGCCCACAAGCCACGCGGGCATGGGCTGCGGGCGTCCGTCGGCGTTGACGCAGGCGAGTTCGGTCGTCGCGATCGCGCAGACGCCGTCGGCGGGCACGGCGGGGTCGGCCCGGTCGGGGTCCCGCCCGAAGCGTTCGATGAGGCGCAGCTCGTACTGGTGGCGCAGGCGGACCGTGCCGGCGGCCGAGGCGCTCACGAAGATGTCGAGCACGTCGTCGTATCGGATGGGGCGCCGGTACTTGAGCTCGAGCTTGGTGATGACCAGGTAGACGCCGCGGGTCTCGAGCTCGGCGTAGCTGACGCCGCAGGGCCTGAGCATCTCGGTGCGCGCTTCTTCGAGCCAGGCGACGTAGCTGGAGTGGTGCGCGACCTTGAACGGATCGCACTCGGCGTAGCGGACGCGGAGGCGGTGGGTGAACTCGGTCGGCGGGGGCGTGGCGTCGGGGTCGGCGTGGGGCTGGGGCATCGGCGGACGTTAGCCGGTCGACTGCATCGCGGCGGCGAGGGCGTTGAGGCTCGCGAGGATCGCGGGCGTGAGCCCCTCGCGGTCGGCGTCGGTCTCGGCGTGCTCGAAGCGGTCGAGCAGCTCGATCTGGACGAGGTTCAGGACGTCGGTCCAGGGGTTGCGCTTGCCGATCGCGGCCTGGATGACCGGGACGTTGTCGAGCAGCTCGGCCTGGTCGGTGATCGCGAGGACCGCGCCGCGCGCGGCGGCGAACTCGGACGCGATCCGGTCGTGGAAGGCGTCGCCCTTGGGCGCCGGGCGGCCGTAGCGGGCGGCGATCGGCAGGCGGGCGCGGGCCATCTCTTGCTGGGCGTTGTCGACGATCGCGGTCATCGCGGGCCAGCCGCGGTAGGCCTCGCGCAGCGCGTCGGTCTCGCCGGCGGTCAGGGACGAGGCGGCGGCGCCGAAGCCGTACCAGCTCGGGACGAGGTAGCGGGTCTGGATCCAGCTGAACTGCCAGGGGATCGCGCGGATGCCGGCGAACTCGAGCTGGCCGCCGCCGCGGGAGACCGGGCGGCTGGCGATGGGCAGGCCGCCGATGTGCGTGACGGGCGTGGCGCGGACGAACCAGGGCCAGAAGTCTGGGTCGTCGATGAGGCTCCGGTAGCTCTGCATCGCGAGCTTGCCGAGACGCTTTAGCAGCTTCTCGCCCTCGGTGGTCACGCCGGGGACCGTCTCGCGGCGCTTGGAGACCATGACGGCGTGCATGATCTGCTCGAGGTGCCGGCGGGCGATCTCGGGCATGGCGTAGCGGAAGGAGATGACCTCGCCCTGCTCGGTGAAGCGGATCTTGCCGTTGTTGGACTCGGGCGGCGCGGACATGATCGCCCGGTTGGCGCGCCCGCCGCCCCGCCCGATGGTGCCGCCGCGCCCGTGGAAGAGCCGGAAGGTGATCCGGTGCCGGTCGCAGGTGTTGGCGACGGCGCGCTGGGCCTCGTAGAGCGCGGCGTTGGCCATGAGGAAGCCGCCGTCCTTGTTTGAGTCGGAGTAGCCGAGCATGATCTCCTGAAAGTGGGATCCGTGGCGTTCGGTGCGGGCCTCGAGCTGGCGGCGGTAGGCCGGGTTGGTGAACATCTGGTCGAGCAGCGTGGGGGCGCGCTCGAGGTCGTCGATGGTCTCGAAGAGGGGGACGACGTCGAGGTCGCTCTCGGCGGTGCCGTCGGGGCGCAGGCGGAACAGCCCGGCCTGCTTCATGAGGATCAGCACCTCGAGCATGTCGCTGACCGAGTCGGTCATGCTGACGATGTAGCTCTCGACCGACTCGGCCTCGCGCCGCACGGCGTCGCGGACGACGCGCAGGACCTCGAGGGCCTCGGTGGTCTGCTCGCTCAGCGGCGTGTCGGCGGAGACCAGCGGGCGCGGGCTGGCGAGCTCGAGCGAGAGGGTCTCGACGCGCGCGGCCTCGCCGAGCGACGCGTAGTCGCTGCGGACGCCGGCGAGGCGGAGCAGCTCGTCGACCGCGGCCTCGTGGACGCGCGAGTGCTGGCGGATGTCGAGCGTCGCGAGGTGCAGGCCGAAGGCCATCACGCGGAGGCGCAGCGCGGCGAGCCCGCCGCGGTCGGCGACCTCGTCGAGGCCGATGGTTCGCAGGACGGCGTCGATCTGGTCGAGGTCGCGCAGGAAGTCGCCCGCGTCGTACTCGGCGCAGTGCAGCAGCCGGCCGTGGATCTGCATGACGCGGACGCGGATCGGCTCGTAGGTCGCGTGCTCGATGAAGCTCTCGTCGTCGATGAACCCGGTGCCCTCGGCCTCGACGGCGCGGACGAACTCGGCGGGGATCTGGGCGCGCCGGGCGGAGACGCTGAGCTCGTGCCGCAGGTCGATCAGGTCGGCGGCGAAGCGCTCGATCGCCGCGCCGCGGAGCATGGCGAGGGCCTGCTCGGTGACCTCGGCGGTGACCTTGGGGTTGCCGTCGCGGTCGCCGGCGATCCAGGTGCGGTACCGCAGCGGCGCCATCTTGGGCGGGCGGCCCTTGCCGTAGACGGCGGCGATGGCGTCGTCGAGCTGCTGGGCGAGGCGCGGGACGCCCTGCCAGACCGTGCCGGTGAGGAAGAACAGGCCGTTGCGGACCTCGTCGAGGACCTCGAGGCGGCGGGAGCGGACGGCGTCGGTCAGCAGCAGCGTGCCGATGACGCGCCGGAGCTCGCACTCGAGGCGCCGGCGTTCGCCGGGTGTCGGGTCGGTCTGGCGGAGGGCCTGCATGGCCCCGGCGATCTCGCGCTGCTTGTAGAGGATCGTGCGGCGCCGGGTCTCGGTCGGGTGGGCCGTGAACGTCGGCATGACGTCGATCTCGGTGAGCAGGCGGTCGAGGGTGTCGTGGTCGACGCCCTGCTCGGCGAGGCTCTTGACGGCGTCGATCAGCGACTCGTCGCGGGGCTGGTCGGTCGTGGCGCCGCGCTCGCGTTCGCGGTTGATGTGCGCGATGGAGAGCTGCTCGGCCTTGTTGAGCAGGTGGAAGCGGGCGGTGGCGTAGCGGATGACGCCGAGAAGGTCGTCGAGGGGGGCCTCTCGGAGCAGCCCGGCGGCGGCGCGGCGGGCGTCGTGGTCCTCGGTGTCGCCGGCGTCGCGGCAGAGTTCGCAGAGCCGGTGCGTGGTGTCGCGGGCCTGGGCGAAGGGGCCGAGGCAGACGGCGTCGAGCGTCTGCGTGAGCAGGTCGAAGTCGTTGGGGGCGGTCATGGGGGGAGGGTAGAGGAAGGGGGCAGTGAGCAGTGGGCAGTGGGCAGTGGGCAGTGGGCAATGGGCAATGGGCGATGGGCCGTGGGCCGTGGGCCATGGGCGATGGGGGCGGGCACCGGTCGCAGGCATCAGGGATCGGGCATCAGGCATCGGGCATTAGGCATCAGGGATCAGGAGAGGGGGAGGAAGGTGTGGGAGCCCTCACCCCGGCCCTCTCCCGGCGGGAGAGGGAGGCGGGGCATGTCCCTGTCACGCCCTCCGGGCGTGAGACGGGCCCGCTCGCTCGTGCGAGCCGTCGTGCGTCTGTCTCCGGCCGAGCGTCGCCCGGGCGGGTCAGTCGGCGGACTTGCTGTCGCCCCTGGCGAAGATGGAGGCGACGTAGTTGAGCACGTCGGTGGCGGAGACGTCGTTGTAGCCGAACTGCTTGATCAGTCGCTGCTTGACGACGTCGATCTTCTGTTGGGTCTCGTCGTCGACGACGGAGCTGACGAGGTTCTTGAGCTTGATGGTGTCGCGGCTGTCCTCGAAGAGCTTGAGCTCGAGTGCCTTGTAGAGCCTGGCGTTGGTGTTGTACTCGAACTTCTTGTTGTCGAGCGCCAGCGCACCGATGTAGTTCATGATCTCCTGGCGGAAGTCGTCCTTGCGGCTCTCGGGGATGTCGATCTTCTCCTCGATCGCGCGCATCAGGCGCTCGTCCGGTTCCTCGTCGCGGCCGGTGTACTTGTTGCGGACACGCTCCTTCTGGGTGTAGGCGCGGACGCTCTCGATGTAGTTGGCGCAGAGGCGCTTGATCGCCTCCTCGTCGGCGGAGATCGCGCGCTGGACCTCGCCCTTGATGATGTCCTCGTACTCCTCTTTGACGACGGCGAGCATCTCGCGGTAGATCTTCTTGGTCTCGGCGTCGTTGATGAGCGAGTGGTGGCTGAGACCGTTCTCGAGCTCGTTGATGACCATGAAGGGGTTGACGGTGCGCTCCTCGATGGCCTGGGGGCTGACGAGGGCGTTGGAGATCTTGTCCTGGACGTAGCGGGGGCTGATGCCGTTCATGCCCTCGCGCGGGGCCTCCTCCTTGAGCTCTCGGATCGAGTCCTCGGTGTAGCCGGGGATCGACTTGCCGTTGTAGAGCTTCATCTTCTGGAGGAGCGTGAGCCCGGCCTTCTTGGGCTCTTCGAGGCGTGTGAGCACGGCCCACATCGCGGCGACCTCGAGGGTGTGCGGGGCGATGTGGACGTTGCGGACGCGGGCGGGGCCGAAGTCCTTCTGGTAGATGCGGATCTCGTCGTCGAGGCGGATGTTGTAGGGGATGTCGATCTTGATGGTGCGGTCGCGGAAGGCCTCCATCATCTCGTTGGACTGGAGGCGCTTGTACTCGGGCTCGTTGGTGTGCCCGATGATGACCTCGTCGATGTAGGTCTGCGCGAACTTCTTGGGCTTGATGGTGTGCTCCTGGCTGGCGCCGAGGAGGTCGTAGAGGAAGGCGACGTCGAGCTTGAGGACCTCGATGAACTCGCAGACGCCGCGGTTGGCGATGTTGAGCTCGCCGTCGAAGTTGAAGGCGCGGGGGTCGGAGTCGGAGCCGTACTGGGCGATCTTGCGGTAGTTGATGTCGCCGGTGAGCTCGGTGGAGTCCTGGTTCTTCTCGTCCTTGGGCTGGAAGGTGCCGATGCCGACGCGGTCCTTCTCGCTGAGGACGATGCGCCGGACGCGGACGTGGTTCATGACCTTCTGCCAGTCACCGTCATAGAACCGCATGAGGTCCTCGTGGATCTTGCGGCTGAACGGGTCGGGCTCGCCGTAGACCTTGAGGCGGCCGTTGTGGTGCTCGGGCTGGTACTTCTCGTTGAAGCGCGCGAGCAGGGCCTCGCGGGCTTCGCGCGGCACGAGCAGCATGGGCTCCTCGTGCATGGGGCTCGCGAACTCGTGGGTCCGCGCCGCCTCGGCCTCGCCGGCGGTGGAGGGGGAGACCTCGCAGTGCTCGTCGAGGAGCCAGGAGAAGCTGTACAGCGCGCCGTCGGCGGTGCGGGTGTAGGCCTCCATGCCCTTCTTGAGCAGGCGGGCGATGGTGGACTTGCTGGAGCCGACCGGGCCGTGGAGGAGGAGGATGCGCTTGTCGGTGCCATAGCCCTCGGCGGCGGAGCGGAAGAAGTCGACGAGGGACATCAGGGCGAAGTCGAGGCCGAAGATGCCGTCGGCGCCGTCGTCGAAGGGGTCGGAGAAGAAGTGGTAGCGCGTGCTGTCGCGCTTGAATAGCTTGTACTTCTCCCAGCCGTGGCTGAGGATGGCCTCGAACGCGCGTTGGTACGCGTTGCGGAGGACGGCCGGGTTCTGGTCGCACAGCTCCAGGTACTCCCAGAACGTGCCTGTCCAGTGGTGGTCCTTGAAGCGCTGGCGGTCGAGGTTGGACTCGATGAGGCCGAGCAGATCGCCAGAGAGGTTGTCGCTCCCGCTCCCGCCGTTGAGGTCCGCGTTCATCGCGGTTCCTTTCCGGGGCCTCTCCGAGCCCCCACATCGGCTCGCACGATCGCGCCGGACGGTCCATCGTTCGGCGTCCCGATCGGCTGATCTCTATCGGGCAGTGTGCACGACAGCGTCCGCAAGTCAATGGTGTGCACCCGCCCTCTATCCCTACGTCGGGTGGCCCGGTTGGTTTGCCGTTTCCTCGGTGTTCGCAGCTAGAGTCGGCGCGATGTCGTTCGGATTGGGACACGGGAAGCCGCTCGACGACGCACCGGGCGTGGTCGGTGTCACACCACAGGAGCTCCCGGCGCTGCCCGACGCGGCGCTCACCGATCGCGCGGCGGGTCTGGTCGATCCGCGCGGGTGGTTCCCCGACCCCTCACGCCCGTTCGAGCTGGAGATCGGGTCCGGCAAGGGGACGTATCTGGTCCAGCAGGCGGGTCGCCAGTCCGGCACGAACTTCCTCGGGGTCGAATGGGCCGGGGAGTTCTACCGGTACGCCGCGGACCGGGTTCGGCGGCGGCGGGAGTCGGGGGAGCTGGCGAACGTGCGACTCTGGCACGGTGACGCGACGGAGTTCCTGCACTGGCGGTGCCCGGCGGGCGTGATCCGGGTGGTGCATCTGTACTTCTCTGATCCTTGGCCGAAGGCGAAGCACCACAAGAAGAGGGTGGTGCAGCATCGTTTCCTGGCCGACGTCTGGAAGGCACTCGAACCGGGTGGTGAGCTCCGGGTGGTGACGGACCACGACGAGCTGTGGGCGTGGGACGAGCGCCACTTCGAGCGATGGACGACGGCGGGCGGGACGGCGGGGTTGGCGGAGGCGGCCGGGCTGGGTGTGGACGTGGGTCTGGGTGCGTTGGCGTTCGAGCGGCTGGCGTTCGAGCCTCCGGATTCGGCGGGCGAATCGGAGCTTGTGGGCACGAATTTCGAGCGGAAGTTCCGCGAAGAGGGGCGTGGTTTTCACGCCTGCACGCTCAGGAAGCCGGGGTAAATCCCTAGGGAATCTCGATTTGCGCTCGGATCGGGTCGATCTCGCGAGCGGGGCGCTCCCTTATGGCGCGGTGCTCCGGGACAAGCGCGATGGACCAGGGACGGGGCGAATCCGGGTCGGTGGTGGGCGCGAGTCGTCCGCTGCGCTGGGTGCGGCTCTGGTACGTGGCTGCACTGCTTGGGATCGTGGCGACGGTTGGCGCGAGCCACTGGCAGATCGAGCGGTTCCTGCACGAACTCGGCGACGACGCGCGGGTGATCAACATCGCCGGGCGGCAGCGGATGCTGAGCCAGAAGCTCGGTCGGGACGTGCTGCAGGCGGCGCGGGCGATCGAGATCCGGGACGCGGAGGTCGTCGAGAGCGAGCTGGCGCAGATCCGCGGGGAGCTGGCTGAACTGCAAGAAGTCCATCTGGCGCTGACGCTGGGCGACGCCGAGCTGGGTGTCCGGCCGAGCGATGACCCGGTGGTCCGGGAGATGCTCGCGGTTGTTGGCGAGGATCTGGACCGGCTGATCGCGTCGGTGGAGGCGTTCCTGCTGTGGGCCGAGGCGCCGTCGGGCGCGGCGCCGGTGGACGGCGTGCTCGCTTCGACGGCGGCGTTCCTGCCGAACATGAACGCGGCGGTGAACGGGCTCGAGCGGGAGTCGCAGCGGGCGCTCGGGGGCGTGGCGCTGGTCGACAAGCTGCTGTTCTTCGGCACGATCTTGCTGCTCGGGCTCGAGGTGCTGATCATCTTCGAGCCGCTGGTGCGTCGTCTGCGGCGTCAGTACGCCGAGCTGGTCCGGGCGGAGGCGCGAGCGGTCGAGGGCGGGCTCGCGAAGGAGCGGTTCCTGACGACGATGAGCCACGAGCTGCGGACGCCGCTGACGGCGGTGATCGGCGGGATCGACAGCCTCCGGATGGATGAGCTGGACGCCGCGGGTCGGGCCGAGCGCGAGATGCTGGTCGCGCGGAACGCGCGGCATCTTCTGGGGCTGATCAACGACATCCTGGACTTCGCGAAGCTCGAGCAGGGCGAGATGGTGATCGAGCGGCGGGTGACGAAGCTGCATCAGTTGGGCGCGGAGATCATCTCGATGACGGCGTCGACGCCGCGGAGCCCGGCGGTGGAGTTCGTCTCGAGCTTCGAGTGGCCGCTGCCGGAGTACATCGAGACCGATTCGTTGCGCGTGCGTCAGATCCTGATCAATCTGCTGAGCAACGCGATGAAGTTCACCGAGATCGGGACGGTGTCGTTCGACATCCGGCGCTCGTCGGACGGGTGGGTCGAGTTCGTCGTGCGCGACACGGGCATCGGGATGTCGAGCGAGCAGGTCCGCGACGTGTTCGACGCGTTCGTGCAGGCGGACAGCTCGATCTCGCGTCGGTTCGGCGGGACGGGGCTCGGTCTGGCGATCTCGAAGCGGCTGTCGGGGCTGATCGGCGGCGAGCTGCTGGTGGAGAGCGAGCTGGGGGTCGGCTCGACGTTCACGCTGCGGGTGCCGTCTCCGGTCGAGGCGGAGCTCGTGAACGGCTCGCCGGAGACCCGGGAGGCGGAGGCGGCGCCGGCGTTGGAGCCGTTGTCGGGTCGCGTGCTGCTTGCGGAGGACTTCGAGCCGAACCGTCAGTTGATCTCGCACCTGCTGGGCCGGTTCGGGCTGAGCGTGGTGGCGGTCGAGAACGGGCGCGAGGCGGTGAGCGCGGCGATCGGCGCGATGGGGACGGGCGAGGCGTTCGACCTTGTGGTGCTGGACATGCAGATGCCGGTGCTGGACGGGTACGGGGCGGCTCGTGAGCTGCGTCGGGCGGGGTTCGGGGCGCCGATCATGGCGCTGACGGCGCACTCGCTCGAGGACGAGCGTCGGCGGTGTCTGGACGCGGGCTGCGACGCGTTCATGAGCAAGCCGATCGATCGGGCCGGCTTCCACGGGGCGCTTCGCAGCTGGCTGGGTCGGGTCGGCGGGGCGCGTGACGCGGCGTAGTCGGGGCGGCTGCCCTCGCTGGGGGGGTCTTGGCCTTAGCTCTGCGGTCTGTTTCTGATCGATCGGTTCGTGTCGTGCGTGCGCCGTCGATCCGTGCCAAAGGACTTAGGAATCTATAGCTGATATGTTATCTTTGTTCTTTCATGACTCCTTTTTTCGATCGGGTCCCCGCCCCGCGTGATCCAGGAACGATCCGTTCCGGAGCCCCATCGAGAGTCCCCCAAGCCGACGGGAAGACCCCCGAGGGCACGGGCTATCTCAACAGACCCACCGTGCTCGACGCGGAGGTGACCGGCCCGGTCGCGAACGGCCTGAACAGCAATCCCTCGACCTCGACGGTGGCGTTCCACAACACGCCAGACGGGATCCTGGGCCGTGACCTTCCGGGCTGAGCGCGGAGTGGGTTTGCGCGGGCGTTGCCGTCGCGGCGAGATAGCATGCCCGCGTGGACGCGGTTGTGCTGGTTTCGGGCGGCTTGGATAGCGCGACGGTGCTGGCGATCGCGCGGGCCGAGGGCCGGCGCTGTCATACGTTGACGTTCGACTACGGGCAGCGGCACCGGGTGGAGCTGCGGGCGGCGGGGCGTGTGGCCGGGCAGGTCGGCGCGGCGAGCCACCGGGTGCTCGGGCTCGACCTGTCGCTGTACACCGGGTCGGCGCTGACCGGGGACGTCGAGGTGCCGAAGGACCGCGGTCAGGATGAGATCGAGGGCGGCATCCCGGTGACGTACGTGCCGGCCCGGAATCTGGTCTTTCTGTCGATCGCGGCGGGGTACGCGGAGACGGTCGGCGCGTGCGAGATCTGGATCGGCGTGAACGCGATCGACTACTCCGGCTATCCGGATTGCCGGCCGGAGTTCATCGAGAGCTTCGAGCGGACGCTGAACCTGGCGACGAAGGCGGGGGTCGAATCGAGTGCCGGGTCGGGATCCGGCTCGGGCGGCGGGCACTTCCGCGTTCGCACGCCGCTGGCCGAGCTGACCAAGGCGGAGATCATCGGGCGCGGCACGGCGCTCGGGGTCGATTACGCGTTGACGAGTTCGTGCTACGACCCCGCCGATGGTGCGGCCGGTGGGCTCGCGTGCGGGCGTTGCGACTCCTGCCTGATCCGTCGGGCGGGGTTCGACGCGGCGGGCGTGCCCGATCCGACGCGCTACGCGCCGGCCTCGATCTGAGCTGAGTCCGGGCTGTAGCCGCGCTCGTTCCGGCCCCGGCGCCCGCGGCGCATCGCGAGGAGACCGCCGAGGGCGATGGTCGCCATCGATCCTGGCGAGGGCGCCTGGAAGGTGCGGAAGAGCGTCGGGCCGTCGCCGAGTTCGCCCCCTGAGAGGACGACGCGGCCGGGCTCGAATGGTGTGTCCGTGCGGAGCGACGCGGCGGTCTCGAGCTCGATGAGGACGAAAAACTCGTCGAGGCCGCTGAGGTCGATGGTCTCATCGAATCCGAGGGATCGGGTGGCCTCGCGGGTCGGGTCGCTGATCGTGGCGGAGCCGAGGACGCCCGAGAGCGATTGGGGCGTCGAGCCGCCGTCCCAGTCGGAGAAGACGGTGACGGTGATGCTTGAGACTGGGTCGATCGCCGAGACGAGCTCGAGATCGATGTTGGTCATGGATTGGCTCGAGACGGCGAAGCGTGCCGCGGCGAGCTGGATGGTCTGGGCGTTCGCGCAGGACATGCACGCGGCGGCGGCCGCGGCGGTGATGCCGGTCTTCATCGGTGTTGCTCCCCTTTGCCGACCGAGAACGTGCGCGCGGATCGGCGGGACGCAAGGGGCGCGGGTGTTTGGATTGTCCGGAAGCGCGTCGCGGCGGCCATGCGAGCGCTTCCGGGCGGGCGGGCCACCTGCAACCGGGCTCGGGCGGGATGCCAAGGATGGGTCGTGTCGCAGCCGCTGCCGCAGGCCGATCCGAGGGTGCTCGTCAGCGAGACCTTCTGCAGTCTTCAGGGCGAGGGCGCTCTGGCGGGGACGCCCTCGTGGTTCCTGCGGTTGAGCGGCTGCAATCTGCGGTGCCGGTGGTGCGACACGCCGTACGCGAGCTGGTCGCCTGAGGGCGAGCGGCGGTCGGTCGATGGGCTGATCGGGGAGGGGCTGGCGAGCGGGGTTCGGCACGCGGTGCTGACGGGCGGCGAGCCGATGATCTTCCCGGAGCTGGCGGCGATCGCGTCGGGGCTGCGCGCCGGCGGGATGCACGTGACGATCGAGACGGCGGGGACGGTGGACCGGCCGGAGGTCGAGTTCGACCTGATGAGCGTGAGCCCGAAACTGTCGAACTCGACGCCGTTGGGTGATCCGCGCGATCCGGGCGGGGCGTGGGCGGGGCGTCACGATCGGCGGCGGCTGGACGCGGGGGCGCTCGGGGGCCTTCTTCGGCGCGGCGGGGAGTCGGGGCGATCGCGGCAGGTGAAGTTCGTGGTGACGGGTGAGGCGGATCTGGCCGAGATCGAGGGGGTCCTGGCGTTGCCCGAGGTCGTCGCGGCCGGGCTGGCGCCGGAGGAGGTGTTCCTGATGCCCGAGGGCACGGCGGTGCCGGAGCCGGCGTCGGTGGCCTGGGTGGTCGGGCTGTGCCGGGAGCGCGGCTGGCGGTACGGGCACCGTCTGCACATCGAGCTGTTCGGGGACACCCGCGGGACCTGATTCTGGATAGCGTTGGCCATGCGCTACACCGTCTGCAAGAGCTTCGAGGTCGAGAGCGGGCACATGCTGAGCAAGCACCCGGGCCGGTGCCGGTATCCGCACGGGCACTCGCGCCGGGTCGATGTCGTGATCTCGTCGGAGGTGCTGGACGAGAACGACATGGTGTGCGACTTCAAGGCGGTGAAGCTCGCGGTGGGTGCGTTCGTGGACCGGTTCGACCATGCGCTGGTGGTGAACTCGGAGGATCCGGAGCTCGTACGGCTCCGCGAGGGTCCCGCCGGCGGCCGGCTCGTGGAGGTCGTCGGCGAGGATCCGACGACCGAGGTGCTGGCTCGGCTGATCTTCGAGCATGTGGAACGCAGCCTGGGTTCGGGGGAGCGGTACACGGATCTCGACGGGGTTTCGTTCGGGTTCCCGGCCGGTCTTCGGCTCGAATCGGTGCGGGTGACTGAAACCAGCTCGTCCTGGGCCGAATACGGACGCTGAGTGGCGTGCTGCGGCCGATGAGGCTCGGCGACTCGGTTCGTGAAGATGGAGGCCGTCCGCTTATGGCTATGCGATCGATCGGCGTGATCCCGGGCTTGTCCGTGGCCTTGGCGGCGAGCTTCGCGGCCGGCCCGGCGGTCGGCCAGAGCGAGATGCCGGCGGAGATCCGCGCAGACGTGGAGTTCGCGCGGAACCTGTCGCGGGCGTTCCAGTACGCCGCGGGCCAGGTCGAGAAGTCGGTCGTCAAGATCAACGCCTACGCGACGCGGTCGACGCGCCGGGGGATGGCGAGCTCGTTCGAGCCGCGTCCTGCGGGGCTGGGCTCGGGCGTGATCATCAACGACGCGGGGCTGGTCTTGACCAACGACCACGTGGTCGCGGACGGGAACCAGTACCTGGTGGGGCTCTACGACGGTCGCGAGGTGGCGGCGACGCTGATCGGTCGCGACCCGCAGACGGACATCGCGCTGCTGACGATCGAGGCGGACGAGCTGGAGGCGGCGCCGTTCGCGGACTCGGACGAGGTCGAGGTCGGCGAGTGGGTGATCGCGGTGGGCAGCCCATTCGGGTTCTCGAGCACGGTGACGGCGGGGATCGTCAGCGCGAAGGGGCGCGGCGGCCTGGGCGAGGGCGGGTCGTCGCTGTACCAGGAGTTCATCCAGACCGACGCCTCGATCAACCCGGGCAACTCGGGCGGCCCGCTGGTGGACCTCGAGGGTCGGATCGTCGGGATCAACACGGCGATCGCGAGCCGGACGGGCGGCTCGGTCGGGATCGGCTTCGCGATCCCCTCGAACCTGGCGCTGGCTGTGGTCGAGCGTCTGCTGGACGGGGGCGTGGTCGAGCGCGGCGCGCTGGGCGTGGGTCTGCGGGCGCTGACGCCGTCGGAATCGCGGCGTGTGCCCGGGGGTCCGGGGCTGGGCGTGGTGATCGGGAACATCCTGGCGGGCGGGCCGGCGGCGAGCTCGGGGCTGCTGAACGAGGACGTGCTGCTCCGGGTGGCGGGGCGTGACGTCGAGGGCGTGGGCGACGAGGCGATCAACCGGGCGCGGAACCTGATCTCGCTGATCCCGCCGGGGGAGCCGGCGGAGGTCGAGATCTACCGGGCCGGGCGTGTGATCGAGACGCAGATCGTGACCGGCCAGCTTCGGGACGTGCGGCTGCTGGATCGCGCGGAGCGCGTGCGTGAGGCGACGGGCGGCGAGGCGATCGCGCACCTGGAGCTGGGCGTGGTGCTGCGTCCGCTGAGCGACCGGGAGAAGCGGATCGTTCGTGTCTCGGCGCGGTCCGACGCGGAGCTGATCGAGTACGTCGAGCCGGGCAGCCCCGCGGAGGACGCGGGCCTGGAGGCGAGCGACGTGGTGGTGGAGCGGATCGAGCGTGCGCTGGCGCGTGGGAAGAAGCTGGTGACGCTGGACGTGCGTCGCGGCCGGTTCGCGGACCGCGTGGACATCGAGATCGACGCGCGGTGAGACGCGCGTTGGCTCGTGTTCATCGGCCACGTCAAAGAGAACCCGCGGCGGGGAGGCCGCGGGCTCCGTGATTCAGGGTCTGCGATCGATGGCGGTCTTGGGCATCGGGCCCTTGAGTTCGCCCGCGAGGTACAGCCAGACTTGTTCGCGCATCTCGCCGCCCTCGGCGCCGCATTCGGGGCATGGCTTGTCTTCGCCACCGAGGCCGATCTCGTATCCGCATCGGTAGCAGCGCGCGTGGGGCGATCTGGCGCCGAGCCGCCGTCGGCGCATCGTCGCCCTGCTCCCCGCGATGAAGAGCGAGAAGGTGGTCAATGAGAAGGCGATGGGCGCCAGCAGGATCCCGTCAGCGCCGATTCTCGCTCTGAACCACTCGTCGTACCAGAGAAGGATAGCACACGCGAGGATGGAGACGACGCACATGGTGTAGCTCGCGCCGAGCGGTCGGTCGGTCCACCAGCGGGCGGTGGCGAAGAGTCTGAGAGTCGGCATCTGCATGTGTCGTACGACGGTTCAGATTCGTTGAACGCCTGGCTTACTCGGCGGCGTCGAGCGCGGCGAGGGGCGCGTCGGGGTCGGTGGGGGCGTGCTCTTCCTGCATGGTGCCGGCCCAGGCCGAGCGCAGCGCGATGCCCCACTGGCTGGTCATGACCAGCAGGCACGGCAGGACGATCAGGATGATGCCGGTGGCGCTGATGAGCCCGAAGGCGACGGTGATCGCCATCGGGATCAGGAAGCGGGCCTGGAAGCTCTGCTCGAGCATGAGCGGGAGCAGGCCGAAGACGGTCGTGATGGTGGTGAGGAGGATGGCGCGGACGCGGGCGCGGCCGGCGCCCATGGCGGCCTCGCGGACGGACATGCCCTCGCGTCGGAGGTGGTTGTAGAACTCCATGAAGATGAGCGAGTCGTTGACGACGATGCCGGCGAGCGCGACGAAGCCGATGAGGCTGAGGAAGGTCATGGCGTAGGGCTGGCCGGTGGTGACGATGCCGACGATGAGGTGGCCGAGGATGACGCCGACGACCGCGAAGGGGATCGCGGACATGACGACGAGCGGCTGGGTGTAGCTGCCGAAGAGCCAGGCGAGGATGACGTAGATGAGGCCGGCGGCGGCGAGGAAGCCGAGCGGCAGGCTGCTCATGGCGTCGGAGAAGTCTTCCTGGCGTCCGCGTTCGAGGACGGTGACGCCGGGGTAGCGGGCGAGGATCTCCTGGATGGCCGGTCGGACGCCGGCGGCGACCTCCTCTGGGTTGGCGCCGGTGCCTCGGTCGACGTCGGCGGTGACGTTGATCGAGCGCTCGCGATCGAAGCGTCGGATGGTGGAGTAGCCGGTGGTCTCCTCGATCTCGGCGACCTCGGCGAGGGGGACGGGTGTGCCGTCGGGTGTGAAGACGAACTGGCGTTCCAGCGCGGCGAGGCTGCGTCGTTCGCGCTCTGGGAGCATGACGCGGACGTCGACGTTCTCGCGCTCGCCGGCGAACGTGAAGGCCTCGATGCCGAAGCTGAAGGCCTGGAGCTGCTGCCCGAGGCTGGTGCGGGTGAAGCCGAGCTCGCTGGCGCCGTCGCGGAGCCGGAAGCGGAGCTCGCGCTGGCCGGCCTCGCTGTCGCTGGAGATGTCGACGACGCCCCGGAAGCCGGCGAGCGCGTCCATGATCTCGCGCGAGACGGCCTCGAGCTCTTCGGCGCGTTCGCCGCTGACGGTGAGGCTGATGGCGGGGCCGCCGGGCCCGCCGGCGACGCCCTGCATGCGGAGGCTCTTGATGCCGGCGAAGTCGCCGAGATCGCGGCGGATCGAGTTGATGACCTGCTCGCTGGACTGGTCTCGGTTCTCGACCGGGACGAGCTCGAGGATCATCTGGGCGAGGTGTGTCGCGCTGGAGGTGGGGGCGGTGCCGTCGATCGAGCCGATCGAGCCGACGGTGGTGAAGTAATTGGAGATCTCGGGCTGCTCGTCGAGGGCGGCCTCGATGCGTCTGGCGTAGGTGTCGGTCTGGCTGAGGGGCGTGCCGATCGGCATCTGCAGGTCGATCTGGACGGTCTCGGCGTCGTTGGTCTCGAAGAAGATGAACTCGACGCGCTTGCCGGCGGCGAGGCCGGTGACGGCGATGACGGCGGCGAGGGCGATGGCGGTGGTGGTGTAGGGGGCGTTGATGGCGCGCTTGAGGGTGGCGGTGTAGGCGGGGGTGACGAGGCTGTCGAAGAACCAGGTGCGTGCGCGGTCGAGGCGGTGGTCGATGCGGCTGAGCAGGCCCTCGCGGTGCTCGCGTACGGCGTGGTCGGCGTGCTTGAGGCTGTGGCCCATGTGGCTGGGCAGGATGAAGAGCGATTCGATGAGCGAGACGAGCAGCGCGCAGGCGACGACGAGCGGGAGCGTGCTGAGGATGTCTCCGAAGTCGCCGCCGACCATGCCGAGCGGGGCGAAGGCGCAGATGGTGGTGAGCACGGTGGCGACGACGGGCCAGCCGACCTGTTTGGTGCCTCGGACGGCGGCGACGAGCGCGGGCTCGCCCTTCTCGTGCCGGGCGGTGATGTTCTCGGCGACGACGATGGCGTCGTCGACGAGGATGCCGAGGACGACGATGAGGCCGAACATCGTGAGCAGGTTCAGCGTGAGCCCGGTCATGCGCATCATGACGAGCGTGCCGGCGAGGGAGATGACCAGGCCGGCGGCGACCCAGAAGCTGACGCGCCAGTTGAGCAGCAGCACGAGGGTGGCGAAGACGAGGATGCCGCCGAAGAAGGCGTTGCGTGTGAGCAGGTCGAGACGCCCGACGACGAACTTGGCGAGGTCGGTGGTGATGTCGAGCTCGCCGGGCAGCGATCGGCCGGCCTTGGAGGCGCCGAGCAGGTATGCCTCGTGGACGTTCGAGACCGGATCGGTCGAGCCGGGCGGCCGCAGCGCGAGCATGAGCCGGTCGCTCATGCCGGGCGCGAAGGATTGGCCCTTGCGTCCCGCGACGTAGGCCTTGGCCATCTCGGCGAGCTCGACGACGTCCTCGTCGCCCTTGCGGAAGACGGTGAGGTTGACGCCGGGGACGCCGTTGAGGCGGCTGATGAGGGGGACGTCGGCGAAGCTGTCCTTGACCTCGGCGACGTCCTCGAGGCGGAGGGCCTGGCCCTCGCCGGCGGCGCGGACGACGATCTCGCGGACGGCGCCGGCGCGTTCGTCGATGCCCTCGGAGCGCAGCGCGGTGTTGGAGGTGGGGGCGCGGACGCTGCCGGCGGGGAGCTCGCGCATGGCCTCGTTCACGCGGCCGGCGACCTCGGCGAGGCTGAGGTTGTGGCGGAGCAGCGCGGAGGGGCGGACCTCGACGGAGATCTCGTCGGTGACGACGCCGTCGGCGACGACGTCGCCCATGCCCGGTAGCGAGCGGAGGTCGTCGCGGATCTCGCGGATGGCCTCCTTCATCTCGCGCTGGTCGCCGTCGCCGTAGAGCGAGAGGACGACCGCTGGGAGGTTGGGCTCGAGCTTCTCGACGACGATTCGGTCGGCCTCTTCGGGCAGGTCCTGGAGGGCGTCGACCTCGCGCTTGACCTCGGCGACGGCGGCCTCGATCGGGACGCCGTCGCGGTACTCGACGCGGATGGTGGCGGCGCCCTCGGTGACGGTGGAGGCGATCTCGACGACGTCGGTGAGGTCGGCGAGGCGGTCCTCGATGCGGATCGCGAGCGCTTCCTCGATCTCCTCGGGGCTCTGTCCAGGGAAGGGCGCGGTGACGATGACCTGGTTGGGCCGGACTTCGGGGAGGAACTCCTTGGTGAGCCCGAGGCCGAAGATGAGCCCGGCCGCGAGGATCGCGTACATCAGCAGGTTGGCGACGACCGGTCGCCGGACGCCGAATGCGGCGAGTGCTTGCATGTGCTAGCCCTCCCCGCCGTCGCTCGGCAGGCTGGCGGTGGTCGGCGCGGAGTCGGCGGGCGCGATGATGTCGCCGACGCGGAGCTGGTCGAGGTTGGAGAGCAGCAGCAGGTCTCCCTCGCGCAGGGCGCGGGTGGCGGAGACGCCCTCATCGGAGCAGACGGCCCACTGATTCTCGATGGGGTCGAGGTCGGGGAAGACGACCTCGATGTAGCGCTCGACGGCGATCTCGCGCTCGGCGACGCGCATGGCGCTGGCGACGGCCTCGAGGTCGAAGCGTGCGGCGGCGGGGTCTCCGTCTCGGATGGGTTCGGCGACGAGCACGCGTTCGTCGGTGACGAGGCGGCGCGGGACGATCAGGCGTGTGCTGACGAGGTCGGAGCGGACCTGGGCGGCGAGGAACCGGCCCGGGCGGAGCAGCGAGCCGGGGTCGGCGGCGGGGTCCTGGCGGACCTCGACAAAGGCGCCGACGGTGCGTGTCCGCTCGTCGGTCTCGGGGGCGATGCGTGCGACGCGCCCGGTCCAGGCGCGGTCGTCGGGCCCGTCGGGTCGGAGCAGCGCCGCGTCGCCGCGGGAGACGCCCGAGGCGGCGGAGGCGGGGAGGCGCACGGGGATCTCGATCTTGGAGAGGTCGACGACGCGCGCGGCGACGTCGCCGACGCGGGCCCACTCGCCGATCTCGAGCTCGACGGATTGCAGCACGCCGGCGAAGGGCGCGGTGATCGACGAGCGCTCGATGTTGCGCTCGGCGATCGCGAGGTCGGCGTCGAGGGACGCGAGGCGGGCCTCGGCGGACGCGACGCGGGAGGGGATGAGCTCGAGCTGTTGGAGGAGCGAGGTGAGGGTGCGTTCGGCGCTTCGGAGGGTCTGCTCGCGGCGGTCGACCTCGCTGACGTTGGCGGCGCCGCGTTCGAAGCTCTGCTGGGCGCGATCGAGGTCTCTGCGGGCGACCTCGACCTCGTTCTCGGCGAGCGCGACGCGGTCGCCGAGGCGTTCGCGTTCGACCTCGAGGCCGTTGATCTCGGCGCGGATGGCGACGGCCTGTTGGGTGAGCGAGGCGGCGCGTTGGGTGTAGTCGGAGTCGTCGAGGCGGTAGAGCAGCTCGCCGCGTTCGACGGGTCGTCCGGCGAGCACGCTGTCTGGGCGTTCGATGACCCGGCCGGCGACCTCGACCCCGATCTCGGAGGCCCGGACGGCGCGGGCGGTGCCGTAGCCGCTCCAGACGCGTTCGACGGGTCGCTCGGCGGCGGGCATGACGCGGACGGTGGGCGGGACGGTGGTGGGCTCGACGCGTTCTGCGGTCGGGCGCGTGGCGAAGAGGAGCGAGTAGAAGGCGAGGGCGGCGGCGAGCGCGACCAGTCCGACGGTGGCTCGCAGCAGTCGGGAGATCCATTTCAGCACGACGGTGTTCCGCTGGGGGTGCGTGTGATCGGCGGCATGCTAGGCCGCCGATGCAACATGTTGTTTCGCGTGGCGGCGTGTCCGGTTTCGCGCGCCGGTGGTGGTGGTCGGTCGGTCGGGGTCGGCGGCGGCGGTATCCTGGGTTCGTTCGCTGTGGTGGCCCAGATCCGACGAGAGACCGCGATGACCAGCCTTTCCGTGACACGCTTCGACGCCCGCACCGACGACACGCTTGGGATGCTCGAGCGGAGCGGGCAGCTGAAGCTGCTGCAGACGATCACCGGGCCGATGGACGCGTCGATCCGTCTCCGCGACGAGAACGGCGGCGAGCGCGAGGTCTTGTGCTTCTGCTCGAACAATTACCTGGGCCTGGCGAACGACCCGCGCGTGGTCGAGGCGGGGATCGAGGGCCTGCGGAAGTACGGCGCGGGGACGGCCTCGGTGCGCTTCATCTGCGGGACGTTCGACTGCCACGAGCGGCTCGAGCAGACGATCGCGCAGTACATGGGCACGGAGGCGGCGTACACGTTCGTGAGCTGCTGGACGGCGAACGAGGCGCTGTACCCGACGTTCGCCGAGGCGGGCGACGCGATCCTTTCGGACGAGCTGAACCACGCGTGCATCATCGACGGCATCCGGCTGGCAGCGGTGATCAAGAAGGGCGTGAAGAAGGCGGTGTACAGGCACGGCTCGGTCGAGAGCCTGCGCGAGAAGCTCGAGGCGCTGCGTGACGACAGCGAGGTCACGGGTCAGATCTGGGTGGTGACCGACGGCGTGTTCTCGATGGAGGGCGACATCGCCGACCTGCCGACGCTCCGGGCGCTGTGCGACGACTTCGACGCGATGCTGATCGTGGACGACAGCCACGGGCACGGCGTGATGGGTCGGTCGGGTCGCGGCACGCACGAGCACTTCGGGATGGTCGGGCCGCGCGGGACGCAGGGCAACGACATCGGCGAGGTCGATTTCTTCACCGGCACGCTGGGCAAGGCGCTCGGCGGCGGCGCCGGGGGGTTCGTCGCGGGGAGCAGCCGGGGGATCGAGCTGCTGGTGCAGCGGGGTCGGCCGACGCTGTTCAGCAACGCGTTGCCGGCGACGATCGCGTGCAGCGCGAACAGGGCGATCGAGATCCTGATGGACGAGCCGGAGCGCGTGCAGCGGCTGCGGGACAACGTGGATTCGGCCCGGTCGAAGATCAAGGCGGCGGGGTTCGAGGTGCTGGACTCGCCGACGGCGATCTGCCCGATCATCGTGGGCGACACGGCGAAGGCGATCCGGATGAGCAACCGCCTGCTCGAGATGGGCGTGTTCGTGATCGGGTTCGGCTACCCGGTGGTGCCCGAGGGTGAGGCGCGGCTGCGGATCCAGATGTCGGCGGCGCACACGGAGGAGCACATCGACACGCTGGTCGACGCCCTGAAGAATCTGTGATCTACCCGGGAGCGGGGCCCGGCAGCGTTTGCACAAACGCTTGCAGAGAAAGCACGTGAGAAAAGTTCGAGGTTGAAACGCTCTCATCCCGTACTGTGGGAGCAACGGCGGATCGGAGACGGATAGCGTCCGAAACGGGCACCGGGAGGTCGCGGGACGAGACCCGCGGCGGTGCCCGACTGCGGAGCAAGCCATGCGGTTCATCCTCGCGATCCTGATCCTGGTCGGCCTGGCGGTCGGTCGCCACTACTACAAGCAGAGCGAGCGGGACGCGGCCCAGACGGTCGAGGCGGGCGACGTGATCGAGCCTTGGCGGCTCGCGGACTTGCTCGAGGGCGCCGGGTCGGCGATCCCGAGCCACCGCGTGGTGCAGGGCGGCGGCCGGTGCCGCGACGCGGTCTCGGGGCGCCCGATCACGGGCATCGTGGCGGAGTTCGGGGAGCATGGCGGGACGGACGGCCGCGTGCGGGTGATCGCCAATGTGGTCGACGGTCGCGTGCACGGGCCGGTGGTGACTTATCACGCCTCGGGCGGTGTACGCCTGATCGGCAATTTCGACCGCGGGCGGGCGATCGCGTACGTCGAGTTCGGCGACGACGGGCGGGTCGTGCGGGCGGCGAAGTCTCTGAGCCAGCGGCTGCTGGGTCGTCCGCTCGAGCATGACGAGATCCTGGCGGCGATGACCCGCTGATCCGAGCCCGCTAGTCTCGCGGCGTGATTCCTGGATCGGTCGGCATCATCGGGTACGGCGCGTTCGGGCGCCTGCTGGCGCGGACGCTCTCGGCGCACGCCGAGGTCTTGGTGCACGACGCCGTGCCGATCGAGGACGCCGGGGGGGCGCGGGTCGGGTCGCTGGACGAGGTCGCGGGCGCGGGCGCCGTGGTCCTGGCTGTGAACGTGCAGCACCTCGGGGGCGTGCTGGGCGCGATTGCGCCGTCGCTGCGGCCGGGGGCGCTGGTGTGCGACGTGTGCTCGGTGAAGCTGGAGCCGCTCGCGCTGATGGGCTCGCTCTTGCCCGGGTCGGTCCGGACGCTGGGCACGCACCCGCTGTTCGGGCCGCAGACCGTGCGCGAGAAGGGGCTGGCGGGGAACACGGTGGCGCTATGCCCGGGGCGGATCGGCGGGGCCGATCTGGATGAACTCCGCGGGTTCCTGGAGGGGACGCTCGGTCTGCGGGCGCCGGTGGTTGACCCTGACGCGCACGACCGTCAGATGGCGCACGCGCAGGTGGTCACGCACCTGGTGGGTCGGGCGCTGTGCCGGCTGGAGCTGGGCGAGCTCGAGCTGGGGACGCTGGCGTACCGGCGGCTGCTGCAGATCCGCGACAACGTGCTGGGGGACTCGGCGGATCTGTTCGAGGCGATCCAGCGGCACAACCCGCACGCTGCGGCGGCGCGGCGGGAGTTGTTGCGGGCGCTCGAGGTCGTGGTGGCAGAGGCGGAGGGTTGACTCAGCGCCTCGGGTTGCGTCCGCGCGGGGGCTTGGCGCGTCCGGGCGGCCGCGGGCTGCGTGCGGGCGTGGTCGCGACGGGCTCTGGCGGCGTGGGCTGCGGCGTCTCGGCTTCGGGCGCGGGCGATTCTTCGCCCGGCGGCGCGGGCGGCGCGGGCGGCTCGGCGTGCGCGTCGCCGTCGTCGTCGTCTCGGACGAGCTGGGCGAAGACCATGCGTCCGGCGGCGGTCTGCAGGCTGGAGCGGACGTCGAGGTCGACCTTGTCGCCGATGCGGGTCTCGCCGTCCTCGGCGACGATCATGGTTCCGTCGTCGAGGTAGCCGACGGCCTGGCCGTCCTGCTCGCCCTTGCGGACGAGGCGGACGCTGAGCCGGTCGCCGGGCGTGAGGCTCGGGCGCATCGCGGAGGCGAGCTCGTGGATATTGACGGCGGGCACGCCGCGGAATCCCGCGATGCGGACGAGGGCGATGTCGCCGGTGGCGATGACGGCGGGGAGCTCTCGGGCGCGTTCGACGAGCATCTGGTCGACGGCCTGGCCGGGGACCTCGGTCTCGTCGATGGTGACGGTGACGCGAGCGGAGCGTTGGAGCTTGCTGACGACCTCGAGCCCGCGGCGTCCCTTGGCTCGCTTGAGCTTGTCGCCGGAGTCGGCGAGCGTCTGGAGCTCGTCGATGACGAACGAGGGGACGACGAGCGGTGTCTGGATCATGCCGGTCTCGGCGACGTCGACGATGCGGGCGTCGATCAGGGCCGAGGTGTCGAGGAGCAGCGGCTGCGGGCCGCGGGTGTGGCGCGAGAACTCGACGTACGGGATGACGAGCCGGAAGTCGTCCTGTGTCTGGAGGACGGTGCTGATCGCGAGGTAGCAGAGGCTGATGCCGAGCAGGACCTTGACCGCGGCGATGATGGTGGTCTGCTGGATCTCCCATGAGATCGCGATCAGGTCGATCACGAAGATGAGCGCGACGGTGGTGAGCATGCCGGCGATGAGGCCGACGATGACGCCGCCGATGGTCTGGATCTTCTTGTTGGGCGTGAGGACATCGACCGCGATGAAGGCGACGGCGACGACGACGGCGATGGTCAGCGGGATCCAGAAGGTGATGCCGAAGACCGAGGTCTCGGCCTGCGGCCCGGAGCTGTCGCCGGTGCGGAGCACGTTGAGCAGGGTGACGGTGACGACGAGGACGAGGAAGAGCCCGCGGAGGATGCGGAGCAGCAGGACGCGCTGCTGGGCCTCGCGTCCGCGGCGGTCGCCGAGGAGCAGCGGGGGCGAATCGGTGTCGATGGTCGGCTCGCGCGCCACGGAGGGAGTCTACGGGTCGGGGTCGGGCCCGGTTCGGATGGGCTTGTCCCTATCGCCGCCCTCCGGCGAGATGGCGACCGCTCGCGGGCGGGGTCCGGCTTCTCGGTCGGGAACTCGTTTGAGTCGTGGCGGCGGCATTGATCGGACGCGGGGGTCCTGGCGGCTCTAGCATCGCGTTCCGACCCGCCCCTGTCGGCGGCCGGGCCCGGTGCACGGGTGGCCCGTGAACCTGGTCAGGGCTTGACCGCAGCAGCCATAAGCGGCCGTCGCCCGGTGCCGCCGGTGTCCTGGCCGCCGACCGGCGTGGGTTGGATCTTGCTCAGGCCGGAGTCTCGACGGCGCCGGCGCGCGCGAGGGGCTTGCGCGTGATCTCGGAAGCGGGTTTGGGCCCGTCGTATTCGGTCGCCGGCACGCGGACGAAGTAGTTGCTGGTGTAGTGGTCGCGCTCGAACTCGAGGCCTCGGTCTTTGAAGAACTCGACGATCGCGCGGACGCCGCCGGGGAATTTGATCTGGCCTCGGACGTACTCGTCGAACGTGATGATCCCGCCGGGGGTCACACGCTGATAGAGCGAATCGAGGCACGACTTGTAGGAGGCGTAGAGGTCGACATCGAGGTGCAGCAGCGCGATGCGCCGCGTCTGCATGACGTCGAGGGTGTCCTGGAAGAAGCCCTTGATGAACTGGACGCGCGAGCTCACGAACTGCGGGTCGCGCACGGTCTCCTGTATGAGTTCGCGCACGCTGTCGAGACGGTACATCAGCTGGCCGCGCTTCGGGTTTCGGACGCTGGCGTCCTCGGGCGTCGGATCGGGCAGGCCCTCGAATGAGTCGAAGGCCCAGATGCGTTTGCGGGTCTCGCCCTCGAGCTTGAGCGCGAGGGCGAGCATGGCGAGGCTGCGGCCGGGGCCGACGCCGCACTCGACGATGTCGCCCTCGATGTCTCGGGTCTGTAGGTAGAGGTCGTGGAAGTGTCGGAATCTGCCGACCGTGACCGCGTCGAGGTTCATCTCGTGTCTCCCGTGGCGTGCGCGGACGGGGAGATCGGTCGGGTGAGCTGCCGAGCCTGAATCGGCGGGTGGTGGTCGGTTTCCCTGGCGGGATCGGGGGTGCGGCACGCCCGGACGGGGTGGGGGGGGCCAACGCTCTAGACTGTCGACATGGCCTACACCGTTCTCGCCCGCCGGTACCGCTCGACCTCGTTCGACGAGGTGGTCGGTCAGCTCCCCATCGCCGAGACGCTCCGCGCCGCGATCGAGCAGGACCGCGTGGCGCACGCGTACCTGTTCACCGGCACGCGGGGGGTGGGGAAGACGTCGATGGCGCGGGTGTTCGCCAAGGCGCTGAACAACCCCGAGGGCGACGCGGAGGTCGACCGGGCGATCATGACCGGCCAGGACGTGGACGTGATCGAGATCGACGGGGCGAGCAACAACTCGGTGGAGAACGCGCGCGAGCTGATCGCCAACGCGGTCTATCGGCCGATGCGCGGGCACTACAAGATCTACATCATCGACGAGGTGCACATGCTGTCGACGGCGGCGTTCAACGCGCTGCTGAAGACGATGGAGGAGCCGCCCGAGCACGTGAAGTTCATCCTGTGCACGACCGAGGCGCACAAGGTCCTGCCGACGATCCAGAGCCGGTGCCAGCGGTTCGATTTCCGGGACATCCCGACCGACCAGATCGCGGCGCACCTGACGAGCGTCTGCGAGAACGAGAAGATCGAGGCGGACGGGTCGCTGATCTTCGCGGTCGCGCGGCTCGGGGCCGGGAGCATGCGCGATGCGCTGAGCCTGCTGGACCGGCTGATGGCGTCGGGCGAGGCGAGGCTGACGCTCCAGACGCTCGACGAGCTGCTGGGGCTGCCGGACCGCGAGCTGCTCGGCGGGCTGATCGACGCGTGCGCCGAGGGCGTACCGGGCCCGGCGCTGGAGAGGGCGACCGAGCTGCTCCGGCGCGGCGTCTCGATGGACCAGGTGTTGACCGCGTTGCTCGACCGGCTTCGCGACCTGATGGTGCTGGCGGCGTGCGGTCCGGAGACGGGGCTGGTGGAGCTGCCTTCGGAGCTCAGGGCGGAGGAGGCGGCGCGGGCCGAGCGGTTCGACACCTCGAGCCTGGTGCACATGCTGGCGCTGTGCGAGCGTGCGCAGCGCGACATCAAGTCGAGCTCGGTGCCGCGGGCGTTGTTCGACGCGGTGGTCGTGCGGCTCGCGCTGGCGGAGAAGCTGGCGGACGTGACCGCGGCGATCGCCGGGGCGGAGCCGGCAAAAAAAGCCTGAGGGCCGGCGTGCCGCGGCGCCCCGCGCCCGCCCGGGCCGAGCCGCCGGCCCGAACGCACCCGGCCCGAACCGATCTGGTCCGAACTGAGCCGGCCCGGGCCGCTACGGACGGACCCGAGCCGGAGCGCCGCGCCGTTAGTTTGGGCGTGGAGCCGAAGCCGGGCGGCGTCCCGGGGGCGGGGCCGGCGTGCGACTCACCCGAGTTCGTCTGGAGGGCGGCGCTCGAGCGCACCGAGGACGATCCGACGCTTGCGCAGCTCATGCGGTCGCTGGTGCTGGTCGAGAGCACGGATCACTCGGTCACGCTCGAGGGGGCGCGGATGCACGCGCGGATCGCGGCGGACCGGATCGGGGAGCTGACGGCGCTGTTCGCGGCGGCGACGGGGCGTCAGCTCGAGGTGGTCGTGCGGGCGCGGGCGTCCGCGAAGCGGGAGCGGGGGACGGGCGATGCGCCGGGCGGTCCGGACGAGCGGGCGCCGGAGGCGAACGATCCGTCGAAGCACCCGCTCGTGGAGGAGGTCGTGCGCCGGTTTGGTGCGCGCGTGACGCACGTGCAGCGGCGTCAGAACTAGCAGTCGAGGAGCGCGATGTTCGATCAGTTCAAACAGCTCGGGGCCGTCGCCGGCCTGCTCAAGAACCAGGACCAGCTGCGCGAGACGGCGGAGCGTGTGAAGGAGGAGCTGCACGCGCTGCGGCTCGAGGGCGAGAGCGGGGGCGGCGCGGTCCGGGTGACGGTGAACGGCCGGCTCGACGTGCTGGCGGTCGAGCTGCAGCCGGCGCTCGCGTCGGGGATGACCGGCGAGGCCGAGCGCGAGCGGGCGCAGCTGCTGATCGTTGAGGCGACCAACGCGGCGCTGCTGAAGGCGCAGGAGGCGGCGAAGAAGGCGATCGCGCGGGAGGCCGAGGCCCTGGGCATCCCGGGGATCGCCGACAAGCTCGGTGGTGGTCTGGGTGGTCTTCTCGGCTGATGGCCGCTCCCGCGTGCGGCCAGGACGATTGGCGGCGCTGCACCTGCTGGCCGCTGGATGCGCACGCGGAGCGGCTCCGCGTCGTCGTCGGCGAGCCGGCGGTGGAGTTCGAGCCGGCGGTCGAGACCGAGATCGAGCGTGTGTGGGCGTCGCGTCGGGCCTCGAACCCGCGGATCTTCGACGGGCCGATCCTGGCGTACCGCGACCTCGTGGGCGAGGAGATCCGGGTCAGCCGCGACGGTTTCAAGCGGCTGGCGGTCCACCCGGAGGTCGAGACCGGGGTGATTCAGCTCGGGGTGACCGGCGTGCTGCTCGCGCCGGACGCGTCCGGGCGGGCGCACGTGCTGTTCGGCAAGCGCAGCCCGCAGACGCGGGTCTACGGCGACCTGTGGGAGCTTGCGCCGTCGGGCGGGGTCGATCCGCCCCCGACGACGCAGCGCGAGCTGGACGAGGCCGACCTCTGGCGGGCGCTCCGCGTCGAGATCCTCGAGGAGCTCGGGCTGCCGGGCGAGCCGGATCCGGCGCGGCCGAGGCTGCTGTGTCTCGATCCGATCGGGCCGAGCTTCGAGGTGGTGATCGCGGTGCAGCTCGATCGCACGGTCGAGGAGCTGGTCTCGATGATCAGCCCGGGCGGTCAGGGCGAGGGCTCGAGCCGGTGGGAGTACACCGACCTGCGGTGGGTGGCGTGCGAGGAGCTGGCGGAGTTCGACGGGCTGATGGGCGCGGCGCTGATCCCGCCGACGCGCGCGATGCTGCGGGGTCTCGGGTTGGTCTAGTCAATCTACGATCGCGCGGCCGGGCTTGGACCATGCGATGTCGCGGTCCTTGTGCAGCGCGCCGGCGGCCTGTTTGACGCATCGCTTGCAGATGAGCTTGGCGCCGTCGAGGGGGCTGCGCCAGTGCGGCTCGGGGCGGTCCTCTTCGAGGCACATGATGCAGGCCTCGCCCGGGCTCGGCTGGTCGGCGAGGCGGTGCTCGACGAGCTCGGCCCAGGCGATCGTCAGGCAGTTGCCGCAGATGCACGAGCCGCGGTGTCCCTCGACCATCGGGCGATCGTCGGACCATGGCTGGTGGCAGAAGTCGCAGAGGATGTCCTCGGGCGACATCGAGTCGGGATCGGTGCCGGGCCGGTGCATGGGCGATGGTACCGCTCAGCCGTCGGCGCGCACGAGCTGCCGTTCGGCGAGCCGGCGGTAGACGTCGCAGCGCCCGAGCAGCTCGTCGTGGGTGCCCTGATCGACGAGCCGGCCGGCGTCGAGCACGAGGATGCGGTCGGCGTTGATGACGGTGCTGAGGCGGTGGGCGACGACGAGCGTCGTGCGTCCGCGGCTGAGCTCGGCGAGGGCGCGGACGATCTCGGCCTCGCTCTCGGCGTCGATCATGCTGGTCGCCTCGTCGAGCAGCAGGATCGCGGGGTCGCGGAGCACGGCCCGGGCGATGGCGATGCGTTGGCGCTGGCCGCCCGAGAGCGCGGTGCCCCGCTCGCCGACGCGCGCGTCGTACCCACCCTTGGCCTGGATGAATTCGTGGGCGAGGGCGCGCCGGGCGGCTTCCTCGATCGCCGCGGGCGCGGCGCCGGGCACGCCGTAGCCGATGTTGTCGGCGAAGGTGCCGGTGAAGAGCACGGCCTCCTGGGTGACGGCGCCGATCTGGCGTCGGAGGCTGCGGACCGAGTGATCGCGGATGTCGAGCCCGTCGATGAGCACGCGTCCGGCGCCCGGGTCGAAAAGGCGCGGGACGAGCGAGAGCAGGGTCGTCTTGCCCGAGCCGTTGGGTCCGACGATGGCGACGGTCTCGCCGGCGCGGATCTCGGCGGAGACGTCGATGAGCGCGGGCTCGTCGGCCCCTGGGTAGGTGAGGCTGGCGTGCTCGATCGCGATGGACTCGGAGTGGCGGGGCAGGCGCGGGAGGTCGCGGTCGCGGCCGGGCTCGGCGTCGCGTGCGAGCAGCTCGTTGAGCCGCTGCGCAGCGCCGGTGGAGTGCTGGATGTCGTTGACGATGCCGGTCAGGGGCCGGAGGGAGGCGCCGGCGACGCCGAGCGCCGCGAGGACGGTGACGATCTCGTCCGGCGCGATCTCGGCGTCGGCGACGGCCTTGATGCCGATGAGGGCGAGGCCGGCGACGGCGAAGATGGCCATGGTCTCGACGATCGGGCTGGACATCGCGCGGGCCGTTCGGGCCCTGAGCACCTGGGCGAGCGCCTCACGGTTGGCGTGCTTGAACCTCGAGGCCTCGCGCCCCTCGGCGGTGTAGATCTTGACGACGCGGAGCGCCGCCAGGGCCTCGCCGGTGGTCGCGTAGAGGTCGGCCTGGTGCTCGAGCGCGCGGCGGGCGGCGCGTCGGATGCGCTTGCCGAGCTTGCGGATTACGACCGCCATGACCGGCGCGATGACGAGCGTGAGCACGGTGAGCCGGGTGTTGACGGCGAGGGCGGCGCCGAAGGCGGCGATGCCCTTGCTGAGCTGGGCGACGCCGCGCCCGAGCAGGGCGCCGAGGCCGACGCCGAGCTGCTGCGGGTCGTTGATCACGCGGCTGACGACGTCGGCGCCGCCGCCCGCGGCGGAGCTGACGGCGGCGAGCGGCATCGAGATCGCGGCGCCGAAGGCCTCGCGCCGGATCCTGGCAACGGTGCGCTCGACCACGCCGAGCGAGAGCGTGAGGTGGAGGAAGTTGGCGGCGGCGCCGAAGAGGGTGAGCACGCAGAGGCCGGCGATGATGATCGCGACGCCGTTGTACGGGTCGGCGGGGAGGGCGGCGATCAGCCCGGCGGGGATGTCGATCGGCGAGCGCTCGTTGAATTCTCGCGCGAGGTCGGGGAGCGGGCGGCCCTGGTCGATCATGGCCTGGAAGATCGGGCCGATGGCCAGCAGCCCAGCGCCGAGACCGCCGGCGGAGACGAAGGCCATGACGATCGCCAGCGCGAGCCGCCCGCGGAACAGCAGCATCCGCCTCGCCGCACGCCAGAACGCGTCCATCTAGGTCTGGCCCGTGTACCGCATGGCGACGAGGGTCTGGTCGTCGTCGCGGTCGATCCGCCCGGTGTGCTCGTAGACCGCGCGGTGCACGGCGTCGATGACGCCCGCGGGGTCGCCGCCGGCCTCGGCCAGCGCGGCGTCGAGACGCTTCATGCCGAACAGCTCGCGGGACGCGCTGAAGGCCTCGTTGATGCCGTCGGTGAACAGGACGAGCGTGTCGCCGGGCCGCATGATCACTTCGGCGCTCTCGAGCGGCATGGCCTCGTCGACGCCGAGGGGGAACGTGCCGACGGCGTCGAGGGGCTCGATCGTGCCGTCGGCGCGGAGCAGGCGCGGGGGCGTGTGGCCGCAGAGCGCGTAGCCCAGATCGCCGGTGCTCGGGTCGAAGAGGCAGAAGAAAGCGGTGACGAAGCTGCTCTCGAGGTTCGACTGGCAGAGCTTGTCGTTCGCGTAGCGCATTATCGCGGCGGGGCAGGGATCGCTCGCCTCGTAGCAGTGCAGGATCGCGCGGAGCATCGCCATGACCGTCGCGGCGGCGGGGCCGTGCCCGGTGACGTCGGCGATCAGGATGCCGCAGCGGCCGTCGGGGGCCATGAAGAAGTCGTAGTAGTCGCCGCCGGCCTCTTCGGAGGTCAGGTAGCTGGTCGCGAGCTCGCAGCCGGGGATCTTCGGCGTGCGCTGCGGCAGCAGGGACTTCTGGATCAGCGCGATCTTCTCGAACTGGGCTCGGAGCTCCATCGCGAGGTTCTCGGCCTGGCGCTTGCTGACCAGGTTCTTGGTCGCGATCCCGAGCATGTTCCCGTCGACGATCCGTTTCTCGAGATACTCGAGATCGATGGCGCCCGGGTCCCGGTAGAAGTAGAGGGCCCAGTTGAGCGCTCGGCCCTCGTCGTAGTGCGG
The DNA here is from genome assembly GCA_038521625.1 of Planctomycetota bacterium. Taxonomy (GTDB): domain Bacteria; phylum Planctomycetota; class Phycisphaerae; order Phycisphaerales; family UBA1924; genus JBCBKP01. The sequence continues at coordinate 33,389 of JBCBKP010000002.1, forward strand.
GATCGCCATGCAGCTGCCCATGGACGCCAGGTCATCGCCGTGATTGGGGTCGCTTGCGAGATCGAGGTCGACGAAGAGCTGGGGCTCCTCGCACGCGATGACCTCCGCCAGGAAGCCGCCGCGGTGCAGCGGGATCTGGTTCCAGTCGCGCCAGGGGTCGGCGGGCTCGCGCGGCTCGGTCGACGCGAGGCGGTTGCCGGCGAAGCGTCGGGTGATCTTGTACGACCCGTCGGGCAGCCCGCGCTTCGACACGCTGTAGAAAAGGTCGCTGGGGCGTCCGCGGTTGCCCCACCGGCCGAAGTGGTCGGCCATATAGCGGGGGTCCTTGATCTTGCTGCCCTCGCGGAACAGGTCCGTGAGTTCGGCGATGATCGGGTTCTCAGCGTGATCCACGCGCCGGTACGGCATGATCCGGATGGTAGCGGGCACTAGGCGGACAGCACCCTCGCCCGGCCGGCCGCCGCGCGATCCGGGATCTGGGTCGATTCCGTCTCCACGGCGGCGCGGTCGTCGTCGGCGGCGTCCAGATTCACGCGGACGTTGCAGGCCGCGGCGGCGACGCCGGCCTCGGCGATCGCCGCGGCGACGAGCACGTCGGACCGCAGGCGCGGGTTGCTGATCGGCAGCGTCCGCTCGCAGCGCTCGAGGACCGAGAGCATCGCAGCCATCGCCGAGCGGGGGACGTCGAGCGTCCGGCGTTCTGCGGCGGCGAGCTCGTGCGCGTCGACGCTCTCGGGATCCTCACGCGCTCGCCGGCGGAGCGCCGAGGCCGTCTCGAACGCGGCGGCGTCCTCGTCGGCGAACCCGAGCAGGAGCTCGCGCAGCCGCTCGAGCTCGGCCGAGAGGTCTCGGAGTGTGTCTTGGTGCTGCTCGAGATCGGCGCGTCCGATCGAGTACGCGACGACCATCTCGAGCTGCGCCGCGGCCAGGGCGCCGGCGAGGCAGGCGGTCGCGCCGCCGCCGGGCGAGGGCGATCGGGTGGCGATCGAGTTCAGCAGGTCCTTCGTGCGCTGCTCGGCGATGGGTGTCTGCGGTTCGCTCATGGTGGTCTCCCTTAGCCGAAGAGGTTCCGCTGCAGGATGACGCGGACGGCCTCGACGCCGTCGCGCCAGCCGATCTTCTTGCCCTCGGCGTAGGTCCGGCCGGCGTAGCTGACCGGGACCTCGTAGATCCGGCAGTGCCGCGAGCCGTCGCCTTCGGGCAGGCGCATCTTCGCGAGCCGCGCGATGATCTCGGGCTCGACACCGAAGCGTTTCTCGCGCAGCTCGAGGCGCTCGAGGACCGTTCGTCCGAAGGCCTTGGTGCCGCACTCGATGTCGGTGAGATTGAGATTGCTGAGCATGTTGCTGAGCGTGGTGATGCCGCGATTGGCGACGCTGTGCCAGTAGTAGAGCACGCGGTGCACCTCGCCAGCGAAGCGGGTGCCGATCACGGCGTCGGCGCGGGCGTCCAGGATCGGCATGAGGACGCGCGCGTGGTCGGCCGGGTCGTACTCGAGGTCGGCGTCCTGGACGATCGCGAGGTCGAACCCGTCCTCGCGGGCACGGCGCAGGCCGAGCCTGAGCGCGTGTCCTTTGCCGTGGTTGGGCGCGTGCATGACGGCGGTCACGTCGTCGCGGGCGGCGAGGCGTTCGACGAGCTCGGTCGTGCCGTCGGTGGAGCCGTCGTCGATCACGATCAGCGATCGCTCGAGCGCGGAGCCGTCGGGGGAGGTTGGCGGGGGCGTGGCGTCGAGGCGCTCGATCGCCCGCGGGAGCAGCTCGAGCTCGTTGTAGACCGGGATGACGACCGCGAGCCTCACGGGAGAACGCTATCAAGCAGGATCCGTCTGTGCGGCGTGGAGAGCGCCCCGGCCTCGATCTGTTCTGTTGTCATCCAGGAGACGTCGCCGGTCGCCTCGCCGGCGCCTTGGTGCAGGCGGAACAGGACACGACGGTGTGTGGTCAGGTGCTCGAACTCGAGCCCGTGCTGCGGGCGGACCGAGCGGACCCCTTTGAGGGCCTCGAGCTCGGCGGGCGTCGCGTGGCGGTCGGCGCTCTCGATCGTGGGCGGCTCGAGCATGCCGGCCCAGAGGCCCGACCGGGCGCGGGCGGAGACGAGCGTGCGGCCGGACCCGTCGCGGCAGAGCACCCCGGTGATGAATAGGTCGCGTTTCGGCGCACGCCGCTTGGGCTCGGGGACCTGATGCTGCCGGCCATCGCGGTGGGCGGCGCAGGCTTCGGCGAGGGGGCAGCGCGCGCAGTCTGGGGAGCGGGGCGAGCAGACGACGGCGCCGAGCTCGATGAGACCCTCCGCGGCGTCGCCCGGCGATGACGCGGCGGCCGCGACGGCGTTCGCCAGCTCCCGCACTCTCGCGATATTGGCTCGGCCGTCGGCCCGTCCGGCGAGCCCGAGCACGCGCATCAGGACGCGCATCACGTTGCCGTCGACGGCGGGCTCGGGCCGATCGAACGCCATCGACGCGATCGCGCCGGCGGTGTAGGGCCCGATCCCCGGGATCGAGAGGAGCGCCGCGTGATCGGGGGGCATGGAGCCGTCGTGCTCGTCGATGACGGCCTTGGCGGCGGCGTGCAGCAGGCGGGCCCGCCGGTAGTAGCCCAGCCCGCTCCAGGCGGCGAGGACGTCGTCCTCGTCGGCTCGCGCGAGCGCCTCGATGGACGGGAAGCGATCGAGAAATCCCGGCAGACGCTCGGCGACGCGGGCGGCCTGGGTCTGCTGCAGCATGAGCTCGCTGACGAGCGTGACGTAGGGGTCCCGGCGCGAGGCGCGGCCCGGGGAACGCCAGGGCAGCTCGCGTCGCGCGGCTTCGAACCATCGCTCGATCGGGCCGGCGATCGCTGCCGGGTCGACGCGGCTCAAGCGACGGGATCCCGCCGGGCGAGGGCCGTCTCGATGGACTTCTTGATCGGCCCCCAAGGGGCGCCGGGCTCGCGGTTGACCGAGACGAACGTGTTGTGGATCAGGAGGCTTCTGACGCCCTGGATCCCGAAGAGCTCGATCGCCAGCTCGTCGCCGGCCTCGTTCGCCTGGGTCGCGTTGAAGTACGAGCGGATGGTGGTGCTCAGCGTCCCGTCGACGGCGCACTTGATCGCGTCGGGGTTGGGGGTCTGCTCGAAGCTCGTCACTCGCAACGGGGCGTTCCTCCGGTCGTCGATCGCGCCGGTCCCGATATTGACCGTTCGGGGGCGGATCGTCCGAACGTACGATCAATCGGAGACCGCCGCGCGGTGGTCGCGCCCGGAGCCCGCATGTTCATCGAGCAATTCGGAGATCTCTTCGAACGCCTCGCGTCGTACGCCCCCTGGGCGATCGCGATCGAGCTGCTCCTGATCTGGGTCGTGATCTACGCGGTCGTTCGGTTTTTGCAAGGAACGCGGGCGGCCGGGGCGATCCGGATCCTGATCGTCTCGCTGATCGTGTTCACGGTCGCGATGCGGGCGCTCGGCGCGCAGGAGCTGCTGCCGCGGCTGGACTATCTGTACGAGCGGACGCTGGCGCTGCTCGCGATCGCGCTGATCGTGGTCTTCCAGCCCGAGCTGCGTCGCGCGATCCTGAAGCTGGGCGACACGCAGCTGCGCGGCTCGGGTGCCGAGGGCGTCGCGCGCGTCGCGGCGGAGGTCGCCGAGGCGTGCGGGTACCTGGCGAAGAACAACTTCGGGGCGATCCTCGCGATCGAGCGTTCGAGCACGCTGGCGAACCTAGCCGAGGCCGGGACGCGTCTCGACGCGACGCTGACCAGCCGGCTGATCCAGACGATCTTCTGGCCGGGCTCGGCGTTGCACGATCTGGCGGTGATCGTGCGGTCGGGGCGCGTCGCCGCGGCGGGCGTGCAGCTGCCGCTGGCCGACCCGGAGGACATGCCCAGCCCGCAGCTGGGCTCGCGTCACCGCGCGGCGGTCGGGCTGAGCAAGGAGACCGACGCGATCGTGGTCGTCGTCAGCGAGGAGACGGGGCTGATGCGGATCGCCGAGCGCGGGCGGCTGAGCCAGTCGTACGAGCGCGAAGAGCTGGAGCGCCAGCTTCGGCTCCGTCTGGGTGACCGGGGCCCGACCGAGCCGACGGGCGAGCCGGCGGGCGAGGATCCGGGCGAGGACGATTCCGGCCTCAGCGACGAGGGCATCGAGGACGGGCCGCGGTCCGATGACGCGGGCGAACGGAGGGATGTCGCGTGAGCGCCGCGGCCGCACCGAGCGCCGGGATCCGCGGGCTCCGCACCGTTGTTCTCACGACCGCGCTGACGCTGCTCGTCTGGATGCTCGCCGAGGCGCGGACGCTCCAGTCCCGGCGTGTGGAGGTCTTCGTCGAGTTGAGGCCCGGGGCCGCGGACCGGGACCTGCGGGTCTCGCCGGGTGAGACGTGGGACGGGTTCGTCGAGCTCGAGCTGCGTGGCCCGACCGCGGAGCTGCTGACGCTCGAGGATCGGCTCAAGGAACAGAACCTGGTGCTCACGCTGGGCGAGCAGATCCCGTTCAGCCGCGGAATCAACGAGATCGACCTCCGTGACGCGGTCCGGGCCGCACAGGTCTTCGTCGACGGGACGGTGACGGTCGACAGGGTCTCGCCCGATGGGGTCGAGCTGCAGATGGACGAGCTGGTCACCCGGGCGCTGCCGGTGGTGATCGACGCCGGCGTCGACCTGGCCTCCCCGGCCACGACCGATCCGCCGGAGGTCAGCATCCGATGCCCGTCCGAGCTGCTCGAGTTCCTGCCCGACCGGCTGGTCGCGCGTGTCTCGCGCGAGGCTCTCGAGGGGTTGCGCCCCGGCGTCGCCCATTCGGTGCAGGGGGTCCCGGTGTCCGCGCTGTTCCCGGTCGGGGTGGGGCCGTGGGCGGTGACGTACGAGCCCTCGCGGGTCGCGGTCACGCTCGAGCTGCGCAGCGAGACCGATTCGATGCTCGTGCCGGCGGTCCCGGTCCGGCTGCTGCTGGCGCCGGAGGCGGTCGGTCGTTGGAGCGTTGAGATCAGCGACGACGACCGGTTCATCCGGGATGTCCGCCTGTCCGGTCCGGCGGCGGTGATCGACCGCCTGCGCGAGCAGGAGTTCGTGCCGACGGCGATCGTGCGCCTGACCGCCCCGATGCTCGAGGCCGGCGCGGGCGAGGCGGAGGTCCGTCTGATCGAGCTGCCCAGCCGGGTCAGCCGCCCGTTCGAGAGCTACCGCGTCCGGTACCGGGCCGAGCGGATCCTGGACCCGTCACTGGTCCAGCCGGCGGGCCCGCAGCGCCAGCCGGAGGATCCGGGCGAGCGCGACCCGGGCGAGGGGCCGGCTCCGGACGCGCTGCAACCCCCGGCGGGGCCTTCGGATGCCGAACCGTCCGAGGGCGTGCCGCCGATCGCGCCCGGGCGCTGATTTCGCGGCCGGCCCGACCTACCGTTGTCGCCCCCGCGAAGCGGGCCCGCCGTCCGGCCCGGCAGCAGCGGTTCCGGCCCGACGAGACGACACCGACCCCCTCTTCCGCGAACGCAGCCAGGAGCACCCTCGTGAAGATCAAGACCGACGAGATCGCCAGCGTCATCAAGCAGGAGATCGAGCAGTACGCGGGCGAGCTCGAGGTCAGCGAGGTCGGGCGCGTGGTCGAGGTCGGCGACGGCATCGCCCGCATCTACGGGCTCTCGAAGGCGATGGCGGGCGAGCTGCTCGAGTTCGAGACCTCCGAGGGCTCGGTGATGGGCCAGGTGTTCAACCTCGAGCTCGACACCGTCGGCGCGGTCATCTACGGCGACTACCTCTCCGTGAAGGAGGGCGACATCGTCAAGAGCACGGGTCGCCTGCTCGACGTCCCGGTGGGCGAGGCGCTGCTCGGGCGTGTGGTCAACCCGCTTGGCGAGACGCTCGACGACGGGCGGGCGCTGGCCGACACCGAGCGCCGCCTGGTCGACATCATCGCGCCGGGCATCGCAGACCGCCAGCCGGTGCACGAGCCGCTGCAGACCGGCATCAAGGCCGTGGACTCGATGATCCCGATCGGCCGCGGCCAGCGTGAGCTGATCATCGGCGACCGCAAGACCGGCAAGACGGCGGTCGCGGTGGACACGATCATCAACCAGAAGCAGTACTGGGGGACCGAGGACGCGGTGGTCTGCGTCTACGTCGCGGTCGGCCAGAAGGAGTCGACGGTCGCCGGCGTGGTCGAGACGCTGAAGAAGCACGGCGCGATGGAGTACACCATCGTCGTCAACGCGGCCAGCTCGGACCCGGCCCCGATGCAGTACATCGCGCCCTACACGGGCTGCGCGATGGGCGAGCACTTCATGTGGTCGGGCAAGAGCGGCAAGAAGCTCGCCAGCGGCGCCCCCTACCCGAAGCACGCGCTGCTGATCTACGACGACCTGTCGAAGCAGGCGGTCGCGTACCGCCAGATGTCGCTGCTACTCCGTCGCCCGCCGGGCCGCGAGGCGTACCCGGGCGACGTGTTCTACCTGCACAGCCGCCTGCTGGAGCGGGCGACGAAGCTGAGCGACGAGAACGGCGGGGGCACGCTGACGGCGCTGCCGATCATCGAGACGCAGGAGGGCGACGTCTCGGCGTACATCCCGACCAACGTGATCTCGATCACCGACGGCCAGATCTACCTCGAGCCCGACCTGTTCTACAAGGGCGTGCGCCCGGCCATCAACGTCGGCATCTCGGTCTCCCGCGTGGGCGGCGCCGCGCAGATCAAGGCGATGAAGAAGATCGCGGGCTCGCTGCGTCTCGACCTCGCCGCCTTCCGCAACCTCGAGGCGTTCGCCCAGCTCGGCACCGAGCTCGACGCCGCGACGCAGCGCGAGCTGGACCGCGGCGCCCGCATGGTCGAGCTGCTGAAGCAGCCGCAGTACGTGCCGTTCGACGTGGTCGACCAGGTGCTCTCGATCTACTCGGCGTCGAAGGGGTACCTCGACGACATCGCGATCGAGCACGTGGCGGAGTTCGAGGCGGGGCTGCTGAACTACTTCAGCACGTCGGCCAAGGGCGTGCGTGACGAGCTGGCGCAGAAGAAGGCGCTGGACGACGAGCTGAACAAGAAGATCGACGAGGCGATCCGCACGTTCAAGAGCGGGTTCAAGCCGGCCGAGGGCTGAGCGCGTCGCGATCGCTAGGGAGCTCCCTCGCGCGGGCTGCGGATCGCGGATCGCGGTGTCGGGAATGCCTCAAAAACTCGGTCTATCGGCGGCTTCAAGCGTTTTATCCGAGTGCGTGGGTTTGTACGCTCTGGCCATGTGTGCGCCGAATCAGAGCAAGAGTTTCCTGCTGTCCCTCGCCTTCGGGCTCGCGGCCACCTCGGGCGGCGTCGCGTCCGCGCAATCTTCAGACCGGTCTCCGGGCTCGTCCGCGGACGTCGTGATCCCGCTCGGCCTGCTCGAGGCGGCCAGCGACGCGAACGACGCGGGCACCCGCGGCGTTGCGGCCCCTGTAGAGCTGAGGTTGGGCGCGGAGCGGTTCCTGGTGAAGCCCTCACGCGGCATCGCCACCAGCGGGGACCTCTACCGTCGCTCTTTCAGCGGTCCTCTGGAGGGTGAGCCCGGGACGTTCGTGCTCGCGGAGGTCAACGGCCAGGTCTCCGGCGGCGTCTGGACGCCCCGCGGGACGTTCGTGATGCGCCCGACCGGCCGGTCCACGCCCGACGGTCGGCCGATCGCGGAGCTCTTCGATCCGAAGGCGAACCCGCAGACGACCTGCCGCGTCGCGCAGCTCTCGCCCGAGGCGCGCACGATCCTGCGGCAGCGGCACGAGGAGCGCCTCGCGCTCGAGGCGGATGCCGCCGACGGCGGTGCGCGTTCGGGCGAGCCGGACTCGCCCTGGATCCGGCTGCTGGTGATGCTGTCGGCCTCGGGCTCGGGCAGCTCGTCGGGGTTCGACCGGAACTCGGCCGAGGCGGTCGCGGCGGTCGAGGCCATGAACGCCGCGATGGCCCAGTCGGGCGTGCCCGGCGTCTTGCTGCAGATCGCGGGCATGTACCCGGCCACCGACTACGAGCGCTGGGGGGACATGGACTCCTGGCTCGGTCGTTTGACCGCGAAGTACGACGGCGACTTCGACGAAGCTCACCGTCTCCGCGATGCGCTCGACGCGGATCTGGTCGCGCTGCTGTCGCCGCCGGACCCGTCGTACTTCGCGGGCGGGATCGCCTTCTACTCGGTCGACGGCGACCCGAACGATCTCACGGGATTCTTCAGCCTGCCGGAGCGCGGCTTCTCGGTGACCGAGCTCGACATCGCCCTCTCGGATCTGGTGCTCGCGCACGAGATCGGTCACAACTTCGGGCTCGCGCACGACATCTACAACACGAGCAGCCCGAGGCAGCCGTACGGGCACGGCTACACGTTCCGGGGCACCAGCGGCGTGCTCTACCGCACGATCATGGCGTACCCGCCGGGCCAGCTGGTCGGGCTCTTCTCGAACCCGCAGATGAAGTTCGCGGGCGTGCCGTTCGGCTACCCGGGGATCGCCCAGAACGCTCAGCTGATGAACTTCACGGCGTCGCACATCATCTCCCACCGCATCGGCATGGGGCCGACCGAGGACTGCGACGCGAACGGCGAGTTCGACGAGGTCGAGATCGCGCTCGATCCCTCGCTCGACGCCGATCAGGACGGCATGCTCGACGCGTGCGAGGTGGCCGCCGGGCTCGCGGTCGACTGCAACCTGAACGGCGTGGCCGACCACGCGGAGATGCGTCCGTTCGTGCTCGAGAACGTCGGCCCGGTGCCGCTCTACGGCTCCGGCCTGTCGAGCAGGATGTCGCTCTACGACATGCCCGAGCCGGCCGGCGACGTGACTCTCCGCGTGCAGGGCTTCGGCGGCTTCGGCAGCTCGAGCGAGTACCTGGACGTCTACATCGACGGCCAGTATGTCACGCGGGTGTTCGATTACTCGAACTACGACTGCGACCCCGACGCCCAGATCGACACGTTCACCGTCTCCAAGAGCCAGTTCATGAGCTACGGCTCGCGGGTGGACATCGCGTTCCAGCCGTCGTCGAACTTCTTCCCCGGCGATTGCTACGGCTCGATCGACTTTGCGGGCGTCCAGGTCGAGTACAGCGCGATCGATCGCACGGTCGATGCCGACGGCGACGGGCAGATGGACAACTGCGTCATCGAGCCGCCTCCTCCTCCTCCTCCTCCTCCTCCGCCGCCCCCCCCGCCGCCTCCGCCCCCGCCCCCGGTCGGGGCGTGCAGCCTCGCGGACCTCGCCGATCCGTATGGCGTGATGAGCCAGCTCGACGCGTTGCGGTTCCGGGAGTTGTTCTTTTCGCTGGATCCGGCGATCGCGCCGTTCGCGGCCCCGCACGACGTCGTGAGCCAGGCGGACGTCCTCGAGTTCATCGACATGTTCTTCGAGGGGTGCCCGCCGGGCTGACGGGCCCTTCGTGTAGGCTCGTGCCATGAGCACCAGCGAGATGGGGATCGTGTTGGCGGCGGTCTGTGTCGCCGCGGCGGGGGGGCGTCAGCGCAGCCGCTGGTCTCGGAGTTCGCGGCTTCGAGCGAGGGCTGAGCGCGTACTGAGCGACGCGGGCATCCTATGTGCGTCAACGTCGCGTCCGAGAAGTCGTGAACTCGGTCGGGGCTGACTTCGTCGGGTTCGCGTCAGTGCAAGCGAGCCGGATCTTTTGCTTGGCGCGTGGCCGACTTCTCGATTAGATTTGTTCTCTGACGTCGGGTCCGATTCAGCGGAGCGAGATTGATGGATCTGAAGGTGCTGAGCATTTTCTGTGTCGCGGCTGTGGGGATCCACCAGGCCGCCGGCCAGGAGTTCTTCTCGGTCGATCCGGACACCGATGAGTTGGTACGGCTGAACGCGGCCGATGGCTCGGTGACGGCGGTTGGGCCGATCGGATTCGACTTTGCCAACGCTGATCTCGTGGCATTGAACGGCCAGCTCTGGGCCATCGGATTCGATCTGGCGCGGGACGGCCGGTTTTTGATCCGGATTGATCACACCACGGGTGCCGCGGTATCGGTCGTGCAGATCACGGACTCGCTTGGCCCGTCGAGGCTTGTTGAGGGCGTGGCCGCTGCGGCCGAAGGAGACGCGTTCATCGTGTCATATTCGGCACAGATGGCGTTCGATTTCGATTCGGAGACACTCGGTCGAATGAACACGGACGGTGTCATCACGTCCATCGGGGCGCCCGCCGCCTCGCAGTCACGCCCCGTCGATATCGACGGGCTGCAGCTGCTGCCGAGCGGAGCGTTCTTTGCCGTTGACGGCGTGACAGCGCCTTTCAATTTCAATGAGTTCTACACACTGTCCTCGACCACGAGCCCGTTGACGTCCGTGTTGACGTCGAGCCACTCGGCGGAGCTCACTGGCGTCGATGATTTCGCGTTCGACGGCGGCTTTGTCTGGCTGGTGGATTTCGTGCTGGCCGATCTGATCGCGCTCGATCCCTCGGACGCTTCGATCTCATCCTCTATCCCCCTGAGCGCCGTGCCCGCGGGAGGGTTTCGGGGGCTTGAGGTCGCCACGGGCTTGATCTGCAGCCCGGTCGACTTCGCGGCCCCGTGGGGTGTAATCAGTCAGGGGGATGTCGCGGTGTTCGTCGATCTGTTCTTTCAGGCTGACAGCCGGGTGACTTCGCTCGCTGAGCCACTCGATGTCGCGAGCCAAGCGGACGTCGCCGAGTTCGTGCGCCTGTTCTTCGAGGGCTGCCCGTCGTAGGCACTTGGCCCGATGGCGACGCCGCTGGCGACCGGTAGACTCGGTGCTTCGTCCTCCGGGAGATCCCCATGCGCAGAGTTCTGGGAGTGTTCGCGCCCGCGTTTTCGGGCGCGGTGGTCGCGGGGGCGTCGGCGCAGCCGCTCGTCTCGGAGTTCGCGGCTTCGAGCGAGGGCTGGTCGGTCCAGACGCGCCGGAGCCCGGCGAGCGGCCTCGCGCTGTTCGCGCCATACCTGGTCGACTAAGTCGGCTCGGGCGGTGATCCCGAGGGGTACATCTCCGAGGTAGATCCCGACGGGCAGTGGAGCTTCTTCGTCGCGCCGGGGGCCTGGATGGGCGACCGGTCGTCGTTCGTGGGGCGCGCGCTCCGGTACTCGATCCGGACCGACGCCGACAGCTTCCCCAACGGGCGGCTCGTGGAGCTCTATGGCGACAGCGGCCAGATCATCTCGGCGGACGTCGGCGTCCCGCCCGTGAACGTCTGGGTCGAGCGGCGTGTCGATCTGGCCGAGGGATCGTGGTTCGTCGGCCCGACCGGCGGTGGCACGCTCGCGACGGCGGGTCAGATCGCTGGGGTTCTGGGCGACCTCGAGCGGATGCTCGTCGGGATGGAATTCGGGGGCGACTCCGGCGAGGAGGTCGTCGATCTCGACAGCGTGGCGTTAGGGATCTGCCGTATCGACTTCGCGGCGCCGTGGGGCGTGCTCAGCCAGACGGACGTGGCGGTGTTCGTCGATCTGTTCTTCGGGGCCGACCCGTTCGTCGCGGCGCTCGCGGCCCCCGATGATGTGGTCAGCCAGGCGGACGTGGCCGCGTTCGTCGATCTCTTCTTCGCCGGCTGCCCGTAGCGCTGTCCCGCCGCGTGCTTAGATTGCGCTCGACACATCGAAGACCGAGGATTCCGCGTGAGACGCGGGGCGTGGCGCTCGCTCACACCCCGCCAACGGTGCCGTTCGCGCGCCGAGCTCTGTTCTGAGCATCGCCCGTTCTGGGCTGAAAGCACATCGCGCTTTGAAAGGAGTGCATGCCATGTCGCGGAATACGCGGATCGCTATCGTGACGGCCCTCGCCGGGGCCGCCGGGTCGTCTCTCGTCCTCGCTGACTTCACCAGCGCCGACCTGCGGGCGCAGGGCTTTCGGGCTGCGGACGGGGTGTACAAGGGCGGGTTCCTGAACGACGCGCAGGAGACCGCCGTCGAGCTCGCGATCGCCAGGCTGAAGGCGACCGCGGGCTCGACGACCGACGAGTGCGTCAAGTGCCTCGAGAAGCTCTTCGCCAACAACCGGATCTGCAAGGAGAAGGGGACGTCGGGCTCGTGGGCCACGGCGCTCCCAGACCGCAAGGCCGGGTGCGATGAGGAGGCGGAGGGCATCCATCTCTCATGCGACGTGCTCGGGCAGTCGACCAACATCCTCGCGGGCGTGCTCGCGCACGAGTGGGTGCACATCAACCAGACCGAGGCCGACTACCGGCGGAACTACGAGATCGATGCCTACCGCGCCGAGCTGGTCGCGTACGACCGGCTCGGTCTGCGCGGCACCTGGATCTGGCGCGACACGCAGCGGCAGCTCCGGAATCAGGAGGCGAGCCCGAACGCGCCGCGCCGCGAGGCGCCGGGCGGCGAGCGGGCGGTCGCGAACGGTGATCTGCTCAGCATCGTCGCGGACGAGCAGGAGATGTGGCACATCTCGCCCGACGGGCTCTCGGTGACCCCGTACTCGCTCCTCGCAGCCGAGCCGGTCGATCTGCACGTCCTCGAGACGGACAACCACAACGATCTCGTGCTGATCGCGGGCAACCAGCAGGTCGGCGGGACCGACTCGGTGATCGAGGTCCTGGGATCGAGCGGCGGGCTGTACGGGACGGTCTGCCAGATCCAGATCCCGAACTCGACGATCCTCTCGATGGCCGGGTTCCCGCTCGATCCGAGCGGCGACGCGTGGTACATCTACGCGCTGGATATCCAGAACGCCGTGATCCATGAGATCGGGATGTTCTTCGACCCGGTGCTCGGATTCTGGGAGATGCAGCAGTTCGGCGTCTTCGCGGACGCGGCCCAGTACCCGCAGCTCTCGGACGCCTCGTCGATCTCGATCAACGAGCACCCGACGGCGCTCGGAGCGAGCCTGTTCGTCGAGCCCCGCGACCGCCGGTCGCAGAGCACGGTCGTGCTGAGCGATGAGCGGATGATCATCACCGACACGCTCGACTTCGGAGTCGCCGACGAGCTCACCGCCGGGGGCGACCTCGGCCCGTTCGCCTGGCGTGATCACGTCGCCATCGTGCCCGGGTTCGGCGAGACGCTCAACGACGGCGACACCCAGGTCGAGGTCTTCGCCGCGACACGCGCGCCGATCGAGGTCTGGCTCAGCGACCCGGACGACGCCAAGATCGAGCTGCTCGGCTTCGGCACGATCCCGGACGGCGACAACTTCGGCTTCATCCCGCTCTCCAGGCCGCTGCGTGTCGGCGAGTTCATCCTGGCCGAGGATGTCGACAACGCGTCGGTCGTCCCCGGTCATGCGTTCCGCGTGGGCACCGTCAGCGGCTGCCCGGCCGATCTCGCGCCGCCGTACGGGATCATCTCGAACACGGACGTTGACGCCTTCGTCGCCGCGTTCTTCGCGAACGACCCTGCGGCCGACCTCGCGCCGCCGTTCGGTGTGATCTCCAGCACGGACGTGGACGCGTTCGTCGATGCGTTCTTTGAGGGCTGCGGCGTCGCCGCGGGGCGGTAAGCCTCCGGGGTCGGCTGCGGAACCCGTGAAGAATCGGAGAAGGCCCGGCACCGCGCCGGGCCTTTCTCGTACATTGGTGCTGATGCCGATCTCCGCCAACACCGCTCGTGCCGCCGCGATCGCCGCTGTCTCGTTCGGGTCCGACCCGATAATCGCGGCGCAGAACGCCCCGGTCGCGACCGACGCCGTGATCCCGATGGGCCTGCTGCTCGACGCCGCGAGCGTGGGCGAGAACGCGCGCGCCCTCCAGACGCCGGTCGAGCTGCTGGTCGCGGGTGAGCGGTTCCGGGTGTATCCCGAGCCGGGGCTCGCGATGCCCGAGGGCTCCTCGACGACGACGCTGCGCGGCGGCCTCGCCGGCGAGTCGGGCGGTTTCGTCCTCGCCGAGCACGGGGGAGCGGTTTCGGGCGCGATCTGGAGCGAGCGCGGCATCTTCGAGCTCCGACCGACCGGCAGGTTCAACGCGGACGGCGAGCCGATCGCGGAGATCGTCCTCGGCGAGGACCTCCCCCGGGAGCCCTGCGGTGTGCACGCCGACCACACCCGCGCCGGGCTGCTCGAACGGATCGACCTCAACCTCGAGTTGGCCGACGCGCCGCACGCGTCCGCGCCGACGCCCGAGTCGGACTCGATCCGGGTGCTCGTGATGTCCGATGCCCGCCTGGGAACGAGCGGCGGCGCGTTCGCGAACGTCAACGCGACGGTCGCGGCCGCGGTCGAGGCCGCGAACACCGCGTACGGGAACTCGCAGGTCAACTCCACAACGCTCGAGCTCGCGGGGGTCTACGCGTCCCCGGTGGATGCGTCGTTCGGGTCGTTCCGCTCATGGCTCGATCGGCTCAACGGCATGTTCGACGGCGACCTCGACGAGGCCCACAGGCTCCGCGAGGCGCTCGACGCCGATCTCGTGGCCTTCCTCGCGATCAACGAGCCCGGTCTCTGCGGCGTCGCGCGGTTCTCGACGTTTGTCGATTCGGGCACGCTGCAGGGCGACCCGAACCGGGGGTTCTCTGTGACCCGGAGCGACTGCGCGGTCGGGAACCTCACTTTCGCTCACGAGCTCGGGCACAACAAGGGCCTGTCCCACCAGCAGGTCAACGCGGGCACCGGCGTGACCCCGTACGCCTTCGGCTATCGGTTCAACGTCGGTTCGTCGCGGATCCGGACCGTGATGGCGACCTCCAGCAACGGCGAGGGCGGCTCGAGGGTCTCCCAGTTCTCGAACCCCGATGTCAGCTTCGGCGGCGTCCCGACCGGGATCGCCGCGACCAACGACAACGCCCGTCTGCTCGACGAGGCCACGCCGATCGTGCGCGGGTACCGGACCGGCTCGGGCGACCCCACCGACGCCGACGGCAACACGATCCCCGACGCTGTCGAGGTGGCCCTCGACCCGACGCTCGACGCCGACCGCGACGGTCGGCTCGACAGGCTCGACGTGCTCGACGGCATCGCGCCCGACTGCAACAACAACCTCATCCCCGATTCCGCCGAGATCAACCCGCGCATCCTGATCTCGCCGGGTCTGATCACGCCCGTCGGCCCGGGCACCACGCCGCCCGTGGTCGTGCCCATCCCGATGCCCGCGGGATCCGACGTCACGATGTCGATCTCCGCCGCGGCCGATCTCAGCTCGAGCGCCGAGTTCCTCGACCTCAGCATCAACGGGAGCTTCTTCCAGCGGCTCTTCGTCTCCGGCGGGGGCGACTGCTTCGGCGGGATCCGCGAGACCGTCACGATCCCGGCGTCGCTCTGGAACGCCTCACAGCCGAGCATCTCTTTCGCGTTTGCCGGGACCTCGGCGATCGACGCGACCCTCTGCAGCGACCCGACCTTCATCGGCTTCCAACTCGACTACAACGGCTTCGACGCATCGGTCGACGCGAACGACGACGGGGTCATCGACACGTGCTCGCTCGGCTGCTCGCCGGCCGACCTGGTCGTGCCCTTCGGCGTGATCAGCCAGGGCGACGTGGCCGCGTTCGTCGACGGTTTCTTCTCGCTGCAGCCCTTCGTCGCCCAGTTCGCCGAGCCCTTCGACGTCGTGAGCCAGGCCGATGTCGCGGCGTTCGTCGATCTGTTCTTCGCGGGGTGCCCCGACCGCTGAGCGGTCTCGGGCGGTCGTGCTTTGTTCGCAATCCTGCCGAGAGATCGGAATTTGGCATCACGATCGGGTCGGATCGCGGATACTCGGCCGTCATGGGTTTTCTGAAGCTCGCGTCGTTCCTCTTGCCCGCGCTGGCCGCGGCCGCGCTCGCTCCGGACGTGGGGGCGCAGCCCGCGGAGCTCTCGATCCCTATCGATGATCTCCGGGCGGGGGCGTCGCATCTTTCCGCGCGTGCCGCGGCGCGACCGCTCGAGCTGACACTCGGCGGCAGGACCTACGCATTCGCGACGGAGCGGGGGGAGCACCCGGCCGCCGTCCGCGGCTTTGCCGACGACGGGGGGGTCGTCCTGGCGGAGCGCGGCGGGCAGGTCGCGGGCATGCTCTGGTCGGGCGACGCCGCGTTCAGCCTCGAGCCGACCGGGCGCGCCGACCGCGCGGGCGATCCGATCGTCCGGGCCGTGCCGATCGATCTGCGCGCTGATATCGGCTGCGGCTCGCCCGGCTGCAACGCCGATCACGGCGCCCACATCCGATCGGCCGCGCTCGCGCGCTCGGTCGGCACCGCTCGGATCCCCGAGCTGTTCGCCGGTCGCGCCGCGAGCGAGCCGGGCGACCCGATCCGTGTCTTGTTCCTGACCGACGGGCGTGCGGTCTCGGGCCAGGCCGAGCTCGACGCGGCGGAGGCCGTGGCGATCGCGGCGCTCGAGTCGGCGAACATCGCGATCGGACGGTCCGATGTCGGTCCGCTCCGGCTCGATCTGGCAGGGGTCTTCCCGATCGAGGTCTCCGGCGGCGGTCGTATGGTCGATTGGCTGCTGCGGCTGACGGCGAGGTACGACGGGGATCAGGATCTGGCGCATCGCCTCCGCGACGCGACGGGTGCCGATCTGGTCGCGCTGCTCTCCGCGAGTGATCCAGACACCGCGGGCATCGCGTGGCTCTCGACGACGGCGGTGAGCGGGCGCATCGAGGGTGCCGACACGGGGGGCTTCTCCGTCAGTGCCCTCGAGTTCGCGATGCGCGGCTACGTGGTGGCGCACGAGCTCGGCCACAATTTCGGGCTCGCGCACGACCGCGACAACGCCAACTCGAGCGTGGTGCCGTACGCCTTCGGCCACCGCTTCCGCGACGAGACCGGGGTCCAGAACCGGACCGTCATGTCGTACAGCCCGGGGCTCTGGCTGCCGAACTACTCCAACCCACGCGTCCAGCACCGAGGCGCCGGCACGGGTGTTTTCGCCTCCGCGGACAACGCCCAGCTCTTGGTCGCGGCGGCGCCCGCGGTCGGCTCGTACCGCCTGGGGATCGGCGACCAGACCGACTGCGATGCGAATGGCATCGCCGACGCCGTCGAGGTGGCGCTCGACCCGACGCTCGACGCGGACCGGGACGGCGGCCTCGACCGCTGCGATGTTCTGGCGGGCCGCGCGCCCGATTGCGACGCCGATGGCACGCCCGATCACGCCGAGCTGTACCCGCGCGTCCGCGCCGAACTCGGACCGGTCGGCCCGGTCGGCCCGGGCGAGATCGGCACGCTCACGTTCCGGGCGCCGCCCGGTCTCGTGCCGCACAGCCACGTCGCGATCACCGTGCAGGCCTACGCCCAGCTCGCCGGCCCGGAGCGGTCGGTCGAGGTCCGGCTCAACGGCGAGCCGTTCACGACGATCTTCGTCGGCGCGGCTGAGACCTGCGACCCGTTCGAGACGATCGAGACCATCACCATCCCGCCCGATCGGTGGGCCGAGCTTGGGGCGACGATCGAGATCGGCTTTGCCGGTGTCGGTCCGGTCTACGGGTTCTTCTGCGGCGCCGAGACGTTCATCGGGGCCCACATCGAGTACCTGGGGTACGACGCCGCGCTGGATGCGGACGCCGACGGCGTCATCGACGGGTGCGTGGCGCCCTGCAACGCGGCCGATCTCGCGGCGCCGTTCGGGGTGCTCTCCCAGAGCGACGTACTGGCGTTCCTGGACGCATTCTTCTCCGCCGACCCCGCCGCGAGCGCGCTCTCGGACCCGCCCGACGTGCTGTCCGCCTCCGACATCGCGGCGTTCAGAAGTCTCTGGCGCGAGGACTGCCCCCGCTAATTGGTTCTGTTCGGTCTCCGTGCAAGTCGCCGAGAACTCGTGGTCCCGGCGTCGCGATCGGGCGGTACCATCCTTCGGTGCTGCAGATCCCCGGACATGCGGTCGAGCGCTTGAGCGGGTTCCTCTCGCGGAGTCGATGTCTCGTCACGGGTGGAGCGGGGTTCATCGGCGGCCACATCGTCGCCGCCCTGCTCGATCTCGGCGCCACGGTCGCGGTCATCGACGATCTCTCGAATTCGACCCTCGAACATCTCGGCCCGCTCATCGAGCAGGACCCCGAGCGGCTCCGGCTCGTCCGGGCCTCGATCCTCGACCCGCGCGCGGTGGAGATCGCGATGCGCGGTGCGGAGGTCGTGTTCCACGCCGCCGCGCTCTGCTCGGTCCCTCGTTCGATCGAGGACCCCCGCCGGACCTGGGAGGTGAATGCCGGCGGCACGATGGCGGTGCTCGAGGCCGCGCGGCGGGTCGGGGTCCGCCGGTTCGTCTATTCGGCCTCGTCGTCGGCCTACGGCGATGTGCCCGGGCTGCCAAAGCGCGAGTCGTCGCCGGTCAGTCCCGTCTCGCCGTACGCGGCCAGCAAGCTCGCGGGCGAGCACGCCGTCGCCGCGTTCGCGCACAGCTTCGGGCTCACGGCCGTGTCGCTGCGTTACTTCAACATCATCGGGCCGCGCCAGGCGGCGGACTCGCCCTACGCGGGCGTGATCCCGGCGTTCGCCAAACGCATCGTCGCGGGCGAGGCCCCGGTGATATTCGGCGACGGCTCCCAGACCCGAGACTTCACGCCGGTCCAGAACGCGGTCTACGCCAACCTCCTGGCGGCGACGGTGGCCGATCCGGCCCCCGGGCTGGTCTGCAACATCGGCGCCGGCGAACGCACGACCGTGTCGGCTCTCGCGTCGCGCGTCTGCGCCGCGTTCGGCAAGCCCGAGCTCGAGCCGGAGCACCACCCGGCCCGGACGGGCGACGTCCGGCACTCGCAGGCCGACATCACGCTGGCGCGCGAAGCGCTCGGCTATGAACCCTTCGTTGAGCTCGGGGAGTCGATCGAGAACACGGTCGCGTGGTACCGCTACGCGCTCGGGGCGGTCAGCCATTGAGGCCGGGCCCGCTCGCCAGCATCGGGGGGGCCCTCCATCTTCTCCGGATGCTCGCCGCCACCGGATTCCGGACGAAGGGCCGCTACTGGACCTGGCGACACGAGACCGCCGAGGGCGCGCGCTCGCGCGTGACGCGAGCGGAGCGACGCCGGGCCGCCCTTGAGTACGGCGCCTGGGCCGCCCGCCTCGCGCGGCTGAAGTAGAGGCCGCTACGCTCGCGTGATGGCGACCGATCCGCGCACCGCTCACGCCCTGGCCCAGCACGCCGAGACCGCCCGGCTCCTCGGCGTTGATTTCCTCCCGACCCGCACGCGCACCGCACGTGTGCAGCAACAGGTGGAGGCGAAGCCCGAGGCGGTTCCCGGGCCGACCGCCGAGGAGCCACCGGTGGTCGACGTCCGAGCACACTCGCCGTCTGATGACGAGCGTGCCGTCGCGCAGGAGCGTCTCGAGGAGCTCCGCGCGAGGTATGAAGCGGATGCCCCCCACGAGGTCTTCGAGACGTCATTCAACAGCATCGTCTTCGGCGACGGTGACCCGTGTGCGCGGCTGATGTTCGTCGGCGAGGCCCCGGGAGCCGAGGAGGACAAGACGGGCAAGCCCTTCGTCGGACGCGCCGGCCAGCTTCTCAACAAGATGATCGAGGCGATGGGCCTGCGGCGCGAGGACGTCTACATCGCCAACGTGCTCAAGACCAGGCCGCCCGACAACCGCACGCCCACGGTCGAGGAATCGATGGCGTGCGCACCCTATCTGTTTGAGCAGATCGGCATCGTCCGCCCCGAGGTCATCGTCACGCTCGGGGCGCCCGCGTCGCGCCTGCTGCTCGATTCCACCGAGGCCATGGGCAAGCTCCGGGGCAGGTGGGCCGTCTTCCCCCCGCCGGGCTCGCTGACGGTCAAGGCCGACGTTCCCGAGACCGCGGTCATGCCGACCTACCACCCCGCGTACCTGCTCCGCAGCTACACACCCGAGAACCGGCAGAAGGTCTGGTCGGACCTCCGTCAGGCGATGGAACGCCTCGGTCTGGCCTGAGCCGGCGCGCGTCGTCCGGCACGATCCGGAGAGAATCTCGGACCGCCGCGAAACCGTCCCGAAGCCGCCGTCGTACCGGCTGCCGCGGATTCTGGGAGACGGGCGATCTCTCGCTCGATTCTCGATCAAACACGCGGGCACGGTCCCGTCGGTCGTCACGCCGGCGCGATGCTGTTCGGACCGGCCTTCAGCAGCCCCCACGAGACCCGGTGCTCGAAGCAGTGTGCTCGGGTGCCGGGTTTTTTCTTCGCCGTCGTCTTACCCGTCTTCTTGGCCGGAGGGCTCCGGCGGGGAGACCGGGTCGGCCCGGAGCCCGAGGTCCGCGTCCTCGGGCAGCGTCTCGATCTCGCTGATCCAATACGTCGGCACGCCCTCGCTCCAACGCACGCGGAAGGTGAACTCGACCGGATCGCCCGGCTCGAGAGACGCGATGCTGACGCCGGGCGCCTGGCGCGGGAACGGCATCGTCATCTCCCCCATGCCGACGATCTCGCCGTCCTTGCCCACGAACTCGGGGATTTCCTGGTGGTGGATCATCAGGTCGAGCGCCGGCCGGCCCTCGACCGGCACCGTCGTCACCCGACCCTTCACGGCGTACTGCTGCTGGAATTCCTCGAAGTCGAACGCGGCCGGCGCCGTGGCCGACGACTCTGACGCCCCGGGCTCGCAGCCGGCGCAGAACACGACGGCCGCGGACGCGAGCACGCCCCCGGCCAGACCTCGAATCAGCATCAGCAGACTCCCGTCAGGCGTTCTCGATCGAGAGGTGGGCCGCGACCGACTTGAGATCCGCGGCGATCGCGGGGTTCAGGTCCATCTCCCAGGTGCGCCCGTCGAGCGCCCGGACAACCCGGGCCGCCTTCTCGCGCGCCACCCAGCGGCGGTTGCCGCGGATGTAGACGTTCAGCCGCTTGCCTCGCAGCTTCTGTGCCCGACGCAGTCCCTTGGCGTGCGCCGGGTCGCGGCGCATCAGCCGCTCGATCGTCTTGCGGGCCCCCTCGGCCTTCGGCTGGGTGGAAACCGTGCAGCGGATCCGCTGGCCGGGCTGCATCTGATCGATCTGTTCGGCGGTGACGGTCATCGCGTGGGCCTCGCTTCCGGGAGCGTCCTGCTCGGACCTCCGGGCCGCAACTCTATCCAGGGTCGGTGCTCTGGACGACCCCCCGGACCGCTAGAGTGCTCCCCCAATCCCCGATTCCGCACCCCTCGATCGCCGCTTGCGAGGCCCAAACAATGTCCGATTCCGCCGCGAACCCGCCGAGCCAGCCCGTCTTCGACCCCAGCTCGGCCCACCAGACGACGCCCCGCGTCCGTCACCTCCGGGCGTTCCCGCTCCAGGCCAAGGGCCCCGACGGCACCCCGCAGAACATGATGGGCCTCGCCGACGCCCAGCAGATCTCGCACAAGATGGTCGCGACGGCCCCCGCGGCGCAGATGATCATCCCGCACCTCGACGGCACCAAGAACATCGACGAGATCGTCGCCGCCGTCGGCAAGGGCCTGACCCGCGAGTTCCTGGAGCAGTTCGTCGCGCAGCTCGACGACGCCGCGCTGCTCTTCGGCCCCAACCACGACGCGATGGTCGAGGAGATGCGGGCCGCGTTCGATTCGTCCGAGATCCTCCCGCCGTCGGCCACGGCCGACTTCGCCGACGCGCTGGTCAAGCAGAAGCTCGGCGACGACGTCACGGACGAGGCGATGAAGGAGCAGGGGCCCGCCGAGCTCGCGGCGATCCTCGACAAGTTCATCGAGGAAGCGCTCAAGAGTTCCGAGAGGCCGCCGTTCGAAGAGCTCCCGCGGGCGGTGATCGCGCCGCACATCGACTACCAGCGCGGCTGGCAGAACTACGCGAACGTCTGGGGCCGACTGAAGGACGCGCCCGCGCCGGACCGCGTCGTGATCCTGGGCACGAACCACTTCGGCAGCTCGTCCGGCGTCTGCGGCTGCGACAAGGGCTTCTCGAGCCCGCTCGGCACGTCGCCGCTGGACACACGGCTGCTCGAGGCGTTGACGGCGCGCCTGGGCGAGGAGGCCGCCGGCCGGATGCTCGCCAACCGCTACGACCACGAGCGCGAGCACTCGATCGAGCTGCACATGCCGTGGATCCACCACACGCTCGCGTCGGGCGGGCGGGAGATCCCCGTCTTCGCGGCGCTGATCCACGACCCGACGGTCAACGACGGCCAGAGCTACGACGGCAACGGGCTCGACTTCGAATCGTTCGTCGATGCGCTGAAGGGCGCGCTCGAAGAGGTCGGCGGCACGACGCTGATCGTGTCGTCGGCGGACCTGAGCCACTGCGGCGTCGCGTTCGGCGATCAGGTCGTCATCAACCCCAACGAGGACGCCGGCAAGGCCGAGCTGGAGCGGATCGTCAAGCACGATCGCGAGATGCTGACGATGGTCGAGCAGGCCAAGGCCGATGACCTGATCTCGTCGATGAGCTGGCAGCAGAACCCGACGCGCTGGTGCTCGCTCGGCAACATGACCGCGGCGATGAAGCTGACCGACGCCGAGTCGGTCGAACTGCTGAACTACTTCGCCGCGGTCGACTCGCAGGGCACGACGTTGGTCAGCCACGCCGCGATGGCGATCCGCTAGACCGCTCGGCTCACTCGGCGCCGGCCCGGTTCGGCTTCCTGACGCCGGCGCCCCGGCGCGGCGGCCGGGTCGCGCTCTCGGCCTTGGCCTTGGCGTTGCTGCGACGCTTCCCGCCGCGTTGGCGCTTCGGCTCGCCCGCTTTGGGCCCGCCCGGGCGCTTCTTGCCGCCGCCGCCGCCGCTGCCTTCGCTCGCGGCGTTCCGCTCGCGGCGTGGCCGACGCTCGGGCCGGCGCTCGGGGCGGGGCTCGCGCTCGGCCGGCTCGTCGGGCCTCGGCTCGCCGCCCGCCAGCGGGATCCGCTTGCCGAGCAGCTTCTCGATCGCCTTGAGGTACGCCATCTCGCCCGGGTCGCAGAAGGCGACGGCGACGCCGGCGGCGCCCGCCCGTCCCGTGCGCCCGATGCGGTGGACGTAGGCCTCGGGCTCGTTGGGCAGGTTGAAGTTGAAGACGTGCGTCACGCCGTCGATGTCGAGGCCCCGCGCCGCGACGTCGGTGGCGACCAGCACGCCCGCCCGGCCCGAGCGGAAGGCGTCGAGCGCCCGCTGGCGCTGGTTCTGGCTCTTGTTCCCGTGGATCGACTCGGCGCGGACGCCGCTGCGCACGAGCTTGCGCGTCAGGTTGTCGGCGCCGTGCTTGGTGCGGGTGAAGACGACCGCCCGCTCGACGGCGTGGTCGCTCAGCATCTCGAGCAGCAGGACCGGCTTCTCCTTGCCCTCGACGAGGTGCAGGAACTGCTCGATCTTCGGCTCCGCCCGCTTCTGGCGCGGCGCCTCGACCTTGACCGGGTCGCGCATCAGCGTCGACGCGAGCTTGGCGATCTCGCGCGGCAGCGTCGCCGAGAACATCAGGGTCTGCCGCTCGGACGGGATCTTCGCGGCGATCGAGCGGATGGGCTGGACGAAGCCCATGTCGAGCATGCGATCGACCTCGTCGAGCACGAAGGTCTCGATCGACGATAGGTCGATGTGCCCCTGCTCGAGCAGATCCATCAGGCGGCCGGGCGTCGCGACGATGACGTCGACGCCCGCGCGGAGCTTGCGGACCTGGTGGACCTGGCTGACGCCGCCGAAGACGGTGCAGCCGCGGATCTCGGTCCCGGCGCAGTACTCCCGCATGCTCTCGGCGATCTGGGTGGCGAGCTCGCGCGTCGGGCTCAGGACGAGCACCCGCGGCGTGGGGCGGCCGCGCCCCGAGTCGGCGGTCTTGGCCCGGTGCAGCTTGTCGAGCGCCGGCAGCGCGAAGGCCGCGGTCTTGCCGGTGCCGGTCTGGGCGAGGCCCAGCACGTCGCGTCCCTCGAGCGCCGGGGGCAGGGCCCGCGCCTGGATCGGGGTCGGCGTCTCGTAGCCGAGCTCGGTCAGGGTGTCGAGGAACGGGTCGCTCAGGCCGAGCGAGCGGAAGGTCGAGGCCTTCTCGGGTCGGGCGTCGTTGTTCTTGGTCTGGATGTTCTTGCGTTGCCTGGTGTTGGCTTGCCTGGTCGAGGCTTGGTCGTTCGCGTTGGGCACGTGGGCACGGTCTCCGTCCGCGGCGCGGTGGCAACCGCGCGGCGGGATCTCTCTCGGCCCCTCCGCGGACGGATCGGGCCTGGTTGGGGGCGTCCATTGCCCCGTCGTTCTCGGAACAAGTGAGGCCGGTCTGCTCGGCGGGACGCGGCACGCGCCGAGTCCCGGGCCAGCAGATTCCCGCGAGCGGGGCCACCGGCGATGGGCAAGTCTAGACCTGGGCCCGGGGCGGGCGAGCCCGGCTTGCTTTCTTGTGGTTCGATGAAGACTCCAACGCGGAGGCGCGGAGGCGCAGAGATCGGGAGGGCTACGGCAGGGGATCGCAGTCCTCGCGAAGCGGAACGGGCGGATCGAGCATCGGATCGGCGAGAACGATCCGGCTCGTGAGCTGCGGCTCGCTGAGGAGTTCGAAGAACAGATCGACTCGGAGCAGGTACCTTGCCCGCGGCCCATTGAGCCGCGGTCAGGCGATAATCACCACGCTCCAGCAGCACCTCGCGATCGCAGAGTCCCGCTTCTTCCGGGCTCTCGATGAGCACCTTCTCTTCGAGGCATCGGAACGGGACCTCGATGACCCGGTGGTAGTCGCTCGAGGCCTGGTAGGGCCCGTAGATCGCCACAACTTCGGCGACGCCCCAGTCCAGAAGCGTCCCGAACGCGACGTCACTGGGGAAGCGGGCGAAACCCTGGGAGGAACGTGCTTCGCTCCAGACTTGCCCGGGACGATCGCTCGATCGGTCGTAGACGCTGAACTGCCGATAGGCGAAGTCCATCGTGCCGAGGTTGTTGAACTCGCCGGTGTTCATCGGCCCCGGCTCGTTGTTCTCGTACTACACGGCGCGTGGTCACCGCCTCGACAGCGCCCGCACGGCCTCCAGCCGCTGGCGGTGCTGCTCGCGGTCGGGCTCGAGGAAGACCAGCGCCCGCACGTGGCGCTCGGCGATCTCGAGCTCGCCGGCCTGGATCGCGACGCTGGCCGCCAGCTCGCGGGTCGAGGCCTCGAACGGGTCGATCTGGGTGGCGCGCTCGATCTTGGCGAGCGCGTTGGTCCAGTCCTCCAGCTCGGCGTACCGCCGCGCGAGCGCGATCGCGTACGCCGGCGTGTACCGCTCGCGGATGTCGAGGAACTCGAGGTGCTCGACCGCCTCGGCGCGGACGGCCGGGTCGTCCGAGCCGAGGTACTGGCGCGCGAGCAGCTGGTGGGGCCGGTTGGCGGTGGGGCGGGCGGCCGCGTAACGCTCGAGCAGATCGACCTGCTCCTGGGTCATCGGGATCTCGGGCGCGCGCCCGACGATGAGCTCGACGGCGAGCTCGAGCGCGTCGGGGTGCTCGGGGTGCTCGACGAGCGTGCGCCGCGCGAAGTCCGCGTCGGGCGACCAGGTGCGCCGCAGCTCCTCGGGCAGGCGGTCGCGCTCTGCGACCACGAGGTCGCGCACGCTCGGGGCGCCCTGCTCGGGCAGCAGGCCGTGGGCACGCAGGTCGCGCTCCGCCCAGGCCCGGAACGAGCTCAGGAACTCTTCCCGCGGCATGTCGAGGACCTCGGCGAAGGCCTCGGCCTCGAGCTGACCCTCGGCGTAGCGGTCCATCAGGTCGAGCAGGGTGCGCTCGGTCCAGTTCTCGGCGATGAACTGGGCCATCCAGTGGCCCTGGGCGTAGGCCTGGCCCCGGTCGGTCGGCTTCTCGGGGCGCACGAAGGCGATGTTGATCTCTTCGAGGTCGAACAGCGTGTCGGTGTCGAATGCGCGCCGGAGCAGCGTCCAGGTGTCCTCGTCGCGCGGCACGCTCTCGGCGTAGACGGCGAGTGCCTCGGTGAACCAGTGGGGGATCCGGTTCTTGGTCCGGCTGAGCGTGACGGTGTGGGCGTACTCGTGCTTGATGACCGCGGGCCAGTCGTAGCCGCCGATGTTGCCGCCCGGGCCCTCGCGGGGCGCCTCCATCGCGATGACCGGGCCGGTCGCGGCGGCGATGGTGTGGATTTCGGTCATGCCGGTGATCCGCACGCTGAACCAGCGGTGGTTGGGCATCAGCTCGATGATGGTCTTGCGGTCGGGCTCGTGGTCGAAGCCGCCGGCGGGCTCGCCGACGCGGACGGGGCCATCGCTGGTGGGTCCGGCGACCGCGGTGTGGATCTCCTCGAGCACGGGGAGCATCTCGGTCGCGAGGATCTCGTCGACGCCCGGCTTGAAGCGCACAATGAAGTGGTCGCTCTCGACGGTGTCGTAGTTGGTCAGCTCGCGGACGAGGATCAGGCTGTTCGAGGCGCGGAGGTTGAACCGGTCGAGCTCGCGGGCCCGCTCGAGGGCCTCGAGCGCGGCGCGGTCGTTGCCGGCCTGGAGTTCCATCAATCCGAGCTCGATGATCGGGTCGGGCCAGTTGGGCAGGCGTTCGATCGCGCGCCGGAGGTAGTCGCCCGAGTCGTCGTACTGGCGCGCCTCGCTGAGCGCCATGCCCACCATCGCGAGCGCGACCGGCGAGCCCGGGGCGACCTGCTCGAACAGATCCAGCGCCGCCGCGAGGTCCTCGTCCTCGAAGTTGGTCGCGGCGATCGCGGCGTCGAGGGCGACGGCCCGCCGGTGGAGCGGGAACGACGCAAGGGTCTCGGAGAGCTCGACGCCGGCGCCGAGCGGGTCGCGCTGGCGGAGCGACGCGCGGGCCAGGATCGGCCCGGCGAAGGCCGAGCGCTCGTCGAACTCCTCAGCCAGACGCCGGAGCTCGCGGGCGACCGTGGTGGTCGCGGCGAAGTTGAAGCCGTCGACGGTGACCTCGCCGACGACCGCCATCGCCGCGGCCAGTCGCGGGTTGCGCGCGAGGGCCTCCTGCGCGGCGCTCTGGGCCTCGCCGATGTTGTGCTTGGCGTAGAGCAGCTCGGCCTCGACGAGGCGGACCTTCCAGCTGAGCGGGTCCATCTGCTCGCGTCCGAGCTTCAGCAGCGCGAGCAGCGTCTGAAAGTCGCCGCCGCCGGCGCGGTCGGGACCGCGCACCATCGCGCGGACCATGAGGGCCCGGACGCCGCTGGCGAGCTCGCTCGCCGATTCGGGCCTCGCCTCCAGCAGCACGTCCGCCGCCGGGTCTGCCGCCGCCGCGGCTTCTTCGAACCGGCCGAGGTCCCAGAGCGACCGCACGCGGACGCCGATGGCGCGGAGCGAGGTAAGGCCGTCGGTCAGCTCCAGGGCTTCTGTTCCATCTCCGCGGAGCAGCGCCGCCTCGGCGCGGTCGAGGGCGTCGGCGCCCTCGTCGCGCAGCGACTCGTCGCCGATGGCGCCCGAGAGCAGGGCCGCGCGGGCGCGGTCGCGGACGGTGACCAGGTCGTCCTCTTCCCAGAGCCCGTGCTCGATGCGGAGCAGGCGGCGCTCGTCCTCGGTCAGGTACTCGGCCGAGGTCGCGGCGACGACGACGGGCGAGGGCTGGGGCGGGAACTCCTGCGCGAGTGAGAGCGTGGCGACCAGCGACGCGATGAACCCGGCGAGTGATCTCATCGGTTGTCTCCGTCCGGGCGTCCGCCGGCCTCGAGCTCGCGCCTCTCGCGGAGCCGGGAGATGTGCCGGGCCCAGTCGGGGCCGGGCAGGCGTGCGTCGAAGACGTCGCGCGGCAGCGGCTCGTTGAGCTTGCGCCGCCCGAGCACGATCAGCGATTCGTCGAACTCGGGGTCGACGACGCGGACCATGATCGGCAGGAGCGCCTTGCCCGGGCGGGTGTCGTACCAGATGCGGATCTCCTCGAAGTCGGCTTCCTCCGCGGCGCCGGGGCGCGGCACGAGCCTGAGCTGCGCGAACCCGAACCGCTCGGCGAGCGTCCGCGGGCCCGGGCCGAAGGCGCTCAGTCCGTCCTCGGTCTCGAGCAACTCGGCCTCGAAGCGTTCGAGGATGTCGGCCTTCTTCTGCCCGATCGGCACGGGGAACGGGCCCTCGCCGATGCGGAGCGGGTCGATCCGCTCGCCCTCGGGCATGACCTCGGTCGCGTTGAACTGCTTGGCGTTCTCGTTGATCTCGATCAGCCAGCGGCCGTCGAAGATGTAGCGCTCGTTCAGCTCGTCGCGCCGGTCGCCGACGTCGAGCGCCGTGAAGACGATCGAGAAGCCGCGCTGAAAGTCGAGCTCCGCGTCGTCGGCGAAGACCGACTCGTCGTTGACCAGGTATAGCCGGCCCTCGCGGGTCTGGCGGTCGCCGGCCAGGGCGTTGATCTTCACGTAGGTGAGCTCGGCCTCGAAGGTCTCGAGCTCGAGCCCGGCCTCTTCCAACGCATCGAGCAACCCGTCGGCGTCGTCGAACTCGGCGCGGGCGTCCTCGACCATGTCGATCAGCTCGGCCTCGTCGCCGAGCGTTCGCGGGCGGGGTTCGGGCGGCCCGCCCGGGTTCGTGGGCGGCTGGGTCGCGACGGCCTGGAGCACGATCGAGCCCGAGGCCCCGATCGCGAGCAGCGCGGGTGCGAGGTGGCGTGTGCTGAACCGGTGCATGCGTTGGCCTTCCTTGCCGGCGGCGGGCTCCCCGCCCGTCCCAGTCTTACCCGCTGAATGGCTTCGGATGCGGACCGATTCCGGATTGGGCTGGCATGTCCGCGAAACAGCGCACGGACGCGTCGGTCGGGCGTTGAATCCCGAAATGTCCTCCCGGGATCGGGTGTTGTTCAGGTGGCGGCTGAAGAGCCCGCTCAGCTGGGCTCATCGTCGGGATCTAGGCCCGAGCCATCGAGGTAGCTCTGGAGGATCGCGGCGGCGGCGAGGGCGTCGCGCCGGAGCTTCTTCTGCTTGTGTGTCAGGCCGGTGCGGGCCATGGCGTCGTCGGCCGCCATCGAGCTGCGGCGTTCGTCGTGGTAGGTCACGTCGCGCCCGAGGCGGTCGGCGAGCCTCGCGCCGAAGGCGCGGACGATCTTGGCGCGCGGGCCCTCGGTGCCGTCCATGTTGAGCGGCAGGCCGATGAGGATCGCTTCGAGCGTGCCGGCTTCGTTCTCGATGAACGCGGCAAGCGCATCGAGCAGCGCGCGGCCCCGGTCCTGATCGATCGGGATCTCGATCAGCCCGGCCGGTGTGGCGACGCCGGTGATGCGGTCACCGAGCGCGAGGCCGGTTCGTTTGTCGCCGAGGTCGATGGCGAGGAGGCGCACGGGGTGAGCGTACGCGGGGGAGAGAACGCGGAGACGCGGAGTAGAGAGGACAGAACGCAGAGGCGCGGAGGGCGATGAGGCGCACGATCGGATTGAACGGCATCGGTCCGGTATTGATCGAGCAAGGTGTCGTCTCGGAAGAGCCACGTGTCCGGGGTGGTGGGGCGGATCCCGTTGGAGATCGGGCGTGCCGCGAACGCTCTGCCCGTGTCGAGGTCAAAGTCGTTCTCGAGAGTTACTTCGTTCTTCTGCTACTTGGCGAGCAGGAATCGGTCACTGACGATCTCAACCGTGGCCAGTATCGCCGCAGCGAGATTGCCTAGAACGCTGGCTGGCAGGGCGATTCTCAATCAGAGATTCCCCGCGGTCGCGGCTCGTATAGAGATCCCACCGGATCCCCGTTTGAACTCTGTGCCTCTGCGGATCTCTGCGCCTCTGCGTTCTCTCGCCCTGAGCCTTCTCTCCGCGACTCCGCGGGTCTCCGCGTCCCCGCGTTCTCTTACTTCAACTCGTCGGGCAGCTCGGCGTGGATCTTCTTGAGGTCCTGGGCGCGTTCCTTGGGCATGACGAGCGTGGCCGAGGGGGTCCGGACGACGATCAGGTCGTCGCAGCCGAGCAGGGCGACGGTGTGGTCCGGGTCGTCGGAGGCGACGAGGTTGTTCTTCGAGTCGACCGCGGTCAGGCGGGCGCCGGCGGTCTTGTTGCCGTCGGCGTCGGCTTCGAGGGTCGAGCCGTACGCGGGCCAGCTTCCGACATCGAGCCAGTCGATGTCCATGCGGACGCCGCAGAGCGAGACCTCGGGGTCATCGCCGGCGGGCTCCATGAGGGCGTAATCGACCGATATTTTGGGAAGTGTTGGGTATATCTCGTCGAGGACGCGTTGTTTGTCCGGTGTTTGCCAGGATTTCTGAATCTTGGCGAGCCCGGCGTGGCTCTCGGGCTGGTGGACCCGGAGGCGGTCGAGGACGGTGCCGGCGTGGAAGACGAACATGCCGGCGTTCCAGAAGAAGCGGCCGGAGGCGAGGTACGCCTTGGCTTTCTCGAGCGGGGGCTTCTCGACGAAGCGGGCGATCTTGAAGGCCAGGTCGGAGGCGGCGCCGTCGATCGGGCCGTCGTCCTCGATGTAGCCGTAGCCGGTGGCCGGCTCGGTCGGGGTGATGCCGAAGGAGACGAGGCGGCGGTGGTCCTGCTCGACGAGCTCGAAGCCGGCGTCGAGCGCCCGGGCGAAGGTCTCCTTGGGCGTGATGAGCTGGTCGGCGGTGAGGACCGCGAAGACGGCGTCGGGGTCGATGGTGCTGAAGACCGCGGCGGCGAACCCGACGGCGTTGACGGTGTCGCGCGGGGCGGGCTCCCCGAGGATCTGCGGATCCGGAAAGTCGGGGAGTTGCTCGTTGATCGCGGGGCGGTAGCGCTCGGCGGTGCAGATGTAGCGCCGGTCGGGTGGGACGAGGCCCTCGAGGCGTCGGGCGGCGAGCTCGATGAGGCTGGCGGGTCTGTCAGCGCCCTGTTCGTGGATGAAGCGGATGAGCTGCTTCGGTGTGCCCTGACGGCTCATCGGCCACAGTCGGGTGCCGGCGCCGCCGGCCATGATCATCGCGAATCGCATGGCGGCGGAGTGTAGTGGTAGGGCGCGCGGGCGTGGCCGGCTGCTGTAAAGAAGAGGAACGCGGCGCGGCCGCGGCTCGTACCGACGGACGGGCCGGGGGCTCGGGCTCCCCGGCGGCGATTTGGGCGTTAGGATGCCCACCTTCCGGCGGGGGCGGCCCGCCGGCGTAGCCGCGACGAGAGGGCTCGGTCCGGCGGGCGCGCAACCGCGGTGGTGGTGCGGGGCGCGAACGAGGACGGCCGCGCGGCGTGTGGCGGGACGCCACGGAGACAGCCAATGTCAGGTTCCAACGTCTGCTGGGGCGTCGAGATCGGCGCCGGAGCGATCAAAGCCATCAAGCTCGAGTCGGAGAACGACGGCGTCACGGTGGCGGACTTCGCGATCGTGCCGCACGCGAAGGTGCTGAGCACGCCGGATCTGGACGAGACCGACGCGGTGCGGGTGGCGCTGGGCCAGCTCGCGGCGCGTTGGGATCTGACGGACGCGCCGCTGGCGGTGAGCATCCCGGGCAACCAGAGCTTCGCGCGGTTCGCGAAGCTGCCGCCGGTGGAGCCGAAGAAGGTCAAGGACGTCGTCAAGTTCGAGGCGCAGCAGCAGGTGCCGTTCCCGCTCGAGGATGTCGAGTGGGACTACCAGACGTTCGTGAGCCCCGACACGCCGGAGGTGGAGGTCGGGATCTTCGCGGTGGCCCGCGCCCGGATCATGGAGCGGCTGCAGGCGCTGGGCGACCTGGAGTTGACGCCGGAGATCGCGACGCTGAGCCCGATCGCGGCGTACAACGCGCTGGCGTACGACCTTGGGTTCAACGACGAGACGCCCGGGACGATCATCCTGGACATCGGGACGACGGCGACCGATCTGGTGATCGCCGAGCCGGGTCGCGTCTGGGTTCGGACGTTCCCGATCGGCGGGCACCAGTTCACCGACGCGCTGGTCGAGCAGTTCAAGCTGAGCTACTCGAAGGCCGAGCGGCTGAAGCGTGAGGCGGAGCAGAGCCGGCATGCGCGTCACGCGTTCCAGGCGATGCGCCCGATCTTCACCGATCTCGTGCAGGAGGTGCAGCGCTCGATCGGCTACTACCAGAGCGTGCACGCCGGCGCCGATCTGAAGCGTCTGATCGGGCTGGGCAGCACCTTCAAGCTCCCCGGGCTGCGCAAGTACCTGAAGCAGCAGCTCCAGATGGACGTCTACAAGCTCGAGAACTTCAAGCGGGCGCGGATCGAGGGCGACCGCGAGGCGGAGTTCGAGGAGAACGCGGGCACGCTGGCGACGGCGTACGGGTTGGCGCTGCAGGGCCTGGCCGAGAGCCCGCTCTCGGCGAACCTCATGCCGGTCGGCGTGCTCCGAGACGCGATGTGGAAGCGCAAGACGCCCTGGTTCGGCGCCGCGGCTGGCGTCGCGGTGGCGGCGGGTGCGGCGATGTTCATCCGCCCGCTGATGGACATGACCTCGTTCCAGGATGTGAAGCCGACGGAGCTGCAGGCGGCCGAGCGGCTGTCGCGGCAGCTCTCGGGCGAGGCGCAGGACGCCGGCGTGGTCAACGGCGAGCCGATCGACCTGACGGCGTCGCGTCTGCTGACGGTCTTCACGGGGCGCGAGGTCTACCCCATGGCGGTCGCGGACGTGCAGCGTGCGGTCGGCGCGGTCGAGGGGGTCGAGGTCGCGTCGGTGAAGGCCGCTTGGACGTTCCCGCAGCAGGGCGGCGGTGGCGGCGGATTCCGTCCGGGCGGAGGGTTCGGTGGCGATCCGCAGGGGCAGGGCGAGCCCGACCCGCTGGAGGGCGTCGAGCACGTCAAGGTGACTGTTGTGCTCCGCGAGACCGGCGAAGGCACGCTCGACCAGTCGGTCGCGGGGATGCTGGAGTGGCTCGAGGCGAGCGAGTTCCGCGAGGGCGTGCCGTACGCGATCCGAGGGGCGAAGATCGAGCCTATCGGCCCGCGGAGTCGATTCTCGCGGCCCGGCGCCGCGGGCTCGGGTCAGCGCGGCGGCGACCCGCTGGAGGATCTCGCGCCGCTGGCGCCGGATGAGTCCCCGTCGATCAGAGCGCGGGGCGGCGGCGATCAGGCCGACGACGCGGCGACGAGGGTGGTGAGCTTCGGCCTCGTGCTCGGGGCGACTCCTGACGAGGGGGGTGACGCGTGAAGGGCGTGCTCGAATGGGTCAAGTCGCACCTGCTGATCGTGATCTTCGGCGCGGTGATCGTGCTGGTGCCGGTCGGCGGCGTTGTGGGCTCGATCATCTGGAACGGATCGCTGAAGACCGGCTTCGAGGAGTCGAGCAACGAGTGGAACCGCTCGCTGCGGTCGGCCAGCACGGTCAACTACTCGGTGCCGCCGCTGCTCGAGGGCGAGGAGCCCCTCTCGCAGTCGACCGCGCCGAATTCGGCGTTGACCGAGATCTACCGGGCCGAGCGTGAGCGCCGGGAGGCCGAGGCGGCCGAGGCCGCGGAGCGGTTGGTCTCGCTGAGTTCCCGCGGGCGCGTGCCGCTGGTCGAGGGGCTCTTCCCCGAGGGCGGGCCGGAGCGCACCGTGCGTCCGCTGATCGCGGGCCTGCGGCGGGTCCTCGTCGGCGGGGGCTCCGGCTACGACGCGCTGTTCGACGAGATCAACGCCGGCGGTCCGCCGCTGGTCTCCCGTGTCCGCGAGCAACTCGAGGACGCGCGACTGCGGCGCTCCGACGATCTTCTTTCGGGGCAGCCGGACGATGCCGTCCTGACGCCCGAGCAAGAGTCCCAGATCCGCGAGGAGCTCGGGGAGCGTCGGTATGGGATCTACCGCAGCCGCGCCCAGGACCTGAATGTCTACGGCGATCCGCGCTCGGTGCTCGCGACCGGCAGCGAGGGTCCCGGGCCGTTCTCGCTCACGCCGTTCGACGCCGAGGACCGGTCGGTGTCGGTCGGCGAGGCCTTCGTCTGGCAGTGGGACTACTGGATCGTCGGTGATCTGCTCCGTGCGGTCGACCGGACGAACACGGTCGATGGCGTGCGGCTCGACGTGCGCCGGGCGCCGGTGAAGCGGATCGTGTCGATCCGCCTCTCCAAGGTGGATCTGCCGGCCGAACAGGGCGCCGGATTGGGGGCGTCGCCGAGCCCGTTCGGGAGCCGCGATGCCCGACCGACCCCACGGATCGGCGGCGGTCAGCCAGCCGGGGCGCCGGTCGGTCCGGTGCCGTCGCATACGCGGCGGGCGGCGGGCGGCGGTCCGGAAGGCGCGTACGACGTGCGGCGGGTCGTTCTGGTCGTGGACGCCGAGTCCGGCTCGCTCGCGAGCCTGATGTCCGAGATCTCCGGCGACGGGTTCGTGACGGTCGTCGGGGTCGAGGCCGAATCGGTCGACCGGCTCTCGCTGCTGGCGCAGGGGTACGACTACGGCGAGGACAACCACGTGGTGCGGGCCATCATCGAGATCGAATCGGCCGCCGCGCGCGGCTGGCTCGAGCCTCTGATGCCGGACCAGGTGCGCGCGGCCTACGGGCTGCCGCCGCGTCCGGTGGAGACCGAGGACGGGTTCGACGGCTGAGACGGACGGTCGGACTGGACGGATGGGTCTAGCGGCGGGCCGGCGCAGGAGCGCCCGAGGCCCGCGGGAGCGTTGGAAAGATGAAACTCAAGGGCATCAATCCGCTCGAGCAGCACGCCGACAAGATCGTGCTCGCCTTCGCCTCGCTGCTGCTGATGGCGGCGGTCGCGGCGCAGTTCGTCCTCGATCCGAACGCGGTCGGCGACGGCGGCGACAAGACCTCGCCCTCGCAGATCGCCGGCGAGGTCGAACGCGAGGCGTCGGCGCTCATGTCGCGCCTGCAATCCGCGGCCGCGCCCCCGCAGTTCGACCGTCCCGAGATCACCTCGGCGGTCGAAGCGGCGCTCGCGACCGAGACGATGATCGCCGACGCCGGCTCGCTGGGTGGCGGGTTCGCACCGCCGATCGAGGCCGAGGCCGGGACGGAGGGCGAGGAGGTCGCTGCGCTCGATGTGCCGGCGCCGGGCGGGACGCTGGCGATCATGTCCTGGGTGACCGTCGATCCCTACTTTGCTCAGGAGCACCCGAGCCTCGCGGCACGGCTGCCGCGGTCGCAGCCGCTCGACGCCCCGGTCGTGAGCGTGCAGGCGTCGTTCGACGCGGCTGAGCTCCGCGCCCGGCTCGACAACCCGCCGCCGGGCCAGCGCCCGATCCCGCGCCGCCTGATCGGCGAGGGGCTCGAGATCATCGCGGTCGAGATCGAGCGCCAGGCTCGCGGCGTCGACGGCTCTTGGAGCGACGCCGAGGTCGTGTCCGGTCCGGGCTGGGTCCCGTCGCTATTCGACAATCTCGACGCGGTGAACGCCGATGCCCTCGAGGGGGCGCCGGTGCGGGACGTCCGCTCGCTCACGCAGACCGCGCGCATCGCACGCCAGGCGGTGATCGCGCCGCCCCCGCCCCGGACGATCTCCGGTGATCCGCTCGTTCTGCCGGAGGACGACGGCGAACGCAATCAGTGGGCGAGCCAGGTGGAGCGGCTCGACCGCCTGCAGGAGCAGCTCGAGGACGTGAATGCCGATATCGCGCGACGCGAGGCACGCAACGCCGAGGTGCGTCAGACGCTGCGCGACCGCCAGCAAGAGCTCAGCGCGGAAGTGCAGGAGCTGGACTCGGAGGTCCGCGGCTTCTTCGAGAACGCCCAGGCCTCGACGGCGATCGACTCGGATACCGCGCTCTCACGATTGGGCGAGGCCGTGCCGTTGCTCGGCTACGACCTGGCCGCGGAGCCCGGCGTGACGTACCGCTACAGGACGCGGGTCGTGCTGAACAACCCGCTCTACGGGGAGTCTCAGCTCTTCGCCGACAACCCGGTCCGGGCCGACGAGACGCGCGACGCGATCGTGCGGAGCGAGTGGTCGTCGTGGAGCGAGCCTGTCGATGTGCTCCGGGCCAGCTACTTCTTCGTGCGCGGCATCTCGCTCCCCAACGCCGTGAACGCGCAGTCGGCCGCCGTCACGGTCGATCTGTACGCGATGTACTACGGGCACTACCGCAGCGAGACGGTGCTGCTCGAACCCGGTGACCCGGTGCGGGCCGACCTCGAGCTCGAGGAGGCGGGCCGGATGTTCACCTACGACCTCGCGCAGCTCGACCCCGAGGCGGTCAGGGTGTTCCTCGAGGGGCTCGACGACCCGAACACAGAGACGGGCGAGCTGCCGGCCGGTCTGACGCCGGTTGACGCGAGCCTGGGGCTGGGGTCGCCCGCGGTGTTGGTGGGCGTGTCGCCTTCGTTGTCCCGGACCGAGGCGCCGAGCGCGGTCTTCGCCGACCCGATCAACGGTTTGATCACGCAGTCGGAGGACACGGTACCGGCGGCGTTGCGAGCGACGGTCGAGCGTTCGGTCGCTGTGGGGCGTTCGACGCGGCCCTACGCCCCCGAACGGCTCGGCGTGCAGATCTCCATCCCGACCGTGGCTCCCGCGCCCCGGGGAGGCGGCGGCACGCCGAGCCCCGGCGCCGGCGGGCGTCGACCGCCGCCGGGGCGGACCGACCGTCCGTGAGCGTCGTAAAACTGAGCGTGGGCGATCGAAAAGCGGGGCGGGTTGCTTGACCCAAATCGGACGCGGGCTAGCATCCCCTCGCCTCTGAAAACGGCCGAAAGCCGCGTTCAGGGGTTCTGGCAGCGACTCCCGGACGGGACGAGTTGTTGGGCTCTTTGGCAACCGGAGACGGATGAATGGCGGTCCCCGCCATCCCGAGCAGCCCGTCTGCTGTCTCGGTCGGGAGTCGATCCGCGAGCCCTTTGGCCCGGCGATCCTGGTGGTGGGGAGGTCATGAGATGTGCGATTCGAGATCGCGTCTCGTGGCCGTAGATACCGAGATTTCAAGTTGAACTCGTAGCGCACCGCGGAGTTCGGTCGAAGGGCAACCGGAGGCTGGGCGATGCGGTGAGGTCGGCGTTCTCGCGGATCGGGAGACCTAGCCCGTTCCGCGTGGATCGAGCCGCCCAAGCACACACCGGTGGGTCACCGGATCGATGCCGAGATCGTGGCATCGTTGGCCCGGCGGGCCGAGTCCTTCGGGGTGAGGTCGGTCGTTCGGCGTCGGGCGTTCCCTGCCCGGCGGCTCGTTATGCAGAGTCATGATTACAGGTGTGCTTGGCGACTCGTTGTCGTCCCTGTCGTGGTTGTTGTCGGGCTGTCCAGCGTGTCTGGGCGGTTTCGATCGCGGCTCCCGGCGGGGGTGGTCAAGCCAAGTAAGGCGTACGGCGGATGACTTGGCGTCGAGAGGCGATGAAGGACGTTGGAACCTGCGATAAGCCTAAGGGAGCTGGTAACCGAGCGATGATCTTAGGATTTCCGAATGGGGCAACCCACCCTTCGGGGTACCGCATGCTGAATGCATAGGCATGCGGGGCGAACCTGGGGAACTGAAACATCTAAGTACCCAGAGGAAAGGAAAGCAACAGCGACTCCGTGAGTAGCGGCGAGCGAAAGCGGATCAGGCCATGCGAAGCGGTTGGAATGCCGTTCCGAAGAAGGTGAAAGACCTGTAGCAGGCCGTTAAGCCCATTGAGTAGGCTCGGGCTCGTGGAACCCGGGTTGAAGACGGGGGGTCCACCCTCCAAGGCTAAGTACTCCTCGACGACCGATAGCGAATAGTAAGGTGACTGAATGTTGAAAACCACGGCGATGAGCCGGGTGAAAGAGAGCTGAAACCGTGCGCTGACAAGCGGTCGGAGCCCCGCGGGGTGACGGCGTGCTTTTTGCATAATGAGCCCGCGAGTTGGTCTCATCGGCGAGCCTAAGGCCTAACGGGCCGGAGGCGCAGGGAAACCGAGTCTGAACAGGGCATCGAGTCGATGGGGCCAGACACGAAACCCGTGTGATCTACCCATGGCCAGCGTGAAGGAGGGGTAACACCCTCTGGAGGCGCGAACCCGTTATCGTTGAAAAGATATGGGATGAGCTGTGGGGAGGGGTCAAAGTCCAATCAAACCGGGAGATAGCTTGTTCTCGCCGAAATAACTTTAGGGTTAGCCTCAGGTGTAGCGATCGGGGGTAGAGCTACTGGATGGATGGCGGGCCCTACCCGGGTACCCCGTCCAACCAAACTCCGAATACCGATCGTGTAATCCTGGGAGATAGTCCGCGAGTGATAATATCCGCGGACAAAAGGAGAAAAATCCAGACCGCCAGCTAAGGCCCCAAAGCCAGGCTTAGTTCTTAAGGAAGTCGGACTGCTTTGACACTCGGGATGTTGGCTTAGAAGCAGCCATCATTTAAAGAGTGCGTAATAGCTCACCGAGCGAGGAGTCCGGCGCCGATAATAATCGGGAATAAGTCAGGCGCCGAAGCTGCGGACGCGAAGCGTGGTAGGCGAGCGTTCCACGTGCGGTGAAGCGGATCCGTAAGGGTTCGTGGAGCGCGTGGAAGTGCATATGCGGGCTTGAGTAACGATCAACAAGGTGAGAATCCTTGTCGCCGAATGTCCAAGGTTTCCTGGGGAAGGTAAATCCGCCCAGGGTTAGTCGGCACCTAAGGCGAGGCCGAAGGGCGTAGTCGATGGACAGCAGGTTAATATTCCTGCACTCACCGGGCAACGGATCGTGGAGTTCCCCTGCCTTACTAGATTGGTAGGCCTTCGGGCCGTTGGGGGATGAAGCGGTTCCCAGAAAAAACCGGGTTGAGCCGTACCAAAACTGACACAGGTGGACGTGGTGAATAACCTCAGGCGCTCGAGAGAACGGTCGGGAAGGAACTAGGCAAATTAACTCCGTACGTTCGCAAGAAGGAGGCCCTTCGGGGCGCAGAGAAAAGGTCCCAGGAACTGTTTATCAAAAACACAGCACTGTGCGAACTCGCAAGAGGATGTATACAGTGTGACGCTTGCCCAATGCCGGAATGTCACGGAAGTGGGTCAGCTTCGGCGAAGCTCACGACCTAAGCACCGGTCAATGGCGGCCGTAACTATGACGGTCCTAAGGTAGCGAAATTCCTTGTCGGGTAAGTTCCGACGCGCATGAATAGTGTAATCACTGGGACACTGTCTCCCCGACCGACTCGGTGAAATAGTAGTGGCGGTGAAGATGCCGCCTACCCGTGGCAAGACGGAAAGACCCCGTGAACCTTTACTGCAGGCTTCTATTGGTCACGGGCACATGATGCGTAGGATAGGTGGGAGGCTTTGAAGCGGGCGTTTCGGCGCCGGTGGAGCCATTGTTGAAATACCACCCTTCGTGAGTCTGTGTCCTAACCCCGATTCCCGTGAAACCGGGCGGGGGACAGTGGGTGCTGGGTAGTTTGACTGGGGCGGTCTCCTCCTAAAGAGTAACGGAGGAGCGCAAAGGTCGGCTCAGCGCGGATGGAAACCGCGTGTTGAGTGTAAGGGTATAAGCCGGCTTTACTGTGAGGGCGACGGCCCGAACAGTCACGAAAGTGGGCCCTAGTGATCCTGCGCTTCCGAGTGGAAGGGGCGTAGCTCATCGGATAAAAGGTACTCCGGGGATAACAGGCTTATCGCTCCCGAGCGTCCATAGCGGCGGAGCGGTTTGGCACCTCGATGTCGGCTCATCGCATCCTGGGGCTGAAGGCGGTCCCAAGGGTTAGGCTGTTCGCCTATTAAAGCGGTACGCGAGCTGGGTTCAGACCGGCGTGAGCCAGGTCGGTCCCTATCTGTCATGGGCGTCCCAGACTTGTCAGGAGTCAACCTTAGTACGAGAGGACTGGGTTGGACCAACCCCTGGTGATCCTGTTGGACCGCTCGGTCCACCGCAGGGTAGCTACGTTGGGCAGGGATAACCGCTGAAAGCATCTAAGCGGGAAGCCCCCCTGGAGATGAGGTCTGGTCGCATTCGCGAGAGACCCCGGGAAGACCACCCGGTTGATAGGCCGCGCGTGTAAGGGTTGAGAGGCCCTCAGCGGAGCGGTACTAATGGTCGAAGGTATGACCACTCCCGCCGGCCGCCGCGACGAATTCGGTTCGAATCTAATTTGGTGATCTAACTTAGGTTTGGGCCGGCCCGTCGCAGGCCGCTGCGAGTTCGGCTCTCTCGGGAGCTGCCCGCCATTCATCAAAGTCTTCGGTCACACCAGTGACCGGCTCGAGGGTGAGAGCCCACGCGTCCGGTTTGTCGGTGACCAGAGGCTTGGGGTCACACCTGTTCCCATCCCGAACACAGCAGTTAAGCCCAAGCCGCCGATGATACTGCCCTGCGGGAAAGTAGGTCATCGCCGACTTTTGAGCCCTCTCGGGTCATTCCGAGGGGGCTCATTTCATTTTTATGAGCTAGACCCGCCTGTTCGTGGTCCGGTCGAACGCTGTCAGCACCGGATCTCGCCTCTGAGCAAGTGACCCAGGACCCCTGGGTAATTTCCTAGGTGCGAGGGGTTCTCCCTAGCTCGCTTCTGAGCAGGCACTTGGGCCAAGTACCGAATCGCCAAACTTCGGCCTGGATTGTCACACGAGGGCATCCGATTCCCGGGCCACATCGTTAGGATGGATCGCGGGGAGAGACGGCGGCGCTGAGAGGG
Organism: Planctomycetota bacterium; assembly: GCA_038521625.1. Lineage (GTDB taxonomy): Bacteria > Planctomycetota > Phycisphaerae > Phycisphaerales > UBA1924 > JBCBKP01. The sequence goes on from JBCBKP010000002.1 coordinate 73,391, forward strand.
CGTCGGCGACTGATATTGAGAGACCGGAGACGAGAACCATGACTGGCAAGGCTGTAATTCTGATCGTGGCTGCCGCTGGGACAACAGCGACGGCCGATACTTTCCTCTTTAGCGGGTTCAACCACCCCGACGGCAACGTCAACCCGCAGGCCTACGGCCTGCGTCTCGACGAGTTTGGCGGCAACGACCCGGCGACCTTCTCGTTCGAGAATCCCACGGGCATCCCGATGGGGACTTCGACCGTGAACGTTCAGATCGACACCGCCTCCGGCCTCACGGGCCCGGCGACTCTGACGATCAGCGGCACGGTCGTCGGCAACAGCGCCAGCGGGGGCACCGCGTTCGGCACCTTCACCCTCTCGGTGGTCTACACCGGGACGGTGACGGGCAGCGTCGGCGGTGGCGATTTCCTGTTCACGTCGACGACCGCCGACGGTATGACCGGCTCGCTGACCGGCTTGGCGGTGACCGGTGCATCGCCGCTGACCAACGGCCAGTCGGTCGCGCTCGATCCGGCTGCCCGCGGCAGCGACTACTTCTTCTTTGGTCTGGATATCCCGGGCGAGCGCATCAGCGGCACGGCCGCGGCAGGCCGCTTCGAGGGTCAGGGCTGGCTGAACAGCACGGTCTCGAACAACACCGAGGACTTCCTTTTCACAGCGATCCCGACCTTCATCCCGCCGACGCCCGGCACCGCCGGCGTGCTCGCCATCGGTGGCTTGGTCGCGGCTCGCCGTCGCCGCTGAATCGATCTCGTCCGACCGTCGGACGGATAAGGAACTAGCTGTCGGCCGCCCCGAGAGATCGGGGCGGTTGTCTTTTTGGCGGTTCGTGCGATGCGCGTGACCGTCGATCGACTCTCGGAAGATCACATCGCCGCTCGCATCCGCGGACGCTCGAGTGGCAGGGCAGCCGATGGCGTCCGATAGAAGTTCCTGCAATAGCTTTCAGCGCGGTTGTTCCGGCTAAGAGATCGTAAATGCCATATTCATAGGTGTTTGCATCTTCCAATCCCTCTGAACCGGGGGTACGATCCTCGCGGGGCAGGCAACCCGCCAGAGGAGAGAAAGACATGACCCGAACGATTTCCGCACCCGCGGGCCGTTGTGCCCGCGCCGCTGCCGCTCTCGCCGCGCTCGCGGCCGGAGGCGCCGCGAGCGCTAACGTCTTCACGTTCCAGGCGTTCAACCATCCCGACGGGGCGGTGAACAACCAGCAGTACGGCATGCGGCTCGACAACTTCGGTCCGGACAGCCGGGTGACCTTCACGATGGAGGACGCCCAGGGGCTGTCGACCGTCACGCTGACGCTGAACACCGACATCGGCGGCGGGCAGGCGTCGCTCACGATCGAGGGTACCGTCCGCGGCAACAGCGCCAGCAACGGCACTGCGCTGGGCGAGTACCTCCTCTCGATGAGCTATGTCGGGACCTTCGACGACCAGGCGATGCTCTTCAGCTCGTTCTCCGGCGACCAGGCGAGCGGCACGCTGACCGCGCTCTCGGTGACGGCGGATTCCCCGCTGGCCCAGGGCCAGGTGCTCGATCTCGGCCCGAAGTCGCGTTCGGGCGGCGAGCAGCTCTACTTCGGCATCGGGATCCCGGGCGGCCGGCTGAGCGGGCCCGACGCCGCCACGACGTGGGAGGCCCAGGGCTGGCTGATGAGCGCGCTGAGCTCGGGCACGCAGGACTTCCTCTTCACGGCGATCCCGACGGTGAACCCGCCGGCTCCCGGCGCCGCGGCGCTGGTCGGGCTCGGTGGTCTGGTTGCGGCGCGTCGTCGTCGCTGAGTTCGAGACCTGCCTCGAGCACCGCGGAGCCCAGGCCCGCGGACGAGAATGATGGGAACACAGACGGCCGCCCCGAGAGGGGCGGCTGTTTCTTGTGGGTCCGGTGATGTGGGTGAGTTTTCCTATGTCTTTGCTGGACAGTGCCTTTGGCACCGATCGTCGGCGCGGCCAGCGAGATCTGGTCTTTTTCTTCGACCTTGCCTGGTTTGTCATCAAAGACAGCGCATGTTGACACCGGCCCGCCTCGGAGCGGGCCGAGAGACGACTCGGTACGAGACAAGACCAGCAGGGAAAGAGGAGACACACCGTGACACGCAACACCGCCATGCTCATGGCGAGCGCGATCGCTGCGCCTGCGGGCGCCGACATCCTGACGTTCCAGGCGTTCGATCATCCGGCCGGCAACGTTGACAACCAGGACTACGGGCTTCGGATGGACGGTTTCGACAACGGGGCCGTGACGACGTTCTCGATGGAGAACGCGGACGGCAGCTCGGCCGTGACACTCACGATCAATACCGACATCGGCAACGGCGAGGCCTCGCTGACGATCGAGGGCACGGTCGTCGGCAACAGCGCGGCGGGCGGCAACGACCTCGGCAGCTTCTCGCTGTTCATGCAGTACATCGGGACCTGGGATGCGGTGAACGAGCTCTTTGTCTCGACCGCGTCGGACAGCGCTGCGGGCACGCTCACGGGGCTTTCGACGACGGCGGCGTCGCCGCTGGGCGACGGCGAGTCGGTCAACATCGCCGCGAAGGCGGACGACATGGGCGACACCTTGTTCTACGGGCGCCCGATCCCGGGCAGCCGTCTCGGCGGGCTGGACCAGGCCAACCTATTTGAAGCGCAGGGCTGGGTGATGAGCGACCTGGGCAAGGGCACGCAGGACTTCCTGTTCGTCGCGATCCCGACGGTGAATCCGCCGGCTCCGGGCGCCGCGGCGCTGATCGGGCTCGGTGGTCTCGTCGCGGCCCGCCGTCGGCGCGGCTGAACCGGGTTCGCCGGCGAGTCCGGCCACGTCCGAGAACATCCTGTCCGTCGGGCGGCGTGAAGGCGGCGTCCGCGGATTCTCTCTCCTCCAGCCAAGGCGGGTCGCGCGAGAGCGTCGCCCGGCCGTTCTCTCTTCTCACTGTCGGAATCGCGTGCGGCGGCCCGCCAAGCGGCGGGCCGTTGTGATTCCCCCGGCGACGCTGGCGTCGCAGGTCGGGGTGCCTGTGCGGCGAGGCTCCGTGCCGAGGCCCGGGCGAACACGAAGCTCATCTGGTCGAGAATTCCTAAGTCATTGGTGGGCGGGCGTCTGTGCGCCGGGTCGCGGATTCGCCAGGAGAATCTGCGTTTTTCTTTCTCACTCGCTGGCACATCAAAAAAGGCAGCGCATGTTGTCGTCCGAGGCCCGTAGCTCGGGTCCGAGAGACACGGGGTAGGGACGAGCAACGTCCCCGAGAGATGGAGACAAGACATGAACGCCAAGACTGGACTGCTCATCGTGGGTGCCGCCGGCGCGACGGCCTCGGCTCAGACTGGCCTGTGGACCGGTGCGAACCACCCGAACGGCAACGTGCCCCCGCAGGCGTACGGGCTTCGTCTGGATAACTTCGGCGGCGACAACCCGGCGACGTTCAGCTTCGAGAACCTGGGCCAGGCGCCGATCACCATCGAGCTCGTCGAAGACAACGGCATGGGCATGGCGGAGCTGACGATCTCCGGCACGATCTCTGGCAACAGCGCGAGCGGCGGCACCGATTTCGGATTCTTCACGCTCGACGTGACCTACACCGGCTCGATCAGCGGCTCGATCGCTGGCAACGACTACCTCTTCACCGCGACCGGATCGGACAGCTTCAGCGGCACGATCACCGGGCTCGCGACGGAAGCCGCCTCGCCCGTCGCCAACGGCGAGTCGTTCAACCTCGCCACGCGGCTGCGCGGCGATGCCACGTTCTACTTCGGCCTGAACATCCCGGGCGCCCGGATCCCGAGCCAGACCAACCCCGAGCTCGATCCCTGGGAGGGTCAGGGCTGGCTGAGCAGCCCGTTCAGCTCGGGCACTCAGGACTTCCTGTTCACGGCGATCCCGACGGTCGTCCCGCCGTCGCCCGGCACGGCCGCGGCGCTGGCGATGGGCGGCTTTGTCGCCGCTCGCCGTCGCCGATAACGCGGCGACCACCCGCGGCGACAGGGACGGCGCCGATCCCACGCGAACTCAGGGACCGCCCCGCGAGGGGCGGTTCTCTTTTTTGCGGTTTCCCATGGCGCGGGCTTGTGGGCCGCGCTCCCTGGCTTTCTCTGGTGGCCAGAGATTTTCGGCGAATTTCTCTCGTGCGGGCTGGCACACCGGAAAAGGCGGCGCATGTTGACCGCGGCCCGCGCGTTCGCGGGCGGAGAAGAGAACCTCCCGGTCAAGGGACAAGACAAGCAGGGATTGAGGAGAACACCGTGAATCGCACCGCCCTTCTCGTGGCCGCGGCTATCGCCGCGCCTTCATCCGCCGACATCCTGACCTTCCAGGCGTTCAACCATCCTGCCGGCGTGGTGCCGAACCAGGATTACGGCGTTCGCCTTGACGGATTCAGCACCGATGGCGTCACGACCTTCTCGATGGAGAACGGTGACGGCAGCTCGGCGGTCACGATCACCATCGATACCGACATCGGCGGCGGCCTCGCCTCGCTCTCGATCGAGGGCACGATCTTCGGCAACAGCGCGGACGGCGGCACCGATCTCGGCAGCTTCACGCTCTCGATGCAGTACGAGGGTGTCTGGGACGCCAGCAACGAGCTGTTCACTTCCGCCGTCGGCAACGCTGCCAGCGGGACGCTGACCGGCCTCGCGACCACGGCCGCCTCGCCGCTCGCGAACGGCGAGGCGCTGGATCTCGGGGCCAAGGACAAGAACGACGCGTTCTTCTACTTCGGACGCCCGATCCCGGGCAGCCGCCTGAGCGGTCTCGACCAGGCGAACCTGTTCGAGGGCCAGGGCTGGCTGATGAGCGATCTCAGCCATCAGTTCTCCGATTTTCTGTTCACGGCGGTCCCGACCGTGAACCCTCCGGCGCCGGGCGCCGCGGCGCTGGTCTGCCTGGGTGGCGTGGTCGCCGCTCGTCGTCGGCGGGCCTGAATCGAATCAACGACGCGGCTTCGGCCGCTGGTGGGTAGGAACTCTCGTCGGGCGGTGTTACCGCGTCGCCCGCCGTTTCTCTCTCCTCTCTCGTCGGACGACGTGACAGCGGCGTCCGCCGGTTTTCTCTCCTCCAGTCGAGGCGGGCCGCGCGAGAGCGTCGCCCGGCCATTCTCTCTCCTCACCGTCGGAAACCGCGACCGCGGCCCGCCCAACGGCGGGCCGTTGTGTTTCGCGGCGCGGTCGGAAATGCTGGAGCGACGGGGCGGCGGCGGGGCTCACGCGCCGCGCGAGGAATTGTGCAGCACTAGAGAACCGCGCGCGTGACCGAGTGATCGGACGGGCCGAGTCAAGAAATCTTTGAAGGTTTCTCGGTCTTGACGCGTGGCGCGTCGGATTCCCGCGTCGCTGATCGGGAAGAGTGACGGCGTCGCCCGACGCCGCGGGATCAGACAGGCCAACACAGACAGAGGGTGAGCAAGACATGCACCGTACGACCGCACTGCTCGCGGCCAGCGCTATCGCTGCGCCCGCCGCCGCCGACATCCTGACGTTCCAGGCGTTCGATCATCCGGCGGGCAACGTCGACAACCAGGACTACGGGCTCCGGCTCGACGGCTTCGACAGCGGGGCCGTGACGACGTTCTCGATGGAGAACGCGGACGGCAGCTCGGCTGTCACCGTGACGATCAACACCGACATCGGCAACGGCGAGGCCTCGCTGACGATCGAGGGGACGGTCGTCGGCAACAGCGCCAACGGCGGGAACGACCTCGGCAGCTTCTCGCTACTGATGGAGTACGTCGGCCAGTGGGACGCCGTCAACGAGCTGTTCGTCTCGACGTCGTCGGACAGCGCGTCGGGCACGCTGACGGGTCTGGCGACGACGGCGGGCTCGCCGGTCGGCGACGGCGAGTCGGTGAGCATCGGCGCCAGGGCGAACGGCAACGGCGACACGCTGTTCTTCGGTCGCCCGGTCCCGGACAGCCGGCTGAGCGGGCTGGACCAGGCGAACCTGTTCGAGGCGCAGGGCTGGGTGATGAGCGATCTCAGCAAGGGCACGCAGGACTTTCTGTTCGTCGCGATCCCGACGGTGAACCCGCCGGCCCCGGGCGCTGCGGCGCTCGTCGGTCTCGGCGGCCTCGTCGCGGCCCGCCGCCGTCGCGCCTGAGCACTACGAAGATCTCAACTCCTCGGAATTCGTGTCGGGTCGCGTGAGAGCGCGGCCCGCCCGTTCGACTCACAGTCTCTGCAGACACAGCAACGGCCCGCGGAACCGCGGGCCGTTGTCGTCTCGTTATCGCTTGACGATCGGGATCCGCCGACCCGGGCCGAACGCCCGGGGGCTGATCTTCGGGACGACGGCGTACTGGAACCGTTTGTACTCGTTGAGATCGATCATTCGGACGATCGTCTCAACGAGGTCGCGAGCGATGCCGGTCTGGGAAGCGATCGTCGCGGGCGACTGTTCGCGTTCGACGAAGCGTTCGATGATCTGGTCGAGGATGTCGTAGGGCGGGAGCGTGTCCTGATCGAGCTGGCCCGGTGCCAGCTCGGCGCTGGGCGGCTTGGTGATCGTGCTCTCGGGGATCGGAGCGCGGTCGAAGCCGCACGCCCGGTGGTTGGCGTTGATCCAGCGGGCGAGCTCGAAGACGCGGGACTTGAGCAGGTCGCCGATGACGCCGAGCGCGCCGTTCATGTCGCCGTAGAGCGTGCAGTAGCCGACGGCGAGTTCGGACTTGTTGCCGGTGGTCAGCATCAGCGAGCCGGTGCGGTTGGAGAGCGTCATCATGAGGGCGCCGCGGGCGCGGCTCTGCAGGTTCTCGGCGGCGAGGTCCGGCGTCTGACCGCCGAGCGGCGGCTGGCCGAGTTCGGCGAGCGCGGGGTCGATGGCGGCGGCGAGCCCGTCGCGCGCGGTGTCGACCGGCATCGACAGGAGCCGGATGCCGAGGCGATCCGCGAGGTCCTCGGCATCGGTGACGGAGTGCTCGGACGAGATCGGGCTGGGCATCTTGGCGCCGACGACGCTTTCGGGGCCGAGGGCGCGGGCTGCGATGGTGGCGGTGAGCGCCGAGTCGATCCCTCCGGAGAGGCCGATCACGGCGCGTTCGAAGCGTGATTTGTGGAGGTAGTCGCGCGTCGCGAGCGTGAGCGCGTCGAGCGTGAGGCGGTTCGGGTCTGCCTCGGTGAGCGGGTCGGTCCTCGGCGGCGCGGCGCCGGAGCCCGGGTCGATCTCGATGGTCTCGGCGGCCTCCTGGAAGCCCGGCAGCGCGAGCGCGAGCGCGCCGTCGGGGGCGACGAGCGCGCCGTGGCCGTCGAATATCAGATCGTCGTTCGCGCCGACCTGGTTGACGGCGGCGACCCAGACGTCGTTGTGGGTCGCGTGCTTCTTGAGCAGCGCCCGGTGGTCGGTCCCCTTGCCGAGGACGAACGGCGACGCGGACGGGCTCGCGATCACGCGAGCCCCGGCCTCGGCGAGCTCGGCGATCGGGTCGGGGAGGTTGTGGTAGCGGTTGTGGGTGCCCGCGTCCTCTCCCCGCCAGAGGTCCTCGCAGATGGACAGCCCGACGGGCACGCCGGCGACATCGATGACGACGGGCTCGTGGCCGGGCACGAAGTAGCGGTCCTCGTCGAAGACGTCGTAGGTGGGCAGGAGCCGCTTGTCGTAGCGGGCGACGATCTCGCCGCCGCGGATCGCGAGCAGCGAGTTGGTCAGCAGCCCGGGCCGTCGGCGGCAGCGCATGGGAAGACTCAGCAGCACGGTCAGCCCGGCGGGCGTGCGCTCGGCGAGGCGGTTGGCTTCGGCCTCGCACCGTCTCACGAAGCCCTCGCGGAGAAGCAGGTCGCGCGGCGGGTAGCCGCAGAGGATGAGCTCGGGGAGGATCAGCAGATCGGCGCCCGCGGCGTCGTCGATGGCCCGCTCGACGAGCCGGGCGTTGGCCTGGATGTCGCCGACCGTCGGGTTGAGCTGCGCGAGACGGAGCCTCATCGATCGATGGTATCCGTCGCGGGTTCCGGCTCGGTTTCGAGCCGGGCCGGCGTGGGCGGTCGCGAGCGGCGGGCGAGGGCGCCGCCGACGTGCTCGCCGGTGCCGGCGCCGCGCCGGACGAGCCACATCGCGGGCGCGATGCCGAGGATGAGCGTCGCGAGCTCGGACGCGGTGACGAACAGCGTGGCGATGACGAGGGCGTCGGCCTCGATGCCGATGACGGCGCCGACGGCGATCGTGCCGCCCTCGCGGACGCCGGCGCTGCCGACGGGGCTGGAGGCCTGGATCAGGAAGTAGGTCGCGCCGAGGAGGATCGTCTGGCCGGTCGAGAGGTCGAGCCCGAGGACGGCCGACGCGACCGCGAACCGGGCGGCCTGGATCGCGGTGTCGGCGAGCCGCAGGAGCAGCGCGCCCCAGACGGCGCTCGGGCGAGAAGTGAGCGCGAAGACGTCGTGCAGGTTGGCGTAGACGCTGGTTCGGAGGAACCAGGTGACGGGTTTCAGGCGGACGCTGCGCGCGATCGCGTGCATGCGGTCGTGGCCGGCGTCGCCCTCGAAGAGCCGGGAAAGCGTGATGAGCAGGAGCGCGAGCGCCGGCGGGCCGGCGAGGCTGATGGTGATCCAGAGCCCGTCGACGCGGTCCAGAAGGCTGCTCGCGATCGCGGTGGGCAGGAGCCCGCAGGCGAGCACGGCGAAGTAGGCGCCCATCCAGGCCATGACGGTGGCGAAGGGGATCCCGTCGAGCCGGTTGTGCCAGGCGGCGCGGGTGATCGCGCCGAGCTTGCCGGGGGCGTAGTTGAGCAGCGTCGCGGCCCAGTTGACGCCGGAGAGGTAGACGGGCGGGAGCTTGGCGATCGGGCGGAGCAGCACCCAGAGTGTGAGTGCGTTGACGATGACGGTGCCGGCGCTGAGCGCGACGATCGCCGCGATCGGTCCCGGTCCGGCGTCGAGGAGCCTCTCGAGCTGCTCGCGTTTCTCGGGGCGGAGCGCGTCGTAGACGAGGTAGACGAGGACGCCGGCGCCCGCGAGCCAACCGGCCAGACGCAGCCATCGGACCCAGGGCCGCGCGGCGGGACGGGATGGGGGGGCGTCGGTCATCGGTCGAGGCGGTAGAGGGCGGTGCGTGCTTCCGGCCAGGCCTTGACGAGGCGTCCGTTGGCCTCGAGCCAGCGTGCGACGGACTCGGGGCGGAGGTCCGGGTCAAGGTAGCCCGAGGACTCGAGGCGCGCGAGCTCGGCGTAGTCGGCGAGCACGTGGGTCACATCCTCGAGCTCTCCGCTCTTGAGCGCGAGCAGCGGCGGCTCGTCCCAGGTTGTGGCGTAAACGGTGTCGATCGCGAAGTACAGCGGCGTGGCACGCCCGACGAGCAGCAGACGCGAGCCGTCCCGCAGCTCGTTGTTCACGTAGGCGGTCGGGGAGAAGTCGCCGATCTCGGTCGAGTACGGGGTCCCCAGGAAGACGGCGGGCGCGATGGCGCGCAGGCGGTTCGGCGAGCCGTCGAGCTGGCCGGCATAGAGGGCGGCGCTGAAGGCGAGCTGCAGGAGTCCGAGCCCGAGCAGAGACCAGCGGCCGTATCGCGAGGCGGCGCACGCCACGCCGAGCGCCGCGATGCCGAGCGGCGCGAGCGGGATCAGGAACCGGCTCTGCACGTGCGTGAGGAACAGCCAGGCGAGCAGAGCGGCCCCCAGGCCCCCGATGAAGAGCAGCCCGAGCGTCCGCGTGCCGCGGCGGGCGACGAGGGCGGCCAGGCCGGCGAGGACGGCCGGGGTGAGCAGCGCCCACTGCGGGTTGAGCGGGCCGCGCCAACGGACGACGCTCGGATCGGCGGCGCGGCTCGAGGGGTCGATCAGGATGGCGATGCGGAGGCGATCGATGAGATCGGCGTCGAGGCGGTGCGCCGCGTTCCACCTGCCGATCTGCTCCTGGCCCCAGTGGGCCGCCCCGAAGAGATCGGTCGCGAACGGGAAGACCGGGTTGCCGGCGTGCAACGCGTTCCGAAGGAGCCAGGGCGCGATCGCGGCGAGGCCCGCGACAGCGCCGAGGCCGACGAGCGTCGGCCAGGAGCGCGCCGGGGTGCGCCAGAGCATCAGCAGGCCCACCACGGGTGTGACGAAGAACAGCGCCGTCGGCTTCACGCCGCAGGCGACGCCGACGAGCAGGCCGCAGGCGATCGCCCGGCGCCACCCCGAGGCCGCGACCGCGGTGGTCATCGCGCCGGCCGCGAGAGCGGTGACCGCGAGCTCGTTGTAGGCGAGGGTGCCGACGACGAGAATCCATGGCGTGGCGAAGAACGCGAGCCCGACAGCCGGTCCGACGCCGCTGGGCGTCGAGAGAGCGCAGCGTGCGGCGAGCTTCTGAACAGCGTCGGCGAGCAGCCGGGCGGTCACGAGGGCGAAGCCGGCGTGGAGCAGGTGCGCGGCGACGAGCCGCCAGCCGCCGCCCACGAGCAGGCCCGGGAATCGGGCGTCGTTTGGGGCGAACGACATCGCGCCGAGCGACGCGAAGGCGGTCTCCATGTACGAAGGGAGGAAGGCGTACACGTTGTGTGCGGGCGGCGCGACACGCTCGCTCTCGAGCCATTCTTGTGGGAGCTGGAGGTGGTAGGAGAGCGCGTCGTACGCGCCGAACTCAGACGACCAGAACAGGCCGGGCATCAGCGTCGCGGCGGCGAGCCAGAGCCCGATCGCCAGCGCGATCGGGATCGACCAGGGCGAGCACATCGCGCGGTTGACGCGGGCCAGAAGCCATTGCGGTCGTGTGCGGCGGAGTCGCAGCGCCAAAGCGACGACGCCGGGCGCAAGCACGAGCCAGACCCCGGCCGTGTTCATCAGCCCGAGCGAGCCGACGGCGTGGAGCAGCCAGAGCTGCAGCGCGAGGCCGAGAGCGAGCCGACTCCCGGCGAGCGCGCGGCGCCGGCCGAGCAGGGCCCCGCCCGCGAGTTCGCCCCAGCCGAGAGCGGCGAGGAACCAGACGAACACGACGCCGAGCGCGTAGACGAGGCCGCCCGCGCCGGAGAGGAGCCAGGTGATGGCCTCCGCGTCCTCGCCGATCGAGATCGCCGCGGCGCAGGCGAAGAGCGCGGCGAGGGCGGGCAGGAATGATCTCGCGGGGATCTCGGGACGCCGTGGGATCGTGGGGGCGGCGGGCACGGGGCGATGGTACCGCGGCGGCCCGATCGCCCGGTCGGCGTAGGATGTCCCGATGGAGCTGCGCCCGAGCAGGCCGATCGAGGACGGCGACGCGATCGAGATCGTCGAGCCGCTCTGCGCGGTATTCCGCCGGATGTTGAAGGACGACGGGCAGAAGTACACGCCCTCACGGGCGTGGATCCTGGACACGATCATCGAGCTCGACTCGGTCTTCACGGCCGAGGCGCTGCTCTCCGAGGTCAACGGGACGCGGACCGAGCGGGTCAGCAAGGCGACGGTGTACCGCACGCTCGAGCTGCTCGATCAGTACGGGATCATCGAGCGTCTGCCGTTTGATCGCGAGCAGTCGCACTACCAGCTCGTGTACGGCAAGCGAGCCGATGCGCTGCTGATCGACGTGGACACGGGCGAGGCCGAGACGATCGAGGCCCCGGAGCTGATCGAGCTTCGCGACAAGATCTGTGCGGCCCGCGGGATCACGCCCGAGGGGCACCGGTTGCAGATCTACGTCCGGTCCGGCGCCTGAGGCGACCGGCGACGCCTTAACGGAGCGAGAGCTTGGTGAACCCCGCGCGGCGGAGGGCGTCCTGGGTGCGCACCACGTCTCCCCACGGGACACCCGGGCCCGACTCGACGACGACGCGCGGGTCGGCCGCGCCGAGCTGGTCGAAGAGCGATCGGGCGGCCGGCTCCAGCTCGTTGAGCGGCGAGCCGGTCAGCCCGAGCCCGGTTGCGGCGGTCCGCCCGGCTTGCGTGTTCAGCGAGACCGTCAGCACGACCGGGCCGAGCGCGCTGGCCGGGGCGTCGGATTCGGCCGCGTCCGGCTCGGCGGCGGTTCGGAGCAGCACCTCGGGCCCGAGCAGGACCGTGGTCGCCATGAAGAAGATCAAGATGACCATGACCACGTCGACCATCGGGGTCATGTTGGGCCCGGCGTGCAGCTCGTAGATGGCGCGCGCGTCGCGCCTGCGGAAGCCGGCTCTCATGGCGTGGCCTCGCCGGTCAGCGTCGCGGCGATCTGCAGCTCGGTCGTGCCGGCCCGCCGGCACGCCTCGATCACCGGGCGGACGAGCTCGTAGCGGATCGCGCGGTCGGCGCGGACCTGCACAGGGCGTCCGGCCTCGTTGAGCAGAGCGCGTTCGAGATCGAGGCGTCCGACGTCACGCCCGTCGAGCGCGATGGCGCCGTCGGTGCGTACGGCGATCACGATCGGCTCTCTCGTGGTGTCCTCCTGCTCGCCGGCCGTGGCCTCGGGCAGGTCGATGTCGCCGCGGCGTTCGAGCACGAGGTGGCCGACGACGAGGTAGAAGATGATCAGGACCATCACGACGTCGATCAGCGGCGTGACGTTGATGTGGCCGTCGGCCGCTGTGCGGCGGTTCGAGGGGCTGATTCGACGCGAGCGGCGTGCCACGGGCCGGTTCCGGGTTCGCGCTCAGGCCGCCCGGTCGGCGCGGCCGGATTGCGATGGGTGGTGCGGCTCTGCCGGGAGGCGCTCGATCAGCCGCGCGGTAACCGAGATGCCGCGAGTGCAGATGCGGTCCACCGCGGCGCGGTAGATGCCGAAGACCAGCAGGCAGGGGATCGCGAGCATCAGCCCCATGAGCGTGTGGAACAGCGCCTTGGAGATGCCGAGCGAGAGGTCGGCCGGCCCGGCCTGGCCGCCGGTCTCGCTCAGGCTCGTGAAGGCGAGGATCATCCCCCAGACGGTGCCGGCAAGGCCGACGAGCGGGCCCAGGTTGCCGATGAGCTGCAGCGGCTCGATCTTGCGGAACCAGCGTGCGGTCTCCTCACTCGCGGCGATGTCCGCGGCCTCGCGGACCGCTTCCCGCCCGTGGGGTCCGGCCTCGAGCGCCGGACGCAGCACGGCGCCGACGAACGTTTTGTCACCCTGCGCGAAGTTCCGCAGCTCGCCGATCCGGTCCTCCGTGAGCAGCAGGTCGGCCCGTTCCACCGACGAGTCCGGGAGGATCTTGCTCGTCCGGATGTCGAGGGCGCTGCGCACGATGAGGGCGACGGCCGCGACCGAGCCGGTGATGAGCAGCACCGTGAAAACGTCGAGCGACTTGATGAAGAGTCCGCGGAGTCCGATCCGCTCGCCGGACGCGGTTTCCTGGGCGAGCGCGAGGATCTGGAGCGCGTCCTGCATCGCCTGAGCGTAACCGGCTCGGAAGGGCCGGTCAGTCGTCCTGCTCCAGATCGGACTGCTCAACCGGACGCGAGACCGAGTAGTCCTCGGCGAACCACCGGTAGAGGTCGGCCATGCGGGCCCGCTCGTCTGCGAACGGCCAGGTCGGCGAATCGGCCGGGACGTGCCGTCCGGTGACGCGGCAGGTCGTGTCCTCGCGCTCTGTGCCGGCGGCAGGCCCGTCGGGCGAGTCCTCGGCGATCGCCCGCCACGCGGGCCGATCCGACCACGCCTCCGGCAGCTCGAGCTCGAACCGGCGCGAAGTCGCCCCTGTCTGGGTGATCTCGATCGTCGCGATCCCCGCGTCGTCGCTCCTGTTCCGGACCGCCGCCGCGATCCGCGACCCCCACTCGATCAGCGCGATCGTCTCCGGCGTGACGGCTCGATCCCAGCCGAGCGCGTCGAGCTCGTCGTCATCCAGGCGGTAGGCGTCGAGGTGGGCGATGCTCGTGCCGGGCGTGTCGTACAGGTTGAGCAGGACGAAGGTGGGGCTGCTGATCTGGTCGGGATCGGCGCCCAGCGACACGGCGATCGCCCGAACGAGGGCCGTCTTTCCGGAGCCGAGCTCGCCGTCCAGGAGCACCACGTCCCCGGGCCTGAGAAGCTGGGCAAATCTGCGACCGAACTCGTCGGTCCGCTCCACGCTCTCGGTCTCGATCGTGATCCGCGGCACACACCATTGAAGGCGCCGTCTGCGGATCCGAGCCGCTCGAGGTGTCGTATCACAGCGGCCGCGTGAGCGCGTCCGAGCGAGATCGGACCGAGCGATGCCCCGCCCGCCCCAGAGAGGCCGGCGGCGTTCGCGGCCTCGGGAGGCAGATCATGAACGAGCGGACGGGTCATCAATGGACCGGTGCGACCGTGACGGCGCTGCTGGTCGCGGGCCTGGCTTGCCTCGGGGCGAGCGGTGTGCGGCCCGCGGCCGCGGCCGCGGCCGATGAAGCTGGGACGCGCTCCTCCGAGGACCAGTTGGGGTTCTGGGTCGGCAGCTGGGATTGCTACGGGCGGAGCGGTTCGCTGAACGGCACAAACACGCTCGAGTGGCGCGTCGGCGGGCGGGTGATCCACGAGTCCTGGCGCGCGGTCGATGACACTTTCGGCGAGAGCTGGAATTGGTTCGACCAGGAAGAGCGGGCGTGGAAGCAGGTCTGGGTCGATCAGAACGGCTCGGATCTGGAGTTCACTGGCGAGCCGGAGGGCTCGGGCATCCGGTTCCGGGCGGAGCGCGAGACGCCGGAGGGGCGTGCGTTGGTCGAGATGTTTGTGCGTCCGATCGAGCACGGGTGGGTCCGCCAGACCGGGACGCGGTCGCTCGATGGCGGCGCGACCTGGGAGCCGCGGTACGACCTGATCTATGTGCCGACCGGTGAGCCGTACGACCACGCCCTGATCGAGCGGTGATCGAGCGGTGATCGCGGCGCGTCGCGCGGCTCAGTGATCCCAACCGAGATCCGTGGCGTCGTGCGCGGTGCCGCGGGGATCGATGATGACGGCGCCCGGTGGCTCGTTCTCTCGCGGCTTGCGGACCAGGCCGACCGGGCCGATGAGCTCGGGCTCGGTCGCCAATCGAGTCCCGGGCTCGAGCGCGAGGAGCAGCTCGTAGTCCTCGCCCTCGGCGCAGGCTTCGCGCCACCCCGGGCTCCGGTGGCTGATCGGCAGGTCGGCGGCCCGGAGCTCGAGCACGACGCCCGAGGCTCGTCCGACCCGCGCGGCGTCGCGTCCGAGACCGTCGGAGAGATCGATGGCGGCGTGCGCCCGGACCGAGCGGGCGGCGGCCTGGCCGGCCTCGAGACGCGGCTCGAACCGCAGGTGCCAGCCCGATTCGAACGAGGCGCCGATCTGGCCGGTCAGATAGAGCTCGTCGCCCGGTCGCGCACCCGAGCGCAGGAGCGGCCCGGCGCCCGTCGCCGGGGTTCCGGCGATCGTCACGGTCAGGCTCAGCGGTTGGTCCGCTTCGGCGTGGGCGGCGATGTCGCCTCCGACGAGCGGGCAGTCCCAGTGGCGTGCCCAGCGGGCCATCGCGTCGAAGAGCGCGTCGGCGTGCGGGTACCCCGCGGGGAGGAGGCCGGTCGCGAGACCCCACGCCGGCCTGCCTCCCATCGCGGCGATGTCGCTGACCGATCTCGCGATCGCCTTTCGCGCGATCAGGTCGATCTCGGTGCCGGGCTCGAAGTGCCGGCCCTCGACGACTTGGTCGGTCGTGATCAGGATGCGGTCGCCGGACTCGGAGAGGACCACGGCGGCGTCGTCGCCGGGGCCGACCTCGACCCGGGCGAACTCGGCCGTGAGGTCGGCGGATCGGTCGTAGATATGGCGGTGGAGCTCGGACTCGCGCACGGGCGATCGTTGGCCGCGCTACGGTCCGGGTCCCGCGGGTGGGGACAGAAGGGGATTCGCATGGCCGGGAGCGAGGTGGGCGCTGATCTGTGGGTCACCGAGTACATCACGCCTTGGGACGTGTACTCGCACGGGGTGACGCGGGTCCTCGCGGCCGCGACGACCGAGTGGCAGTCGATGCAGATCGTCGAGACCGGGGCCTTCGGGCTCGGGCTGGTGCTCGACGGCAAGTGGCAGAGCTGCACCGGCGACGAGTTCATGTACCACGAGCCGCTGGTGCAGCCGGCGTGCGTGCTGCTCGCGATGGCGGGGCGCGCGCCCAGGACGGCGCTGATCCTCGGCGGCGGCGAGGGGGCGACGCTCCGGGAGGTGCTTCGCTGGAGCTCGATCGAGCGCTGCGCGATGGTCGACATCGACGGCGAGGTCGTCGAGGCGTGCCGCGAGCACATGGAGCCGATGCACCGCGGGGCTTTCGATGATCCGCGGGCGGATGTGGTGATCGGTGATGCGCTGAAGTACATCGAGGACCCGTCGAACACGCCCGAGGGCGGGTGGGACCTGATCATCAGCGATCTCTCCGATCCGATCGAGGACGGGCCGAGCTTCATGCTCTTCACGAAGGAGTACTTCGCCGACCTCAAGAGATGTCTGGCGCCGCACGGAATCCTGGTCGTGCAGTCGGGGCCGACTTCGCCGCCCGAGCTGCACCTGCACGCCCGCCTTCGCCGGACGCTGCGCGATGTCTTCGCGAACGGCAGCAGCATGACCAGCGCGGTCTCGACCTACCCGGCGCCGTGGAGCTTCATCCTGGCCAGCGACGCGCCGCTGCCCGAGGTCGGTTCGGCGCCCGACGCGGCGCGGGTGGACGCGGCGCTCGCCGAGCACACAAGGCCGTTCGGGGGCTCGGGCCTGAAGATGTTCGACGGCGCGGCGCTGGCCGGGCTGCTCGGCGTGCCCAAGCACCTCCGCGACGCGATCGACGCGGCCGACGTCGTCTACACGAAGGACGCCCCGCCGAGGTTCTTCGGCTCGGGCCGGCTCGGCTGACGCCGGGGCGGGCGGGGCGGGCGGGTCGGTATCCTGCCCGGCATGCTGCACAGACTCCTCGGATGCGCTTCGGTCGCGGTCATCGCCTCGGTCTCGGTCGCCCAGATGCCCGGGGGCGGGCAAGAAGACGGAGAGTCGGCGCGGCTGCTCGAGCTCATGGACGGGCTCCTCGACATCGCCTACGAGGCGGATCCGGTCTCGGTCGAGCCGTACATCGACGAGCCCACGCGTTCGGGTGAGCTCGCGGACGTGAGCCCTCGCTCGGTCGAGCGCCGGTACAACCGGTTGCGCCGTCTTCGGGCCGAGCTCCGAACGGTGAATCCCGAGCGGCTGGAGGAGTCGCGGCGGCTCGATCTCGAGCTGACCGTCTACATGGTCGACCGGCGGCTCGACCTCGAACGCTTCGAGCCCGAGCAGATGCCGGTGGGGAGCATCAACGGCCCGCAGTACTGGCTGCCGCAGCTCGCCGACTTCGTGCCGCTGATCACCGAGGCCGAGCGCGGGCTGTACCTCGACCGGCTGAAGATGGTCGAGCGGCACCTCGCCCAGCACACCGAGCAGATGCGCCGCGGCATCCTGGCCGGACGCACGCCGCCGAAGGTCGTGATCCGGCCGGCGATCGCGCAGGCCCGCTCGCAGGTCGTCGAGGACCCGACGGCCAGCAGCTTCTACCGCCCGTTCGCCGATCGTCCGGACGACCCGATGGCCGCGATGGCGCGGGCGGTGATCCGCGAGGGGATCGTGCCGGCTTACGAGCGGTTCGCGGAGTTCCTCGAGACCGAGTACTTGCCCGCTTGCCGCGACACGTTCGGCATCTCCGAGAGCGTCGACGGGCCGCCGGTGTACGACGCCCGGATCCGCGAGCACACGACGCTCGCGCTGACCGCCGACGGCGTGCACGAGATCGGCCTGGCCGAGGTGGCCCGGATCCGGGCCGAGATGTTCGAGGTGATCGCGCGAACGGACTTCCCGCTCAAGAACAGCCTCGAGGGCGACGAGCTGTTCACCGCGTTCGTCGAGTACCTGCGGACCGACCCGCGGTTCTACTTCACCGAGGCCGAGGACCTGCTCGACGCCTACCGCGTGCTCAGCAAGAAGATCGACGCCGAGCTGCCCGAGCTCTTCGGCGTGCTGCCGCGGTTGCCCTACGGCGTGCGCGAGATCCCGCTGTTCGCAGCGCGGTTCAGCCCGACGGCGTACTACTACCCGGGCTCGCTCAGGGACGGCCGCGCCGGCTATTTCATGGCCAACACCTACGCGCTCGACCAGCGTCCGAAGTACGACATCGTGGCGTTGACGCTGCACGAGGCGGTGCCGGGCCATCACTTTCAGATCGCGCTGGCCGAGGAGCTGGAGGACGCCCACCCGCTCCGCCGGATGGCCGGGTTTACGGCGTTCGTCGAGGGCTGGGCGCTGTACGCCGAGCGGCTGGGGCTCGAGGTCGGCGAGGACCGGGTCGACGACGGCGTCGAGCGCGGGCTGTACGCGGACCCGTACGACGACTTCGGGCGGCTGAACTACGAGATGTGGCGCGCGATGCGGCTGGTGGTCGACACCGGCATCCACAGCAAGGGCTGGAGCCGCCAGCGGGCGATCGACTTCATGCTGGCCAACAGCGCCAACACCGAGGTCGACACCGCCAACGAGGTCGACCGCTACATCGGCTGGCCCGGGCAGGCGCTGGGGTACAAGCTCGGTGAGCTGAAGATCCGCGAGCTGAGGGCGTTCGCCGAGGACGAGCTGGGCGATGCCTTCGATATCCGCGCGTTCCACGACGAGCTGCTGAGCGACGGCGCGCTGCCGCTGCCGGTGCTGGAGTCGAAGATGCGGCGGTGGGTCGAAGCGCAGCAGTGAGCGTGGAGCGGATCGAGTTCGGGTTCGAGATCGACAGGCCGACGCTTGTGGAGGCAACGGTCGCCTGCTATACCGGCTTCGAGCGGCCGAAGACGGGCGGCCGAGCCTCGGATCGCGCGGGTCGGCAGGGTCTGGTCTTATTCATCAATCTGGCAGTCGCCGCCTTCGTCGTCGGGATGATTCGCTATGGGGATCAGGTCCGGGCCACGGAGCTGGTGATCGATATCGTGCTCTCGGTCCTCGCGGCCCTGGGCGTCTACTACGTGTGGTGCTTTCTTGCGACTAGACCAAGGGCGAAGCGGCTCGCCGCGAAGCAGATGGAGCTCTTCGCGGAAGACAACTCGATCGTTCCCGCTCTTTTGCAGGTTGGACGGCGCCGTGTCGTCCTCACCGGAGACTCGATCTCGTTCGAATCGGAGCGCGGGAGAATGACGATCGAGTGGCCGATCGTCGTCGCCGCGTATCGCGTCGGTCGCATCATCGTGCTGCGAACACGCAGCGGCGAGTTCTACTGGTGGCCTGATTCCGCATTCGAGTCGCCCGGGGAAGCCGACGAGGCGTTGGCGTTCGGGCAGGCGCGGATTAGGTCCCACGGCGGGCTGTTCTCGTTCGCCCGGGATCAGTTCGGCATCGATCCAAAATGCCCTTCCTGCGGGTATGACCTCGCCGGCATCGAGGGGGACCTCTGCCCGGAGTGCGGCGCGCGGGCTTCGCTCGACCAGCTCGCGAACGCCGCGATCGATGGTCTGACCCCGAAACCCAAGAGCTTCGCGATGTTCAGGCCCAAGCGCGCTCGATGGAATCACTCGAGGTAGGTGTAGCCCTCGAGGCCCGACTCGTAGAAGCTGAGCAGGCTCCGGCTCTCGGCGACGTTCATGCGACCCTGGCGGACAGCGAGCTCGGCCTCGCGACGGATCGCCTCGCGCAGCTGCGCAGGCTCGTACTGCACGTAGCCCAGCACCTCGCTCACGCGATCGCCCTCGATCAGCTCGTCGATCCCGAATCCGACCTCGTCGTCGAGCGAGACGTGCGCCACGTGCGAGTCGCCGAAGAGATTGTGCAGGTCGCCGAGCACCTCCTGGTACGCCCCGACCAGGAAGACCGCGAGGTAGTAGGGCGTCTCGGGGGCGCCCTCCTCGTCGAAGTCCAGGTCGTGCAGCTCGAGCGTCGGCTTGAAGTCTCGCGCGTCGTCGCACGCGAACCGGTCGATCGAGCCGTCGCTGTCGCAGGTGATATCGGCCACGACCGCCCGGCGTGTCGGCCGCTCGCCGAGCCGCTGGATCGGCATGACCGGGAAGAGCTGGTCGATCGCCCACGAGTCCGGCAGCGACTGGAAGATCGAGAGGTTCCCGAAGTAGGTGTCCGCGAGCTGGCGCGGCAGGTCGTTCAGCTCGTCTGCCAGGTCCGGCCGGCCGCCCGCCTCGGCCTCGCGGAGCACGCGGATCGAGGTCGCCCAGTAGAGCTTCTCGGCCGCGGCCCGCATCGGCAGGCTGAGGTAGCCCAGGTTGAACAGGCTCATCGCCTCGTCGCGGGCCTGCGTCGCGTCGTGGGCGGCCTCGTTCAGCTTCTCCGGATCGGCCGCGAGCTCGTAGGCGTCGACGAGATCCCGGATCGGCTGGGGCACCTCTTCGCCGCTCGCCTGCTTCTCGCCCTCCATCTGCGTGCGGATCTCTTCGAGCCCCGGGTCCTCGCAGAAGGACGACCGCCCGAGCACGTCGAAGACCAGCACGCTCGAGTGCGCGACCATCGCCCGCCCGGACTCGCTGATGATCCGCGGGTGCGGCTGGCCTGCGTCGTCGCAGGCGGCCTTGATGCGGTAGACGATGTCGGTCGCGTACTCGTCGAGCGAGTAGTCCGCCGAGCTCGACCAGGCCGACTGGCTGCCGTCGTAGTCGATCGCCAGCCCGCCTCCGACGTCGATCGTGTGCACCCCGGCGCCGAGCCGGCGCAGCTCGCAGAAGAATCGGGCCAGCTCGCTGATCGCCTGCTTGATGTGCCGCATCTCGCAGAGCTGGCTGCCGATGTGGAAGTGCACCAGGCTCAGGCAGTCGGCCATGCCGCGGTCCTTGAGCCGCTCGAGCGCGGTCAGGACCTCCGAGGCGTGCAGCCCGAACTTGCTCCGCTCGCCCGCGCTCTCGGCCCAGCGCCCGCCGCCGATCGCGGCGGGCTTGACGCGCACGCCGATCTGGGGCCGGACGCCGTAGCGGTCGGCGTGGCTGAGCAGGCGGGTCAGCTCGCCGCGCCCCTCGATGACGGTCGTGATGTCGCGCCCGAGCTTGTGGGCGAGGATGACGGTCTCGACGTACTCGTCGTCCTTGAAGCCGTTGCAGACGATCGGCATCGCCCCGCGCCGCTCGGTCAGCCCCAGGACCGCCAGCAGCTCCGGCTTGCTGCCCGCCTCGAGCCCGAATCCGACCGAGCCGGCGATGTCACGGATGGTCTCGGCCAGGTGCCGCTGCTGGTTGACCTTGATCGGGTAGACGCAGGTGTAGCCGCCCTGGTATTGCTCCTGCTCGATCGCCCGGTCGAACGCCGCGCGGATCGAGCGCATGCGGTGCTCGACGATCTCCGGGAACCGGATCAGGACCGGCGTCCCGATGCCGCGCTGGCGCAGACCCTCGGTCAGCTCGACCAGGTCGATCGACTTCGCGGCGGTGTCGTGCGCGTCGCCGTGGGGCGTGACCTCGAGCGTGCCGCCCCGGCCCACGCGGAAGTAGCCGCCGGCCCAGCCCTCGAGCCCGTAGAGCGCGGCGGCGTCGGCCGTCGTCCAGTCGGAGGCCGGGCGCGGCGTGGGGGCGTGGGAGTCTCGAGAGGCCTGTTCGAGCGTGTCCGGCGGCGTCATTGGTGAAGGGTAGAGCGTCGCCGGTCCGGGCGTCGCGCCTTGTGTGCTCGTGACGGGAGTCCGCGGGATGTCATCGTGCGCGGTCTATCCCGCGGCCTCAGCGACGGCCCCCAGGATCGGCATCGCCAGCAGATAGGTCAGCGCCGTCACCAGCACCACGCCGATCAGGTTCAGGAGGAACCCGGTCCGCGCCATCAGCGGGATCGTCAGGCGGCCCGAGGCGAACACGACCGCGTTCGGCGGCGTCGCCACCGGCATCATGAAGGCGCAGCTCGCCGCGACCGTCGCCGGCACCAGCAGCAGCACCGGGTCGACGTCGAGCGCGACCGCGACCCCGCCCAGCACCGGCAGCAGCGTCGCCGCCGTCGCCGTGTTGCTCGTCAGTTCGGTCAGGAACGTGACGACCAGGGCGACCAGCGCCACGATCAGCAGCATCGGCAGCACGTCGAGCGCCCCGGCCTGGCCCGCGATCAGATCGGCGATGCCGTTGCCCTGGATCGCGCCCGCGAGCGACAGCCCGCCGCCGAAGAGCAGCAGCACGCCCCAGGGCAGGCGGGTGAGGTCGCTCCACTCGAGCACGAACTCGCGGGTCTTGATGTTCGAGGGGATCGCGAAGAGCGAGATCGCCGCGATGATCGCGATCCCGGCGTCGGAGAGCCCGGCGAACGGGCTGAACTCGTCGATCTCGATCTTCGTCAGCAGCGGGCGGGTGATCCACAGGCAGGCGGTCATCAGGAACACGACCATCGTGACCCACTCGGTCGAGGTCATCGGCCCGAGGGCCTGGCGCCGCTCGGCGATCACGCGGCCCGCGGCCTCGGCGTCGCCCCGGCGCAGCCGGAACAGCACGTTGGTCAGCATGAACCACACGATCGGGACGAAGACGATCACCAGGGGCACGCCCACCGCCAGCCACTCGGCGAATCCGATTGTCCGCCCGTAGGTCTCCTGCACGTAGCCGGCGAAGAAGGCGTTCGGCGGCGTCCCGATCAGCGTGCCGATGCCGCCGATCGAGGCGGCGTACGCCAGCCCGAGCAGCAGGGCCTTGCCGAAACTGCCGTCGCTCTCCGAATCGGCCTCGTCGCCCGCTTCATCGAACACCGCCGCCACGCTCAGGCCGATCGGCAGCATCATTACCGCCGAGGCGGTGTTCGAGATCCACATGCTCATGAACGCCGCGATGCACATGAAGCCGGCGATCACGGTCTTCTGGCCCGAGCCGATCACGTTCAGCACGACCAGGGCGATCCGCTTGTGCAGCCCGCTGCGCTCCATCGCCAGGCCCAGCACGAAGCCGCCGAAGAACAGCCCGATCACCGGGTTGGCGTAGGGCGCCGCGGCCTCGCGGATCGAGGCGTCGGTCCCGAGCGGCAGGACGACCAGGGGCAGCAGCGCGGTCACAGAGACGTCGACTGCCTCGGTCAGCCACCAAGCGACCATCCAGGCCATCATCGCGATCACCGCGCGACCGTCCTCGGAGAGCCCGTCCTCGCCGCCGGTCAGCAGCGATGAAAGCGCATACGCGAGCCCGGCCGCGACGGGGCCGAGGACGAGGCCAACCAGCTGGATGGTGCCGCGGCGGCGCGGGCGATCGGTAACCACCGAGATCCTCCGGCGGGCAATGTACCGGGGTCAGTCGTCAGACGCGCGTTGGATCTGGGCCAGCCGCGCGACGACCGCCGCGGCGTCGGCGTCGCCCTCCATCGCCCGCTGCCGCAGCGCCGCGTAGATCTGCCGCAGGTCGTCGTCGGTCACGACGATCTCGGGGTGCGCCTCGTGGATCGTCCGGGCGAGGCGCGAGCCCGGGTCCCCGCTGATGTGCACGCCGCTGTTGGTGATCCCGACCACGACCGTCGCGTCGCCGTCGGCGCTATCGACGACCCGCGACGCGTCGCGCGTGATCCGCGCGAACGTGAGGAGCACCGAGGCCGGGCTGAGCAGCAGCGAGACCGCCGCCGCGAGGAGGAAACGCCGAGGTACCGTCTGACCGATCCGCTGTTCTTGTCGCTCATGGGCCGAGTCTCGTGGGCCGCGGTCGGCGGGTCAAACCGCGGATCGGCGACGGCCGTCGCCGCGCCGGCCATCTGAGCGCCCCAGATCCGGATCGAGACCCACGCCCGGAGCTCGCCATGCCCAAGCCGCCCATCCGCCGTATCGCCGCGTCCGTCCTGATGCTCGCCAGCCCGGTGATTCTCGCCCAATCCGAGAATCAGACCGAGACCCAATCCGAAGCCCGCAGCGAGGCCCGGGAGCAGATCGCCCGGCGGTGCGAGGCCGCCGAGGCGCTCGCGACGACGGGCCTGGCCCGCGGGTTCCTCGCGGCGGGGCGCGAGCTCGGCCCGATGCCCGCGCCGCGGTCTGTCTACTTCAGCGAGACCGACCGCCGGTACATCGACCGAGCGGGCTACGACGCGCTGCCCGAGGGCGAGCGGGCCGCGTTCGAGCGGCGCGAGATCGACGAGGCGACCTACTACGGGCGCTCGAGCCCGCCGGTGCTCTGGGTCCGGGCGCTCGATCTGGTCGCCGAGGCCGGGTTCGACTCGGCCGACGGCAAGAAGATCGTGGACTTCGGCTTCGGCAACGTCGCCCAGCTCCGCATGCTCGCCAGCCTCGGGGCCGACACCGTCGGCATCGAGATCGAGGGCTTCCACGACGTCGCCTTCGGGTACCCGGCCGACACCGGCCCGGTCGGGCGGGCCGAGGCCGCGGGCCCCGGGCGCGACGGCAGCATCGATCTGGCCTTCGGCCGCTGGCCGAGCACGCCCGAGATCATCGATCATGTCGGCGGCGGGATCGATCTGTTCATGACCAAGAACACGCTCAAGAAGGGCTACATCCACCCCGAGCGCGAGGCGCCCGACCGGTGGCTGATCGATCTTGGCGTCGATGACGAGACGTTCGTCCGAGAGCTGTACGGGGCGCTCGCGCCGGGTGGCTACGTGCTGATCTACAACCTCTATCCGAAGCCGGCGGGGCCGGACGAGCGCTACATCCCCTGGGCCTCGGGCGAGTGCCCGTTCGGGGCGTCGCTGCTCCGTCGCGCGGGCTTCGAGCTGGTCTCGTTCAATGAGGACGACTCGGACGCGGCGCACGACATGTGGCTGACGCTGGGCATCGGGGGCGAGCAGACGCGCGAGGAGCTGCGCGAGGGCTTGTTTGCGATGGTCACGATCCTGCGGAAGCCGCTCGACTGAATGCGTCGGAAGCACCCCGAAGCCGGGGCGCGGGGCTCCGATCGCGGGAGGTCGCGCTCTTGGCGAGCCCCAAGCGCCAGCGCGGGGTGCTGAACCGCTCGCTCGCGCTCGCGGCTCGTCAATCAACGAGCCTTTCTTTGACTCCCGCCCGCATTCCGGGCACGGGCCTTCGCTGCCCGAGACGTCGTAGCCGCAGCGCGAACACTTGCCTCTATTCGACCGCCACCAGCGCCGGCCGAAGATGGGCACGCGGCCGGAGCCGGAGGCGAGCCCGCCCCAGGACAGCGTGTTGACGATCAGGCCGGACCAGATCGGGCGAAGCGCGATCCGCGCCCCGGACCACATGCTCAAATCTCCGCGTCCTCGCGAGTCTCCGCGCCTCCGCGTTCTCTCACGTCCGAGTCACGCGATCATCGGCTCGCCGGTTTCTTCGAACACGCGGCTGGCGTAATCGTTCATCGCGTCGCGCAGCTGCTCGAACGAATCGAGCACGTAGAGAATCGGCTGGTAGTGATCGATCTCGAAGTCGGTCCCGCAGACGCGCTCCAGGTCGAACGCCCGGCGCTCGACCTTCTCGGTGCTCGGCTGCTCGCCCGGGCCGGGCTCGGGCGCGTGCAGGCAGTGGTGGGCCTCGCCGTGGCTGCTGATCAGCCCGGAGCCGTAGATCTTCAGGCGCCCGTCCTCGTGGATCAGCCCGAACTCGACGGTGAACCAGAACAGGCGGGCGAGGGCCTCGGTGTGCTCCGGGCCGGCCGCGAGCGCCGCCTTGCCGTAGGTCTGCAGGAACTCGGCGAAGACCGGGTCGGCGTGCAGCGGCACGTGCCCGAAGACGTCGTGGAAGATGTCCGGCTCGGGCAGGTAGTCCATCCGGTCCTTCGGGCGGATCGTGATGGTCGTGGGGAACTCCCGGCGCGCCAGGCAGCTGAAGAAGCCCTTGGCGGGCAGGTAGCCCGGCACGGCGCGGCTCTGCCAGCCGGTCAGCGGGCGCAGGTACTCGTTGATGCCCTTGACGGTGCGGGAGCCACCGTAGGGGTCCGGCGCCTCGCCGAAGAGCAGCGGCACGCGGTCGGGCACCAGGTTGATCGCCTTGAGCCCCTCGATGAAGACGTTGCTGGCCTGCTCCTCGAGCTTCTCCCAGCGCTGCTCGTAGAGCGTCTTCCAGACCAGGTGGTTCTCGTCGCTGTACCGCTCGTAGTGCTGCGTGACGTAGAACGTCTCGGTGTCGATCTCGTCGCGGGTCAGCTCGGCCGACGCGTCCGCGGCCTTCTGGGCCCGCTCGAACTCGTCGCCGTCGATGATGTTGTTGTACGCGATGTCGTCACGCATCATGCGACTCCCGGGGGACACCAACGTCCGCTTCTTTATGATACCACAGAGGTCCCGGTGTTCTTCCCGGGGGCCGGCCTGTGGACCGCGTTTCAGTCTGACAGGATTCCGAAGCAGGCCAGCGCTTCGTCGAGCGTGATCGCCTGGTCGGGCGCGATCGCCTGGTCGGGTGTCATCTCGACGCGCCGGCGCTCGACGGCGGCCTGGAGCGAATCGCCCGCGTGCGCGCTCACGACCGGGGCGTCCGAGCCGAACACCAGGGTTGTCCCGGGTTCGAGCCCCGAATCGATCAGCTCGCGGATCGGCATGACGCGATCGAGCCGGCTCGGCTGGGCTCGTTGCAGCGATTCGATGTCATAGAGCAGATGGCAGGGCTGCATGCTGACGGTCAGCCCGAGGCCGGCGAAGCGCGGGATGTCGGCCTCATCGACGAGCTCGCAGTGTTCCACTCTGATGCCGGCGGTCCGGGGCTTGGCGAGCTCGATGCCGTCGAGGACGTTTCGGACCGCGCCGTCGCCGATGGCGTGCGCGGCGAGGGGGACGCCCAGCTCGTCGCACGTGCGCACGGACGCGGCGATCTCGTCCGCCGACATCAGGGCGAGGCCCGCGGGGTGCTCGGGCGGGCCGTCGGCGAATGGCTCGAGCATCAGGGCGGTGCGGCTGTTGAGCGTGCCGTCGGTGAAGATCTTGCCGCCGGCGAGGGCGATGCGGTCGGATTCGAAGTCCGCCCTTGTGCGCACGAGCCGGGCGATGTTCTCGACGAGCGTGTAGAGCCGGACGTCGAGCGGCAGACGGCCGCGTCGCTCGAGCTCGGCGAGATCGGCCGGGAGCCAGGGCTGGGTGCGCATGTCGTGCGCTTCGCGGTAGCCGAGGGAGGCGAGGTGGTCGAGGGCGTGCGCGACGGTGTCGAGGCGCTCCTCGCCGGTGGGTTCTTCGATCGATGCCCAGACGGCGTGGGCGTCTTCCTCGGTGACGACGCCCTCGGGCTGGCCGGGCGAGGTTGTTTTGTCGGCTCGCTCGAGCGCCGCTGAGTTCGCCATCAGCGTGTGGATGTCGAAGCACCAGGCGATGCAGCGGCCGCCTTCGGTGACGCGATCGAGCTCGGCGAGCGACGGCCATCCGGGCTGGTCCCAGGACTCCGGTCGCGCACCCATCGCGTAGATATCGGGCGAACGCCCCAGGGTGATCAGGTCGCGACGCCGATCGGCGATGAGCGCGAGCATGTCGCCGGCGCTGCGGCAGGGAGAGAGGTCGAGCATGCCGAGCCATCGACCGAGTTCGAAGATGTGGCAGTGCGCCTCGACGAGTGTCGATCCGGCGGGCGGCTGGTGCGGGCTTTCTCCGAGGCTCACGATTCGCTCCCGTGTTCATCGAGGAGTCGTTCGACCTCGGCGGGCGCCGAGCTCGGGTCGGTGAGCTCGCGCGGCCATTCGAAGAAGATCACACCGACCGTCGCCCGGACATGCGCGCCGATCGAGCACGCGCTCACCGCGGTCGGGTCGAGCGGGCGCGTCCCCGAGAGCGCGTGCACCAGATCTGCGAGCGCGGATCGGTCGCGGTTCAGCCGGTGCAGGATCGAGGTCTCCGCGCCCGCGATCGGATCGGGCGCGAGCAGCTCGTCGCCGGACCAGACGCCCTCGCCGGTCTTCCCGCTGACCGCTTCGGCGAGCAGCCAGACCGGCTCGCGGCGGGCGTCGTGGAATGCGAGGTGACGGTCGGAGAGGCGTTCCGGCCGGCCGTCGAAGTCATTGCAATCAAGCAAGATGCGCAGCGCGTCGAAGCTGTCGTCGGGGACGCAGAGGACGTGTTCGGTGGCGTCGCGCAGGTCCGGGTCGTCGCACGAGATGAGGATGCGGGCGGTCTCGGGGTCGACGACGTGGCGGACGCGGAACGCCCCGGCGTCGGTCTCGAGCACGCCGCGCGTGCAGGCGATCGCGAGCGATCTGGCGCGTTCGAGGGCGGCGCGGTCGTCGTCGTCGTGCGTGATGGGCCGCATCATCGGATGATGTTCGGTGATCCGGCGTCGATGGGCATCGCGCGAGCGTAGCGGAAAGAAAAAGGACCGCCGATTCGGCGGTCCTCTTCGCTGTCGTCAGTGCCTTCCGTGGCGTCGAGCGCGGCTCAGAGTCGCTTGGCCTTCTTGCGGGTGGTCTTCCGCTTGGCCTTCTTGCGGGTGGCCTTCTTGCGAGTGGCCTTCTTGCGAGTGGCCTTCTTCTTGGTCTTCTTCCGGGTGGCCTTCTTGCGAGTGGCCTTCTTCTTGGTCTTCTTCCGGGTGGCCTTCTTGCGGGTGGCCTTCTTGCGTGTTGCTTTCTTGCGGGTGGCCTTCTTCCGCGTCGCTTTCTTGGCCGTCTTGCGGCGTGCGGCCTTCTTCCGCGTCGCCTTCTTCTTGGTTCTCTTCGCCATGGCTTTGACTCCTGAACTTGACCTTGAATCGCGTTCGAGCCGTCGTGTCTGGCAAGGACGAACTGCGAACGCCTCCCGCGTCGCTTATCGGAGTGACCTGCGCACCGACTTGAACGGTAAACGGTCGCGCCTACCACCGGTTGCATGCGTTCGGGCGTTCGGTACACGCTGTCGATCGGTGCCGACGATGGGTCTCGTGCGCGGCGAGATCGCGTATCTCTTGCTGCGAGGTCGCGTGATCGTGGCGAGAAGTCCGCAAGTTCGCGGAAGATCGCCGCGCGTTCGCGTCAGCGCGTCGCGGTCGCGTTCACGCGCCGGCGTTGGGTAGACTGCCGACGGAGAACATCGCGATCATGATCAATGTGGAAAAACTTTTTTGTGGCGCGGTGCTGATCGTTGAGCGCAACGACGGTGTCGAGTCGGTTTCGATGACTTGTCTCTTGCCGTGCGGCGACGCGTACGACCCATCGGACCGCCTCGGTCGCGCGGCGATGTGGAGCGAGCTGCTGCTGCGCGGCGCGGGGGAGCTCGACTCGAGGGCTCAGGCGGACGCGTTCGATCGCGTCGGGGCGGTTCGATCGAGCGACAACGGTCGTGTGTTTGTTCGTCTCGGCGCGACGTGCCTGGGCTCGCGTCTCGGCGAGACGATCCCGCTGATCGCGCAGATGATCCGTCGTCCGCTGATGACGCCCGAGTCGGTCGAGGCGTCGCGCGAGATCGCGTTGCAGGCGATCGCCTCGCTCGAGGACGACCCGCAGCACCGGGCGACGCTCGCGGTCCGAGCACGCCACCTGCCCGATCCGCTGGGTCGGAGCGGTTATGGGGACGAGCCGGGGCTGCGAGCGCTGACGCGCGACGAGCTGGTCGAGGGTTGGGAGCGGTGCGCGCTGCCTGTCGGTTCGATCATCGCGATCTCGGGCGCGGTGGACGCCGATCCGGTTCGCGCGGCGCTCGACCGCGAGCTCGATGGCTGGGCGGGCGAGACGGAGGCGTTCGCGATCGATGACTCCCCCCAGCGGGGCTACGCCCACGAGGACGACGACGGCGAGCAGGTGCAGATCCTGATGGCGCACGACGCGCCGCCCGCGGGCACCTCGGAGACGATGAAGCAGCGGCTGCTGACCGCGGTGCTCTCCGGCGGCATGTCCGGGCGTCTATTCACGGAGGTGCGCGAGCGCCGCGGTCTCTGCTATTCGGTCAGCGCGAGCTACTCGGCGGACCGTGACTTCGGCGTGGTTTCGGCGTACGTCGGCACAACGCCCGAGCGTGCGCAGGAATCGCTCGACGTTCTGAACGACGAGATGCGCAAGATCGGCTCACCGGGGTCCGAGATCACGAGGGACGAGTACGACCGGGCGCGAGTCGGGCTGAAGTCGCGGCTCGTCTTCAGCGGCGAGAGCACGTCGGCGCGGGCGGGATCGCTCGCGGGAGACTGGTACCGGCTCGGGAGAACCCGGACGCTCGAGGAGCGCGCCGCCGAGGTGGACGCCGTCTCGCTCGAGGAGCTCAACGCCTACGCGGCGGGTCTCGACATGGGGCGGCTCACGATCCAGACCGTCGGGCCGAGGGCGCTGACACCGCCCGCGTAGGTCTGTCTTGATCGCTCCGTAGCGCCCGTCCGGGCGCACACTCGCTCGCGGTGACCGCGCAGGACCGAATCCTGCGGACCCCCGGCGCCGACGCGCGAGGCGGGGCGCTGCCCGCGGTCCGATGACGCTCTAGACTCTCGGATGTCCGATCGACGGCGCCTCATGGAACCATCGCCGACGTCGACGCCGCGGCTCGCGGTCTCCATGGGCGATCCGGGTGGCGTGGGGCCCGAGGTCGTCGTGCGAGCGCTCGCGCCGGGCGGTGTTCGAGAGCGGCTCCGCGGCTCGCGGTTCGTGATCCACGGCTCGTCGTCGGCGTTGCACCGTGCGGCCGAGGTGGCCCGGATCGAGCCGTACTGGTGGTCGGTCGACGCGGGGTCTGAGCTGGTCGACGCGGCCGCGGGGCGCGACGTCGTGCTCGTCGATTGGGACGCCTGGGCCCGCGAGCGCGGCATGGTCGCCTCGGGCAGCGCGCCCTTCCGCGCGGAGCCGACGAGAGAGGGCGGCGAGCTGAGCCGGCGCTGGGTCGAGGCGTGCATCGAGATGGCGAAGGCCGCGCCGGGCGAGTCGGCCCGGGTCGACGGGATCGTCACGGCGCCGATCAGCAAGAAGGCGTGGGAGATCGCGGGCCACAAGCGCCACGCCGGCCACACCGAGCTGCTGGCCGAGCGGTTCGGCGCCAAGAGGTTCGCGATGATGTTCGAGGGGCCGCGGCTGCGCGTCGCGCTCGCGACGGTGCACCTCCCGTTGATGGATATCCGCGATGTGCTCACGATCGGGCGGGTGTTCGACGCGATCGACCTCGGCGCCGCCGGGTGCCGGCTGCTCGGCGTGCACGACCCGAAGATCGCGGTGTGCGGGCTCAACCCGCACGCCGGCGAGGGGGGGCTGCTCGGAGACGAGGAGGGGCGGCTGATTGAGCCGGCGATCGAGGTGGCGCGCGAGCACGGCATCGACGCGCGCGGGCCGTTCCCGGCGGACACGGTGTTCAACGCCGCGGTCGCGGGCCGGTTCGACCTGGTCGTCGCGATGTACCACGACCAGGGGCTCATCCCGATCAAGCTGCTGGACCGCGATCGGAGTGTCAACCTGACGGTCGGCCTGCCGACGGCGCGGACAAGCCCCGACCACGGGACCGCGTTCGATATCGCGGGGCGGGGCCTCGCCGACCCGGGGAGCACCGAGGCCGCGTTGGAGGCGGCGGTTCGGATGCTGCGACCCCGGCGCGACGTGGCCGCGGGTGTTGGCGGGAAGTGAAAGCTCGGGCATCTTGGTGCTCGGAGGTCGGGCTGGGGCGCCGCGCTGCGCTTCCCGGGCTACAGATCCGGGCTCCAGATCCGGACTTCGGGTTCGGGCTGTCGGGTCCGGCGAGCGCGCCGGATCGGCCGAGCGGTGGGTCGGGAGGAGTCCAAGTGACCGAAGCCCAATCGGACATCTCCGGCGCTCCCATGGTCGAGCCGAAGGATCACGCCCTCGGCGAGCCGGGCCTCGAGATGGGCATCCCGGGCGGGCCCGAGGACTCGGGCTCCGAGTGCACGCTCGAGGGGATCGAGCGGCGCCCGCTGCGCGAGATCCTGACGGTCGCGGCGCCGAGCGTCGTGACCATGACCAGCTACACGGTCATGCAGTTCATCGACGTGCTGATGGTCAGCCGGATCGGTCCGGAGCCCGTGTACGTCTCGGCGGCGGGCAACGGCTCGATCGCCGCGTGGCTCTCGATCGCGTTGCCGCTCGGCGCCGCGGGCGTTGTGAACACGTTCGTCAGCCAGAACCTCGGCGCGGGGCGCCCGCGCGAGGGCGCCGGCTACGTCTGGACGGCGGTCTGGCTCTGCGCGCTCTGGTACCTGCTCGCGGTGCTCCCGTTCTCGTTCTTCGCGGGAACCATCTTCGGCTGGACGGGCCACGACGGCGAATTGCTGCGGCTCGAGGTGCCCTACGCGCAGATCGCGCTGCTGGGCGCCGGGCCGATCCTGGTGAGCCGGACGCTGCAGCACTACTTCTACGGCATGCACCGCCCCAACGTCGTGATGATCGCGGCGATCGCGGGCAACGTCGTCAATCTCTTCGCCAACGCGGCGTTCATCTTCGGTCCCGCCGGCATGCCGCTGGGCGATGGCGCGCTCTCCGGCGTGGTGCGCCCGTTCACCGAGGCCGCGGCGTGGGCCGCGGGCTGGCTCGGGATGCACGAGGGCATGGGCGTGGTCGGCGCCGCGTGGGGGACGCTGGCCGGGGGCGTGGTCGAGCTCGCGATCCCCGCGGCGCTCTTTCTCGGCGGCAAGTACGCGCGAGAGTTCGGGAGCCGGGAGCGCTGGCGGCCGTCGGGGCGCCGCTCGCTGGAGCTGTTCAGGCTCGGGTGGCCCGCGGGGCTGATGTTCCTGAACGAGCTGTTCTGCTGGAGCTACCTGATGGTCGTGCTTCTGCCCGCGGCGGGCGAGGCGGCCGGCGAGGACCCGGTGGTGCACAACACCGCCGGGTGGATCGCGCTGCGGTACATGCACGTCAGCTTCATGCCCGCGGTGGGCCTCTCGATCGCGATGACGGCGGTCGTCGGTCGGTGCATGGGCGAGAAGCGCCCCGACCTGGCAAGCAGCCGGACCTGGCTCGGCGTGCGGATCGCGCTGATCTACATGGGTGTGTGTGCGCTGGTGTTCTTCACCTTCCGTCGCGAGCTCATCGGGATCTTCGCGGACTCGGGTCTCGCGCCGGGCGAGGGCGCCGCCTCGGCCGAGGCGGTGATCGACGTGGGCGCGCGGGTGATGATCGCCGCGGCGGTCTTCCAGCTGTTCGACGCGGTGGCGATCACGCTGACCGGCGCCCTGCGCGGCGCGGGCGACACCGTCTTCCCGGGGGTCGCGACGATCGTGCTGAGCTGGGGGTGCATCGTCGTCGGCGGGCACGCGTTGATCGAGCTGGCGCCGGGCCTGGGATCGGTCGGTCCCTGGATCGGCGGCGCGAGCTACATCATGCTGCTCGGCGTGGTGCTGCTCGTCCGGTTCCTCTCCGGGAAATGGAAGACGATGTCGGTCGTTCAGGAGGAACCGGTGTCCGCATAATGTTCGGGTTCGTTCGGGCTCGGCGGACGCGATGGGCGGCGGCGCTACAGTTGCGGTCCGGTCGCGTCCCGTGACGGGCGACGCGCGGCGACGACGAACGTGTATAGAAAGGTAAGCATGGCGGCTGACCCGCTCGACATGGTGATCGGCTCGGACAAGACCGTGGCCCGCGACCGCGAGGCTTCGGAGCTCCACACGGTCAAGGCGAACGAGATGGACGCGGGCGGCGACCGCACGCAGGCGGTCGGCGAGCTGCGCCGCGCGATCGCGGCCGACCCGGAGAACGTCGCGGCGATCTTCCGGCTCGCGTATCTGCTGGATCTGGTGGGCGAGGAGGACGAGGCGATCGCGCTCTACGAGCGCTGCTGCGAGCGCGCCCCGGCCCCGGTCAACGCGTTGATCAACCTGTCGATCCTCTACGAGGACCGCGGCGAGTACATCGCGGCCGAGCGCTGCCTGCGCCAGGTGCTCGAGACCGACCCGAACCACCCGCGCGCACGCCTGTTCATGCTCGACGTGCAGGCCAGCCGCGAGATGGTCATCGAGGACGACGGCGAGCGCGACATCCTGAAGCGCAAGGCCCTGCTCGACACGCCGGTGACCGATTTCGAGCTGTCGGTCCGGGCCCGCACGTGCCTGAAGAAGATGAACATCCGCACGCTCGGCGATCTGCTCCGGATCACCGAGGCCGAACTGATGAGCTACAAGAACTTCGGCGAGAGCTCGCTCGAAGAGATCAAGAAGATGCTCTCGAGCCGCGGGCTCAAGCTCGGTCAGGGCCTCGAGGACGCGCACCGCGCCGCCCGCCGCCAGATCATGGAGCGGCTCAAGGGCAGCGGCAAGGAGCAGCTTCTCAACAAGCCGGTCACCGACCTGCAGCTCTCGGTCCGGGCCCGCAAGGCGCTCCAGCTGCTCAACATCCAGAGCCTCGGCGACCTGGTGGCGCGGACCGAGGCCGAGCTGATGGGCGTCAAGAACTTCGGCCAGACCTCGCTCGTCGAGGTCAAGGAGAAGCTGACCGAGATCGGGCTCGAGCTCCGCACGCTCGAGGAGGGCGAGACCATCCCGGGCATGCCGACGCCGCCGCCGGCGATGGGCGTCGACGCCGCGCCGCAGACCGATTTCGCCAGCTTCTGAGCCGGGCTCCGCGCACGGGCGCGTGGCCTCAGGCGGGATCTTCCGGACCTTCCGCGGGCCGCTCGCCGGTCTTGTGGAAGGTCTTTCTGTTTGATGCGTACTGCTCGGGGCTCGAGCTCAGGTCGGGCGTCTCGCCGCGCTCGTGCTGCGCGTGCAGGCGCCGGAGGAACGGCACGCACCAGCCGCAGCCGGTGCCGGCGCCGAGGCACTCGCTGATCAGGCTGGCGACCTTGGGGTTCTCGCGCGCGAGGTAGGCGCGGATCTTCCGGAGACTGACGTGGAAGCAGAGGCAGACGTGGTCGTCAGGCCGCATGTCTAGCCGCTGAGCCGGTCGAGGATGTCCAGCACGCCACGGACCTCCTCGAGCTCGGACACATAGTCGGCGTGCCGCTTGATCTCGTCCCTGGCGTTCGCCGGGCAGGCGAAGAATCCCACGCGGCTGGCGATCCGCTCGTCGTGCGCCGTGTCTCCGATCCCCGCCAGACGCTCCTTGGCCAGCCCGGTGTGCGCGCAGAAGCGGTCGATCGCCGTGCCCTTGTCGACGAACGTCAGGTCGCAGTTGATCCACAGGTGCGTCGAGCTGACGCGGAGCAGCCACTCGTTCGCCTCGAACTCCTCGCGCAGCCGTCCCTCCATCTCGGGGATCTCGTCGGGCGAGCGGGGCAGCAGCGAGAACGAGCAGTCCTTGCCCGGCTGGATGCTCACGCCGGGGAACGCGTGGGCGACCCAGCGCTTGGCCGCGGCGATCTGGTCGAGCACGCCCGGCGTGATCTCCGGATCGCGGTCGAAGGCGTTGGTGTCGGGGTGCCAGAGCCAGACGCCGTTCTCGGCCATCGCGGGCAGCGTGGTGTTGCCGATCTTGCGGCAGACGGCCTCGACGAACCCGATCGGGCGGCCGGTGCAGAGCGTGACGACCGGCCGGTCGCCCCGTTCCTGGGCCAGGTCGTTGTGGCGCCGGACCTCGAGCAGCCTCTCGGCGTCGAAGGGGTCGTGGCGCTCGGGCGCCAGGCAGCCGTCGAGGTCGCAGATCACGGCGTCGAAGCGGCGGGCGTCGGAGTGGTGGGGGCCGGTGGCGGCGCTGTCGGGCGTCATACGGCAGGAGGATACACGCCGCGTACCATCCGCCCATGCCGTACTTCCAGCCCAAGCTCGACTACCAGACCGCCGGGGAGAGCCACGGCCCGGCGCTGATCACCACGATCACCGGCCTGCCCGCCGGGCTGCCGCTCGATGAGGATCTCATCAACGACGCCCTCCGCCGCCGGCAGGGCGGCTACGGGCGCGGCGGGCGGCAGAAGCTCGAGACCGACGTCGTCGAGTTCCTGACCGGCGTTCGGCTCGGCCGGACCATCGGCAGCCCGCTGGTGATCCGGATCCACAACCGCGACAGCCGGCTCGACGACCTGGAGCGCACCCCGCCGGTGCACCGCCCCCGCCCCGGGCACGCCGACCTCGCGGGCAGCATCAAGTGGCTGACGACCGACTGCCGCGAGACACTCGAGCGGGCCTCGGCCCGCGAGACCGCCAGCCGCACCGCCGCGGGCGCCGTCGCCCGCTGCCTGCTGCGGCACGTATTCGGCGTTGAGACCTTCGGATTCGTCCGCCAGATCCTGACCGAGCGGGCCGAGGGCGAGGTGACCGAGGACAACCGGCCCGAGATGCAGCAGCGCCGCGACGAGTCGGACGTCTACACCATCGACGAGGCCGCGGGCGAGCGGATGCGCGAGGCGATCCGCCAGACCAAGATCGACAAGGACACCGCCGGCGGCCACGTCGAGTGCCACGTCTTCGGCTGCCCGCCCGGCATCGGCTCGTCGATGGACTGGACCGCCAAGCTCGACGCCCGCATCGCCTACACGGTGATGGGCATCCAGGCGTTCAAGGCCGTGCAGATCGGCCTGGGCACGGGCGTCGCCGAACGACGCGGCAGCGCGGTCCACGACGAGATCCATTTCGACAAGGCCAAGCTGGATTCCCGCACGCTCGGCTTCGTCCGCCCGACCAACAACGCCGGCGGGACCGAGGGCGGGATGACTACCGGTCAGCCGGTGGTCGTGACCGGGACGATGAAGCCGATCGCGACCATTCTAAAGGGCCTGCCGAGCGTCGACCTGAACACCAAGGAGCCGAACGAGTCGCAGTACGAGCGGAGCGACATCTCGGCGGTGTCGGCCGCGAGTGTGGTGATGGAGCACGTGGTCGCGTTCGAGGTCGCGCGGTGCTTTGTCGACAAGTTCGGCGGCGACTCGGTGACCGAGCAGCGAGACAACTTCGAGCGCTACCTCGAGCTGGCCCGCACGCTGCCGCTGGCGGACGAGCGCCTCAACCCGGGGACGACGCTGGCGTGATGCGCGACGCCAGCGCCGCCTCGATCTTCGCCCGGCATTCCGGCCAGTCGGGGCGGGTGATCGCGTAGACCACCGAGTCGCGCAGCCGGCAGATCTCCTTCCGCTCGTCGCGGAACGGCACGTGGCGGTGCAGCGTGCCCTCGAACCTGGCCCCGAGCTTCTCGATGCCGCGGCGGCTGCGCGCGTTGGTCGCGTCGGCCATGAACATCACCCGCTCCATGCCGAGCTCGTCGAACGCGCAGGCCAGCAGCGTCAGCTTGCAGTCGGGGTTCACCGCGGTGCCCTGCGCCGGCTCGACGTACCAAGTGCCGCCGATCTCGCAGGTCGTGTCGGCCCGGTCGTCCTTGAACAGGTGCGTCACGCCGACGGGCTCGCCGGTGGCCTTCTCGACGACGCAGAACGGCACGGAGATCGCCCGCTCGACCGAGCCGAGCAGGTACGCCGCCATCCCCTCGGCGTCGAACGTCTCCGGCGCTGCCGCCATCAGGGCGAACAGTTCTGGCGTGATCTTCGGCGCCAGCCCCGCCGCGAACCGCGCGGCGTTGTCCGCGGTGATGCGTTCGAGGGCGACGGTCCGGCCCTCGAGGCGCTCGAGCTCGAACATCCTGTCGCGGGGCGTTGACACCAGGAAACTGTAGTGCGGCAGGTCCCTGGCCAGAGCACGCTCACTGACGCAGGATGAAGGTGCTCTCGCTCAGGCCCGCCGGATTCTCTCCGGCGCGGCCGCTAATGAAGCGAGTGTGCGCCCGGAGGGCGCTCCGGAGCGGTCGAGACCTAGTGCAGCACGCGGTAGACCTCGTCCATGGTGGACAGGCCGTTGGCGACCTTCACCTCGGCGTCGACGCGCATCGGCTCGAACCCCTCGGCGATCGCCGCCTCGCGCAGCTGCACCGCGTCGGCCCGCTGGTTGGTCAGTGTGCGGATGCGGTCGGTGACGTCGAGCAGCTCGTAGACCGCGAGCCGGCCCTTGAAGCCGTCGGGGCTGGTCGGGTCGGAGCGTCGCAGCAGGCGCTGGGCGAGCACGCCGAGCAGCGAGCTGGTCGCCAGGTACGGCTCGATGCCGATGTCGATCAGACGCGGGATGGCGCCCGCGGCGTCGTTGGTGTGCAGCGTCGAGAGCACGAGGTGGCCGGTCAGCGACGCCTGCACGGCGAGCTGGGCGGTCTCCATGTCGCGGATCTCGCCGACGAGGATCACGTC
This sequence comes from Planctomycetota bacterium, assembly GCA_038521625.1. Classification (GTDB taxonomy): domain Bacteria; phylum Planctomycetota; class Phycisphaerae; order Phycisphaerales; family UBA1924; genus JBCBKP01. Next base: position 110,955 of record JBCBKP010000002.1, read on the forward strand.
GGGGTCCTGGCGGAGCAGGGCGCGCAGGCCGGTCGCGAAACTGACGCCCCGCTTGTTGTTGACCTGCATCTGGCTGATGCCCTCGAGCCGGTACTCGACCGGGTCCTCGATGGTCATCACGTTGCGGCTGCCGCGGTCGACGCGCCCGAGGCAGGCGTACAGCGTGGTCGTCTTGCCCGAGCCCGTGGGGCCGGTGACGAGGATGATCCCGTTGGGCCGGTCGACCATGTCCATCAGCCGGTGCTGCATGCCCTGGCTCATGCCGAGCTGGTCGAGGTCGAGCTGGTTCTGTGACTGGTCGAGCAGGCGGAGCACGATGCGCTCGCCGTGGACGGTCGGGATGACCGAGAGGCGGATGTCGATCTTCTTCGAGCCGATGCGGACGGTGGTCTGGCCGTCCTGCGGGCTGTGCCGGTTGGCGATGTCCAGCTCGGTCATGACCTTCAGGCGGCTGGAGATCGCCGCGGCCAGCGAGATCGGGGGGCTGAAGGCCTCGACCAGCATGCCGTCCACGCGGAGGCGGATGACCAGCCGCGACTCCATCGGGTGGATGTGGATGTCCGACGCGCGCCGGCGCAGCGCCTCGAAGAGGATCATGTTGACCAGGCGGATGACCGGCGTCTGGCGGGCCTGCGCGAGCAGGTCGGTCTGGCGGCCGACGAGGCCCGCGGCCGACTCGAACGCCGCCTCGTCGAGCGGCATCTCCTCGATGATCTCGCCGACGAGGTCGCCCTGGCGCTCGTAGCCGCGGTTGATCAGGCTCGCGACCGCGGCGCGCGGCGCCAGCACGAGATCGATCGGCATCTCCAGCTGGTCCTCGACCATCTGGAAGACCGAGGGGTGCATCGGCTGGCCGGTCGCGACGACCATGGTGTGCCCGTCGGAGCGGACGCCGCCGATCGTGTGCCCCCGCGCGAAGTCGGCGTCGATCAGCTCGTAGAAGCGGTTGGCCGAGTCGTCCAGCCGGGGCTCGACCTCGAAGGGCAGCCCGGTCCGTTCGGAGAGGGCCTCGAGCGCGCCCTGCTCGTCGGTGCCGAGAAGCTGGATCATGACGTCCCACGGGTGGTCGTCGGCGCCCTCGGTCTGCGCGAACCGCTGGAGCTGCTCGGGGCTCAGGCCGAGGTCGCCGAAGGCGCGGGAGACCTCGCGCAGCCCGGGCTTGGGCGTCGTCGTCGCCGCGCCGTTCTGCTCGCGCTTGGCCAGGCGGCCCGCCACGCTCAGTCTTCCTCCTCGCCCGCGGCGGGCGGGATGAGGATCTCGGGCGGCGACTCGGCCTCGCCCGGGTTGCCGACGGACCGGGGCAGGCCGGTCAGCTCCAGGAACCGGGCGCGGAGCGGCGGGGCGTCGGGGTCGATGCCGGCCAGGTCGCGGGGCCCGTTGGTCAGGAGCTTCAGATCGTTGAAGTTCGGGTCGGTCAGGACGCGCGGCGTGATGAAGATGTAGAGCAGCGTGTCGGACTCGGTCCGGCTGGTGTCGCTGAAGAGGAGGTTCACGAGGGGGATGTCGCCGAGCAGCGGGATGGTGACCTTCGAGTTGGTCACGTTGTTGACGGTGATGCCGCCGACGACGATCGTCGCGTCCGAGGGGATCGTCACGACGCCGTCGACGTTCTGGTTCGCCCGCGGCGGCGGCACGCCGCCCGAGCCGGCGCCGAGGAAGTTCGAGAACTCGACCGAGTACTCGAGGCTGACGAAGCCGCTCTCGGCGATCGTCGGCGTCACGCTGAGCGTCGTGCCCGCCTCCTCGAAGCCGCTGAACGAGGTGATGTCGGAGGTGTTGCCGGTCTGCGTGCTCGTTGTCGGCTGCTCCTCGACGCTGGCGATCGTCGCCTCCTCGTTGTCGTTCACGAGCAGCTGCGGGCGAGAGATGATCCGGGCGTCGGACTTGGTCTGCAGCGTCCGCAGGACGAACGGCAGAAAGTTCTGCTGGATGATGCCGATCGTGAGCCCGCCGAGGTTGCCGGGCGCGGTCGGCGTGCCGGTCAGCAGCTCGGGCGGGTTGGTCACGCCGAAGTTCGAGGTGAACTCCGCCTCGCCCAGCGTGAACTGGGTGTCGACCTCGATGTCGAGGGCGTTGCTGTCGGACAGAGAGACGATCGTGGCCTCGATGAAGACCTGGGGCCGGCGGCGGTCGAGGCGGCCGATCAGCTCCTCGAAGTCCTCCTGCTGCCCGCGCGGCGCCTTGACGATGATCTGGTTGTTCGCCGGGTCGGCCACGACGAAGGTCTGCGCCGGGTCGAAGTCGCCGATCTCGCCCTCGCCGCCGGCTTCCCGGGCGATCTGCTCGTCGCGGAACCGCTGCTGCTGCTCGAGCGGCTGGAATCCGCCTCCTCCGATCGCCCCGCGCGACTGCGGCAGCAGCGATGCCTGGCCCGTCGGCGACTGCCCGGTCAGCAGCGACTGGATAATCCCGGCGACCTCCTCGGCGTCCGCGTTGTCCAGGCGGTACTGGCGGATCACGACCCGGTCCGACTCGGTGTCGAGCTGATCGACGATCGTCTGCAGCGCCTCCTGCTGGTCGGGCGTGCCGTAGTAGAAGATCTTCCCGGTCGAGGTGTCGACGACGAGCGTCGGCCCGCCCGATCGCCCGGCCCCGGCGCCGCCGGCGCCCCCGGGCTGCACCGAGCCGCCCAGCCCGCCGGCGCTCTGCCCGGGCTGGGTGCTCAGCGAGATGACCTCGCCGAGCCCGCGCGCCTCGGCGAGCTGCGCGACCGACGAGGCCGACGCGCCGGCGAAGTACTCGCGGGCCTGCAGCTCGATCGGGCGGTCGACGATGTTGACGTAGCTCAGAACGACGTCGAGCTCTTCGGACGTGCCGCGGAAGAGCAGGCTATTGCCCTGAGGGTCGATCAGCAGCCGCTCGCCGAGGTTGTCGATCGACGCCTCGGCCCGCACCACCGCGCCGATGTTCCCCTCGGCGCCCGGCGGTGCCGAGGATCCGCCCTGCCCGCCGCTCGCGCCGACGAAGGCCAGGATGCGCGATCGGGCGACGGAGGCCGCGAGGTACCGCAGCTCGATGGGCGTCAGCGTGAACGATGAGTACCGTTCGCGAAGCACTTTCAGGACCGACTCAACGCGCTCGATCTGCTTGGTGGTGCCGGTCATCACGATCAGGCCGAGCTGGTCGACAAACGTGATGTTCGCGCCCGAGGCCGCGGTCCCGCCCCCGCCACGCGGGTCGGCCGCCGCGCCGCCACCGCCGAGCACGCGGTTGATGCTGTCCGCGAGCGTCGACGGTTTGATGTTCGGGACCTCGAGCACCTTGGTCGTGGCGAGGTCGCCCTCGAACACCCGCGGCAGGTTGCCCACGCGCTGGATGATGTACAGCTCGCTCGTGTTGTCGAAGGTCAGGCCGAAGCCCTGCTGCTCGAGCACGGTGATCAGCAGCGGCAGCAGGCTCGACTTCGGAACCTCCCGCGGCGCATTGAACCGGATCGTCCCGGGGATGCCCTCCGCCGGCGCGATGTACGAGATCTCGAGCAGCTGCGTGATCAGCTCGACCAACGCCTGCAGCGCCACCGGCTCGCTGAACTGCGGGAACGAGACCAGCTCGCCCTCCGCCAGGCCCTCGATCGCCTCGACCGCCGCCGGCGCCAGGCCCGGCTGGCCCGCGCGGCGCGGGTCGATGATGTCCGGGCGGATGAACGGCTGGTCGAAGTTGTCGCGCCGCAACCGCATCTCGTTGATGTCGAAGACGCGCCGGTCGCCCTGGCCCTGAAAGATGTTCCCGCCGCCCTCGAGCTCCTGCTCCTGCTCGAGCACGTTGCGGAGCTTCCCGCCGGGCCCCGGCTCTTCTTCCTTCTGGCGGCCCGAGGTCTCGTCGCCGCCCTCGGGGATCGCCTGGCCGTGCGCCAGCCCCGCGATCGAGCACAGCACCGCAGCCCGCAACATCATCCGACCGTGTGGCTTCATCATGACCCTCTGGTACCGGCCCGAACCCGGGGCGGATGCGAGCGGACGGTTCGTCGCCGGCCCTACCTTAGTCCATGCGCATCGTCTCCCTGCTGCCCTCCGCGACAGAACTGATCGCCGCGATCGGGGGGACGGACCACCTCGTCGGCCGCAGCCACGAATGCGACTTCCCGCCCGGTCTCGGGCACCTGCCCGTGCTCACCGCCGCGCGGACCGCATACGACCCGAACATCCAGGACGCCTCGCGGGCGATCGACACCGCCGTCCGAGACGCCCTCGCCGAGCACACCTCGCTCTACACGCTCGACGCGGCCGCGCTCGCCGAGCTCCGACCGGACCTGATTCTGACCCAGGACCTCTGCGACGTCTGCTCGATCGACCTCGGCACCGTCCGCGGCATCGTCCGCCACATGAACACAGGCCTCGGCCTCTTTCCCGAGATCCTGGCGCTGAACCCGACCACGCTGGAAGGCGTCCTCGACGATCTGCACCGCGTCGGCCGCGCCGCGCACATGGAGGACGAGGCCCGCGACGTCGTGGTCAGCCTCCGCGACCGGCTCTTCAGGGCCGAGGAGCACGTCAACGCATACGCCCAGAAGCCGGTCGTGGGCTTCGTCGAGTGGACCGACCCGGTCTTCATCGCCGGGCACTGGAACGTCGAGATCATCGAACGAGCCGGCGGCGACCACCCGCTCAACGAGTCCGTGATCAGGCCCGGCGAGGGCGCGGGCGAGGGCCCGCAGCGCGGCGGGCGCGAGGCCGGCAAGTCGATCGCCGTCGAGGACCCCGTGTTCGCGGCGACGAAGCCCGACGCGATCATCATCGCGCCGTGCGGGCTGACGCTCGACCAGGCCGAGCGCGAGGCGCGCGCGCTGCGCGACCGCGCCCGCGTCGCCGGGTGGTGGGACGACCTGCCCGCCGTGCAGAACGGCAAGATCGCGATCGTCGACGGGAACCAGATGTTCAACCGACCGGGCCCGCGTCTGATCGATGCCTTCGAGTGGACGGTGGGGTTCTTGCAGGATCGGCCCGAGCTGATGCCGGCTGGCTTCCCGTGGCGAGCTCTCGCTGGCTAGTTGCGAGTCGTCACGTGGCTCGGCCTACGGCACGCGACGCTCTACTGCCGCTTGCCCTTGCCCTTCCGCTCGGCGCGGTAGTCCTTCTTGCCCTTGTCGCGCCGCTTGCTCTTCGCACTCCGGCGCTGCGCGCCAGGCATCTTGAAGCCCGCGCCCTTGCCGCCCTCAAGCCCGCCGCCGCCACCGCCCAGCGTCAGCCCGCCGCCCTCGCTGTCCAGCTTCAGCCCGCCCTTGGCCTTGCCCTTGGCGCGGCCCGCCGCGTCGGCCACGAGCAGGTCCATCGTCCGGCGCTGCAGGTCCACCGCCGCGATCACCACGTTGAACATGTCGCCCATGTTGAACGACCGCCCCGAGTGGATGTCGACCAGCGCGCCCGTCCGCCCGTCGATCCGCCACACCGGCGGCCGGTTGTCGCGGGTGGTGTCGCCCGGCAGGTTGTCCTTGCTGATGAACCCGTCGGCCAGGAACCGGTCGATCTGAACGAACACGCCGCGCGGCACCACGCCGGTCACCACGCCGCCCAGCTCGGTCCCGATGTGGTGCTCGGCCAGGAACTGCAGCACCAGCAGCTGGCGCAGCTCCCGCTCCGCCGACTCGGCGTTCATCTCCTTGCCCGAGCAGTGCCGCCCGATCAGCTGCAGCGTCTGCTCGTCCGGGCAGACCCTGGGGAACTGCAGCAGCTCCTTGCCGAGCGCCGCCCTCTCGCTGTCGCTCTGCGGCCGCTTCTCGCCGTTGTCGGTCAGCCTCAGGTACTGCGCCAGCGCCCGGTGCACCGTCAGGTCGGGGTACCGGCGGATCGGGCTGGTGAAGTGCGCGTACGCCGTGCTCGCCAGCGCGAAGTGCCCGATCAGCGCGGGCGAGTACTCGGCCTTGCTGAGCGTCCGCAGCACCGCCATGTGCACCGCGCGCGCCGCGGGCGTCCCACGCGTCGCGTCGAGAAGCCCCTGCATCTCCTCGCGGCTCGGGCTCTTGGGGATCTTGAAGCCCGCGACGTTCGCGGCCTTGCGCAGGTGATCGACGTCGCCCGGAACCGGCTCGGGGTGGATCCGCCGGATCAGCGGGACCTTCAGCTGCTCGAAGAGGCGGGCCACGCACTCGTTCGCCTCGACCATGAACATCTCGATCAGCGTGTGCGTGTACGCGTCGTCCTCGGGCACCGCGTCGATGACGTTGCCGTCCTCGTCGAACACCAGCTCGGTGTCGGGCAGTTCCAGGCTGATCATCCCCTGCGTCCGCCGCCTCGCCTGGATCGTCCGCGCGAGCCGGTCCATCTCGCGGACGGCGTCGATCAGCTCGTCGGTGTACTCCGGCTCGGTCTTGGCGTGCTTCTTGGCCTCCTCGAGATCGCCGTCGATCAGCGCCTGCGCCTCGAGGTAGGTCATCCGCTTGCGGCTCTCGATCAGCGTGTTCTGCACGCCCTGCGCCCGGACCTTGCCGGTCTGGTCGTACCGCATCCAAGCGGTCTTGGCGAACCGCGGCACGCCCTCCTGGAGCGAGCAGATGCCGTTGCTCAGGATCTCCGGAAGCATGGGGATCACCAGCCGCGGCAGATAGCACGAGTTCCCGCGGTCGTAGCCCTCCTCGTCGAGCGAGCTGCCCGGGTCGATGAAGTGCGCCACGTCCGCGATGTGCACGCCCAGCTCCCAGCCGTCGTACCCCGCCTCGTCCTTCGTCAGCCGGCGGATCGAGATCGCGTCGTCGTAGTCCTTCGCGTCGGGCGGATCGATCGTCGTGATGTAGACGTCCGTGATGTCTTTCCGAGGGAGGCCGTTCTGCTCGAGCGCCGACTCGCCCTCGGCCTTCCAGCGCTCGATCATCGCCTCGAAGCCCCGGCTCGCCTCGCGCGCCTGCTCGACGCACTCCGCGGGGAACTCGTTCTCCGGCAGCGAATACGCGGCGATCACGGCCTGCGTCTCGACGTCCGGCTCGCCCGCCGCGCCCAGCACCTTGGTGATCACCGCCTCGGCGAGCTCGCGCCCCTCGGCGTGCACGACGATCTCGAACGCGACCTTGTCGCCGATCTTGGCGTTCTTGCTGCTCGCGTCGCGGATGACGACCGGGTCGGTCAGCTCCTTGCCGTCGGGCCACGCCAGCCAGGTGTCGCCCTGCCTGCCGATCTCACCGGTGAACGTGCTGCGGGCCCGCTGGACGACCTCGATCACCTCGCCGGCGAAGCTCTTGCCGAGCATCCCCTGGCGCTGCTCGCGTCGCCGGTCGCGCTGGAACGCGATCAGCACGCGATCGCCCGAGAGCGCCCCGCCGGTCGAGTGCTCCGGGATAAAGATGTCGCCGTCGGCCGTGGCCTCGATCGTCTCCACGAACCCGAACCCCTTGGCCGAGCCGCGGAAGACCCCCTCGATCTCGCCCTGGTCGGGCAGCCCTGGCAGCGTGACCCTGCCCGAGCCGTCCAGCGCGATCTTGCCGTCGGCCTCGAGCGCCCGCACCGCCTCGCCGAATCCGTCCAGCTCATCCCCGAAGCCGAGCTCGACGCCCAGCCGCGCGGTGTCCTTCGGCTCGTAGCTCGGGTGTGCAAGGTGCTGCAGAACGCGGTGCTGATATCTGAGCGGCATGGGCTTCCTTGCTCGGAGTCGCCCAAGCCTACCGGGCCGGAGAACGGGCCGGCCTCACGCCCCCGCGTACTCGGCCACGCTCTCGCCGAACGCCCGGGGCTCGAACCCGAGCTGCAGACGCGCCTTCGTCGTGTCGCACGACGAGTCCTCGCCGCCCATCAACGCCATGCCCTCGTCGAACGGCAGGAGAGATCCGATACCGACGGCCTTGGCCGCCACCGCCTGCGCCGCCGCCGCCTTCGACGGGATCCCGATCGCCTTGAGCGACCGGTTGCCCTGAGGCAGCGTGTCTCGCACCAGGCGGAGCATGTCCGGCCAGCGGATCTCTTCCGGCCCGGTCAGCTGATAGATCTCGCCGATGCTCTGGTCGCGTTCCAGAGCCTCGCAGAACGCGTCGCAGACGTCGTCGACGTGCACGGGTGCCACCAGCGGCGCCTCGACGCGGGGGAGCGCGGGGATCCGCGGGGTGGTCGGCACGTCCACCTCGACCCGCGTGAAGTACGGCATGAACAGGAAGGGCGCCGAGCGACCCTCGCACCAGCCCTTCATCAGCTGGAAGAACTCGCCGTCCGGACCGTGGATCAGGCCGGGTCGGAAGATCGTCCAGTCGAGGTCACTCGCCATCACCGCCCGCTCGGCGTCGAACTTGGTCTTCTGGTATTTGCTGACACCCTCGGGATTCGCGCCGAGCGCCGACATGTGCAGGAACCGCGTGACGCCGCCCGCCGAGGCCGCCGCGACGACCACGCGGGTCGCCTCGGTGTGCATCCGCTTGAAGACCTGGCCGCCGCCCACCTCGCGGATGATCCCGATCAGGTGGATGACCGCGTCCGCACCCCGGACGAGTTTCCCGGGGCTCGAGCCGTCGAGGACCTCGCCCTGGACGATCTCGACACCGTCGGACGGCAGCACCCTCCGGGCCTTCGCCTCGCTGCGCGCGAGCGCCCGAACCCGGTGCCCGCGCTCGAGCAGGGCCCGCACCATGTGACGACCCACGAAACCCGTCGCCCCCGTCACCGCGATCAGCCTGCCGTCCGCCATCGGATCCATCTCCCATGCACGCCGGCCCGGGCCATCGGTGCCGCGAGCCCCAGCGTAGGGTGATCCCGTGCCGTTGGTCGCGAGCGAACTCGGCTTCGCCTTCCCCCGCTCCGGACCGGTGATCTCGGCCCTCTCTGCCGAGTTCCGGCCCTCGGGGATCTCTGCGATCGTCGGCCCGAATGGCGCGGGCAAGACCACGCTCCTGCGCCTCCTGCTCGGACTGCTCAGCCCCGATGCCGGCTCGGTCCGGCTCGGGGATCGCGACGTCCGGTCGATCCCGCACGCCGACCGGGCCCGCTCGCTCGCCTTTGCCGCCCAGCGTCCGAGCCTGGCCTTCGGCTACACCGCCGTCGCGACGGTCGCCTTCGGCATCCGCTCGGCGGACCGCCGAGAGCGACGCCGGCGTGCGATGGCCGCTCTGGCCGACGTCGCCCTCGAGAGCCGGGCGGAGGTCCGCATGGACCGGCTCAGCGCCGGACAGCAGCAGCGGGTCTCACTCGCCCGAGCGCTCGCCCAGCTCGAGAGTGCGCATCAGCCCCGGTACCTCCTCGCGGACGAGCCCACGGCCACCCTCGATCCGGGCAGCACGCTCGCGCTGTCGAGCCTCCTCCGAGGTCGATCGCGGGCCGGACTCGGCGTGGTCCTCGTCCTGCACGACCTCCAGGTCGCGGCCCGCCTCGCGGACACCGTGCTGCTCCTCGCGTGCGACGGCACGGTCGCCGCCTCGGGGCCGCCAGCGTCGGTGCTCACGCCCGAGCACCTCGCCGAGACCTACGGCACCCAATTCGACCTGATCGAGCACGACGGGTGCATGCTCCCGGTGCCCAGGCCGGAACCCGCGGCCGGAACCGGCGGCGCCGGCATCAGCCGCGCTGGCGATCGGGCCCACGTACACTCCTCGTCATGAGCAACTTCTGGGGCACGCTGATCAATATCGCCCCGTTCGCCATCTTCTTCATTGTGTCCATCGGCGGGTGGCTCTACCGGCAGTTCCGCGAGCAGCAGGCGGTCCAGCGGCAGAAGGAGGCCCGCCGGCGGGCCGAAGAGGAGGCGCTTCGCACCGGGCCGCCCCGCGCGCAAGCCGGCGCGGCTCGCCAGGCTTCGGTCGCCCAGTCTCGGGCCGATGCCTCGTCCGCCACGGATCGTGCAAAGCGTCTGGAAGAGATCGCGGCCCGCCGTCGGGCCGAGATCGAGGCGATCCGCCAGCGGGCCCGGGCTCAAGCGCAGGCCCAAGCCCGGCCGCAGGCCCAGCCACAGACCAGAGCTCCGACGCAGGCACGACCGGCCCAGCCGCCGTCGCGCCGGGCCACGCCGCGGCCGACCGCGACGCCGCCCCAGGCCCGACCGCGCCCGGCGCCCCAGGCGAGAACGCAGCCCCCGCCGCAGCGTTCCGCGTCGATGCCCACGGTCCCGAGCCGGTCACGGACCCAACGTCGGCGTCCGACGGTGGTCGCGTCAAAGACCCAGCCGCCGTCGAAGCAGGCGAAGGCACCCTCGTCGCGCCGTCCGAGCGAACGCGCGGCACGCCCCGCCCCGCCGCGTCCGGCCCCGACCGAGACGCGGTCGATCGCCGCGGCGATCCGGGGGTCCGACGGTCTCCGACGCGCGATCGTGATGGCCGAGATCATCGCCCCGCCCGTCTCGATGCGGAGCCGCCCGCCCGGCGAATTCGACCTCTAGTTCTCGACCTGGTTCTCGATCTGCGAGACCAACGCGCGGCGAGTCTCGTCCGGAGCGGGGCCGATCCCGAAGACGCGCAGCTGTTCCTGCCTGATCTCCTCGACGATCCCGACCGCGGGGTCGAGCAGCGACCAGGTCGTCCGGTCGACCTTCGCCGGTGCCAGCTCGACCGTCAGACGCTCGATCGTCCCGATCGCGCCGGGGAGGTCGCCCGAGCGGACCGGGAATCGCTCGGCCAGCTCCGCGGCGGTCATCGCGCGGATCTGCCGCGTGACACGACCTCGCGAACGCACGCGAGCGGTGTCGTCCGGGTCGCGCTCGCTGATCTCGGCCTCGCTCGAGTACGTCTCGCCGGCGGAAAGCGTCGCCGGCATCAGCACGAGCGGCGGGTCATAGAAGAAGACCCGCCGGGGCCCGCCGCGCTGCTCGTCCTTCGCGGATTCGACCTCGCGGAGCGCGACCGAGCCGTCGGTGGCGCGCACCAGGCGGGTGATCAGCACCGGGCCGTCGCTCGGCTCCGGCTCGGTGACGACCAGGACCGTCTCGAATCGCCCGTCGGCGTCGGCCGCGAAGACCTCGCGTTCGAGCGTGCCGACACGTTCGCCCGATCTCGGGTCGAGCTCGGCGAGCTCCTTGGTCCGCCCGCCCCGCGGGTACACGACCGACGACGGGAGCGTCGCCGAGAGCGACGCCAGCGTCGCGTCCATCTCGGGGCGTTCGATCGATCCGCAACCGACCATCAAGAGCACGACCAGCACGCAGGCTCGCTTCATCGCGAGAGCCTACCCGGTCCAGCGGCTACGGCCGGACCAGCTCGAGCCCCTCGACCGCGAGCTCGATCTGCTCGATCGCCACGCCGCCGACGTTCCGCACGTCGAGATTGCTCAGGAACGTGTTGAATAGGTTGAACCGAGCGGTCTCATCGCCGGCCTCGTCGAAGAAGACCACGGTCACCGTACGGCGCGTCGCGCCGCCGCTCGCCAGGTCGTCATGCCAGTCGTCGAAGAGGCCGTCCGCGTTGAACCGGCGGATCAGCGTGATCTCATACCGCGCGGCGCCGGGCAGGTATCGGATCTCGCCGTTGTCGCTGCCGCTCCGAAACTCGATCCGCTCGATGCTGCGGGCCAGATCGACGATCGAGACCCGGGTCTGGCCGAGGCCCGAGACCTCGACGCCGATCCGCTGATCGTCGATCGTGCCGAGCGGGACCGGCCGCCCGTCCCGTGCGCTGCCGGGCACCGAGGCGGTCTCGCCCATGAAGTCCTCGAGAAGGAACGGCGTGGGTTCGATGCCCGCGACCCGATCCACCAGATCCGTCAGGCTCGGCCCCGAATCCGAGATCGGCCCGGCCGGCGGGCTCACCTGCGTACCCATCGCCACCCTGCTCGCGAGCACCGCCGCCAGGACCGCCACCGCGACCACCAGGCCGATGGCTTCCTTTGCGCGCGTACCGCCCCCGGTCTCGCTCTCGGTCATCGCTGGTTCCCCTTCAACCCCGTCCCACGCTCAACCTATCTGAGAGCGAGATTCTCACCCCGATCTCTCACACCCTTCGGCGCAGAATCGGGAGCGAGCCCGACACCCCGGTCCAGGCCCGCCGCACGATTCGGCCCTCCGCCCGATACCCTCAGCCCATGCCGAGACCCATGGATCGGATCCGGACAGTCGCTCTCGCCTCGTTCGTGCTCGCCGCGCTGGCCGCCTGCGGGTCGCTCGACAACGCCCGCGGGTCGGACAGCCTCTTCGCGATCTTCGCGGGGCCCTCGACGGGCGACGCGGTCGAGATGGCCCTCGACGAGTACGACGCCGACAACCGCTACCGCGGTGTCACGATGATCTCGGCGGCACAGTTCGGGGCCGCTGACTCGGCGATCGCGCTGTACCGCGACAGCCTCGATGACCCCGACGACGCCGTCCGCCAGGCGTCGGTCCGGGCCCTGGGCCTGCACGGCGATCCCGAGGACATCCCCGCGCTTCTTGGGCTGTTCGATTCGGAGAACCGGCTGGTCCGGGCCGAGGTCGCGACCGCTCTGCAGCGGCTGCACAACCCCGCCGCGATCCCGGCCCTCATCGAGCGCACCGATCCCGAGATCGAGACCGACCCGCAGGTCCGAGCCCAGAGCGCTCGGGCGCTCGGCCAGTACCCCGAGCGCCGGGTCTTGCAGGCCCTGATCAGCGCCGTCGATGATCAGAGCCTCACTGTCAACGCGGCCGCGCTCGAGGCGCTCGCGACGCTCACCGGCCAGCGGCTCGGTCTCGATCCCGGGGCCTGGCTCGCCTGGCTCGCCGAGACCGATCGGCCGTTCGCGGCGCAGGGCGTCTATCTCACCCGAGGATTCCGGCGACCACGCCACCCCGTCGAGTGGCTCCCGTTCGTGCCCGCGCCGCCCACCGAGAGCCCGGCCCCGCCCGTCGGCATGGTGCGCGAGCCCGATCTGGACGGGGGGAGCGGCTCTTGAGCCCGGGCGACCAGGGCGCCGTGCGTGCGGTCGTCCGCAGCATCAGAGAACTCCGGATCGAGACGAGGCCGGCGCCGAGCCCCCGCGACGACCAGGCCCTCGTGCGCCCGACGCTGCTCGCCGTCGATCCCGCCGATCTCGCGCTGCTCCAGTCGGACGATGACTTTGACGGTGTCGTCGGGCATCGATTCGTCGGCGTCGTCGAGACGCACCCCGACGGCGAATTCGTCGGCCGGCGCGTCGTCGCCGATCCGGCCTTCGTCCCGAGCGACTCGCCGCTCGCACGACGCGGTCTGGCCCACCACGCCCCCGAGCGCGAGTTGCTCGGCCTCCGCGGCCGCGACGGCGTGTTCGCGGAGCGCGTCGCGATCGAAACGTCCCATCTGATCCCAGTGCCCGACGCGATTGACGACGACGCGGCGGTCTTCGCGCTCCCGCTCGCCGCGGCGGTCCACGCCTCCAGGGTCGTGCGCCTGGAGGGCAAGAGCTTCGTCACGGTCCTGGGGGACAACCTGAGCGCGCTGCTCTGCGCCCAGGTGATGACGGCGCTCAACGCCACGGTCCGCCTGCTCGGCTCGGATCCGGCTCGGATGGCGGTCGCGGAGAAGTGGGGGATCCGGAACCGGCCGGTGGAGGAGGTCGGCCTCCGCGCCGACCAGGACGTCGTGATCGACTGCACGGGCGCCCGCGAGTCAGTCGCCCTCGCGATGGGGCTCGCGCGTCCGCGGGGCAAGGTCGTCCTCCGGACCCCCGCAACCCCGCTGCCCAGGCCGATCGACGAGCCCACGCGGAACGCCGGCGACTTTCTCCGATCGATGACTCCTGGCGATCCGCCGCTCGGCGGGCCCGACCTGACGGTCGCGATCCGCAAGGAACTCGAGCTCGTCGGGGCCCGGCACGCGAGCATCGCCGATGGCGTCGAGGCGCTGGCCTCCGGCGAGATCCGGCTCTCGGGGCTGATCACCAAGCGGGCCAAGTTCGAGGACGCGGTGTCCGCGTTCCGGGCCGCCGGCTATCCAGACCAGCTCCAGGTCGTCATCGAGCCCTAGTTCACGCAATACCACAGCACCGGATCGGAAGCAGCCGATAGCATCAGTGCGGAAGCGAAGCCGCGCACAGGGGGATGCCGACATGAGCGACGAGTTTGATCAGCCGAAGAGCGGGAACACCATGGGCCTCGTCGGCTTCATCCTCGCCATCCTCGGCGTCTTTACGGGTGGATGCTTCTCACTCGTTGCCCTCCCCTTCTCGATCGTCGGCCTGGGACGCGAGCCGAAGGGTCTCGCCATCGCAGGCCTCGTCATCTCGCTCATCGGCCTCGCGGGATGGATCATCGGCTCGGTTGTCTTCGGCATCGGGCTCGTCATCGCAATACTCGCCATCATCGCCGGAGCGATCGCGGTCGCCGTGATCTTCTCACAGCTCGACCCCAACCTCGCTGACGCCTACGACGCCCTCGCGGTCCATTACCAGGACAACGGTGCCTTCCCGGCGTCACTTGCCGAGCTTCCCGCTGGCACCACGACCACCGACCGGTACAGCCAGCCGCTCGTTTATTCGGGCTCGCTCAACAGCTACACCCTTCAGTCCATTGGCGAGGATGGCGTCGCGGACAATGACGATGACACCATCGTGACCGTCACAGTCGAGACCGGCAGCTACACGGTCAGCCTCGATGGACCCGGCGGACTCGAGATCAGCGAGATCACGATCGGCGGGCAGATCGAGCCGATCGGCGACGGTGCGGGACAGCCCTAGCCCCGCCGACCATCCGTCCACGCGTCGCAAGGTCGTGACGTGACGTCGCCGCCCACAAGCCATCTTCGACGAACGGAGCGAGCGCGTGGTCCGCACGCGTCATGCTCGCGATGCGGATCTTCATGTCCGCGAGCGCCTGCGGTTTCTGCTTCGGCGACGCCCGCTCGCCCGACCGCGCCGCGGGCTATGCCCGCAAGCGATTGGCAAGCTCACGCCCGGAGGGCGTGACTCAAACACTCACCAGAGCACCCGCGTGCGGATCGTCCCCTCGATCGCATCCATCCGGGCGCGGAGCTGCTCGCCGTCGCTGGGCGCCACGTCGAGCACCGCGTAGCCGATCTCGCCGTCGGTCCGCAGCGTCTGGCTCGCGACGTTCACGCCCAGGTCGCTGACGGCGTTGTTGATCTTGCTGAGCACGCCGGGCACGTTGCGGTGGAAGTGCAGGATCCGGTGCGGCCGCTCGTCCGTCCCCGGGGCGACCATCCCGCGCTGCGGCGGCGGCTCGACCTCCGGCACGTTCACCGCCCCGGTGGTCGCGCCGGCGTTGACGAACCGGAGCAGCTTGTTGCCGACCTCCTCGGCGATACTCGCCTGGGCCTCCTGCGTGCTGCCCGCGATGTGCGGGGTCAGGATGACATTCTCGAGCCCGACCAGCGGGCCCCGGAAGGCCGCCTCGCGCGAGGACGGCTCCTCGGGGAAGACGTCGATCGCCGCGCCGCCGAGACGCCCGCGTCTGAGCGCATCGGCCAGAGCCGCCAGGTCGACGACGCTCCCGCGCGCGTTGTTGATCAGGTGGCCGCCGGGCTTCATATTCTCGATCTCGGCGGCGCCGATCAGGCCGCTCGTCCCGTCAGTCGCGGGCACGTGCAGGGTGACCACGTCGCTCTCGCGCAGGAGCTCGTCGAGCGACCCCGTCTGGCGCGCGTTGCCGAGCGGCAGCTTGGGGATCACGTCGTAGAACAGCACGCGGAGGCCCATCGATTCGGCGAGCACGCTCACCTGCGCCCCGATGTGCCCGTAGCCGACGATCCCGAGCGTGCGGCCTCGCACCTCGTGCGCCCCGCTCGCGCTCTTGACCCAGCGTCCCGCGTGCATCTGGCTGCTCCGCTCGAACGCGCGCCGGTGCAGCATCACGACCTCGGCGACGGTCAGCTCGGCCACGCTCCGCGTGTTGCTGAACGGGGCATTGAACACGGGCACCCCGGCGCCCGCGGCGGAGACCAGGTCCACCTGGTTCGTCCCGATGCAGAAGCAGCCGACCGCGAGAAGGCGGCGGGCCGCGCCGAGGGCCTCTCCGACCAGCCGCGTCTTCGATCGGATCCCGATGACGTGGGCGGAGGCGATCAGCGCCGCGAGCTCGGCCGGGTCGGCCGCCCCGCTGTGCCGGCTGACCCGGAAGCCCTCGCGCTCGAACAACGCCGCGGCGTTGTCGTGGATCCCCTCGAGCAGCACGACCTCGATCTTGTCCTTGGGGAACGACGTCTTCATTCGATCACGCCCTCGGTCTCCTGCGGACCGTCATCCTGGGGCGCGGGACCGATCTGGAGCTGGCCCGTCGCGATCATCCCGCCCAGCACAGCGCAGAGGCCGAGCCGGTACCAGCCGAAGGCCGCCAGCCCGTGGCGTGTCAGGAAGCCGACCAGCCATTTCACGGCGATCGCGGCGCTCACGGTCGCCACGAGCACACCGATCGCGATCGGCGCCACGCCGAGCATCTCGAACAGCCCGGGGCCCTCGCCGGTCTCGGTCTTGTAGAGCTTGAACACGGTGGCGCCGCCCAGGGTGGGCAGGCCGAGCAGGAAGCTGAACTCCGCCGCCTGACGCGGGCGCAGGCCGACGAGCACGCCGCCGGTGATCGTCATCATGCTCCGGCTCGTGCCCGGCCACATCGCCACCGCCTGCAGCAGACCGACCACGAGCGCCGATCGGAACGACAGATTGGTGATGTCCTTCCCGTGGTCGATCGGATGGCCCGCCTCTTCGGCGGCGCGGTCCTCCTGACGCATCGGGCGGACCTTCCACCGGTCGAGCACCATCATGTAGACCCCGCCGAGTGCGAGCGCCGCCAGCACCGGGCCCGGGTGGAACAGCTTGGCCTCGATGAAGTCGTTCAGCGGCACGCCGAGAATCGCCGCCGGCAGGAACGCGACGACCAGCAGCGCGAACAGACGCAGGCCCGCCCGGTCCTTGCCGAGCAGGCCGCGGATCATCTGCAAGACCCGCTCTCGGTACAGGCCCAGCACCGCGAGGATCGCGCCGCCCTGCACCACGATGTTGAACGCGTCGACCGACGGCTTGACCGCCGGGTCCTCGTCGAGACCGAGCAGGGAGGCGGTAAGGATCAGGTGCCCGGTTGAGCTGATCGGCAGGTACTCGGTGATCCCCTCGACGAGCCCGAGGATCGCCGCCTGCCACCACGACATCGCCCCGGAGGAGGCGGCCGCCACGATGTCCGTCCCGATTGCCAAGCCGTTCTCCCGAGCGCCGCGAGCGAGCGGGCGAGTGTAGTGTCCGACCGGCGTGGCAACGTCCCGGATCACAACGCTCGACGACCCGGCCCTCGCCCCGTTCAGGGCTCAGAAGGAACAGTGGCTCCGCGCGCGGCACCGCCCCGACGCCGAGACCTACACGACCCGCACCGGGCTCCCCCCCGACCTCCCCGGCGACCTGTTCATCGCCGAGGGGATCGAGCTCCTGGGCCGGCTGATCCAGAGCCCGCACGAGGTCCACGCGGTGCTCGTCGCCGACAACCGGCTCGAAGCGGTCCGCCCGCTGATCGGTCGGCTCCATCCGTCGGTCCCGATCCACCTGGGCACTCGGGAGCAGCTCGGATCGATCGTCGGGTTCGACCTGCACCGCGGCGTGCTCGCCTGCGGCCGGCGGGGTCGCCCGCCAACCGTGGACGAGCTGATCGAGTCGCATGACACGCTGGTGATGCTCGAAGACCTCACCAACCACGACAACGTCGGCTCGATCTTCCGCTCGATCCGGGCCCTCGCGGGCGACGCGAATCCGGGCGTGCTCTGCAGCCCGCGCTGCTGCGACCCGCTGTACCGCAAGTCGCTCCGGGTCTCGATGGGCCAGGCCCTCTTCGTTCCGTTCGCCACCGCCGACGACTGGCCCGCGACGATCGAGCGCGTGGCGCGCGACCGGGCGCTCTTGGCGCTCGACCCTGGGGACGGATCGGTCCCCATCCGGGACGCCGCGGGACGTGCACACGAGGGGTCTCCCCCGCGCCGACGGGTCGCGATCCTGGTCGGCACCGAGGGACCCGGCCTCGACGAGAGAACCAAGAAACTCGTCAGATCGGCCGGCGGCCGGCTCGCCCGCATCGAGATCGACGATCGCGCGGACTCGCTCAACGTCTCCACCGCCGCCGCCATCGCCTTGCACGAGATCCGCGTGGCCCGCGCCGCGGGAATCCGTTGAACCGGGCGAGGCCCTCCCGGTACGCTCTTTACGGATTTGTGACGAAGGAGACCTCCGTGCCGACCCGACGCCTCACCGCCCTGACGATCCTCGGGCTTTCCTCCGCCCTCGCCGCCGCCGGCGAGCCCGACCCCTACAAGCGCGAGGCCCGCGGTCAGCGCCTCATCGAGCTCCGCAAGCTCGAGTGCCAGGCCTGCGATCTCGAGGCGCTCACGCGGGCCCAGACGTTCAACGGCGAGATCACGGCCGAGGCCCTCGAGGGCAAGGTCGTCGTGCTGGTCCGCTGGAGCGCCCGCGAGCCGATCAGCCTCGGCGGTCTCCCGCCACTCCGCCGCCTCGCGCAGCGTTCGGATGACGTCGTCGCGATCGCGATCCACACCGACGAGGCGGACGAGGTGTTCCTCCGCCGCATCGATCGCACCAACGTCGGCATGCCGATCGTGATCGATCCGGACGCGAGCCTCGCGGCACGCTTCGGACTCGACGACGGCCCGGATTTCGCGATCATCGACCGCGCCGGCAACATCCGTATGGCCGACATCGAGGGGCAGCACCTCAGCGCCGCCGTCAACAAGCTCCGCGCCGAATCGGTCGAGCAAGCCCGGGCCGACCTCCAGCGTCGCATCGCGGTCGCGGAGGCCGAGGCGTCGCGGACGCCCGCCGAGCGGCGCTCGCGCGGCCCCGTCGACGACTCGGACTACATGGGGGCCGACTGGCCCCGCAAGAACGCCGGGCGCCTGGGCGCCGCCGACTTCCAGGGCCGGGCGGCGCCCGCAGACTTCAACGACGCCAAGTGGCTCCGGTCGAAGCCCAACGACATGGAGCGGAAGGTGCTGGTGGTCGACTTCTGGGCGACCTGGTGCGGCCCGTGCCACGCGGTCGCCCCGAAGCTCGAGGCCCTGCAGCAGCGATTCCCCGAGCAACTCGCGATCGTGGCTCTCAGCGACGACGAGCCCGAGAGCACGGTCCGGAACTTCGTCCGCAGCCGTGGGAAGGACTATGCCTACGCCCACCAGCCGAGCGGCAAGCTTGCGCGTGCGATGCGGGTGCAGGCCATCCCGCACACCATGGTCGTCAGCACCGATGGTGTCATCCGCTGGCAGGGGAACCCGCACGATCCGGCGTTCACCCGCGTCGTCCAGCAGGTCATCGAGGCCGACCCGGTCGCCTCCCGGCGATGATCGGGGCTGGCTCACCGTCATGCCCGACGCCGTGCCAGAGGTGAAGCCGCCGTTCGCGCATGTCGTCCTGCATCAGCCCGAGATCCCGAACAACACCGGCAACATCGGCCGGACCTGCGTGGCGCTCGGCGTCCCGCTCCACCTGATCCACCCGCTCGGGTTCTCCCTCGACGAGAAGGCCGCCCGGCGGGCCGGCCTCGACTACTGGCCGCGGCTCGAACTCCACGAGCACGGGTCCTTGGAGGCCTACCGCGATCGCGCAGTTCGTTCGGAATTTGTCTTGCTTTCGACGCGAGGCGAACGCTCGCTGTTCGACCTCGAAATCACCTCGGGGACCCACCTCGTCTTCGGCGGCGAGAGCCGGGGGCTGCCCGATCGGCTGCTCCGAGAGCATCCCGACCGAACCGCCCACCTGCCGATGCGGCGCGGCGAGCGTTCGCTGAACGTCGCAGCGGTCGCCTGCACGGTGCTCTACGAGGCCCTCCGCCAGGCGATCGCCCGCGGCGAGATCGCCCCAGACGCCGCCGGGAGCTTCTGAGACGCGTGCGACGAACCCCACGCGATGTGGACCGCGCGGGGAGTTCCTGTCGGTGGCGCGCCGGCCCTCGATCGAGCGGGTACCTTATCGGTGTGTGGAATTCCGGTTTGGTAGGGCAGCGCAAGGAACACCCGGTCCGCGTGGCGGCGCTGGCGGGATCGGTCGTGCTCGCGTTGTCGCTCGGGGGATGTGCGCGGCCTCTGTTCCCGTCGAACCAGGACCGGTCGCAGTTCGATCGCTATATGCGGGTGCGTGAGCGGCTCGCCGCTCCATATCTTGAGGATGAGTTCGGAAGGCGACGTCCGAATCTCCGAGGTCGATTGCTGAGCGGGAGTTAGCCAGACGCTCGCGTGGGCGACGATTTACAACGGACGTGCAAGTGGCCGCGTCCTTTCGTCCGATGTGGTGGGCATCGGATCGGTTGCCAGGACGGCAACTCGGAAGCGCAGGGGGAAGCGTGAAGTCATCGCGAGCAACAGCACGCCGCAGGGACGCCGGCGGACGCGGGCGGGCGGGCCGGAACGGCTCGCGTCGCAGCGCGATCGTCTGGGCCTCGCTGGCCGGCTGCATGGCGCTCGGCGCACTTCTGCTCTCCGGTCCCAGCCGGGCATCCGCCGTCGCGACGGACGGAGCGGTCCGCCCGCTGGCGGCCCAGTTCTCGTCCGTGAGCCTCGACTCGGTCGTCGCGCCCGACGGCGCCCCGCTCCGGGCGTGGGACACGATCGTGATCCACCACAGCGGCGGGCAGGCCGACACCCCCGGCTCGATCGCCGAGACGCACACCCGCCAGGGTCTCGACTCGATCGGCTACCACTTCGTGATCGGCAATGGTCGCCGGATGGACGATGGCGTGCTCCACGTGACCGAGCGGTGGCTCGAGCAGCGGCGGGGCGATCACGTCATCGGCGAGGGCGGCGCGGCGCTCAACCCGACCTCGATCGGAATCTGTCTGGCCGGGGACGGCGACCGCTCTCCGTTCACCGAGCGCCAGCTCGGCGTGCTGGTGCACCTTCTCCGATCGCTCCAGGAGCGGTACGGCATCGCCTCGGAGAACATCGTCACGCACCGCGAGGTCGCCGTGACGTCGAGCCCGGGTCGCTACTTCCCCGAGGCCCGGGTGCTCGAGGCCCTTCGACGCGACCGGGGCAACTGAGCGCCCGACGGCCCACGATCCAGAGGTTCCCGGTCTTTACGGGATCGCCGCCGGATCTTCCTCCCAGATCGTGACGCGGAGCGAGCAACCGCCGGCACATTCGCTGGTAGAAGAGGCGACCGGGCAGCCACAGCGGGTGTGGTGTACCATCGCGGCGAGCGGGAGGCCGCGGGCGGGGGACCCCGGGCGTCTCATTCTGGGGTGATCAGCCGGAGCGGCCGCGGGGTCATGGAATCGCGACTCGTCGCCAAGCAGAAGGGTGAGGTCGTCGAGGGCCAGAGGATCCTCGCCGAGATCGGCCGCGGAGCGGCCTCGATCGTCTACTTGGTCCAGGACCAGAAGTCCAAGCAGATCGGGGCTTTGAAGCACGTGCAGAAGCACGACCCGAAGGACCAGCGGTTCCTCGACCAGGCCGAGATCGAGTACCAGATCGCCAGCCAGCTCGACCACCCTGTGATGCGGAAGATCCCCAAGCGGATCAAGAAGGGCTCGCTGCTCAACACCAAAGAGCTCTACCTGCTGATGGAGCTCGTGGACGGGCAGGCGATGGACCTGCTGCCGCCGAAGACCTTCGAGGACGCGGTCGACCTGTTCCTGCAGGTCGCGAAGGGCCTGGCCCACATGCACGAGCGGGGCTTCGTCCACGCCGACATGAAGCCCAACAACGTCATCGTGATCGAGGGCAACCGCGCGAAGATCATCGACCTCGGCCAGAGCTGCAAGGTCGGCACCGTCAAGCCACGCATCCAGGGCACGCCGGACTACATCGCGCCGGAGCAGGTTCACCGGCGCGAGATCACCGGCAAGACCGACATCTACAACCTCGGCGCAACGATGTACTGGGTCCTGACGCGCCAGAAGATCCCGACGGCGCTCGCCAGCGGCGACTCGCTCGTCGGCTCGATCGACGACAACCTGATGGAGAAGCCGAGGCCCGCGATGGAGCTCAACAAGCGGATCCCGCAGCGGCTCAACGACCTGATCATGTCGTGCGTCGAGGTCAACGCCGACCTGCGCCCGCGCGACATGCGCGACGTCGCCGACACGCTCGAACTCGTCCTCGGCCAGATCCGCGCGGCGGCGAACAAGTCGTCGGAGAACGCGTCCATCGGGAAATCCAACTCGGAGGCGGTCTGAGCCGGCCATCGCCAGCGCCATTCCCGGATGCATGACGACGCGCCGTACGAGAATCACTCTCGGCTCGATCTCGCCGACGCCGAGCAGGTGATCTATGCCTTCCGGGCCGGCGCCGAGGCGACGCGCGGCGCCGCCTGCCGACGCGGCTCGATCGAGGTGATCTCGCCGCCCGGCACGCTCGTCGCCACCGGCGACCTCCACGACCATCCGGTGCACTACCAGCGGCTCATCGAGATCGCGGGTCTCGACCCGGACCGCCCCGACGAGATCATCGATTCGCCGGCGCCGGTCCACGTGATGTTCCAGGAGATCATCCACTCGGACCGGCTGCTCCAGGGCTGCGACCTCAGCTACCGGGCCCTGGCCCGCATCGCCGCGGTCAAGGCCGTCGAGCCGGAGCGGGTCCACGTGCTGCTCGCCAACCACGAGCTGGCGCAGCTCAACCACGCGGCGATCGTCAAGAACGGCGTGCGCATGGTCGAGGCGTTCGAGGCCGGCCTCGAGTATGTCTTCGGGGCGGGCGCGGGCGAGGTCGAGCTCGCGATCGAGGACTTCATCTCCGCCATGCCCCTGGCGCTGCGGGCCGAGACCGCGACCGGCGACATCCTCTGCGCCCACTCGATGCCCGGCGTCGGCGCCATGGGCCTGTTCGACCCCTCGGTGCTCGAGCGCGAGCTGTCCGACGCCGACCGCGCGCCGCGGACCGGCTCGGCCCACCTCATGGTCTGGGGCCGCGGCTACGACCACGACCAACTCGAGGACCTCGTCGAGCGGTGGGGCGTCAATCTCTTCATCCTTGGGCACGAGCACATCGACCGCGGCGTGCACCTCTTCCCGCCCAACGCCGTCATCCTCAACAGCGACCACGACCGCGGGGTCTACCTGCCGATCGACCTGAGCGACCCGCCGAGCCTCAACGAGTACCCCGCGCGGGCCATCCCGTTCAGGCGGGATGGGTTCTGATCTGAGCGTTCCCTCGCGGCCTCCGCCGCTCGCTCGCTCTCGCACGGCCGCGCGGGGGTGAGCCCCGCGGGCCTGAGCGGGGCCGGAGTCTCTCCGGCCATGCCGTGCGGGAGCCATCCGCGAGCGATCGCGAGTCGCAAGGCGGGGCTGACCTGGAACGAGCCGGACGCGTCGCACGTACGTTGGACCGATGCCGCGGGCTTCTCTCGACAACCCGCTCTGCCCGCGCTGCGGCTACGACCAGTCGGGGATCGTCGCGACCTGGGAGACCGAATGCCCGCTCGAGGGGGTCTGCACCGAGTGCGGGCATGCGTTCCTCATCCAGGACGCCTTCGGGCGATCGACCAACCCGCGCTGGTACGCCGAGAGCCCGACTGCGAAGCCGATCGCTTCGGTCGTCCCGACGCTCTGGATGCTGTTCGCGAGGCCCGTTCGATTCTGGGAGGTCATCCCCCTCGCGATGCCGAATCGGTTGCAGCGGCTGATCGCCCCGCTCGCCTTCGGTCTGCTCATCCTGATCGTGCCGCGATTCGCGGTGATCGTGCCGACGTCGTTCCTCTATGGCACGCCATTCCGCGGATACGGACCGCAAGGCCGGTTGTTGTTGAGCAGGCTGATGCAGGGACCCGACGGCGCGCCGCCGTCAGATCTCGACTGGGTCGCGCGGCTCCTAGGCCAGCAATGGCTGTCGCTCATCCACCCTCTCCAAATCGTCTCACACGCCAATCGCTGGCCATCACTGATCGCCGTCCTCTTGCTCCCGATCGTTGGGGCGGCCGCGTTCGTCCTGCTTCCGGTGACGCTGCGGCGGGCAAAGATCCAGCGCCGGCACCTGCTCCGTCTGGGCGCCGTCGGGGTGGTCTTCGCCTTCGGATGGGCGTCACTCGCGGCACTCGCGATCCCATACCTGATCCATGCGCGGGTCTGGCCGGGTGCGCGCTGGACGAATAGCTTCTGGGCGAGCTCGGACCAGTTGGTCCCGATCGCTGCGGTCGCCATCTGCTTCCTCTACTGGCGGGCCGCGAGGGACTACCTCAAGCTGACGCACCCACTCGCCGTCGCCTTCGCCACAACGGCGATCGGTCTTCTTCTGGTCGCGATCTTCCGCTACCCCGCGACGAGCGAGTTCCTCATGGCATTCTTCGTCTGATCGGACCCGATCAGTCCGCCCGACCCCGTCCGAATAGCATCCCCGCATGAGCCACCCCATCGACGACGCCGTGCTGAGCCTGATCCAGAGTCAGGACCCCGAGGCCGCCGCCATCCTGCAGCGCGAGCGCGATCGCCAGGAATCGACGATCGAGCTGATCGCGTCCGAAAACCACGCGAGCCCCGCCGTCATGCACGCCGCCGGCACGCACTTCACCAACAAGTACGCCGAGGGCTACCCGGGCCGGCGCTACTACGGCGGCTGCGCGCACATGGACGAGATCGAGCGACTCGCCCAGGACCGCGCGTGCGAGATGTTCGGCTGCGCGTTCGCCAACGTGCAGCCGCACTCGGGGGCCCAGGCCAACACCGCCGTCTTCATGGCGCTGATGGAGGCCGGCGACACCTTCGCCAGTCTCTTGCTGAAGGACGGCGGCCACCTCAGCCACGGCATGAAGCTCAACTTCAGCGGCACCTTCTACAACCCCGTGCACTACCCCCTGCACTACGACCAGAACCACGCCGACTTTGAGCGCCTCGACTACGACGCCGTCCGGGCCGTCTGTCTCGAGCACCGGCCCAAGATGCTGCTGACCGGCTACTCGGCCTACTCCCGCACCATCGACTTCGCGAAGTTCCGCGCGATCGCCGACGAGTGCGGCGCCATCCTGATGGCCGACATCGCCCACATCTCCGGCCTCGTCGCCGGCGGGCAGCACCCGAGCCCGTTCCCGCACTGCGACGTCGTCACCACGACCACGCACAAGGGCCTCCGCGGCCCGCGCGGCGGGCTGATCCTCACCAACAACGAGGACATCCACAAGGCCTGCAACAAGGCGCTCTTCCCGGGCGTCCAGGGCGGCCCGCTCATGCACATCGTCATGGCCAAGGCGGTCGCCTTCGGCGAGGCCCTGAGGCCCGAGTACAAGGCCTACCAGGCCCAGGTCGTCGAGAACGCCGCGGCACTCGCCTCGGCGCTCCAGCACCGCGGGTTCCGGATCTGCTCGGGCGGCACCGACAACCACCTGATGCTGGTCGACCTGCGAACCAAGTCGGAGGACCTCACCGGCGCCGACGCCGAGAAGTGGCTCGAGGACGCCGGGGTCATCTGCAACAAGAACGGCATCCCGAACGACCCGCGCCCGCCCATGAAGACCAGCGGGATCCGACTCGGGACCTCGGCCGTGACCACCCGCGGCTTCGGGACCGCCGAGATGGACCAGATCGCCGCGCTGATCGAGCGGGCGCTCGAGAGCGGGGGCGACGAGACCATGCTCGCCGACGTCCGCGAAGACGTCCGGTCGCTGTGCGCCCGCTTCCCGATGCCCGGGGCGGAGACCGCCGCCGTCTGACCAGGGGCGGCGCACACCGATCAGCCCCTCCAACCCTCCCGGCTTCACGCCGGCTCGGCGCACCCCCGAAACCGGCTGGTGTGTTCGGCCCATCGGCTCGATGTCCCCAGGTTGGTCTCGAGGTTGGAGGTGCCCCCATGGTCGCTCTGCGCTCCCCATGCCGACCGTCCCGGCCCGGCCCGCTCGGTCGCGCGTTCACGCTGGTCGAGATCCTGATCGTCGTGGTGATCCTCGGGATCCTCGCCGCGATCATCGTTCCCGGCTTCGGCGATGCGGCGACCGAGTCGAAGGTCGCGGCGTTCGCCGAGAACCTGCGCACGTTCGAGGAGGCCGCCGACATGCACAACGCGCAGACCGGCTCCTACCCGCCCGATACCTCGACCGGGCAGCTCCCGCCGGCGCCGTTCAGCGACATCATCGACCAACGCTCATGGCAGCGCCCCACGCCGCTGGGGGGCAGCTGGGACATGGAGGTCAACGGCGTGGGCGTGCACTTTCAGGGCGACGACCCCGGCCCGCTGGTGATGGTGCTTGTCGACGAGATCATGGACGACGGCGACCTGGGCAACGGCCGCTTCCAGTCGCTCGGCTCGGGCCGGTACTACCTCGTGCTGAACCCGTCGGACCCGCCGTCGCCGTGATTGGATCGGACGCTCAGCCGCCCGGGATCACGCTCGGGTCGACTTCCGGTAGAGCGGCTTCGGCCCCTGGCCACATCGCCGCGAGAATGCCGGCTGTGATCATCGCGTAGATGATCGCGTCGATCAGGTCGGTGATCACGAACCGCGCCGGCTTGCCGAAGAAGATCGCGTAGGGCAGCCCGCCGAAGACGTGGCCGAGCACCGCGGCCGTCCCGGCGATCTGGAACACTCGGAGGTACTCGGCGCCGGGCTCGACCGCCTGCCGCGTCAGATACCCGACGAACAGCGTGATCACGAAGAAGACCAGCGCCGTGAAGGCCAGGTTCTTGCCGAACTTCGAGGCCGCCGGGAAGACCGTGATCGTGCCCCACGGGCCGTGCTCCCAGCGCGCCCTGAAGGCCTCGTCCTTCATGTTCTTCTGATCGGCGCAGTACGGGAAGATGTACGTGCCGGGTTCGAGGCCGAGGTCCTCGACCGCCCGCTCGAGCTTCTCGCCGCCTGGCGGCGCCTTCACGTCGGCCTTGTGGTGCGGCGAGACCATCCAGAGCAGCGAGCTGGCGATGAAGACCGCGATGGTCGCCAGAACGATCGGGATCCAGAGCTCGAGGATCGCGTCCATACCGATGCCCCCCGGGGTCGTGCGCGAACACTCCAGCCTACCCGAAGTCGAGTGCACCCAGCCGCTTGGGCACGTAGGTCGAAGTTCTGGTAAACGGTGCGTTGATGATCGCCGCGATCGGCAGCCGGATCAGCCGCGTCTTCGAACGCACCGCCCCCGACCCGTTCGTGCTCGCGATCCTGCTGACCGCGGTGACGGCGGCCGCGGCGCTGCTCTTCGGCGACTTCGCGTCCAAGCCGGCTGACGAGAGCCGCGCCGGGTATCTGCTCACGCAGTGGCGGTCCGACTCGGGCCTGTGGGCCCTGATCGGCTTCGGCATGCAGATGTGCCTGGTGCTGGTCACCGGGCACGCCCTTGCCGAGGCCCGGCCGATCAAGCGGGCGCTCCACTCGATCGCCGCGATCCCCCGCGATGCGCGCACGGCGACGGCGATGGTCGCGTTCGTCGCGTGCGTGACCGGGCTGCTGAACTGGGGGCTGGCGCTGGTGGTCGGCGCGACGCTGGCGCGCGAGGTCGCCCGGTCGCTCGAGGCCCGCGGCGTGCGGGCCCACTACCCGCTGCTCGCCGCCGCCGGCTACGCCGGGCTTCTGGTCTGGCACGGCGGCCTCTCGGGCAGCGCGCCGATCACGATGACGACCGAGGCGGGCGCCGCCCGCGTGCTGAACGACCCCGGGCTGCTCGAGCGGATCGGCGGGCCGGTCCCGCTCGGCGAGACGCTCGCCAGCCCGATGAACCTGGTCGTCTCGGGGGGGCTGGCGCTGCTCGTGCCGCTGGTCTTCGCGCTGCTCGTGCCGCGAGACGGCGCGGGCGAGCTCCGCCCGGTGACCGACTACCGCCCGCTCGAATCTGAGCCGGAAACCCGGCCCGAGAACGGGACCCGACCGGCCTCGATCCCCGAGCACCTGGCCCGCAGCCGCGTCCTGGCCTGGGGCCTCGCGGCGGCGTTCGGGCTGGCGTTCTTCTCGTCGGCGGCCGGCAAGAGCCTCGGCTCGATCGGGCTCAACGACGTCAACGCGCTGATGCTGATGCTCGGGCTCGCGCTGCATGCCTCCTCCGCGTCCTACGCCCGCGCCGCCGAGGACGGCGCCCGCGGCTGCGCAGGGATCATCCTGCAGTTCCCGCTCTACGCGGGCATCGCGGCGATGCTCAAGACCTCCGGCCTGGTCGCGATGTTCGCGCGCGGCGCCGCCGAGCTCCCGTCATGGGCGCTCGAGCCCGGGATGTTCTTCCTGTCCGGAGTCGTGAACTTCTTCGTGCCCTCGGGCGGCGGGCAGTGGGGGATCCAGGGGCCGATCGCGCTCGAGGCCGCGGCCGCGGCGGGGACGGATCCCGGGCGGATGATCATGGCGGTCGCCTACGGCGATCAGTTGACCAACATGCTGCAGCCGTTCTGGGCGCTGCCGCTGCTGGCGATCACGGGCGTGAAGGCCCGCGAGATCGTCGGCTACACCGCGGTCGTGATGCTCGCCGCCGCGGCGTGGATGCTGCTGGGGCTGGCGGTCATGTGAGTGCGTGACGCGCTCCTCGCGCGAGCGAGGGGTTCGCAACGCACTGGCCAAGCCCGGCTGTCGGCTTTGTGTAACCTCTGCTCACGCCGGGGGCTCGCTTGGAGTCAGAGGCTCAGCAGCCCCGGCAGCTCGGCCATCGACTCGACGATCGCGTCGGGCTCGGCCTTGGCCAGCTCCGACCTGGGCGTCAGATCGACATGCGCCAAGACCCGCATCCCCGCGGCCCGCGCCGCGACAACGCCGGCGGGTGAGTCCTCGACCACGACGCAGTGGTCCGGCCCGAAGCCGCACTCGTGCGCCGCGAACAGGAACAGGTCCGGCGCCGGTTTGGGGTTCTCGACGTCGTCGGCCGAGAAGATCCGGTCCCGCGGCGTTCGGGCTGAGAGGCCGGACGAGCCGAGGCTGGCGTCCATCTTGGTGTGCGGGCCGTTGCTGGCGACGCACCAGGGCAGGCCGATCCGGTCGAGGGCGTCGAGCGCCGCGACCGCGCCCTCGATCGGCGGGATGCCCCGCTCGAACGCCTCGAACATGTTCCTGCGGTAGCCGGCGACGAAGTCGGGCAGCTCCCGCCCGACGCGCTCGGTGATCATGGCCTCGATCGTGTCGATGTGGACGCCCTTGATCGTCGCCACGACCTCGTCCATCGGCAGCTCGAGCCCGAACGTGGCGATCCACTCGCGCATGACGCGCAGCGTCGTGGGCTCGGTGTCCACCAGGACGCCGTCGCAGTCGAAGATGACGAGGCCGACCGGCCGTCCGAGGAAAGCCGGCGGGGGCATGGTCAGCCCCGCTCGCCCTCGGGCGAGCCGTGGCGCCCGCCCGGGGCCTCGGGCATGGCGGAGAGGACCTCGTCGATCAGGCCGTACTCCTTCATCTCGCCGTCGTCGAGCCAGAGGTTGCGGTCGCAGTCCTTGGCGATCTTGTCGTAGTTCTGGCCGGTGTTCTCGGCGTAGAGCTGGTAGATCCGCTCGCGGAGTCGGATGATCTCCTTGGCCTCGATCTCGAGGTCGGTCGCCTGGCCCTCCATCACCCCGCCGAGCAGCGGCTGGTGCATCAGGTTTCGGCTGTTGCGCAGGCAGTACCGCTTGCCCCTGGCGCCGCACATCGCGATGACCGAGCCCATGCTGGCGGCCTGGCCGATGATGAACGTGCTCACGTCCGGCTGGATGTACTGCATCGTGTCGACGATGCCCATGCCGGCCGAGACCGAGCCGCCCGGGCTGTTGACGTACAGGTGGATGTCGCTCTTCGGGTCGTCGTTGGCGAGGAAGAGCAGCTGGGCGACGACGAGGTTGGCCATCTCGTCCATGACCGGGCCGGTCACGAAGATGATGCGGTCCTTCAGAAGACGCGAGTAGATGTCGTACGACCGCTCGCCGCGGCCGGTGTGTTCGATGACGATCGGGACGAGCGAGCTGTTGTGGATCGAGCTCGGGCTGTTGGTCGGCATGGTGGTGTCTCGGTGGGGCGGTTGTTCGTGCGTGCGGCGCGTGGAGATCAGGAGGCCGGGGGCGCCTCGCCGGCGCCGGCGGGCGGCTTGGTCAGGACCTCGTCGACGAGGCCGTACTCCTTCGCCTCCTGGGCGTCGAAGAACTTGTCGCGCTCGCTGTCCTCCTGGATGCGTTCGACCGGCTGGCCGGTGTGACGCGACAGGATCTCGTTGAGCAGCCGCTTGCTCTTGATGATCTGCTCGGCCTGCAGGCGGACGTCCTCGGCCTGGCCGGTCACGCCGCCGTAGGGCTGGTGGATCATCACCTTCGCGTGCGGCAGGATGAAGCGCCGCCCCTCGGCCCCGGCGGTCAGGAGGACCGAGCCGCCCGAGTAGGCCCGGCCGATGCAGTAGGTCGCCACCGGCGATCCGAGGAACCGCATCGTGTCGTAGATGGCGAGCGTGTCGTCGACCGCGCCGCCTGGGCTGTTGATGTACAGGTTGATCTCCTGCCCCCGACGCTGATGGTCGAGGTAGAGCATCTGCATCATGACCCGGCTCGCGCTGCCGGGGTGGATCTCGCCGACGAGGAAGACGATCCGGTGCTCGAGCAGGAGCTCCTCGATCGTCATCTCGCGTGTTCTCTGGTACGTGACGCCTGCGGCGGGCATTTGCTTCTCCGTCTGACTGGTCGCGGGGCGGTGTCCCCGGTCCCGGATCGAGCGATCATACTCGGGCCCGGGATAGCCCGGAGGCCCGGGGGCGTCCCCGAACGCGTATCGGCGGAGGCGTTGCCCGGCGTGAGTCCCGCACTTAGCATCCGCTTCGCATCCCCGGATGAGGCCCTCCCGGCGCGTCGCTGCGAGCGAGGGCGTCTCGATCGGAACCAACAGCTTTGCCTACCGCCATCGTCAGCGACATCCACGGCAACGCCGTCGCCTTCAGGGCCGTCCTCGAGGACATCGAGTCTCGCGGGATCGATCGCGTCGTCTGCCTCGGCGACGTGATCGGATACGGGCCCGACCCGCTCGAGTGCGTCGACCTGGTGCGCGAAGAGTGCGCGTGGTCGCTCATGGGCAACCACGACTTCGGCGTCCTCTACGAGCCCACGAACTTCAACCCCGCCGCCGAGAGCGCCGCCTTCTGGACCCGGGACCAGTTCGACGCCGAGCCCGACGAGAAGCTCCGGGCCGAGCGGTACGACTTCCTGGGCCGGATGCGCGTCCGCGTGAGCGAGCCCCTGCCCGACGGCGGCGCCGTCGACGGCACCGACCGGGCGCTCTGCGTGCACGCCTCGCCGCGCCGCCCGGTCAACGAATACATCTTCCCCGACGACGTCCACGAGGCGCCCGACAAGCTCTCGGCGATCTTCGACCGGATCGACCGGGTCGCCTTCTGCGGCCACACCCACGTCCCCGGCGTGTTCAGCGACGACCCGGACTTCTTCCCGCCCGGCGAGCTCGGGCGACAGCCGGTGCACACCTTCGACGCCGGCGAGAAGGTGATCGTCAACGTCGGCAGCGTCGGCCAGCCGCGCGACCAGGACCCCCGCGCCAGCTACGTGATCCTCCACGCCAACCAGGTCGAGTTCGTCCGCGTCGAGTACGACGTCGAGGCGACCGCCAGCAAGATCAAGGCCGTGCCCGAGCTGCAGGACTGGCTCGGCGACAGGCTGTTCGAGGGCCGGTGACCGACACCATGACGACGCTCGACCGTCTCTCCCATCGCTTCGTCCTGATCCTGTCGCTCGTGTCCCTCCTCGCGTTCGGTGCGCGTGCGCAGGAGGCCGAGCCCGTTCCCGTCGAGGACCTCGTCGAGGCGCCGGCGCCGGACTTCCCGTCGTACAGCCCGCGGCTGTTCCTGGGCGTGGGGACCTCGGCGCCGCTCGCGCCGCTGCCGGACGACCCCGAGGCCATCGATCCCGACGCGATCGACAGCCAGCTCTCGATCGAGTTCAGCAACTACGCGGCGGGCATCGCCTCGCTCCGCCTGACCGATTACCGCATCACGACCACCGACCCCGCGCGGATCGAGATCCAGCGGATCAGGACGGCCGGGGACCTCAACGCGATCCCCTACTCGGCGATCCGCCTCGAGGTCGTGCCGGGCGACGCCCCGCGCGGCCTCCGCGCCGACCAGTGGTCCCGTGTCGATCTCGCCGTGCCTGGGGTCTGGCGTCCCGACCCGGCGGTCCCGGGCCGGTTCACCGCCGAGATCCTGGACGAGGACGGCGCCCTCGCGTTCGAGCTCGAGCGTGTCTTCTCGATCGAGCCCGACAGCTACGAGGTCGAGCTCCGCCAGTCCGTCCGCAACGTCGGCGCCGGCGACGTCCGCGTCCGCTGGGTCCAGGCCGGGCCCGGCGATCTCCCGGAGCCCGAATCGACCTACGCCGGCGACAAGCGCCGGGTCCGTTTCGGCTACCTGCGCGACGAGGCGACCCAGGGCTCGAGCATGCGGGTCTCCACCGACACCGACCTCGAGAGCCGCTCGTCGATGGTGCTCGGCTCGAAGGGCGCGTACCGCAGCAACGGCGAGGTCTGGGTCGCGACGCAGGAGCGCGAGGCCGGCCGCCGGCTGGTCTGGTTCGGCCTGACCGACCGCTACTTCGCGGTCGCCACCCACCGGCTCTTCGACCCCGCGACGCTGCAGGGGCCGAGCGGCAAGCTGTTCAACTCGGTCGATCGGATCCGCTCGCTGATCCTCAACCGGGACGCGGGCACGAAGGAATCGGCCGTCGTCCTGACGCAGCTGGAGAGCCCGCCGATCCCGCTGCCCCAGGGCGCCGCGGCCAACCTCTCGATCGGGATCTACGCCGGCCCGCTCTACGAGCCGGCGATCGAATCGCAGGCGGTCGCCCCCGCGCTGAGCCTCGGCGAGCTCGTCCAGTACAACCTCGGCGGCCCCTGCGCGTTCTGCACGTTCGGCTTCCTCAGCGAACCGCTGATCGGCGTGCTCCGCCTGTTCGACGGCTTCATCGGTGACTTCGCCTTCGCGATCATGCTGCTCGTGCTCGTCGTCAGGACGGCGCTTCACCCCATCACGCACTGGACGCAGGTCCGGATGGCTCGCTTCGGCGTGCAGATGCAGGGCGTCGCGCCGAAGATGAAGCAGCTCAAGGAGCGATTCGAGGTCAAGGAACACGACACGCCCGAGGCCAAGGCCGAGAAGCAGAAGAAGATGCAGGCCGAGATGGCCGCGCTTTGGCGCGAGGAGGGTATCAACCCGCTCTCGGCGCTGGGATGCCTGCCGATGCTGCTCCAGAGCCCGATCTGGATCGCTCTCTACGCCACGCTCTACTTCGCCTTCGACCTCCGCCACGAGGCCGCCTTCTTCGGCGTCTTCCAGCAGGTCATCCCCGACTGGAGGTTCCTGGCCGACCTCTCGACGCCCGACGCGGCGATCCCGATCGGCGCGGGATTCAGCCTGCCGCTGCTCGGCCGCTTCGACGCGATCAACATCCTGCCGGCGATCATGGCGCTCGTCTACTGGCTGCAGCAGAAGTACCTCGCGCCGCCGACGACCGGCACGATGACGCCCGAGCAGGAGCAGCAGCAGAAGATCATGCGATTCATGATCGTGTTCATGTTCCCGCTGATCATGTACAACGCGCCCTCCGGCCTGCTGATCTACTTCATCACCAACTCGACGCTCGGCGTGGTCGAGAGCAAGTGGATCCGCAGCCGCGCCAAGGCCCGGGGGCTGCTCGATCCCGACAAGATCAAGGCCGAGAAGCTCGAGCGCCGCGCCCGCCAGCCCAAGAAGGGCGGCTTCATGGAGAAGATCCGGCGGATGGCCGAGGAGCAGCAGCGGATCCGGGCCGAGCAGCAGGGCATGAAGGTCCGCAAGGTGCAGAACACCGCCGAGACCAAGCCCGGCAAGCCCACCCCGAGCCGCTACAAGAAGCGCAAGTGAGCCGCCGGTGAACGCGGCGCCCGCGCAGACCGACACCATCGCCGCGATCGCCTCCCCGCCCGGCCACTCCGCCCGCGCCATCGTTCGAATCGCCGGCCCGCAGACGCCCGCGATCCTGGCCCGGCTCTGCCAGGACGCGCCCGATCGCACCGGCCCGTGCACGGTCCGTCTCCCCGGCGGCGCGGAGCTCGCCTGCGAGATCGTCCGCTGGACCGCGCCGCGAAGCTACACCGCCCAGGACGCCGCCGAGCTGATCCTTCCCGGCAACCCCGAGCTGGCCCGGCGCGTGCTGCGCGCGCTCTGCGGCGCGGGCGCACGAGAGGCCGGCCCCGGCGAGTTCACACTCCGCGCGTGCCTGGCCGGCAAGCTCACCGTCGAGCAGGCCGAGGGCGTGGCGCGGGTCATCGCCTCGGAGCGCGACGACGAGCTCGAGACCGCGCGCCGACTGCTCCGCGGCGACACCGGCGAGCGCTACGCGCGCTGGGCCGATCGCATCGCCGAACTTCTCGCGCTCGTCGAGGCCGGCATCGACTTCACCGATCAGGAGGACGTCGTGCCGATCGAGGCCGCGGACCTGCGCGCGCGGTTGCTCAAGCTGCGCGCCGAGATCCGTGACCTGATCGGCGCGCCGGGCGAGCGCCGGTCCGCGAGCCCCCGCGCCGTGCTCGCGGGCCCCCCGAGCGCCGGCAAGAGCACCCTCTTCAACGCCCTGCTCGGACGCGAGCGCGCGGTCGTCCACGATCGTCCCGGGACCACGCGCGACGCGATCGCCGAGCCGCTGAAGCTCGACACACGAACCGTCACGCTCGTCGACCTGGCAGGGCTGGAAGCGGCCGGTGACGCCGACGCCCAGGCCGCCGCCTTCTCCGAGATCAAAGCCGCCGACCTCGTGCTCTGGTGCGACCCCGACGGCTCGCCGCCGGACGAGCGGCTCGAGCCCGCCAAGACGATCTGCATCCGGACGAAGGCCGACCGCCCGATCGGGGAGCCCGACGCGGACGTGGTTGAAGTCTGTGCACTCGACGGCCGGGGGCTGGCCGTCCTGAGGGGCGTCCTCGCCGAGCACGCCCTCGCCGGCTCCGCCGGCCTCTCGGTGCCCGAACGGCACGCCGAGGCGCTCCGGGCGACCGAGGCCCGTCTCGAGAGCGCCTGCACGGAACTCGCGGGCCAGGAGCGGGCGCTCGCGAGCCCCGAGCTCGTCGCGGGCGAGCTCCGTCTGGGGCTCGACTCACTCGGCGCGATCACCGGCCGAGTCGACGCGGACGAGATCCTCGGACGGGTGTTCTCGGGCTTTTGCGTCGGGAAGTAGACCCGCCTCCACGGCCGCGTCCGCCCGCCTATCTTTCGACGCGATGAGTGAGCCGCAGGACACGTCACAGGCCCCGGCAACGACGCACACCGCGACGAAAGCCCCGGCTCGGACGGCCACGTCGACCACAGCCCCGACCCGCCAGCCGACGAAGCCGAAGCAGCTCCCCCCGTTCCGCGTCCTGCTCCACAACGACGACCAGAACGAGCGTGGGTACGTCGCCGCGACGATCCACGAGCTGACGCCGCATTCGCGGGCCAAGTCCGTCGACATCATGTGGCGGGCCGAACGCCGCGGCGTCGCCCTCCTGCTCGTGACGCACCGCGAGCGGGCCGAGCTCTACCGCGATCAGTTCCGCTCCAAGGGGCTGGTCGTCACCATCGAGCCGGCCGGCGACTGACGCCCCGAACAACCCGCATCTCTTGACTGATCCGATCAGAGCGCCCCTCGGCGTGGTGGCCCTGTAGGGGGTGCGACCCCCGCGCTTCAGGCTCGTCCCCAGACCGCCGATGTCGGTGTCGCCGGCCGATCGGCCCGCCGAGTGGATGGCGGGAGCGCCGGCTGGCACGCTCGGGAGGGGAACGTCATGCCGCTGCGAATCGGTGAGCTCCTGGTCAAGCGCGGTGTGATCACCGAAGCGCAGCGCGACGAGATCCTCGCGGCGCAGCGGCGACGCGCCCGTCCCTTCGGCGTGCTCGCCGAGGAGATGTTCGGCGTCCGCCCCGAGGCCGTCGAGGAGGCCTGGGTCGAGCAGTACGCCGGCATGGCCGAGCGCATCTCGGCCCCGGAGATCGAGCCCGAGCGGCGTGCGCTGTTGGAGGTCGACCGCCGCCAGGCCTGGCAGTTCGGCCTCATCCCGTTGTCCTTCGATGGCGACGACCTTGTCGTCCTCAGCAGCGACGCGATGCTGGTCCGCGCCCTCCGGTTCGCGGCCTGGCGAATCCCCGCCGCCTGCCGGTTCGTCCTGACAGACGAGGAGACTCTCCGCGAGGCCGTCAGCGTCTACTACCCGATGGCCGGCTTCGACGGAAACTTCATGGCTGAGGTCGACGCCCGAGCCCTCGCCCAGGACTGACCGCCCGCCCCTTCAGGCCACCGAGATCCTGTTTGGCCGCCCCCTAGCATTCCTTCTATGCCGTCGGCCGAGTCCCAAAGCCAGACCGCGTCCGCGGACGCGGGCGGTGTCCGCACCGTCTCCTTCGTCAGCCTCGGCTGCCCGAAGAACCTCGTAGACAGCGAGAAGATGCTCGGCCAGCTCGCCGAGGACGGCCTCGTCCCGGTCTCGGCGGAGGCGGTCGAGCAGAACCTGGACGAGGGCGACGACCTCTCGGTCGCCGGCTCCGAGCAGGACATCTCCGCGGCCAAGGGTCGTGTCACGCCGGCCGACGCCGTCGTCGTGAACACCTGCGGGTTCCTCGAGGCCTCGAAGAACGAGTCGATGGCCGTCATCGAGGACGCGCTGGCGATGAAGCGGGCCGGCGAGATCAAGCGCGTCGTCGTCGCCGGATGCCTCGTGCAGCGGCACCGCGCCAAGCTGTTCGAGTGGGCGCCGGGCATCGATGCGCTGATCGGCGTGTTCGACCGCGACAAGATCACCGAGGCCGTGCGCGGCCCCGGCGGCGCTTCGACGCGCGAGGCCAACACGCTCGACGACGCCGGGCACACCGCGCCCTACTGGATCAGCGGCAACGCCCTGGTCAAGGCCAAGGCCGATCCCGCGATCGCCGGCGGCGTCGTGGCCGGCATCACCGTGAACGGCAAGGACGGTCAGGGCCTGGGCTACTTCGAGTCCGACGCCTCGCGGCTGCGGCTCACGCCCCGGCACTACGCCTATCTGCGCATCTCCGAGGGCTGCAACCAGAAGTGCGCCTTCTGCACCATCCCCTCGATCCGCGGCAAGATGCGATCCAAGGGCGAGGCCGCGGTGCTCGACGAGGCCCGCGAGCTGCTCCGGGACGGCGCCCACGAGCTGCTCCTCATCGGGCAGGACACGACCAGCTACGGCGACGACATCGGGCGCGGGCTCGCCGACGGCGATCCGGGCGACCGCTTCTCGGCCGGACTGCCGCGCCTGCTCAGCGAGCTCGAACGCGTGGTCCGCGAGGAGACCGGGCGGGGCTGGCTGCGGCTGATGTACGCTTATCCGACGACCTTCACCGACCCGGTGATCGACGCCTTCGCCGAGCTCGCCGCGCGCGGCATCCTGCTGCCCTACATCGATATCCCGCTGCAGCACGCCTCGGACAACATGCTGACCGCGATGCGCCGCAACGTCACCGCGCGGACCCAGCGCGAGCTGATCGACAAGCTGCGTGAGCGGATCCCCGGCATGGCCGTCCGGACGACGTTCATCAGCGGCTTCCCCGGCGAGACCGACGCCGACCACGAACAGCTGCTCGAGTTCATCGAGCACTGCGCGTTCGAGGCCGTCGGCGTGTTCACCTACTCGACCGAGCCCGGCACGCCCGCGGGCACGATGGCCGACGACCCCGCCCTCGCGGTGCCGCACGAGGTGGCGCTGGAGCGCAAGCACGAGCTGATGGCGCTGCAGCAGGCGCTGGCCTTCGAGCAGAACGAGTACCTCGCCGAGCAGTTCGATCCCGAGTGTCCGCTCGAGTCGGGGCTCCGCTTCGACGTGCTGATCGACGAGCCGATGGGGGAGGACGAGACCGGCGCTCACCTCGCCCGCGGTCGGACGTACTTCCAGGCGCCGCAGATCGACCCGGTTACGTACGTCCGATCGCGCGAGCGTCGCACGCCAGGCGAGCTCGTCCGCTGCGTCCTGACCGAGGCCGACGGCTACGACCTGATCGCGGTGCCCGTGGACGATCTCGGCGTTCGCGTGTCGCTGCCCTTGGCGTGAAGGTCGTTCTCGGTCGAACGCGAGCGAATCTTTCGAACCGCTTTGGTCGTTCCGCTCGGTTCGGCTAGGCTCTCCCGGGAGGAGATCCCCGTGCGAACGATCATTCTAGCGATACTCTGCTCGCTGCTCGCCTTCCCGGCGCGCGCGCAGAGCACCTACACCGCGCAGGTCGAGATCGAGCTCGACGAGCAGGTCGTCGATTTCGACGGTCCGTTCATGGAGCTCATGTTCGTCGATCTTCTCCAGCTCGCGCCCCAGCCGACGGCGGGGACGCGCGTGCTGATCGACGAGATCGCGTGGGACGTCGTGATCTGGACCGGCGTGAACAACAGCGATCCCGACGAGGGGCCGCGCTGGAACCGCTGGGAGACCGTCGAGATCGGCTTCTACGAGGGGCCGATCATCATGAACTTCAACGTCTTTGCGCTCAACCCCGCGGTCGAATCGGGCGTCGAGGGTCAGAGCTTCTCGCCGCCGATCACATCGGGCAACGACCCGGTGGTCTTCGCGGATCGGGGGCTGGCGCCGATCGATCTCCCGGTCGGCTCGCTGATCCTCGACTTCCGACACAGCTCCGCCTTCGACTCCGTCGACCGTGAAACGACGATCACAGGCACGCTCACGCTGACATGCCGTTTCGAGGCCCGCTTCGACACCATCATCACGCTGCCCGAAGATCAGCAGACGCTCGACACTTCCGTGCCACAGCGCACCGAGGTCCGCATCGCCGAGGGCGGCTCGATCGTCGGGCCCGGCGCGTTCGAGGCCGGCCCGGCCGATCAGACCGGCGAGAACGTGCTGATCACGCTCGCCGGTGGCTCGATCGATTCGCCGATCAACGTCAACGCAGGCGCCGAGCTCAGCCTGTTCACGGGCAATGTCGCAGGGCCGATCAACGTCGCGGCCGACGGCGCGCTGCGGCTCAACGGCCGGCGGTTCACGCTGAACGGCCAGGACATCACGCCGCCGATCGGTTCCGATCCGGTGGTGATCCCGGATCGCGCCGGCACGCTCGAGGTGCAATTCAACGACGACTCAACGCTCACGCTCGAGCTCGCCTCGATCCCCGCGCCCGGTCAGGGCGCGATCAACCCCGGCGCCAGCCTGATCCTCGACGACGGTTTCGGCGCGGTGTTCAACCTGCCGCAAGACCAGGGCGCCGTGTTCCAGAACCCGCCCAATGTCGTGGCCGGCGAGCAGGTCAATGTCGTGCCCGGGGCCGGGGTCTCGAGCCTTCGCGACACGCTCTCGCCGATCCCTTCGACGCCGTTCGGGCAGGTCGCCGAGGTCAACATCGACGGCGGTCTGCTGAACAACGGCATCCGGCGGCTGAACGCGAACACCCGCCTCCGCCTGTTGGGCGGCAAGCTCAGCAGCTCGGCCAACGGCGGCAAGAGCATCCAGACCGAGCCCGGCAGCACGTTCAAGATCTACGGCACCGACTTCCGCGCGAACGGCGTGCCCGTGACGAGCTTCGAGGACGAGCTCGGCTTCGAGATCGTGCAGTTCGCGCGTTTCGATGACAACGGCAACGACATCAGCTTCTCGACCATCGTCGGCGACACGCTCTCGGGCGTGCTGCAGGACGGCACGAGCTTCCTTTTCTCGCGCGATCTCGGCGACTTCACCAGCGCCGGCACCGTCGAGCTGATCGATACCGGCAGGCCGCCGGTCGACCCAATGCCCTTCG
The DNA here is from genome assembly GCA_038521625.1 of Planctomycetota bacterium. Classification (GTDB taxonomy): domain Bacteria; phylum Planctomycetota; class Phycisphaerae; order Phycisphaerales; family UBA1924; genus JBCBKP01. The sequence continues at coordinate 150,323 of JBCBKP010000002.1, forward strand.
ACATCGACACGCCGGGCACGCTCGGCATCCGCCCGGGCCAGACCGCAAGACTGCTGCCGGGCGGCGTGCTGCCCAACAACTTCGCGCTCGCCAGCGCCACGCTTGAGATCGCCGGTGGCGCTGTCGGCGATGCGTTCCGGGCCGCGTTCGCCGAGGTCACGATGACGTCGGGGACGGTCGGCAGCGCGGCGCAGATCGTTCGCAACACCACCTTCCAGATGTCCGGCGGCAGCATCGGCGCCGAAGCCCGGCTCGAGTCCGGCGGGCGTCTGAATCTCAACGGCGGCACGGTCGGCGAGAGGATCACCGTGGCCAGCGGCGCGATCGTGCTCGTGGACGGCGGCACGATCGGGCCCAACGCCGTGATCGGTGGCGGCGAGATCGTCGTCGTCTCGGGCGAGGTCCAGGGCCGATCCTCCCCAGATCGAAACGAGCTCACGATGCCGGCCGACGGCGTGCTGTCGATCTATGGCGGGCGTGTCGGCGACGCGATCGTGGAGCTGAGAGCCGTGATCGATCTCTACGGCGGTTCGATCGGCGAGGTGCTGCTCCAGGACGATCCCAACCAGGTCACGCCGGACGCGCCCGTGATGAACATCTTCGGCGGGACCTACGGATCCGTGGGAGTACTCGGCGTCGCCAACATCTACGGCGGCTCTCCATTCTCTCCTACGACCACCGAGATCTCCGTCAGTAGCAACGGCATCGTCAATCTCTACGGCGGCGGGACGGCCCGCGTCCGCTACGGCGCCTCGGGGCCCGGGCGGCGGGACTTCAACATCTTCGGCACCGAGCTGCTCCGCGACGCCGTCCCCGTGCAAGGGCTCGTCCCGGGCGAGCCCTTCGAGATCGTCGGGCGCACCGGGACCATCAGCGGCACGCTGGCCGACGGCAGCGCCTTCAGCTACAACCTCGCCGCGTTCGGGTCGGGAACGATCTCCGACATCAGCTTCACGCTCGTCGATCCGATCGAGCCCGCCGACATCAACTTCGACGGCGCCGCCGACATCTTCGATCTGATCCAGTTCCTCCGCGGCTTCGACCTCGGCGTGCAGGACTACAACGGCGACGGCATCACCGACCAGGCCGACCTCGACGAGTTCCTCGCGGATCTCGACACGCCCTGAGCCGCCGGCCCGACTGGCGGAATCCGAAGCCGCCCGCCGATACTCACCCCATGGCCCGTTCCGGTTCGGTGGTATGGCTGTGCGCACTGGCTCTGCTGTGCTTCGGCGCGGTGATGGTCAGCTCCGCCGGCATGTCGATCGACGCCGTCCCGATCGAGGCCCCCGAGGACGCCGCCGGGCCGGGCTGGAAGTCGGCCCACCCGCCGACGCTCCGCGACCTGCTCCAGAGCCGGCCGGTCATCCACCTCGGGTTCGCCATGATCGCCCTCACCATCGCCGCGTTCATGCCCGTCGCGCGTGCGCTCGGGCCGGCCCGCGACGTTTGGGTAAAGCGCCCGGTGGCGCTGCTCGGCCTCTGCGTCGCGGGCATGCTCGCCGTGCTCGCCGTCGTCTACCTGCCCGGCATCGGCCGCAGCGTCAACGGCTCGGCCCGCTGGGTCAACCTCCCCGTCGTCGGCTCGGCCCAGCCGAGCGAGCTGGTCAAGTGGACCCTCCCCATCGCGCTCGCGTTCTACGTCATCGCGATCGGCGATCGCATCCGGTCGCTCTGGACCGGACTCGCCCCGGGCGCCGTCGCGCTGGCGCTCGTCGCGGGCTTCGTCGGCGTCGAGGACCTCGGCACCGCGGTGCTCGTCGGCGCGGTCGGCGGGCTGGTCCTGCTCGCCGGCGGCGCCCGCCTCTGGCACTTCCTGCCGCTCATCCCGGCCGCCCTCGGTGCGCTCTACGTCGCCGTCGCCGGCAGCCCGTACCGCATCCGGCGCCTCGAGACCTTCATCGACCCCTTCGCAGACCCCGCCGGAGACGGCTACCACATCATCCAGTCCATGTCCTCGATCGCCGGCGGCGGACCCTTCGGGCGCGGCCTCGGCCACGGGCTCCAGAAGTTCGGGTACCTGCCCGAGGACACGACCGACTTCCTCTTCGCGGTCGTCTGCGAGGAGCTCGGCTTCTCCGGCGCCGCGCTGCTGCTCGCGATCTTCGTGCTCCTCGGATGGTCGCTCGTCGGGATCGTCCGCCGCACAACCGAGCCCGTCGCCGCGCTCGTCGCGCTCGGCGTCGCCGCGACGCTGCTCGCCCAGGCCGCGATGAACCTGCTTGTGGTCACCGGTCTCGGTCCGACCAAGGGCATCGCGCTGCCGCTGGTCTCCGCCGGCGGCACCGGCTGGGTCCTCACCAGCGCCGCCCTCGGCCTGGTCATCGCGATCGATCGGCTTCCGAGCAGGGCCCCTGAACCCGAGACCGAACCCGAGACCGAACCCGAGACCGAGCCCGCCGAGACCCCCGAAGACGAACCGCTCTGGTCGATGGCGTGAACGGCACGCGCGCCCCGCTCTCGGTCCTCTTCCTCGGCGGCGGCACCGGCGGCCACATCGCCCCCGCGATCGCCATCGCCGAGGCCGTCCGCTCCAAGCAGGCCCGCGCGCGCTGCGTCTTCGTCGTCTCGACCCGCCCGATCGATCGACGGTTCACCGATCCCGCCGAGGCAGACGGCCTGGCCGATGTCGTGGTCCCGCTGGACGCCCGCCCGCTCCGGGTCTCGCCGAATGGGCTCGCCGCGCTCGCGCACAAGTGGGGGTCGAACATCCGAGAGATCCGCTCGCTGATCCGCGAAGAACGACGTCGCGCCGAGACCGTCCGAGCCGTCTCGCTGGGCGGCTTCGTCGCGGCACCCGCGGTCCAGGCCTGCCGCGCCGAGGGTATCGAGATCACCGCGGTCAGCATCGACGCGGTCGCCGGCCTCGCATCACGCTGGATCGCCGGCCGCGCCAACCACCGATTCAGTGTGGACGCGCCGCCGCGGGGCAGCTCGAAGCCCTGGCGGACGATCGGTCCGATCGTTCGCGACAGCCGGGGGGTGGCACCCGATCCGGCGGTCGCCAGATCCGAGCTCGGGCTCGATCCGGACAAGCCGGTGCTCCTGGTGACGGGCGGCAGCCAGGGCGCCCGCAGCGTGAACGACTTCGTCGAGCGATTCCTGCGCGATGGCGCCGCCGCTCTCGAGGGTTGGCAGGTGCTGCATCAGTCCGGCGGGCCCGAGACGACCGACGCTCGATTGACGGCGGCGTATCAAGACACCGGGATCGAGGCCCGCGTCACGCCCTTCGTGGAAGACATGCCCCTCGCTTGGGCTGCGGCCGAGTTCTCAATCTGTCGCGGCGGCGCCTCGACCGTCGCCGAGATCCGTTGGCATCGGACGCCGTCCGCGATTCTGCCGTATCCGCACCACCGCGACCAGCACCAGCGGTACAACGCGGAGCCCCTCCGAGACGCCGGGGGCGTTCTGCTGCTGCGGGACCACATCGACCCCGAGGCCAACATGTCGGCGCACGCGGGTGCGCTCGCGAGCGTCCTCGGGGACCCGAGCGCCCGGGCAACGATGCGGTCGGCGATCGCGAAACTCGGGCCCTGCGACGGAGCCGGTGTGATCGCCGGGGTACTCTGCGGTCCGCGCTAAGTCGCGCACGTGGGGTCGGGGCACTTGTTAGGTCCGATCGAAAGGTCGGATGTCAGTGGACGGAAGTGCGGGGGGTCATTCGGTGCGGTTATCGCCCGTCCGGGGCGAAATGCCCGAACGACACTCCCCAATTCGGGTAGGTGTTCGTAGAGTATGTCCGTGGCCAGTGCGCACCGAACAGACCCACCTAAGGTCGCTGCGGCCTTCGTCTTATGGCATCCGAGGGAGACGTCACCGCCATCGCGGCTTCTCGCGGTGCTCGAGCGACGTGGGCGGATTCTGTCGGCGACTTCAGATGAGTTGCAGGTCGTCGCACATCTGAGTCGCGCGTGCTCCGGAGGCGTGCAGGACGTCGTCGTCTTGGTTCTGATCGAGCCGGACAGCCTGGGATCGCTTCCCGACGTCATGCGGACGGCACGAGCCCATGCCCCGTCCACCGTGGTCTGGGTCTACAAGCACGGCGCCGCGCACAAGCTGACGGCGCTGGAGGCCGACGAGCGGCTTCGCTTGGAGGACGAGGGTGAAATGCGGGCGAGCACCGGATCCGGGCCCGTGCTTCGCTATGTGCCGGGGGAGCGTGCCGAGGACGAGCCGGAGGCGGCGCTCCAACACCCCTCCGGCGACGACGACGAGTCGGACCTGACCGATGAGGAAATCGACCTGCTCTTGACCGAGCACCCCGACCCGCCGGAAGATCACTGAGACCGAGCCGATCCGATCAGCCGTTCGAAGTTCGAACATTGACAATTCGGGCCCCGAACGGATGGGACGCACGATGACCCGACCGCCCCATGACGAGCACGCGAGCGTGGAACAGGCCTCCGCGGCGCAGAACGGCGAGACCAACCACCGGCTCTCGGTGCTGACGCTGGACGCCGATTGGGTCACCGAGCGATTGCCCGGCGTCACCGCGACGCCGACCGCGATCGATCTGATCGGTCGCGCCGGGGCGATCGACGAGGATCGCCCGGTCGCGGCGGTGCTCTCGACCAGGGTCGCGTGCGATCCTCTTGGCGAACGGGTGGTCTCAGCGATCCGCACGGCGCACCCGGCGGCGCGGCTCGTCGTGGCTTCGATCGACGGCGGCGGCGCGATAGACGAGGTCGTGCGGCGGTCGTTCGATGCCGTGATCGCCCCGGAGATGACCGATTCGGACATCCGTCGGCGGATCGAGGGCATCGGTTCGGAGCCGGACCACCAAGCGAGCGACGCGTACGCCCACGGCGTTCGCCCACCGGCCGAGCCCGAGGATGCCCCGCCGATCGCACCCGAGATCGCACCCGAGATCGCGCCCGAGATCGCGCCCGAGATTGCGCCCGAGATTGCGACGTTCGTTGACCTGCCACCACCTCCGCCGCGGGCCCAGGCGCCGAAGCCCCGGACGACTCCGCCGGTGCGCGAGGACGCGCCCTCGGTGCATGTTTCGGGTGTTCGTGCGGGGGATCTGCCAGCGCCAGAACACGCCACCGCGCCCGATTCGTCGGTCGGCGACGAGGCGATCGTCGACGCGGTCTCCGCCGGGCGCTCGGTCGTTCGCGCGGCGCTTCCGCTGCTGCAGGCCCGGACCGGGCGCCGCGATCTGCGGATCCTGCCGACGCGCGTCGGCGAGAGCGAGACGGCCCGCCTGATGCCGGAGCCCGGCGTCGTCGCGGCGCCGATCCTCGGCAGGCTCGGGGGTGTCGTCGGCCACCTCGTGCTCGAGCGGAGCGACGCCGAGTCGTCCGACGCCGAGGCTCTTCGCACGACGCTCGGCCCCCACGCGGCGTGGCTCTCCAGGTGGCTCGCGTTCGCCCAGCGGGTCCGGGCGATCCGGCGACAGGCCACGACAGACCCCCTGACGGGCGCTCTGAACCGACGCGCCTTCGAGCGGTTCGTCTCCCGCGCGATCGAGACCGCGAGGTCCCGCCGTCTGACGATGACCGTGCTCTTCTTCGACGTCGACGGCTTCAAGCAGTTCAACGACATGTACGGGCACGAGGCGGGCGACGAGGTTCTGATCGAGGTCGTCCGGGCGCTCGAGAGTGTCGTGCGTCCGACCGACCGTGTCTGCCGGATCGGCGGCGACGAGTTCGCGGTGGTCTTCTTCGAGCCGGAGGGTCCTCGACGCGCGGGCAGCCACCCGCCGAGCGACGTCACGCTGCTCGCCAAGCGCGTGCAGGAGCAGATCCGCGCCAAGCGGTTCCCCGTGCTCGGGGAGGAGGCGGCCGGGCGGCTGACGATCTCGGGCGGGCTCGCGACGTACCCCTGGGACGGGCACGACGCGCGGGCGCTGCTCGCCCACGCCGATCGGCTGGCGATGCAGAGCAAACGCTCGGGCAAGAACGCGATCACGATCGGTCCGCCGCAGGGCTGAGCGGGCCGCCCCGGTGACATCCGGCGGGGGCGCGTGTACCGTCGCGGCGCATGGCGAGCCGCAACTACGACATGATCGCGATCGATCTCGACGGGACTCTGCTCGGCCCCGACGGACGCGTGTCGCGCGAGAACACGATCGCGATCGAGCGGGCCCGCGCCGAGGGTCTCCGCGTCATGATCGCCACGGGGCGCGGGCTGGTCGAGAGCGAGAAGATCCTGCGGTCGATCGATCAGCGTGACCCGGTCGCCGTCGCCGGCGGGGCGCTCACGAGCGATCCGGTCACGCAGGAGACGATCGACCGCCAGCCGATGCAGACCGAGATCGTCCGCCACGCGATCGACGAGATCCACCGCTCCGGGCACGCGGCGCTCGTGCTCAAGGACGCGGCGAGCTCGGGGTACGACTACCTCGTGCTCGAGGGCGACCACGGCGCGCAGGTCGATCCCGTCTCGCGCTTCTGGTTCGAGATGACAGGCGTCACCGTGCGCTACGCCGCGCGGCTCGAGCACGACGAACACCCCGAGCTGACGATCCGCGTGGGGATGGCCGCCGTGCCCGAGGAGGCCGGCCCGATCGGCGACCGGCTCCGGTCCGCGTTCGGCGCGGACGCTACGTTCCACAAGTTCACGACCCAGGCCGGCAAGCTGCTCAGCCCCGACGCGCCGCCGGAGGTCGAGATCCTCGAGGTCTTCGACAGCCGCGTGACCAAGTGGGCCGCGGTCCTCCGCCAGGCCTCTCGCTTCGGTGTCGATCCGGCCCGCATCGCGGCGGTGGGCGACGAGGTGAACGACCTCTCGATGATCGCGGGCGCCGCGCTCGGGATCGCGATGGGCAACGCGGTGCCCGAGATCAAGGCCGCCTCCGACGTCGTCACCGAGCCCCACGACAACGACGGCGTGGCACGCGCGATCGAGCGCATCCTCTCGGGCGTTTGGTAGGCGGGGCGGGCGTGACCGAGCCGACGGGGCATCAGGCGCAGACCCTCGCCGAGATCCGCGATCTCCTCGCTGCGCACGGCCTGGCGCCGAACAAGGCGCTCGGGCAGAATTTCCTGATCGACAAGAACCTCGTCGAGAAGCTGTGCGAGCGCGCCCGCGTCTCCGCGAGCGAGACGGTCTTCGAGGTCGGCCCGGGGACCGGCACGCTGACCGGCCAGCTCCTCGCGCGCGGCGCGCGGGTCGTGGCGGTCGAGCTCGCCCGCGGGCTCGCCGAGCTGCTGCGCTCGCGCTTCGCCGCCGAGGCCGAGGCCGGACGATTCGTCCTGATCGAGGGCGACTGTCTCGATCGCAAGTCCGAGGTCAACCGCGAGGCGGTCGCGGTGCTCGGCGACGGCCCGTTCAAGCTCGTCGCGAATCTGCCTTATCACGCGGCGACGCCGCTCATGCTCGCGCTAATGATCTCGCACCCGGGATGCGTCTCGATGCACGCGACGATCCAGCGCGAGGTCGCCGAGCGGCTCGCGGCCGCGCCCGGGAGCAAGTCGTACGGCTCGGTCTCCGTCGTCGCGGCGTGCCTGATGCCGGCCCGACCGTTCGCCGGGCTGCCGGGCGAGTGCTTCTGGCCGCGCCCGAAGGTCGCCAGCGCGATGGTCGAGCTGGTCCGCCTCGAGCGGCCGCTCACGGACGATCCGGCCGCCCTGGCCGATTTCTGCCGTCGGTGCTTCGCGGGTCGGCGGAAGCAGCTCGGCGTGGTGCTCCGAGCCATGGGCCGAGAACCCGCGGTGTGGCCCGCGGGGATTGATCGGACGATGCGTATCGAGGCGTTGTCCCCAACGCTGATCGCGGCGCTCGAAGAGGCGACCCGCCCGAGGTAAGCTCTTGCTGTGAGGGAGTCCGGCGGCTCCGGCCGCGCCAGTTCGCTCCGATTCCCCGACACCGGCGGGGCCGCGCCGCTCACCGAGCGGCTCCCCATGGGTCCCTACTCGCCGGTCGGGACGGTCAAGACCGCCGCCGAGGTGAATTCGCTCGGTGTCTCGCTCGCGCCTTCGCTCCACGAGGCCTGCGGCGACCGCCTGGGCACGATCGAGTGGTTCCAGAGCCCCTGGCAGCGCAGCGGGGCTGCGACGGGATACTCCACGTGGCGCCTGCCGGACGGCAGCGTCATCGAGGCCGTTGTCAAGGCGCCGGTCGGCTACCGCGAGTGGTTCTGGGCGACGAGTCTCGGCGAGGCGGACCCGATGCGATGGAACGCCGAGGAAAACCGCGGGCTGCCCGTGCCCCGTGTTCTCAGCTCGAGCCTCGAACTCGGCGGGTACGACATCGCCTGGCTCGTCCTCGAGCGCGTCCGCGGTCGCGCGGTCTCGCGGCGGATGGACTGCGAGAGCCTGGTCGCGATGTTCGAGGCCGCGGCGCAGTTCGAGGTGATGACGACCGAGGTCCGCACGCCGGCGTCGGTGCCGAGGCCGGCTCCCCCGGACTGGGCCGGGGCGATCGAGCGTGCCGCCAAGGCGGTCGCGGACAACGCGGTCGCGGACCGCGAGCGCTGGCTCCGAGCGATCGCGGGCGTCGAGCGACGACTGGACTCGATCCTCCGCGAGGGCGAGGCCCGGAAGCCCGACAGCTGGTGCCACGGCGACCTCCACCCGGGCAACGTCGTCAGCCGGCGCGGGCCCGACGGGCGTCTGCGCTGCGTGCTGCTCGATCTGGCGCTGGTCCGCCCGGGCTCATGGGTCGAGGACGCGGTCTACGTCGAGCGGCTCCACTGGGGTCGCGAGGAGCTCCTGGCCGGAGTCGACCCGGTGACGGCGCTCGGCGAGGCGCGGACGCGGCTCGGGCTGCCCACGGGGCCGTCAGACCTGCTCGCGGCGGATCGGCGCCGGCTGCTGCTCGCGACGACGGCGCCGCTGACGCTCGCCGAATCGCACGACGAGGCGTTCCTCGCCGCGGCGCTCGCCAAGACGGAAACACTGCTCGCCTCGGCGGACGTGTAATAGTAATTTGTTTGGGTCATGTTGAAAACCCGGGGCGGGTCGGCACAATTTGTCAGGTCGGGGCAGAGTCGCCCCTGACGCGTCTGAAGCCCCCTCGACGCCTGGGACGGCGTCGTCATAGCCAGCGAGGAACGCACGTGGATCTACTCGAACAGATCGAACAGCAACTGAACGCCATCAAGGAGGACTACCAGAAGGGCAAGGGCGGCAACAAAGCCGCGGGCACCCGCGTGCGCAAGGCGATGCAAGAGGTCAAGAACCTTGCCCAGCAGATCCGTCAGGAGATGCTGGATTCGCGCGACGGCAGCGAGGGGTGAGCGTGCAGCGGTGACGACGGCGCAGACCCAACCGGATCAGGCCGAGCGGGCGGCGGACGGCCGCCGTCTGCTCTTCGATCTCTCCCCCATCGACCTCTCGGCGGTCCTCGCCGACACCGAGGGCGTCGAGCGGGTGAACCCGCACCGCCACGAGATGCGGCTCCTCGACGAGGTGATCTTCGTCGCCGAGGACCACTCCAGGGCGGTGGGGCGACTCCGCGTCTCTCACGAGCCCTTCTGGGCCCGCGGCCACTTCCCCAGCCGTCCGACCATGCCGGGCGTGCTGATGGTCGAGGCCGGCGCCCAGATCGCCAGCTACCTCTGGAACATCCAGCAGACGACGCCGCGCGTCGCGGCGTTCCTGCGCATCGAAGAGGCCGTCTTCCGGCGCGCGATCGCACCGGGCGAGGAGATCATCCTGCTCGCGGCCGAGGTCAAGAACAGCCGGCGCCGCTTCATCAGCGACGTCCAGGGCCTCGTCGACGGCGAGGTCGCCTTCAGCGCCCGCATCTCGGGGCTGGCGATGGAAGAGCATCGCTCGGCCTGAAGCAGCCCCGTCGGTCCATGACGCGGAGAAGGGGGGCGGCGTGCTCCGGGCCGCGGACCTCCAACTCGACGCCGGCGGTGACGCTGCGGCGTTGCCGGCCCGTCCGGGCGTGCTCGAGTTCAACGGACGAACGATCGACGACGCGATCGCGGTTGTCGCGACGGGCGATCTCCGCGCTGCCCACGAACGGCGGATCACGCCCGCGGCGGGCCGGCCGGATCTGCGCGAGGTGGTCGAGTCGGTGCGGGCCTGGGTCTGCGGCTCGCTCGTCGAGGCCGAGATGCTCTGGCTCGAGATCGCGCGCGAGCGGACGCCCCGCACCTACGCGCAGGCGCTCGACCGCTGGCGCGGCTGGTTCATCGCGCTCGATCCCGAGTCGGAGCTCCCCGTGTGGTCGCGGATCGATCTGCAGGAGCAGAGCGAGGCCCGCGTCTCGACGCCGACGATCCTGGGGCCGATGGCGACCAAGGACGCTGCCAAGCGCTACGGGCGTGCCCTCGACGAGGTCTTCGAGCTCTGCCGCGAGCCGGAGCTCCTGGCGAAGCGCCCGAACGCGACCGCGTGCATCTACAAGGAGATGGGCCAGTGCCCCGCGCCGTGCGACGGCAGCGAGCCGATGGAGGCGTACCGCGACCGCGCGCGCGCCGCGGTCACGCTCGCGCGCGAGGGGCCCGCGCCCGAACGCGCGCGCATCGAACGCGAGATCGGCGCCGCCGCGGCCGAGACCGACTTCGAGCGCGCCGCGGCGCTGAAGCCGAAGCTCGAGCAGATCGGCTCGTTCGGCAAGCCGGCCTGGCGGCGCGTCACCACGCTCGACCGGTTCGCGGTCGTCCTGGTGCAGCCGAGCGGACGCAAGGGCTGGGCGCGCGTGCTGCTCCACGCCCGAGGCAACACGGGCTGGTTCGCGGACGTCCGAGCCGACGCCGGCGACCCGGGCGTCTTCGCGGCGCTGATCGACGGCATCGAAGATCACGCCCGGCCGAGCCATGGGTCGTTCGATCTGACGCCCGAGCGGGCCGAGCGGATCGGGCTTGCCTGCCACCACCTCTTCCACCCCGGACGCGGCTCGGGCTCGGTGCTGGACGCCTCGGTCCGGGATGGCGTCGGTCTCGATGAGCGGGAATTCTGGCGGGCGGCGCGGCGCGCGGCAAAGATCGAGCAGGATGAGGCCGATCTCGCCGCGGGCGAGGCGGAGTCCGGCGGCGGCTGAGGCCGCGGCCCGAGCAGGGCGAGGTGCGTGATGTCCGGTGGCGCGAGTGGTTTGGGGCCGCTGGTCTTCGAGCCGATCCTCAAAGAGAAAGTCTGGGGCCACCGACGCCTCGCGTCGTACGGCAAGCCGCTGCCCGAGGGCGGCGCGCTGATCGGCGAGAGCTGGGAGATCGCCGACCTGGCGCAGACCTCGGCCGGCGGCGGCGGCGGCGGCGAGGCCCGCTCGGTCGTCCGCGCCGGGCCCGCCGCGGGGACCACGATCACCGAGCTGGTCCGCCGGATGGGCGCCGATCTGCTCGGCAAGGCCCGCCCGCACCGCTGGGACGACGGCGACGCCTTCCCGCTGCTCGTCAAGCTGCTCGACGCCGGCCAGCACCTCAGCGTGCAGGTCCACCCCAGCCCGGCCTACGCCGAGCACAACCCGGGGGCGCACCTCAAGACCGAGAGCTGGGTCGTGCTGGAGGCGGACAAGGCCGAGCTCCCGGGCGGGGCCGTCGTCGAGCCGGGGGTCTTCAACGGCTTCGCCGGCAAGCACACGCCCGAGCGGGTGCGGGCGGCGGCCGAGTCGGGCGCGATCGCGCCGCTGCTCAACCGGCGCGAGGCGGTCGTGGGCGACTGCCACACGCTGCCGAGCGGGACGTGCCACGCGCTGGGCGCGGGCGTGCTGGTGGCCGAGGTGCAGACGCCGAGCGACACGACCTTCCGCGTGTACGACTGGGCGAGGGAGTACGGCCGCGCCGGGCGCGAGCTGCACCTCGACCAGTCGCTGGAGTGCATCGGGCTGGAGGCGGGCGGCCGCGCGGGCGCGGCGGTCGAGCCGCGGCGTCTCGACGGCGGGGCGTCGAGGGGCGTGCTGGCGCGGACCAAGCACTACTCGATCGAGAGCGTGCGGCTGTTCGAGGGCTCGACGCTCGATCTGCGCGACGTGACCTGGGGGGCCTTCGATGCGCAGCGGTGCGCCGTCGTGATGGTCTGCCGCGGCAGCGCCCAGGCGGAGAGCCGCAGCGGTGCGTGGCGGATGACGCCGCTCGCGATGGGCACCACGGCGTTGATCGCGGCGTCGGACGTCGCGGACACGGTGGTCGCGAGCGACGGGGGCGCGTGGGTGCTGGTGGTGCGGCCGGGCTGACTACTTCAGCAACCGCTCGAGCAGGTGGATGTCGAGCTCGGCGTGCACGAAGCTCGAGTCCTCCATCAGCCGCCGCTGCAGCGGGATCGTCGTCTTGATCGGCCCGACCTCGAACTCCCGCAGCGCCCGGCGCATCCGCGTGATCGCCTGCTCGCGGTCCGCCCCGTGCACGATCAGCTTGCCGACCATCGAGTCGTAGTTCGGCGGCACGCGGTACCCGGGCACCACGTGGCTGTCGACCCGCACGCCCGGCCCGCCCGGCACGTGCCAGGTGTCGATGTTGCCCGGCGAGGGCATGAAGTTCTTCGCCGGGTCCTCGGCGTTGATCCGGCACTCGATGGCGTGCCCGCGGGCCTTGATGTCCTTCTGCTTGAACGGCAGCGGGTCGCCGGCCGCGACCAGGATCGACTGCTGGACGATGTCGACGCCCGTGATCAGCTCGGTGACCGGGTGCTCGACCTGCACGCGCGTGTTCACCTCGAGCATGTAGAAGTTCTGCTCGGCGTCCATGAGGAACTCGACGGTTGCGGCGCCGGCGTACTCGGCCTGCTTGACGAGGCGCGCGGCGGACTCGCAGACGGCGTCGCGCTTCTTCTTATCGATGCCAGGGCCGGGGGCCTCCTCGATGATCTTCTGGTGGCGGCGCTGCATCGAGCAGTCGCGCTCGTACAGGTGCACCGCGTGCCCGTGCTTGTCGCCGAGCACCTGCACCTCGACGTGGCGGGCGTGCTCCAGGAACTTCTCGATGAAGACGCTGCCGTCGCCGAACGCCGCCTTGGCCTCCTGCTGGGCCTTGCCGATCGAGGTCCGCAGCGTGGGCTCGTTGTGGCAGACCCGCATGCCGCGCCCGCCGCCGCCGGCCGCGGCCTTGACGATCACCGGGTAGCCGATCTCGGCGGCGACCTTGACCGCCTCTTCCTCGTCGTCGATCGCGCCCTCGGAGCCCGGGAAGATCGGAACCTTGGCCTGTCGCGCGAAGTTCTTGGCCTCGACCTTGTCGCCGAGGCGGCGCATCGCCTCGGGGCTCGGGCCGCAGAACTCGATCTTGCAGTCGCGGCAGACCTCGGCGAAGTCGGCCCGCTCGGCCAGGAAGCCGTAGCCCGGGTGGATCGCGTCGACGTCGGCCAGCTCGGCCGCCGAGATCAGGCGGGCGATGTTGAGGTAGCTGTCCTTGGCCGGCGCATCGCCGATGCAGATCGCGCGGTCCGCGAGCTTCAGGTAGTTCGCGTCGGCGTCGGCCTTGGAGTACACGCACACGGCCTCGATGCCGAGCTCGTGGCAGGCGCGGATGATGCGGAGTGCGATCTCTCCGCGGTTGGCAATCAGGACTCGTCGGAACATAGAAAGCGATCAGGCACCAGGGATCGGGGATCAGGAGCGAGGGACGGGCGGCAAGCTCGGCCTGGTGCCCGATGCCTGATGCCCGATGCCTTGCCGCGGCTCACGCCGGCTTGAGCATGAACAGCGGCTGGCCGAACTCGACGGCGTCGCCGCTCTGGACGCAGACGCGCTCCACGACGCCCGACGCCTCGGCCTTGATCTCGTTGAAGACCTTCATCGCCTCGACCAGGCAGACGACGTCGCCCGCGCTGACCCGCGTGCCGACCGAGACGTAGTTGTCCGCCTCGGGGCTCGGCGCCGAATAGAACGTGCCGACCATCGGCGACTCGACCGGCGTCAGCCCGTTATCGCTCGCGCCGGCCGCGGGCGCCGCCGCCGCGGCGGGCGAGGTCTCGCCGTTGTCCGCCGGCGCCGCGGCCGCCTCGACCGGGACGAGCTGGCCCGAGGTCAGCACCGGCCCCTGCGAGCCACGCTTGATCGTGACGGTCTCTTCTTGGTCGCGCAGGTCGAGCTCGGCGAGGTCGTTCTCGACCATCAGCTTCACGAGCTCTTTGAGTTTGCGGATGTCGATCACGGGCGGTCCCCCATCGGTCGAGTCGTCGTAGGGCGTCGGGCCAAGTCTAGAGCAAGCTCGCGCTTAAAGCGTGCACCACTCGATGTCGGTCGGCAGCGTGGTCAGCCGCTGCCTGCCGCGCTCCGTCACGGCGTAGTCGTCCTCGATCCGAACGCCGCCGATGCCAGGCAGGTAGATCCCCGGCTCGATCGTCACCACGTGCCCGGGCTCGAGCACGTCGTCGGCCGTCATGTGGCTCAGCCGCGGCTCCTCGTGCACCTGCAGGCCGAGGCCGTGCCCCAGCCCGTGGTTGTACTCCTTGCCGTAGCCGTGCTTGGTGATGTGGTCCCGCGCCGCGCGGTCGACCTCCCTGGTCGGCACGCCCGGGCCGAGCGCGTTGATCGCCAGCCTCTGGGCCTCGCGCACGATCTCGTAGATCTCGCGCATCTGCGCCGACCAGCGCCCGAAGTTGAACGTCCGGCACATGTCCGAGTGGTACCCGTCGACGATCGCGCCCCAGTCGATCAGCAGCGGCTCGCCCCGCTTCACCCGCGTCGTGCCCGGGCGGTAGTGGGGCAGCGCCCCGTTCGCCTGCGCCGCGACGATCGTGGTGAAGCCCGGCGCCGTCGAGCCGCGGACCTTCATCTCGTACTCCAGGACCGCGCAGACCTCGAACTCGGTCATGCCGATCTGGATCTGCGGCAGGGTCGCCTCGAGCGCCTCCTCCTGGATCTTCGCCGCCGCGCGGATCAGCGCGATCTCGCTCGCGTCCTTCCGCTCGCGCAGGTCGCCGACGAGACCCTCGGTCGCGTACAGCTTCGACTCGGGAAGCCGGGCCTTCTTGAAGGCCTTCTTGATCGCGTCGCGGCCCTGCAGCGTGACGTGCTCGCCCTGGACGCCCAGGCGGTAGAGGTTCCTCGCGTCGTGCTCGGCGCCGGCGACGTCCGCCACGGCCTTGTAGATGCTCCCCGTGCGCAGGAAGATCTTGCACATCGGACGCTGCGGGTCGAGCTCGACGTCGTACCGGCCGTCCGAGATGATCGTCGGCTTCCCGCTCGGCGGCACCAGCAGGAAGCTGTCGCCCCCGAGGAATCCCGTGAGGTACGCGACGTCGTTCGGATCGGTCACGAGCAGGTGGCTGACGCCGACCTCGCGCATCAGAGCACGCAAACGCGTGACGCGCCCCTTGAACGGGCTCTCGTTGCGGGCGGGTGTCCGTGATCTGCGCTTGGCCATAGGGGGCGATGATAGCTCGCGGGCGTACCCTGAGCCGTGCGTCGTGCGCTCGCGCAATCGATCGCGCCGGCGTTGCTGCTGGCGGTTCTCGTCGCGGTCGCGGCGCCGCTGCTGTTCGTCGCGGCCCGCTCGCTCGTCGAATCCGGCGGCGCGGACGGCCCGCGGCCCGTCTGGTCGCTCGGTGTCGTCGCGCAGACGGTCATCGTGCCGCTCATCATCGCGCTGCTCGCGGTGCTCATCGGCGCACCGATCGGAGCGCTGCTCGGTCGGGCGCGCGGCCCGCGCTTGTGGCTCGGGGCCGCGCTGCTCGCGGGCGTCTGGCTGCTGCCCAGCTCGCTCGGATACTCGGCGCTCAACGCGCTGCGTGCCCCGACGACCGCGATCGGCTCATGGCTCAGCGACCTCGCCGCCGGCGGCGGCTCGTGGCTCGTCGTGCTCGTCGGGCGCGCGATCGCCGTCGTCGGCATGGCGCTCTGGTGCGCCCCGCTCGCCGCCGCGCTCGTCGCCTGGTCGGTCGGCACGACCGACCGCGCCATCGGCGAGGCCACCCGGATCTACGTCCGCCCGCGCTGGCGCCGGTGGCTCGTCACCGCCGGCGTGCACCGCGGCGCGCTCGCGCTCGGGCTGGCGCTCTCGGCCCTGCTCGCCCTCGGCTCGGCCGTACCGCTGCACCTCGCCCAGTTCGAGACGCTCTCCCTCCAGCTCTGGCGCGTGCTCGCGCTCGACTCGCCCGACGAACGCGGGCGTGTCTGGCTCGCGGCCCTGCCGCTCGTCGCCCTCGGCGTCGCCAGCGCGATCGCCGTCGTGCTCGGGACCGGGCGCGCCGGCAGGGGCTGGCGCGACGGCGGCGGCTCCCGCGCCCGCGGGGCGCTGCTCGGTCCGGCGGCCCTGTGGGTTCTCGCCGTCGCGCTGCCGACGGGCGTGCTCGCCTGGTCCGTCAAGGACTGGTCGGTCGCCGGCCGGCTCTGGCGCACCGCGGGAGAGGCCGCGGCCGGTTCGATGACAACCGCGTTGTCCGTCGGCCTCGCCTGCTTCCTGACGGGGGCTCTCGTCGCGGCCAGCCTGTGGACGCGCTCGGGCTTCGGGCTCGCAGTCGGCCGTTCGGTGGCAACGCTGCTCGCGGCGACCGCGCTCGTCCCCGGCGTGCTCGTCGGGCTCGCCGTTGTCCAGTCGCCCTTCGAGGGATCCGCCGCGGCGGTCGTGATCGCCCAGGCGCTCCGCTTCGCCTGGCTCCCCGCGCTGGCCGCGGTGTTCCAGGACGCCGCCGAGCCCGCGGAGCTCGTCGACCTCAGACGCCTCGAGGGACGCACGGGCCCCGCCGGCTGGATCGCCGTGGGGCTCCCGCGCCAGTGGCCGGGGCTCGCCGCGGCCGCGCTGGCCGCCGCCGGGCTCAGTCTCCACGAGATCGAGGCGACTGTCATCGTCCAGCCGCCGGGGCCCGGCAACCTCGCCGAGCGCGTCCTCGGTTACCTGCATTTCCAGCGTGACGACGAGCTCGCGGTCTCGATGCTGGCGCTCGCCGCCGCGGGGACCGTCCCGGTCGCCGTCGCGGCCCTGCTGCTCGGACGCAACCTGCTCGGACGCAACAGGGGTGCAGCCGGTCCGAATAGGGTCGGTAGGCGGTAGCATGGCGTCGAGGATGGGCGGGCCACTCAAGCAATCGATCACGGCAGTCGCGCTCACCGCCTGCGCCCTCTTTGCCGCCGCGTGCGGGCGTTCGGCGCCCGCCGGAGGGGCGATCGAGGTCTCCCGCGTCCTCGGCGAGCCCGGGAGCTCGCCCGGCCAGCTCGCCTACGCCCGCGCGATCGCCGCCGATCTTGACCCGAGCGGCAGCGGCCGCCTGGTCGTCATCGACAAATCCGCCCGCATCCAGATCCTCGACGCCGAGACGGGCGACCTGATCGACGGCTGGCGCACGCCCGCTCGGGAGCTCGGCAAGCCCGTCGGCATCACGATCGGCCCGCACCCGACCAAGCCCGCCGAGCGGGCGCTCTGGGTCGGCGACACCCACTACCACCGCGTGCTGGTCTACGAGTTCCGAGAGCCGCCCTCGGATCGGTTCGAGTTCGAGCCGCGCGAGCCGATCCTGAGCTTCGGCGAGTTCGGCCGCGACCCCGGGCAGTTCATCTATGTCACCGATGTCGCCGTCCTCCCCTCGGGCGACCCCGCGTCGCCGGTCGCACGGGTCTACGTCGGCGAGTACGGCGACAACGACCGCGTGACCGTGTTCGAGCCGACCGGCGACCCGAAGCGCCCCTTCGAGCCGGCGTTCGAGTTCGGCTCGTTCGGTTCTGAGCCCGGCACCCCGGGCCGGCGCGACGGCATCGGATTCATCCGTCCGCAGGCCGTCGAGCTCGATCTCGCCCGCCGAGAGCTGCTGATCTCCGACGCCGTCAACCATCGGCTCGGGCGATTCACGCTCGACGGCGAGCTGATCGCCTGGATCGACGGCACCGCCGGCTTCCTGGACGCCGGCGCCACGCCGCCGGCGCTGCGCTACCCCTACGGCATGACCGTGCTCGAAGACGGCGAGATCCTCCTGGCCGAGTTCGGAGGCGGTCGCATCCGCCACCTCGATCTCGACTCCGGCGAGACACTCGGCATCTACGGCGAGCCCGGACGCGGCGACGGGCAGCTCGCCTCGCCCTGGGGCGTCGAGGCGATCGGGCGCGAGGCCTTCGCGCTCGACTCCGCGAGCGGGCGCGTGCTCGTCTTCGAATCGCCCGGGCGCGCACTCCGAGCCCGCGCCGGATCGGATGTCGTGTCGCGATGAACCTCTTCGCCCACGAGACCCTCGCGGTCCTGGTCCTCGGGCCGGTGCAGCTCGCCCGCCCCGAGTGGCTGCTGCTGATCCCAACGGTGGGCCTGCTCGTCATCTGGATCGCGCGCAAGAACCTCTCCGGCCTCATGGGCTGGTCGCGCCGCGCCGCGGTCCTTGTCCGCCTGCTGGTCGTCGCGCTGATCGCCTTTGCCCTCGCCGAGCCGAGCCGGCGCGACGTCTCCGATCGTGTCGCCGTCGTCGCCGTCGTGGACGCCAGCCGCTCGATCCCCCGCGCCGAGCAGGAGGACGTCGCCGCCTACGTGGAGCAGGTCAGGTCCCGCGCCGACGAGGACACCGACCTGCTCGGCGTTGTCTCGGTCGCCCGCGACGCCACCGTCCAGTCGATCCCCAGCCGCCTCACACGCGGGCTGGAACGAGGCGCCGTCGGCGCGACCGACGCCAGCAACCTCGCCGCCGGCGTCCGCATGGCGATCGCCGTCGCGCCCGAGGACGCGGCCAACCGCGTCCTGCTGATCTCCGACGGGAACGAGACCGCCGGCTCGCTCCTCGCGGCCGCCGAGGCCGCCCGCGCCGCCAGCGTGCCCGTCGATGTCCTCCCGGTCGAGTACGACTACCCCGCCGAGGTGATCGTCGACCGCCTGGTCGCGCCCTCCAACGCGCGCGGCGGCGAGACGCTCAATCTCTCCGTCGTCGTCACCGCCACCGCGCCCGCCCGCGGCCGGCTCGTGATCCTCCAGAACGGATCCCCGCTCGATCTCGATGAATCGCCCACCGAGGTCGGCCAGGTCATCGAGCTGGACGAGGGCAAGAACGTCCTCACCGTCGCGATCGAGCCCCGCACCGCCGGACCCCAATCGTTCGAGGCGGTCTTCGAGCCCTTCCAGGACGGCCGGGGCGGCTACCAGGGCGACTCGGTCGTCGAGAACAACCGCGCGTCCGCCGTCACGTTCGTCGGCAGCGAGGGCAGCGTGCTGCTCATCGGCGATGACCCGGTCGAGTACGGGCCGCTCCAGGCCGCGCTGCTCGAGTCCGAGATCAACGTCACGGTCCTTCCCCCGACCTCCGTGCCCGAAACGCTCACCGAGCTCAGCGGCTTCGAGGCGATCTTCATCCCCAACCAGCCCGCCGGGAACTTCAGCGAGGCGCTCCAGGAGGCGATCCGCCAGTACGTCCACGATTCCGGCGGCGGCCTGATCATGACCGGCGGACCGAACAGCTTCGGCGCCGGCGGGTGGATCGGCAGCCCGCTCGAGGATGCGCTGCCCGTCCGCCTCGACCCGCCCCAGCGCCGCCAGATGCCCCGCGGCGCGCTCGTCCTGGTCATCCACTCCGTCGAGGCGCCCAACGGCGTCTACTGGGGCAAGCAGACCGCCCTCGCCGCGGTGGGGGCGCTCAGCCGCCTCGATCTCGCCGGCATCGTCGAGTACACGGGCTTCGCCGGGCAGGCCGACTTCGTCCACCCGCTGCTGCCGGTCGGCGACGGGCTCTCGCTCCGACGCGCGGTCAACAACCTGCGCTTCGGCGACATGCAGACCTTCACGCCCTCGATGAACATCACGCTGCAGCAGCTCCAGGCCGCCCAGGCCGGGCAGAAGCACGTGATCGTCATCTCCGACGGCGACCCTTCGCTCGACCGCAACATCCTGGGCCGCTACCGCCAGGCCGGCATCTCCATCAGCACCGTGGGCGTCTTCCCGCACTCGCCGGGCGACTTCAACACGCTCCGCCAGATGGCCCAGGCCACCGGCGGCAACTTCTACCCCGTCACCACCCAGGCCGGCCTCGCCACCCTCCCGCAGATCTTCATCAAGGAAGCCCAGACCGTCCGCCGCTCGCTCATCTGGGAGGGCGACGCGTTTAGCCCCGCGCTTACCGGCGTGCCGACCGAGACCACGCGCGGCATCTCCGCCGTCCCGCCCATCTCGGGCTACGTCGTGACCACCAAGCGCGAGGGCCTCGCCGTCACCACGCTCCAGGCCACCCAGCGCGTCGGCGAAGGCCAGCAGGCCGAGATCGTCGAGGACCCCATCGCCGCGCAGTGGCAGTACGGGCTAGGGCGCGTTATGGCCTTCACCTCCGATGCCTCCACCCGCTGGGCCTCCGCCTGGACCAGCTGGGGCGGCTTCCGCCAGTTCTGGGAGCAGCACGCACGCTGGGCCATGCGCCCCGCCGGCTCGGCCAACGTCCGCGTCATCACCGAACGCCGCGGCGACCAGACCGTCCTCATCGTCGACGCCCTCGACGAGGCCGGCGAGCGCCTCAACTTCGCCCGCTTCCAGGGCCGCCTCGCGACGCCCGACGGCGAGGGCGCCGAGATCGAGATCCAGCAGGTCGGCCCCGGGCGCTACGAGGGCGTCGTCGAGACGCCCGACTCGGGCAGCTACGTCGCGACGCTCACCTACCGCGCCCCGGGCCAGCGCGAGGGTGCGCCCGAGCTCAAGGGCTCGGTGCAGGCCGCGATCGCCAAGCCGTTCGCCGACGAGTTCCGCGCGCTGACGACCAACGAGTCGCTGCTGCGCCAGGTCGCGACCATCACGGGCGGCGAGGTGCTCACGCGCGATCCCGAGGCCGACGAGCCGTGGCGTCGCGAGGGGCTGACCGAGCCCGTCGCGCTCAGCCCGATCTGGCTCGCCGTCGCGATCTCCGCGATCGGGCTCTTTCTCGCCGACGTCGGCATCCGTCGCGTCCGGATCGACCTCGGCGCCATCGCCGCCTCGATCGGCGGGCTGTTCGGGCGGGCCGGCGAGAAGCAGGCCGGCCAGGACCTCGGCGCCCTGCGGACCGCCCGCGCCCGCACCCGCGAGCGGTACGACGACCGCCCTGACACCGCCAAGCGCAAGTTCGAGGCCCCCGAGGACATGCCGCTGACCTCGGGCCCGGTCGCTCTGAAGGGCGAACAGGAGGAGGCCGCGATCCCGGGCCTCAGCAAGCCCGAGCGGGCGAAAGCCAGTGATAAGGGCGAGGGCCAGGAAGGTGACGGGGGCGGCATGTCCGCGCTGCTCGCCGCCAAACGCCGGGCCCGCGAACAACAAGAGCGCGACGAGACGTAACACCAGTCGGCGGGCGTCGTTCCCGCCAGGAGACCCCGATGGCCGTCAGCCCCGAGCACACCGAAACCCCCGCCGAGGTCAAGGCCAAGGCCGAGGCCTTCCGCACCACCTACGCCCGGCTCAAGGACGAGATCGCCAAGGTCATGGTCGGCCAGGAGGAGGTCGTCGACGGCGTCCTCACATGCCTCTTCGCCGGCGGCAACGTCCTGCTCGAGGGCGTCCCGGGCCTCGGCAAGACCCTGCTCGTCCGCACGCTCGCCGAGGCGCTGCACCTGCCGTTCAACCGCGTGCAGTTCACGCCCGACCTGATGCCCGCCGACGTCATCGGCACCAACATCGTCACCGAGGACCCCGAGACCGGCCGCCGCGCGTTCGTCTTCCAGCAGGGCCCGATCTTCGCCCAGGTCGTGCTCGCCGACGAGATCAACCGCGCCACGCCGAAGACCCAGTCCGCCCTGCTCGAGGCGATGCAGGAGCGTTCGGTCACGGTCGCCGGCGAGACCTACAAGCTCGACCAGCCGTTCCTGGTGCTCGCGACCCAGAACCCCATCGAGCAGGAGGGCACCTACCCGCTGCCCGAGGCCCAGCTCGACCGGTTCCTGTTCAAGATCAACGTCGGCTACGCCCAGCTCGACGACCTGATGACCATCCTCGACCGCACGACCGGCGCCGAGACGCCGGCGGTCTCGCCGGTCATGGACGGGCCCGCGATCCTCGAGGCCCAGGACCTGGTGCGACAGGTCGTCGTCGCCCCGCACGTCAAGCAGTACGCCGCGCGGCTGTGCCTCGCGACCCACCCCGACGGCGACTTCGCCGCCGGCGGCGCCGCGGGCCCGACCAACCGCTACATCCGCTGCGGCGCCAGCCCCCGCGGCGCCCAGGCTCTGGTGCTCGCCGGCAAGGTCAAGGCGCTCACCGACGGGCGGTACAACGTCAGCTACGACGACATCTCGGGCGTGGCGCTCAGCGCCCTCCGTCACCGCGTCCTGCTGAACTTCGAGGCCGAGGCCGACCGGGTCGACCCCGACGCGCTCGTGCAGGAGGTGCTCAAGATGGTGCCGACCCAGCCGGTCGGCATGGCGGGGGTGTTGTAGCGTTCTCGCAGATCCCCGAATCGGAGAACGCAGAGGCGCCGAGATAGCAAGAGGCGCAGAGAAGAGGCTGATGAGATGGGTGACCGACGCCAGAACGCCGAACGCGATCCGCTGACAGACCGCATCATCGCTTGCGCGATCGAGGTGCATCGTGAGCTCGGGCCCGGTCTTCCGGAGCGTGCCTACGAGACGGCCTTCGAGCACGAGCTCTCGCTGGCCGCCCTGGATGTCGAGCGCCAAGTGCCGATCTCGCTCGAGTACAAGGGCGCAACTCTGCCGAGTCTTCGGCTCGATCTCGTGGTGGAGCGTACGGTCGTCGTCGAGCTCAAGGCCGTCGAGCGTGTCGCTGATGTCCATCTCGCTCAGCTCGTCTCGTATCTCCGCGCCGGACGTTACCCCACGGGCCTGCTGTTGAATTTCAATGTTCCTGTCATGAAGAACGGCATCTATCGCCGCGCGAACACCGGGCCGAAGAACGTGACCCATCGCTCTGCGCCTCTGCGGCCCTCTGCGCCTCTGCGTTCTCTGCTGCTGGGCGGCGTCTCGCTCGTCGCGCTCGCCGGCTGCTACGAGCGGGTCGTCTCATCCAAGGGCGGCATCTACGGCGCCACGCCCGAAGTCCAGCAGGGCAACCTGCGCACGGGCGACGACCAGCGCCCGCTCGACCGCTTCGGCAACGTGATCTTCGGCGAGCCGTCCACCGGGAAACGCCCCCCGCGCGAGGAGTAGTGATGAAGCGGTCGACACTCGGATTCTCGGTCGTCGTGCTCGCGTCCGCGATCGCGCTCGGTGGCATCGGCTTCTCGAGAGCGAAGCCGGCGCCGACCCCAGGCGGGGTCGACGCGGAACTGATCGGGATCCCGTGGCTCGAAGGCGATTGGCAGAACGTCGTCGATGCGGCGATGACGTTCAGCATCGAGCGACGCGACGACGGTGTATACGAGCTGAGCAGCGACCACGAGGCATGGCAGCGCGGCTCCGAGCTCCGGGTGTTCCGCGCAGGACGCCATAGGGTCGCCGAGATGAGGTTGATGGATTTCGGGACGGTCTACGCGACTGTCGATGGCCACTCGCAGCGTCTCTCGATGAATGTCGTGCCGGTGTTTGTGCCATTCCCCGACGCCTGGGAATCGAAACAGATCCTGAGTCATCTTGGGCTCGACGACGAGCCCGTCGTCCCGATGGGCGCTCGAGTCGACGCGGTCGCTCGTCTCGCCGATCTCATCGACACGCGCGGGACGCTCATGCATCAGGACTACACGTTCTACCGCGACGGTTGGGACGACTAGTGCTCCGCCTCGATGACACCAACTACGCCAGCTCGCTCGACGAGTTGCTCGACAGCCGCCTCATCGCGCAGATCGAGCGACTCGACCTGACCAGCAAGAAGATCTTCGCCGGCAAGCTCAAGGGCGAACGCCGCTCGAAGAAACGCGGCGAGTCGGTCGAGTTCGCCGACCACCGGCCCTACGCCGTCGGCGACGACCCCCGCTTCATCGACTGGAACCTCTTCGGCCGCCTCGACCGGCTCTTCCTCAAGCTGTTCCTGGAAGAAGAGGACCTCTCGCTGCACGTCGTCGTCGACGTCAGCGCCTCCAGCGACTGCGGCAAGCCCAGCAAGTTCGAGTACGCCCAGAGGTTCGCCATGGCGATGGGCTACATCGGCCTGGTGAACCTCAACCGCGTGACCTGCACCGCCATCGGCGGGCGGATGGAGACCGGGCGCGACGACGAGCGACCCTTGCAGGAATCCGGCGCGGTGCTGCACAGCGTCCGCGACCTGCGGGGCAAGCGCCGCACCAGCGACCTGGCCCGGTTCGTGACCGCGCTGCGCCCCGACGGCGGCAGCAGCTTCACCGAGGCCGCCAAGCGCATCGCGCTCGGCCGGCGCGGCAAGGGCGTCATGATCGTCGTCAGCGACTTCCTGATGAAGGAGGGCTACGAGGACGGCCTGCGACTGCTCGTCGGCCGCGGCTACGACGTCTTCGCGGTCCAGATCCTGAGCCCGCAAGAGGTCGAGCCCGACATCGCCGGCGACCTGCGCCTGATGGACACCGAGGACGGCGACCGCGCCGAGGTGACGATCAGCGCCCCGCTGCTGCGGCGCTACAAGGCGACGCTCGCGGCGTACTGCCAGGGCCTGCGGGACTTCTGCGCCCGGCGCGAGATCACGGCACTGACCGTCCAGACCGACACGCCGATCGAGACGCTGATCCTCGACTACCTCCGCAAGCGGGGGCTCCTGCGGTGAGCGACGTCGCGCTGCCCGACAGGAGGACGCAGTTCTGGAGCGGTGTGATGGCGCTCGCCGTCCAATCGTTTGTTTTCTTTGTCTTCGTCATCTCGGCGGCGGCCTACGACGATCCGGTCCTCTACTGGGGGGTCGGGATCTGGGCGGTCGCTGTGACACTCATCATGCTTCCTCTCGCAATCGTCGCGTGCATACTCCTGCTATCGGCAAGACATCCCAAGCTCCGGTTGCTTCTTATTGGTGTCTCTCTTTTCGAGCTCTTCGGAGCAATTCCCTCCGTGTATGTATTGAAGCCGGAGGCTACGCCATGACATTCGCAACGCCCCGGCTCGCGGCGATCGCCGCGGCCATTGCTTTCGCCACCGCCTCGGGATGCGCCCCGTCGCAATATCGCGAGTGGTCAAGTCGTTCACTCGATCCGACCGTGTTCGACGACGGCCTGATCGATCACTTTCGCATCGGACAACGACACGAGTCCGTGATGCAGACCGCGGAGTTGTTTCACCTGAGGCCTTTGGTCTACGTCGGCAGCGGCGACGAGCCGGTCGAGGTCACGTTCCGGCCTCACAGCGGTCTTGGCGATCTCGTGGAGGAAGCGGCCCCGCAGGTGGACCCCGTGCCGGCGTCCTGCGACGTCCGACCTCAACCACTATGGCGTTTCGAGTTCAATGATGGCCGACTGCTGGCGATAACGCACGTGAAAGTGAGCAGCGAAGAGCGCGCTGGCTCTGAGTCGGTCGACGTACTTTCTCTGCTCGGACGGGCGGCAACGAAGTCATGACCTACTCCCCGACCCACAGGTACCAGCTGACGCTCGTCGGGCTGTTCGTCGGCTCGATCGTCGGGTTCTTCGTCATGCTGACGTACTGGGAGGCGATGCTCGAGTCGGTCCCGCGCGCGGCCATGGCCTCGATCGCCACGGCGCTCGTGGCGATCGCGACGAGCTCGGCGGTGCTCGGCGTCGCGTCCGCCACCGGCCTGCGAGCCGTCATCTTCGTGCCCGGCGGCCTGCTGGCCGTGCTCGTCTCGGTCGTCGCGTTCCTCGCGCTCTCGGGCGGAGGGGCGACGCCATGACCTTCGCCACACCGCTCCTCGCCGGGATCGCCGCGGTTGTCGGTGTTTCGACGTTCGCCGGATGTCACATCAACCACGCGAAGATCAACAGCAGCATGACACCCGAGCGCGTCGAAGAGCGTCTGCGTGATCGCGTCGAGTATTCGATGTCGCGCGACGAGGCACGGCGGGCCATGCGTCGCGGCGGCCTCTACGAAGTAGTAGAGACCGACGACGCCCAGTATTATCCGCTCGAGATCCAGAGCGGGATCTACGTTCTTGCGCTGGAGCAGAGCGGCATGCTCGCCCTCGACTTCGATGCGGCCAGCGGGCTGGTCGGTGCTCGCTATTGGAATTGGTTGAACCCGCAGGTCGAGCCGAGTACGACGAAGCTTCCCACGCACGTCTTCGATCTCAGCGAGGTGACGCCATGACCTTCGCCACACCGCTCCTCGCCGGGATCGCCGCCGCCGTCGCCATCCCGACGCTGCTGATCCTGTACTTCCTCAAGCTCCGCCGGCGGGATCTGGAGATCTCGTCCACGCTGCTCTGGAAGAAGGCCATCGAGGACATGCAGGCCAACGCGCCGTTCCAGCGGCTGCGCAAGAACATCCTGCTGTTCCTCCAGCTGCTCGCCCTCGCCGCGGCGCTGTTCGCACTGGCGCAGCCCGAATCGGAGCGGACCGCGTCGGTCGGCAACCGGCACGTGATCCTGATCGACCGCTCGGCCTCGATGTCGGCGCTCGACGGCTCGGAGAGCGGCGAGACCCGCCTCGACGAGGCCAAACGCCGCGCGATGGAGCAGGTCGAGAACTTCGAGGCCGCGGGCGTGTTCTCCTCCGGCGGCGCGGCCGACGAGGCGATGGTCATCGCCTTCGACCGGACCGCCGAGGTCGTCCAGCGGTTCACGCCCGACAAGGCGCTGCTCCGCCAGGCGATCGAGTCGGTCGAGCCGACCGACGTGCCCGGCGAGATCGGCGAGGCGTTCCGCCTGGCCCAGGCGCACCGGCCCAAGGAGCTGCGCACCAACGACTCGGGCGGGCGGGCCGAGGCCGCGACGACCGAGCAGGTGCAGGGCCTGGTCGGCGGGCCGCCGCAGACGTTCCATCTGTTCACCGACGGGCGGTTCGCGGACCCCGAGCAGTTCAACCCGCGGTCGGACGACAGCGTGATCTACCACCGGGTCGGGCGGGACGAGTCCGCGAACGTCGCGATCACGGGGCTCCGGGCGGAGCGCGCGTACGACGCGCCGGAGAACCTGTCGGTGTTCGTCGCGCTGCAGAACAGCGCGCCGAGCGTCTGGCCGGTCGAGGTCGAGCTGCTGATCGACGGGGCGCCGGTCGCGATCCAGCAGACGCGGCTGCCCGCGGCCGACGCGGACCGCGCGGTGATCGATACCGACGGCGAGGCCAGCAGCTCCGAGGGCGGGGCCCGCCCGGTCGCGACCACGGCGCAGCCCGGGACCGGCGGCGTGGTGTTCGAGCTGAGCCGCCCGCAGCGCGCGGAGGTCTCGGTCCGGGTCCGGACGCCGCCGGGGTTCCTCGATGCGCCGATCGACTCGCTCGCGCTCGACGACCGGGGCGCGCTGGTCGTCCCGCCGGCGGAGCAGACCGCGCTGGCGGTGGTCACGCCCGGCAACGCGTTCCTGATCGACGTGCTCGGCGCGCTGCCGCTGGCGGCGCTGGACGACTACACGCCGGCGGAGTGGGACGCGCTGCGGGACGAGACGAAGGAGCGCTACGACGTGGTGCTCCTCGACCGCGTGCTGCCGGGGGACATCCCCGAGGGCCGCGGGCTGCCCGCGGGGCGGTGGCTGGCGCTCGGCGCGATCCCGGTCGGTCCCGAGGCGCTCTCGTTCGACGGCGAGGGCGGCGTGACGAGCTTCCTCGACTGGCGGCGCGACCACCCGGTGTTGCGCCCGCTCACGCTCGCGGGCGTCGAGATCGGCGAGCTGCTGCGTGTGAGCATTCCCGAGAACAGCCTGGCGAGCGTGATCGCCGACACGACGCGCGGGCCGGGCATCATCGAGATCAACGCGCCCGACTACCGGGCGATCGTCGTCGCGTTCAACCCGGGGCTGAGCACGTGGCCGATCGACGTGAGCTTCCTGGTGTTCCTCGCGTACGCGATCGACGACCTCGGCAGCGCCGGCGAGCGGCTCGGCACGGCGATCTCGCAGCGGCTGAGCCCGGGCGACATCCTGGTCGATCGTTTGCCGACCGGCTCGACCGGCGCCCGGGTCGAGCTGCCCTCGGGCGAGCGGCGCGACCTGGCGCCCGCGCCCGACGGGCGGATCAGCTTCGGGCCGCTGAAGCAGGCGGGCGTCTACGAGGTCAGCTGGACCGGCGAGGGGACGACGAGCGACGAGATCGACGGCTCGTCGGTCACGCGCCGGTACGCGGTCAACCTGCTCGACCCGGGCGAGAGCGACATCGCGCCGCTCTCCAGCGAGCAGCTCGCGGGGCGCGTCTTCGCCGAGCAGGTCCGCGAGGCGCAGGCCGCCAGCGTTGCGCGATACTGGCCCTGGCTGCTTCTGGGCGCGCTCGGGCTGATGCTGCTCGAGTGGTACGTCTACAACCGCAAGGTGCAGCTCTGACGGGCAACGGGCGGCGGGCGCGGGGCCCCGGTAGCTGGGATTTGGGACTCGGGACTCGGGACTCGGGACTCGGGACTCGGGACTCGGGACTGGGGCCGGCGGTCCGTTCGTATGGATCGCTGCTACCGAACGGTTCCGGCGAGCGTGTGGTCCTCAGGGGTGACGCTCCGCGCGACTCGATCGAGCGCGAGGCCGAGGCGTGTCGCGAGCTCGTCGTTGCGCCGGGCCTTGAAGTCGAGCGAGAGCAAGGCCTGCTCGATGGCGTCGTTGAAGCCGGAGGTCTTGCCGGCCAGGCGGAGCGTCGCGTCGCGGACGCGGCCCTTGAAGCGTCGGTCGTCGGGGCGCCCGGCGGGGAAGACGAACCCGCCGCCGGTGTAGAGGCCGGCGCGGCCTTCGGTGATGATGCCGACGCGGACTGTCGCGGTGCACGAGCTCTCGGCGATGGGCGTGCGTCCCGGGTAGGGGACGAGGAAGAGGTGGAGGTGGACGATCTGTCCCGAGGCGGCGGCGAGCGTGTCGGCGTTCTGGAGGTCCTGCTCGGTCAGGTCGGTGAGGTAGATGTCGGCGGAAAAGCCGTCGGCGCTGGTGAACACCCGCGTCGGGAGCTTGGGCTCCAGGGCGATCGGCGCGGCGGTCGACTCGATCACGAGCGCGTTGCCGGTGCCGGGCAGGAGCGGCACGCCCGAACACCCGGCGAGCGCGGAAACGGCGGCCGGGATCGCGAGAAGTTTGAAGCCGCGCGCGGCCGCGTCTGGTATCGCCATAGGGCCCAATGTAGTTTGGATGGTGGTGGCGCGACGCCGGGGCCCGTATCGGCCTGTATCCGGGCCTGAGTCGGGGTCACGGCGCGTGCGTGCGGGCCCGGTCGGAGGTGCAGGATGCCACGAGTGACGGCGACGAACGCCACGCGGAGTTCCATGAGGGGCCCGATGAGAGCGTTGCTGATGGGTCTGGCGGTCGGTCTGCTGCCGGTGGTCGGCGTGGGGGAAGCCCTCGCGCAGGTGACCGGCGGGTTCCGTCCGATCCCGGTGGCCGGCGGGCAGACACGCACGCGACCGGTCTCGATCCCGCGTCGGGTGGTCTCGACGGCGGCGGTCGGCGGCGGGCGTTTCTTCTTCTCGGGGCGGCCGTACGTGTACTACGGCGGGTACGGGCTGTACTTCGGAAACCCTTGGCGTCGCTGGCCGTTCCCGATCGACGGGGCGTACGACCCGTCGCTGGTGATCCGATCGACCGCGGGCACGCGACCGCCGGCGGTGCGGATCGACCTCCAGGGCGGGACGGGCTCGGATCTGGTGCCGGGACGGGCCTCGCCCCTGAGCCTGGCGCGGCTCGCGGTGGGGGGGCGGCATTACTCGGGCGCGATCGAGCGGTACGGCGAGCTGCTGGCCCAGCAGCCGGGCTGGCCGCGGGTTTCGGCGGAGCTCGCGGTGGCGCTGGCGCTCGACGGGCGGATCTCGGAGGGCGCGGCGGTGTTCCGCGGGGCGATCGAGGTCCAGCCGGCGTTGATCGGCGAGGACGCCTCCGACTGGTTCTCGCTGGCCGGGCGTGATCTGATGCGCGCGTCGCGGCAGGCGGAGCGGGCGTCGCGGAGCGGCGGGGGCACGTCGGCGCTGCTGCTCGGGGCGTTCCTGGCGAACGCGCTCGGTGAGGACGGCGGAGCGCTGCTCGATCGGGCGCTTCGGGATGGGCGGCTGACGCCCGGGTCGCTTGATCCTCGGGTCGCGGCCTTGTTTGGTGCCCAGTAGGAAACTCGCTCCCGGATTGACATGTGGGACGGGGCGCCCGCCTCGGGTCCTCCGCCTCGGCGGTTGGTCGCGGTGCGGGTGTCGTGTCTAGAGTTGGGGCCCGGCGCGTGGTGGCGGCCGGGGGCTGGGACCGCAAGAACCGCTTGAACCACCGAACGGGCCCTGATCTGGCTCGCGGCTGTGTCGGCCGGCGTTCTGGATCTGCGCCGCGGTGGGAGGTGCGCTGAGCATGGGCAAACGGGAAGTCGTCAAACAGTTCAAAATCATGGCCCCGGGCGGGCAGGCGACGCCGGCGCCGCCACTGGGCCCGGTGCTCGGCGGCGCGGGCGTGAACCCGGGTCAGTTCATCCAGCAGTTCAACGCGGCGACCGGTCAGCTGAACGGCAAGCTGGTCGGCTGCGTGGTAACGGTCTACTCGGATCGCTCGTTCGAGATGGAGATCAAGAGCTCGCCGGCCTCGGTGCTCATCAAGGAGCAGGCGGGGATCGACAAGGGCTCGGGCGAGCCGAACACGAAGAAGGTCGGTTCTCTGACGCAGGACCAGGTCCGCAAGATCGCGGAAGAGAAGTTCGCGGACCTGAACTCGCAGACGATCGAGCAGGCGATGAAGGTGATCGCGGGCACGGCTCGTTCGATGGGCGTGACGGTCGAGGAAGCCTGAGGAGACGCACGATGGCGGACGAAAAGAACAACGTCGCCGCGGCTCCCGAGGCCGCGGTCGAGACCAAGGCCCCGGGCGCCGGGGCGGGCGGGGAAGAGAAGAAGCAGGGTCGTCGTCGCAAGCCCTCGCGTGGCGTGGGCGGCATCGGCAAGCGGATGACGGCGGCGACGAAGCTGAAGCCGAAGGACCCGGTTCCGCCGGCTTCGGCGATCGCGACGCTGAAGAAGTTCCCGCAGCCGCGTTTCGATCAGTCGGTCGAGGTGTGCATGCACCTGGGCGTTGACGTGAAGCAGGCGGACCAGATGCTGCGTGGATCGGTTTCGCTCCCGAAGGGGATCGGCAAGAACAAGCGCGTGATCGCCTTCTGCAACGAGGACATGGCGCCGAAGGCGCTCGAGGCGGGCGCGATCAAGGCGGGCGGCAAGGACCTGATGGAGGAGGTCGAGAAGGGCTTCTTCGACTTCGACGTCGCGATCGCCAGCCCGGACATGATGCGTGTGATCGCGAAGCTGGGCCGCGTGCTCGGCCCGAAGGGCCTCATGCCGAGCCCGAAGAACGGGACGGTCACGCCGAAGGTCGACGAGGCGGTCGGCGAGTTTGCGGCCGGCAAGGTGGAGTACCGCACGGACAAGGGCGGGAACATCCACGCGATCATCGGGAAGATGAGCTTCCCCGAGGGCGATCTGCTGGCGAACTACGAGCACTTCCTCGAGACGATCGAGAAGGCCAAGCCGTCGGCGGTGAAGGGGACGTACATCAAGCGCGTGAGCCTGAGCGGGACGCAGACGCCTGGCGTCGACGTGGAGCTTCCCGCGGGCGAGTGAGTCGCCGAGCGAGCACTCTTTGGCGCCGTCCGCGGCGCCGGATAAGGACGACGAGTCATGTCGAGACCGGTCAAAGAGATGATGATGCGCGACTACAAGGCTCGCCTCGGCGACTTTGAGGACGCGCTCGTGGTGAGCCTCCGCGGGATCGATTCCAACCGCACCAACGAGATCCGCGACGGGCTGGCGAAGAAGCAGATCCGGGTGACGGTGATCCGCAACCGGCTGTTCCTCAAGGAATTCGAGGGCACGGGCCTGGCGGCGCTGGCGCCGATCCTGAACGGATCGAACGCCGTCGCGTACGGCGCCGAGTCGGTGGTCGAGGTCGCCCGCGAGATCGTGGAGCTGGCGAAGGCCAACGAGGAGATGGAGCTGAAGGGCGCCGTCCTCGACGGGATGCTCTTCGAGGGCGAGGAGGGCGTGCAGCGCCTGAGCAAGTTCCCGACCAGGGACGAGGCCATCGCGCAGGACGTGACGCTGATCCTCAGCCCGGGCCGCAACCTGCTCGGCCAGGTCAAGGGCCCCGGCGGGCGTCTTCTCGGGATCGTCAAGGCGATCGAGGAGAAGCTCGAGAAGGGCGAGGAGATCGCCAAGGTCTGAGGCACGAAGGCACAGAGGCGCGGGGTCTCGAGATGGTCCCCGGGTCTGGCAGACAACTCGTCACCCGACTGGCCCCTGGAACGCGAGACGCGGGGGTTAAAGAGCCGAACGGTTCGGCCCCTCTCGGGTGAGAATTGGCCCTCGCGGCAGGCGGGGGTGCTCGGAAGGACTGGTACAGAGATGAGCGACGAAGCTGCGACCGCGAAGGAGTTCGACGCCAAGATCAAGGATCTGGGCGATCAGCTCGCCGGCCTGACCCTGAAGGAGGCCGTGGATCTCGGCGACTACATGAAGGACACCTACGGCATCGAGGCCGCGGCCGGCGGCGGTGTCGTGATGGCGGCGGCGGGCGGCGGCGACGCCGGCGCGGCGGCCGAGGAAGAGAAGACCGAGTTCGATGTGGTGCTGAAGAGCGCCGGCGGCCAGAAGATCAAGGTCATCAAGGTCGTCCGCGAGGCGACGGGCCTGGGTCTGAAAGAGGCCAAGGAGCTGGTCGACAAGGGCGGCAAGATCAAGGAGGCCCTCGACAAGGAAGAGGCCGACAAGCTGGCCGAGAGCCTCAAGGAGGTCGGTGCCGAGGTCGAGGTCGCCTGATCTCTCGAAGAACGCGACGTTCGCGGCGTCGGAGACGGCGCCGCGTCGTTTCGGTTGGGCTTTGATTGGGATAGCTGGTGCGGCGGGTGATCCCGGGGCGTGTTCCGCTTGCCCGGGGTGTGCGCCGCGCCTACCTTTCTCTTCGGCTTGGTGTTGGATACGGCATTCAAAATCGGCGGACGGCGGGCGTGGACGGACTTAGCTGGCGTCGCACTGGCAATCACGGATTGTTCGGCGAGCGGGCCCACTGCCCGCCTCTGTTGTTGCGCGGGCGTTTCGGCTGGGCGTGCGCGCGAGATCAGGGGCTGAGGATCACGGCGAGATTCTGAACTCTTAGGGGCACCTTGGTGCGGGCCGCGTTGCCACGCGGGGGGTTCGTCGCCCCCGCGGCGAGCTGAAGGCCGCACCGTCGCGCTGTCGGCCCGGCGCGGGCGGGTGCCACGGATCGACGGCGACAGGCAAGCACAGGCGTGCCGGGCACGGCGGGAGGGGGCGTTCGATGGTCGCCGCTCCTCACGGGCTCCGGGCGCGGGCGCGAAAGGTTCGCATGGCCACACGGACGGTCCACGACAGCGGCATCATCCCGATCCACCTCTCCGGGAAGCCCCGGCGGGAGGTCGAGACTCGCGGGTTCACGAAGCGCGGCGACGCGGCGGAGGTCCCGGACCTGACCGCCGTGCAGCAGTCGGCGTACGAGCGCTTCCTGCAGCAGGAGAAAGCGGCGGGCGAGCGTGATCAGTCGATCGGCCTCGAGGCGCTGATGCGGGAGATCTTCCCGATCGAGAGCTACGACGGCACGATGCAGCTCGAGTACCTCCAGTACGACCTGGAGGAGCCGCGGTACACCTCGGACGAGTGCCGGGAGCTGCGTCTGACCTATGGGCTGCCGTACAAGGTGCGCCTGCGTCTGCGTCGCGAGACGCACGCTGACCTCCCCGAGGAGGACATCTACCTCGGCGAGTTCCCGATCCTGATCGGCGGCGGCGAGTTCATCGTGAACGGCGCCGAGCGTGTGATCGTGAGCCAGCTGCACCGCTCGCCGGGCGTGGATTTCTCGATCGTCTCAAGCGAGGCGGACCGGCCCTTGCACTCGGCGCGGATCATCCCCGAGCGCGGCTCTTGGATCGAGCTGGAGGTGACGAAGAAGGACGTGCTGGCGATGCGGATCGACCAGTCGACCAAGCTCGCGGCGACGACGTTCCTGCGTTGTCTGGACGAGAGCGTGGCGTCGACGGACGCGATCATCAGCCTGTTCTACGAGGTGCGCGAGATCAAGGCCGCCGACGTCCATCCGGAAGACTGGGCGGCGGCCTCGATCGTCGACACGGAGACCGGCGAGGAGCTGGTGCACGTCGGCCGCCAGATCGGCGAGGAGTCGGCCGAGGCGATCCGCAACAGCTCGTTGAAGAAGATCGCGGTCGTCCAGAACCCCTCAGACGCGCTGATCCTCAACACGATCGCCGAGGAGAGGCTCGAGCAGTTCGAGGCGGAGAACGACCACGACCGCGCGCTGCTAAAGATCTACACCAAGCTGCGCCCGGGCAACCCGCCGCAGGTCGAGAAGGCCCGCCAGCTGTTCAACGAGCGGTTCTTCGACGACAACCGGTACCGGCTGGGCAAGGTCGGCCGGTTCCGGATCAACCGCAAGTTCGATCTGGACGTGCCCGAGGACCAGATGTTCATCCGGGGCGAGGACTTCCTGCGGGTCGTGCAGTACGTGCTCGACCTGCGGTCGAACCGCCTGGACCCGCAGAGCCAACGCCCGGTGGCGCAGGTGGACGACATCGACCACCTGGGCAACCGCCGCCTGCGGACGCTCGACGAGCTGGCGGTCGACGAGCTGCGCAAGGGCTTCTTGAAGCTGCGCCGGACGGTG
Source organism: Planctomycetota bacterium (assembly GCA_038521625.1). Classification (GTDB taxonomy): domain Bacteria; phylum Planctomycetota; class Phycisphaerae; order Phycisphaerales; family UBA1924; genus JBCBKP01. Next base: position 184,651 of record JBCBKP010000002.1, read on the forward strand.
CAGGAGCGGATGTCGGTCAAGGACCCGGAGGAGGTCACCAAGATCGCCGACCTGGTCAACAGCAAGTCGATCAGCTCGGCCATCGACTTCTTCTTCGGGCGCAGCGAGCTGAGTCAGGTGGTCGACCAGACCAACCCGCTGAGCTCGCTGGTGCACGAGCGGCGTCTGTCGGCGCTCGGCCCGGGCGGCCTGAACCGCAAGCGGGCGGGCTTCGAGGTGCGCGACGTGCACATCTCGCACTACGGCCGCGTCTGCCCGATCGAGACGCCCGAGGGCACCAACATCGGCCTGATCGTCTCGCTGGGCATCTTCAGCGACGTCGACCAGTACGGGTTCCTGCGGACGCCGTACCGGAAGATCGAGGGCGGCAAGGTCTCCGAGGAGGTCATCCAGCTCCGCGCCGACGAGGAGATCCGGGCGGTCCTGGCGCCGACGGATGCGATCACGATCGACGGCAAGCTGAAGGACGGGCTCATCCTGGCCCGCGTCGACGGCGAGCTGCGCGAGGTGCCGTCGGACGAGATCGATTACCTCGACGTCTCGCCCCGTCAGATCGTGGGCATCTCGGCGTCGCTGATCCCGTTCCTGGAGCACGACGACGCGAACCGCGCGCTGATGGGCTCGAACATGCAGCGCCAGGCGGTGCCGCTGCTCAAGCCCGACCCGCCGGTCGTCGCGACGGGCATGGAGATGCCCTGCGGCGTGAACAGCGGCATGGTGGTCCGCGCGAAGAACGCGGGCACGGTGACGTTCGCGGACAGCCTGCGGATTGTGATCGACAACAAGGACGAGTACGTCCTGCGCAAGTTCGTCGGGCTGAACGAGCGGACCTGCCAGAACCAGAAGCCGATCGTCCGCAAGGGCGAGGCCGTCGAGAAGGGCCAGGTCATCGCGGACGGCGCGAGCACGCGGTTCGGCGAGCTCTCGATCGGCAAGGCGGCGCTCGTCGCGTTCAACACGTTCGACGGGTACAACTTCGAGGACGCGATCGTCATCAACGAGCGGATGGTGAAGGACGACACCTTCACCTCGATCCACATCGACAGCTTCGACGTCGAGATCCGCGAGACCAAGCTCGGTCGCGAGGAGTTCACGCGCGACATCCCCAACGTCAGCGAGAAGATGCTCCGCAACCTCGACGAGCACGGCGTGATCCGCGTCGGGGCGAAGGTCGGGCCGGGCGACATCCTGGTCGGCAAGGTCAGCCCGAAGAGCAAGACCGAATTGACGCCCGAGGAGAAGCTGCTGCACGCGATCTTCGGGCGCGCCGGCGAGGATGTGAAGAACGACTCGCTGGAGGTGCCCTCGGGCGTGGACGGCATCGTGATCGGCGCGAAGAAGTTCAGCCGGCGCGTCCACCTCTCCGAGGCGCAGAAGAAGCAGCTCAAGAAGGACATCGAGACCTACGAGGCCGAGATGGACCAGAAGGCCATCGACCTGTTCAAGGAGATGGTCGGGCTGATCAACGAGGCCGTCGGGACCGAGATGGTCGATCCGATGACCCGCCAGAAGGTCGGCGCCTCGGACATCCCCGAGGTCATCCTCGAGCAGATCCAAACCTTCAGCGAGAAGTGGGTCAAGGGCTCGGCCGAGGCCCGCGAGAGCGCGCTGGTCTACCACGAGCAGTTCTGGCCGCGCATCGTCGCGGTCGAGACCGAGAAGCAGCGGAAGGTCGCGCACATGAAGCGCGGCGACGAGCTGCCCTCGGGCGTGCTCGAGATGGTCAAGGTCTACGTCGCCACCAAGCGCCGCCTGTCGGTGGGCGACAAGATGGCCGGCCGCCACGGCAACAAGGGCGTCATCGCCAGGATCGTCCCCGAGGAGGAGATGCCGTTCATGGAGGACGGCCTCCCGGTGGACGTGCTGCTCAACCCGCTGGGCGTGCCGAGCCGCATGAACGTCGGGCAGATCCTCGAGACGCACCTGGGCTGGGCGGCGCAGGTCCTGGGCTTCCAGGCCGTCACGCCCGTCTTCGACGGCGCCACCGAGGACGAGATCCACGCGGCGATCGAGGAGGCGAACACGTTCGTCGCCGACAAGCTGACGCGCCACGAGGCCGAGGGCACCTGGCCGCACCCGCGCGAGATGCTGGCCCACATGCCCAAGGGCGGCAAGATCCAGCTCTACGACGGGCGCACCGGCGAGGCGTTCTACCAGAAGACCACGGTCGGCTTCATGTACATGCTGAAGCTGCACCACCTGGTCGACGACAAGATCCACGCCCGCTCGACCGGCCCGTACTCGCTGATCACCCAGCAGCCGCTGGGCGGCAAGGCGCGGACGGGCGGCCAGCGGTTCGGCGAGATGGAGGTCTGGGCGCTCGAGGCCTACGGCGCCTCCTACATCCTCCAGGAGCTGCTGACGGTCAAGTCGGACGACGTCGAGGGCCGGACCAAGATCTACGAGAGCATGGTCAAGGGCAACAACCGCCTGGAGGCGGGGATGCCGGTGGCGTTCGACGTGCTGTGCAACGAGCTGAAGGGCCTGGGCATGAACATCAGCCTGGAGAAGAAGCAGCTCGAGGGCGGCAGCCTCCTGTGATTCGATCTCTCTGAGCTACGGCGTTCTTGAAGACTGAGAAGACACACGACGGGGCGGAGGGCCCCGGGGACGGAGCAAGGTCTCATGGCTGAGAGCGTGTACGAGCGTGTGAACGACTTCGCGGCGGTCAAGGTGACGCTGGCGTCGCCCAACGACATCCGCGCCTGGTCCTACGGCGAGGTCAAGAAGCCCGAGACCATCAACTACCGCACCTACCGGCCCGAGAAGGACGGCCTGTTCTGCGAGCGGATCTTCGGCCCCGAGCGCGACTACGAGTGCGCCTGCGGCAAGTTCCGCGGCACCAAGTACAAGGGCATCATCTGCGACCGCTGCGGCGTCAAGGTGACCCACAGCCGCGTCCGCCGCAAGCGGATGGGCCACATCAACCTGGCGGCGCCGGTCGTGCACATCTGGTTCTTCAAGAGCATGCCCAGCCGCCTGGGCACGCTGCTGGCGATGAAGACCAGCGACCTCGAGAAGATCATCTACTACCAGGACTATGTCGTCACCGACCCGGGCGACACCGAGCTGACCTACAAGCAGGTCCTCACCGAGGACGACTACCGCACCGCGGTCGAGAAGTACGGCAACGCCTTCAAGGCCGAGATGGGCGCCGACGCGGTCCGCACGCTGATCGACGCGCTGAACCTCGACGAGGAGGCCGAGCAGATCCGGACGGACCTGCGCGAGACCCGCTCGAAGCAGAAGACCAAGGACCTGGCCAAGCGGCTCAAGCTGGTCGAGTCGATCCGCTTCAGCGAGAACGACCCGGTCTGGCTGGTCATGGACGTGGTCCCGGTGATCCCGCCGGACCTGCGCCCGCTGGTGCTGCTGGAGAGCGGCAACTTCGCGACCAGCGATCTGAACGACCTCTACCGGCGCATCATCAACCGCAACAACCGGCTCAAGAAGCTGATGGACCTGAACGCGCCCGACGTCATCATCCGCAATGAGAAGCGGATGCTCCAGCAGGCGGTCGACGCGCTGTTCGACAACGGCCGCTGCCGCCGCCCGGTGCTCGGCTCGGCCAACCGGCCGCTGAAGAGCCTGACCGACATGATCAAGGGCAAGCAGGGCCGCTTCCGCGAGAACCTGCTCGGCAAGCGAGTCGACTACTCGGCCCGCTCGGTGATCGTGGTCGGGCCGGAGCTCAAGCTGCACCAGTGCGGCCTGCCCAAGAAGATCGCGCTCGAGCTCTACCAGCCGTTCATCATCCGCAAGCTCAAGGAGCACGGGCTCGCCGACACGATCAAGAGCGCCAAGCGGATGCTCGAGCGCCGCGACGCCGAGGTGTGGGACATCCTCGAGGAGGTCATCCACCAGCACCCGGTGCTGCTCAACCGCGCGCCGACGCTGCACCGGATGGGCATCCAGGCCTTCGAGCCGGTGCTGGTCGAGGGCAACGCGATCCGCATCCACCCGCTGGTCTGCGGCGGCTTCAACGCCGACTTCGACGGCGACCAGATGGCGGTCCACCTGCCGCTCTCGGTCGAGGCGCAGGCCGAGGCACAGGTGCTGATGCTGTCGACGCACAACATCTTCAGCCCGGCGAACGGCGGGCCGATCATCTCGGCCTCGCAGGACATCGTGCTGGGCGTCTACTTCATCACGACGACGCCGCAGGAGGGCAAGACCGAGAAGGACGTGCCCCGGTTCAAGGACCGGGCCGAGGCGATCCTGGCGCTGGACAGCGGCACGATCGACCTGCACGACCTGATCAGCGTGCGTCTGCCGGAGTTCACTGAGATCGTGACCAGCCAGAAGGGCCCGGTCGAGCCGATGCCCGAGAACCGGCGGATCATCACGACGGTGGGGCGTCTGCTGTTCGCCGACATCCTGGCGCCGGGCATGCCGTTCTACAACTGCGCGCTCGGCAAGAAGGGCTGCGCCCGGGTGATCGACGACGTCTACCGCTACGCGGGCAAGCCGGCGACGATCGACCTGCTGGACGCGATGAAGGAGATCGGCTTCAAGCGGTCGACGATCGCGGGCCTGAGCTTCGGCGTGACCGACATGCGCATCCCGGAGAGCAAGCAGGAGCTGCTCGACGCCGCGCAGAAGCGCGTGAAGCGCGTCGAGCGGAACTACGACAACGGCATCATCACCGAGCGTGAGCGGTACAACCAGCTGCTCGACATCTGGAGCCACTGCAACGAGGAGCTGACCAAGGCGCTCGTCGAGACGCTCAAGCACGACCGGCGTGACGAGACCGGCGCGGAGACCGACATCGAGGCCGGCGAGGGCGGCAAGTACCTCAACCCGGTCTACATGATGAGCGACTCCGGCGCCCGCGGCAACATCACGCAGATGAAGCAGCTCGCGGGCATGCGAGGCCTGATGGCCAAGCCCTCGGGCGAGATCATCGAGACGCCGATCCGGGCGAACTTCCGCGAGGGCCTGAACATCCTCGAGTACTTCTCGTCGACACACGGCGCCCGCAAGGGCCTGGCCGATACCGCGCTGAAGACCGCCGACTCGGGCTACCTGACCCGCAAGCTCTGCGACATCGCCCAGTCGGTGATCGTCGGCGAGATCGACTGCGGCAGCCGGCGCGGCATCATGAAGCGCGCCATCTACAAGGGCGAGCAGGTCGACGTCGCGCTCGCCGACCAGATCGTCGGGCGCGTCGTCGTCAACCCGGTCGTCAACCCGGTGACCGACGAGGTGATCGTCGACACCAACCAGATGGTCTCCGAGGAGGCCGCGGCGAAGATCGAGGATCTCGGCATTGACTCGGTGATGGTCCGCAGCCCGCTGACCACCGAGAGCGAGTCGGGCTGCTCGGTGCTCGACTACGGCATGGACCTCTCGACGGGCCAGCTCGTCGAGGAGGGCCTCGCGGTCGGCATCATCGCCGCGCAGTCGATCGGCGAGCCGGGCACCCAGCTGACCATGCGGACGTTCCACACCGGCGGCGTCGGCACCCGCTCGGTCTCGGACACCGAGTACCGCGCGATCAACGGCGGCACGATCGAACTCCGCGACCTCAACGAGGCCCCGGTCACCGACGAGGACGGCAACGAGGCCTCCGTCGCGCTGAAGCGCAACGGCGAGCTGGCCATCCTCGACGAGAAGGGCCGCGAGCTCGAGAAGACCAAGGTCGACTACGGCAGCTTCATCTACGCCAAGAACGGCGCCAAGGTCGCGCGCGGCGACGTGCTGGTCCGCTGGGACCCGCACCGCACGCCGATCCTCGCCGAGAAGTCCGGCGTGGTGAAGTTCGTCGACATCGAGGTCGGCGAGACCGTCCGCGAGGAGGACGCCGGCTCGGGCCGCAAGGCGATGGTCGTGATCGAGCACAAGGGCGACCTGCGCCCGCAGGTCAACATCGTCGACGCCGACGGCAACATCCTCGACTTCCACTTCCTGCCGGCCAAGGCCCGCCTCGAGGTCGTCGACGGCGAAGAGATCCAGGCCGGCCACATGCTCGCCCGCCAGCCGCGCCAGGCCCAGGGCAGCCAGGACATCGTCGGCGGCCTGCCGCGCGTGACCGAGATCTTCGAGGCCCGCAAGCCGAAGGACCCGGCCGTGATGTCCGAGATCTCGGGGCGCGTCGAGCTGCACTCAGACAAGCGCAAGGGCAAGATGACCATCCGTGTCATCAGCGACTCGGGCATCGAGAAGGACCACCACGTCCCGTCGGACAAGGCGATCCTCGTGCACGCGGGCGACTACGTGCAGGCCGGCGACCCGCTGACCGAGGGGCCGATGGTCCCGCACGACATCCTGCGGATCAAGGGCGAGGAGGCCCTCTGGACCTACATGCTCGACGAGGTCCAGAACGTCTACCGCGCCCAGGGCGTCGGCATCAACGACAAGCACATCGAGCTCATCCTGGCGCAGATGCTCCGCAAGGTCCGCGTCGAGAACCCGGGCGACACCGACCTGCTGCCTCACGAGATCATCGACAAGCACTTCTTCCGCCAGAAGAACAACGACGCGGCGACGATGGTCCGCGTGGCGGAGGTCGGCGGCACCGAGCTCCGCGTCAACGACCTCGTCAGCCGCGAGGCCGTCAAGGAGGCCAACGCCCGGGCCGAGGCCGCCGGCAAGGAGCCCGCCAAGGTCAAGCGGGCCCGCCCCGCGACCGGCCGCACGCTGCTGCTCGGCATCACCAAGGCCAGCCTCCAGTCCGACTCGTTCCTCTCCGGCGCGTCGTTCCAGGAGACGACCAAGGTGCTCACCGAGGCGGCCCTCCGCGGCGCCGAGGACCACCTGATCGGCCTGAAGGAAAACGTGCTGCTCGGCCACCTGATCCCGGCCGGCACGGGCTTCCGCCCGTACCAGGAGATCCGCGTCAAGCCGCTCGTCGAGGCCGCCGAGCTCGACGCGGCCGACGAGGCCCGCATGCTCGAGGACGCGGCCGAGGCGGCCGAGGCCTACGGCGCCGCGCCGGCGCTGGCGAACGGCGGCGGGAGCATGGGTTCGATCGAGCCCCGCGACGGCTTCGGCGGCGCCGACGCGCTCGTCGGGGGCGCTCAGACCGAGCAGCCCGAGAACCAGCCGAGCGACCCGACGCCCGGCTTCTGAGCGCGGCGAAGCACGACGGAACGATCACCCGCCCGGGACGCGGCAGCGCGCTCGGGCGGGTCTTTCATTCGGAGCGGTGCCGACTCAGGAGGTCTTGCTGGCCTGCTCGAGGAACTTCTCGAGCTTGACGATCGCCGGCGCGGGGATGCCGTGGTCTTCGAAGTCCGACGACCACATCACCGGGAGGTCGGTCTCGGCGGTCCGCATCATGAACTGGATGTAGGGCACGCAGAGGCCGCAGCGGGCGCCGAAGCCCGTCTGCTTGTGCGCCGCGAGCAGGGAGCCCTCGCTCAGCGCGATCCGACGGATCGTCGCGAATTCGGCGTCGAAACAGATGCACTTGGTGACGGCCAAGCCTTGCTTCGCTTCCCAAGATCTGTCGCGGTATTCGCCCGCGTCGGCCAGCTGACTCATGGCAACCCCAATCTACACTTGCAGATCGGACGGCCACCTCGCTCGTTTCCGAAGAATCGAGCGGACATTTCGGTCTCATTCAATTTATCTCAGGAGACTTCAGGATCCAATGGACTTCCTGGCGATTGCGCGTGCTGTGACGCCAGAATCAACCGCTCGAGCTGGCCGGGAGACATCGCGGGCAGCTCGGCACAGCTCGTCGCCAGGGACGCCCTGATGTAGGGTTCGCACGTCCCGCAGCCTGTCGTGCAGCCCGTCCGCTCGGCCAGGGCGGCCAGGTCGAGCCCCTCGGCCTCGGCCAGCCGCAGGAGTTCGGCGAACATCACCCGATGGCACACGCAGCGATCGACCGGCATGGTGCATTGAATCCCCGCCGATGAACGCTGTCGACCACACCCTCCGCGAGCGGTTCGGGCTCGAGTCGCTCCGCCCGCTCCAGGTCAAGATCGTCTCGCGCCTGCTCGACGGCGCGGGCGACGCGCTGGTGGTCATGCCGACCGGCGGCGGCAAGAGCCTCTGCTATCAGCTCCCGGCGATCGAGCTGCAGCGCCGAGCCGCCGAGGCCGGCGGGCCCCCCGGCGTCGGCCTCGTGTTCAGCCCGCTCATCGCGTTGATGGAGGACCAGGTCGCGGCGCTGAAACACCGCGGCGTGCGGGCCGAGTACGTCAACTCGACGCTCAACAAACGGCAGCGCGAGAAGCGGTACGCGGCGCTCGCACGCGGCGAGATCGAGCTGATCTACGCGACGCCCGAGCGGATGGAGAAGCCGCCTTTCCGTGAGGCGCTGGCGGCGGTGCCCGGCGGTGTCGGGCTGCTCGCGGTCGACGAGGCCCACTGCATCAGCCGCTGGGGGCACGACCTGCGGCCGGCCTACACGCGCGTCGGCGAGTTCCGCCGGGAGCTCGGCTCGCCGCGCACGGTCGCGCTCACCGCGACCGCGACGCGCGAGGTCCGCGCGGATATCCGCGCGGTGCTCGGGCTGGACGATGCGCAGATGCCGCTCTTCGCCTCGGCGATCGACCGCCCCAACCTCCAGCTCCGCGCCCGCGACGCCTGGGACGACGACGAGGTCGCCGATCGCGTGATCGCGTGCGCCGCGCGCATGGGCGGGACGGGCATCGCCTACTTCGCGCTGATCAAGGACCTGGAGCGCACGACCGACGTCCTCCGGCGCCGGGCGGCCCGCGCGGGCCTGGTGCACGAGATCGAGATCTACCACGGGCGGCTCGATCCGCGCGAGAAGAAGCGCGTGTACCGGCGCTTCATCGAGAGCTCGCCGGATGATCCGCTGCTGCTCTGCGCGACCAACGCCTTCGGCATGGGCGTCGACAAGCCCGACATCCGCTTCATCTGCCACGCGCAGGTGCCCGGCTCCGTCGAGGCGTACTTCCAGGAGGTCGGACGCGCCGGACGCGACGGCGAGCCGAGCGTCTGCGAGCTGCTGTACCGCCAGGAGGACCTCGCGATCCAGCAGCAGTTCATCGACTGGCAGAACCCGTCGCCCGACCTGCTCGTGCAGTGCATGAGCGTGATCGAGGCCCGCTACGCCGGCGACGGCGCGGGGCACGGCACCTTCGACGCCGACGACCTGCGCCTCGATGTCATCGGCAAGGGGCACGCCCACGGACGCGGCGGCGGGGTGGTCGAGTACGCGCTCATCACGCTCGAGAAGCTCGGCGCGATCGAATCGGCGGGCCCGGCGGAGCGCGGCAGCACGTACCGATACGTCCGCACGCTGGACGACGAAGAGATCGACGCCGACGAGATCGCGGACAAGCGGCGTCGGGACCTCGGACGCTTGCTCGAGGTCACGCGTCTGGTCAAGTCGGGCGATGTCGCCGGCTTCGTGCGCGACTACTTCGATCTCGAGCCGACGCCGCTGTAGGGGCGATCAGTCCTGGCTGACCGCCCGGTCGATGAAGGCGCCGAGCATCCAGTCGTGCTTGGCGAGGCTGTCGATGAACCCGTCGAGGATGTTCTCGGTCGTCTTGTCGCCGGTCTCCTGGGCGTACTCGCTCGCGGCCTTCATGCGATGACGCGCCTGATGGAAGTCGGCGAGCGTCTGCGCGACCATCTTCTCGGCCGGGAGGATCTCGGTCTCCTCCTTAATCACTGTCAGCTCGAGGCACTGCTTCAGATTCAGCGGCGGGTGGCCGCCCAGGCTCAACGCCCGCTCGGCAAGCTCGTCGAGCGTCCCGGCCCACTCGTTGTAGAGCTCCTCGAACTTGTCGTGCAGCGTGAAGAAGCTGGGCCCACGGAGGTTCCAGTGGTAGTTGTGCAGCTTGAAGTAGATCACCGTCGCGTCGGCGACGAGTCCGTTGATGTGTGCGATCATCTTCTGGTCGGGCATGCGGGGGTCTCCGGTTCGGCTCTCGGGGCATTCTCGCCAGCTCGTGCTCGTTCCGCTATTTTAGAATCATTCTAGGCAGTCGGGCCCGCGGGCTCCATCCTCACCGCGTGTGGTGCTCGCCGCGCGCGACGAAACGCTCGATCGTCAGCTGCTCCAGGCCCATCGGCCCGAACGCGTGCACGCGCTGCGTCGAGATGCCGATCTCGGCGCCGAGCCCGAGCGAGAAGCCGTCGTTGAACCGGGTCGAGGCGTTCACCAGGACGCACGAGCTCGAGACCTCGCGCGCGAACCGCTCCGCGGCCCCGGCGTCCTCGGTCAGGATCGCGTCGGTGTGCGACGATCCGTGTCGCCGGATGTGCTCGATCGCCGCGTCGATCGACGGCGTGGTGTCCGCGGCAAGAACGAGATCAAGGAACTCGTGCCCGAAGTCCTCGACGGAGGCCGCGACGAGATCCGCCGCGGGCGCGTGCGCTCGCAGGCGCTCGCTCGCTCGGATCTCGATCCCGGCGTCCGCGCAACTCTCGGCGAGCTCGGGCACGAACGCCGGCGCGACGGCCTCGTGCACCAGCACGCACTCCAGCGCATTGCAGGTCGCCGGCGCCGAGACCTTGGCGGTCACGACGACGTCGAGGGCGCGCTCGAGATCGGCCGCCCGATCGACGTAGATGTGGCAGACGCCGTGGTAGTGCTGGACGGTGGGGATGGAGGAATTCTCTGCGACGAAGCGGATGAGCGTCTTCCCGCCGCGCGGGATCACCAGGTCGATGCAGTCGTCCATCGCGAGCAGGCGCTTGATCTCGTCTCGGTCGCTCGTGGTGATCGCGGTGATGGCGTCCGCCGGGCAGGCGTGGGCCTCGAGCGACGCCCGCGCGAGTCCCGCGAGCGCCGCGTTGCTGCGCGCGGCCTCGCGTCCGCCCTTGAGCAGGCAGGCGTTGCCGGCCTTGAAGCACAGCGCGAAGGCGTCGATGGTCACGGCCGGGCGGGCCTCGTAGATCATCGCGATCACGCCGAGCGGCGTGCGGCGCTTCTCGACCTCGAGCCCGTCCGCGGTCCGCCACGACCGGGTGACGGCCCCGACCGGGTCGGGCATCGCGGCGATCTGGCGTAGGCCCTCCGAGACCTGCGCGAGCGACTCGTCCGAGAGCTCCAGACGTCGGAGCTTCGGCGTCGCGACGCCGGCGGCGCGGGCGGCGGCCACGTCCTCGGCGTTGGCGGCCAAGATCTCGCCGGCGTTCGCGGCGATCCGATCGGCGAGACCGCGGAGCACCGCGTCCTTGGTCTCGGCCGGGAGAATGGCGACCGCGTGGGAGGCCGCGCGCGCGGCGCGGGCGGCGGCCTGGATCGGTGTCTCGCCGGTCGCGGGATTCATATGCGCGTGTCTCGCAGCAGGATCATGTCGTCGCGGTGGATGATCTCGTCGGCCGTGCGGTAGCCGAGCGCCGCCTCGATGCCGTCGGTCGGGAGCCCGCGGATGCGTTGGATCTCGCCGCCCGAGTACGCGATGAGCCCGCGCGCGAACGGCCCGCCGCCCGGAGTGCGCACATCGACCGCGGTCCCGGGCGGCACGTCCGCGGGGTCGATGCCCACGACGCCCCTGGGCAGCAAGCTCGCGCCGCGCGATTCGATGGCAGTCCGGGCGCCCTCGTCCACGGTCAGCGTTGCTCTGGGGACCAGCGCGTGCGCGATCCAACGCTTCCGGGCCGCGTGCGGCGGGGCCGAGGCCGGCGGCATGACCCGCGTTCCGACCGGCTCGGCGCGGAGCGCCCGCGCGAGCGGCGACTCGGCTCGAGCGCCCGCGATGACGACCTCGATGCCCATCTGCGACGCCGTGCGCGCCGCCTCGAGCTTCGAGCGCATGCCGCCGGTGCCGACCGGCGACCGCTCGTCGGTGGCGTGCGAAGCCGCCTCGTCGAAGTCCGTGATCTCCTCGATCAGCCGGCCCTCCGGGCCGCCGCGCCGCAGCCCGTCGGCCCTCGAGAGCAGGACCAGAAGGTCCGCGTCGGCCAGCGCCCCGACCAGCGCGGCCAGGCGGTCGTTGTCGCCCAGCTTGATCTCGTCGAACGCGACCGAGTCGTTCTCGTTGACGACCGGCAGCAGCCCGAGGTCGAGCAGCCGCGCGAGCGTGCGCCGGGCGTTGACGAAACGGGCCCGGAAGTCGATGTCGTCGGCCGTCAGCAGGACCTGGGCCGGCACGATCCCGTGGGGCGCCAGCGCGTCGGCCCAGCCGGCGATCAGGCGCGACTGGCCGGCCGCGGCGGCGGCCTGCCTATCGGCGATGCTCAGGCGGGCCGGGTCGCTCGCGTGCGGGGCGACCTCGGCGAGCCCGCAGGCCACCGCCCCGGAGGAGACGAGCACGACCCGGGCCCCCGCGGCCCGGGCCCCGGCGATGTCGCGGGCGATGCGTCCGAGCGTCGGCCGGTCGAGGCCCGAAGGTCCGGCGATGACGGCGCTGCCCACCTTGAGCACCGCGAGCCTCGGGCGGGCCGTTGCGGCGGGATCCGGGCTGTCGTCGCGGGCGCTCACCGGAGGAGATCTTTGGCCGTACCATCGGCCCATGCTGCACCCCGCACCGACATCGAAGACGCCCGCGGGCGTCGCGCGAGGCGTTCTCGAAGAGCGGATCGTCGCCACGGCCACGACGCCGGCCTTCGTTGTGCTCTCGTTTTACAACACCGACTACCGGCTGCACCTGCGGCCCGTGGGCGAGGTGACCCGTCTCGAGGGCAAGCGGGTCGAGGGCGTGATCCGGGCGGAGGCCAAGCGTGTCGACGTCGTGAGCAGCGGGGGCCGCTACGTCGAGCCGGTGTTCGGGCGACCCCGGCGCGTGCAGGGCTCGGTCGTCGCGACCGAGCCGGCGGCGAACACGATCACCGTCAACGCGGGCATGCCGATCGTCTGCCGCCTGACCGACTCGCGCCAGCGCGCCAGCGACTTCGAGGTCGGCGACTTCGTCAGCTTCGACGTCCTCCGAGGCGCCAGCTTCGAGGAGCGGCGGGCCCCCAAGAGCTGAGCGGCTTGCTTCCGCCGCCGTCCGGTGGTTGACTGGTCGGATGGTCCGATCGCTCGTCCGCCCCGGGAAGCTCGTCGATGGCCAGGGCTTCCGCCTCCGCGGGCGGGAGATGACACGGCTCGAGACGTTCGTGGACGCGGGGTTCGCGTTCGTCGTCGCAATGCTCGCGCTCGCCCAGGACGATCTGCCGCGGACCTACGCGGGCATGATCGACCTGCTCCGCGGCGTCCCGGCGTTCGTCGTCTGTCTCTCGATCGTCATGCTCTTCTGGACCGCTCACGTCGAGTTCAGCCAGCGTTACGGCCTCGACGACGGCCCGACCAAGTTCCTCAGCGGGGCGCTCGTCGCCGTCCTGATGATCTACGTCTTCCCGCTCAAGTTCATGTTCACGATCTTCTTCGCGTACTTCATCCCGCCGCTGCGGACGAGCGTGTACACGCCCCCGATCTCAGGGCCGAACGACCTCTCGGTGATGTTCGCGGTCATGTCCGCCGGCTACATCGCCATGCACGCCGTGTTATGCCTGCTGACCTGGCACGCCTGGCGCAAGCGCGAGGTGCTCGGGCTCGACGCGAGGGAGCGGTTCCTCACCAAGGCCCAGTTCGGCGCATTCGGCGTGTACATCGCGGTCGGCGCGGCCTCGATCTCGCTCGCCGTCGCGTTCCGCGGGTCGCTATGGGTGACCTCCGCCGGGTGGATCTACGCGTTTATCGGCGTGCTGATGCCGCTGTACTGGTTCATCACCGGCCGCGTGATGAACGAGCCACCGAAAGAACGCGAGCTCATTCCGCTCGATGAGCTCTAGGGGAGGTCGATGGCGTCGAGCTCGAACGGCTCGCGGGTGAGCGTCCCACCCGCGCCGACCAACTGCTCGACGGCGATCCTCGCATCATTGAACTCGCCGTCACGGATGCTCTGAGCGATCTGCAGCGTCTGTTGCTGGTTCGCGCGCGCGGTAGCGAACCCCATCAGAAGCTCGGCCGAGGTCGCGAGCGTGACCGCCGTGTCCCGGTCCGCGCGAGCCACGCCGATCGAGAGCGCCGCGAGATGGGCCGCGAGCCTCGTCGCCGCGACCGCCTGCTCGAGGCCGACCGGAGCGGCCCGGTTGGCCATGATGTTGCGCAGGATGCCCGCCGTTCGGACCACGGCCTCGAACTCGCCCGCGGCGAAGGTCCCCGCATGACGCTCGATCCGCGAAGCGGCGCCGTTCCCGAGCTCGCCCATCGCGAGCGTCGCGACGCCGGGCACCAGGTCGGGAGACACTCGCGTCGCGACCTCGAGCGCCTGCGCTGCCGCGCCGGCGATCAGCGGGTCCTCCGCCGAGGCCAGCTGCAGGCCGGCCGCCTCCACGAGCCGGCGGGCCGTCGGGGCCGCGACGGCGGGCGACGCGCCCATCGACTGGAAGACCTTGCCGGCGACCGTGAGGGCGAAGTAACGCACCTCCGGCTCGGGGGCCGCGAGCGCCGGCAGCACGACGCGATCGACCGAGGTCGTCGTCGCGAGGTCGCCCGCGATCCGGAGCGGCGCCATCCGCGGCCAGCTCTCGCCGGACGGTCCGGCCTGCGGGATCTGCTCGGCCACCGGCAGCAGGATCTCGGTCAGAGTCTGCCGGTAGGCCACCGTCACGCCACGCCCGGTCAGCGTGTCGAGCAGCGCGTCGCGGGCACCGCGATAGCGCGACCAATCGCCCGAGAGGAGCGCGTCGCGCCGATTGTCGACGGCGTCCTGGATCACCGTGCGCTCTCTGTCGCCGATGGAGGTCGCGCCGATCACGTCGCGGCCGATGTTGCCCACCTGGCCCTGGGCGTTGGTCGAGAGCCCGGTCGCGAGCAGGGCGAGCGAGATCGTGAGCGATGTTCGGAGAGGTCGCAAGGTTCTGGCCTCGGTGGGTGGCGGTGCGGGGGGCTCGGGTGCGTCTGTTCGGTGTGCCGGCTCAGTACACCTCGAGGAAAACACGCTTCGTGGGCTTGATCTGCCGGTTGATCATGCGGCGCGTCCACGCCTCGGGGTCGCCGGCCTCGGGCGAGACCTCCAGGTACTCGGCGAGCTGTTCCGGCGGGAGCGTCTCGGCGAGCCGACGGAAGATGCCGAGCTCCATGCCCGCGATCCCGCAGACATAGACCAGCGTGCGCGGGCTCTTCAGCATGTTCGAGAGGCTGTCGGCGTGCCCCGCGTGCGGGTCGTGCAGCAGCCGGTCCTGCACGTAGAGGCTCGCCGGACCCTCGTGGATCGTCTGGGGCTGCCGGCTCAGCGCCGTGACATAGCGGAATCCAGCCTGCTCGGAGCTCAGCGCGGTCAGCTCATCGTGATAGAGCAGGTCCGACTCGTAAGGTCCCATAACGAGGGTGGCCCTCGACGGGAACCCGCCCGCCGCCAGGTCGCCGAGCATGCCCCGGAACGGAGCGATCCCGGTCCCGGTCGCGAAGAATACGTAGTCGTGCGCCGCGGCGTCTCCCGGGAGCAGGAACCGCTTGCCCGCCGGGCCCGTGACCGCGACCTCGTCGCCCTCCTTCAGGTCGCAGAGGTAGTTGGAGGCGACGCCGCGGTACAGCGTGTGGTCGTCCCAGTGCTCGTCGATCAGCCGCTTCACCGTCGTCGCGAGCACGCCGCCCTCCCCGTCCTCGCCCGCGGTCGGGCTCGCGATCGAGTAGAGGCGGAGCTTGTGCGGCTTGCCCCGGGCGCCCTCCCCGGGCGGGAGCACGCCGAAGGACTGGCCGGCGCGGAACCGGCCGGCGAGCGGCGTCCCGGAGACGTCGATCTCGACGTGCCGCACCCAGCCCGCCGCCTTCTTCGACCTCGTGCAGATCCGCGTTGCGCGAACGGTGCCGGTCGCCGGCGTCGACGGCGTCGCGAGGTTCTGCACGACCTCGGGCAGCGTTGGGCCTACGCGCGAAGCTGTCCTGATCTCGCTCGCCACGCTCAGTTGTTCCCCCCAGAGATCTCGATCAGGCGATCGACCGAGAGTCGCAGGGTGTCGGAGCCGCGGATCCGCGACGCCGCGTTGGTGGCGTCGAGGTACGACTGCCGATAGGTGATGTCGATCTGCGAACGCGACTCGTCGAGCCGATCGGCGAGGCCGGAGAGCACGGAGCCGTCCGGTCCGAGTCGCTCGGACGCGAGACGGAGCTCGGCCGCGATCGAGATCAGAGCGTCGTTGGCGACGCTCGCGGCGTCCGCGCGCCGGAACGTCGTCTCGAGCTGGATGAACGGCGCCGTGACATCCTCGCGAGATGCCCGCCCGGTTCGTGAACTCGCGCGGCCCAGCTCCGAGAGGATCTCCTCGGCCATCGCGACGACCCGCTCCTGCAGCAACGCCGAGAGCTCGTCGGCCCTGGATCGCACCGTCGCGAGGCCGGACGACGCGGCCTCGCGATGATCGAGAGCCTCGGCCGATCGGTCCGTGTCCAGCTGCGCAGCGCGGGCGATGCCATCCTCGAGCAGCCGGACCTGCGCCTCCGCGCGACGGAGCTGCGCGAGCAGCGATTCACGCTCCGGGAGCAGGACCGAGATCTGCGCCCGCAGCTCGCCGGCTTGGCGCTCGAACGACGCCGCGTCGGACTCGAGCTCCTGGATGCGCGGCGCCCGCTCCGCCATCTCGACCGCCGAGCGGCCGAGCAGAGTCGAGCGGATCTCGTCCGCCTCGCGGCGGGCGCGGGCGACCCGCCCGAGGATCTCCGCCTCTCGCGACTCGAGCTCCTGGATCTCCTCGGACCTACGCCCGCTCTCGCGCTCGAACCGGGCGATCTCTCCCTCGCGTTCGGTGATCCGCGCCCGCAGCGAGCCGGTCAGGTCCGCGGTGCTCGCGTTCTCGAGAGCCTCGGCCTCGACGCGGTGCACGTTCACGGAGCGTGCGGCGTTGCGGATGTCGGACAGCACCAGCTCGGCATCGCTCACCGCGCGACGCAGATCCGGGATGAGCGGCGTCGCGGCGTGCCGCTTGGCGATCCCCTCGAGGAGCACGGCCTGCGGCTCGACACGCTCGGGCGCGTCGGCCAGCTCGGTGGCGATCGTCCGGTACGACCCGGCCTCCGGCTGGGCCTCGCTGGCGAAGGCCGACAGACGAGTCGCCGCTCCGCTCAGGTCCCGTCTGGCAGCGTCGCCGCCGTCGCAGCCCGCGAGCAGGAGCCCGGTGGTCGTGAAGAACAAGATTCCCCGAGCGTGCGCTCTCATGCCGTTCGCTCCATCATCTGGGTCAGGCCCCGCCGGCGACCGACGCCGCCCCGGGGCGTCTCCCTCGCGTCCGCGGCCGTCGGACGCCCGGCCCTTGCTGGGGCCCGGCCCGGCGGGCACTGTAGCCCCAGAGGCCGATCCCCGCGCGGGAGGAGGTCGACGGGCCGAGCCGGGTAGTCGGGCTCTGGCCGGGTCGGTGCGCCGTGCTTCAACGGTCACGCCGCTCGACCGGCTCGGACGTTTTGTCCTGACCGGGCAGCTCGTACGCGAGCCCGTACTCGGGCCGCGGGCTGTACATCCCGCGGATCCACTCGACGGCCTCTTCGAAACGCGGGTCCTCTTTGTTCTGGTAGATCGGCCGCCAATCCCTCGCCCGTGTCCCCGGGGCGACCACGCGCGGGTGCGGGTGATCCGAGAACTCGCGCGGCAGGCCGAAGTGCAGCAGCGGCGATCGCTCCGGATCCTCGTAGTTGATCAGCGGGGTCCCGTCGGGCAGCGTCGCGTTGTCGAGCAAGTAGAAATTGGTATAGACCGTCTGGTCGGAGTTCTTGCTCCGCGTCGCGAGGCGGAGCCGCCCCGCCTCGGCGCCGCCGTGGCAGCGGTTCGTCGCGCATCCGTTCAGAAGCATCCGGTGCACGCTGCGCCGGAACGTCGCCAGCGCCGGCGGGTCGCGGACGACACGCACCTGCCCGTAGAAATCCCGGGCGCGGAGACGGAACATCAGCGACAAGAGCTCGAGCCCCGGGCGTTGCAGGAATTCACGCCGCCCGGCTTCGTCCCGCGGGATCCCCTCCAGGCCCGCGTAGGTCTCCACGAATGCCTCCGCGACGGTTCGGGGCACGATGACCTCGGGCGCGTCGCGCAGGTCGATCTCCCAGACCCGGATCAGGTTCACCTCGCTGGGGCTGAGCAGCGGGAATCGCCCCGACCCGCCCGCCGGGCCCTCCGGCGTCTCGTCGGTCCGCGAATCGCGCTCGCGGGCACGCTCCATCATGCCGATCTGGGCGCGGAGCCAGCGGGCAAGCCGGCGCGCGTCCCCGTTGATCGGGTCGACCCGCAGCGCCCGCTCGACCTCCTGCTGGGCCGTAAAGAACGCACCGCGGTCACGCAGCCACTCGGCCAGCAGCACCATCGACGCGGAATCGGACGCGTCGATCACGCGCCGGCGCGCGGTGTAGCGATCGGTGACCGGCGCGAGCGGCTCGATGAAGGCGATCTGGACACGGGGCACGACGGCCTCGGTCCCCCCGGTCCGCAGCGCAACCTCCAGCGCGTTCTCCCGGGTGATCACGCCCTCCAGCTCGACACCCGACCGCAGCGCGATCCGGTGCTCGTCCTCGGGCTCGTCACGCGGGTCGAGCAAGAACTCGTCGCCCGACGAGGCGGGCGGCGGCTCCGGCTCGGGGTCCGGCTGGGCCGCGCCGAGGCAGAGGGCGGACACCACGGCCACGGCGGCGATCAGGAGGGGAAGCGGGGCGACGGTGGATCGGCGCGGGTTCTCGGCTTGGGCCATCACCGATTCTGTCCGGTTCGAGGGTCCCCCGCCAATCGGTTCGCGCGAATCGAGTCTGCTTTTTTCCCGGGCGGCCCTGGGGGCCCTCAGGCCGCCTCGTCCGCGATCCGGTCGAGCACGTCCAGCCGGGCGAGCGAGTCATCGCTCACGAGGGTGCAGACCTCGTCGAGGGGCTTGGCGTCCCCCGAGGTGCCGAGCCGGGCGATCGGGCGGTTGTTCGAGTCGAACTCGAACAGGACCGGGCCCTTCAGCGGCTGGCGGAAGGTCGCCTGCCAGCCGCGCATGTAGACCGCCGTTCCCGGGAAGATCGTGCGCTTGACCGCGAGGCAGGTCGTCGTCCTCTGGCGGATGGCGGCCGCGCTGGTGCCGACGCCCGCGGACAACTGCTTCAGCTGCGTCATCGACGTGTCCATAACGAACTGCAGGGAAGCAAGCATCTCGATGGCGTTTCGGCCCGACGCGGTCTTCGGGTTGGCCTGCTGCTCGAGCGTCTTCACGAAGCCGCCCGCCTCGTCGCGGCGCTCCGTGATTTTGGAGGCCATCTCGGCGATGGGCGCGAGCAGGCGCTCGAGCTCCTCGATGCAGCCGAGGTAGACCTCGGTCTCGACCTCGCCCTCGCCTCCGAGCTGCCCGAGCTCGATGCGCTGCCCGGCGAACAGCCGGCCCCCCCGGAACACCGCCGCCGGTGACTCGACGCGTCCGATCACGCGGACCTCGCCCCCGCTGATCTCCTTGGTGACCTCGAGGTGCTTGCCGACCGAGGCCTGCACGCCGTCGAGGTACCGCGCACGGAGGCTCCCGCGCGTCTCGATCGTGCCCATGTCGCGGCCCGCCATGCCCTCGATGTGCAGGTCGCCGTCGACCTTCAGCGTCGACGCCTGGACCAGCTCGCGGATGCTCACATCGGCGCGGCTCGAGACGACGAAGTTGTCCTTGACGCCGCCGCCGACGCTGACGTTGCCGGGGAAGTCGATGTTGCCGGTCGAGAAGTCGACGGCTCCCGGGATCTCCAGCGTCTCGTCGACGCGCAGCTCGCTCCCGTCGAAGTACAGCCGCCCGGCAACCGCCGCGACCGCGACGCCGTTCTCTGTCACGCGGACCGACCGCTTGATGTCGAGCGAGGTCGACTTCCCGCCCTTGGCGGCCAGCACGGCGCCGTAGACGTCCTGCCCGTCCTCGCCGGTCGTGGCGGGCTCGAGCTTGCCGATCTTGTCGCCCTTGGCGACGATCACGAACGCCGAATCGTTGTAGAAATCGAAATCCGACTCGTCCTCGCCGCCCCCGCCCTTGCGGTCACGCTCAGCCCCGCCCGGCGCGACGTTGTTCCTGGTGCGAGCGGCCTGCTCGCGCTCGCGGATGCGCTCGAGCTTCTCCTCGACCGCGTCCTCAAAAACGAAGCGGGCGTCGTTGCCGTCGACCGCGGCTTGTCCCTCGGCGACCGTGGCCTCGTGGGTCTCGCCCGGCTCGCCGGCCGCCTTCGAGACCAGCGACGAGATCCCGTCGCCGACGATCGTCGAGTCGGCCACGCTCTTCTCGGTGAGCAGAGCGCGCAGCGTCGACTCGGTCACGTCGCGCGGGTCGTAGCCGGCCTCCAGGCGCAGGCGCAGCGTCACCTTCGCCTCGTCGTGCAGGAACCGGACCTGGCTGTGGAGCGTGTCGGACATCGAGAACCGCCGATCGGAGGCGGGGACCGCCGGTCAGGCGCTCATGCCGGCCTTCTCGAGCGTCTCGTTGATCCGCGCCTGCAGCACGTCCGGCGTGAACGGCTTCACCACGTAGTTGTTCACGCCCGCCTTGATCGCCTCGATGACGCGGGACTTCTCCGCCTCGGTCGTGACCATGATCATCGGCGTCGTCTTGTTCTGCTGGCGGTATTGCTTGACGAACGTCAGGCCGTCCATCACCGGCATGTTCCAGTCCACGAGGACCAGGTCCGGCTTGAACGCGCCGATCTTCGACAGCGCGTCCTGCCCGTCGCACGCCTCCTCAAGCTCCTCGAAGCCGAGCTGCTTCAGCACCGACTTCTGGATGTTCCGCATCGTCTTCGAGTCGTCGATCAGCATGACCTTCATGGCTTATCGCTCCATGGGTTCCACGGTGACTGGTTCAAGCGCTCGCGGCCGCGTTGCCCGCGCCCGCCCCGGCCGCCTCGTGGTTGTCACGCAGGCCAACCTCGATGGTGAAATCCCCGCAGTCCGACTGGCAGGGGATCGCGACGCACGGGATGTCCTTCGCCCGCGCGATGTGGTGACCCGCTCCGACGACGACGTTCGGCGTCGAGATCGACACGGCCTTGTTCGAGGGGAAGAGCGCCTTCGCACCCCCGGAGACCATGTTCACCAGCTCGCCGACCGCGTCGGCGAAGTCCGAGTCCTTCGGGTCGAGGTTCTCGCCGCAGAAGTTCGCGACGATCGCTACCGCGACCTCCTCGGGGAACGACAGAACGACCGAGCCGATCACCTCACCGCTCATCGCGATGATCCCCGAGACGTCGTGGCTCGGGCCCGACTCCTGGTGCAGGTGCGGCTCCCCGGTCGTGACGGGGAGCTGCAGCATCGTCGAGAAGACGTTCTGGACGCTCGAGACAAACGGTGTGATCAGGTTGGGATCCATGATGCGCAGCTCCGGCTTGCGTTGACGGTGACTTACTCGGACCGATTGATGATCTTCGTGACGTCCATGATCAGGCTGACGCCGCCGTCGTTCCGGACGGTCGCGCCCGACACGGGCCCGCTGTGGTCGACGCCCTCCAGCGGCTTGATGACGATCTCCTGCTGGCCGAGCACGCCGCTCACCAGCATGCCGACCGCCTTGTCGTGGTTCGTCAGGATCACCGCCAGGTGGCTCTCCTCGCGCTCGTCGAACGGCACGTTCAGCAGCTCCTGCGCGTCGGCGAGCGGCAGCACCTGGTCGCGCAGGCGGATCACCTTGCTCTCGATGATCGTCGAGAGCTGGGTCGAGTCCGGACGCACGATCTCCGTGATGTTCCCGAGCGGGATCGCGTACGTCTCGCCCGCGACACGGACCATCATCGCCGGCATGATCGCGACCGTCAGCGGGATCAAGATGTCAATCCGGCTCCCCTGCCCCGGCGTGCTCGAGATCGTGATCGTCCCCTTGATCCGCTCGATGTTCGTCCGCACGACGTCCATCCCGACGCCGCGACCCGAAAGGTCGCTGACACCGTCCGCCGTCGAGAACCCCGGGAGGAAGATCATCTTGTAGACCTCCTCGTCGCACATCGAGGACGCCTCGGCCTCGGTCACCAGACCGCGCTCGACCGCCTTGGCCGCCACCTTCTCGCGGTTGATCCCGCGACCGTCGTCGATGATCGCGATCCGGACCTGGTTGCCCTCGTGCCCGGCGCGCAGCTTGATCGTCCCCTGCGGGCCCTTGCCCGCCGCCTCGCGCTCGTCCGGCGGCTCAAGCCCGTGGTCTGCGCTGTTCCGCATCAGGTGCACCAGCGGGTCACCGAGCTCCTCGATCACCGACTTGTCGACCTCGGTCTCGCCGCCCTCGATCTCGAGCTGGATCTGCTTGCCCGTCTTCTGCGCCAGGTCGCGGATCAGCCGCGGGTACTTGCCGAACAGCTTGTCCAGCGGCTGCATCCGCGTCCGCATCACGGCGACCTGGAGATCGCTCGTCACCCGGTCCAGCGCCGCCGAGGTTGTCTCCATGTTCTCGACCAGCTCGGCGTCGGAGTCCGACGACGAGACGACCTGCCCCGCGAGCTCGCCGATCCGGTTCTTCTGCAGCACCAGCTCACCGACGAGGTTCATCAGCGACTCGAGCCGGCCGACCTCGACCCGGATCGTCTGCTCGACCGCGGGCGCGCCGCGCGATCCCGTCTGACGCGGGTCGGGCCCGCCCTGATCGGCCGGGCCGGCGTCTCCGACGGGTGCTGGTGCGGCGCTCGGGTCCTCGATCGTCCCCTCCGGCGCCCCGTCGTCCGACCCGTCGTCGAATCCGTCGTGCGCGAGGACGTCCTCGTCCGACGCCCCGTCCGGCAGCTCGGCCCCGTCAGGCATCACGCCGTCGGCGAGCGACGCGATGCGCTCGATCATCGAGCCCATCGACGGCTCGAAGTACCTCGACTCGGCCAGCCCGTCGCGCTGACGGCGGAGCACGACCCGCGTCGCGCGGAGCCGCGGGAGCAACTGCTCGAGCATCGCGCCGTCGAGCCCGGGCGCGTTGCACGCCGCCGCCCCGACCGCGCGCGTGATCTCGAGCATCGCGTCGAACTCGAAGAAGTCGACCGTCGCGTCGAGCTCCTGGAGCACATCGGCGATGTTGTCGGCCGCGGCGCTCCTCGTCGACTCGTCGCCCAGCTCGTCGATGTGCGTGCCGAACGCCTCCAGCTGGGCGTCCAGGTCCGCCACGAAGTGCTCCAGCAGGTCCATCTTGCTGGAGTCGAGCGCGAGCGGCCGCCCGGCCGAGTCGTCCGCTCCCGCGGGCGCGTCACCACCGGCCGGCGCCGACGCCGACGCGTCGCCGCCCTCGCCGATCTTGCTCAGGCCCTCGACGAGGTCGAGCTCGGCCTTGGTCAGCTCCGTCGAGCCGGCGCTCAGCTCGTCGAACTGCACCTTGAGCGTGTCGATCGACCTCAGGAGCATGTCCATCAGGTCGTTGTCGATCGACGCATCGCCGCCGCGGACGGCGTTCAGCGCCGTCTCCGCCGCGTGCGCGATCTCCACCAGGTTCGTCAACGCGAGGAACGAGCCCGACCCCTTGATCGTGTGCAGCGCTCGGAAGGTCTGGTTGACCAGCTCGGGGTCTTCCGGCGTCGACTCGAGCTGGACGAGATCCCCCTCGAGCTGCTCGAGGAGCTCCCCCGACTCGGTCAGGAAGTCCTGCATGATCTCCGGGTCGAACTCGCTCATCTCATCCCCCCACGCTCTCGCTCACGCCGCCAGCTTCGCGACCGACGACAGCGGCCGGTACGCGAACGCCTGCGGCACCGAGAGCGCCTCGAACTGAGTCCCGACCTCGCGGATCGACTCGGAGTGACCGATGAACAGCGTCCCGTCCGGGGCCAGCTGATCGAAGAACGTCCCGACGACCTGACGCTTCATCTCGTCGTCGAAGTAGATCATGACGTTGCGGCAGAAGATCACGTCCCACGTGCCGTGGCGCTTCGCCGCGAGCCGGTCCTTCAGATTGTGCAGCTCGAACCGCACCATCTGACGGATCTTCGGGTCCAGCTCCCAGGTGGCGCCGACCTGCTTGAAGTACCGGCTCTTGATCAGGTCCGACGTCGTCCTCAGGGCGTAGTCGCTGTAGACGCCCGCGTTCGCGACGTTCAGCGCCTTCTCGGAGATGTCGGTTCCGAGGATCTCGATCGTCCAGTCGGAAAGACGGGCGCCCAGGCTCCGGTCCAGCTGCATCGCCAGCGTGAACGGCTCCTCGCCGCTCGAGCAGGCCGCCGACCAGACCCGCAGACGCTTGCTCGACGCCCGGGCCTCGAGCAGCTCCGGGAGCACGTGGTTCTCGAACACGTCCAGCTGCGGCTCGTTGCGGAAGAAGCTGGTCTCGTTGATCGTGACCCGGTTGAACATCTCCTGGAACTCGTCCGACTGGTACGGGCCCATCGTCAGGTACATGATGTACTGGTCGAAGTCCTCGATATCCAGCTCGCGGAGACGCTGGCTCAGGCGCGACTCCAGGATGTACTTCTTCGACTCGGGGAAGTGGATCCCCGCTCGCTTGTAGATGATCTCGCTCAGCTGCTTGAACTGCGGAGCGCTCATCGTCACACGTGATGCGGTCATGGAAGAGTCCCGTGTCAGAGGCTCCCGGCCGTCCGCCGGT
Source organism: Planctomycetota bacterium (assembly GCA_038521625.1). Classification (GTDB taxonomy): domain Bacteria; phylum Planctomycetota; class Phycisphaerae; order Phycisphaerales; family UBA1924; genus JBCBKP01. The sequence goes on from JBCBKP010000002.1 coordinate 208,987, forward strand.
CGCCAGCCTCGCCCGTCAGGCCGCCGAGGCGGCCGGTGCCGCGTCCAGCGCCGCGCCAGTCACCAAACGACGAAGGTCCAGCAGGATCAGGAGCCGATCCTCGAGCTTCCCGACGCCCTTGATGAAATCCGTGTCGATCGAGGTCACCATGTCCGGCGCCGGATCCACGATCGCACGATCGATCCGCAGCACCTCGTGCACGCGGTCCACGATGAACCCAATCACCCGCGCGGAGATCTCCACCACGACGATCCGGTTGTGCTCGTTCCGCTCGCCCGGCGCCAGGCCGAACCGGCTCCGCAGGTCCATCACCGGGATGATCCGCCCGCGGAGATTGATCACGCCCTCGATCTCGGGAGGGCTCTGCGGCACCCGCGTCAGCTCGAGCATGCGGTTGATCTCGTGCACCGCGAGGATGTCCACCGCGAACTCCTCGCCGGCGACCTCGAAGGTCACAAGCTGGAGCTGCTGGTCGTCCACCGCGTCGATGCCGCCCTCCATCACGCTCTCATTCGCCTGACTCATTCGTGTGCTCCCCGGCAGTGCCGTCGATCCGGGCCAACGTCGGCTCGCCCGGCCCGCGGCTTGACGCCCTGAACGCGACTCACCCCGCAGTTACGCCCCTAGGCGGACCGGCGTGTCACACCCGCCCCCGCGCCCGGGGCGGGTGATAGACCCAACTCCGAGATCTGACGGACCGACTGCGCCAGCTGAGCCGGGCTCAGCGACGCCGCGCTCGTCCCTGTCTCGGTGAGCTTCTTGGGCATCCCGAACACCACGCACGTCTCGGGCGACTGCGTCAGCACGAGCCCCCCGGCCTTGGCGATCTGGCTCCCGCCGATGAACCCGTCGTCCCCCATCCCCGTCACGACGACCCCCGCGGCCAGCTGCCCGAACACCTGGGCGCCCGACGAGAGCAGCGCGTCCACGTTCGGCTTGAAGATCGTGCTCGCCGGCGCCGGACGGACCTGCAGCGAGGCGGCGGTCCGCCCGCCGGCGATCGTCGTGTTCAGGCCGCCCTCGGCGATGTACACGGTCCCGCCCTGGAGCGGCATCCCGTGCTTCGCGAGCACGACCTTCGTCGGGCTCAGCTCGTTCAATCGCTCCGCCAGGCTCGCCGTGAACTGGCTGGGCATGTGCTGCGCGACCACGACCGGGACGGAGTGGCGCGCCGGCAGGGCACGGACCATCTCCTCGACGACCGGCGGTCCGCCGGTCGACGACCCGATCATCAGCACCCCGAATCGGCGACCCTGCAGCGCCGGAGGCTTTTTGGAAACGTTACCGGAGCAACTCGCGACCCGCTTGGCGGCGATCGCGCGCAGCTTCGAGACCAGCTCCGCCTGGAACCCGGCCCCCTGCGTCGTCGCGCTGTCCTTCCCGATCACGTCTGAGGCACCGCGGTGCAGCGCCTCGATCGCCACGCGCGTGCCCTCCGCGGTCAGCGTCGAGCACATGAGAACCGGCGGGGCTTTCTCCCCGAGCTCTTGCTTCATGGCCGTCAGCGTCGCGAGCCCGTCCATCACGGGCATCTCGACGTCGAGCGTCACGGCGTCCGGGCGGAGCTTCTTGATCTGGTCGATGCCGTCCCGCCCGTTCACCGCCTCGCCGACCACGCGGAGGTCCATCTGCTGCGACATCGCCCGCTCGAGGACGCGACGAACGAACGAGGAATCATCGATGATCAGAACCCGCGTCATGCAGCACCTCGGACGGCGACTTCGCCTCCGGGGGACTATCGGGGGTTCAGCAGACCGGCTTAATGCCGCCCGCGCCGCGCGGCGCCCAACGGCGCACCCCGCCGCGGTCGTCCGAGCCAGCCCCCGAACGGGGCGGCTCGATGAACACCAGCACCGGCATCAGAAATAGGAATGCCCAGGAGAGGACTCGAACCTCCACCCGGTTGCCCGGACTACCACCTCAAGGTAGCGCGTCTGCCAATTCCGCCACCTGGGCATGAGGCCCGCGGAGGGCCGCGGGACGACGACTGTAGAGGCCCGTCGGCCCCCGGTCGACCGGTCGCGCCCGCGCGGGACGCGACCAGAGCCCCCAGAACGGATATCGTCGCCAGGAGAGGTGATCGGACCGCCCCGATAGGGAAAGGAAGCACCCGTCATGTCCGTCACGGCACAGGGTTTCGGCCAGCTGCTCGAAAACGTCGCCCGCACGCTCGAGGGCGCGGGCGTCTTCGGCTCGATCGAGCTCGCCGAGGGTCGGCTCGAGTGCCGCGCCCAGGGTTCCGCCGAGCCGGCGACCTACCGCCTCGAGCTCGACGCCGGCACCCCGTACGTCGCCCTCGTCATGACCGACCGCTGGCAGAGCGAGTCGATCGAGGCCGATCTCATGCACTCGGGCGACAGCCTTGAGGAGCTGGTCGAGGAAGAACTGGTCGATCAGGGCTACGAGGGCGGCAGCCTGAGCTTCGAGCACTTCCGGTCGGACGACATGCTCTTCACCTTCCGGAGCCCGCTCCCCGCGGACGCCGCATCGGACCCAGAGACCACGAAGAAGGTGCTCCTCGCCTACGAGGCGTGCTTCAGGCAGCTCGGCGACATGGACGCGTCGGGCGACGACGACTGATTCCGCCGGCGTGCCCCGTTGGAACGGGCACCCCGCGAGGGCCGCTCGATGAGAGTGCTGATGCTCGGCTGGGAGTTCCCGCCATTCATGGCGGGCGGCCTCGGCACCGCTGTGTTCGGACTCACCCGCGCCCTCAACCGCGCCGGGCACCAGGTGCTCTACGTTCTCCCGAAACCGACCGGCGGCGCCATCGCCGAGCACGTCGCCCTCTACGGCTCCGACGCGATCGCCGAGCTTCTCCAGGGCCGGCGCACCGGCAACGTGACACTCGGGGACCCGTTCGAGGGACCCACCCCGCTCGCGGGTGATCCCGCCGCGACGCCCTCGAGCGCGAGCCCCGCGGAGCCCGGCGCCCCGGGCACGCGGTTCTTTCCGGTCGAGGCACCGTTCCAGAGCAGCTATGACGGCGGGCTCGAGGCCGCCGGGACGCCCGAGGCGCAACGCCTCGGCGAGCTCGTCCGAGCGCTGGCGAGGTCCGGGCGCGGAGGCCCTCTCGGCGGCATCCCGACCCAGTCCGCTGAGACCCTCGGGCGGCTCATCGACGCCGGCGCCGAGGAACCCGCGGACGCGGGCGACGCCGACCCGCGACCCGCCGCCGGCCCGCTCGATTCGGCGATCGCCGCCGCGCAGGCCCTAGGACGTGACAACAGCCAGTACGGGCGGGACCTGATGGGCGACGCGGCCCGCTACGCCGAGATGGTCGCGGGGCTGGCCCGCACGCTCGAGTTCGACGTCGTTCATGCCCACGACTGGCTCACCTACCCCGCCGGGCTGGCGGTCCGCGCCGTCTCGGGCAAGCCCATGGTCGCCCACGTCCACGCCACCGAGTTCGACCGCTCGGGCAACAACATCAACCAGGCGGTCTACGACATCGAGCGGGCCGGCATCACCGCCGCCGACCGGATCATCGTCGTCTCCAAGCTGACGCGCGAGCTCGCCCTCTCCCGCTACGGCGGCGACGAGGCCCGCACCGACGTCTGCTACAACGGCGTCGAGGGCAACGGCCACCAGCCGAGGGACGGCTCGAAGATCGAATCGAACGACAAGATCGTCCTCTTCCTCGGCCGCATCACCATGCAGAAGGGCCCCGAGTACTTCGTGCGTGCCGCAGCCCGCGTGCTCGAGAAGGTGGACAACGTCAAGTTTGTCGTCGCGGGCTCGGGCGACATGGCCGTCCGCATGATCGAGCACGCCGCGAGCCTCGGCATCGGGCACAAGGTGCTGTTCACCGGCTTCCTCCGCGGCGGCGACGTCGATCGCGTCTATCAGATGGCCGACTGCTACGTCATGCCGAGCGTCTCCGAGCCGTTCGGCATCGCCGCGCTCGAGGCGATCAAGCAGGACACGCCCGCGATCATCAGCAAGCAGTCGGGCGTCAGCGAGGTTCTGACCCACGCCCTGAAGGTCGATTTCTGGGACGTCGACGAGATGGCCAACAAGATCGTCGCCGTGCTCCGCCACCCCCCGCTCAGCCAGACGCTCCGCGAGCACGGGCCGATGGAGCTCCGGGCGCTCACCTGGGACGGCGCCGCCGAGAAGGTCGTCCGCACCTACGCGAAGGCCATCGCCGCGCCCCGCTGAGACGGTGTCTCGACCAGCCCGACTCAGCCCCCCGACTCGGCCCTCCGACTCAGCCCATGTCGCGGTCTTGGAATAGCAGCACCGCGGCCCCGAGGAACACCACGATCTGCCCGCCCGCGTAGAGCAGCACCAGAGCGAAGTGGCTCGCGGGAATCGGGTTCACCTGCGTCACCGCGTCGACGAGCCAGAACGCGTGCATGTTCGGCACCAGCGCCCACGCGACCAGCGCGACCGGCCGGGTCTCCTGCGGCTCTGTGAAACACCAGTCGCCCCGCTCCGGCGCCCGGGAGATCGGCACCGCGGTGCGACCGACCTGACGCACGGTCAAGGTGCTCCCCTCGACCCGGGTCACGACCAGCGCGGGCGCGACCTCCTGGCCGAAGACGTCCCTCGATAGGTCCGTGCCCTCGGCCGGCGCGTCGAACCCCGGCGTGACCATCCCGACGCCGTTCGGCGCCGGCGCGAAGTAGAACGGGTCGCCGACGCGGATCTCACGCTCCGACGCCACCTCCAGGCGGATCCGGTACTCGTCGCCGACCCGGCGGAGCCCATCGTGCGTCGGCTCGACCGGCGTCGAGGTCGCGATCGATCCGAAGGGCTCGTTCAGGAACGCGTGCCGCCCGAGGAAGTGGTTCGTGAGCAGCCCCAGAACCAGCACCCCGAGGCAGGCCACGATCGTCATCACCTGGCCGAGCCGGGTCGAGGCCGCGACCGCGACCGAGGTCATCACCAAGAGCGCCACCGCGATCGAGAGCGCCGCGAGCGTCACCTGCGGCTTGAACTCCTCCGCCGGGCTCTGGATCTCCCAGTCCGGCGTGAAGAACACGCTGAGCACGTACGCCAGGATGGTCAGCGGCAGCAGCGTCAGAACCGCGGTCTGCGGGAACGACCAGCCGTACATGAAGTTGCCGAAGCTCGCCAGACCCAGCGAGAGCAGCAGCGCGAGCCCGCCGAAGAGAATGATCGGCCAGTCCACGTCGTCGGCGGCGGTCGACATCACCCCGTGCTGGATCGCGAACATCAGCGACAGCACCATGATCGTGATGCCGATCAGCATCGCGACCGAGACCCCGAGGTACTTCCCGACCACGACCGACGCCCGGCTGACCGGCTTGGAGACGATCGTCAGTACCGTCTTGTTCTCGATCTCCTCGCTGATCGTGTTCGTCGCGACGAACGCCGCCAGCACGATCCCGCAGATGAACACCGTCGAGAGCCCGAGCTCCAGGAGCAGCTTGTCGTCGCCGGTGACCTCGCCCGAGAGGTTGTTGTACCCCATCGAGAACCCCGCGGCGGCGGTCGTCAGGTACTCCAGGAGCCCGCACAGCAGGATGATCACCAGGAAGATCGGCTGCCTCAGGCTCTCGGTCAGCGCGTTGCGGGCGATGGTCAGGGTCGCGAGCATGCTTGGGCGTTCTCCGCGGTGGCGGCGGACGCGCCGCCGGGCCCGATCGTTGGCCCCGCGTCCGACCCGCGTCGCCGGCGCTCGGCCGGCCCGGCTCCCGGCGGCCCCGCGGGCCGTCCGGTCGCCCGTCGATCGCTCCATCGAGATCGGCACGTTCGGGCGCGAACCGACCCGGGCCCGGTCCGTACGACGTGGGGCGCGCCGGGGTTCTCCGGGACTCGGGCCGACGCGGCGGGCTCGGCGCGGGAACAATGCAGGCCCGGCGGGCGTGTGCTGGGATCCGCGAGGCGGCCGCGGCCGGCGGCATCGCGGACCAGGCCGTCCTGAAGTCGGGGTGCCGCTCAGGTGATGCAGCACCGGCCGGGCCCGAGCGCGGCGGGCCGGCGCGGCGATCGGCACGGCAGCCAGGGGCAAGGCCGAGCGGCCCCGTCACCCCGGGACGGTTCGAACGACGGATGGCACCGACGGAGACGCGATGACTGGCGATGTGCTGAGCTACCTGCGGGCGGTCCGGGTCAGCCTCTGGGGGCTGGTCTTCCAGTTCTTCATGGCGGTGGCCCTCCTCGTCTACGCGGTCTACGAGCGCGGGCACTCCATCGCGCAGACACCCGAGGTCAGCGGGAAGACCTTCCTCGCCGACCACGCCGCGGCCACCGCGGGCGTCTTCGCCGTCATCGGCCTGCCCGTCTGGCTGACGCTCGCGCTGCTCTTCGACCTCCACCGGCGCGAGCGGCTCGAGGCGATCGAGGCGCAGCGGCTCGCCGAGGACGCCTCGGCCAGTGTCTTCGAGGAATCGGCCGCCGATCTCCGGGTCGCCGCCCGCCGCCTCGAGGGATTCCAGAAGTACGCCCTGCCGGTCCTCTCGCTGAGCGTCGCGGCATCGCTGCTGATCGTCGGCGCCGTCCGGTTCTCGCAGGCCGGCCCGCTCCTCTCGCTCGCCAACTTCACGATCCCGGTCTTCGAGGGCTGGGCGATCGCGGTCGGCGGCGGCACGGCCTTCGCCGGGTTCGTCTTCGCACGCTTCGTCAGCGGCATGGCCAAGCAGCGCGTCTGGTCGGCCCTGCGGGCCGGCGCGAGCTACGCCGTCGGCACCGCCCTGCTCGGGCTGCTCCTCGCCATCGCCCACTTCCTCGACCTGATCGCCGACCAGGACGCGCTGCTGCGTGCCGCGCAGCTGATCGTCCCCGGCGTGATGATCGCCCTGGGCGCCGAGTTCGTCCTGAACTTCGTGCTCAACCTCTACCGTCCCAGGCGCCCCGGCGAAGAGGACCGCCCGGCCTTCGACAGCCGGCTGCTCGGCCTCCTCGCCGCACCCGACAAGATCGCCGAGAACGTCGGCGAGGCGCTCAACTACCAATTCGGCGTCCGCGTCACCGAGACCTGGTTCTACCGGCTCGTCAAGGTCTGGTGGCCCGCCTTCGTCGGGGCCGCCGTCCTCGTCGTGTGGTCGATGACCGCGTTCGTGGTCATCCGGGAGGACCAGCGGGCGATCATCCTGGCCAACGGCCGGCCCGTCGCCGAGAACGTCGGCTCGGGCCTGCACCTCAAGTGGCCCTGGCCCTTCGGCACGGTCTACATCCCCGAGAGCGTGGTCGAGCTCCGCGACGCGGACGACCGCGGCGGTGTCACGGTCGAACGCTTCCGCTCGAAGACCGCCACCGGCGTCCGCACCATGAACCTCGGCACCAACCCGCCGAGCCCGAGCGCCCCCGCGATCCTCTGGACCAACGAGCACACCGACGTCGAGATCTTCAACATCGTCCAGCCGACCCGCCTGGCCGAGCTCGACCCGCCCGACGCGACCGAGGACGACCAGGGCGGCGCCGACCTCGCCATCGTCGCCCTCGAGGCGCCCGTGCTCTACTCCGTGCGCGACGTCGGGGCGTTCGATCGATTCGCCGTCCCCGAGGACCGCGACGAGCTGCTCAAGCTGATGGGCCAGCGCGAGGTCACCCAGATGCTCGGGTCGAGGTCGATCGACGAGATCCTGGGCGGCGACCGCATGGCCTTCGCGCACCGCGTCCGCGAGCGCCTCGAGCTCGCCTTCGGAGAGAACGGGCTGGACGCGGGGATCGAGATCCTCTCGATCACCACCGGCGTCGTCCACCCGCCGCAGAAGACCGCCACGGGATTCGAGCGCGTCGTGCAGGCCGTGCCGATCCGGGATCGTCGCATCGAACAGGCCCGCAAGGACGAGATCGAGCTGCTCGCCGGCGTCGCGGGCAGCGTCGCCGCAGCCCGTCAGATCGTCGACGGCCTCAACGAGATCGAGGGACTCCGGGCCCTGGGCCGAGACGAGGCCGAGATCCGCCGGGCCGAGGTCGCCCTCCAGCAGCTCATCCAGCGGTCCGGCGGCGACGCCGGCCGCCTGCTCCTCGAGGCATCCTCGAAGCGCTGGGAGGCCAACATGGGCGCCCGGGCCAAGGCCGAGCGGTACCGGGGCGAGCTCGCCCTCTACCGCGCCTCGCCCGAGCTCTACATGGCCCGCAGCTACCTGAACTCGGTCCACAACGCGATGAGAGAGAGCCGCATCGTCTGGTACGGCAGGAACGTCCTCAGGCCGCGGATCGACATCGACCTGGAGACCACGGACACGAGCATCGGCGTCTTCGACCCCGAGGCGGGCGCGGCGCTCAACCCGTGATGATGGGACGCGGACACCGAGATCCGGGGCGTCGAGGACGCGTCGGACAGAGCTCGAGCATCGGAGACAGCACGGGGCCCGCACGGCGCCCCGGCCTGAAAGGGAGCACGGCGTGAAGGTGTTGGTGAGGCTATTGGTGGTGCTGGCGCTCTTCCTGGCGCTCGCCTCGTTCGCGACGACCTACACGGTCCGCTTCACCGAGCAGGCCGTCGTCACGACGTTCGGCCGCGCGGGCGAGGACTCGATCAAGGACCGGCCCGGGCTCGGCTTCAAGCTCCCGGCCCCGTTCCAAAGCGTGACCAAGTACGACACGCGGGCCCGGGTCCTCGTCGCGCGGAGCTCGACCCAGCAGACCGACGACGACGCGCAGGTCGTCGTCGAGGCATTCGCGGTCTGGAAGGTCGACGACGCGCTCGAGTTCTTCCAGAAGTTCTCCAACGCCGGCAACCGCGCCGAGCTGCACTACGAGGCCGCCGAGGACATCCTCGAGTCCGCCCTGCGCAGCGCGACCGGCGAGACCAGCCAGTTCCGACTCGACGAGCTGTTCTCGCCCACCCCCGGCGCGACGCGCCTGCCGGAGCTCGAGCGGCGCGTGCTCGCCGCCCTCGAGGAGAGCGTCCGCCCCGAGGGCGAAGACGGCGGGTTCGGCATCGCCGTCGAGATGGTCGGCATCAACCGCATCACGCTCGATGAGAACACAACCGAAACGGTCATGGACCGCATGGTCGCCACCCGAGACCGGCTCGCCAGCGAGCTCCGCAAGCAGGGCGAGTCGCAGGCCACGACCATCGAGGCCCAGGCCGAACGCGACGCCGCCACGATCCTCGCGTTCGCCAGCCGACGCGCCGCGCAGATCGAATCGCTCGGCCAGCGCGAGGCCTCCGAGTTCCTCGCGCCGCAGAACGAGGTCGCCGAGCTCGCGGTCTTCCTCGCCAAGCTCGAAACGCTCAGCAGCACGATGGCCGAGCAGTTCACCGTCGTGCTCTCCGAGAACGACTTCGGCTTCTCGCTCCTCGCGCCCAGCGCCGTCGGTGCCACCCAGGGCGCCGGTTTCCCCGGACGCTCGTTCGGCGACACGATCGCCCCGCTCCGGCTCGGGCTGAACCCGGGCGGGCCGGCCCCGGAGGACGGCTCCGATGACTGAGAACGACGGCGCGAGCCCCGGCACAAGCACCAGCACCGCGCCGAGCGCGACCGAGAGCGGGCGCGACGCCTCGCTCGTCCTCGAGCGCCAGGGCGAGACCCGCGGCGACTCGGCCATGATGGACCCGGCGAACCAATCGCTCGCCGACGCGCTGCGCATCATGTACCGCCTCGTGCTGGTCGTGATGGTCGTGCTCGCCGTCGTCTTCCTCGGGAGCGGGTTCCGCACCGTCGGCGAGGGTGAGGTCGGCATCTCGCTGCTCTTCGGCGAGCCGATGGGCGACGAGCGACAGCCGGGCGCGGTCATCGGATTCCCCATGCCCATGGGCGAGCTCGTCCGGGTCGAGCGCGAGGCCAACGGCGGCGCCGAGATGCGGGTCGACACGCACTTCTGGCCCAACCGGCGCGACCCAGACGCCGAGCCCGTCCGCAGCGGCGCCCCCCAATCCCTGGACCCGCTCCAGATCGGCTCGCTCATCACCTCGGATATCAACCTGGCGCACCTCCAGCTCTCCTTCAACTACCGGCGAGAGGACGCCAAGCGGGCCGTCGAGACCATCTCCCGCGACCACGAAGAGAACTTGGTCCGAAGCGTTCTTCACCGCGCGATCGTGCACGAGGTCGCCGGCGAGACCATCGACGGGCTCCTCCGCACCACCAGCAAGCGCGACCTCTCCGACCGCATCCGAGAGCACGCCCAGGCCAAGCTCGACGATCTCGGCTCGGGGCTCGAGCTGACGCAGGTCAACGTCTACCGCACCAACGCGCCGTTCGCGCTGCTCCAGACCTTCCAGCTCGTTCAACTCACGCGAAGCGACAGCGCCGAACGCGAGACCGCGGCCCGGAGCCTCCGCTCGCAGCGGCTCACCGACACGGCGGGCGAAGCCGCCGAGCCGCTGCTCGATCGCATCGCCGCCTACGAGGTGGCCCTGGCCGGGGGCGACCCCGAAGAGGCCGATCAGCTCCTCCGCCAGATCGACCGCCTGCTCGCCGGCGATCCCGTCGAGATCGACGGCGAGATCGTCAACCCCGACGTCTCCGGCGAGGTCACACGCCTCATCGCCAACGCCGAGAACCTCCGGGTCACCCTCCGCGAGAGCGAGCGCGGACGCCTCGAGCTCTACGAGGCCATGCTCGAGCAGTACCGCCGCGCCCCGGGGCCCATGATCGCCCAGAGCTGGTCCCAGAGCTGGCGCGAGTTCATGGACAAGGACTTCGTGCAGGTCATGCGCGTCCCGCCGGGCTCGCAGCCCGTCCTCCGGCTCAACACGCACCCGGAGCTCGCGGCCCAGGCCGAGCGCAACGCCAAGCGCGCCCAGGCCCAGGAGGCCGCCAGCGAGCGGGAGTCGGCCGCGGAGCGTGCGAGGTTCGAGCAGGAGACCGGAAGGCAGAGGGGGGAGGACGGCTGATCGCCACCCCAGCATGACGACCGCGACCGCACAACCGAGCACGGCCGCCAAGAGCGGCAAACAGGTCATCGCCTGCCAGCAGCTCACAAAGACCTTCCGCGACTTCTGGCTCCGAGACCGCGCCCGCGCGGTCGACGCCATCACCTTCGAGGTCCGCACCGGCGAGATCTTCGGGCTCCTCGGGCCCAACGGCTCCGGCAAGAGCACGACGATCAAGATGCTCCTCGGGCTGCTCCGCCCGACGCGCGGCCGCATCGCCGTCTTCGGCAAGCCGCCGACCGACGTCGGCGTCAAGAAGCGGATCGGCTACCTGCCCGAAGAAAGCTACCTCTACGGCTTCCTCAACGCCGAGGAGACCCTCGACTACTACGGCAAGCTCTTCGAGATCGACCCCGGCACACGCAAGCGCCGCATCGGCGAGCTCCTCGAGATGGTCGGCCTCACCCACGTCGCGCACCGACCCGTCCGCGACTACTCCAAGGGCATGCAGCGCCGCATCGGACTCGCCCAGGCACTCATCAATGACCCCGACCTGCTCATCCTCGACGAGCCCACCACCGGGCTCGACCCGATCGGCACCCGCCAGGTCAAGGACCTCATCATCGAGCTCGGCAGGCGCGGCAAGACCGTCCTCCTGTCCAGCCACCTGCTCGCCGACGTCGAGGACGTCGTCGACCGCATGGTCATCCTCTACGGCGGCCGCATCCGCGACGAGGGCACCGCCGAGAGCCTCCTGACCGACACCGGCCACACCACCATCGAGACCGACGCCCTCGACGAGGAGACCCTCGCCGAGATCGACCGGCTCATCCGCGAGCGCACCTCCGGCGCCAATGGCGTCCGGCGCGTCGCGCGTCCGCGACAGAAGCTCGAGCAGCTCTTCCTCAACATCGTCGAACGCGCCCAGCGTGAGCGCCTCGAGACCTCCGGCGCCCTGCACGGCGGCGAGACCGCGTCATTCCTCAAGGCCGACGAGACCGAGCCGACGCGCTCGGGCGACGCCCTCATCGAAGACCTGATGACGAGCGACGAGCAGATCGAGCCGGCCGAGGTCGAGCCGGAGGCCGACCAGCCCGACCAACCCGCCGAGAGAGCCAGCGAACTCATCGCAGATCTCGTCGAGGGCGAGGCCGAGCCGCCGAACGCCGCGGCGCCCGAGCCCGAGGCCGGCGATCCGTCCCGCCCGCCCGAGCCCGAGCCGATCGACAACACCGGCGTCGACGACGACGTCATCGGATCGCTGCTCGCCGACGAAGACGAGGACGGGCGCAGGTGAGGCTCGCGGACCGCATCCGGGCCGCCGACCGCGCCCAGAAGTCGCGGACCTTCAAGCTCATCGCGAGCGCCGTCGTCGCCCTGCTCGTGCTCGCCGCCTTCGCGACCTACGCGATCGCCATCACCAGCTCCTCGAACGACCCGGTGACCGCGGTTCTCGGCGAGCTCACCGCGGAGGACCTGGAGAGCGAGAACGTCCGCGCCGTCGCCGACATCCTCCGCTCGTCCACCCCGGTCGCCACCGGGGCCGTCGCCGCCGGCGTGCTCTTGCTCGTCATCCTGGCCTGGGTCTGGCTCGGTCTCGGGCTCACGTTCCTCGTCCTGGCTCTCGCGTCGACGCTCGTCGTCGGCCCGCTGGTCTACTTCGACGCGACCCGGGGATTCGGGCTGATACTCGCCGGGATCCTCGCGCTGACGACCTCCTTCGTGGCCCTGCTCGAGGGCCTGAGGATGATCCTCGGATTCTCGTCGCCGGTCTGCGCGGTCGCGCGCAACGTCCTCGCCGAGGGCGTCAGGATGAAGCTCTCGGTCGTCTTTATCGTCATGCTGATCGTCGGCCTCGCGGCCCTGCCCGGCCTGCTCGACGGCGAGCAGTTCCTCCGCTACCGGATCCAGAGCTTCATGCAGTTCGGCATCGGCGGGGTGTTCTGGCTCCTCGCGATCCTCACGGTGTTCTTCGGCGTCGCCACCGTCGCCCGCGAGCAGCGCGACAAGATCATCTGGCAGACCATGACCAAGCCCGTCGCCGCCTGGCAGTACGTGCTCGGGAAGTGGGTCGGCGTCTCCGGCCTCGCCGCCGTGCTCATGCTCGTCAGCTCCGCCGGCATATTCCTCTTCGTCAACCACCTCCGCTCGCTTCCCGCCGACGGCGAGCTCGCCCCCTATCAGGCCGTGGGCAGCGGGGCGGTCTCCAACGACAGGCTCATACTCGAGACCCGCGTCCTCGCCGCCCGGCGCGTCGTCAACTCGCGGCTGCCCACGCCCTTCGACTACGAGCACCCGGACTTCCAGACGCGACTCGAGAACGAGATCCTGGAGCGGCGCCGAACCCAGAACGAGCGCTTCGCGACCACCGAGGCGGAGTACCTCGAGTTCCGCGAGGAGCTGCTCAAGGAGCTCATCGCCCGCTACCGCTCGATCGAGCCGGGCGAGAACGAGGCGTTCTTCTTCGACGGCCTCCAGCAGGCCAAGGCCGACAACCGACCCCTGACGCTCTCGATGCGCATCGATGTCCGCGGCAACAACGCACCGGACGTCTTCTACCGCGTGACCGTCCTCCCGGGGTGGCAGGACCGCGTCGCCATCCAACGCCAGATGGGCGCCGGCGTGATCCAGAACTTCACGATCTCGCCGTCCGCGATCGACGACGAGGGCGTGCTCCGGATCGAGGTGATCAACGGCCAGCCACGGTTCGGCCCGCAGGGCCAGGGGTTCATCGCCACCTTCAACCAGAACGCGATCGGGCTGCCCGACGAGGCATTCGTCGTCGCCTACGACGTCGGCGACTGGCGACTGAACTTCATGCGCGGCGTCTTCGCCCTGTGGGTCAAACTCTCCATGCTCGCGATGATCGCCATCTTCGCCGGCACGTTCCTCAGCTTCCCGGTCGCGAGCCTCGTCGCCTTCGGCGTCCTCTTTGTCGCGGAACTCTCCGGGTTCCTCGGGAAGGCGGAGGACTACTACGGCTACAACGACTACGAGGGGAACCTCCAGCTCTACAAGTTCATCGGCACGTCCTCGGCCATGCTGATGCACTGGCTCTTCCGGGGCTACTCCGAGCTCAAGCCCACCGAGAACATCGTCCAGGGGCTCATGCTCCCCTGGCTCGCCATCGCCAGGCAGGTCGCGCTGCTCGGCGTCGCGACCGTCGTTTTCTACGCGCTGGCCGTCTTCTCGATGCGCCGGCGCGAACTCGCGATCTACTCCGGGCAGTAAGAACCCCGGAGCACCGACCGGGCCGGGCAAGGCCGAAGGGAGCGAACGAGCATGCAAGCCAGCGGCGCCGCGAGACTCACCGGGATCGTCATGATCCTCGTCGGGCTCGGCTCCTCGCTCGCCCTCGCCCCGCGCATCACCGCCTCGGCCGGACGCCACGGCCTCGCCTACGACGACATCGCCACCGACTCGCAGGACCCCACCGTCTCGCTCGGCATCGCGATGGGCGCCTTCAGGGGCCTGTTCGCAAACTACCTCTGGCTCCGCGCCACCGACCTCAAGGACAAGGGCCTCTTCCACGAGTCCGTCGAGCTCGCCCGCGCCATCACCAAGCTCCAGCCCCGCTTCCCGCGCGTCTGGACCTTCCACGCCTGGAACCTCGCGTACAACATCTCCGTCGAGACCAACACCCCCGAGGAACGCTGGCAGTGGGTCCAGGCCGGCATCTCGATCCTCAGAGACGAGGCCATCCCGCTCAACCCCAAGGACCTGCTGCTCCACAAGGAACTCGCCTACATCTACCTCCACAAGATCGGCGGCTACACCGACGACTCCAACCGCTACTACAAGCGCAAGGTCGCCGAGACCTGGCACGAGATCATGGGCGAGCCGCCGCGACCCTCGGCCGAGAACCGCTCGCGCGAGGACGTCATCACGCTCTACGTCGAGACCTGGCTCCGCCCCATCGTCGAGGCGCCCGCCGACCCCGCCGCGCTCCGCGAGGCCTCGCCCGAGGCCGCCGATCTCTACGAACGCGTCCGCGCCTACGCCGAAGACGACCGCGACATCCTCAGGCGATGGACGCTCATGAGCGAGATCTACCGCAGCGCCCGCGCCCCTCTCTTCGAGTCGAGTTTCGGCCCCGACGCCCGCGACCTCGCCGACGCCGTCAACGACCCCGAGCTCGCGGGCGCCTGGCAGGCGCTCGTCCCGTACCTCAGGAAGCGCGTCCTCGAGGACGACTTCAACATGGCCCCGCGCGACATGATGCGCTACACCCAGCGCCTCGGGCCGATCGACTGGCGCTCGCCCGCGGCGCACGCCATCTACTGGTCCGCGCGCGGCGTCGAGCAGGCCCTCGGACGCGTCCACGAGGGCAACGAGGACGTCTTCGACTTCGTCAACGCCGACCGCTTCACGATCCAGGGCGTCCAGGAGCTGTTCCGATACGGGACCATCTCCTTCAACTACCTCGACTGGGTCACATCACCACGCGGGCACTACTTCGCGACCCCCAACGAACACTTCGCACGCACGTACGGCGATCTGAGCGAAGACATCATCGCACGCGGCGGCGTCGTAGAGAACCGCGCACTCGTCCGCTCGCCGTTCGTCACCGGATACGAGAACTTCCTCCGCGACGTCGTCGCCTTCTTCTACAGCCGCGGAGACCTCGCCGAGGCCGAGTACTGGCAGGAGAAGTTCCGCACCCTCACAGACCAGAACCTCCACGAGCCCCGCCGCATCGAGGAGGCCGCCATGACTCTCGCCGACTTCGTCGCCTACAACAGCTACGAGCGGTTCGACTCGCCCAACTACACCAGCACGCGCGTCGTCGCGGGGATCCAGGGCGCCCTCGATTCCCTCCTCCGCGGCGACGGCGACGCCTTCCGCGCCCAGCTCCAGTTCGCCGCGGACATCCACCGCTACTACTTCAACTTCCAGTTCCGCCAGGTCATCGCCGCGCAGGGCGCCGAGGAACGCATGGAGTCCATGGACCGCGATTTCGGCTTCCTGACCGGCGGCATCTTCCAGCAGTTCATGTCCGCCCTGCCCTTCGAGGAGGCCGAGCGGGTCTACAACCGCGCCCCCGCCGATCTGCAGCGATACGCCTTCGACCTCCTCAGCGAGAAGTTCCGCCCGGAGTTCGAACAGAACCAAGAGACCCGCGAGTCCTTCGAGATCCAGTTCCCCGAGCCGCCCGGCATGGAGCAGCACCGGCGATTCGTCCAGCAGAAGCTCGAGCAGCGCCTCACCAACCAGCTCGAGGGACTCAACAACCAGTAAGCGCCCGGCGCTACGCCGTCAGCCGCTCGGCCGCCTCCCGGTACCGCGACAGCGTCCCCTCCACGACCGACGGCGGCAGCTCCGGACCCGGCGCCGATTTGGACCACACGCCGCCCTCCACGAGCCCCTCCAGGTACTCGCGGACGAACTGCTTGTCGTAGCTCGGCTGCGCCGCGCCGGGCGCATACACGTCGGCCGGCCAGAACCGCGAGCTGTCCGGCGTCAATGCCTCGTCGATCAGGATCGGCCCGCCCGCGACGCCGCCACCCTCGTCGAGCGGCAGCCCGAACTCAAACTTCGTGTCGGCCAGGATGATCCCACGCGCCAGCGCGTGCTCGTGCGCCGCGGTGTAGATCGCGAGCGTCGCGTCCCGCAGCGCCGCACACTCGCCCCCGCCGGCCATCGCGTCCACGATCACGGCCGCCCGCTCGAACGGGATGTTCTCGTCGTGCGCGCCGCGTTCCGCCTTCGTCGCCGGCGTGAAAATCGGAGCCGGCAGCCGCTCGCAACGCCGCAGGCCCGCCGGCAGCGACACGCCGCACACGGCGCCGGTCCGCTCGTACTCACGCCAGCCCGAGCCCTCCAGGTACCCGCGCGCAACGAACTCCACCGGCAGCACGCGGCACGCCCGACCGACCGTGACCCGCCCCTCCAGCGCCGCCCGGGGCGTGGCCCCCCCGGGCTCGAACGCAGAGCCGGGGATCGCCCCGGCGTCCGTCGAGAGCAGATGCGTCGACGCGAGCCCCCGCGATTCGATCCAGCGGAGCCAGAACGCCGCGATCGACGTCAGCAGACGACCCTTCCCCGGGATCGGCGTCGGCATCACCACGTCGAACGCGCTGATCCGGTCGCTCGCCACCATCAGCACGCGCGGCACGCCCCCCCCGGGCGGCAGGCGGAACACGTCACGCACCTTCCCGCTCGTGATCCGCTCCAGCCCGAGATCGCACGACCCGAGGGCACCCCCGGCCCCGCCCGGCGGCACGCCAACAACCTTCCCGCCATACTCATCCATTCCGCGAGCGTATCGTCGCCCCCGGCGCCGCCCTCAACCCGCGACCCACCCAGGAGCCCACCGGACCGCATGCTCAGCTTCGTCCCCATCCGTCTCGACGCCGAAGACTCCCACGCGGACGTCCCCGTCCGGCACGCCCACACCCTTGGGCCCGAGAGCGTGCCGCTCTCCGGGGAAATCGTCGCGGAGCAGGGCCAGATCCGCTGCCGACGCGCCAACACCGAGGCCGCCGCGATCGCCCTCCAGGTCGACCTCGGCGAGCACGAGCTCGAGGCCGTCAGTCGCGTCCTCGCGGATCACGAGATCACCGACCTGCCCGAGCTCCGCCCGCTCGGCTCGATCACCCTCCAGACCTGCCTCCTGCCAGAGCGCGTCCGCCCATACGTCCTCTCGCTCGAACTCGCCCGCCACCAGATCATGCTCTGCCTCAACAAGCTCGAGCAGTGGCAGCTCTTCGCGTCGGCCCCCGAATCAATCCTCCACGAGCTCGAGGTCGCCCGCCACCTCTTCACCGAGGCCCTCGTCCACCAGCCCGGCCGCGACGAGACCCAATGGGACGACAGCACCACCCAGCGCACCGCGCTCGCCGCCCTCTGGCTCGCCATCGACGCCGGCGAACGACTCGCGCTCCACCACGCCGCAACCCAGTTCGGACCGCGCACGCGGGGCGAGATCTACGCCGAGGCCGCGAGCTCGCTCGGCGTCGTCCCCTCGAAGGGCAACGCGCCCGCCGTCCTCATGCCGGACCGCATCGGCGTCGCCTCGCCCGGACGACCGCTCCTGGGCGCCGCCGTCTCCCCGGACCGGTTCGGCGACGCCGACAAGGCCGTCCTCGCCGAGTCCGCCGACTTCATCCAGGTGCCCATGCGCTGGGTCGATATGGAGCCCAACGAGGGCAGCTACGACTTCGCCGCCACCGACCGATGGATCGAATGGGCCGTCCGCGTCGCCAAGCTCCCGGTCGCCGCGGGCCCGCTCGTCGACTTCCGCGCCAACTCGACGCCCGAGTGGCTCTACATCTGGGAGAACGACTACGAGACCCTCGGCGAACTCGTCCGCGAGCACGTCAAAGCGCTCGTCACCCGCTACCGGCGCACCGTCACCCGCTGGACCGTCGTCGGCGGCCTCCAGGTCAACGACAACATCCGGCTCGGCTTCGAGCAGATGCTCGATCTCAGCCGCGTCGCCGTCAACATCGTCCGCAAGCTCCACCCCGCCGCGCGCGTCCTCGTCGAGATCGACCAGCCGTTCGGCGAATACCACACACACAACGAACGCTCGCTCCCGCCCATGCTCTTCGCCGAGATGCTCAATCAGGCCGGCGTCAATGTCGACGGCTACGGCCTCCGCGTCCAGCTCGGCGGCGCCGCCAGCGGGCAGGGCACCCGTGACCTGCTCGCGTTCAGCGACCTCCTCGACCGATACGCCGCGCTCGAGCGCCCGATCTCGCTCACCGCCGTCGGCTGTCCCTCCAACATCCCCCCGTCCCTGCAGGCGGAGAAGTACGCCGCCGTCGCCCCCGGCTGCTGGCGCGGCGAGTGGACCGAGGCCGCCCAGGCCGACTGGCTCACCGCCGCCCTGACCATCGCCGCCTCGAAGCCGTTCATCCAGGCCGTCTGCTGGCAGCAGGTCGGCGACCGCACCCGCAGGCCCGAGATGCCCGCCGGCGGCCTCGTCGGACCCGAAGAGACCCCGAAGGCCGCCGCGAACGCGCTCCGCGATATCCGCGATGCGCTCAAAGAGGGCAACGTCCCCAGCCGGATCGAGGACGCCACGGTTCTCTCCCGCACCGCTTCCGGGTAAGCTGTCCGGCTCCGTCGCGGAGGGGAGGAACTCGGTATGGGCACCGCACCGCACGCCTCGAGATCCAGGTCGGCCCTCGCCGGTGCCGCCGGCGTCGGCGCGGGCGGCTTCCTGCTCGGCGTCGTCGCAGCGGCCACCGCGCTGGTCATCCTCCGCTCGCCCGAACCCCCCGCGCCCGGTGAACGCATTCAGATCACCAGCGACCCGCAGGTCCGCGCCCAGGCCGAACAGATCGCCCGCGACGCCGTCGACGCCGAGCTCACCCGCTTCGCCGCCGAGGCCCGTCGTCTCGCCGAGAGCGAACTCGCGCGTGTCGCCGCCGCCGGACGCTCTCTCCAGCAGGACGTCACCCTCGCCGAACGCGACCAGGCTCCCGCGAGCGCGTACGCGGCGCCCGAACCCCAGATCCGAGCGGTCTCGCTCCTCGAGCCGGCGGATCCGACCGAGCCCGACGGGACTCTCCGGATCAGGGTCAATCGCGCCGAGCCCGCCGAGCTCGAGCTTCTCCCCGGCATCGGCCCCGCGCTCGCGGGCCGCATCATCGAGTCCCGACGCCTCGACGGCCCGTTCCGATCGCTCGCAGACCTCCAGCGCGTCCGCGGCATCGGTCCGCGCACCGCCGAGTCGCTGGACGGTCTCGTCGCCTTCGACTGAGCCGCCGCCCGCCCCGCGCGCCTTCAATCGCCCGTGCCAGCGCGAAAGGCCGCCCCGGCGACCGACGCGATCATCGAATCCCCCCTCTCGGCCATCGCCGGGTCGGCCCCTCTGCGCGCCCTCGCCGCCGCCCTCGAGGACCGAAATCGCATCGCAGCCGTCGGGGCCTCGGGCTCCTCGACGCCCCTGCTCGCCGTCGCGGTCGCCCGCGCGATCTCACGCCCCGTCCTGCTCGTCGTTGCCCACCTCGACGAGGCCGACGAGATCGACGCCGAGCTCGAGTCCGAGGGCGTCGAGCGCGTCCTCCTCCCCGCCCTGCAGGCCCTCCCCGGCGAGTCCGCCGTCGCCGCCGACCTGCTCGTCTCCCGACTGACCGCGCTCCGGCGCATCCGAGCCCTCCCCGCCGCGCTGCCGTCGGTCGTCGTCGCCCCGATCCACGCCCTCATGCAGCTCGCGCCCCCGCCCGAGAGCGCCGCCGACCTCGTGCTGCCCATCGCCCGGGGCGACGAACGCCCGCCCGCCGACATCGTCGATTGGCTCGCCGAGGCCGGCTACCGCCGCGTCGACGCGATCGAAGAGCCCGGAGAGTTCGCCCAGCGCGGCGGCATCCTCGACATCTTCTCCCCGGGCGACGCCCCGCCCGTCCGCCTCGACTTCTTCGGCGACGAGATCGACCGCATCACCGAGATCGACCTCGACACCATGGGCTCCGACAGGGCCATCGACGCGGTCGATCTCGTCACCGCGAGGCCCGAGAGGGCGCTCGACCGGAGCACGGTCAGCCCGATCGAGATGATGCCCGCCGAGACGGCCGTCCTCCTCGCCGAGACCATCGAGGTCGTCGAGCAGGGCCGCGGCTACTACGAACGCGCGACCGACGCCGGCGCGATCGAGGGCCCGCCCAAGGTCCTCGCGCGACTCGAGGCCCGCGCCCGAGGCTTCGCCGAGATCAACGCGTTCTCGACCGGCTCCGGCGGCCAGCGGATCGACCTGCCGGTCTCGCCCCTGCCCGAACTCAGTCGCGATGCTTCCGAGGCGACCGCCGAACTCGCGCAGATGTCGACCGAGCGCGCCGTCTTCGTCGCCTGCCAGAATGAGATCGAGCTCAAGCACCTCGCGGAGCTGGCGGCCGAGCACGCCCCGGACGCCCCGATCCGCGCCCTTCCCAGATACGTCCACCGCGGATTCGTCTTCGCGGACGCCGGCGAGCCGGGCGCGCTCGCGGTCGTGCCCTATCACGAGCTCCGTCACCGATTCGAGGCCAAACGCAGGCCCGCCCGCCTGCGCGCCGGCCGCGCGATGGACACCTTCATCGATCTCGCGCCCGGCGACTTCGTCGTCCACCAGGACCACGGCATCGCCAGGTTCGTCGGTCTCGAGCTGCTCCCGCTTCGGGCCAAGAAGCAGATCGGGCCGAAGTCATCCGGCGCGAAGACCAGGCAACGCAAGGGCGAGGAGCTCCAGGAGTACCTCACGCTCGAGTTCGCCGGCTCCAGCCGCCTGCACGTGCCCGCGAACCAGATCGACCTCGTGCAGAAGTACGTCGGCGGTTTCTCCGGCAAGCCACCGCTCTCCACGGTCGGCGGCTCCAAGTGGAAGAACGCCAAGGCCAAGGTCACCGAGTCGGTCCGGGACCTCGCCGCCGAGATGCTCCGCGTCCGCGCCGCACGCCAGCACCTGCCCGGCGTCCGCTTCCCCGCCGACACCGGCTGGCAGCGCGAGTTCGAGGACGACTTCCCCTACCAGGAGACCGAGGACCAGCTCGCCGCGCTCGTCGAGATCAAGAAGGACATGCAGCACGCGCGCCCGATGGACCGCCTGATCTGCGGCGACGTCGGCTTCGGCAAGACCGAGCTCGCCATCCGCGCCGCGTTCAAGGCCTGCGAGTTCGGCAAGCAGGTCGCCGTGCTCGTCCCGACCACCGTCCTCGCCGAGCAGCACCACCAGACCTTCCGCTCACGCTTCGCCGACTACCCCTTCCGCGTCGAATCGCTCAGCCGTTTCCGCAACACCAAGGAGATCAACGCCACCCTCGCCGCCGCGCGAAAGGGCCAGGTCGACGTCATCATCGGCACCCACCGCCTGCTCTCCAAGGACGTCCGATTCGCCGACCTCGGGCTGGTCATCGTCGACGAGGAACAACGATTCGGCGTCGAGCACAAAGAGAGGCTCCTCCAGCTCCGCACCACCGTCGACATGCTCACGCTCAGCGCCACGCCCATCCCGCGCACGCTGCACATGTCGATGCTCGGGCTCCGCGACATCTCCTCGCTCACCACCGCCCCGCGCGACCGACGCGCCATCGTCACCGAGGTCATCCCCTACAACGCCCAACGCATCAAACGCGCCATCGACCGCGAGCTCGCGCGAGAGGGACAGGTCTACTACATCCACAACCGCGTCCACGACATCCGGACCGTCGCCGACGATGTCCAGAAGCTCGCGCCCGACGCCAAGATCGTCGTCGGGCACGGCCAGATGCAGCCCGCCGAGCTCGAGAGCGTCATGCTCAGATTCATGCGACGCGAGGCCGACATCCTCGTCGCCACCACCATCGTCGAGAGCGGCATCGACAACCCCACCGCCAACACCATCGTCATCGACGACGCCGACCGCTTCGGCCTCGCCGACCTCCACCAGCTCCGCGGCCGCGTCGGTCGCTACAAGCACCGCGCCTACTGCTATCTCCTGCTCCCGCCCGATCGCCCCGTCAAAGAGGTCGCCCAGAAACGCCTCAAGGCGCTCGAGGAGTACTCCATGCTCGGCGCCGGATTCAAGATCGCCATGCGCGACCTCGAGATCCGAGGCGCCGGCAATCTCCTCGGCGCCGAACAGTCCGGGCACATCGCCCTCGTCGGCTACGAGATGTACTGCCAGCTCCTCGAACGCGCCGTCCAGGATCTCAGCCGCGCGCCCGACGACAAGCCCGTCAGCCAGACCACGCTCGACCTCGGCATCGTCGCTGCCATCCCGAGGCCCTACATCCCCTCCGACGCACGCCGCCTCGAGGCCTACAGGCGCGTCGCCACCGCCGCGTCGGAACAGGCCCTCGAGCAGGCCCGCGCCGACCTCACCAGCGCCTACGGCGAGCCGCCCGCCGCCGTCGAACGGCTCCTCGATCTCGCACGCCTCCGCGTCGCCCTCAACGACCTCAGCGTCCGCGCCCTCGCCGTCCGCGACCCCGACGTCGTCTTCCTCTCGCCGGCGCCCCAGCGCGTCGCCGAGGCGCTCAAGACCGACCGCGACGCGAACGCCGTCCGCGTCATCGAGGCCGAGCTCGCCCAGACCAACGCCGGCCGCGACGCCGGGGAGCCGATGGCCGAGGTCTACTTCCGGCCGCCCCCGTCGTACCTCGAGCGCGACTCGCTCCTCCGCGTCCTCCTCGCGCGTCTTACCGGGCGTTCCCGCCATCCAACCTAACCGCATCTTGGGGTTCGAAGCCGGTGCATAGACGGTGGAGTGTCAAGCAGTTGTGTGCCCGGTGATAATATTCGGTGAAGCAGGTCCGAAGATTGAGAAAGGCAGGACCTGCGACGGGCTCGTCCGTAGAGTCACCGAATCCCCCGATCGAGCCCGGGTGCGCGGGGTCGTCTCGACGGCCCGCCGGCACCGCAATCGGGCCGACCGGGACGGCGAGCCGGACGCCATGATCGACTTCTCAAGCGAAATCCCGGACCCGCAGCGCCAGACTGCGCCCGGTCCCCCGCCGGAGGCCGATTCCGAGCTGGTCGCCCTGCGCCGCCGCCTCCTCAGAGCCGCCAACGTCTCGATCGACATGCTCGAGGCCGCCCTCCACGCCCTCTGGACGCTCGACCACGCCCTCGCCACCGAGATCCGACTCCGCGACGACTCGGTCGACGAGGAAGAGGTCCTCATCGAACGAGAGTGTCTCCGACTCCTGACCCTCCGCCGCCCGTACGGCCAGGACTTCCGCCTCCTCACGTTCTGCCTCAAGGCCAACGCCGACATCGAACGCGTCGCCGACCACGCGACCTCCATCGCAAAGATCACGCTCAAGCTCGAGCCCCGCGTCGCCCCCAACTGGCCGACCGCCCTCGTCGAGCTCGGCGACCGCATCCCGCTCCTCTGCCACACGCTTCTCCGCGCCGTCCTCGACGAGGACGTCGACGCCGCCCAAGAGCTTGTCGACGGCGACGCCGTCATCGACACGCTCGACTCGCGCCTCTTCAGCGAGATCACGCAGTGGATCGAGAACGAGCCGGGCTGTGCCGAGCAGGCCCTGCTCACCTACCGCCTCGGCCGCGAGCTCGAACGTGTCGGCGACCTGATGGCCAACATCGCCGAGGACGTCGTCTACCTGGTCAACGGCGAGATCATCCGCCACCAGAAGGCACGCCGTCGCAAGCAAGCGCAAGAGCGCGACGCCGATTCCTCGGCGCGCGAATCGGCGTAAGACCCGGCTCGCCCTCGACGCGAACCGAGCCCGCCCAGCTTCACATCCCCCGACCGCCAAGCACCGGCTTGTTCGCCGGCCAGAACCCCGCTACCTTCGCTCCGTTGTCGATGGTGCCGGCGCCCACGGGCGCCGGTGAAAAGGGAAGCGTGGTGCAAATCCACCGCGGTCGCGCCGCCGTAAAGGGCGAGCATTCCCGACCACGAGCCACTGCCGCGTGAGCGTCTCACCGGCGGGAAGGCGGTCGGGAATCACGGGAGCAAGCGCACGGGCGAGAGCCCGCACGCCCCGACGCCCGAAGCCGGAAGACCTGCCATCGGTCGTGGTCGGTGTGGCCCTCGCGATCAGGGTCCCCGGTCGTCGTGTCCGGCGCCCCGCCCGTCCGCGACCCGGTTGCCCTGCGCCCCCGACCTGCATCCATGGCACGCCGCGCCCGCGCGAAACGGGCCCGGCGGCGGGGCACGCGCTCAGGAGAGACAAGTCATGCGCGCATCGTTCCACAAGGCCGCCGCGGCGGCCGCAATCATCGTCGTGGCCGGCTCGGCCGCATCTCAGACCGTCGACCTCAACGACGCCGTCGCCGTCGTCGGATCCGGCTCCAGACAAACGACGGTCGTCGTCGACTTCAACAGCGGGGGGGCGGTCGAGTCCATCGCCTACGACATCCGCTACGACGGCACCGCGACCGTCTTCGACGCGATCGCCGGGATCGCCGCCGCCGACCCGCGCGCCTTCGCGCAGTTCCAGTCGTTCGGCTTCGGCGACATCATCGGCGGCTTCGGGTTCGACCTCGACGGCGACGGCTTCGAAGGCACAACCGTCGACGGCGTGCTGACCTCGACCGCGCCGATCTTCCGGACGACCGTCGACAACACCGACCCGCTCGACGCGGGCGATCTCTACGAAGAAGGATTCGGGACGCCGGGCAACTTCGAGGGCTTCTGGTCGGTGTGGGAGGCCGCGGGCGACCCGTTCGACGCCGCCGGGCCCGGCTGGAGCTCGACCTTCGGGATCTCGACCACCGAGCTGCTCGACGGCGGCTACCTCGGGCTCAACTTCGACACCGACCCCAGCTTCTCGTTCACTGAGACGCCGAGCATCCCCGTCGCGACGGGGCTGACCCAGCTCGTCTTCGCCGATGCCGTCATCCCCGCCCCGGGGACCGCGGCCGGTTTCGCCGGGCTCGCTCTCGCGGCCGTCCGTCGCCGCCGCCGGGGCTGAACCGCAACGCATGCCGATCGCGCGACGAGAGTTGCGCCATCGGATTGGCCTCTGTGCGGCATCAGGACAGGCTGATCGGATTCTGTGAAGGATTACCTTCACACGGATCCGCGCCTTGACTTCGGGCGGATCAACAAGTTGAATCCCTCCCGCCCCGCCGACCGCGGGGCCGTGACCGGGAAGGAGCCCGATGTCGCACCAGGACGATCTCACCGGCAGGCCGAGGGACGAGCACGGCAACCCCGAGCCCAACCCCTTGGTAAATCTGATCTTCCAGCTCCAGCACATCATGATGCGCACCGGCGATCGCATGGCCCAGCCCCACGGCCTGACCGCCTCGCGCTGGATGCTCCTCTGTGCGATCGGCAAGGCTGAGGAGCCCCAGACCATCGCCGAGGTCTCCGAGTGCATCCTGCTGAGCCCGCAGAACGTCAGTCGCATGGCCGCCGCGATGGAAGACGAGGGGCTGATCGAACGCTTCAGCAAGCCCGGCGCCGGGCGCGCGGTCTTCGTCCGCCTCACCGAGGCCGGCCAGGTCGCCAACGAAAGAATGCACACGATCGGCGAGCGCTTCATGGCCAAGTTCCTGGAGGGCTTCGAGCCCGCGCGCGTCGAGACGCTCGTGAGCGATCTCGGCGAGCTCCTCGAGAACATGAGCCGCATCGAGGCGGCGCTCCAGGCCGATCCCAACGCGCTCGAGACCAACGAGGAGGCGGTCGCTTGAGAACTCTCGCCCAGCTGCTCATGCTGATCACCCTGTCCGCGGCCGCCGCGCCCGCGCTGGCCCAGGGCGGCCCGCCCCCGGCCCGCGTCCGCGTCGACGCCGCACGCATCGAGCCCGTCGCCGCGCAGCGCCGCGTCACCGGCGAGATCCGATCGCTGAAGCGTGCCCTGATCGCCGCGCAGGTCGAGGGCCTCGTGCTCGCTATCGACCTCGACGAGGGCGACCTCGTGAGCGAGGGCGAGATCATCGCCCGCCTCGACGACGAGCTCGCGCAGCGCGACCGCGACGCGGCACTCGGGCGGCTCCACTCCGCCCAGGCCATCGCCGAGCAGCGCACCGCCGAGGCCGAACGCGCCGATCGCGATCTGCAACGCGTCGAGTCGATCGCCACCCGCGGCTCCGCCAACGAGACCGAGCTCGACGCCGCGACCACCGCCAGCCGCGTCGCGATCGCGCGGGCCGCCGAGGCCGCCGCCGACGTCGAGGTCGCCCAGGCCGATCTGGCGCGATGGTCCCGCATCCTCGCCGACAAGACCATCCGCGCCCCGTTCACCGGGCGCGTCGTCCGCAAGGAGACCGAGATCGGCGAGTGGCTCGCCGAGGGCGACCCCGTCGTCGAGCTCGTCTCGCTCACCGACCTCGAGGCGCGCATCGACGTGCCCGAGCACCTGCTCTCCCTCCTCGAGGCGGTCGAGGACGAGGTCCCCGTCAACGTCCCGGGCCTGCAGACCCAGACCTCCGACGGCTTGATCGTCGGACGCGTCATCGGCGTCATCCCCTCCGCCGACCCGCTCGCCAGGCTCTTCCCGGTCCGCATCTCTCTGCCCAACGAGGACGGCCGCCTCCGCCCGCTGATGAGCGTGACCGCGATGGTGCCGACCGCCGCGGTGAGCACGCGCCTCACCATCAACAAGGACGCGCTGCTCCGCGACGACGGCGGCTCGTTCGTCTACATGGCCGCGCCCACG
Source organism: Planctomycetota bacterium (assembly GCA_038521625.1). Taxonomy (GTDB): domain Bacteria; phylum Planctomycetota; class Phycisphaerae; order Phycisphaerales; family UBA1924; genus JBCBKP01. The sequence continues at coordinate 235,765 of JBCBKP010000002.1, forward strand.
CCCGGCTCAACCGACGGCGGCCCCTCCGCCGGGCCGACCCACCAGGCCGTGCCGATGCGCGTCGACGTCCTCTTCGCCGCCGGCAGCCGGCTGGTCGTCCGCGAGGGCGCCCTCCCGCCCGGAGCCCTGCTCCTCGTCGAGGGCAACGAACGCGTCTTCCCGACGCAGCCGCTGATCCTGCTCGAGCCGCCGCCCGCAGCCCAGCCCGCCCCAGCGCCCGAGGCCGAGGATTAAGCCATGGACATCGTCCGACTCGCCATCGCCAAGCCGGTGGGTGTCACCGTCGGGGTGATCCTGCTGGTCATGTTCGGCCTCATCGGCCTGACCGAGATCCCGATCCAGCTCACGCCGACCGTCGATCGCCCGGTCATCACCGTCGAGACCAGCTGGTCCGGGCGGAGCCCCGAGGAGCTCGTCGACGAGATCGTCAAGGAGCAGGAAGAAGAGCTCAAGAACGTCACCAACCTGAAGCGCATGAAGTCGACCTCGCGCCAGGGCTCCGCCACCATCGAGCTCGAGTTCTACATCGGCTCCGACATCGCCCGCGCACTCCAGGAGGTCTCCGACGCGCTCCGACAGGTCCCCGAGTACCCCGAGGACGTCGACGAGCCCACCATCAAGGCCGCCGACGGCGCCAGCGAGAACGCCGTCGCCTGGATCATCGTCGACATCGAGCCCGACAAGCTCCAGGACCACCCGACCTTCGAGATCGCGTCGCTCTACGACGCCCTCGACAAAGAGGTCAAGCCATACCTCGAACGCATCGACGGCGTCGCCGAGGTCAACATCTTCGGGGGACGCGAGCGCGAGGTCCACGTCCTCGCCGACCCCGTCGCGCTCGCCCAGCGCGGGCTCAACCACCTCGACGTCGTCGCCGCGCTCCGCGGTGAGAACGCCAACGTCTCCGCCGGCACCATCGCCGAGGGCAAGCGCGACATCCGCGTCCGACTCCTCGGCCAATACACCGAAACCCACCAGATCGAAGACACCGTCATCGCCTACCGCGAGGGCAACCCCGTCTACGTCCGCGACGTCGCCACCGTCGAGCTCAGCCACGAGAAACGCCGTGGCTTCGTCCGCTCGCTCGGCCAGCCCGCCATCGCGATGAACGTCATCCGCCAGTCCGGCGCCAACGTCGTCGATCTCATGGCCGAGCTCCGCGCCCGCCTCGACGAGGTCCGCGCCGGCGTCCTTCCCAACCTCGGCGACGGCGCCGTCGGCCCCGACCTTCGCATGCGGCAGGTCTACGACGAGACCGAGTACATCGACTCGGCCATCCGCCTCGTCACCCAGAACATCTTCATCGGCGGCGCCATCGCCGGCGTCGTGCTGATGGTCTTCCTCCGCTCCGCCATCTCCACCAGCATCATCGCCCTCGCCCTGCCCATCTCGGTCATCGGGACCTTCCTCGTCCTGCTCGCGCTCGGACGCACACTCAACGTCATCTCCCTCGCCGGCCTCGCATTCGCCGTCGGCATGGTCGTCGACAACGCCATCGTCGTCCTCGAGAACATCTACCGCCGCCTCCAGAACGGCGAGAACCCCCTCGGCGCCGCCTACCGCGGCGGTCGCGAGGTCTGGGGCGCCATCCTCGCCTCCACGCTCACAACCGCCGCCGTCTTCATCCCCGTGCTCACGATCCAGGAAGAGGCGGGCCAGCTCTTCCGCGACATCTCCCTAGCGATCGTCGCCGCCGTCGTCCTCTCGCTCGTCGTCTCGATCACCGTCATCCCCGCCGCCTGCTCGCGCTGGCTCCACGCCGAATCCAAGAACGGCAAGGGCAACACGAGCCCTACCAAGAAGCCCGGCCCCCTCGCCACGCTCTTCGGACTCGACGCCGTCTTCTCCGCCCTCGTCCAGGGCCTCGCCTCCTCCATGCGGTGGCTCATGGGCGGCTGGCGCGGCTACACGCTCAGGCCGGCGATCATCATCGCCATGACCGCCGCCAGCCTCGGCGGCGCCATCGTCCTCATCCCGCCGCTCGACTATCTCCCCGCCGGCAACCGGAACCTCGTCTTCGGCGGCCTGCTCGTCCCGCCCGGCCTCTCCGTCGAACGCGCCGAGGAGATCGCCACCACCATCGAGACCCAGGTCCTCGACTACGCCGGCGCCGACATCAACGACCCCGCGTCGATGGCCGCCCTGGCGCCCATCCCGAGGTGGGGCGCGCCCGGCGAAGAGGTCCGCCCCTTCGACCCCGTCGCCATCGACAACATCTTCGTCGCCTCGTTCGGCGGGGGCATGTTCGGCGGCGCCAGCTCCCAGGACGACAACATCGTCCTCCCCCTCGGCACGCTGCTCAGCAACGCCTTCAACAACGTCAACTCCGACATCTTCGGCGGCGCCCGCCAGACCAGCCTCTTCGCCGGCGTCGGCAGCGGCGGCAACTCCGTCAACGTCGAGATCTCCGGGCCCGACCTCGAACGCGTCACCTCCGCCGCCGGCATGATGTACGGCCTCGGCGGCCAGCGCTACGGCTTCGGCCAGGGCATCACCGCCGACCCCGGCAACTTCGACCTCGCCCAGCCCGAGATCCAGCTCAAGCTCACCGACCGCGCCCGCGAGCTCGGCCTCACCACCGAGGGCCTCGGCACCGCCATCCGCGGACTCTTCGACGGCGCCTTCGCCGGCGAGTACCGCCTCGAGGGCGAGAACATCGACCTGCTCGTCCTCCCCCTCGGGCGCCGCCTCGACTACAAGGAGCAACTCGCCTACATCCCCGTCGCCACGCCCGCCGGGCCCATCGTCCCGGTCGACTCCCTCGTCGAGATCTTCCCCGCCCGCGCGCCCCAGGACATCCAGCGCATCGAGGAGCTCCCCAGCGTCACGCTCCAGGTCACGCCCCCCGAGGGCATGTCGGTCGAGGAACTCGAGGACGACATCCGCGCCTCGATGATCGAGCCCGCGGTCGCCGCCGGCATGATCGACCGAACCATGCGCATCAAGCTCGAGGGCACTGCCGCACGCCTCGACGAGGTCCGCTCCGCCCTCTTCGGGAGGACCGGGTCGGAGGACGACAGCCGACTCGTCCGCATGGTCCTCTGGACGATCGCCGGGGTCGTCGGCGTCGTCGGTCTGTGCGTGACCGGCTACACGATCTTCTGCGCCGCGCGTCGACGCTGCAGCCGCACCGGCTACGGCACCGTCGGCGCCCTCGTCGCCACCCTCGCGATCGGCATCCCGCTCTTCATGGTCGGCTGGTCGCCCGAGCTCATCCTCGCGCGCATGGTCTGGGCACTGCTCGTCACCTACCTGCTCATGTGCGCCCTGTTCGAGAGCTTCGTCTACCCCTTCGTCATCATGTTCACCGTCCCGCTCGCGGTCGTGGGGGGCTTCGCCGGCCTGAAGATTGTCCACGAGGTCTCCCTCATGGACCCCACCAAAGCGCCGCAGCAGCTCGACGTCCTCACCATGCTCGGCTTCGTCATCCTCATCGGCGTCGTCGTCAACAACGCCATCCTCCTCGTCCACCAGGCCCTCAACTTCATGAAGGGCGAGCTCCTCGACGACGGCACCCGCGCCGAGCCGATGCAGCCCCTCGACGCCATCGCCATGTCCGTCCGCACCCGCGTCCGGCCGATCTTCATGTCGGTCATGACCTCCGTCGGCGGCATGCTCCCGCTCGTCCTCTTCCCCGGCGCCGGCTCCGAGATGTACCGCGGCCTCGGCTCGGTCGTCGTCGGCGGCCTGCTCGTCTCCACCGTCTTCACGCTGGTCCTCGTCCCGCTGCTCTTCAGCCTCACCGTCGAGGCCGTCGCCGGGCTCAAGCTCGCCTTCCTCGGACCCGACGCCGACCAACGCCCCGCCGGCGCCCGCGCACACACGCCCGCCGAACGCACCGCGCCCGAGCGCGAACTGCAGCCCGCTTGAGCGCTCGGGCGCGGCCTCCGCCGCTTCCTCGCTCTCGTACGCCCGCGCCGGGGTAAACCCGGCGGGCCTGATCGGATGCTTGGCGTGACGATCGGCCGGCTTTCCGATCGCGACGCCGAGCTTCACGTCGGCGAGCGGTCGCATTCTCACGCCCGGAGGGCGTGACGCAACCGAGGTTCATCTGCGCAACCACGACCGCGAAGCGGGACGCCCCGCCCGCGAGCGATCGCGACCTCACGCCCGGGGGGCGTGACTCAACCGAGGTTCATCTGCACGACCACGACCGCGAAGCGGGACGCCCCGCCCGCGAGCGGTCGCCGCCTCACGCCCGGAGGGCGTGACTCAACTAAGGCGAAATCGCCGGCGGCGCAAAGTCCGGCGCCGCCTCCGGGATCGCGCGGATCTCCCACTCCAGACGACGCGCCCACGACGGCGGCACCGGGATCTCGCTCTTGAGTGTCGTCGAGCTCACCGTCACCGGCACGATCGACCAGTGCATCTGATCCGGCATGTAGTCGTTGTCGCTCCGCGCATCGAAGAACCGAAGCACCAGCTTCTCGCCCACCGGCACGTCCGAGCTCCAAACCTCCGACCCGTCACGCAGATCGACCACACGCACCGTCTTCGGCTCGAACGTCGTGCTCTCGAACGTGAACATGTCGATCGAACGCTGCGGCCCGCCCGGCACCTGACCGCACCCCGCGACGACCAGCGAAGCCCCCAACCCGACCGACAGCAGCCATGCCTTCATCCGAACCTCCAGAGTCGACCGGGCCCACTCCAACGAGTCCAGACCACCCGGCTCATATCATCCCGCCATGCCCGAGCATACCCCCGCCATCCGCATCGGCCACGGCTACGACCTCCATCGGCTCGAGCCCCGCCCGCCCGCCGGCGAAGGCAGGCCGTTCGTCCTCGGCGGGGCCCTCTTCGACCACGACCGCGGCCCCGTCGCCCACTCCGACGGCGACGCCCTGCTCCACGCCGTCACCGACGCCATCCTCGGGGCCCTCGCCCTGCCCGACATCGGCCAGCTCTTCCCAGACGACGACCCCCGCAACGAGTCCGAGTCCTCCGACGTCTTCCTCCTCGAGGCCGTCCGGCGCGCCGCCGAGGCCGGCTACCGCCCCGTCAACATCGACGCGACGGTCATACTCGAACGCCCCCGGATCGGTTCGCGCAAGGACCAGATCCGAGCCAACATCGCCCGCCTCACCGGCCTGCCCGCCGAGCTCGTCAACGTCAAGGGCAAGAGCCACGAGAAGGTCGACGCCGTCGGCGAGAACCGCGCCGTCGAGGTCCACGCCGTGGTCCTGCTCGAGCGTGCCTAGCCGGCTCGCTCCGACATCCTCTTCGCATAGGTCCTCGCCAGCGCCCGATCGACCAGGCCCGGCGCGAGTACGGCCAGGCCCAGCCCAGTCCGCACCAGGCGGCTCGTCCACACCTCGCCGCCGCGCCCGCGACGGAGCCGACGCACGATCGCCCGCGCCACCTTCTCCGCCGGCTGCATGAACGCCGAGCGCCGCGTGTCCGTCAGCTTCAGCCCGCCCGCGTTCCGCTCCCCCATCCGCTCGAAGAACTCGGTCCGCGTCCCGATCGGGTGCACCGTCGAGACCGCGACACCCTTCGATCGCAGCTCGACCCGCATCGCGCGACCCATGTGGTCCTGCGCCGCCTTGGTCGCGCAGTACGCCCCGTACATCGGCAGCCCGATCTTCGAGACGCAGCTCGAGCAGAGCAGCAAGTGCCCCGCGCCGCGCTCCAGCATCCCGGGCAGTGCCGCGCCGATCACGTGCATCGAGCCGAAGAAGTTCACCTCGAACATCCGACGCAGGTCGTCCTCCGGCATCGCGTGGCTGTCGATCTCGTGCCCGTACCCCGCGTTGGCGAAGACCGAGTACAGCGACCCCAGATTCTTCTCCGTCTCGCCGATGTACTCCTCGCACACGCCCCGGTCCGAGACGTCCCCGGCCATCGAGAACGTCTCCACGCCCAGCGCCGCGACCTTCGCCTCGGCCCGCGTCAGCTTCTCCGGGTCCCGCGCCATGAGCGAGACCGACATCCCGGCCTTCGCGCATTCGATCGCCGTCGCGAGCCCGATCCCGCTGCTCGCCCCCGTGATCGCGATGACCTTCCCAGAAAGCTCGACCATCCCGGGAGCCTACGCGCGATGGCTCCAGGAACGCACCCCACGCGCCCTACGCACTTCACGCACCCCAACTCACCGACCGCGCCGCGGATCTTCATGTCCGCGAGCGGTCACATCCTCACCGCCGGATCCCGCGATTCGACCGATCCCGCCTCCCCCGTCGCCGACGGGGGAGGTGCCGAGCGAAAGCGAGGCGGAGGGGGTCTGCCTCGCGACCGCAGGGCGCGACTCAATGTCGCAACCTCACGCCCGGAGGGCGTGACTCGAACGAGCACCCGGCGGAGGCCGCGAGCGACCGCTCAAACTAGTTCCCGAGCCTTGGGCTCCCCCAGATCGTGTTCTCCACACGATTCGTGAACCCGTCCATCGACTGGAACAGCCCGTCGTTCGCACGGCTGCCGTCGAACACGCACCCCGAGATCGACAGCAGGACCAACGCCAGCCCGACCAGCACCGTCAACCGCCGCCGCCCTGGAGCTTCCGCCGGATCAGCCATCGCAGTTCCTCCGCCCGACCCGCGAGCGCCGCGGAGCCGTACACGCCCGCCCCGATCGCAACCGCCAGGCCGAGCGCCATCGCGTGCTGCAGCCACACGTCGAACCGCGACGCGTACGCCAGAACCGGGGCGATCGCCGCCGCCATCACCGCCGTCCGCGCGAACGTCCGCCCGACCGAGCGCCGCGACTGCGCGTCGATGATGCGCACCGTGGCGCCCTCGGAGCGCAGACGCCGCGCCAGCCACCACCACAGCAGCGCCCCCTGCCCGCAGGACGCGATCGCCGTCGACCACGCCAGCCCCGCCTCCCCGAGCGGCCAGATCAAGACCAGGTTCAGGGTCAGGTTCGTCGCGACCATCAGCCCCGCCGCCACCACCGGCGCGCGGTCCAGGCCGTGCGCGTAGCACGCCCGCGTCAGCACGTGCACCGCCCCGAACATCCAGACGGCCGAGCCGTACCCCGCGACCACGCCCGCCGCCGCACGCAGGCCGTCCTCGCTGAACCCGCCCCCGCCCGAGTACAGCACGCGCACGAGCGGGTCCCGCACCAGCACCAGACCCACCGAGGCCGGGATCCCGATGAACAGGCTCAGACGAAGCGCACGACGCAGCGTCGCCGCGAAGCGCGACGGATCCCGCGCCGCGCGGCTCAACGCCGGGAACGCCACCGTCGCCACCGCGATCCCGAACACGCCCAGCGGGAACTGGTACAGACGCTGCGAATAGAACAGCACCGCGTTCGACGCCCCGTCCAGCGGGTACTCGACGCCGCCAAGACCGCCCGGCAGCCACGCCGGCAGCGTCGGCCCGACCAGGTTCGGGTACATCGCGATCAGCGTGTCGATGACCGAGTTCAGCTGCAGCGTGCCCATCCCGAGCAGCACGGGTCCAAGACGTCGCGCCATCCGCGCCGTCGGCGCGCCCGCCGCCCGAAGATCGAACCGCCACGAGGCCACGCCCCGCAGCGCGGGCAGCGACCACGCCACCTGCACCGCCCCCGAAAGCACCACGGCGCCCGAGATCACGTACGCCCACACCACCGGATCGGCGCCCGGGATCGCGAAGAACGGCACCGCCGCCGCGATGACCGTCAGGTTCAGGAGGATCGGCGCCGCCGCCCACGGCCCGAACCGGTCGTGGCACTGCAGCATCCCGCCGAGCACCGCCGCGATCGAGATCAGCGGCATGAACGGCAGCATCGCCATCACCAGACGCAGCGAGAGCGACCGCTCCGCGTCCGCCGGCACGCTCGACAGCGTCCACCAGAGCCCAAGCTCGATCCCGATCGTCAGCAGCCCGGTCACCACCGTCAGCAGCACCAGCGTCAGCGTCGCGAACGCATGCGCCCGCGGCCGGTCGTCGTCCAGCAGCCGCGCGTAGTCCGGCAGGAACGCCGCCGAGAGCGCCCCCTCGCCGAACAGCCGCCGGAATAGGTTCGGCACCGCGAACGCCATCGCGAACGCCGAGCCGATCACCGTGTCGCCGAAGATCCGCACCGTGATCAGGTCACGCGCCAGCCCCGCGACCCGGCTCACCAGCGTCAGCCCGGAGACCGTGCGGACACCCGCCGCCATCCGTCCCTCTTCGTCCGCCTCAGAACGGTCCGCGCCCGGGTGGCCCGCGCCGTCGCCCGCCATCTCCACGACGCGGTCACGCACCGCCGGCGCGAACTGCAGCAACGCCGTGGCGATCGCGATCCCGCCCAGATCCGCGAGGTAGTCCAGCCAGCTCGTCGTCCGGCCCAGAACGGGGATCCCCTGCGTGAGCTCGTCCACCGCCGCGTAGACCGCCGCCGCGAGCGCCGCGAGCAGCGACGCCCGACGCGTGAACGGGCGACCGACCAGCCCGCTCAGCGCGATCAGCACCGTCAGCACGCCGAAGGCCGCGAAGTGCAGCAGCTTGTCCGTGTTCGGGACCGGCCCCTCGATCACCAGCCGCGGCCAGTGCGTGGCGGTGCTCAACGCGACCGCGTAGACCGCAAGCGCCGCCCGCGCCAGCGTCGTCGCCCTCACGTCGAGCTATGCCCCGTCGACTGGTGCGCCGCCTCCATCGCCGCGCGGGCCGCCGCGAGCGAGACGTGCGCCGCCTCGATCGAGGCCCGCGTCGCGTCCGACTTGATGTGGATCTCCGGCGTGATGCCCCGCCGCAGCAGGTCCGCGTCCCACGCGCCGAGCATCGCCCGCGCCAGCGCCTCGTAGTCCTCGGCGCCCGCCGCCGTCGGCGCGTACTCGAAGATCGTCTGCCCGAAGCTCGGGCACTCCGCCAGCTTGATGTTTCGCCGGATCGCCGGCTCGAACACCCGCGCCTCGTGCCACGGGCTCTCCGGCTGCTCGGCCGCGCTCTCGAAGAAGTTCCGGATGTCCTCGACCACCTCCTGCGCGTGCGTCGCCTGCTTGTCGTGCATGCAAAGCACCACGCCGGAGACGGTCAGCCGAGGGTTCAGCCCGCCCCGCACGATCTGGACCGTCTCGAGCAGCTTGCCCACGCCCTGCAGCGCCAGGAAGTGCGCCTGCATCGGGATGATCACCTCGCCCGCCGCGACCAGACCGTTCAGCGTCAGGTGCCCCAGCGACGGCGGGCAATCGATCAGCACGAAGTCGAACCGCCCACGCATCGCGTCCAGCCCGCGACGCAGCCGCGCATGCCGGTCGCTCGCGTCCGCCAGCTCCGACTCGGCGCCCGCGAGGTCGGTCTCGCCCGGAACCACCCACAGGTTCTCGCGCGCCTCGACCGCGCACCGCGACGCCTCGCCGCCGATGATCAGGTCGTAGATCGAGCCGACGTCCTCGCTCGGCTCGACGCCGAGGTGCATCGACGCGTGCGCCTGTGGGTCAAGGTCGATCACCAGCGTTCGCCGCCCCGCGCGCGCAAACGCCGCGGCCAGGCTCACCGTGGTCGTCGTCTTCCCGACCCCGCCCTTCTGGTTCATCATCGCGATGACGCGCGTCGGCTGCTCGCCCGCCGGCCCCGTCCCTGGTGCCATGCCATCATCCATACCCGGCTCCGTGCCCATGGCCGCGACGAGCCCCGCGAAGAGCCCGATTCCCAGCTCTCCGGCCTGGGTGCATCGGGCGAGTCTAACGCCCCCCGCGTTCCGGCGTCCCCCTCCCCACCCGGCCCCCAACCGCACCCCGCCCGGGCGCCCCGTACCATCCCCCCGTGGCCGCCTGGGCAAAGAACTCCGTCGCCCTCATGCGCCTCACGCGGTTCTCCACCGCCTTCGCCGCCGTCTCCAACGTCTGGTTCGTCATCCTCTGGTCCAGGGCCGCCGCCGAACTCCCCGGCCGGCACGAGTGGCCCCCGCCCAGCATCCTCGAGCTCCCCCTCTGGACCCTCCTCGCTGGCGGCGCCGTCTCCGCCGCATGCCTCTACGCCTTCGGCGCCGCCCTCAACGATGTCCTCGACGCCGACCGCGACCGCGCCATGCGACGCCAGCGGCCCGTCGCCCAGGGCGAGGTCGGCTCCTCCGCCGCCGTCCTCACCGTCGCCGGCACACTCATCGGATCCGGCCTCGGCGCCACCGTCTTCGGAATCGGCGGCGTCATCGTCACCCTCCTCGTCTCCGCCGCCATCCTCGGCTTCAACGCCGCCGCGCGCTTCTTCCCCGGCTTCGGCCTCGTGCTCGTCGCCGCGATCTACGGCGCCCACGCCATGGCCCCCAACCCGCACCTCGCCTTCGTCTGGCCGATCTGGTTCCTGATGACCCACGCGCTGGTCGTCAGCGGCGCCGCCCAGGTCCTCGGCCGACGCCTGCCGCCGCTCACCAGGCCCGCGATGTGGACCGCGGGCGCCGGCTGGCTCGCCACAAGCGCCGTCCTCATCGCTGTCGGCTACCTCCGAAGCACCGGACCGATCTCGCTCGACCCGCAGCCCGGCGTCGAGCGCGTCCTCTGGCCCGAGTGGGTCCCCTGGTGGGCCGCCATCGCCCCGCTCGCGCTCGCCGTCGCCTTCGGGCTCTTCGTCCGGAGACGCCTCGCCGGCACCGACCCCGGACCGCGCGCCGCCGAGAAGATCACCCGCTACGGCGCCCTCTGGCTCCCGCTCTACGGCGTCGCGTGGCTCGCCGCCATCGGCGCCTGGCTCGAGGCCGCCGTCCTCGCCGGCCTCGCCCTCGGCGGCACCATCGGTCTCACCACCGTCCGCGAGGTCCGCACGCTCATCGAGCGCCCCGTCGAGTTCCGACGCACCACCGGCGGCTGATCGCACGCCCGCGCCCGCAGGTACGCTCGACGGCTCCACCCCAGCGCCCGAATGAGGAGCCCCCATGCGTCACGCCGGTCCCGCACTCGCACTCGCCGCCGCCGTCCTCGGCGCCTGCGCCTCCACCCAGCAGACCGCCTCGGACCCCGCGCCGGCCGACGCGCGCGAACCGGGCGACATGGTCGGCATCGGCGGCGTCTTCTTCCGCTCGTCCGACACCGCGGCGACGCAGCGCTGGTACACCGAGCACCTCGGCATGCCGCCCGGCGGCCCCGGCTTCGCCCTGATCTTCTGGACCGACCCCGAGACCGACGAGTACTACTCCACGACCTGGAGCCCGTTCCCGCGCGACAGCGACTACTTCGGCCTCGATCAGCAGTACATGCTCAACTACATCGTGAACGACCTCGACGCCGCGCTCGCGCGCCTCCGCGCCGCGGGCGCCCGGATCGACGACGACAAGGGCATCGAGACCTACCCCAACGGACGCTTCGCCTGGTTCTGGGATCCAGAGGGCAACAAGGCCGAACTCTGGGAGCCCGACCGCGCGTTCTTCCGCGAGAACCTCGGCCGCTGATCCAACGGCGGCGACCGCCTCAGAACAGCCCGACCGCGAAGAAGATCGCCGTGAAGATCAGGTCGGCGAAGATGATCGCCACGATGCACTCGACCACGGTGTTCGTCGTCGCGTTGCCCACGCCGGCCGCGCCGCCCGTGACCGTCAGCCCGTTGTAGCACGCGATCACGCCGATCAGCAGGCCGAAGATCCCGCCCTTGATGAACCCCGTGATGAAGTCCCACAGCACCACCTGGTCGAGCAGGTTGTCCATGAACTGCTCGTAGGGGATCTCCAGCAGCGTCACCGAGATCCCGATCGCCGCCAGGATCGACACCACGCTGGCGATCACCCCCAGCGTCGTCATCGAGATCAGCGACGCGATCACACGGGGCACCACCAGGAACCGGATCGGGTTCAGCGCGTGCGCCTCGAGCGCCTCGATCTCCTCGCCGACCACCATCGTCCCGATCTCCGCCGCGATCGCGGCACCGGCGAAGCCGGTCAGCACGATCGCCCCGATCAGCGGGCCCAGCTCGCGCAGCACCGCGACGCCGATGATGTTCGCCACCAGGTCGCGCGACCCGAAGTCGTCCAGCGGCGGCGCCAGCTGCAGCGCAAGGATCAGGCCCACCACGCCCGAGACCAGCGACACGATGAAGCACGACCGCACGCCGACCCGGACGATCTGCGCGACGATCGCCGTCTTGCCGATCCGCACCTTGCGCTCCGTCAGCGAGCGCAGCACCCAGTGCAGCGCCGCCGTCAGCAGCAGCACGCCCGCGCCCACGCCCGCCAGCAGGTCGAACGCCTTGCGCCCGACCAACTCGGGGAACGCGAGCGGGTCGAAGCCCTTCTTGGATTTCTCGGCGCCCGCGGGCATGCGGCAAGCCTATCGACGATCCGGCTCTTGCGGGTCCAGGGTTCGCGCGCGCGGACTGCCCGGGCTCAGGCGGTCGCCACGGCCTCGTCGAGCGTGCCCGCGATCGTGAAGAACTGGTGCAGGCGGGCGATCTCGAAAATCGCGCGCACCTTGTCGTTCAGCCCGTAGAGCACCAGCGCCTTGTTGGCCGACTTGGCCCCGCGCATCGCCTCGACCAGCGTCGCGAGCCCCGAGCTGTCCATATAGGTCACATCCTCGAAGCTCACAACCACCCGCGGAACCGGCTTGTCCAGCGCCGAGCGGAGTGCCACGCGGAGCTCGGGAGAGCACGCCATGTCAACGTCGCCCCGCGGCGCCACGACCATCGCGTCGCGGTCGTCGAGCCTGTTGACGCTCACTAGCTCGCTCATCCGTGTGCCCCCGCGGCTCCCGCCGTCCCGTCTTCGGATCCGCTCCCCCGGCAAAGCCAGCCGGCACCACCCGCCGGCGGAGAGCGCTCTAAATAGAGCCTATGCGCTGTCAGCGGTCACCGCCGCCGGCAAAGTCTTGGTCATCTCGACCCGCATGCCGGCGCCGTCCCGCTTGGCGAACTCCACCGAGTTCATCACCTCGCGCATGATGTGGACGCCCAGCCCGCCCGGGCGGATGTCGTCGAGCTCACGCCCGACCATGTCGTCCGGGTTCACCTGCTTGGCCTCGTCCTCGATCACGATCCGGATGCCCTCGGCGCTGCCAACGCTCGGCTCGCCCAGCGGCCACAGGCTCAGCCAGATCGGACGGTCCTCCGCCCGCTCGTAGCCGTGGCGCACCACGTTGCACAGCGCCTCGTCGACCGCCAGAGCGATCTTGTGGCACTCGAGGTCGTCGAAGCCCAGACGACGCGCGACCGACTGCACGAGCCCGCGAGCCCCGCTCAGATAGATCGGGTTGCTGCGAAGCTCCAGACGGATGTGGGGATCGGTGTTGCTCATGGCTGAGTCGCACCCCCGACCGGGGTGCCGTCGCTCCATCCCTTATAGATCGGAATCCGGAGGCCGCGAATCCACTCCGGGCGCGTGGACCTCCGCCCACGACACCCATTCCCGGACCGCCTCCCGGCGTTCCCACTCCGGCGCTGCGTGATCGTATCCCAGGGTTTGCCCCGTTCGCCGTTCCAACGAACGGATGGCGAACATCCGCGCTGCCGGGTCGGCGCTCTCCAACTGCACGATCAGCTCTCGGATCTCGGACCCGCCGGTTTCCGGCGACGCGGGCGAGGCCTGCGCGGTCTCCACGATCGCGTCCAGACGCAGATTCGGGTCGGGCGAGCCGAACCCCTCCCGCGTCTGCGGCAGGCAGCCCGCGGTCAGACCCGCGAATCCCACCGCGGCGGTCGCCCTCAGAAGCAATGCCCCGTACATTTGCTCCTTCCGGGTCGTCCGGACCCGCCCGGCCGCCAAGCCGCTGCGCCGGTGAAGCGACGGTTCGGGCGCCGGCTCACGGACGGGCTGAGGATTGGGCTCACGGAATTCTGGCATGGATCACCCGCACGAAGACATCGTCCCGATCCTCGACTTCGGATCGCAAACCGCGCAGCTTATCGCCCGTCGCGTGCGGGAGGCCGGCGCATTCGCGGTGCTGATCAGCCCGGAGACACCGGCCAGCGAGATCGCCGCCATGAAGCCCAAGGGCCTGATCCTGTCGGGCGGCCCCGCCAGCGTCTACGCCGACGGGGCGCCCGTCTGCGATCCGAAGATCCTCGAGCTCGGGATCCCGGTTCTGGGGATTTGCTACGGGATGCAGCTCGCCACCCGCCATCTCGGCGCCACCATCGACCCCAGCGACCGGCGAGAGTTCGGCCGCGCCAGCCTCGAAATCAAGCAGCCCGGCGGCCTCCTACACGCCATCCCCCAGCAGACCGCCGTCTGGATGAGCCACGGCGACGAGGTCCGCGACCTCGACCCCGCACGCTTCGAGGTCCTCGCCAGCACGCCGACATGCCTCAACGCCGCCGTCCGCACCAGCCCCGAGACCGGCGTCCGCTTCTACGGCGTCCAGTTCCACCCCGAGGTCACCCACACGCCCCACGGCGTCGACATGCTCCGCAACTTCGTCCACGAGATCTGCGGCTGCGCCGGCACCTGGAAGATGTCCGCGTTCGCCGAGAGCGAGCGCGAGCGAATCCGCGAGACCGTGGGGGAGGACCGCGTCATCTGCGGGCTCTCCGGCGGCGTCGACAGCGCGGTCGCGGCGGCGCTCATCCAGACCGCCATCGGAGACCGGCTCACCTGCATCTTCGTCGACAACGGCCTGCTGCGCAAGAACGAGCGCGAGCTCGTCGAGTCCACCTTCCGCGACCACTTCTCGATCGACCTCCGCGTCGTCGACGCGGGCCGCGAGTTCCTCTCCGACCTCGACGCCGTAACCGACCCGCAGCTCAAGCGCACCCGCATCGGGCACCGGTTCATCGAGGTCTTCAAGCAGGCCTCGGACGACATCGACGGCGTGCGGTTCCTCGCCCAGGGCACGCTCTACCCCGACGTGATCGAGTCCGGCCACGGCCACGCCGGCCACTCGGCCAACATCAAGCTGCACCACAACGTCGGCGGCCTGCCCGAGGAGCTCGGCTTCGAGCTCGTCGAACCGCTGCGCGACCTGTTCAAGGACGAGGTCCGCAAGCTCGGCGAGGTCCTCGGCCTGCCCGACTCGATCGTCTGGCGCCACCCGTTCCCCGGGCCCGGCCTCGCGGTCCGCGTGCTCGGCGAGATCACCGACGAGCGACTCCGCGTGCTCCGCGACTGCGACGAGATCCTGCTGGAGGAGATCATCTCCGCCGAGCTCTACCGGCGCACCAGCCAGGTCTTCGCCGTGCTGCTCCCGGTCCAGTCCGTCGGCGTGATGGGCGACGGGCGGACCTACGAGAACGTCGTCGCCATCCGCGCCGTCGAGACGCAGGACTTCATGACCGCCGACTGGGCCAGGATCCCCTTCGACGTGCTGAGCACCATCAGCAGCCGGATCATCAACGAGGTCCGCGGCGTCAACCGCGTCGTCTACGACATCTCCAGCAAGCCGCCCGCGACCATCGAGTGGGAGTGAGTCGGTAGAGGCAGCAGGCAGCAGGGGTCGATCCGAGCTCCGGATGCATCCGAGTTGCTGCGCGTGCGTATCGTCTGCCGGATGTCCGACGTCTGCGCCGAATGCGGCTACGACCTCGCGGGTCTGGCGGAGGCCGAGAATTGCCCGGAGTGCGGGAGCGATGCGCGAGAGCGCTTCGCCGATCGGCGCCACGCCGAATCGACCGCGTTCCTCTCCCGGCTGACTCGGATCTCGCTCTGGTGTCAGGCGTTGGCCTTCGTCGCGCTCGCGCTGCTCGCGTTCGCTCGCTTCGAGACGGCCGCGGTGTGGGCAGGGCTCATCGCGATTCCCGTCTCGGCTCTTCCGTTCGCGGCGGGCGTCTCGCTTCTCGCAACCCAGTATCGCGAGCTCGGCGTGTGGTCCGTGATCGCCGGCCTCGTCGGTGTCGCGGTGGCGATCGGGTTCGTTCTCGTCTGATCTCAGCGGAAGCCGACGCGCGACCTGCCGAGCTTGTTCTCGGCAGGCGTTCCGCCGGTTCTTATCGTCTCCGCCCGGTGAGCGATCCTCGTCCCAGCTTCCCCCGCGTTCAGCGTCCGGCCCACTCGCTCGCCCCCGATCTCCGCGTTTGTGCGCACAACCAACCTCGGATCGGGCCCGACCCGCACAAATCTCAGGGGTTTTCTACCCCCTTCGCCGCAAGCACTTCCGTGCCGACCCACGACGCGATCTCGCGACCTGTGCGCACAAACCCGTCCCGCCGCGCCAATGGGTAGTGACGCCCATGCTCGACGAATCGAACAGAACCGCGGAGCAGCTGGTCGCACTCCTCGCCGACCCCCACGCCACCATCGCCGACATCACCGAAGGCCTCGAACTCTCGCCCGCCGAAGCCGCCTCGCTCCTCCGCGCACCAAACGGCGCCGCCGCGCTCGACGCCACCCGAAAGCTACTCGCGATCCAACGCGAACTCGCAGCGGCACGCGCCGAGATCGCCGCGCTCAACCAGCTCGCCGACCTCGCAGCCCACCCGACCGACTACGGATCTCGCCCCGCGCGACTCACCGAACGCGCCGCCGAGATCGCACGCAGGTCCGCGACCACGATCCTGCGCACGACCGGCATCGGTCATCGCGAAGCCCAGCCGCGAAGCGGGACTTCATGCCCGCGAGCGGCTGCAAGCTCACGCCCGAACGGGCGAGACTCAGACAAACCACACCCTCGCGTGAGCGAGGGGTTAGGTCCGACCACGGAATGCCGACCGGGTCCGCATCCTCGCAGGGACGCCCCGCCCCCTCTCGCAAGAGAGGGGACACGCGCCGGCTCGCACCACCCCCGCGCCTCACTGCCCGCGCTGCAGCAACAGCTTGTCCGGCCCGACGTAGTTCGTCATGTAGAGGTCCATCAGCCCGTCGCCATTGAAGTCGTGCACCTCGATATCGACGCCCGCGGTCTGGCTCATCGGCGGGACCCACTGCGCCGTCACGTCCCGGAAGTTCCCGGCGCCGTCGTTGGTCCAGATCTGCAGCGGGCGGTCCTGGTTGAAGTTGGCGAACAGCGCGTCGAGATCCCCGTCCCCGTCGAGGTCGACCAGGTCCACGTCGATCGAGGTCGTGTCGTTCCCCGTGCCGGGCAGCGCATCGGCCGGCGCCTCGGTGAACCTCCCGCGCCCGTCGTTCAGGAAGAGCTGATTGGCGGGCTGGTTCGTCGGCTTCCAGCCGGTGTTGGCGACCATCAGGTCGAGGTCGCCGTCGCCGTCAACGTCGCCCAGGTCGAGCTCGCGGGTCTCGCTGTTGGCGCTGCGTCCGGAGGCGGGGAGGCGCCGGTCGGACTCGTCGCCGAACGTGCCGTCGCCGTTGTTGATGAAGACCCGGTTCGGGCCCTCGTTGCCCAGCACGATGTCGAGATCGCCGTCGCCGTCGATGTCGCCGGCCTCGAGATCCTGGGTGATGTCCCCGTCGGGATCGGCGCCGGTGGGCAGCACGCCGTTGTCGCGGACAAAGTTCCCCTTCCCGTCGTTGCGGGCCGCGAGCTCGTCGCCGTGCCCGGAGATGATGAAGTCGCGATCGCCGTCGTTGTCGAAGTCGAGCGCGATGACGGCGTCGCCGACGATCTTCTGGCGGAGGTTGGCGCTGACGTTCTCGAACCTGATATCGTCGGTGCTGTCGCCGGCGAGGCGGAAGTAGATCTCGTGGTTCGAGTCGTCCTCGGCCGCAAAGACGATGTCGGTCAGACCGTCGGCGTCGAAGTCCGCGAAGGCGATGTCCTCGGAGTCGTTGCTGAGCCCGGCGTCGAGGGCCTCGGGCCGGTGGACGAAGGCGCCGGAATCGGTGGCGACGAGGATCTTGTTGGGGCCGTACTCGTGGGCGAGAACGATGTCGAGGCGGCCGTCGGCGTTCAGGTCGATCAGCTCGCAATCCATGATGCGCCCGGCGTGGGTCGCGGGCGGGAGGTACTCGCCCGAGACATCGCGCAGGACGGTCTGGGCCATCGCGGGGGCCGAGGCGGCGGCGAGTGCGAGGAAGAGGGCGGCGTTGGCTCGCATGGGGTATTCTCCGGTCTGCGGTCGTGGTGCAACCGATGGATGCGCCGGCGGCATACCGCCAGCGAGAAATCGACGCGGGAAGATTTTGTGCGTCGGCGGGAATTGCCCGAGCGGCGGTCCCGTTGGCCGCATTATCCGTTGCAACAGAGTATCGGCGCGGAGCCCCCGTGTGGCCCGGATGGAATCCGGGGCCCGCCCCGGCCGAACGCAGACCCAAGCATGGGCGAGAGGCGCCCCGCGCGGCGAGGCCGCTGGGGCCGGCATCAAGGAGACCGAAGCATGAACCGGAAGATCACGATCCTGACGGCGGCGGCGATGGGCGGGCTCGGGCTGGCGGGTGCGGCGGGCCTGGCGACCGGCACAGGCGCGGCCGCGACCGCGGCGGACGCGGAGAGCCGCGCCGGCTACACGGTCGACCTGGTCCACTCGAACATCCTGTTCATGATCCGGCGCGCCAACGTGAGCAACTTCTACGGCCGCTTCAACGACTTCAGCGGCGAGTTCCACATCGACGAGGACAACCCGTCGGCGAGCTACTTCCGCGCCGAGATCGACGTCGCGTCGGTGGACACCGGCAACAACGGCCGTGACCGCCACCTGCGCAACGCGGACTTCTTCAACGTGCCGCAGTACCCCAAGGCGACCTTCGAGAGCACCGGATTCCGCGAGACCGGGCGCGACGGGATCTACGAGCTGACCGGCACCATGACGCTGCACGGCCAGACCAACCCGGTCACCGCCGAGGTCGAGTACTTCGGGACCAGCGCGTTCAACAACCAGGACCTGCAGGCCTTCGAGGCCCGCTTCGCGATCAAGCGCGCCGACTTCGGCATCACCCAGTACCTGCCGGCCGACGGCGGCGACAACGGGGCGCTGAGCAACACCGTCGAGCTGATCATCTCGGTCAACGGCGTCGCGAACTGATCGTGACGCGATTCGCGGGGACGGACCGGCGCGATGGGTGAGCGCGTTGCTCTGATCGCGGGCATGCTGCCCGGCTTCCTGACGGGGGCGTCGCTGACGCTCGCGTGGTGGCTGGCCGCGTGGGTCGCGACCCGCAGCGCCGACGGCAAGAAGGGCGTGCCAACGCGCGTCAGATGGAAAGGCATCCGGCGCGGGCCGCGTTTCGTGGCCCCGCTGGCCTTCTCGGCCAGCCTGCTGATCGCGACGACCGCGTTCTTCAGCTGGCCCGACCAGTTCTGGTTCTCGACCAACACGCACCGGATCGTCCACATCGGAGCCGCGGCCGGCCTCGCCGGCATCGTGCTGTCGTTCCTGCCCGTCGCGCTCTGGACGCGGCTCCTGGGCGCGGTGCTGTTCGGCGGCGTCGGCGCGTTCGGCGCGTGGGCGATGTTCGGTGCGATCCACCCGGACTACCAGGCCGAGTTCGTGGGCCCGGGCGGCGCGGCGCTCTGGATCCCCCTGACAGGCGTGCTGGTCGCGGTCAGCGCCTTCGCGGCCGAGACCGTCGCGGCGCGCGGCGAGCGCGGCTGGCGCTCCGTGCTGCCGTTCGCGCCGGTGATGGCCGCGCTGACCCCGCTGATGTTTTACGGCGGCTTCGCGGGCGGCTCGATCGAGATGACCGGGCTGATCGCGACCACGACCGCGGCGTTCGCGGCCTCGCTGCTCGCGCCCGGGCTGCGGATCGCCGGCGGTGGGGCGGGCGCGCTCGCGACGCTCGCATCTGCGGTCGTGATCTCGGCCCGAGTCGGCGGCGAGCACTTCGACCCGGCTTCGTTCGTCGTGCTGCTGCTCGTGCCGGTGGGGGGGCTGGCGGCGCTGCTCTTCCGGCGGGCGTCCCGGACGGGCGCCATCGCCGCGACCGTCGGCATGCTGACCTGCGCCGGCATCGGGGGCGGGCTGGTGTACGCCGCGGTCGAGCGGGCCGCGGCCGAGGAGACGGCGGAAGAGGACGAGTACGACGCCTCGGCGTACGAGAACTTCGGGCAATAGGCTGGCGGCATGTCGGCGGTGGAATCCAAGCCGAGGCGCGGAGTCGGGCTGCGGTGGCGCGAGCGCGCCGTGGCGACCGGCGAGCTGGTCTTCCTGCGGTTCCCGCTGCGTCGCGACCGGGCGGAGTTCCTGGAGCTGCGGCGTGCCAGCCGGGTCCATCTGGAGCCGTGGGAGCCGCTCCCGCCGCGGGGTTTCGACGCGTGGGGCGACGACGTATTCGAGCGTGAGCTCCGCAACCGCCGGTCGGCGGGTCAGCACCGGCTGCTGATCTGCAGGCGCGGCGACGGCGCGATCGTGGGGCGGGTCGCGGTCGCGCCGATCGAGCGCGGCGCGATCCAGACCGCGCGGCTGGGGTACTGGATCGGCGAGCCGCACTGCGGGAACGGGTACATGACCGAGGCGCTGCGCCTGGTTACGCGATACTGCTTCCGGTCCCTTGGGCTTCACCGGGTCAGCGCGGACGTGCAGCCGCACAACGCGGCGAGCAAGCGGGCGGTGCTGCGGGCGGGGTTCCGGTACGAGGGCTTCAGCCCGAAGCTGGTGCAGATCGCGGGCCGCTGGGCCGACCACGAGCGGTACGCGATGACCGCGGACGATCCTCAGCCGAAGTAGTCGGGCTCGTTGCCGCGCTTCCACTTGATGTTGCAGCCCATCGAGGGCGCGTGGGGCTCGGCGGGGTCGGTTCCGTCGAGGACGGCGTCGAGCGCGGCGCGGAGGTCAGCGCCGGTGACGGTCTGGCCGTTGCTCGGGCGGCTGCCGTCGAGCTGGCCGCGGTAGGCGAGGGCGTTGTCCTTGTCGAAGACGTAGAAGTCGGGCGTGCAGGCGGCGCGGAAGGCCTTGGCGACCTCTTGGGATTCGTCGTAGAGGTAGGGGAACGGGTAGCCGAGATTGCCGGCGACCTCGGACATCTTGTGGGGCGCGTCGTCGGGGTGGGTCTCGATGTCGTTGCTGCTGACGGCGACGAATCGGACGCCGCGGCCGGCGTAGTCGTGCGCCAGCCTGACGAGCTCGGGCTGGATGTGGTGCACGAACGGGCAGTGGTTGCAGATGAACATGACGACGGTGGCCGGGGCGCCGGCGGGGTCGTGGGTGACGGTGACGCCGCCGCGGGATCCGTTGATGCCGTAGTCGGGCAGCTGGAAGGCGGGCATCGGCGTGCCGAGGGGGAGCATGGTGGAGGCGGTGGCGGCCATGGGATCTCCTTGGGGATTGGCTCTGGACGGGAGCGTACCCGAGATCGCGTGGGAATCCGCGTGAGTCCGGCGTGCGGGCTGTCGCTTCTGGCTGGCCGTGGGCGCGGCGGGCAGCGCGCCGGCGACCGGAGAACCGCGATGCTCTCGACCGGGCTGCTGGATTCGTGGCTGGGGATGTCGATGTCGGACATCTGCACGCACGGGTACGACGCGAACAACCTGAATCACTGCGCGCACTTCGTCAGCCACGCGATGGGGCTGACGTTCGGGTGCACCTGCACGCGGCTGGTGCGGTCGGACTCGCCGATGCCGGGAGCGAACGTGCGCGTGCACGAGATCTTCGCGCAGTGCCGCGACCCCTTCGAGCTGAACCACAGCCCGAGGGACGCGAACCATCTGGTGTTCGTGAGCGGCGAGCGGAACTTCTCCTCGAGGCCGCAGCGGATGCGCAACGTGCCGCGGAAGCACATCGGGATCGGCTTCGGCGGGATGGTCTGGCACTACAGCAACACGCGAGACCGGGTTGAGAAGCAGCCGATCAGCGCGTTCCTGCGGCACTACCGGGGTCAGCGGAACGCTGTGTGGATGGCGACCGCGCCAGCGGGGGCGCGGGCGCGGCACTTCGGGGTGTGTCTGGCCTGAGGGTCAGTTGTCCTGGGTTTCGTCGCCGGTGTCGAGCAGGCCGCGGAGGTAGGTGTTCTCGCGCCGGGTGGCCTCGAGGTCGAAGACGAGGTACTTGACGGTGACGCGGAGCTGGTCGAGCGACTCTTGGAGCTCGGAGAGGGTCCTCTTCATGCGGACGTGGCGGTCCTTGGTCTCGGCGGCGAGCTGACGGAGGCGCGGCTGCTCGGACTCGGGCAGGGTGTCGATCTGCGTGAGGAGCTCGCCGAGCTTGCTCTGGAAGTCCTGATCGTTCATGGGTCGTCCTCCGTTCTCCGTGGTGTTGGCCGCGTCGCGGCGACTGTCGCTCGTAGGGGGTTCAACCGGCGTGCCGACGCGTGGCCGGTCGGGCACCTTCCGGTAAGAACGGGCCTTGGGCGGCGTCGCGGGTCGCGAGGGGTGCGGGGCCGGCCTCGCGCGTGGCGGCGTGTTGCGTGGTCTCAACGGGCGTGGTTGATGCGACGCAGCGCGGCCCTGGCGTTCTCGGACGCTTTGGCGAGGAGCGGCTTGGTGTCGAGCCGCTCGCGGCGGGCGTCGTCGAGGAGCGAGCGGAGGTGCTGATCGAGGCGGATGCGGTAGCGCTCGAAGTGCTGCTCGAGGTCGTGGCGGCTGAACATGCTGAGGGGGTCGTCGAGGCCGGACTGGGTGGCGGCCCAGTCCATGAGCGAGCGGCCCTCCGGCTTGACCTCGTAGAGGCGGATCGTGGTCTCGATCCTGGTGGCGAGGGGCCGGAATGGGTCGCGGGCGGGCTCGGGGATCTCGGCCATGATCGCGGCGGCCTTGGCCGGGTCGAGCTTGGGCGGCGGGGGCTCGTCCTCGGGCGGCGGGGCCAGGGCGGCGGCGAGGCCGGTGGGTTTGGGCCGCGGATCGGCCTCGGCGTGGGCGGGCTTCTCGACGGCTTTGCCGATCTTGGGCGTGCCCTCGGCGGGCTTGAGGGGGGCGAAGGCGGTGGAGATGGTCTTGAGGCCGGCGCGGCCGAAGCGGATCTCGAGGCGTTGGGCCTTGCGGCCCTCGTGGGTGATGGAGGCGGCCTTGCGGACCTCTCCCACGCCCCACTCGGGCTTGGCCGGGTGGGTGACGCGGTCGCCGATCTGGAAGGTTGCCGCGGCTTCGGGCATGCGCGGAGGGTAGTAGCGGCGGTCGTCGGGGTCGCGTGTTCGGGGCGGGTCGTCTGCGGCCTGGGCCTTTGTGGAGGCCTAACATTAACACTGGCCCTCGGGCGGCGGGATTGCCGTGCGGGCCCCCGGAGCAACACGTCGATGATCGAAGCGCTGAAGAGCGAAGAGCTGATCGGGAAGACCGGCGGGCGGTTCAAGCTGTGCGTGCTGATCCAGCGCCGGCTGAACGAGCTGCTGGACGGTGCGCGTCCGCTGATCGAGCGGGACGGGCGTTCCGATCTGGAGGTCGCGATCGAGGAGATCGCGCAGGACAAGATCACGCTGCAGTACACGTCGGAGATGTCGCCGGAGGCGCTGCCGGAGCGGGCGAGCGGTCCGGCGCCGGGCCAGGCGTTGCTTTGATCTGATTCCCGGGCCTTCGCCCGGGAGAAGAGAAGATGGCCGGGTCGGGTGTTCTGGTCGGATGTGCTGGGCGGTGGCTTCGATGACGACCGATCGGGAGCGTTGGGCGGAGGCGTTCGACGGCAAGCGTCTGCTTGTCGGCGTGTGCGGCGGCATCGCGGCGTACAAGGCCGCGACCGTCGTCAGCCGGCTGGCGCAGTCGGGCGCGGCGGTGACGGTCGCGATGACCGAGTCGGCGACGCGGTTCGTGACGCCGCTGACGTTCCAGGCGCTCAGCGCCCGGCCGGTGTACACGTCGCCTTGGCAGCACACCGAGGCGCACGACCCGCAGCACATCTCGCTGGCGGACAACCTCGACGCGGCGGTGGTCGCGCCGTGCACGATGGACGCGATGGCGCGGTTCGCGACGGGGCGCACGGACGACGTCGTGAGTTTGATCCTGAGCGCGGTGGACCGATCGCGGACGCCGGTGCTGCTGGCGCCTGCGATGAACAACGTGATGTGGGCGCAGCCGGCGACGCAGCGCAACCTCGGGGCGTTGGGCGGCGACGGGTTCTCGTTCGTCGGCCCGGAGGACGGCTGGCAGGCGTGCCGGCATGTTGGTCCGGGGCGGATGAGCGAGCCGGAGCAGATCCTGGATGCGCTGGCGGGGTTGCTCGCGCGTTGAGCGCTACGGCAGGACGGAGTTTGCCCAGGGGTCGTCGCTGAAGCTGTTGGACAGCGGGGTGGTGCCGGTGAAGACGGCGCCGACCTGGTTGGCCGGCGTGTTGGCGATGAGCAGCGTGTCGGCGGAGATCTGGTTTCGGACGATGCGGTTGTTGGCCGCGCCGTCGTCGAGGCGGATGCCGTTGGCGCCGTTCTGGCGGGCGTAGTTGCCGTCGATCGAGTTGTAGTCGCCGTTGGTGTAGAAGCCGTCGCCGGAGTTCTCGCCGGCGGTGTTGCCCTCGACGTTGCAGTAGCTGTCGATCTCGAAGCCGCGGCCGGTGTTGCTGTAGCTGTGGCAGCCTCGGGCCACCGAGCCGGTGGCGAGGTCGAAGCCGTCGTCGCTGTTGTCGCGGGCGTTGCAGCCGATCGCGGTGGAGCCCTCGGCGAGGAAGAAGCCGTCGCGGGGGTTCACCTCGCCGTTGCGGTAGGCCGAGCACGACGTGGCCACGGAGCCGCTGTTGAGGTTGAACCCGGCGTCGTCATTGAACGATGCGTTGCAGCCGACGAAGCTGGTGCCTGTGCCAGAGAAGCCCGCGAACCCGTTGGATCGCGACTTGCAGTTCGTTACGGATGCGCCTGTAGTGGTGGAGATTCCTGTCGATCCGTTGTCGAACGCGGAGCAGTCCGCCAGGATCGATCCCGAGACGAATCCGCTGGAAGCGTTGCCGGTCGCGGTGCAGCCGCGGGCCGCGACACCGATATTCAGGAGGAAGCCGTGCCCGATCGTGCCCGTGCCCGTGGTGGTTTCCGAGGCGGTGCAATCCGTGAGCGAGGTACCGACGCCGACCCGGAATCCCGAGCCGACGTTGCTGCGTGCGATCGAACCGATGGCGACGCAGTCGGTGCCCAGTTGGAAACCCCCGGACGAGTTGTCGAAGGCGGAACAGCCTTCGATCCGGCAGCCGTTGCCGAGTAGGAAGCCCTCGGTGCCGTTGTCGTTGGCGTTGCAGTTGACCAGCACGTTCAGCGATGCGCCCGAGAACCCTCGGGCGAAGTTCTCGGCGGCGAGGCAGTTTTCGAGTCGCGTGTTGGACCCGAGGCTGAATCCGTTGCCGCCGTTGTTGGATGATTCGACATCGACGATGTGCACGCGACCGGCGTCCTCGGTACTGATCCCGTCTTGCGAGCAGCCGCGGACGATGCCGTTCTTGATGGTGACGTTCTCACGGTTCACGCGGACGGAGATGCCGCGGCTGTAGGTGATGAGTTGCCCGCTGTTCTGGGTGATGGCGAAGCCGCGGAGGTCGAGCGTGACGTTGCTCGAGTTGACGGTGATGGCGTTGCCGCCGCTGGCGGGCGCGACGAGGTTCTCGGTGAGGTAGGAGGAGCCGGGCTGGGAGATGACGATGGGGAGGTCGGCGGCGGAGAGGGGGGTGCCGGGGGCGGCCTCGTCGATGGACTTGCCGGAGTCGGCGACGGGGCCGGGCGGCGGGGTGAGCTGTGCGGCGGCGGGGCCGGCGAGGGCGAGGGCTAAGACGGCGAGGGCGGCGGTGAAGGCGGGCTTGGGCATGGCGGTCTCTCCCCTGGGGCGGGGTCCGGGCGGGGGCCGCGCGGTTCGGATTTCCGATCGGAATCTACTCGGAGCGTGGGCGTTGGCGAAGGGGGTGGGGGCGGGAAGCGGATGGAATAGGGCCCTAGACTGACGACCCCGTCGGAGAGGTGGCGGAGCGGTTGAACGCGCCGGATTCGAAATCCGGTATGGCCTTCGGGTCATCGGGGGTTCGAATCCCCCCCTCTCCGCTTGAAGAACCCCGTTTCCCCGAGTGTTTTGCAGGGCAGACGGGGCTTTCTTCTGCGCCTTTCCATCGCACTACGTCGCTCCGAATCGTCCCCTTTCGCCCCGCCGTTGCGGGGCTGGTTGCGGGGACTTTGGAGGCGCTGAACGCGCCTTCCGATGCGTCGCCGCCGTGGTCGTCGCCGGTGCCTGTCAGGCGGAGTGGGATCGGTTCGACGCTGGGCATCCTGGCAACCGTCTCGGCGGCTTCGTCCGGGAGCAGGTGGCCGTAAGCGTCGAGCGTGAGCGTGATCGTGGAATGCCGCATGAGCGTTTGGATGGCCTTCGGCGAGTTTCCGCCGATCGCGGCCCATGCCCCGCAGGTGTGGCGGAGGGCGTGGAAGTCGAGCACGCGGCCGTCGTGATCCTCGGCCCGCAGGAAGTCGGAAGCCTCGCGCTTGATGCGTTCCTTGGCGTCGATGCCCGCCTCGGCGAGCCAGGCGGTGCGGGCGGCGTCGAGGTCGGCCCGGAGCATGGTGGCAACATGCTCGCGGCGGGGCATGTTGAGCACCGCAGCGCCGGGCATGGCCCTCGCGACGAACGCGGCCAGGTCACGGGCGAGTTCGGGGCGGACGTACTGCCGGGCGGCCTTGCCGTTCTTCGTCTGGCGGGCTTCGAGCAGGACGTAGGGCCGCTCGGCGTCCAGCATGAGCGATGAGCGGGTCAGCGATCGAAGCTCGCCCGAGCGGAGGCCGGTTTGGATGGCGAGTTCGTAGAGCAGGCGGCGGGCGTGGCCTTCCATGCCCATGCGCTCGGGGCCGTGGTCGGTGGTCGCCTGGAGCCATCGCCATTCATCGACGCTCAGGAAACGGCGTTCGCGCTGACGGGTCGGGGCGGGTTTCTTCACGCGGGCAATCGGGTCGGCGGGCAGGCGGCCGTCGCTCACGCACCAGCGGGTGAAGGTGCGGATTGCGGTGATGCACTTGTGGGCCGTGCGGGGTGTCCACGGGCGTTCGGTGTCGTCATCTGGCGCACGCTTGCGGCCGATGTAGCATTCGAGGGCATCGGGTGCGATGTCGCCGAGCGCCTTCCAGCCGCAGGCCTCGGCGGCTTCCTCGATCATCTTCCGCGTCTCGGCGATGTGCCGATCGGTGCGGCCCTCGGAGCGTTTGGCGTTGTCGAAGGCGTCGAGGTGAGAGGCGATGGTCGCCGCGGCGTGGCGATCGAGTGCGGTGCCGCCCTCGGGCTTGACGAGTCCCTCGCGTTCGAGCGCGGCCCGCTCGACCCACTTCCGCATGATCCGCTCGGCGTCGGCGCGGCTGGTGGTGCGGGTGGAGCGTTCCTTCCGCTTGCCCTCGCCGTTGTACCAACTGGCGTACCACGGGCCGCCTTCGGCGCGTTGGAACAGGGAGCCGGCGCCGTTGCCGCGTTTAGTTCTCATCGCGACTTCCTTCCGGTGCGTCAGAATCAATCCACCAGATCAAGTCTGGGCTTCGATACTCAGCGAAATGCTCGACCGCCT
The DNA here is from genome assembly GCA_038521625.1 of Planctomycetota bacterium. Lineage (GTDB taxonomy): Bacteria > Planctomycetota > Phycisphaerae > Phycisphaerales > UBA1924 > JBCBKP01. The sequence continues at coordinate 262,785 of JBCBKP010000002.1, forward strand.
CCAATGGCACAGCACCCAGGCACTGTGCCATCTCAACTGCGAGAGGTCTGCCGCCCGGGCATGGAATGAGCACCTTCGGCGGAAACGCTATCCCGTGATAGTCAAACGTACTCATCGCACCGACGAACGGCTCCTCGCGTGTCGCCGCCGATAGCTCGTGGAGGTGTCGGATCAGAAGTACCGCATCCACATGGCGGAATGTCAAGGGCTCCCGATTCTCGTCCTTTGCGAAGCTGCTCGGTGTCAATAAGCCAGACCCGGGGTTCAAGAGAGCGGAGACAGGCTCTTGAATAAAGTCGTCCCAAACGACCGCAAGAACGTGTCTTGCGTCAGCGCGGTACTCAGAATACTCCCTGAACTTATCATCCGATGACAACAGAAAATCCTTAACGGGATTGTCGCGTGGCCGAAGCGTGCCCGGCTTCACGAACGGCTTTGGCAACCGGGCGAGAAGTTGCTCACTAGCGGCTGCACGTTGCCTGCGAAA
>JBCBKP010000003.1:0-257858 GCA_038521625.1 Planctomycetota bacterium
CCAGCTTGGGAAGCTGGCGTTCTACCGCTGAACTACACCCGCGGCATGACGGTAAGTATACGCGACCCGACATGCCCCGACCCCGCGGCCCGACCCGCAGCCCGCAGCCGTGCTCCGGCCGAGCACGCCGGACACGGGCCCGGTGCCCGCTCCGGCTCACCGAACCGCTCCTATGGCGATCTGAGACCGCGGCCGTGCAAGAAAACTGTGACCCTGGCGCAAGTCTCTTCGCCGGGCTTCGACCGGATGGCGGAAGATCCCAGTCAAGGAGCCGTCATGCCTGCAGCTCGAACCGCCCGCTCGTTGTGCCTCCTCGTTCTCGGCGTTGCCTCGACCAGTTCGTTCGCCCAACCGGCGGACTGTGCCACCGCCGGGTTCATCGATCGTGCCGACATCCGGGGGCTCGGGCTCGCGGAGGTCGACACCCAGGGCGTCGATGTCTCGGTCTACGGCTTCGCCGAGTACCCGGCGACGTGCGTCAGCGATGACACGATCTTCGAGGCCGCCTCGCTCACCAAGCCGGTCGTGGCGTACCTCGTGATGCGACTCGTCGACAAGGGTCGTCTCGGGCTGGACGACGTTCTCATCGAGCGCCTCCCGTCCCTTCCGTTGCCCAAGGACGACCCGCGAAGCGGAGAGGTGACGGTCCGCATGGCCCTCGCCCACTCGACCGGTCTGGACGGCCCGGACGACCGTGAGTTGCGATTCGCGGACGATCCCGGGACGAGATTCGAGTACTACCCCGCCGGATACCGCCTCGTGCAGCGGATCCTCGAGCACATCGAGGGAGAATCGCTCGAGGCGATCGCCCAGCGGGAGGTCTTCGAGCCGCTCGGGATGAGCAGCAGCTCGCTCGTCTTCCGCGAGGATCTGCTGGACCGCGTCGCGACGCGGCACCGCATGCTGGGCGATGCCTTCCAACGCGACAGAGATCCGGATCGGCCCGCCAACGCCGCCGCGAGCCTGATCACGACGCCCCGCGACTACGGCCTTTTCCTCCGGGCGATGCTCAACGCCGAGGGGCTCTCCGCGCGATCGCGAGACGCCATGCTCACGCCGCAGATCGACGTGCCCGACACAAGCGGCGCCGTCGCCTGGGGCGTCGGCTGGGGGCTCGAGCCGGCGCGCGGGACGTTCTTCCACTGGGGAGACGACGGCGCCGCCAAGAGCTTCGCGATCGGCGCACTCGACGAGGACCGCGCGACCGTGTACTTCGCCAACAGCTACTACGGCATGGCCATCGCCGGAGAGATCTCGGGCAGGCTGATCCCGGGCGAGTCGCCCGCGGTCGAGTGGCTCGGCTACGCGGCGTGGGATGATCCGAAGCGGCTCGCGCGTCGCGACACGCTCCGGGCGTTCGTCGACGGCGACGCCGACCTCGGGATGGAGACGTTCGAGCGTTACGGGCGGGAGTACCCAGAGCTGGACATGGAGAATCTGGCGTCGTTCCAGACCTGGGTCCTCGACGGACGCGAGAAGCACGAAGGCCGCGCGAGATTGCTGGCATGGCAGATCGAGCGGAACCCCGAGAGTGTCGACCTCTATCTCGAGCAGGCACGCTCCCTCCGCGCTCTGGGTGATCTGCCGTCAGCGATGGAAGCGGTCCGGCGGGCCCGCCCCTTCGCGGGCGAGGACGCCGCGCCGCGGATCGACGCGCGGCTGGCCTGGGTGCAGGACGAGGTGCTGGCCGAGCAAAGCGGCGGGAACGAGCCGGCACCCGACGCGTCGCTGCTGGCCGGGAGCTACGAGACCTGGCGCGTGTTCAGCGAGGACGACCGCCTGGTCTTCCAGCCCGGCGAGGGAAGAAAGTACACGCTCCGTTGGATGCACGGCACGACCTTCGCGCTCGAAGAGATCGACTGGTTCCGCCTCCGCTTCGTCATCGAAGACGGCCGAGCATCGAGGCTGATCGGCCGGTACTCCGACGGGCGGACCGACGAATCCGAACGGTCCGGCGATCCGGGCTGAGTTCTGACGAGATCGTCGGGTCTCCGGGTATCCTGGAATCCGCCCGCGGCGCACGCGGGCGGTTTGCATTGACGGAGGGCGCCCCCATGCCGACAACCACACCCGAGCACGACGAGCGTGTCGCGAAGCTGACCTTCTCATCGGTCTATCCGCACTATGTGACCAAGATCGAGAAGAAGGGCCGCACCAAGGAAGAGCTCCACCGTGTCATCGGCTGGCTGACCGGGTTCGACGCCGAGCAGCTGCAGCAGCACATCGACGGCGAGACGACGTTCGCCGAGTTCTTCGAGCAGGCGTCGCTCAACCCCAACGCGGAACTGATCACGGGCGTCATCTGCGGCTACCGGGTCGAAGACATCGAGAACCCGCTCACGCGACAGGCCCGGTACCTCGACAAGCTCGTGGATGAACTGGCCAAGGGGAAGAAGATGGAGAAGATCCTCCGCGCCCGGTAGAGACCGCCGGTCGTCTCTGAGCGTGTCGAGACCTCGGCACGGTGGTGCGGGTGCGCTCGATGGCCGCGTCCTCGTCGCGCACCCCTCGACCAACTACGCCGTCCCAGAGGCGAGCGATGGCGCTCTCCCGCGGCTCCGATGAGTTCGAGCGAGAGCACGCCCCATGCGGCACACTCACGAGGACTCAGGATCTCCGCTCGGATCGTGGCCCGCGCAGAGCGCGACCGCGATCAGGCCGAGCAGCACCTCGAGCGCCGCATAGACCACCAGCAGCCAGTGCGGCATGCCGTCCATGACGAAACTCAGCACGCGTCCGGCGGCGAGCCCGAGCATGAAGACCGCGCAAGCGATCAGCGCCGGACGCGCCATCGAGCTCTTGAACGCACCCCACAGCCAGAGCGCGACCATCGCGAGCTAGAGCCCCATCACGGCGCGCATGATGTGCGAGAGGTCGGTCGTATCGACCGTGATGCCGAACAGTGCGTCCCGCGTGGCCGCGGGATCGGCGCCGTACACGAGCGCGATCGGCACCAGACCGACCGCGCAGAAGATCAGGAACGCACGTGTCTTCATGACGACATGATCATATCGGAGCTGTCGCGCCTCGAGAATCATCGATCGCCGCCGCGCTCGAACGATCGGCGCGTATGCGCGTGCGTTGAGCGAAGCTCATTCCATAGCTCTCACTCGCTAGGTCACGCGCGACGACGTCCACTCGACGAGCGCATCTCTGATCACCGCGGGGACTTCCCGAGCGACGTCGGCGAGCACGTCCGCCAGCGTGAGCCCGGACAGCTCCCGTCTCCAAGCGCTCTCCGCCCGATGCATGGCCTCCGCGAGCAAGCAGGGCTTGACGAAGTGCCGTGACTTGATCCGGCTGCATGGCCCGCGTCTCCGGATCTCCTGGCAGCGGAATGCCGGCTCGCCCCCCTCGATCGCGTCGATGACATCGAGCAGCGAGATCGAAGATGCAGCGCGGGCGAGGCAGTAGCCGCCCGCGCGCCCGGGCACGCTGTCGACCAACCCGGCAGTGGCCATGGACTGCAACGCCTTCGCGAGATACTGCGGCGGGACCTCGTACAGCTCGGCGAGTGCTGCGCCAGAGAGCCGCTGTCCTTTGCCGAGTCCCGCGAGCGTGAGCGCACAATGCAGCGCCCACTCGACGCGGTTGCCGTGCCGCATCACCGCAGCCCGGCCGCGCTCAGGCCGAGGTGGACATCGAGCGAACCGGGGACGGGGCGGAACGCCACGTTCAATCGGTTCCACGCGTTGATGACCGAGATCACCAACGTCAGGTCCACAAGCTCGGACTCGCTGAACTGCGATCTGGCCTGCTCGAATGGCTCGTCCGGAACCCCCGAATCGTCGATCCGCGTGAGCGCCTCCGTCCAGGCCAGGGCGGCCCGCTCGCGATCGGTGAACAGCGGCGACTCTCGCCACGCGGGCAGGGCGTACAGCCGCAGCTCTCGCTCCCCGTGGAGCTTGGCGCTCTTGGAATGCATGTCGATGCAGAACGCGCACCCGTTGAGCTGCGACGCACGGATCTCGACGAGGTCAAGCAGCGTGGCCTCGAGTCCGGCGGCATGCAGATCGACCGAAAGCCGCTCGAGCTGCATCAGACGCTCGGTCGAGTAGCCGTGGTAATCGAGGCGGGGCGTGGTTGCGGTGTCGGTCATCGCCGGCCTTTCAGTGGGGGGGTATATCCGGATAATTTATATCCATGATACCGCCGGCGACAACGATGTCCAGCGCGAGAACGTTCCCGGGGCGCCACCGGATCGACCCGCCCGGCGCCCTCCGGGCAGGCCCCGGCCGATCACCCGCCCCCGTCGTCCGCCTCCCAGACCCGCACGCAGCCGTCGCTGCCCGCGCTCACGAGCCGATCGCCGTCGGGCGTGAACGCGACGTCCATGACGACGCCCACGTGACCGCGGAGCCGGAGCACGCAGCTCCCGCTGTCCGTGTCCCAGAGCCGGATCTCGCCCTCCCAGGCGCTCGACGCCAGGCGCGACGCGTCGGCGTTGAACGCCAGGCCCTTGATCAGCCCGCCGTGCCCGAGCATCTCTCGCAGCATCCGCCCGCTCTCCGGATCCCAGACCCGCACGACCGCGTCGTTCCCTCCCGAGGCCAGCATGCCGCCGTCAGGCGACCAGGCGAGATCGCCGATCGTGTCGTCGTGACCCGCGAACGTCCGGATCTCTCGGAAACGCCCCGACTCGGGCCTCAGGATCGTGATCGTGCCGTCTTCGGCCGCGATCGCGATGCGCCCGCTCGGAGCATGGCACGCGACCGCCGAGTGCGCCGCCGCGGACAGCGGCGTCGGCCCGCCCGGGTCGGTCTCCCCGCCCGCCAGCGAGGCGAACGCGCCGCCGGCTCCGACTCCGATGATCGTCCCGTCGCCGCACCACGCGGTGTGGAAGGCGGGCACGCCGATGTCGGAGACATGGATCGACCCGCCGTCGGGCACCGACCAGACCCGCACCGTCCCGTCAAAGCAAGCCGCCGCCAGCCGAGAGCCAGAGCGATCGAAGTCGAGCCGGTAGACACGGTCCGAGCCGGTCTGCCACCGGCCGATCGGGACGCCATCTCCAGCGCGCCAGAGGGTGACGCCGCCCCCCCGAGTGGCCGCCGCGATCCAGCGGCCGTCGGGGGAGGCCGCGACCGCGTCCGCGCTCTCACCGTGGTGCGCGAGAACGTACGCGCCGCTCGTCGCCTCCAGGCCCCAGGTCTTGATCGAGTCGTACGACCAGGTGACCACACGCCCGTTCTCGGAGGACTCGGGCATGAACGCCGCCCCGAGGGCGTCGGACTGCCCCAGCACGCGGCGGGCCAGCATTCTGTCGCGCGTGTGCCGAAACTCGATCGATGTCGGCGTCACGATCGCGAGCAGGCCGTCCCGCTCGGAGTGCGCGATGCCGCGGATCAGGTCCCCGTCGACCCGCCGGACGTCGACCTGCCCGCCGTCGGCGTCCCAGGTCTTCAGCACCGCGTCCCACCCGGCCGAGAAGATCCGAGAGCCGTCGCCCGCGATCGCCAGCCCGGAGACGCGATCGTCGTGCGCATCGGGCAGCACGAAGACGCGCTCCCGCCGGCCGAGATCCCACAGCTCGATCGTCCCGTCGCTTCGCCCGACCGCGAGAGCATCCCCTCGGGCCGACAGCGAGAGCGCGGTGATCCAAGCCCCCCGCTCGGAGAGAACGTGCCGCACCACGCCGGTCTCCGGGTCTCGGATCACGAGGGCGCCGAGGGACGACCCGGTCACGAGCCCGGCGCGGCCCCGGAGCATCAGGACCAGCTTGACGCGTTCATCGGCCGGGATCACGAGCTCGCGCTCGCCCGTACGGGCGTCGATCACGAACGCCGGGCTGATCGACCGGGTCGCGACCGCGAGCAGCCGCCCGTCGTCGGAGAAAGAAAGGCTCTCGACGAAATCCGCCTCGATCGCGTGCTCCGCCACCCGCACGCGGCGGGCGAGGTCCCAGACCTCGATGACGCCACGGCTCGTCCCGTTCGCGAACGTTGTCCCGTCGGGCGAGAGAGCGCCCGCGACGAAAGGAGAGCCGGGCAACGTCGCGACGCTCTCGTCGGAGCGCGCCACGAGGTGACGCCACTCCCAGCCTCGGAGGTCGGGGGGGCAGCTCTCGAGCAGGCGGTGGAGCTCGTCCGTCCGCGATCGTGCCAGCTCGTTCTCGGCGAGCGCGATCGTCTGGAGGTAGCCCGTACGCCGCAGCGCTTCGGCGCTCCGCTCCGAGCGGCTGTAGAGCACCGCCAGCGCGAGCGCCGAGCCGGTGACGAAGAGCGCGACCGCGCCGACCAGCGCGGCCATCGTGCGGTGCCGGCGGACGGTCTTCTTCAGCACGTACCACTTGCGGTGGCGCTTGGCCTCCACCGGCTCGCCGGCGACGTACCGCCGGAGGTCCTCCGCGAGATCGCGGACCGACTGGTACCGGTGATCCGGGTCCTTCTCGAGCGCTCGCATGACGACCGCGTTGAGGTCGTCGTCGTGGACTCGGGTCAGACGCCGCGGCGGGACCTCCGTAATCACCCGCGGAATCTCCATCAGGGATGTCGACTTGAAGTCGTAGGGCAGCTCGCTCGTGAGCATCTCGTAGAGGACCACCCCGAGCGCGTAGACATCGCTCCGCACATCGACCTCGTACGAATCGCCCGCGCACTGCTCCGGGCTCATGTACCTCAGTGTGCCGACGATCTCGTGCGCCGCCGTCTGGAGCGATGTGACCGCGAGGTCCGACTCGGTTGTTCTCGCCACCCCGAAGTCGATGACCTTCGGGCGCCCGTCCGAACCGTCGACCAGAATGTTCCCGGGCTTCAGATCTCGGTGGATGATCCCACGCTGATGGCCGTACTGGACCGCGTCGCAGACGAGCAGGAAGAGATCGATCCGACCAGGCACCGGCATCGCCGCGGAGTCGACATACCGCGTGATCGTGCTGGCGTCGCCGACGAGCTCCATCGCGAAGAACGGGATCTCGACGGCACCGTCGCGGTGCGTGCCCGCCTCGAAGACCCGAGCGATGTTCGGATGATCCATGTGCGCGAGCAGCTCCGCCTCGCGCACGAAGCGGTCGACGGCCCGCCGGGTCGGCACCGCGGAGTGGAGGAGCTTGAGCGCGACGCGCCGCCGAGGCCGGTCCTGCTCCGCCTCGTAGACGGTCCCCATCCCGCCGTGACCGAGCTGTTCCACGATGCTGTAGTTCCCGATCCGATACCCGCGCGGCAGCGAGTCCGCGAACGCGATCGGCGCGGCCCGCTCGGCAGGTTCGACGAAGAACTCCGTGCCGTCGTCGAGTGAGGACAGCAGCTTCTCGACCTCGAGTCGCACCTCCGGATCGGACTCGAGCTCGGCGAGCCGGCGCAGGCGGTCTTCCGCCGGAATATCGCCGACCTCGTCGAAAAGCTCGCGCGCACGCCGCCAGAACCCCGGATCCGCCCGGCGCTCAGCCACGCCGCCGTCCCCGCGCGACGGCCGGCCGCTCGGCCGGCGCAACTCGAGTTGAACGGTCGTGGCCATGCACGCGGGCGGCTCACCTCCGAAACGGGCCCGGCAGAGGTCGGTGAGTCCAGAGTATCACGAGCGACCGGGCCGGCAGGCGTCGCTCGGGGGAGTGATCAGTCCCGCCCGATACCGAAGGCCGCGCCGACCAGCGCCATCGCATCGACGAACAGGTGCCCGACGATGTTCATCGTCAGATCACGGCTCTTGTAGTACCACCAGGTGAACAGGAACCCGCCCGTCCCGACCATCAGCACCTTGTCCCAGCCGTCCTTGATGTGCATCAGGCTGAACGCGACGTGGGGCAGCAGCAGGGCCGGCCAGGGAGATCTGAACATCCGCAGCAGCCGCTCCATCGCGTAGCCGCGGTAGATGACCTCCTCGCAGACCCCCGCGGTGATCAGCGCGAGCGGGCCGTACCAGATGAAGAAGCCGCTCGTCGGACCCATCCCCATCGACGGATCCCGAAGCCAGCCCACCGCCAGCGTCCAGACGACGAGGGCCACCATGACGAACCCGCCGAGGCCGAGCCCGCCGCCGAGAGTCTCGCCGGTGATCTTCTCGAATCCCATCGAGGAGAGCGGCAGCCGCTCCCAGAAGAGCACGATCGCCACGAGGACGATCGTGAACGCCCAGTCGATCCCCTGCTGCGCGAGGTTCCGGAGCACGAATCCGTCCGGGAGCAGCGGGCCCAGGATGGGCGGATACCAGACCACCGTGGTCAGCACCAGCGCGACGGCGAGCCCAACGATCCTGGGCAGTGTCCGAGAACGGCCTTCGACGACGTCGGTCACGGCGTCGTCTCGGTCTGATCGAGTGGGCGCCCGCGCAGCGTAAGAGACCTGTGCATCACGCTCGGGCCCGTGACGTCACCGTTCACGTCCACCCAGGAGATCACCGTCTCTGACATGTCGGCGCGGAGGACCCAGCCGGTCTCCAGATCGATGTAGATATCGCCCGAGTGCCGCGACTTCCCCTCCGTGGTGACGAAAAACCTCGGGGCCGGCTCGAGGACCATCTTGTAGTGGTTGTCCGTCGTCTCGAATCCGACGATCGCACAAGGCCGCTCCCCGACCCGCGACAGCCCCTTCCACGACAGCCGCACCTCGCCGTGCACGAACTCCGATCCCTCCGACAACCCAGGAACGTTGCCCAGCGGCGCCTCGGTGCCCGACGTGCCGTGCACGATCTCGTCACCGACCCGCACCAGATCCTGGATCCCCGGCCCCGAGAGCAAGGGCTGGGCGTACACGTTGCACAGCACGTGGTAGTCGGTGAACGCGTTGTAGACGAGGAAGTCGTTCTGCGGCCCGATCACCTCGCCATCGCTGTCAACCAGCCCGACGAACCGGGCGTTCGGAAGCCCGAAGACGTCCCCGCCCGGCGCCACGTCGGCCGACGGATAGGCGAACTCGTAGCTCCAGCCGTCTAGCGATGGGACGTGCGAGTCCGGCCCGTCCCCGCCCAGAATGCTGAACCTCCCGCAGCGGTACCGCACGGCTCGCCCGCCGTCGCCCGCCGACGGCAAGCAGTCCAGGTCCAGCCGGTACGAGGCGTCCGAGACCCGGTCCGCCTCGGGCTGCTGGATCGTGATGTCGACGTGAATCTCGTACGTGTGCGGCCGGCCGACGCGGACCATCGGCAGCCGGGCAGTCTCGCGCAGCCCGCCGATCGCGTCGCCCCGCCCCAGCGCGGTCTGGCCGAGCGCCGGCGGCGTCCCGACGATCAGCAGCGCCAGCGCCGCTCCCATCCATCTCCCGCAAACATCATTCACCCGAGTCATGGCCGCCCCCCGTGCATCAATGCGTCCGTCCGTGCAGTCGCATGATCCGAATCCGGAACAGACCGTCAAGGAAAGTAGCCGGCAAGATGATTACGGGACTAGCTGGAGCGTGTCGTAGAACCCCGCGTGCTCGATGATCATCCCGTTGTCCACGTCGAAGATGTGGACCGCCACCGCGTCGGTGGTGGTCCGATCCGCCCGGGACGTCATGCAGACGCGCCCCGACTCCAGAAAGACCTTGGCGCCGACGACGTTCAGAACGCTCCGCGTCAACCGCTCGAACCGATAGGCCTCGAACGCGGCCTCGAACGCGCCCCGGATCGCCGCGCTCCCCTCGATGGCCGGGCTAGACGGCAGCAGCATCACCGCGTCCCCGCGGTAGCACGCGACGAGCCGATCGACGTCGGCGTCGAAGAACGCGTCCTCCCACCCCCGGATCACGCCCGCGGCGGGTTCCCCCCCGTCCTGCTCGCTGGGGCGGGCCAGCCCCGACGCATTGACCCCGAGGGCCGACGCGAGGCGCCTCAGCGTCTCCGCATCGACGCGGTTTCCACGCTCGACATTCCTGACGGTTCGCGCGTCCACCCCCGAGCGGGTCGCGAGCGCCTCCTGCGTCAAGCCCTGCTCGCGGCGAAGCGCCCTGGCTCGCTCTCCGTCGGGATCGATCCCTCGCATGCCTGTCGATGATACGGGCTCAGCCGGCGGGCCCCCGGGGCGGCCCGCGTCAGTCGATCCGATCGAACGGCAGACCCCAAACGCGGTGGCCCTCGTACCGCAGCGACGCCACGCGCCCGCCCGAACCGAACGTCGGGATCAGCGCGTCAGCCGCCCTTCTGCAATGGGGCGCCCCCGAGCTCCTGCTCGAGCCAGCGGTCGATCTCCGCGAGCGACTCGGGGTGGTAGATGAACACGCCGATCGCGTGCGTCGTCCCCTCGTAGATCCGCACTTCCGATCGGCCGTCCGTCATCGTCTTCAGCCGCTCCGCCGTCGCGGCCGCGTCGTAGCGAGCCAGCTCGTCGCTGCACGCCAGGTACAACCCCGAGCTCTTGATGTTGTGCAGCTCCGCGCCCGGGTACAGCTCGGGGAAGCGGAACGAGATCGCCGTCGCCGACACCGTGACGATCGTCCGGACAGGCTCGTCATGCATCCGCATCCACGACGTGATCAGATTCCCGCCGTACGACGCGCCGATCACCGCGATCCGGTCCGCGTCGACCCCGTCCCTCGCCCGCAGCCAGCCGAGTGCCGCGACGAGGTCGCGGTGCGCCAGCGTCGGGTTCTGACGCAGCGCTTCGATGTCGCCCCCCTCCGACTCGCCCCGTCCGCGGATGTCGATCGACAGCAGGTGATACCCGTCATCGAGCAACGTCTCGACGAGCCCCGAGAACCAGTAGTACTCCTTGCGCTGATTGCCGCCGTGCAGCATCAGCACCGCCGGACGCGGCACGTCGAGCGCCGCCGGGGCCCGGTACAGCCCGGCGATCTTCACGCCGTCGCTCGCCTCGAAGAACACCGTCTCCGCGGGGATCTCCTCCAGCGACCGCTCGATCGCTTCCTCGATCGTCGCCGGCTGTCCGGGCGGCGCGCCCTCCTGGGCCGCCGCCCCGGCCGATATCAGGCCGCAGGCGAATAGGGTGAGTGCGCGGGACATGCCGCGTAGAGACTCGCCGGACCCGTCCGCCCGTCACGAACCCCGAGAACAATCACGACCGCCAGAGGCCGAGTCAGCCAGCCGCCCGAACCGCCACCTCGAGCAATGCCGCCGTCGCGTCCAGCTCGTCACGATTCACAGCGTGCGGCTCGCCCGCCCATTCCACACCGCTCTCCAGAGAGACGCCCGCGTGCGGATCGGAATCAGCCCGCGCCATTCAGCGCACCCCCGAACCAGAGTCCAGAGGGACCAGATGCCGCTCGATCTCCGCCCGCCGCGCCTCGAACTGCGACGGCAACTTGAGCGCCCCGCCGAGCGACTCCAGCGGCTCGTCGACGTCGAACCCCGGCCCGTCCGTCGCGACCTCGAAGATCACGCCGCCCGGGATCCGCGAGTAGATCGACCGGAAGTAGTTGCGGTCCTGCACCGGCGTCACGCCGACCCCCGCGTCCGTGAGTCTCCGAGCGATCTCGAGCTGCGCGTCTTCGTCCGGAACGCGCCACGCGACGTGGTGCACCGTCCCCGCGCCCATCGACGTTCGGCGATCGATCGCCGACTCACGCAGCTCGACGTACGCCGCCGAGCCCTCAGGCCCCACCAGCAGGCGGCCCGCGGCCCCATCCCGGAACCCGAGCACTTTCCGCAGGAACCCCGATGTGTGCGCGACGTCGGGCACATCGATCGCCACCCCGGCGACACGCGAGATCGCGTGCCCTTCAGACTCGCCGTCCTCGATCAGCGCGAAGCGCATCCCATCGGGATCCTCGAACGCCAGCCCGCGCCCGCCGCCGATCTCGCGCAGTTCCGAGGGCGTCCCGTTCGAACCAAGCCGCTCCGCCCAGGACCCGAGCGAACCCGAGGCAACCGCGAGGTGCGTCTCGGTGATCTCGGGCGACCCGTGCACGCCACGCTTCGCGTGCGGGTGGGGGAAGTGCGTCAGCAGCGTGCCCGGCGAGCCGCGCTCGTCGCCGTAATAGAGGTGGTACGTCAGCGGGTCGTCGAAATTGACCGTCTTCTTCACCAGCCGCAGCCCGAGCGCTTCGGTGTAGAACCGGTGGTTGCCGGTCGGCGACTTCGCCAGGGCCGTGACATGGTGCAGTCCCGTGAGCAAACCGGTCATGGTGCGATCCTCCGATTGCCGGCGATCCAATCAGAATCCAGACAAGATTCTGAGGCCGCCCATCGAATAATATCTGTTGCAACAGGTATTATTCCGCCGCCGGCGATGACGACCGGCCCGCACCCGAAACTCCCGATTCTGAACGAAGGAGACCACCCATGACCGTCCGCATCAACGAGCTGCTTGAGTACGTCCGCCAGGGCAAGATCATGGACGCGATGAAGGAGTTCTACGCCGAAGACTCCGTCATGACCGAGCCCGCCTACGGCGCCACCAACGGCCTCGCCGCCAACCTCGAGCGCGAGCAGAAGTTCGTCGACTCCGTCGCCGAGTTCAAACGCTTCGACACCCCGGCCGTCGCTATCGACGGCGACACCTCGGTCTACGAGAACGTCATGGACTGGGTCGGCAAGGACGGCAAGGACTACCACGTCGAGCAGGTCGTCGTCGCCAAGTGGAACGCCGACGGCAAGATCGTCCACGAGCGCTTCTACTACGACCGCGGCTGACCCCGCGCAGCGCTCGCAGGCCAAGTTGCATTTCTCGCACGGCCTCGCGGAGATCGCGGGGTCTGTCGCGTTGCCTCAGCACATCGGCGCTCACGCGGCCCGCTCGCCGCTCTCGCCGGCCGACCTTCCCAAGTCGGCTCCCGGTCTCGCCAGCAACATGAACCTCGCGGGTCGCACAGGCAATATTCTCATCCGCATGTCGCCTATTGCTCGAGGCGGCTCTGCTATAAAAAGAACCACGGTCTCCGACAGTCGCGCAGCCGATCACGTATGGGTTCTCCGTATGAACGACGGGATCCCTCCGGATGTGGTGCGCGTTTGTTGTCTCGTGGCCGGCCGGGGATGGGTCGCCGTCTCGCCCGGACAGCGACCCGAGAGGACGCTCCTGGAACAGCCATTCTTCCTGAAGAAGATGCGTGCGCCGGACGGCACAACGTTCATCGAATACTGGGGCTACGCCGTCGATGAGCGACGCTCCCTCGGAGATCCCGCCCAGATCGCCGACGCGCAGAAATCGTTCGGTGACGATCCCCGAGTCGCGCTCCACGAATGGGAACCACTGAAGAAGGTTGCCGAGATCATCAAGTCGATGTGATCATGGCGGCATCACCGAGTCGAGGCAAAGCTGTTCTCCGTGCCGACCGGCCATCGCGCGAGTCAAAGCCGCGGCGTGGCCTGAGCGATGATTCGGGCCCCGAGCGCCGCACGAACTGCGACGAGCGCCGTGCGTCAGTTCCGCTCTTCACGGAATGCGGGCGGGGGATCCGGCGCGGGCCGAACGTCAACGAACGAGAGCGAGAGATGTTGAACAGATCGGTGCGAACCGAGCTCTGCTGTCTGACCTCGGACGCCGGCTGGGTGCTGTCAGCGGCGAACGCGATCCCCGAACGCACCGTTCGAATCGTCCCAGTCGTGCTCACGACCCACGAGCGCGGAGACGGGCTCGTCATCCGCTGCCGATTCGGCGCGGCGGAAGTCGTCGGGACCGAGGAGGAGCACTTCGAGACCGTCCTGAGATTCGGGAAGGACCCGAAGCACGCACTCGCTTCGCTCGAGCATCCGATCCAGGTCTACCCGCTTCTCGAGGAGCCGACTTGATCGCGGGCTCTCCGCCCGCCGGTCGCTCGCCTCGCGTGCCGCTCAGTGCGCCCAACCTTGTGCGATCAGCAGCGCGCTCGAACTCTCGATCAGCGTGCGAGCAATCTCGCTCGCGCCGCACGCCGGCGCGTGCAGCCAGGCGCGGATGAGCCCAAGCTGCGACTCGGCGATCTGCCGGACCGCCAGCGACGCCGGTACCGGCGGTGCACGATCGCGCATCAAGACCAGCCGCGCCACGATCTGATCGGCCCGCGCCCGCCCGCGATCGGCCAAATATTCAGATTATGTTCGGTATCGAGGCCGCTCGTTGCAGGAATCCTGCGCCTGTTGGAATAAGACCAACCAACTAGTTGGTTGATTTGGCGTAGGATTGAGCGATGCCCAAGACCAGCCCCAGCCAACTCATCGACACCGCCGAGACGCTCATGAAGCTCCACGGCTACCACGGCTTCAGCTACGCCGACGTCGCCGGGCGGGTCGGGATCACAAAGGCCAGCATCCATCACCACTTCGCATCGAAGCAAGACCTCGCCGCCGAGACCATGAGCCGGTACCGCGAGGCGATGCGCGACGCGCTCGATCGCATCGCCGCGTCCGACACGACGGTCTCGGGTCGCCTGCGCGGCTTCGCGGACGTGTTCCTCGGGGCGTACCACGCCGAAGGCCGCATGTGCCTGTGCGCCTCGCTCACCGGCGACTGGGAGTCGCTCCCCGAGCCGATCCGCGAGCAGGTCGCGGGATACTGGAACGACACGCGGGCTTGGCTCCGCGCGTCGCTGTGGTCCGAGGACGCGACGCCCTCGGACCGTGATCGCGAGTTCAGGGCCAACGCCGTGATCTCGCTATTCGAAGGCGCCATGCTGTGCGCCAGAGCGGACGGGGACGAGCGTCCCCTGCTGGACGCGATCGACGCGGCGGAGGTGCTGGTAACCCTACGCGGCTGATCGCCTGATCGGGAACACGAATGCGGAGGGGCGGGAGCGGCCGAGGGCGTCGCTGCGCGATCGCCGCGGACGAACCACGAAGGAGCTTCGGACATGACCGGTAACTCTCCCATCGCGCTGATCGTCGGAGGATCGACGGGGATCGGCAAGGAAACGGCGGCCCGGCTGCTGCATCGAGGCCTCGAGGTGCACATCGTCTCGAGCAACCAGGACCGACTCGACGTGGCGGCGCGCGAGCTCGGCGAGCTCGGCAGCGTCGTCACGCACAAGGCCGATCTCTACGACCGCGGCGAGGTCGACACGCTGATCTCCTGGATCGAGGGCCTGGGCCGACCGATCGCCCACCTGGTCAACTCGGCCGGCACCTTCAACCCGACACCGTTCGCCGAGCACTCGCGCGACGACTACCGGTACTACCTGGACCTGAACGAGTCGATGTTCTTCATCACGCAGGCCGTGGCCAAGAACATGGCGGCCAGCGGCGGCGGATCGATCGTCAACATCGGCTCGATGTGGGCCAAGCAGGCGATCAAGGCGACGCCGTCGAGCGCGTACTCCATGCAGAAGGCCGGCCTGCACGCGCTCACCCAGCACCTCGCGATGGAGCTCGGAGACCGCGGCATCCGCGTCAACGCCGTGTCGCCCGCGGTCGTCAAGACACCCGTCTACGAAAAGTTCATCCCCAAGGAACAGGTCGACGAGGCCCTGGCCGGATTCGACGCCTTCCACCCGATCGGCCGGATCGGCGCACCCGGCGACGTCGCCTCGGTCGTCGACTTCCTCCTTTCGGACGCCGCCGAGTGGGTCACCGGCGCGATCTGGGACGTCGACGGCGGCGTCATGGCCGGCCGCAACTGATCACCGCACACCGATGCGAAGGAGACTCCGATGATCGAGTACAGCAAGGACAACCTCAAGCAGCTCAAAACGATCGGCGAGAACGCGCCCGCGGCCATGCAGGGGTTCCAGGCCCTCTCCAAGGCCGCCTTCGACGAGGGCGCACTCCCGAAGAAGGTCAAGGAGCTCATCGCCGTCGCCGTCGCGATCTCGAAGGAGTGCCCCTACTGCATGGACATCCACGCGGCATCGGCCCGCAAGGCCGGGGCGACCGACGAAGAACTCGCCGAGGCGTCGATGGTCGCCGCGGCGATCGGGGCCGGGGCCGCGGTCACACACGCGACGCACGCGTTCGCGTAGCGCCGCCACAAACGACCGGAGGCCCGTTACCCCCCGGCGGCGGCGCGTCCAGCAGCAGGAACAGCACCCGATCCAGGAACGCCGGGTGCTGCAGCACACCCTGGTGCGTCCCGGTCAGAAACGTCAGCGACCGCCACGACAGCGGCGTCCGAAGACGCCCGGTCCAGTCCCCATCCTCGCGCTCGTCGAGCAGCACGCTCGTCCGCAGCACCGTCCGGTCGCCCGGCCCGTACTCCACCGGCTCGACGAACGGCTGCCCCGGAACCGCCCGCGCCGTCCGGGGCGTCGTCAGCGAGTCGCTCAGGAAGTAATCGAACTGCAGCGTCTCCGGCGGACGCTCCGGCGTATCCAGGCTCCGGTGCAGCGCCGCCGCCGACCGCAGGCACTTCTCCAGGTGCTCGCCCGCCGTCTCGCGTCGCTCCGCCTCCGAGGCCAATCCCGGCAGCAGCTGCCCCAGCGACACGTCGCCCACGCCGGCGAGGCCCCAGCCCATGTCATGCCACACCGACGCGTCGTACACGTCCAGCCCCCGCCCACGCCCGTCCACCACCGGCGTGTAACGCGTCCGCGGCAGCAGCTGATACACCGCCGGCATCGTGCCCAGGACCTCCGGCGAGTACCGCGGCGTGATCGGCGTCCCCGGCAGCCCCGCCACCAGCCGGTCCAGCGCGAACAGCGAACCCGCGTTCGGCGTCGCCGCGATCACCACACGCTCCACGTACTTCGCGCCCGCCCACGTCGGCCGCGGCGGGGTGTCGGCGTACGACAGCAGCCGGTCCCCGTGCCGCAGGAAGTACCGGATCAGCATCCCGCCCATCGAGTGCGCGACGATGTCGAACTTGATCCGACCGGTCGTCCCACGCGTCGCCTGCACGATCTTGGTCGCCCGCCGGATGAACCGCAGCAGCTCGCCGGCCGATTCGTCAAGGCTCCGACGCCAGTCGTAGTTGAACTCGAACGCCACGCTGTCGTGCGCCGTCTCGTGCCGCCCGAGCAGCGACCCGCGCGCGTGCGTATCCGAATAGCTCGCGACGCCCAGCGCCTGCATCACGTTCCCGTAGATCCGCGGGCGGATCGGGATCCCCGCCAGCGTGCCCGAGACCTGGCCGAGCGTCCCGTCCGGCCGCGCCACGCCCCGCAGTTCCTCCAGCGGAGCCCCCAGACGCATCGGCAGCGCCACCTGACGCACGCCCTCGGCGTCGGGCCGCACCAGCCGCCCCTTGCGGAAGTCGCCCCAGACCGACCGGCCGCCCGCACCAACCACAAGCCGGGCCCCGAGGATCCCGTGGATCACGATCAGCGGGTTCCGCGCGCGAAAGCCGCCCGCCGCCGACCGGCGGTACACCTCGTCCACACGCAGCGCCTTGCGCTTCGGCTTCGGCGGCCGACGCCTCCTGGATGATCCCGCGTCCGTTGTGCTCATCAGCCGTCGGTCCCCGCCGGTAGGCTACCCGCGGCCGACGGGCGGCGTGAAGGGGTCAACAAGTGTCAAACGTCCCGATGCAACGCAGCCTGACGATCAACGTCGTCCTCGGCGTCGTCGCGCTCGGCGTCATCCTGCTGATCGTCGCCATGGTCGCCTCCCGACGCGTCGAGTCGATGATGGCCCAGGACCTCACCCTCCGCGCCCTGCGCGACGTCGAGCTCGCCGGCTCCGAGTTCCTCCGCCCCATCGAGCACATCACGACCGTCGCCGAAGAGTGGGCGCAGGACGGCTGGTTCGAACGCCGCGACCGCGACTCGCTCGTCCGCGCCATGCGCGGCGTCATCGAGGGCACCGCCGTCGGCATCACCGGCGTCCACACCATCACGCCCGACGGCGTCGAGACCTTCCTCACGCGAACCGAGGGCGGCGAGCTCTGCCTCCGCACCGACCACGAGAGGCCCGGAACCACCGAGCGGATCTTCTTCCCCGACGACGGCGAGCCCGAAGAGTCACGCATCGACCGCGTCGTGCCCGATCCCCGGGAGCAGGACTGGTACGCCGACGCCGTCGCCGAACTCCGCGCCAACCCCTCCGCCTCGGTCCGGGAGCGGCGCGTCGTCTCGCAGCTCCGACCCCTCCCCGAGACCGGCCGTCAGGGTTTCATCGTCTCCATCGCGATCCCGGCCGCCCGCGAGGGCGAGATCGTCATCGCCTACGACGTCATCGCGACCGAGGTTCTCGACTACTTCGACGACATCCGAATCCGCAGACGCGGCGAGATGGCCGTTTTCGCCCTCGACGAACGCCGCGGCGTGCTCCAGCACTTCGCCGCCACCCCGGACGATCCCGAGAACGTCGTCCTCTCAGATCTCCGGGCGGACAGCGGCCCGGCCATCGCGTTCGTGCGCGACATCGAAGACCTGCCCGAGTCCTCCGAGGTCCGCCGGTTCGAGTACCAGGACGAGGCCTGGTGGGGGGCGCTCGAGGCCAGCGACCGCGGCGTCGAGCGCGAAATCTGGTACGCCGCCGTCGTCCCCGAGCGCGAACTGCTCGGCATCACCGACCCATTCATCTACGTCATCATCGTCACCGTCATCGTCGTCGCGCTCGCCAGCGTCAGGGCCAGGGTCATGTCCGCACGCTACGCCGGACCGGTGCGAGCCCTCGTCGATCAGAGCGAGCGCATGGCGCGCCTCGACTTCAACCAGTCCGACCCGATCCGCTCCGACATCCGAGAGATCGAGATCCTCGCCCGCGCGCAGGACCGCACCCGCTCGGCGCTCGAGAGCTTCACCGCCACCGACGAAGAGGTCAGCCTCGCACGCGCCGTCCGCGAGTTCGACCGCCAACGAATCCGGGCCGTCGTCGGCGGACACGAGATCGCCGTCTCCTTCGCGGAGGGCGAGCAGCCCGCCTGCGAGCTCGCGCTCGCCGTCGGCGTCGTCGAGAGCCCCGGCTCCCAGGTCCGCTCGCTCCTGCCCCCCGGCCAGGGCCACCGGACCCTCGCGCTCCACCTCTCGGCGCCGACCACCGCGCTCGACGGCGCGATGCTCGCCCGCGAACTCACCGCCGTCGTCCGACAGTCCGCCCGCGTCCGCCACGAGCCCGCCCTCGTCCTCCTCGATCTCGACCGCTACTGCCGCGAGTGGTACCCCGACCTCGGGCTCGTCTCCGCTGTCTGCCTCGCCCTCGATGCCGAAGCCGACACCGTCGACCTCGCAGCCGCCGGCGACCCCGTCGCGTTCGTCACCGGCGCCGGCGACCACGAGATCCTCGATCTGACCGGGCCCTCCCTCGGCCACATGAGCGACGTCGAGACCCCAGTGACCAAACACGTCACGCTCCCGCCCGGCGCCGTCCTACTGGTCTGCCCACGCCGCATCGCCGAAGCCCTCGGCCACGACCGCATCCCGCTCGGCGTTGACAAGCTCGCCGGGTTCGTCGCCGGCTCCGCAGACGCGCCCCTCGACGACGTCATCGCCGCCGCGGGCGAGAACCTCCGCCACGCGCTCGGCCGCGAGCGCTACGAGACCGACCTCGCCGCCGTCGCCGTGCGCCGTCGCCCGGCCTGACGCCCAGACCGACGCCCCGCCCGCCCAGGCCATAGGGAACAGACATCGTGTACCTTGTGACGCCCGCGGCCTCGCGCCGCAAGGGCACCACAGTCGATGAACCTCAGCACGTCCCAGATCCTCGTCTTCTTCCGCCAGCGGAGCACCCAGCGGAACATCCGCTCGCTCGCACGCTTCATCGGCGTCCTCGCATTCCTCGTCGTCCTCTACAGCGTCGTCTTCCAGCTCATCATGAGATCCGAGGGCCAGGAGCACAGCTGGATCACCGGCTTCTACTGGACCCTCACCGTCATGTCGACCCTCGGCTTCGGCGACATCACCTTCGAGAGCGACCTCGGACGCGTCTTCTCCATGGTCGTGCTGGCCACCGGCGTCGTCTTCCTGCTCATCCTGCTCCCGTTCACCATCATCCAGTTCTTCTACGCCCCCTGGGTCGAGGCCCAGAACGCCGCCCGCACCCCGCGCGAGCTCGCGCCCACCGTCCGCGGCCACGTCATCCTCACCAGCCACAACCCCGTCACCACCACCCTCGTCCGAAAGCTCGACCACCTCGACCGCCGCTACGTCCTCCTCGTCTCCGACTTCGAAGACGCCAGCCGCCTCCACGACATGGGCCTCCGCGTCATGTTCGGCCCGCTCGAGAACCCCGAGACCTACCGCCTCGCCCGCGCGGACGCCGCCGCGCTCGTCGCCACCACCAGCGACGACGTCATGAACACCAACGTCGCCTTCATGGTCCGGCAGGTCGCCCCCGACGTCCCCATCGTCGCCACCGCCACCACCGCGACGGGCGAGGCCATCCTTGCCCACGCCGGCGCCACCCGGATCATGCGCCTCGGCGACATGATGGGCCGAACACTCGCACGCTGCATGGTCGGCGGCGACGCCGTCACCCACGTCGTCGGCGAGCTCGACGAGCTCCTCATCGCCGAGGCCAACGCCCAGCGCACGCCCCTCGTCGGCAAGTCCCTCCGCGAGAACGGCATACGAGACCTCGGCGTCAGCGTCATCGGCCTCTGGAACCGCGGCGTCTTCGAGCACGCAACCCCCGACACCGTGGTACAGGAGCACTCGATCCTCGTCCTCGCCGGCTCGCGCGCCCAGCTCAACAACTACGACGAGAACTTCGTCATCTACAACGTCTCCATCAAGCCCGTCCTCATCCTCGGCGCCGGGCGCGTGGGCGCCGCCGCCGCCCGCGCCCTCGATGCCCGCGGCGTGGACTACCGCATCGTCGATCTCGAGCCCGACCGCGTCGCCCAGCGCGACAACGGCATCGCCGGCGACGCCCGAGACCCCGACGTCCTCCAGAACGCCGGCCTCCACGAAGCGCCCGCCGTGCTCATCACCACCCACGACGACAGCCTCAACATCTACCTCGCGATCTACTGCCGCAGTGTCCGCCCCGACATCCAGATCATCAGCCGCGCCACCATCGAGCAGAACATCGAGACCATGCACCGCGCCGGCGCCGACTTCGTCCACTCCTACGCCTCCATGGGCGCCGCCGGCATCCTCAACGAGCTCGAGGGACACCGCATCGTCAACGTCGCCGAGGGCCTCGGCATCTTCCGCCTCGAAGCGCCGGGCTCACTCGACGGCCAGACCCTCGCCGGCTGCGGCGTCCGCGAGAAGACCGGCTGCACCATCGTCGCCGTCCGCGCCGAGGATGGCTCCCTCGCGATCAACCCGCCCGCGGACGCCGTCCTCCGCGCCGGCCAGGAGCTCGTCCTCGCCGGCGACGAAGAGTCCGAGACACGCTTCCTCGAGCAGTTCGCCGAGTAAACTCGCGCGCACGCCCCGTCAGGCGCTCGCGCGCGGACGGCCGCGGATCGCGTCGATCAGCGACGGCGCCGAGATCGGCTTGGTCAGATAGTCGCTGCAGCCCGCGCCCAGGCACTTCTCGCGGTCGCCCGCCATCGCGTGCGCCGTCAGCGCGATCACCGGCAGCGTGTGCCCGAGCTCACGCAGACGCCGCGTCGCCGTATACCCGTCCATCTCAGGCATCTGCATGTCCATCAGCACGAGGTCGTACCCGGGGTTCACCGTGTCGCTGCCGAGCATCTGCAACGCCACCAGACCGTTGGATGCCAGATCAACCGTCGCACCCGCACGCTCGAGGTAGAACCGGATCAGCCGCTGGTTGTCCGGCCCGTCCTCGGCCAGCAGCACCCGGAACCCGACCAGCGCACGCCCCGCGGGCGGCCCGGCCGCCCGAGCCGCCCCCGCCGCCTGCGACGTCGCCGAGCTCTCACCCAGATCCCCACTCAGACCCTCACCCGGATCGACCATCCGAACCCCGACGAGCGGGCCGGTCGAGACCGTGAGCGCGAACGTGCTCCCGCGACCCTCGGTCGAATCCGCATCGATCCAACCGCCCAGCAGCCGCGCCAATGAGTTCGAGATGTTCAGCCCGAGACCGCTCCCGCCGAACCGGCGCGTCATGCTCGCGTCCGCCTGCTGGAACACGTCGAACTTCCGCACCTGCGCCAGCTGCCGCTCGCTCATGCCGATCCCGGTGTCGTTCACCACGAAGCGCATCAGCTCCGCGTCCGGATCGCACGTGACCCGCACCGAGACCCGCCCCTCGTCCGTGAACTTCACCGCGTTGCCAACCAGGTTCAGCAGGATCTGACGCACACGCGTCGCGTCGCTGACGATCGACTCCGGCACCGGCCCGTCGAGCGACAGCTCCAGACCGACGCTCTTGTCCGCGGCCTTCGGGCCCACCAGGCCGACGACGTCGCGCGCCAGCCCGATCGCGTCGGTCGGGCCCTGCTCGACCGTCATCTTCCCCGCCTGCACCTTCGAGATGTCCAGGATGTCGTTCACCAGCGCCAGCAGGTGCGACGCGTTGCGTCGGATCGTCTCCGCGGCAACCCCGCGCTCTTCCTCCGAGGTCGACCGGTCGGTCAGCACCTCCGCGAAGCCCAGGATCGCCGTCATCGGCGTCCGGATCTCGTGGCTCATGTTCGCCAGGAACGCCGACTGCGCCTGCGCGCTCTGGCTCGCCTGGTTCCGCAAGAACCGCAGCCCGAGCGAGATGCTGCACGACTCGGCGATCATCCGCTCCGTGTCCGTCCACGGACGCGACCGGTCCCGAGTCGTCTCGATGTACTCGTGGAAGCTCGACCGCGGCGTCAGCTTCGGCCGCCCGGCCTTGTCCCACTCGATCCCGGCGTTCGGGTCGCCCGCCCAGCGCGTCTCCTGCGTCTTCGCCCGACGCAGCGCCAGCACGTGGTCCTCCCAGCTCTCGCCCACACGCACGACCAGCGCGCCCGCCAGCCCGCCCAGCCGGTCCGCGAGCCCCGGGAACGCCCCCGCCAGATGGTCGCAGTGCGCCGTGCGCCCGTCCCGGTCCGCGGCGAGCGACCGGGCGATGTCCGACGCCAGCTCGCGATCGACCTCCAGCCCGTCCGCCTGGAACTCGCCGCCCAGGCTCAGCATGATCGCGTCGCACGTCAGCAGCTCGCGCAGACGCGGCAGCTGCTCCTGCAGCCGGCGGGCGTACAGCGGCGACCGCGGGTCGGCCCCGGTCGCCTCGGTCTGCAGCTCGATCGCCAGCTGCTGCGACCGCAGCCGCGTGTCCAGCTCGAGCCGAACCAGCTTCGTCGCGAACGCCGCCGAGATCGCGCGCAGCGACTCGTCGAGCAGCGCCGACGGACGCCGCCGATCGGAGTGGTACAGCGCGATGTGCCCCCACACCGCGTCGCCGACGATCAGCGGCAGGATCAGCGTCGAGCAGACGCCCATGTTCCGGTAGTACCTGCGGCACGGACCCGCGGTCACCCGCGTCCGCACGTGCGTCAGGTCCGTGTGCTCGCCCGTCCTCGGGTTCTGCAGCGGGACCAGCATCGCCCCGTCCTCCGACGGATCGACCGTGACCCGCACCCTCTCCTCGCGGTACATCTTCCGCACCGTCGGCGGGATCTCCCGCGACGGGAACCGCAGCCCGAGGTACGGCTCCAGATCGTCACGCCCGATCGACTCGCCGACGACCTCGCCGTTCCCCGTCTCGTCGAACTTGTAGACCATGCAGCGCTCGTACCCGAGACGCTCGCGCACGAACTGCGCGGTCACCCGCGCGGCGTTCCTCAGATCGCCCGTCTCCTCCAGCAGCGCGAGCATCGAGCCGGCCGCGTCGCGGACACGCCCCGTGCTGATGTCACCCTCGTGCGCCGCCGGCTCGAAGTCGAGGTACACGAGCCCGTCGCGCGCGTGCGCCCGCATCGAAAGCTCGACCCCGTGCCGTGTCCTCAGCAACGGACCCAGCACCGGCTCCTCCGTCAGCCCGCCCGCAAGGATCGCGCGAAGCCCATGGTCGTCCTCGAAGATCGGAACCTCACCCAGCCCACGACCGGTCAGGTCTTCGGCCGCGTGACCCAGCACGCCCTCGGCGCTCGAGGTCGCCTGCAGCACCCGACCGCTCGACGCCTCGAGCACGAGCAGCGCGGCGTGGGGTTGAACACCCCCCGTGAACTGATAGGCGATGTTCTCGCACCCCTCGGTGACCGACTCATCGACATGAACCGCGGGTGTATGAGCCACGCCCCCAGTACGGCAAGCGAAAGGCCGAAACTACACAATTGCAGCCCCCGGCCGCGGGCCTCCGCGTGCCGCTCCTCAGCTCAGAAGTTGTGTGCTGATCGGGGGCTCAGAAGCCCGTGTCGGCGAGCGAGCCGGCCGTCGTGCGGCGTTGGGTCGCGTCGTTCAACTCGAGCACGCGGCGCTCGGCCTCGGCCCGGCAGTTGAAGCAGTCCACCTCGAGCCACAGATCCTCGGACGCCCGCTCCCAGACCACCCAGCGGCCGGCAGCATCCGTGGCAACCCGAAGGGACGTGGCGGCGGACAACGGATCGGGCAGGCGATTCGGTGTGGAGGACACCATCAGATTGACTCCCCGTGACAAAGACGCATTCCGCCCTTTCCCCTGCTCTCCGTCCGCAATCAAGGTTACCGGTAGAAGCGCTTTCATCGAAGCGCCGTTCATCAAACGCAAACAGTTGGGGCGGATTCCCACCCCCTCAGTCGGGTAATCTGTTCGCAATCTGCTCGATCCGGGCCCCTGGAATCCAGTAGGAATCCCCGGTCGGGGTGAGGCATTCCACCCAGTCCCCACGCCACTCGAGCGCCACCAGCTCCGTCCCAGCCGGAATCGGCGCATCGAACGCTTCCTCGTAGACCGCCTCGCTCGGACCTCGGAACGCCCTCGTTGCCTCGAGAAGAACGGCGTTCGTTGGGGTCGCCCGCGCCAGACCTCCAAGCAGCCCCAGCAGCCCGCCGCCCACCAGCGCCGTCAGGCCCAGCCCCAGCATCCACCCGCGCCCGATCGTCCCGCGACGCACCCCGATCGCGATCCAAACCAACATCCACCCGCCGAGCGCGGACAGCAGGCCCACAAGCGGGGGGATCGCCGAGCCCGCCGACCCGAGCCAGCCCGCCGGGCCGAACGCCGACGGGTCGGGCCACTCCACCCTCGTCTGCCGGCGCGCGACCTCGAGGCTCTGGCGCGCACGCGCATCGTCCGGCCGTAGCTCGAGCGCCCGCCGGTACGCGAGCACCGCCCGCCCCAGGTCGCCCCGCAGCAGCGCCGCATTGCCGATGTTGCGCTGCAGGTCCGCGTTCCGCGCGCCCTCCGCCTCGGCCCGGAGCCAGATCGCGCCCGCCTCCTCCAGCAACGCCTCGGCCGCCGGGCGGTCCTCCTCGAGAAGCTCGAGCGCTCGCCCGTACGCGTCTTCTGCACGCCGGAGCTCGTCCGCGCTCGGTTGCGCGAGCACGCCCGTGCTCAGGAACGCCGAGACCAGCAACGCGAGCCGCATCATCGCCGGTCCTCCCGAAGCATCGATCGCATCAGTCCCCAGTGCGTCGCCCGGATCGCCGACGCGACCTCCGACCTGCCGACCGGCTCGCCCGACGACGACTCGCCCGACTCGAGCGCCCTCGCCAGCGGACGCGCGTCTTCCAGCCCAAGCCGCGCCGCGTCGATCGCCGCGACCGATCTCGGGTCGACCCCCAGCACGCCCGCGACGTACGCGCGGGCGCCCGCCTCGGGACCGCCGGAGCTATTCCGAGACAGGCCCGCGTGTCGCGCCGCCCGCAGACGCACGCGCACCGGATCCCGGCGCCCGCGCCCGATACGAACGATGATCGCGGTCAGCGCCAGCAGCGGTGGGGCGACGACACCCGCGAGCACCAGCCGCCCGCTCAGACCATCCGGCTCCACCCGCGGCTTGGTCGCCAGCAGCCTCGCCGCGTCCGTCTCGATCGCCCAGATGCTCGGGCCCGTCGCCCGCAGCGATGTCTCGGGCGCCCCGTCCGAAACCCCCGGCGTCACCACCGCGTCGTCGAGCGTCACCCGGCGCACCTTCTCCACGCGCAGAGGGATCGGCTGACTCCGCACGACCCTGTACGACTCCTCGTCGGGATCGAAGTACGCCAGCTCGATCGGCGGGACCGCCTCCAGATCCTCGCGCTCGGCCCGGACCGTCGTCCGGAACAACCGTCCGCCCGGCTCGCTCGTCGAGACCTCGCGCCAGCCGTCCGGCGAGAGCCGGAACGCCCCGAACGCCTCGCGCGACGCCAGGTCCGGTCCGTCGCTCACGCCCGCGAGCGGCTCGTTCCCGTAGATCCCGACCGTTAGCTCGATCGGATCGCCGACACGCACCACGCTCGGCGTCGCCTCCGCCTGGATGATGTGCGGACCGACCAGCCCCTCGAAGATCTCCGGCCGCCCGATCGCCGGCAGATCCCGCACCAGCAGCTCGACCGGCTCGGCGCGCACGATGTACTTCTGCGCCGGCCGCGACCTGGTCCCCGACAGCACCGTCGTCACCGCGAACCCGTCCGCGTCGATCGTCCCCGCGCGCCGCGCCGTGACCGTCCCGTAGATCGTGATCTCGGTGTACGACGCGGACCCCTCGAACACCTCACGCACCGTCGCCGGGATCCGCGAACCGAACGCACGCACCACATAGAGCCGCCCCCGCCCCGCCGTCTGCGCCTCGACGATCCGGACCTCCAGCGAGTCGTCGAGCGTCCCCACGAATTCGAAGTCCGTGACGCGCGAGCTCGCCGCCGTCGGGAAACGCCAGCTCAGACGCAGCGGCACCGTCTGTCCGACGAAGACCTCGGTCCGATCCATCGCCAGCTCGAGCGACGCCTGCGGCCAGGGCGCCGGCTCCACCGCCTCGACCGTCACCGCCTGCGTCGTCAGACGCTCGCCGCTCGCCAGCGTCACCGTCACCGGCGGGATCTCGAAAGCGCCCGCGCGCTCCGCCGTCACGCCCCACTGGATCAACAGCTGCCGCACCTCGTCCACGCGCTGCCGGTTGTTGAACGTCACGATCGACCGCGTGCGCCGCGGCGACGACCCGCGGAATTCCGACCGCAGACCCTCCGGCAGCGCGAGTGTCGGCAGCTCCGCCTCCGTCGCGCCGTCCACGCGCACCTGCAGCGTGATCTCGTCGCCGACATAGAACCGCGCCGGGTCGACCTGCAGCGTCGCACGCGGCTGCGCCTGCGCCCACGCGCCGGGCGCCGCCCACGCCAGCGCCAGCAACACGCCCAGAATCGAAGCCACCCTGATCACCAGTCACGCTCCACTCGGATCGGACGCGCGTTCCGCGCGCGCCGCTCGTTCCGTTCGCTCTCTTCTCGCTCGATGAGCTGCTCGGCCACCGACTCGCCGTCCCGCTCCTGCTCGTCCTCGCCCGGCTCGTCCTGTTCCCCCGGGGCGTCCTGCGGCTGCTGCTCGGGGTCGCCCTGCCGGCCCGGCTCTTGATCTCGCTGACCCGTCGAGCGCAGCAACTCCGCCGCACGCTCGAGCGCGTCCGACGCCTCCCGCTGCGACTCCCGTGCGCCCTCGTCCTCCCCCTCGGCCAGCCGCTCCGCCGCCTCGCGTTGGAGCTGCCGCGCCCGCTCCACCTCGTTCGACGCCGCCTGACGCGCCGCTTCCTGCTCGGCAGACCCCTGGTCCAGCTCGCGCACGTCCTCGCCCGCGTCGTCCGTCCGCTCGCGCGTCTCCCGCTGCTCTTCCTGACGCTCCGCCGACTCGGCCTCGCTCTCGGACTGATCCTGCTGCTGCTCGGAGAGATCCTGCAGTCGGTCGGCCAACTCCTCCATCTGCCGCTGGATCTCCTCACGCCGCTCGATCTCCTCCTCGACCCGGCGGATCTCCTCGCGCACGCGCTGCGTGTGCCGCGCGGCCTCGGCGTCCCCCGGGTCGAGCCGCGCCGCCCGCGCGAACGACGACGCCGACCGCTTCAGCCAAGGCAGACGCTCCTGAAGCGTGGGGGGGCGCGCCATCGCCGCGGCGCCCTCGCCCTGCGTCACCTCCGCCACAGACGCCGCGTACAGCGCCTGCGCCGCGTTGAACCGCGCCACCGCGCGCACCGCCTCGCTCTCCGCGGCCAGCTCCGCCATGCCCAGCTTGTCGACCGCGAGCATCGCGTGCCCCTGCTCGACGTCCTCCGACGCGACGCCGATGAGATCCCGCGCGCGATCATCGCCGGTCTGCTCGAGGCGCTCGACCAGCGCCTCGAGCTCGGCCGCCATCTCCTCGGCGCTCTGGGGCGCTGTTGCCGGCGGAGCGGACGCCGCGGGCGCCAGAAGCAGCGGAGCAAGAACAAGAGCATGCCAGGTCATCGCAGATCCTCCGCCCGGATCGCACGCCGGCGCGGGATCCGCACCAGCGGCTCGATCAGCAGCAGCACCAGCGCACCCGCCGCGAACCAGTGGTGCCCCTCCTGATACCGCATACGGGTCCCCGTTCCCAGGCTCGCGCCGTCGCCGACCGCGAGACGGTTGTACTCGGCCGCCAGATCGATCTCGCCCGTGCCCACCGGCAGGAACACACCGCCCGCCGTCGCCGCGCTGACGTCGCGCAGCGTGCCGCTCTCGAGCCGGCTGCGGACCTGCGCGCCCCGGTACTCCACCGAGCCGCCCGCCCCGTCGGGGACGAGCGCGCCCTCGCCCTCGCTGCCGATCCCCAGCGCGATGATGCGGATGCCCAGCTCGCCCGCGCGCCCGGCCGCGGCCACCGGGAACGATTCCTGGTCCTCGCCGTCGCTGATCAGGATGATGTCCCGCGCACCCGCCGGCAGCTCCTCGCCCTCTTCCAAAGAGGCCGCCCCGTACACGATGTCCACGGTCTTGCGGAGCGCATCGCCGATCAGCGTGCCGCCGCGCGGCACCGAGGCCGGCCCCAGCTCGTCCAGCGCCAGATCGAAGAACGCCTTGTCCACCGTCAGCGGGCACGCCACCTGCGCCGCGCCCGCGAACGCCACCAGCGCGACGCGGTCGCCCGGGCGCGACGCCACCAGATCCTTGATCCACAGCTTGGCACGCCCCAGACGGCTCGGCGCTAGATCCCGCGCCAGCATGCTCCGCGACACGTCCACCAGGAACACGATGTCGCGCCCGCGCCGCTCGACCTCGACCGGCTCCGGGTTCCACTGCGGCCGCGACAGCCCGACCGCCCCGAGCGACAGCGCCAACGCAAGCATCGCCGCACGCAGCACCCAGCCGAACGACAGCCCCCGGACGCCCAGCCGCCGCCCGAGCGTCCCCGACGCGAACCGCCGCCCCAGCGCCCGCGACCGCGCGGCGCCCCAGACCGCCAGCAGCACGACCACCGGCGCCAAGAGCAGCAGCGCGAGCCACGCCGGCTCCGCGAGACGCGCGGTCGCCCAGCCAACGCCCTCGGACTGCGCGAGCACCAACGTCACGCGACCGTCCTCCTCAGCAAGACGACGCGAAGCAAGACCTCCAGCAGCAGCACGAGCACGCCCGCGATCGCGAACGGCCGGTACCGCTCCTCGACGAACGTGAACGTCTCCTGCTCGATCCGCGTCCGCTCCAGCTCGTCGATCTCGGCGTAGACGTCCCGCAGCTGCGATGCGGACGAGACCGCCCAGCTCTTGCCGTCGGTCGTGTCCGCCAGCATGTTCAGCGTGCGCATGTCCGCTCGCATCACGCCGCCGAGCAGATCCCCGAACGACTCATCCGCCAGACCGAGCCCGATCCCGATCGCGTAGATCCGGATGCCCCATTCCTGCGCGAGCCGCGCCGCCTCCTCGGGACGGATCCGGCTGTCGCGGTCGTCCCCATCGGTCAGCAGCACGATGACCTTGCTCTTGATCTCGAACTCGTCCGCGCCCGCCTCCCCGTCGGCCTCGCCGCGCTCCCGATACGCGCGCTCCACCTCGCGCAGCCGCGCGGATGCCAGCGCCACCGCGTCGCCGATCGCCGTCCCACGCTCGTTCTCGATCGGCGAGATCCGGATCGTGTCGATCAGCTCCGGGATCGGCCCGTGGTCGCGGATCAGCGGGCAGATCGTGTCCGCGTAGCTGTCAAACGCGATCACACCCAGCAGGTCGCCCTCGCGCCCGCGCAGCTCCTCGCCAGAGCCGAGCACGAACTCGGTCGCCAGCCGCTTCACCGCGTCGATCCGCGTCACCACCGAACCGTCCAGGCGCGTCCGCTCGTCCATGCTGCCCGAACGGTCGATCACCAGCTGCAACGCCACGCCCTCGGTCCGCTCACGCCGACGCCCGGAGACGTCCTGCGGGCGCGCCGCCACGACCGCCAGCAGCACCACCGCACCCACGCGCAGCAGCGGAGGCAAAGGCCGCAGCGCCGTCCGCCAGCTCCCGCCGAGCGAGCGCGTCCCCGCCGTCCGCGGGAACAGCACCCCGCGCCCCCGGGCGATCCGCCACGCCAGAGGCAGCACCACCAGCGCCAGCGGCGCCAGCAGCAGCATCCACGGGCTCTCGAACCGATCGAACATCACGACCCGGCCCCCGAGATCCCAGCGCCGGTCAGCAACGCCGCGGCCAGCCGCGCCGACTCGAGCGCCGATCTCCCGTCGCCGCCCGCGAACCGCGCCGTCTCCAGTCGCTCGAGCGCCGCGCCCACGCGATCCACGGCGTCGCCACCGGCAGAGCCCGAGAGCAGCCGCCGCGCGTCGCCGGCCGCGATCGAGGACCCCTCATGATCCGTCCGCACGCCGACCAACGCCCGCAACGCGCTCTCGGCCCGCTCGAGCGCCTCGGGCGACGCCTCGCCCTCGGCGTAACGCTCGATCTCCGCGCGCAGCTCCGCCGCGCTAGCCGTCCGTCGGCGCGGCTTGCGCGTGACCGCGATCACGAGGACCAGCGTCACCGCCACGCCCGCCGCACCGAGCCCGACGAACAACCCCGTCCGGTCCGGCGCCCCGGCCGGCTCCGGCGCCGCGCGGAACGCGCCGAGCCGAGGGTCGTCCGCCCCCGCCTCGGCCTCGAGCAGGTCCGCGACCACGACCGGGATCGTCTCGGTCACGACCAGCGGCTCCTCGCCCTCATCGAACCGCAGCTCCAGCGCCGGGATCTCGTACTCGCCCGGCAGGAACGGCTCGAGCCTCCACGCGACCTCCCGCGTCACGAGCCCGTCGACCGCGATCGCCGGCGCTTCAGTGCGTTCGACCACGGTCCAGCCCGCGTCGGTGAACACGTCATCCTGCGAAGGCTCGCCGCGCCGGGCCGCGACGTCGAGCGGATCGAGCGGGCGCGACCAGCGCAGGCGGACCGTCGCCAGATCGACCGGCGAGAGCGCATCGCGGTCCAGCGTCAGCTCGACGCGCACCCCGCCCGTCTCGATCACCTGCTCCGACGCGACGGCGGCGGTCTCGGGCGCGGAACGCTCGCAAGCGACGAGCGCGGAGGCCATCAGGATGGCGAGGAACCCGCGCATCAGTGCTTCGCCCTCGCCCTCTCGCGCCGCCGGAAGTACGCCGCCAGATCGTCCGCCGGGGCCCGGTCGGTCGAGAGCTCGACCAGATCCACTCCGGCGCTGCGCAGCAGCTCCGCCGCCACGCCCCGGTCCGCCGCCGCACGCGCCGCCCACCGGCGCCGCACCCGCCCCGAGCCCGTGTCCAGCAGCGTCCGCCGGCCCGTCTCCGGATCGACCGTCTCGATCAGCCCGGCCCGAGGAAGCACGAGCTCGCGCGGGTCGCTCAGCCGCAACGCCGCCACCTCGTGCCGACGCGCCAGACGCCGCAGCGCGATCGTCCAAGACTCGAGCTCTTCCGGGTCGCGCGGCACGACGAAGTCACCCAGGATGAACACGACCGAGCGCCGCCGCTGCACCATCGAGACCGTCTTCACCGTCTCGGGAAGCCCGGCGCTGCCGCCGCGCGGCTCGACCGCGACCAACTCCCTCAGGATCCGCATCACCTGCTTGGGGCCGCCGCCGGCGGGCACGTGCGCGAGCGGCCCGTCCGCGAACGTCCACAGCCCGACCCGGTCCTGGTTCGTCGAGGCCGCGATCGCGATGATCCCGCACGCCTCCGCCGCCAGCCGCAGCTTGCTCTTGCCCATCGAGCCGAACACGCCGCGGGCGCTGCAGTCCATCAGCAGCGAGACGTTGAGCTGACGCTCCTCGCGGAACCGCTTCACGAACGGACGCCCGGTCCGCGCCGTGACGTTCCAGTCGATCGAGCGGACCTCGTCGCCCGGCTGGTACTCGCGGACCTCGTCGAACTCGATGCCCTGGCCCTTGTAGGCCGCGTGGTACTCACCGGAGAACAGGTCGTCGGCGCGCCGCCGCGCCTTCCACCGGAGCTTCCGGGCCTCCTGCATCAGCTCGGCGGGCTGCATCGGCGGCGCCTCCCGTCGGCGGTGCTCAGGGCAGCGGCACGGTGTCCAGCACCGCCCGCACGATCCCGTCGGCGTCCTCGCCCTCCGCCTCGGCCTCGTAGCTCACCACGATCCGATGACGCAGCACGTCCATCGCGACCGCCTTGATGTCCGACGGCGTCACCGACCCACGCCCCTCGAGGAACGCACGCGCCCGCCCGGCCATCGCCAGCGCGATCGAGGCACGCGGCGAGGCGCCGAACTCGATCCAGCGCTCCAGGTCCTCGCGCCCGGTCGCCGCCTTCGGCTCGCGCGTCGCGTGCGTCAGGTCGACGATGTAGCCGGTCAGCCGCTCGTCGAGATGCACGCGGTCGACCACCGAGCGCGCCCGCTCGATCTCCTCGAGCGAGACGACCGGCGCGATCGTCGCCGCCGGGGTGCTCGAGGCCATCCGCGCGACGATCCGCCGCTCCTCGTCCTTGCTCGGGTAGCCGACGCGGAGCTTCAGAAGGAAGCGGTCGACCTGCGCCTCGGGCAGCGGGTACGTCCCCTCCTGCTCGATCGGGTTCTGCGTCGCCAGCACCAGGAAGGGGTGCGGCAGCGGGCGGGTCTCGTCGCCGATCGTGACCGACCGCTCCTGCATCGCCTCGAGCAGCGCCGACTGCACCTTCGCCGGCGCCCGGTTGATCTCGTCGGCGAGCACGATGTTGGAGAACACCGGGCCCAGACGCGGCGTGAACGTGCCGTCCTTCGGGGAGTAGATCAGCGTGCCGATCAGGTCCGCCGGCAGCAGGTCCGGCGTGAACTGGATCCGCTTGAACTCGGCGCTCAGACCCCGCGCCAGCGTCGACACCGTCAGCGTCTTGGCCAGCCCGGGCACGCCCTCGAGCAGCACGTGCCCGCCGGTCAGCAGGCCGATCACCAGCCCCTCGACCATCTCACGCTGACCCACGACGACCGACGACACCGCGTCCACCAGCCGGTTGATCGGCTCGGCGTGCGCAGAGATCTCCTCGCGCGTGAGTGACGACTGATCTGACTCGGCGATGCTCACGCCAACGCTCCGTGACGACCCCGGGGAACCACCCGCCCGCGGCCGATACCGAGCGGGCGTGCCGCATCGATGCGCCGCGCAGCCCGTCCTGTCAACCGGCCGCCGGCTACGCGGCCGCGGGGGCGCTTCAGCCCTCGGCCGGCGGCGCGTCGCCCGTGCCGCCGTCGAGCGGACGCGGCGGCTGCAGCGAGATCTCGCCGAACCGCTCCTCGTACTGACGGATCGCCTGGCCCAGCGTGATCGCCAGACGCTTGGCGCCCGCCCAGTTCATCACCACGCGGCTGTTGACGCTGAAGGTCATCGACGGCTGCTGGCCCGGCGCCTGCTGCGGGATGTTCACGCCCATGTCCAGGACCACCTCGTCGTGCAGCGTGGCGGTGCGGATCGTGTTCGCGTAGGTCGTCTGCATCCTCGACTCGTCGATGCGGAGCTGGATCTGCTGCTGCTGAGGCTGATCGGACATGGATCGGACCTTTCGGGTCGGAATCGTCTGGCTCGGTCTTCTGAAGCCCGGGCGGACCCCCGCCCGGAGAGGCCGTGACTCTACGCGGCCCAACGCCGAGCGGCGATCCTGGACCGATCCCCGCACGACGACCGATCGAGCCGCTACATTCCGAGAGCCCCGATCCCTCGGGGCGAGGGTCCATCGAGCAAGAGAGGCGGGCGGTCCACCGGCGTGGCGAAGAAGACTCCGAAATCCTCGGCCGCCCGGGGCAAGCGCCGGCTGGTCATCGTGGCCAACCGCATGCCCGTCCGGAAGGTCAAGGGCGGCGCTCGTGGCGGCTCCGGCTGGGAGACAAGCCCGGGCGGGCTCGTCTCCGCGCTGGCCCCCATGCTCCAACGCTCGGGCGGCGCCTGGGTCGGCTGGGACGGCACCACCAGCCGTAGCGCCCGCGAGCCCTTCCTGCACGACGGCATCAACATCCGCCCTGTGCCGCTCACCAAGGACGAGCTCGACCGCTTCTACGCCGGCTTCAGCAATAAGACCCTCTGGCCGCTCTACCACGACGCCATCCGCGCCCCGGCCTTCCACCGCCACTGGTGGTGGCCCTACGTCAAGGTCAACGAGCGCTACGCCGAGGCCACCTGCGAGGTCGCCGGCGACGACGACGTCATTTGGGTGCAGGACTACCAGCTCCAGCTCGCGCCATCGATGATCCGCGACAAGCGGCCCAACGCCCGCATCGGCTTCTTCCTGCACATCCCATTCCCGCCGGAAGAGCTGTTCGCCAAGCTGCCCTGGCGCAAGCAGACCCTCGAGGGCCTGCTCGGCGCCGACGTCCTGGGCTTCCAGACCAAGCTGAGCGCCCAGAACTTCAGCCGCGCCGCCCGCCGCTACACCTCCGCCACCGGCTCCGACACCCTGCTCAACTACCAGGGCCGCCAGATCGTCGTCGACGCCTTCCCGATCTCGATCCAGGTCAGCCAGTTCCAGGACCTCGCCCGCGACCCCGAGGTCATCCGCGAGGCCGAGCGCTTCCGCGGCAGCTGGGACCAACGCAAGATCATCCTCTGCGTCGACCGCCTCGACTACACCAAGGGCATCGACATCCGACTCCGCGCGTTCGAGGAGGTCCTCCGGCGCGGCAACTTCACCGCCGACGAGTGCGTCATGATCCAGGTCGCGGTCCCGACGCGCCAGTCGGTCGACGACTACGCCGAGCTCCGCGAGACCGTCGAGCAGTACGTCGGACGCATCAACGGCACCTACGCCAAGATGGAGCACATCGCCGTCCACTACGTCCACAGAAGCCTGCCGATGCGCGAGCTGCTCGCCGCCTACCTCGCCGCCGACGTCATGATGGTCACGCCCCTCCGCGACGGGATGAACCTCGTCGCCAAGGAGTACTGCGCGACGCGCCTGGAGGGCTCGGGCGTCCTCGTCCTCAGCGAGTTCGCCGGCGCGGCGCTCGAGCTCAAGCAGGCCCTGCTCGTCAACCCGTACGACATCGACGGCATGGCGACCACCCTTGAGGACGCGCTCCGCCTCGACGACGCCGAGGCACGCCGGCGCATGAACGCGCTGCGGCGCACCATCGAGAAGCACGACGTCTCGGCCTGGTCCGACTCGTTCCTCCGGCGCCTCGACGCCGACTTCAACGGGAGTGCCACGCGATGAACGCCTCGGCCATCCCCGTCGACCTCGACCGCCGCCTCGCCGACCTGGCCCGCACCCCCGTGCTCCTGGTCGCCAGCGACTACGACGGCACCCTCTCGCCCATCGTCGAGAACCCCGAGGACGCCCGCCCCGACCGCGAGGCCATGGTCGCGCTGCGGTCGCTCTCCGAGCTGCCCAACACCCACGCCTCGATGATCTCGGGCCGAGCGCTCTCCGACCTCGCACGCCTCAGCGGCGCCCCCGACACCGTCCACCTCGTCGGCAGCCACGGCAGCGAGTTCGACCTCGACTTCGCGTTCAGCCTCAGCCACGAGCAGAGCGAGCTCCGCCACCGGCTGCTCCGCGAGCTCACCGAGATCGCCGACCGCCACCCCGGCACGCACGTCGAGACCAAGCCCGCCAGCGTCGCGCTGCACTACCGCAACGCCGAGACCGCCGTCGGGCGCGCCGCCTACGAGGCCGCCAGCACCGGCCCGGCCGCCTGGGAGGGCGTCCACACCAAGCTCGGGAAGATGGTCATCGAGCTGACCGTCGTCTCCACCAACAAGGGCGACGCCCTCGGCGTCATGCGCCGGCGCGTCGGCGCCTCGGCCGTCCTCTTCATCGGCGACGACGTCACCGACGAGGACGCCTTCAAGATGCTCACCGGCCCCGACGCCGGCGTGAAGGTCGGCGAGGGCGAGTCCAACGCCCGCTTCCGCGTCGGCACCACCCGCGACGTCTCGCGCGTGCTCGCCCGCCTCGCCGAGCTCCGCCAGGCCTGGCTCGCCGGCTCCGACGCCGTGCCGATCGAGACCCACGCGATGCTCAGCGACCTGCGCACCATCGCGCTGGTCACGCCCGAGGCGCGCATCACCTGGATGTGCGTGCCCCGGATCGACTCGCCGTCGCTCTTCGCCGAGCTGCTCGGCGGGCCCGCCGCCGGGCGGTTCAGCATCCGCTCGCTCGACGAGCCCAGCCCGCTCGGCCAGTCCTACCTCGGCGACTCGTTCATCCTGCGCACCGCCTGGACCAAGCTCACCGTCACCGACTACCTCGACCTCTCGGGCAATCGCGGCATCCAGCGCTCCGGGCGCACCGACCTCATCCGCGTGATCGAGGGCGCCGGCCGCGTCCGCGTCGCCTTCGCGCCGCGTCTTGATTTCGGCCGCCAGCCGACCCGCATGCACGTGCTCGACGACGGGCTCGCGATCGAGGACACGATGGACCCGATCGTCCTCCGCGCGCCCGACGTCCGCTGGCAGCTGATCGACGAGGGCCCGCACCAGACCGCCATCGCCGAGTTCGACCTTTCGCAGTTCGGCGGGCGCGTCGTCCTCGAGCTCCGCTACGGCAGCGGCAGCCTCGAGCCCTCGGTGAACGAGGAGCCCAAGCGCCGTTCGCTGACCGACAAGGTCTGGGCGCCCTGGGTCAGCCGGCTCGGCCTGCCCGAGGGGCTCGCGCCCGAGCTCGCCGAGAGCGTGCGCCGCAGCGCCCTGGTCCTCCGCGCGCTCAGCCACGGGCCGACCGGCGCCATCGCCGCCGCCGCCACCACCAGCCTGCCCGAGTCCATCGGCGGCGTCCGCAACTGGGACTACCGCTACTGCTGGCCGCGCGACGCCGCGATGTCCGGCTCGGCGCTGGTCCGCCTCGGCTGCAACGACGAGGCGATCCGCCTGCTCGACTGGATCCTCGGCGTCGTCGATACGCTGCCCTCGTCCGACCGCGTCAGCCCGATCTACACCGTGGTCGGCCACGAGCTGCCGGCCGAGGCCGAGATCACCGAGCTCGCCGGGTACGCCGGCTCGCGCCCGGTCCGCGTCGGCAACGCCGCGAGCCGCCAGGTGCAGCTCGACGTCTTCGGCCCGATCGTCGAGCTGGTCTGGCTGCTCGCCGAGCGCGGCGCGCCGCTCTCCGGCGAGCACTTCCGCCTCGTCGAGGCGATGGTCCGCGCCGTCGAGGCCCGGTGGGAGGAGCCCGACCACGGCATCTGGGAGATCCGCGGCCCGCGCCGACACCACGTCCACTCCAAGGTCATGTGCTGGCAGACCGCCCAGCTCGGCTCGCTGGTCAGCATCAAGCTCCGCGGCAAGCGCAACCCCGACTGGGAGGCGCTCCGCGACCGGATCGCCGTCGACGTGCTCGAGCGCGGCTGGAACGAGGACCTCGGGACGTTCACCACCGCGTACAACCACAGCGACCTCGACGCCGCCGTGCTCGCGATCGGCCTCTCCGGCCTGCTCTCCGAGGACGACCCGCGCTGGCTGAAGACCGTCGAGGCGGTCGAGCGCGAGCTGCGCGTCGGGCCGACGGTCTACCGCTACCTGATGGACGACGGCCTGCCCGGCAAGGAGGGCGGGTTCAACATCTGCACGAGCTGGCTGATCGAGTCGTACGTCACGTCGGGGCGGATCGACGAGGCCCGCGCGCTGCTCGACGACTACGTCAAGCTCGCCGGCCCGACCGGGCTGATGGCCGAGGAGTTCTGCCCCGAGCAGGGCATCGCGCTGGGCAACCACCCGCAGGCCTACAGCCACCTCGGCCTGATCAACGCGGCCCTCCGCATCGCGGAGGCGGGGGGGTAGCGAGCCGACGGGGCGATCAGGCCCGTCGTTTGCGCACCGGTCTCGTTCGTTCGAGTCGCGTGATGCCGATCGATCGATGTGCGAACGAGGGACCGGGCCTCGACGGAGCTCGGGGGCGTGGCGTAACCCCTCGCTCACGCGAGGTCGTGGCTTGGCTCTGTCACGCGCTCCGGGCGTGAGGCTGCGATCGCTCGCGGGCGGAGCGATCTCGATTGTGTCACGCCCGTCCGGGCTTGAGATCGCAGCCGCTTGCGGGCGTGAAGTCCCGCTTCGCGGCTGGGCTTCGCGATGACCGATGCCGGTCGTGCGCAGGATCGTGCTCGCGGACCTGCGTGCGATCTCGGCGGCGCGTTCGGTGAGTCGCGCGGGGCGCGACCCGTAGTCGGTCGGGTGTGCCGCGAGGTCGGCGAGCTGGTTGAGCGCGGCGATCTCGGCGCGTCGCGCCGCGAGCTCGCGCTGGATCGCGAGCAGCTCGCGGGAGGCATCGAGCGCGGCGGTGCCGGGCGCGGTGCGGAGCAGCTCGATGGCGTCGGTCGGCGAGAGGTCGAGGCCCTCTGTGAAGTCGGCGATGGTGGCGTTGGGGTCGGCGAGTCGCGCGACGAGTTCATCCGGCGAGGCGGTCGGCGTGGGTGTCGGCTGGGTTCCGTGCTGGACCATGGGGGCCTCCTACCCCTTGGCGCGGCGGGACGGGTTTGTGCGCACATCTCTGGCGATCCGTTGGCGCGCGTGCGCGGAAGTGCTTGTGTCGGAAGGAGAAGAAAATGCACGGATCGGCCTCCGTGATCCGGCTTTCGGCGTGCGCGGCGCGCGCACAGAGGGGGACTTGTGGTGCAGGTCGATGGAGCGAGGGGTTACGTCGAATGATCGAATGCCGATGCGGTCCTCATCCCCGCCGCGAGCGGCTGCAAGCTCACGCACGAACGGGCGTGACTCAGACATACCGCCCCCTCTCGTGAGCGAGTGGCCAAGCGCGGGATCGGCTGGCCCCCGTCTGTCGACGGGGGCTCGTTCCTCGCTCCGGGCACGCGCGATCGAACGACCGCGGGCGGAGTTGGCTGACAAGGAAACCCCCTCGCTCGCGCTCGGGGCTCGTTGCGACGAGTCAGGCTTCGACCGGTCGGGCGCGGTTGGCGAACCTGCAGCGCTTGAGCCCGATGTAGGCGAACCACTCGAAGAACAGGAACCCGCCGAGGCCGCCGAGCAGCGCCAGGAGGAAGCCGCCGTACTTGAGCGTCTCGGTGAGCCAGTCGGGCCAGTCGATGTACAGCCGGAACCCGAGAATGGTCAACGTTGCTCCGAGGGAGATCGAGAGCGACGCCACGAGCCAGCCGACGCACCCGTGCGCGCAGATCGTCCAGGAACTCGCGCGGGTCACCCGGTATCCACGTCGCGCGCCGAACAGGCGGAGGCCTCTGGCTTCGATCCATGTGCAGAGGAACAGGAGGGGCGCCAGCGGTGCGGCCAGCCAGGGCAAGAGCTTGACGTCGGCGCCCGATATCCCGGCATTGAACCCGCCGACGATGATGATGTGGTATACGCCCTCGAACTCGCGCGTGAGCGCGACGGCGAGCGCGGTGGACGCGACGCCGTAGATCGCGATCGCCAGAGCGATGAGCATCGTGGCGAGCCCGACCCTCCCGCCTTGCTCGATCCGCATGAGATCGCACGTTGTGCCCGGCCGGCGCAGCGTCATCCACGCGGTCTTGAGCAGATTCTTGAGCGACGGCTCGTTCTGCCAGAGCGTGCCGGCGCGTCGCTCGGGCAGGCTCTCGGCGATCGGCTTGCCGCATTCGGGGCAGTTGCCGGAGGTTTCGAGCCCCTCGAGGACGTAGCCGCAGCGTTCGCAGAGGAGCGTGTGCTCGTCGATGCCGTCTGCCAGCGCCATGCCGCGAGGGTACCGGTGCCCGGAGCCCGGCTCCCGATGCCCGATGCCCGATGCCCGATGCCCGATGCCATATGCTCCCCGCGTGATCACCGTGCTCCGCATCGACCCCGCCCACGAGCTCTACCCGGCCGCGTGCCGGCTCCGCGAGGAGGTCCTGCTGCGCGGCGCGGGGTTCACCTTCGACGAGTACGCCGCGGCGTACCCGTACGAGGACGAGTCGGAGCACTTCATCGCGGTGCGGGAGCTGGGCACCGGCGGGCGGCACGTCGTCGGCACGGCGCTGATGAAGGCCGACTACAAGGAGCCGGGCTCCGCGAAGGTCTCCCAGGTCGCGGTCGACCCGCAGCTGCGCGGCGAGGGGATCGGGCGAAAGCTGATGATCGCGGCCGAGGCGCGCGGGTTCGGCGAGCTCGGGCAGGGCGAGCTGTTCTGCCACGCCCAGGACACGGCGGTGGCGTTCTACCGGGCGCTGGGCTGGCGGGTGGTCTCGGACGAGTTCGAGGAGGCGGGGATCAGGCACTTCCGGATGGCGATCACGTCCGCGGAGCGCGCCCCGGAGGCCACCTGAACCCGAACAGAGTGCGTCAATCGGCCCCCGCGGGCGGGATTTGGTCGTCGCAGGCGGGATCGCCGACAATACTCATGACATGTCCCGTCGCCCGGTGCGTGACATCCCAGGCGAGCCCGAGGGCTCCGGAGATCTTCGCGAGACCTTCCGCGAGCACGGGCTGCGCTGCACCCGCCAGCGGGAGGTGATCTACGAGGCGCTGGCTGCGACCAAGGCGCACCCGACGGCCGAGGAGCTGCACGAGATGGTGCGCCGGATCGAGCCCGGGCTGAGCCTGGCGACGGTGTACAACACGCTCGAGGCGTTCAGCGAGACTGGGCTGTGCCGCAAGCTCGCCGGCAAGGGCGGCAACGGCGCGAGCCGGTACGACGCGGACGTGACGCCGCACGTGCACATCGCGCTGAAGGACGGTCGTGTGGTCGACGTGCCTGCCGACCTGAGTTCGGCGATGCTCGGGGCGGTGCCGCCTCGGACTCTGGCCGAGCTCGAGGAGCGGCTGGGCGTGAAGATCACGGGCGTGAACGTGGATCTCTCGGGCGAGTGAGCCACGCCCGGAGCCGCTAGCCTCACACGGTGTTTGTTGATCAGGCCGAGATCGTCGTGACCGCGGGCAAGGGCGGCGACGGCTGCGTCTCGTTCTTCCGCACGGCCAAGATGCCCAAGGGCGGGCCGGACGGCGGGGACGGCGGGGACGGGGGCTCGGTCGTGTTCGCGACCGACCCGGGCCTGAACACGCTGGTCGACTTCCGGGGTCATCACCACTGGTCGGCGGACTCGGGCGAGCCGGGGCGCGGCAAGCAGCAGCACGGCAAGAGCGCGAAGGACATCACGATCCGCGTGCCGGAGGGGACGCTGGTCTACGACAGCGAGAGCGGCGAGCTGGTGGCGGACCTGGGGCCGGGCGACGCCGAGGTGATCTGCCGGGGCGGTCGCGGGGGCTACGGCAACGAGCACTTCAAGCGCGCGACGAATCAGGCGCCGCGTCAGTTCACGCCGGGCGAGCCGGGCGAGCGGCGCGGTCTCCGTCTCGAGCTGAAGCTGATCGCGGACGTGGGGCTGGTGGGCCTGCCGAACGCGGGCAAGTCGACGCTGCTGAAGGTGCTGACGCGTGCGGACCCGAAGGTCGCGGACTACCCGTTCACGACGCTGAGCCCGCAGCTGGGGATCGCGCCGCTCGACCCGTCGCGCCGGCTGGTGATCGCGGATATCCCGGGGCTGATCGAGGGCGCGGCGGACGGGGCGGGGCTGGGTCACGACTTCCTGCGCCACATCGAGCGGACGAAGACGATCCTGCACGTGCTGGACGCGGCTCCGGCGGACGGCTCGGATCCGGCGGCGAACTACGAGCTGATCCGATCGGAGCTGATGAACTACTCGGCGTTGCTCGCGGGCAAGCCTGAGGTGGTGGCGCTGAACAAGCTGGACCTTCTGCCGGAGGCGGAGCGGGAGCCGGCGCTGCGGCGGCTGCTGGTGGAGCTGAAGCTCGGCGCGGACACGCCGGTGGTCGCGATCAGCGGCGCGGGCGGCATCGGTCTGCACGAGCTGCTGGAGGCGTTGTGGGGGACGGCGCACCCGAAGGGCGGGCCGGGCGGTGGTCGCGCCGAGGGTTGGCGTGCGCAGACGCGGGAATCGCGATGAGATCTTGTGATCGAGCCCCGCGATAGAGCCCGGCGCTGACGCTTGGGGCGCTAGGGCTGTGGGTTCGGTGATCGTCGGAGCGCGAGGAGCCACTCGCGGTTGCCGCGGTTCTTGGTCTTGCCGCCCTGGACGGGGCTCTCGACGTAGGCGAGTTCTTGGAAGCCGGATCCGACGACGCGGCCTGCGACCTCGCGCGC
This sequence comes from Planctomycetota bacterium, assembly GCA_038521625.1. Classification (GTDB taxonomy): domain Bacteria; phylum Planctomycetota; class Phycisphaerae; order Phycisphaerales; family UBA1924; genus JBCBKP01. The sequence continues at coordinate 41,875 of JBCBKP010000003.1, forward strand.
GACCTCGGCGGCGCGGTCGGGGTCGAGGACGCCGCCCTTGGCGAGCTCGGGCTTGTCGACCTCGTAGTGGGGCTTGATGAGGGTGACGATCAGGGCGTCCGGCTTCAGCCAGCGCAGCGCGGCGGGGATGGCCCTTGCCTGCGGCGTCCAGCCGAGGTCGATGACGGCGAGGTCGACGCCGGCGCGTGCGCGGGCGTCGTCGTCGGGTTCGGCGTGGAGCGCGTTGGTGCGTTCCATGACGACGACGCGTTCGTCGTTTCGGAGCGTCCAGGCGAGCTCGCCGTAGGCGGTATCGACGGCGTAGACGCGCCGGGCGCCGCGCTTGAGCAGGCAGTCGGTGAAGCCGCCGGTGGAGCAGCCGAGGTCGACGCACCAGAGGCCGGCGGGGTCGATGCCCGCGGCGTCGAGTCCGGCTTCGAGCTTGAGCCCGCCGCGGCTGACGTAGCGCGCGGGTTCGGGCGTGGTCATCAGTCGGCGTGGTGGACGGCGCCGGGCTGGGGCGTGTCGGGGTGCGCGGTGCCGCTGGGCCATGGGCGTGCGGCCATGGGCGAGGGCTTGGTCTCGTAGATTGCCGAGCGCGCGACGGGGACGCCGACGATGGCGATGCCGAGCTGGTCGGCGCGATCGATCATCTTCTCGCGGTCGATCATGATGACGTCGCTGGCGGCGAGGGCGAGGCAGCGCCCGCCGTGCTCTTTCATGAGCTCGAGGGTTCGCGGTCCGACGGTGGGGACGTCGCTGCGGCGGTCGTGCCAGAGGCGAGCGCCCTTGCAGAGCGTCCAGCCGCCGCGTCGGCAGAGTCCGCCGGTGCGGCTGATGACCTTGTCGGTGCCCTCGACGGCCTCGACGGCGAGGACGTCGCGCTCGCGGACGGTGACGGCCTGTCCGATGTCGAGTCGGAGCATCTCGCTGAGCAGCGGCCATGCGAAGTCGATGTCGGCCTGCTGTTCTTTGGTGGGGGTGGTCCGGGTCATGACGCCGGGCTGGGCGAGCTGCTCTGGGATCGGGACGGTGGAATCCATGAGCGATACTCCGAATCGGTCGAGTTCGTCGGCGATCGCGGCGAGGATGGTGTGGCTCCGCCGGTCGTTCTTGAGCTGGCTGTACCACGCGCGCAGGGTGCGGAAATCGGGGATGTTCCGCATCATGCGCCAGGGGTCGTGCATGATCTTGGCTTTGTCGACGCGGCCGACCATGATGGCGTGGCGGGTGTTGGACGTCCTGAGCATCCGGGCCCATCGGCCGATGCGCAGGAGGGGGACTTCGCGGAAGGTGTCGCAGAGGGCGGGGAGTTCGCGCTCGTACTGGCGTGCGAGGCCGAGGCCGTGGACGACGTGGCCGCGGTCTCTCAGCGATCGCACGACGAGTTCGGGGAGCCTTCCGCCGCCCGCGATGACGCCGACGGGCGCCGGTGGCGCCGGCGGCTCGGGCAGGATGGCAAGCGATGGCGTCACGTCGTCAGTCCCTTCGGGGTTCTGATCGAGGCTCTGGGGTCCCGCCCGACCGAAGCCGGCCGGAAGTGTATCGCCGGCGGCTGCCGGCGGTTGGTGCATGGGGCGGGCGGCTTGGTGTGCGGCGCCGCCGCGATGAAATACCATATCTAGTACCGGTGGTCGGCACAATGCACAATCGCGGGCCAGTTCTCGGAACCGGGCCGGCTTCTGGTGTCTGGTTTGTGCAGGCGTGGTGCGCGGGTTTGCCGACTCGTCGGGCGTGGCGTCGGAGTCGAAATCGGATCGGCCGTGGCTCGGCGTGCGCTTCACGTGCGCGGGTCAGTACGTTCGCGTGTACCGGCGTCCGGACGGGAGCGCGTACGACGCGCGGTGCCCGAAGTGCGGCAGGATCATCAAGTTCCGGGTGGGTCAGGGCGGCTCGGACGACCGGTTCTTCGAGATCAGTTGCGACGCGGCTTGAGCCGGGTCTTGCGGCTCGGGCGCGGGCTGGCCGGTAGAGTCACCGGATGAGCAAAGCCGCGAGCCATGGAACGGCGACGGGTGGGTTCGGCGTTGGGGAGCCGACGGGGCGCTGCGCGTCGACCGGCGGGCCGATCCCCGAGGGTGAGCACTTCATCGCTGTGCTCGTCGAGGACCAGGAGAAGGACCGCGTGCACCGCGTCGACTTCGGCGAGGCGGCGTGGGAATCGGGTGCGCGGCCGGGTGCTGCGGTGCGGGTGCTGGCGCGCTGGCGGTCGACGATGCCGGGCGGGACGGGCCCGAAGAAGCCGCTGATCGATGAGGCCGGCGTCACGGGGTTGTTCGATCAGTTCGCGGGCGCGACGGAGACGACGCCGCTGACGCTCCGGTATTTGCTGGCGCTGACGCTGATCCGCAAGCGTGGGCTCGAGCTCGTCGGGCGGCGTGCGGCGGAGGGGGACGAGCCGGCGGCGCTGCTGGTTCGTCGGCGCGGCGAGAAGGAGGCGGAGCCCGAGGCGGTGGTGATCCCGTCGATCGACGACGCGGCGCTCGTCGAGGCGGGCGAGCGGCTCGGGGCGCTGCTGGGCCTGGAGGGCGCGATCGAATGAGGCGTTGGCTTCTGCTGGTTTTGGCGTTGGGCGCCTGCGTGATCTGCTTCGGCTGCGCGTCGCGGCCGGCCGGTCCGGCGGCGATCCCGGCGGCGGAGGTCCCGTCGTACGAGACGATCGCGGCGGCCTGGAACGCGCGGGTCGAGAACGTCGAGCCGCTGTGGGCCCGTTCGACGGTGGTGTTCGAGGGCCGGGACGCGGAGGGGAGCGATTTCTCGCAGCTGGTCGAGGGCCACCTGCAGGTGATCCGTCCGGACCGGCTCGCGCTGAGCCTCGACAAGCTCGGCGATACCTATGTCTACATCGGCACGGACGAGTCGAGCTACTGGTGGTTCGATCTCGTGGACCGCGACAACCGGCTGGGTTTCATCGGGCGTCACGAGTCGTTCGACGGGGACATCGCGCGGGAGCTCGGGCTGCCGGTCGAGCCGCGGGATCTGATCGCGCTGCTCGCGATCCGGCCGATCGCCGAGACGATGCCCGAGGACGTGGTGGTGCGTTGGTCGGTTCCCGAGGGCTTCGACCGCGCGCTCATCGAGGTCGTGGAGCCGCGTGCGACGCCGTCGGGTCCGGGGCAGCGTCGGATCTATCTCGATCCGGACTGGTACCGCCCGCTGCGGATCGTGCTCGTCGGCCCGGACGGCGGGACGGTGAGCGCGGACCTGGAGCGGTATCTGGACTACGAGCGCGCGGGGATCAATCACCTGGCGGTGCCGGGGCGTCTGATCATCACGGGGTCGTCGTTCGACGGGCTGATCCGGATCGGTCTGTACGAGCCGCAGCGTCGGGAGATCAACCCGCTGGTCTTCGATGTCCGGCGGCTCGCGCAGCGGTTTCGTGTCGGCGAGCTGATCGATCTGGATGATCCCGGCGTCCGGCGGCGTCTTCGGGAGGCGCGGGCGGAGCTGGATTGAGTCCGGCGCGTCCGGTCGTCGCCGCGCTCGACGTACCATCGCGCGTGGCTGCCCGTGTGCCGATCGTCGTCTTGCTCTGTTCGCTCGCGGCGGCGCTGGTCGCGTCGGGCGCGCCCGCGTGGGCGCAGCCCTCGGAGCCGGATCCGCCGGCGCTGGAGACTCGGCTCGACGTCGGCGTGGGCGCGGTGGACGCGGGCGGCACGGCGCACGCCTGGGGGCTGATCACCGAGCCGGGGCGTGACCGCCCGATGCTGTTCCACATGTCGACGCGCGGCGCGGGGCGGGCCGAGGCCGGCACGCAGCGGATCGCGCGGAGGTTCCCCGAGCGTCCGATCGCGATCGCGGCGCGCGAGAACGAGGTCGCGTTCGCGTTCGAGCCGCTCTCGGAGGGCGCGGCGCGGCGTGTGGAGTCGGTGGTGGCGACGGCGACCCGGGTGGGCGGCGTGTTCGCGTTTGCGCCGGCGAAGGGCGTGCGCCCGCTGGCGCCGCTGCCGGGCGAGGGCCGGCTGCTGGGGCTCGCGGGCTCGGCGCTCGGGTACGCGGCGCTGCTCGCGGATGATGACCGTCAGAGGCTGTTGATTCTGCGCGATGGGCTCGGGGCGTCCTGGGAGGAGGCGGTGGTTCCCGGCGGTGATCGGGCCGACGTGGTGGTCGGCGACGGTCGCGAGCTGTTTATGCGGGTCGATGGTCGATGGCTCGTCGCGGGCACGTCGCGGCCCGAGGACCCGGTGGCGGGTCTGGTCTGGCGCGAGATCGCGGGTGACGCGGGGACGGCGCCGGACGGGACGGTGCTGGTTGGGACGGCGTCGGGCGCGTCGGTGTTGGCTGCGTCGGGCCGGCTGTATGGCGTTGAGCGTTCGGGCTCGGGGACGGTGTCGCTCCGCGCGTTCGGCGGTGGCGCGGCGGTCGGGTTCGAGACGCCGGTGGGCGTTGGCGATCAGGCGGTGGTGGCGCCGCTGCCGATGCCCTCGGACCGCGTCATGCTGGTCGTTCGGGCGCCGCAGGTGGACGACTCGACGGCGTACGTGATCGAGGAGCGTTCGCTGGCGACCGGGCGGCTGTGGTACTCGGGGCCGGTGAACAGCGCCTCGCCGATCTCTCCGAGCGATGTTCGTTGGCTGAGCGTCGCGTTGCTGGCGATGACGGCGGCGGCGGTGCTGGTGGCGGTGCGTCCCTCGGGCGACGACGACGTGTACGCGTTGCCGGACGGCGCGTCGCTGGCGGAGCCGGGGCGTCGGCTGGCGTCGACCTCGCTGGATCTGGCGTTGGTGCTGCTGGCGGTCGCGCGGATCAGCGGGGCGGGTATCGACGGCGTGATCGGCTCGGGCGCGCTTCTGGGTCAGGGGCTCGGGCTGTTCGGGCCGGTGCTGCTCTTGGGGGCCGGCGCGGTCTACGGCGCGGTGTTCGAGTCGGCGATCGGCGCGACGCCGGGCAAGCTGCTGACCGGGTGTCGGGTGGTGCGTGTCGGCTCGGGCGGTGCGCGTCGGCTGGACCTGGGGCGGAGTCTGCTGAGGAACCTGATCAAGTGGGGACTTCCCCCGGTTTCCATGCTGGCGCTCTTGGGCGGGGCCGGGCGTCATCGCGGCGACAGCATGGCGGGCGCGGCGGTGGTGGTACCGGACCCGGAGGAGCCGGGGGAGAGCCCCGATAACACGGGCTGAGCGGGGCTCGGGACGCGGTTCTGGTGTCGCAGGGGCGGTCGCCGATCGCGGCGGCGCGGTGCGAGACCCGGACCGGGGACGGCGCGAAGTTCACGCGACCCGGACCTGCAGGGCGCAGGAACGGCTCACCGATAGGCCTGCGGTTGACGGTGCGTGCGCCCGTCGTCCCGGTGCGTTCGTGTGCCGTTTCTTTGCGGGAGCCGGCGGTGGCCGAGAGCGACGTCGACGCGGTCAATCAGGACCTCGAGGAGGGCGCGGAGGAGCCGCAGCTCGACGCGGAGCCGTCGCCGATCGAGCCGGTGGCGGCGGACCCGTCGACGATCGCGGGCGCGGCGCGTCGCGCGTGGCCGCTGCTCTCGGTCGTGGGCGCGATGACGCTGCTGTTCGCCGGACTGGCGACGGCGATCGCGACGGCGCCGGAGCCGGACCACGAGCCTTCGCTGCAGCGGGTGGAGGAGCTGCTCGGGCAGGATCGTTACTCCGAGGCGATCGAGGCGTTGAACAAGACGGTTCTGCCGTACGTGGGGACGGCGGAGCTGGATTCGGAGCAGAAGAAGCGGTACCACGTTCTGGCGGCGCGGGCCCTGTGGGGGGGCAACGCGGACCTGGTGGTGCGACAGGCGATCAACGACGAGGGCGTCGTGGATCAGTATCTCGCGGCGGAGTCGTTCGGCGGGGGGCTGGGGGCGGAGGACATCTCGCGTCTGGTGGACTCGCTGGTTGAGCTGCGTCAGTTCGGCGCGGCGAGCGAGCGTGTCGAGACGATCCCGGACGAGCATTCGGAGCTGCGTTTCTCGGGGTGGCGGCGTCTGATCGAGGGCGAGCTGGCGATCGACTTCCCGGCGTATCGGGAGATTCTCGGGCAGCTGGCGTCGGTGCTGGCGGACGGGGCGTTGCTGCAGGAGCATCGGATCTGGGCGCTGGCCAAGCAGGCGGAGGTTCGTCACCGTCTGGGTCGCGACGACGAGACGGTGACGCAGCTTCTGCGTGAGATGCCGCTCTTGGTCGGTGTGAGCGAGGACGGTCTCGCCGGGCTGCGACTGGCGCTCGCGCGGGCGTACCTGGCGATCGGCGAGTACCGGGACGCGGCGAGCGAGGCGGGGCGCGTCGAGGAATCGGAGCTCGCGCGGGCGGGCGGGCCGCTCGGCGCGCAGGCGAAGCTGCTGCTCGCGGAGGCGAGTTTCCTTCTGGCGCAGGACGAGGAGGCGATTCGGGAGGCGCGTCGTCTGTTCGACGAGGTGGTCGAGAGCGAGAGCGCCACGGACGCGTACCTGCCGGCGTTGCTGGGGCTGGCGGAGGTTGAGAGCGAGCTGCAGTCGGAGGCGTCGTCGCGTGGTCTCTACCGGCGGTTGGTGGAGGAGTGGGTGGCGCTCCCGAGGGCGCCGGAGTCTCCGCGGCTGGACGAGATCGTCGAGAGCCTGCTGGAGCGATTCGAGGAGCGGCTGGCGGTCGGTCAGCCGGAGGGGGCGATCGTGTTCGCGGCGCTCGCCGGCGAGATGTTCGATTCGCTGGAGGCGACGCCGCCGCTGGTGCTGGAGGCGCTGGCGGTGGGGCACCGTGCGCGGGCGTTGCAGATCCTGGGGATCGAGCAGGGCGAGTCGGGATCGATCCCGGACTTCGCGTGGGAGGTGCTGGTCGACGGCGGGGACGAGAGCACGCACCTTGACGCGAAGCGGAATCTGATCCGTTCGGCTTCGTACTTCCGGGCGCACGCGGACCGGTTCGTGATCGACGATCTGGAGAAGTTCGCGGATTCGCTGTGGGCGGCGGGCGTGCTGTTCGATCGCGCGGGGGACAAGTCGTCGGCGATCTCGGCGTTCCTGGAGTTCGCGGAGTCTCGTCCGAACGACCCGCGTCGCGCGGAGGCGCGGTTCCGTCTCGGCCAGGCGTACCAGGCGCTGGGGCAGTACGAGATCGCGGCGGAGTACTACCGCCAGCTGGCGGACGAGAAGCGGACGGGCCAGTCGCGCGTGGGTGATTGGGCGGACCGCTCCCTCGTTCCGCTGGCGCAGTGCTACGTGCGCGACGGCGACGCGGGGAACGATGATCAGGCGGAGGAGATCCTCGCGGCGGCGCTGTCGGGCCAGACGGGCGGCCCGGAGCGCGAGGAGTACCGGGACGCGCTGCTGGAGCTCGGGCGGCTGATGTACCGGCGGGACCGGTTCGCGGAGGCGGTCGAGCGATTCGAGGAGCTGGTCTCGCGCTGGCCGGAGGGTCGTGCTGCGGACGCGGCGCGGTTCTCGCTGGCGGACAGCTACCGGCGTCTCGCGGGCGGGGCTCGCGAGGCGGCGGAGGAGGTGTCGCAGCCGTCGCTGCGTCGCGACCTGGAGCTGCAGGCCTCGCAGCATCTCCGGCGTGCGCTGGAGCTGTTCGAGCTCGTGCGAGACAGTTTGGGTTCGCGTCGGGCCGGGACGCTGAGCCCGCTGGAGGCGCTGCAGCTCCGGAACGCGCACTTCTATCTGGGCGATTGCGCATACGACCTTGGCGACCTGGACGCGGCGATCAGTTATTACAGCGCGGCGCGTGCGAGCTACCCGGACGATCCGGCGGTGCTGGTGGCGTTGATCCAGATCGTGAACGTGTTCCTGGACAAGGGGGAGCTGGCGAGCGCGCGGACGGCGAACGAGCGGGCGCGCGATTTCTTCAACGGGCTGCCCGATTCGGTATGGGACGACCCGAATCTGCCGATGGACCGCGACGACTGGGCGCGGTGGCTCGATTCGAGCTCGGCGCTGTACGACGAGATCGCCAGCGGGGGCTGAGCGGTCGGACGAACCGGTGGCAGGAAGCCGCCCTTGGGAGGTCAGGATGACCGGCGACGAGCAGCGATCGTTGATCGAGCAGCAGACGGCGCGGCTGCAGTCCTTGGTGGACGAGCTGGAGCGGACCACCGAGTCGATGTCGGTCTCCGCGGCGGCGGAGGAGGACGAGCGTTTCACGATGCTGCTGAGCGGCCGTTCGCGGCTGATCGCCTCGTGCGACGCGATCGCGAAGAGCCTTCTTGCGATGGGTGATCCGGAGCTGCTGCCGGCCTCGGCCCGGGCGGCGCTGCTGGCGCTCTCTGTCCGTGTGCGTTCGCTGCAGGTGCTGGGCGAAGAGATCGTCGAGCGTGCGGAGATCCGGCGTGCGGAGATCGGGCGTCGGGTGGCGACGCAGCGTTCGGGGCGTCGCGCGATGGCGGCCTATGGCGCGCGGATCTCGACGCCGGTGCTCCAGAACGGGGAGGCGTGAGCGTGGGCGCGGCGGAATCACTGGCGCCGGGTCTCAGGCTGGCGGGCGAAGACCGCGTCGAGGGGCGGGCCGAGCGCCTGGCGGAGGGTCTGCGGCGGGGCGCGGGGGCGCTGACGCCGGGGGATCTGGCGCCGCTGGTCTCGGCGTTCAACGAGGTGACGTCTCGGCTGGAGCGGACGCACGCGCAGCTGCGCGGGGAGGTCCGCCGGCTGACGGGCGAGCTGGACGACGCGCACGAGCGGCTGGAGCGCGGGGAGCGACTGGCGGCGCTGGGCGAGATGGCCGCGGGGATCGCGCACGAGATCCGCAACCCGCTGGGGTCGATCGGTCTCTATGCGCGGATGCTCGAGGAGGATCTCGGGTCGATGCCGGCGAGCCGGGGGACGGCGACGAAGATCGCGGACGCGGTGCGTCGCCTGAACGCGATCGTGGGGGACGTGCTGAGCTTCGCCCGCGACCTTCGGCCGGAGCCGCGGCCGATGCGTGTCGGCGAGCTGCTGGACACGGTGATCGACTCGGCGGTCTGCGAATCGCTCGGCTCGCGTGTGGAGCGCGCGGTGGGCGTGGAGACGCTGGTGGCCGACGAGACGCTGGTGCACCAGGCGCTGGTGAACGTGCTGCGGAACGCGGCGGAGGCGACCGAGGAGCTCGGCTGGGGCGCGCGTGTGCGTGTCGGCTCGAAGGTCGTGGGCGAGCTGGATTCTCGCGGCCGGCGGCGTCCGGCGGTCTCGGTGTACGTGCGTGACAACGGTCCGGGGATCGACGACGAGGTGATCCGGCGGATGTTCAACCCGTTCTTCACGACGCGGAACACGGGGACGGGGCTGGGGCTGGCGATCGTGCACCGGATCATGGACGCGCACGGCGGCCGGGTGGTGGTCTCGAACAACGCTGAGGGTTCGGGGGGGATGCCCGCGGAGGGCGCGACGATCGAGCTCCGCTTCCCGGCGGGCTTGGCGGACGAGGAGGCGGCGTGATGGCAACTGTTCTGGTGGTGGACGACAAGGACATGATGCGCGACAGCGTCTGCGAGACGCTGCGTCGGGCGGGCTTCGAGGTCCGCGGGGTGGGCGACGGCGCTTCGGCGCTGGAGTCGGCGGGCCGCCAGCGTCCGGACGCGGTGGTGACCGACCTGAAGATGCCGGGTATGACGGGCATCGAGCTTGTCGAGAAGCTGCAGAGGCTGGACCCGGACCTGCCGGTGATCGTGATGACGGCGTTCGGGACGATCGAGACGGCGGTCCGCGCGATGCGGCTGGGCGCGTTCGACTACGTGACCAAGCCGTTCGAGGGCGACGAGCTGATCATCTCGCTGAAGCGGGGCCTGCAGCACGCGCGGCTGCTGCGTGAGAACGCGGTGCTGCGCTCGGGCGGCGGGCGTTCGTCGGGTCAGAGCGGCGTGCCGGACGGGGGCGGTCGCGGGCTCGAGCGTCTGATCGGCGAGTCGGCGGCGATGCGGAAGGTGCGCGAGCAGGTCTCGGCGGTCGCGGGCTCGAACGGGACGGTGCTGGTGACCGGCGAGAGCGGGACGGGCAAGGAGGTGGTCGCGCAGGCGATCCACGACCTGAGCGATCGGGCCGGCGGGCCGTTCCTGGCGGTGAACTGCGCGGCGCTGAGCGAGAGCCTGCTGGAGAGCGAGCTGTTCGGGCACGAGAAGGGCGCGTTCACGGGGGCGGACAAGCTCCGCAAGGGGCGGTTCGAGCTGGCGGACGGCGGGACGCTGCTGCTGGACGAGGTGAGCGAGGTGGGCGGGCCGATCCAGGCGACGCTGCTCCGCGTGCTGCAGGAGCGGGCGTTCGAGCGTGTCGGCTCGAGCACGACGATCGGCGTGGACGTGCGCGTGGTGGCGACGAGCAACCGCGATCTGCCGGGCTCGGTGGCGGCGGGCGAGTTCCGTGGCGATCTGTACTTCAGGCTGAACGTGCTGCCGATCGAGCTGCCGCCGCTGCGCGAGCGCGGGCGGGACGCGGCGATCCTCGCCGAGCATTTCGTGCACCGGACGTGTCTCCGCGAGGGGATCGAGGGGCTCTCGATCGAGCCGGCGGCGCTGGACCTGCTGGCGGAGTACTCGTGGCCGGGCAACGTGCGCGAGCTGATGAACATCTGCGAGCGTGCGGTGGTGCTGACGGCGGCGGCGGGCGAGCACGCGGTGCGGGCATCGATGCTGGGGCCGTGGCTCGGGGGGCTCACGGGCGCCGCGTCGACGGCGGCGGGCGGTGTCCGCCCGGTGTCGGTGGCGGAGGCGAAGCCGGGGTCGGGGCTGGGGTCGGGGCTGGGGTCGGGGCCGGTGAACGGCTCGGCCGCGCCGGTCGCGGCGGGCGGGACGAGCGCGCTGGTGAACGGCGTGGTCCGACCGCTGAGCGAGATCGAGCGCGAGACGATCGTCGAGGTGCTGCGTCACTTCAACGGGCACCGGCAGCGGACGGCGCGGTCGCTGGGGATCGGGGTGCGGACGCTCGGTCTGAAGATCAAGAAGTGGAAGGAAGAGCGTCTGGTTCCGGAGTCGCTCTGAGCCGCCGGTAGCGGGGGGGCGGGCTCCGGCCCGCGGATTGCGGGAGGTCTTGCGTGTTCCTGAACCAGCTCAGCACGGCCGGCGCGAAGCCCGCTCTGGCGGCGATGTTCCGGTTCGCCGGCGCGCGGCAGCAGTCGCTGGCGCACAACATCGCGAATTTCGACACGCCGAACTTCCGTCCGGCGGACGCGGACCCGAGGCGGTTCCAGGCGCAGCTGGGCGAGGCGCTGGACCGGCGGCGGGCGCGGACGGGCGGGGCGCACGGCTCGCTCGGTATCAGAGCGTCCCGGGAGGTCCGGCAGCTTGCTTCGGGGGATCTGGAGATCACGCCGCGGACGGCGACGGGGAACGTGCTGTTCCACGACCGCAACAACCGCGACCTGGAGCGGATGATGCAGGACATGGTCGAGAATGCCTCGATGTACCGGATGGTCTCGGACCTGATGCGTCGGCGTTCGGGCCAGCTGGGCGCGGCAATCGGGGAGCGTGTGGCGTGATGATTGGGGGGTGCTGAATTATGTATGGTGCGCTCGACGTCTCGACCAGCGGCATGGTGGCCCAGCGGACGCGGATGGCCACGATCGCGGCGAACATCGCGAACAGCCGGACGCTGCTGAACTCGGCGGGCGAGTACGAGCCGTACCGGCGGCGTGTGGCGCACTTTGCGCCGGGCGACCCGAGCGCCGGCACGAAGGGCGGCCGGCGGATGGGCGTGCACGTCCGCGAGATCGAGGCGGTGGAGGACGCGCTGCGGCGGCGGTTCGATCCCTCGAACCCGTACGCGGACGAGCGCGGGTACGTGATGGTGCCCGATATCAACACGACGACCGAGCAGATCAACGCGATGCAGGCGTCGCGGGCGTACGAGGCGAACGTCGTGGCGGCGGAGACGTCGAAAACGATGATGGCACAGGCGCTGCGTCTTTTGGCGTGAGCGAGCCGCGTGGCGGGCGTCCCGGGGGCGACCCGAGCGCGATGGAGACTGACCGATGAGCGATCCTCTGGGACTGATCGGCGGCGTGCAGGGCGGGGGCGCGGTGCGTCCCGGTGCCGGGGCGGCCCGCGCGGCGGGACCCAAGGCCGGTGACGGGCCGGACTTCAAGAACATGCTGATCGAGAACCTGCGCGAGGTCAACGCGGCGCAGCAGGACGCGGACCGCGCCGTGGAGGACCTCGTGTCCGGCCGGCGGAGCGATCTCGAGGGCGTGATCCTGGCCTCGGAGAAGGCGGACGGCGCGTTCAAGATGCTGCAGGCGATGCGCAACAAGGTGCTGGACGCCTACGAGGAGATCCGCCAGACCCGCGTGTGATATCGGGCGGGATGCGGATCTTGCGCCGCACGTTCGGCGCCGGAGCACGAACGGCAGCGGGGACCGCGGCTGAGCCGAACTGAGACCTCGCGAGGGCAGGACGCCCCGCGTGGGGCCGGGCGGCGTTCTTGCCGGCGGCCGTGGGCAGGAGGCCCTGGTCTTGGAACCGATCCGCCGCGCATTCAAGACGGTCATCCAGCAGTTCGGGAAGCTGAGCGCGACCCAGCGGCTGCTGATGGCGAGCCTCGCGGTGATCGCCGCGATGACGCTGTTCGTTGTCTCTCAGTACGCGGCCGAGCGTCCGATGGTCGAGCTGACGGGTCTGGAGCCCTCGGAGCAGACGCGTGTGCAGGCCGCGTTCCGGGGGATGGACCTGCCGGTGCAGATCGACGGCGGGCGGCTGATGATCCCGGAGGGGACACAGCACCTGGCGATGGCGGAGCTGCTCGAATCGGGCGAGATGCCGGACAACACCGAGACGCTGTTCCGGAATTTGATCGAGAAGCAGGACTGGCGGCTGAGCCGGGAGCAGAACAACCAGCAGTACATGTTCGCGCTGCAGAACGAGCTGGGGCGTGTGATCGGGCGTCTGCGGGGTGTTCGGTCGGCGCGGGTGATCATCGACGCGCCCGAGGCGAGCGGTCTGGGGCGTGCGGTCCGCGAGCCGACGGCGAGCGTGACGCTGTTCGGCTCGGCCGGCTCGATCCCGCAGGAGGCGGTGGACGCGGCGGCGTCGCTGGTCGCGGGCGCGCGGTCGGGCCTGGAGCTCCGCAACGTGCGGGTGATCGACGGCTCGACCGGACGCCCGCGTGCGGTGACGGACGAGAGCCGGATGGCCGCGGGCACGTACCTCGAGCACCAGCAGATGGTGGAGGAGGAGACGCGCCGGAAGCTCGAGCAGCTGCTCGGGTACATCCCGGGCGCGACTGTGGCGGTGACGGCGCGGGTGGACGTGCGTCGGGTGAGCCGGCGGACGACGCGGAACCTGGAGAAGGGGCAGGGCACGGTGAGCCTGCCGATGCAGGTGACGAGCTCGGAGCACGAGTCGACGAACAGCTCGCGGGGCTTCGAGCCGGGCGTCCGCGCGAACCAGGAAGTCTCGATCCCGTCGGGCGGTTCGGGCGCGGGCAGCAACCTGACGCAGGGCGAGGAGAGCACGCAGTTCGAGAACGCGATCGGGCGTGAGCAGCTGGAGGAGTCGGACCCGCGCGGGATGCCGACGTACCTCGCGGCGAGCGTGAACGTGCCGGAGGGTTATGTCGAGGGGCTCGTGCGTCGGCGTCAGGCGGGTGATCCGGACGCGGACGCGGAGGGCGCGGTGGACCCGGACGACGTCTTGCAGCGGTTCGAGGAGCTTCGCCGGACGATCGAGGAGACGCTGCGTCCGCACCTGCGGACGACGGACGCCGAGGGGAATGAGACGGCGGGCGAGGTGAGCGTGGCGCTGGTGCCCTCGGCGATGGAGCCGATTGTTGAGAGCTCGAACGCGGGGTTCCTGAGCGTGCTGACCGGCGGCGGCGGTTCGGGGGCGGGCGGCGAGGCGGGCGGATCGCTGATGGAGCGCGGCCTGGTCGCGGGCCTGGCGGTGGTGTCCCTGGGCATGATGGTGATGATGGTCCGCAAGACGTCGAAGCGCGTGGATCTTCCGACCGCGGACGAGCTCGTGGGGCGGCCGCCGGCGCTGCAGATGGACGCGAGCATGATGGGCGACGCGGCGGAGGGCGACGCGCCGATGGAGGGCTTCGAGCTCGACGAGAACGAGATGCAGGCGACGAAGATGCTCGAGCAGGTGACGCACGTGGTCGAGGAAGACCCGGAGAAGGCGGCGAAGCTGATCGCGCGCTGGATGGCCGAGGACAGCTGAGAACGACCGGGGGGCGGCGATGCCACGCAGACTCAACGAGAAGCTTCCGACGACGGCCGAGGATCTCGAGGGGATCACCAAGTCGGCGGTCCTGCTGCTGGCGGTCGGCCCGGACCGGGCGGCGGGGGTGCTGCAGAACCTCGAGCGCGAGCAGGTCGAGGAGGTGATGCGTGAGGTCGCGGCGCTGGGGCGGGTGCCGGACGAGCTTCAGGAGTCGGTCGTCAACGAGTTCTACGGGCTGACGATCGCCTCGGACTATCTTAACGAGGGCAACCTGGACTACGCGCGGAACGTGCTGCTGCAGAGCCTGGACCCGAAGACGGCGGACCGGATCCTGACGCAGATCCAGACGCAGGTGCAGAAGACGCCGTTCAGCTTCCTGCAGCGTGCGGAGTCGGAGAACCTGCTGACGTTCATCCAGGACGAGCACCCGCAGACGATCGCGCTGATCATCTGCCACCTCGGTCACCACAAGGCGGCGGAGATCCTGGTCGGGCTGCCGACGCAGAAGCAGGTCGAGGTGATCAAGCGGATCGCGAACATGGAGCAGACCAACCCGGAGGTGATCCGGGAGGTCGAGCAGGGTCTGGAGAGCCGTCTCTCGAACATGCTGATGCAGAGCATGGAGAAGGCGGGCGGGATCCCGACGGTGGCGGAGATCCTGAACCTGGCCGACCGGTCGACGGAGAAGACGATCATGGAGGGCCTCGAGAGCGAGGACCCGGACCTGGTCGAGCAGATCCGGCGTCTGATGTTCGTCTTCGAGGACGTGCTGCTGGTGAACGACAAGGGCATCCAGAACGTGCTCAAGGAGGTCGACAACGAGGAGCTCGCGCTGGCGCTCAAGAGCGCGTCGAACGAGCTTCAGGAGAAGATCCTCAAGAACATGTCGGAGCGTGCGTCGTCGATGGTGCGCGAGGACATGGAGTACATGGGTCCGGTCAAGGTCAGCGACGTCGAGGCGGCGCAGCAGCGGATCGTGGACATCGTACGGCGTCTCGAGGAGGCCGGCGACGTGATGATTCAGGGCCGCGGCGGCGAGAGCGAGATGGTCGTCTGACAGGGAGGGCGCGTCGTGGGCATGGTGAGACGGGCGGACGCCGAGCAGATCGCGCGGGACGCCCTGGTGCTCGATCTGGGCGACCTGGCGCGGACGGGCGACGACCTGCGCGAGCGGGCGCGGGCGGAGGCGGCGTCCGTCGTCGAGGAGGCGCTGCGCGAGCGGGCGCGGATCATCGACGGGGCGCACGACGAGGGCTTCGCGAAGGGCCTGGATGAGGGTCTGGCGAAGGGTCAGGCCGCGGGCGAGGCGAGCGGGCGTGAGCGGGCGTACGCGGAGTCGCGTGAGAAGATCGACGCGGTGCTCGGGGCGTGGTCGAAGTCGTTCGGCGAGTTCGAGGCGGCGCGGGGCGACATGCTCGAGTCGGCGCGGACGGACGCGGTGCGGCTCGCGGTGCTGCTCGCGACGAAGATCGTCGCTCGCGTGGTCGAGGTCGACGAGGGCGTGGCGGTCGAGCAGTTGGCGTCGGCCCTGGCGCGGCTGGCGCGTCGGACGGCGCTGGTGATCCGCGTGAACCCTGAGGACGAGGCGTCGGTGCGCGAGGTGCTGCCGGCGCTGATGCAGCGTTTCGATCGGGTGGAGCACGCGGAGCTGCGGGCCGACCCGGGCGTGTCGCGCGGCGGGTGCGTCGTCGGGACCGACGCTTCCGGTGAGATCGACGCGACGATCGAGACGAAGCTGGAACGTCTCGCGGGCGAGCTGGTGCCCTCGGGGGACGCGGCGTGAGCGCGCTGGGGCCGGAGCTGGAGGTCGCGCGCCGGTTCGCGCCCGAGCGCGTCACGGGGCGCGTCGCGTCGGTCAGCGGGATGTCGATCCTCGCGGCGGACCTGCCGG
The DNA here is from genome assembly GCA_038521625.1 of Planctomycetota bacterium. GTDB lineage: Bacteria > Planctomycetota > Phycisphaerae > Phycisphaerales > UBA1924 > JBCBKP01. The sequence continues at coordinate 57,782 of JBCBKP010000003.1, forward strand.
AGCCGGTGGGCGCGTCGGTCGAGATCGAGATCGATCACGGCGCGCCGGCGCCGGCGGAGGTGATCGGGTTCACGGCGGACCGGACGATCCTGATGCCGCTGCGCGAGGCGACGGGCGTGCGTCCCGGGGCGCGGGTGGTCGGCGTGCGCCGCGAGGCGTCGGTGGCGGTCGGCCCGGCGCTGCTGGGGCGGGTGCTGGACGGGATGTGCGAGCCGATCGACGGGGGGGCGCGGCCGCGCTGCCCGGGTCGCGCGGTGCTGTCGCCTCGCCCGATCGGGCCGCTGGAGCGTGCTCGGGTGACCAGGCCGCTGCGGACGGGGGTGCGGGCGATCGACCTGATGACGCCCCTGGGTCGCGGGCAGCGTCTGGGGATCTTCGCGGGTCCGGGCGTGGGCAAGAGCACGCTGCTTGGCCAGATCGCGCGGGGGACCTCGGCGGACGTGAGCGTGATCGCGCTGGTCGGCGAGCGCGGGCGTGAGGTCCGTGACTTCGTGGAGGAGTCGCTGGGCGACGAGGGGCTGGCGCGTTCGGTGGTGGTCGCGGCGACCGGGGACGAGAGCCCGCTGATGCGGATCCGCGCGGCGCGTGCGGCGTGCTCGATCGCGGAGAGCTTCCGGGGCATGGGTCTCGACGTGCTGCTGATGATGGACTCGGTGACGCGGTTCGCGCACGCGCAGCGGCAGGTGGGTCTGGCGTCGGGCGAGCCGCCGGCGACGCGCGGGTACACGCCGAGCGTGTTCGCGGAGATGGCGAAGCTGCTGGAGCGTGCTGGGGCCGTCGAGGGCGCGGGATCGGGGGGCTCTGTGACCGGTCTGTACACGATCCTGGTCGAGGGCGACGACATGACCGAGCCGGTGGCGGACGCGGCGCGGGGGATCTTGGACGGGCACGTGATCCTCGATCGCGGGCTGGCGCAGCGCGGGCACTTCCCGGCGATCGACACGCTCGATTCGGTGAGCCGCGTGGCGGACGCGGTGATGGAGCCGGCGCACCGGGCGGCGAGGCAGCAGCTGGTCGCGTTGCTCGCGGCGTACAAGCGGGTCGAGGAGCTGGTGCAGATCGGGGCGTACGCGTCGGGCTCGGATGCGGAGGCGGACGTGGCGATCGCGCTGAAGCCCGAGCTCGACGGTCTGCTGCGTCAGGCGACGGGCGAGGCGGGCGTGTTCGAGCGTGATTCGAAGTCGATGCTGGAGCTGGCGATGCGTTCGGGCGAGATGATCGGGCGGGCCGGCGGGGCGAGGGGGGCCTGAGGGTGGCGGCGTTCCGATTCAAGCTCGAGCCGGTGCTGCGTCAGCGCGAGATGGCGGAGGACCGCCAGCGCCGCGAGGTCGCGGCGATCGAGCGCGAGCGTCACGAGCTCGAGGAGGTCATCCGGGCCTGCCAACGTTCGATCGTGCGTGAGAAGGAAGACCTGGCGGGGGTGCTGGGGGCCGCGGGTGAGCGGTCTGTGGACCTGCGGACGGCGCGTGTGCAGGCGAACGCGTCGCTGCACCAGGTGAGCCGGGCGCAGCAGGCGGTGCTGCTGCTTGCGGGCGTGCACAAGCGGCTGGAGTCGGCGCGGGCCGAGCTGGCGCGGCTGGCGGCGGCCAGGCGGGCGGTGGAGCTGCTGCGCGAGCGGCGGCTGCGGGAGTGGAAGCGATCCGAGGCACGGAAGGAAGCTCGCGCGATCGACGAGTTGGTCGTCGCGCGGTACCGGCCGATGGAGCCGGGTGAGGAGCCGCGATGAGGTCTGTCTGGACGGTGTTCTCGATCATGGCGGTCGCGAACATGTTCGCGATCCTGATGGCGCTCGGCTGGCTGCTCGGGACGCGGCGCGTCGACGCGACGCGGATCCAGGAGGTCCGGTCGATCTTCACGGAGACGGTGGGCGAGCAGGCGGCGCGGGAGGCGCGGGAGGCGGCGGATGCGGAGGTCGAGGCCGACCCGGCGGCGGATCTCCCGGCCGGGCCGCCGCTGAATTCCTCGGAGGCGCTGGCGCTGCGGATCGAGGCGTCGGAGATCGATCTGCAGCGGATCGCGCGTCTGCAGCGCGAGGTGCAGGACCTGCGCCGCACGCTCCGCCTGGAGCGCAACGAGCTGGATCGGGAGCGCGAGAGCTTCGAGACGGAGCGGGACGGGTTCGAGTCGATGCGTGAGCGGCTGGCGCTGCTGGAGGGCGATGCGCAGTTCCAGAAGTCGCTGGTGGTGCTCGAGGGGCTGAAGGCGGAGGAGGCGGTGGCGACGCTGCGTCCGATCCTCGATTCCGGCGACCGCGAGCAGGTGGTGGCGTACCTCGACGCGATGGAGGAGCGCGCCCGGACGAAGATCTTCGCCGAGCTGATCACCCAGGGCGAGGGCGAGCTGGCAGCCGGCTTGCTGGAAGACCTCCGCGTGCGCGGCCTCGACGGCGCGTTCGCGGAGGGAACCGGGCCTTGACGACGATTCAGACGACCGAGCGTCCGCAGGCGACGAAGAACGATGGGCTGACTTCGCTCATGCGGGTCAGCGGGGGGACGTCCGAGTCGTTCTCCCGCGTGCTGCAGCGCCAGCGGCCGGGCGGTGAGGGCGGGGCGCTCGACGCGGCGTTCGGCGAGCTGGATGCCGAGCGCAGGCCGGCGGTGCGCGAGGCGGAGGAGCGGATCGCGAAGGACGCGACGGCTTCGCGTGAGGGCGGGGATTCGAGCGACGGGATTGCGGTCGATTCGGCCAAGACCGGCGCCGAGGTTGGGGCCGAGACCGGCGCTCAGACCGGGCTCGAGCGGGCCGGCGAGCGGCGCGACGGGACGCGGTCCGACCCGGGCTCGGCCAGACCGAGCCCGCAGCAAGATCAGAACGCCGGGCGGCCCGAGTCGGGCAGCGAGTCACGGGCGGCAGAGCGTGACGCGTCGGCGCGGACGCAGCCTCCGGCGCCCGCGGGTGATCGATCCGAGACAGGAGCGGCCGCGGAGCGTCCGCAGGCTCCCGCGATTCAGGCGGGGGCGGCGCCGGCCTCGACGAAGGCGGCAGGCGCGAGCGCGCCGGCCCAGGGCGACGGTGGTGGTGCCGCGAAGGTGTCCGGGCCTGCGCTCGGGCTGCGCGGCTTCCGCGCCGAGGCGCCGGGTGTGCGCGGCGAAGCCAAGCCCGAGCAGCTCTTGAAGCAGGAGCGTCCGGAGCCACAGCGTGTGCTCGGTCAGGTCACGCGCGGTCTCGCGACGCTGCTGAAGAAGGGCGGTGGCGACGTCTCGCTGCGGCTGAACCCGGATTCGCTCGGTGCGGTGCGTGTCGATGTCTCGATGCGCGACGGGCGGATCACGGCTTCGATGCGGGCCGAGACGGATTCGGCACGGCAGTTGCTAACTGGGAACCTTGACGACCTCCGCCGCTCGCTGGAGCGACGCGGCCTGGTCGTGGATCGGATCGTGGTCGAGCCGGGCGAGGATCGCTCGGCGGCCGCGGCGTCGCGCGGGAGCGCGGGACGCGAGTCGGGCGAGCCGCCGGATCGCGGCACGACCGATGATGGCCGGGCGCGATGGAGCGGGCCCGGCGACGAGCGCGAGCGCCACGGGGACGGTGGACGCGAGCGGAGCCGGGCGTCGGGCGGAGACCCGCGTGCGGTGAACGACCGGCCCACGGACGGAGCCGGGGATTCGAACGACCGGGACGGCGCGGAGGATCCGAGCACCCTGGGTGAGCTGGACGGCGACGCGGTGTCGGTCCGGCTGAACGCGGTGGCCTGAGCCCGCGGCGCTGTGGCGCTGCGGGACGATGGGGGCACGGATCATGAGCACGCTCTCGACGCCGGGCGGCGTCGGCGGCGCGGGCGCCTTCGATGCGCTCTTCCCGCAGACGGACCGGCGGACCTCCGAAGGCTTCGGGGACCTGACGTCCGAGGACTTCATCCAGATCGTCCTGGCGGAGCTCTCGGCTCAGGACCCGCTGGAGCCGAACGACTCGCAGGCGCTTCTCGAGCAGATCTCGACGATCCGCGCGATCGAGAGCGATCTGTCGCTCGAGGAGAGCCTCGGCTCGCTGGTCGAGCAGAACGAGTTCGCGTCGGCGGCCGGTCTGATCGGCGCGGAGATCCGGGGCCAGACGCTCGAGGGTCGCTTCGTGCAGGGCGAGGTCGGCGCGGTGATCCGGACGAGCGGCGAGCCGATGCTCGAGCTGACGGACGGGTCGATCGTGGCGATGTCGGGCGTGAGCGAGGTTGTCGCTCCGCCGCCGGCCGCGGGCGACTCGGGCGGGAGCGGATCGGGTTCGGGCAGCGGCTCGGGTTCCGGATCCGGCTCTGGCTCTGAGTCAGGCTCGGGATCTGGATCCGGATCCGGATCCGGGTCGGGGAGCGATTCCGGGTCTGGCACCGGGAGCGGCATCACTCCGATCCCGATCGCCCAGACGATCGTTTCTCCCGGGAGCTCGGGCGGCTCTGGCGAGGACCGGGTGAGCCAGGTGCTGAATCTGATCGATGACGTCGGGGTGACGCCGTGATCCCGGCCGTCGGCCTGCTGAGGATGCTCGGCTCTGGCGTGCAGCTCGTCGGCGACATCGCGCGCTCGCTCGGCGGCGCCGAGTCGATCGAGTCGCGCGGCTTCGAGGATCTGCTCTCGGCGGCGCGTGACGGTCGGATCGAGTCCGGCGCGGCGGTCCGGATCGGCGGCGGCGTGGATCTGCAGCTCACGGACGGCCAGGCCGAGCGGCTCTCGGCGGCGGCGGATCGTGCGCAGGCCGAGGGCGTCGATCGGGCGCTGGTGCTGCTCGACGGGATGGCGCTGGAGCTGGACGTGCGGGAGCGGACGGTGGTCGGCGAGGCGCGTCTGGATTCGCCGGGGGTGATCCGCGGTATCGGCGCGGTGATCCGCGCGGAGCCGGACCCGCACGCGGAGCCAGAGGCGGAGGTCGCGGGCATCGTCGCCGACCCGGCGGCGATGGCCCCGGGCGCGGGCGTGTTCACGGCCGGGCCGATCGAGAACCGGGCGCTCGTGGAGCTGCTCGGTCGGAGCGTTTGAGGACCCGGGCGAACCGCGTCCGGAGGGGGACACCATGGCATCCACGACCGCGCTGTTCTCGGGTCTGAGCGGGCTGCTCGCGAACGCCCGGAAGCTCGACGTTGTCGGCAACAACATCTCCAACGTGAACACCGTCGGGTTCAAGCAGTCGCGTCTGTCGTTCCAGAGCGCGTTCGCGCAGACGTTCCGCGAGGGCACGGCGCCCAACGGGGCGATCGGCGGCACGAACCCCGGGCAGATCGGGCTCGGCGTGCAGATCGCGGGGACGCAGCGCGACTTCACTCCCGGCGCGTTGACGCAGACGGGCGATGCGCGGGACCTGGCGATCGACGGCGAGGGCTTCTTCGTCGTGCAGAAGGACGGCGAGAACCTGTACACGCGGATGGGCGGGTTCCGGCCGGACTCGAACGGCGATCTGACGCTGATCGGCGGCGAGCGGCTGATGGGCTACGGCATCGACGCGAACTTCAACATCCAGCAGGGCGCGCTGCAGCCGATCAACCTGCCGATCGGTCAGCTGCGGATCGCCGAGGCGACGACGACGACGACGATGAGCGGCAACCTGGACGCGGGCGGGGACGTCGCGACGGGCGGCAGCCAGAGCCGGCTTCTCGGGAGCCCGGGCAACGGGATGGTGACGATCTCGACCTCGGGCACGCCGACGCTCGGGCCGACGACGCTGCTTGTGGATCTCGAGGACCCGAACCTCGCGGGGACCGACACGCCGTTGTTCGCGGACGGGCAGACGCTGCGGTTCCGGAACATCGAGGTCGGCGGGCGGAATGTCCCGGAGTTCACGCTGGCGATCACGGGGACGACGACGCTGGCCGATCTTCAGACCGCTATCAACAACAACCTGGGGATCCACAGCACGACGACGGCGAACCCCGACGGGCAGTTCCCGGGCGTGAACATCGACGCGGCGACCGGGATCATCACGGTGGTCTCGAACACCGGCACGGCGAACGGGATCGAGATCGACGCGGCGGACATCGAGCTGTTGGACTCGGGCGGGCTGGTGCTTCGGAACCCGTTCGTGACCGACAACCCGGTCGAGGCGACGGGGGAGTCGGCTCGGACGACGATGGTCGTCTACGACTCGCTCGGGTCGCTGGTCGAGGTCGACGTGACGTTCACGATGACCGCCAAGACCACGGGCACGACGTGGCGGATCGACATCGCGTCGCGCGACAACGCGGGGCAGCCGGGGCCGTTCCTGCAGACGCAGACGGTGCAGTTCGATTCGCTCGGCAACCTCCAGACGACGGCGCCGATCGCGGTCGCTGTGAGCCGCACGGGCACCGGCGCCACGACGCCGCTGGGGTTCGAGCTGAACCTGGGCGGGGCGCAGGGCCAGTTCACGGCGCTCAACGGTCAGAGGAGCGAGTTCGCGGCGACGTTCCGGGACGGGCTGCCGGAGGGCGTGCTCGACCGGTACGCGGTGACGCTCGACGGGACGGTGGTCGGCGGGTTCGACAACGGCGCCGTGCGTGATCTCGGTCAGATCGTGCTGGGCAAGTTCACGAACCCGGCGGGCCTGAACGACGTGGGCGGTGGTCTTTTCGACGTGGGCGCGAACAGCGGCCCGGTGACGGAGGTCATCGGCGGCGGGTTCGCGGCGGGCGAGGTCGTGAGCGGGTCGCTGGAGCTGAGCAACGTCGATCTGGGTCAGGAGTTCATCGACCTGATCCTGACGAGCACGGGGTACTCGGCGGCCTCGCGTGTGATCCGGACGGCGGACGAGCTGATGCAGCAGCTCCTGGTGCTGGCGAGGTAGTCATGATCGCCCTGACGAGGCTCAACGGGAAGAAGTTCGTGCTCAACGCCGAGCTGATCCGCACGGTCGAGGAGAACCCGGACACGGTGATCACGCTGACCAACGGGGACCACGTGCTCGTGCGGGAGCCGACGGAGGTGATCGTGGGGCTCGTGGTGGAGTACGGGCGTTCGCTCCGGACGATGCTGCCGCCGAGCTGACGCCCCGGATCCGGGGTCTTCCCCTGCTCAGGCGGTCCGGCGTGGCGTCGGCGGGCGCGCGAGGGCTCGGGCGGTGTTAAGCGGCCGTCGGCGCGGGCCGATGCCCGTCGCGGGCGTGCGCGGTGCGCGCCCGGAGGGAGGCGGCCTTGGACATCGGGACCGTGGGCGGCCTGGTCTTCGCTGCTGTCATGATCGCGCTCTCGATCGTGATGGGCGGCGGCGACCCCGCGTCGCTGATTAACATCCCGTCGATCCTCGTGGTGGGCGGCGGCACGGCCGGGGCGATCATCGCGTCGTACCCGCTGGCGAACGTGCTGAAGATCCACACGGTGATCCTGAAGGCGGTCTTCTCGAAGCAGTCGAACGCGTTGCAGACGATCAAGGACATGGTCCGGTACGCGGAGGTCGCGCGTCGCGAGGGCATCCTGAGCCTCGAGAGCCTGATCCCTGAGATGAAGGACGAGTTCGTCGTCCGGGGCATCAAGATGGCGGTGGACGGGACGGACCCCGAGCTGATCCGGACGATCATGGAGACCGAGCTGGAGGCGCTGATGGACCGCCACACGCTCGGCAAGAAGATGCTTGATCAGATCGGCAAGGCGGCGCCGGCGTTCGGCATGATCGGGACGCTGATGGGCCTGATCTTCATGCTGCAGAACATGGACGATCCGTCGGCGATCGGCCCGGGCATGGCGGTCGCGCTGATCACGACGATGTACGGCGCGATCATCGCGAACGTGGTGACGGGTCCGATCGCGGAGAAGCTGGCGGCGAACGACGCGCAGGAGATCATGGTCAAGACGATCGTGGTCGCGGGCGTGATGTCGATCCAGTCGGGCGACAACCCGCGGGTGGTCGAGAGCAAGCTGCTGACGTACCTGCCTCCGAACCAGCGGGCGGCGGCCGAGGCGCAGGCGGAAGCCGCCTGACCCGGGCGGGAGGAGGCCCGGCGTGCCCAAGAAGCGGAAGCAGGAGGGCGGGGACATCCCCGAGTGGGTGGTGACCTACGGCGACCTGATGTCGCTGCTGCTCTGCTTCTTCATCCTTCTCGCGGCGTTCAGCGAGCTGAAGCAGCCGCGTGAGTTCCGCAAGATCCTGGAGTCGATCCAGGAGGCGCTGGGCATCGAGGGCGGCATGGGCCAGGCCCAGATCCCCGAGTCGGCGACGAACGCGACGATCAGCCTCCTGCCGGAGCAGGCCAAGCGCGGCGAGAACGCGCTGTTCATCAACCAGCAGAACGAGAACAACGTCGTCGGTCGTCACGACCGGGTGCAGATCGTGCACGAGGGCAATTACCACACGATCGGCACGACGCTGAGCTTCGAGGGCGGGGACGCGTTGCTGACGCCGGAGCACCGGCGCGTGCTGCTGGAGCAGGTGGCGCCGCGGATCCGCGACCGGCAGAACATCGTCCGGGTCGTGGGTCACGCGTGGGGCCGGGAGGACGAGGTCGCGGGCCTGGGCTCGGGGATCGGGGACGGTCTGGACGCGATGGCGTTCCGGCGGGCGATGGCGGTGCGGGACTTCCTGACCCGAGAAGCGGGTGTGAACGGGCAGATCCTGCGGGTCGTATCGGCGGCGGACACCGAGCCTGCCGAGCTCCCCACGTTCCAGGGTCAGTCGCAGGCCCGGAACCGCCGAGTTCAGATCTACATGATCGATCGGACGCTGGGTCAGGTGCACCCGGATCCGCTCGGGACGGGGCGTGTGAGCGCTCCGGTCGGCGGTGGCGGGCCCTGAGCGGGCGCGGGATGCGGAGGGCGAAGCGATGGCGGAAGGCGAGAACGCGACCGAGTCGGCGCCGCAGTCCAAGCCCGGGCTGCCGCTCAAGATGATCGTGGTCGTTGGCGGGCTGATGCTCGTCGAGGCGGTCGCGGTGATGGGCATCATGGTCTTCACGGCCGGGGGCTCCACTTCGGCGGGCGAGCTGGCGATCGAGGGGGCCGAGGCGGCCGACCGCGAGCAGCCGGTGGAGGTCGAGCTGACCAAGGGGCGGTTCCTGAACCTCTCCACGGGCCGGGCGTGGCAGTGGCAGGCCGAGATCTACGTTCGTGTGCGCAAGAAGAACGTGGACAAGATCTCCTCCGAGATCGAGCGGCGGCGCGTCGAGATCGACGAGGGGGTCAGCGAGATCTTCGCGCGAGCCCAGGAGCGTCATCTCCGTGAGCCGGGTCGCGAGACGCTGAAGCGTCAGATGCTCGCGTTCGCGGTCGAGGTGTTCGGGGCCGACTCGAACGGCGTCCCGCGGGTCGACGAGGTGATGATCGTCAACTACCGCGGCTCGCCGATCGACTACTGACGCGGGTCTGGATAACCCTGAGGCACATCCTGCGCGGCCCGGCTCACGCCGGGCCGTTTCCTTGCGCACGCCGGCCAATCTGGCGCGGCGTGAGCCGCGCCGCCGATCGCTCGATCGCCACACCCCGGGGAGGATCCCCGGCGATCGCGGGAGGTCAGGATGACCGAAGAGCAGCCGACCGACGGGCAGGCGCCAGAGTCTCAGCCGGAGCCGCAGGACGACGTCCGCGAGCAGGGTGGGGCCACCGACGAGAATGAAGGGGCCGAGGCTCAGGCCGCGGACGGCGACGTCGATCCGTCCGAGGCGGAGGACGCGCTGGAGGCCGCGCGACGGGCGTTGGCGGCGGCGACCGCCGAGGTCGGCGCCGATGCGGAGGGCCAGCCGCAGACGGATGCCGGCGGGGCGGGGGCCCAGGCGGATGGCGATGCGCAGCCGTTCACGCCGCCGGTCTTCGAGGACTCGGGCGAGGGGCCGTCCTCGGTCGAGATCGAGATGCTGTCCGACGTCGATCTGGACGTGAAGATCGAGCTCGGTCGCACGCGGATGCTCGTCGAGGACGTGCTGAAGCTGGGCGAGGGCGCGGTCGTGGAGCTGGACAAGCTCGCGGGCGACCCGGTCGACGTCTATGTGAACGGCCGCCACGTCGCGCGTGGCGAGGTCCTGGTGCTGAACGATCAGTTCTGCATCCGCATCAGCGACGTGCTCGACGGGGCCGCGGATCCATCGAAGCCGGCGATCTCCGCCGCGGCCGCGGCCGAGGCGGAGGAGCGTGCGTCGAAGGAGGCCGCGGCCGCCGCGGAGGCGATCGAAGAGGGCGGGGAGGCCGAGTGATGCGTTGGGCGAGCGCCGCCATCGCCACGATGACGACGGTTGCGCTCGCGCAGTCGCCCGCCGACGTCGAGCGGCTGCCACTCGGGCGATCGACCGACTCTCTGCTCTCGGGCGCGGAGGCGGCAGAGGCCGCGCCGGCGGAGGCGTCCGCGGCGGGCGAGGTCGCGGCGGCGCTCTGGCCGCTCGCGGCGGTCGTGGGGACGATCCTCGTGCTGGCGTTCGTGACGAAGAAGCTCGCGCGGGGGCGTGGCGGCGTGATGGGCGCGATCGGCGCGGGCGGGCGAGCGCCGTCGGGCGTGGTCGAGGTGCTCGGGCGGTTTCCAATCGCGCGGGGCCAGACGCTCATCCTGATGCGGATCGATCGGCGCGTGCTGGTGCTGTCGCAGACGCTGACGCGTCGCGACCGCCGGCTGGAGGTTCTCTCGGAGCTCACGTGCCCGGATGAGATCGCGTCGCTGGTCCGCAAGTGCGCCGACGACGAGCGTCGGTCGGCTCCGGACGCCTTCACCGAGCGGTTGACGTCGGCGCGGCGGGCGCTCGAGTCGGACCCGGAGGCGGAGCGGGCGGAGATCGGGCGTGTGGCCGCGTCGGTCGAGGCGAAGCCGGCGGGCCGTCCGGCGGAGCGCCTGCGCGGGGTGGAGGAGCTGCGGATCCGCGAGATCGAGGCGCTGGACGCGGTCGAGACATCGATCGGGCGCACGACGGCCGAGCACGACGAGCTGCTCGAGGCTCTCCGTGTCGCCGCGGGGGGGAGCGACCGATGATCGTTCGCCTGTTGGCCGTCGTTCTGGGGGTGATGCTCGCGTCGCCGGCGTATGCGCAGGTGGAGGACATCGTCGGGCCGCCGAGCCCGTTCGTTCTGTCGCCGCGCACGCCGGAGCCGCTGGTCGGGCCGGATTCGTTCCGCGGTCTCGAGGGCGGGGCGGGGACGGGGATCAACCCGATGCGTCTGCTGGGCGACGCGGCGCGGCTGATCCCGCAGAGCGGCGGGGTGTACGCGGGCCCGGACTACTACGCGCCGGGCGGCTCGAACGGTGGCGTTCTGGGGCCCGAGCCCGGGCCGCCCGCGGCCGCGCCGGAGCGCGGCGGGCTGTCGGTTGCGATCAACATCATGATCCTGCTGACGGTGCTGACGCTGGTGCCGTCGGTGATGCTGATGATGACTTCGTTCGTCCGGATCCTGATCGTGCTGGGTCTGCTGAAGCAGGCGCTGGGGACGCAGTCGGTCCCGCCGGCGCAGATCCTGACGGGCCTGGCGATGTTCATGACGGCGATGGTGATGGCGCCGACGGTCGAGCGCGTGTTCGACGAGGCGATCACGCCCTGGCAGAACGGCGAGATCAGGGACTACGAGGAGCTGTGGGACCGGGCGAAGCAGCCGATGCGTGACTTCATGTTCGATCAGATCGAGGCGACGGGCAACTGGTCCTCGGTCTACATGATCATGAACTACCGTGGGATCGACACGTCGGAGCCGGAAACGCTGGTCCGGGCGGACGTGGACATGGTGACGCTGGTGCCGGCCTACATGCTGAGCGAGCTGAAGCTGGGTTTCCTGATGGGGTTCCGGGTCTATCTACCGTTCCTGGTGGTGGACATGGTGATCGCCACGGTGCTGATCTCGATGAGCATGATGATGCTCCCGCCGGTGCTGATCAGTCTCCCGTTCAAGATCATGCTGTTCGTGCTCGCCGACGGCTGGCAGCTGGTGGTCGGCAGCATCATGGAGAGCTTCGTGCAGGACGGCCAGTCCGCGCGCGTGACGAGCGAGGCGGCGCTATGGCTTCTGGCGCTGGTCATCGTTCGGCCGCGGGGCGGGTGTCAACGGGAGAAGGAGTCCATCGATGGTCTACGACGAGACGGCCGTGTACATCGTGCGGGATACGCTGATCACGGTGCTGAAGATCGCGGCCCCGATCCTCGCCTCGGGCGTGGTGGTGGGTCTGACGATCTCGATCCTGCAGTCGATCACGAGCATCCAGGAGCAGACGCTCACGATGGTGCCGAAGATCGCGACGATGGCGACGGTCGCGGCGATCCTGCTGCCCTGGATCGTCTCGAAGGTGGTCGCCTACGCGCACCAGGCGTTCCTGCTCTTCTGACGTCGCGTCGGGGGCGGGGCGCCGCGGCATGACGACGCTGCTGCCGATCTACGAGCAGGTCGTCCCGTGGTCGTTGGTGTTCACGCGCGTCCTCGGGATCATGCTGTTCGCGCCGGTGCTCAGCACGGGGGTGATCCCCGTCCGCGCCAAGGCGATGTTCGCGGCGATGATGGCGGTGGCGGTCTACGGGCTGGTGCCGCCGGAATTCCGCGTGCCCCCGGGGGGCGTGGATCTCCAGACGCTGGCGCCGCTGCTGTTCTCGGAGATCCTGATCGGGATCTCGATCGGGATGATCATGCAGCTGCCGTTCATGGCGATCGAGATGTGCGGGCAGATGATCGGCTATCAGATGGGGCTCTCGATCGCGCGGTCGTTCAACCCGTCGCTCGAGACCGACATGAACTCCATCGGGTCGCTGATCTTCTACATGGGGCTCTACTCGTTCGTCATGCTCGGCGGGCTCGAGGCGATGCTGACGGCGGTGCTGATCACGTTCGAGACCGTGCCGCGGGGCGGGTTCGGGGCGGGCGACGCGCCGCTCCAGCTGTTCGTCGCCGTCATCACGGCCACGTTCAAGGTCGCGATGGCGCTCGCGGCGCCGGTGCTCGGCGCGGCGGTGATCCTGCTGATCTCGCTCGGCTTCATCATGAAGACGATGCCTCAGCTGAACCTGCTCGGCGAGGGCTTCGCGATGAAGATCCTCTCGGGCATCACGATCCTGATCTTCGCGACGTTCGCGATCGACCGCACGGTCGCGGAGCACACGGCCGCGGTCACCCGCGAGATCCTCATGTGGGCGGAGTCGCTCGGGGGCGGGGGGCTCGGCGATGCCGGATGACATGGGGGAGAAGACCGAGGACGCGACGCCGAAGAAGCTCTCGAAGGCCCGCCAGGAGGGGAAGGTCTCGAAGAGCCAGGATCTGACGGCGGCGATCTCGCTGCTGCTCGCGGTGATCCTGATGTACCTCTATATGGGGCCGATCTTCACCGAGGGTGTCGCGCACTTCACGCGGGTCTTCGGCACATTCGGCGAGGGGATCGATGAGTCGACCAACCTCGCGGCGGGGCTCGTCCGGCTCGGGACGGAGGCCGCGAAGCTGATCGTGCCGCTGCTGATCATCGCGGTCATCGTCGCGTACGTCGCGCAGTTCAACCAGGTCGGCTGGCTCTGGACGCTCAAGCCGATCCAGCCGAAGATCAGCAAGCTGAACCCGGTGGCGGGCGCGAAGAAGTTCCTGGGCGTCAAGAACCTGGTCAAGACCGGGATGAACTCGATCAAGCTCGCCGCGCTGCTGACGGGCGCGGCGATCGCGATCGCGGCGCGGCTCCGGACGCTGTCGATGCTGCCGCAGGCCGAGGGGCATCTGGCGTTCGTGATCCTGGCGCGGGTCGCGTTCGAGATCGCGCTGATCCTGGCGATCCTGCTGATCCTGATCGGGCTGATCGACTTCGTGTACCAGAAGTGGCAGCACAAGAAGGACCTGAAGATGACCAAGCAGGAGGTCAAGGACGAGCGGCGCCAGGTCGAGCCCGACCCGGAGGTCCGCAAGCAGCAGTTCAAGATGTACCAGGGCCTGGTGATGCAGCAGGTCGCCTCGGGCACGCCGGCGGCGGACGTGGTGGTGACGAACCCGACGCACTTCTCGGTGGCGATCAAGTACGACTCAGAGAAGATGCGGGCGCCGCGTGTCACGGCCAAGGGCGCCGATTACCTGGCGTTCCGGATGCGCGAGATCGCGCGTGTGAACGGGGTCCCGATCGTGGAGCGGCCGCCGCTTGCGCGGGCGCTGTACGCCGGCGTGGAGGTCGGGGAGGAGATCTCGGCGGAGCACTACGAGGCGGTGGCGGAGCTGCTGGCGTACGTCTACGGGCTGGACGGGGAGGCGTCCCGCGCGGCGCGGGACGCGATCGGGGCCGGGGCGGGGGCCCGGGAGGGCGCCGCCGCCTGAGCGTTGAGCCATGCCTGAGTCGCCAGATCTCATCTCGAGGCTCGGCCGCGTCGGCGACCGCTACCGGGGGCTGATCGTCCCGGTCGGGTTCGTCGCGCTGCTGTCGGTGATCCTGGTGCCGCTGCCGCCGGTGGCGCTCGACGTGCTGATCAGCCTGAACATCTCGATCGCGGTGATCGTGCTGCTCACGACGCTCTACATGAAGCGTGCGCTCGAGTTCAGCGTGTTCCCTTCGCTGCTGCTGGCGACGACGCTGTTCCGGCTGACGCTGAACATCGCGTCGACCAGGCTGATCCTGACGGCGGACGCCTCCAGCCCGGAGGAGGCGCTCGGGGTCGCGGGCAAGGTGATCAGCGCGTTCGGCGAGTTCGTCGCCGGGGGATCGCTGTTCGTCGGGATCATCATCTTCCTGATCCTGATGATCGTGCAGTTCATGGTCATCACCAAGGGTGCGGGCCGGGTGAGCGAGGTCGCGGCGCGGTTCACGCTCGACGCGATGCCCGGCAAGCAGATGGCGATCGACTCGGACCTGAACTCCGGTCTGATCACGGAGGACGAGGCCAAGGAGCGGCGGGAGGACATCCGGCGCGAGGCCGATTTCTACGGTGCGATGGACGGTGCGAGCAAGTTCGTCAAGGGCGACGTCACGGCGGGCATCATCATCACGGCGATCAACGTCGCGGGCGGTTTCGCGATCGGCATGCTCGAGCGCGGCTGGCCCGCGGGGCAGACGGCGCAGGTCTTCACGATCCTGACGATCGGCGACGGCCTGACCAGCCAGATCCCGAGCTTCATCATCTCGATCGCGTCGGCGCTGATCGTCACGCAGTCGGGCCAGAAGCAGGACCTCGGCGACGAGCTCACGGGGCAGCTGGTCAGCAAGCCGATCGGGCTGTTCATCACCTCCGGCTTCCTGGGCGTGCTCGCGCTGACGCCGCTGCCGACGGTGCCGCTGCTCTCGACCGCGGTCGGGATCGCGGCGCTCGCGTTCCTCTCGAAGCGTCTGGGGCGCCGGCGGGAGAGCGCCGCGGCGGAGGCGGTCGCGCAGGAGCAGGCGGCGGCGGGGCCGGAGCCGCCGCCGGTCGAGGACCTGCTCAAGGTTGATGTTCTGGAGCTCGAGGTCGGCTACGGGCTCGTCCGGTTGGTGGATCGCGGCTCGGGCGGGGACCTGTTGGATCGGGTCGCATCGATCCGTCGTCAGCTGGCGGTCGAGACCGGGCTGGTGATGCCGCCGCTTCGGATCCGCGACAACCTCGAGCTGCCGCACAACGACTACCGGGTCAAGATCCGTGGCAACGCGGTCGCGGCGGGCTCGGCCGAGCCGGGCATGCTGCTGGCGATGGACAGCGGGATCGCGACCGGGCAGATCAGCGGCAAGGCGACGAAGGAGCCGGCGTTCGGTCTCGATGCCTGGTGGATCGACCCGACGCAGCGCGACCGGGCCGAGACGATGAACTACACGGTGGTCGATCCGTCGAGCGTGGTGGCGACGCACATCACCGAGATCGTGCGCCGGTTCGGGGACGAGCTGCTGACCCGGGACGAAGTCGGAAACCTGATCGAGCAGCTCAAGGCCAAGAGCCCCAAGCTGGTCGAGGACGTCGTGCCCGGGGTCGTCAAGCTCGGCGAGGTGCAGAAGGTCATGCAGAACCTGCTGCGCGAGCGCGTCCCGATACGCGACGTCGAGACGATCGTCGAAACGCTGGGCGACTGGGGCACCAAGACAAAGGACCTCGATGTCCTGACCGAGTACGTGCGTCACGCGCTGCGTCGGGCGATCTGCCAGCAGCACGCCGCGCCGGACGCGGACGGTCGCGACACGCTGGTCTGCGTGACGCTGGACCCGCGGTTCGAGGACATCGTCAACAGCTTTGTCGAGCGGGGCGGCCAGGGCACGACGGTCAACATGCCGGCGCGGGTCGCCTCGGAGCTGTCGGCCCGCGTCATCGAGACGCTGCGGCCGGTGACGGACGCCGGGCACCCGCCGGTGGTGATCGCGTCGCCGCAGGTGCGTGCGGTGGTCAAGCAGATGCTGGAGCCGCACCTGCCGGGGGCGGCGGTGCTCGGGTACAACGAGGTCGTGAGCGAGATGGAGGTCCGTGCGCTCGGGCTGGTGACGGCGCCGGAGGAGCCGGGTTCTGGCGGGGCGGGCCAGGGGTCTTCCCCGGCCTTCGCGGCCGCCTGATCCGGTGGATCGCCGGCGCAGTGCGCAGGCGGGCGAAACTTGTGTGATCGGATCGGTTTCAGCCGAACACGCCGAATGCCGAAGCGGTCCCGGTGATGGGGACCGGAGGAAGGGGACCCGGCTTGCAAGACGCACCGAAAGTGACCGGCGCCGTTCTCGGCCTCGCCGGGTTCACGATCGCGCTTGTGGTCGCGTTGCTGTCCGGGGTCCCCTCCATCGACGCGCTGCTCCGCGCGATCTTCTGCGCCGTTCTCTGCAACATCATCGGCCACCTGATCGGCTGGGTCGGTCGGCGGGTCATCGACGAGTTCATCGAGAGCTACGTCCGCGAGCACACGGTCCCCGAGGCGATCGAGGTCGCCGCGCCCGACGGATCGATCCCGCTCGTGGACGAGGCCAAGGACATCTGAGGCGGGTGGGGCTCAATCCTCCCCGCAGATCGCGAGAGACTTTGTTATCATCCGCATTGTGATGACGTCGTGAGCAAGCGTTTGGGGTGCGATTCGGATCCGACTCATGGATGGAGTCGAGCCGGGTCCGGCCGGGCAAGGGAGCCCGGAAGCCCTGCCGACCGCGGCCTGCCCGTTCTGGGTTCGGGTCGCGCGAGGCGAATCAGGTCAAGGAGCGGACCATGTCGCTGGCAAGAGCGTCGCAACGAACCTCGATCAGGAACGGCATCCGTCACGCGGTCCGTCAGGCCGACGGCACCACGAAGGGGTCGCCCCACAGCGATCGTCCGATCGAGGACGTGTGGGCCGAGTACCGGACAGCTCCGAGCGAGGAGCTCCGCAACTTCCTGATGGAGCGCTACCTGCATCTGGTGCGGTACAACGCCGAGCGTGTGTATGCGCGGCTGCCGGACGAGGTCGATGTCGAGGACCTGATGTCCGCCGGGCTGTTCGGGCTGATGGACGCGATCGACGCGTTCGATCCGGACCGCGGTGTCAAGTTCGAGACGTACTGCGCTCCCAGGATCCGCGGCGCCATCCTCGACGAGCTCCGCTCGATGGACTGGGTCCCGCGCCTGGTCCGCCACCGCTCGAGCCGCGTCGAGCAGGCCCGCCAGTCGATCGAGAAATCGACGGGCGAGCGCGCGAGCGACGAGGACGTCGCCGACAAGCTGAACATCGACCGCGAGGAGTTCCTGAAGTACAAGCGGGACTCGAAGGCGGTGCAGATGTCGAGCATCACGCGGAAGGCCGCGCCGGACGACTCCGGGCGCGAGGTCCGCGAGATCGACGTCGTCAAGGACGACGCCCAGATCAACCCGGTCCAGTCGCTGCAGCAGCGCGACCTCAAGAACCTGATCACCAAGGGGCTCAGCCGGGCCGAGCGGCTGATCGTCGTGCTCTACTACTTCGAGGGCATGACGATGAAGGAGATCGGCCAGACGCTGGACCTCTCCGAGAGCCGCGTCAGCCAGATGCACTCCTCGATCCTGGCCCGCCTGAAGGCCCAGCTCCAGCACCGCATGCGGGAGCTGGAGCCGATGGCCTGATCCCTCGCGCGGGCGAGCGCCGTAACGGGACTGCAACCCGAGCCGGGACTGCCCCTAATCTCCTCTGGTGCCGTCCCCTGAGCAGGTCAACGAGACTCCCGGTCGCCGTCTCGCGCTGGTCGCGCTGGGTTCTAATCTGGGCGATCGAGCCGGGCACATCGACGCGGGCTTGCGTGCCCTGAGAGCTCTGGAAGGCACGGTCGTGGTGGCGGTTTCGTCGAGCCACGAGACGGCGCCGGTGGGCCCGCCCGGACAGGGCCCGTATCTGAACGCCTGTGTCCGGCTCACGACGGGCCTCGGTCCGGTCGATCTGCTTGGCATGCTGCACGAGATCGAGCGAGAGCACGGTCGGGACCGTCGGCTCGAGGCGCGGTGGGGGCCGAGGACGCTCGACCTCGATCTGCTGGTGCTCGGCGACCTGGTTCGCGAGGGCGTCGCCCCGATCTTGCCGCACCCGCGGATGCACGAGCGGGCGTTCGTCCTCGAGCCGGCCCGCGAGATCGCGTCGGGCGTGATGGTGCCGGGCTTGGACCGGACGGTCGGCGAGCTGGCCGACGAGCTGGCCGACGAGTTGGCCGACGAGTTGGCGGCGGCCGGCGGCGGAGCCGATCCATGACCCGGTTGCTGGCGAGCCTCGCGATGGCGCTGTTCGTGGCCGGGACCGCGCGTGGTCAGGAGCGGCGGGCCTGGCAGAACGTGCTCGTCGAGCGGCTGACCGCGGCCCCTTGGGCGGCGCGCGTGAGCCTCGATGGCGTCTCGCACGTCGTACGCGCCGATCTCCGCGAGACGGACGCCGACGCGGTGCTGCTCGAGCTGGGCGAGATCCGCGTGCACGCGAGGGCCGGGCGGTTGGTGGCGTGGCACCGGCTCGATCGGACGCGGATGTACGAGGCGATCGACGTGGATCTCCCGATCGCGGCGATGATCGAGCGCGAGCTCCCGCCGCTCGTGAGCCCGCCGCTGGCGATCGCGCTGGCCGGGCACGCGCGGGGTTCGTATCTGGTGACCTATCCGGCGGACGATCGGGTCGTGCTCGGCGCGCGAGAGCGCACGGAGGAAGACGGCGAGATCGCGGTCGGCGATGGGGACGCGCTCGCGTTGCGCGTCGGCTGGCCGTCACGCGGCGAGACGATGCCGGACGCGTTCGAACGCGAGATCGACGGTGTGGTCGAGCGATTCGATGTCGGGTGGCTGGACCCGGGCGATCCGGAGTCCTGGCTCGCTCCGCTGCCGAGCGCCGAGCGTGTGGTGGCGATCCGTTCGCTGGCGGCGCCGCCGCGCGCTGTGCGGGTGGGCGATCTCATCCCCGCGCTCGCGCTGATCGATCCGGCGACTCGTGAGCGTTGGAACGTGGCGGACGCGTTCCGGGCCGACTCCGATGGCCCGATCGGCGTGCGCGATCGGCTGAAGCTGGTCGCGTTGCTGCTGGTGCGCGCGGACGCGGGGATGGCGCCGCTCGGCGTTGCGGCGGACGCGATCGAGTCGGCCCGCGGGCGTGTGTCCGCGGGGCTCTCGGTGGCGGGCGTCGATCCTGCGGTCTGGCCGAAGGTGCTCGGTCGGTCGGTCGCCGTGGGCGCGGGGTCCGGCGCGGCTCCGCTACGCCCGCTCGTCGCGACCGATCGGACGATCGCGGCGGCGGAGCGGGCGACGCCGGCTTCGCTGGCGTCGGCGGACGTCGTCGTGATCGATCGCCTGGTGCGCGGCTCGAGCGCGGTGCTGCTCGTCATCGACGAGCGGCTCTCGGTGCGCGCGGTGGCCGATCTCGACGTCGCGGCCGACGTTCGCGCGTTGACCGACACGCTGACCGAGCTGCTGCTCTCGAGGTGACGCCCGGCGGCCTAGCTCGCCTGCGAGCGCGGGTGGGCGTCGTCGTATGCGTCGCGGACGCGTTTGCTGGTGAGGTGCGTGTAGACCTGCGTGGTGCTGAGCGACTGGTGACCGAGCAGCTCCTGGACGCTGCGGAGGTCGGCGCCGTTGTCGAGCAGGTGCGTCGCGAAGCTGTGGCGCAGCGTGTGCGGGCTGATCGAGGGGTCGAGCCCGGCCTCGCGCAGGTACTTGTCGAGCTTGCGACGGACCGAGCGCGAGCTCAGCCGTCCGCCGTGCTTGTTGACGAACAGCGGGTGGTCGTCGCCGCCGGCCTTGACGGCCTCGCGCCACGTCGCCCCGAATCGGTCGTCATCCGCGACCATCTCGACGTATCGCTTGATGGCGGCGATGGCGTGGGAGCCGAGCGGGACGAGGCGCTCCTTCTTTCCTTTGCCGCGGACGAGCATGGCCTGCTTCTCGACGTCGAGATCGGAGATGTCGAGGCCGACGAGCTCGCTGACGCGGACGCCGGTGGAGTAGAGCGTCTCGAGCATGGCGCGGTCGCGCCGGCCCAGCACCTCGCCCTCGGGCGGGGCGGAGAGCAGCCGCTCGACCTGCTCGATGGAGATGGCCTTCGGCAGGCGCTTGGCCTGTCGGGGCGAACGGATGAGGGTCATGGGGTTCGTCGGCGCGAGACGGCGCGAGGCGGCCCACTTGTAGAACGACCGCAGCGTCGCGATCTTGCGCGCCATGGTGGCGGCGGAGTAGTTCTTCTCGCCCAGGACGTTGAGGTAGTCGCGGATGCGGTCCTCGTCGGCGTCGAGCAGGAGCTCGGTGATGGTCGCGCGCTCGATCGATCCCGCGACGTCACCCGAAGGGGCGGCGCCGCCGGCGCGGGCGTCGAGGGCCTTGGACTCGGCGGCGCGGTCCGGCTCGATCTGGTGCTTGTCCGCGAGGTGCTCGATGAGCTGGCGGAGGTCGGCCCCGTAGCAGCGGGCGGTGTAGGGGCTGAACCGACGCTCGTTGGTGAGATAGTCGGCGAAGCGTTCGGTCAGGGGCAGCGGATCGGTCATCGGTCACTCCTATGGGACCCGTTTCTTCGGACCCGACCCGCCTTCTTCGTTATTCCGCGCCCGCCTGCGCAGTCAGTCTCAGCCACTCCTGCTCGACGAGGTCGGCCACCGCTTCGTGGGCGGCAAATTCTGCGAACAGGTCGCTGCGGACGAGGAACGCCCGCCACCCGTAGGGCGAGTCGATGTCCGTGCGGCCCTGGGCGTACATCTGGACGCGGTTGACGACGTCGTGACGCTTGGCGTCGAACAGGCCGCCTCCGACGGCCTCCGGACGCGGCCCGAGCCCCTGGAAGGCCGAGTCGGTCGCCTGGAGCTGGAAGAGGCGGACATCGAACACGTCGCCGTTGGCGACGAGCCCGGCGCTCGGGCTGGCGTAGAGCACGAGCGTCAACCCCAGGACAGGTGGGTCGTAGGGGTCGTACGCCGAGATGCTGCCGGCGACGATCGCGTCGACGCCGAGCTCCGCGGCGAGCGCCCGGGCTTCACCCTCGCTGGTCACTCGTTCCAGGCCGAGGCGGCGCATCGCGGCGATCGTGCGGTTGAGCGGGACGCAGCGGATGCCGCGGACCGACTCGGCGGCCTGCACGACCTCGTCGCCGATGGCGAGCGGGTCGACGAAGGAGACGCCGGACTCGTTGGCCGGCGGCGCGACGGCCCAGAGTGCGTCGCCGCGGGTCGTGTCGTAGGGCGCGATGGTCTCGCGGGCCGGCGTCAGGCGTGGGCCCGTGGCGCAGCCGGCGAGCGTGGACGCGATGGTGGCGATCAGGATCGCTCGTGGGGTGCAGCTCCGCCGCACGGGTTCCTCCCGCCCGCTCCGGGGCGATTTCTGGGTTCGGTTAGTTGTCGTCGTTTCCGACAGGAACGTTCACGATGACCTCGCCCTGGCTGGCGTCGGGCCACTGGATGCCTCGGGGGCGCTGGTTCTGCTGGGCCTGCTGGTTCTGGATGCCCGGGGCCCGGCCCTGGGGGGCGGGCTGCTGCGGGGCCCGGGCGGTCGTGCGGCCGTCCTCGAACGGGTTACCGCCGGTCGCGGCGAGCATGGCGGGGGCGAGGTCGATCGCCCAGAGGTTCTCGGCGCCCGAGCGGTCGGAGACGAAGTAGAGCTGGCCGGTGGGCGCCCAGGCAGGCATCATGTCGATCGAGTCGCCGACGGTCATCGGGACCTCCTCGCGGCCGTCGATGCGGACGATCCAGATGCCGGCGCGGGGCGGAAGCGAGTTCTCGTTGCGGTCGCCGATCCACTTGTCGGGGTTGGGGACGGCGGCGTAGCTGATGCGCTCGCCGTCGGGCGACCAGGCCGGGTTGATCAGGGCGGACTTGGGGTTGGTGGCGATCTGGGTCTCGTTGCCGGCCTGCAGGGTGCGCCGGTTGAAGTCGAGCGTCCAGACGCTGAAGGTGCGGGCGCCGCGCTCGCGGCTGCGCTGGAAGAGGATCTTGTCGGCGTTGTTGATGCCGGTGCCGGCGACGGGCGACCACTCGGGGAAGAGCCCGTAGCCGATGAACTGGGTGTTGACGGTGTTGAAGACGTCGGCGACCCAGAGCTCCCAGCGTCCCGAGGACTGGCCGAGGCGGCAGAAGACCAGGTGGCGGCCGTCGGGCGACCAGCTTGGGTGCATGTCGTGGCTGTTGTCGCCGGTGATCTGGATGGCCTTGCCGCCTGTGGCGGGCATGACCCAGATGTCCCAGGAGCCGTTGCGGTTGCTCGCGAAGGCGATCCGCGTGCCGTCGGGGCTGATCGAGGGCATGACGTCCTGGGCGGGGTCGGAGGTGAGCCGGGTGACGACGCGGCTGTTGACCTGCTGGACGTAGATGTCGGAAGTCGGGCGGTGCTGGGTGCTGGAGAAGTACAGCAGCGAGCCGTCGCCGTTGATCATCGGGTCGAAGACCGAGCCGTCGTTGGTGAAGGTGACCTGGCGGATATTGGTGGTGTTGAAGACCTGGCTCTCCGGGTTGCCCGGGATCTCGAGGTCGAAGATCTGGCCGTAGAGCTCCTGGGCCATGTTCTTGCCGTCGTTGCTTCCCTGGGGCTGCTCGGCGATCTGCTGCTCGGGCTGCGGCTCTGGGTCGCGGACGACGTTGGCGGCGGCCTCGACCATCGCCCAGCCGTCGTTGGTGCCGGCGAGGTCGTAGACGTCGCTGGAGGGGGTCACCGGGTCGCGGCGCGGGCGGTCGGGGTTGGATCTCAGAACCGGGCGCGGCCCGCCCTCGCCGGGCGCGGCGACGACCTCTTCCCCGAAGCTGGGGCCGAATGCGGCGCTGAGGAGCGTCGGCCGCTGCTGCGGGTTCGGAGTGGGGGCCTCGGCGGCCTGGAACTCCCGGTCGGTGACCTCGGGGAGGCGTGCGTTCGGCGCGGTGGCGTTGAACGAGCAGCCGCCGAGGAGGGTCGCGGCGGTGCCTGCCGCGACGGTCAGTCCCAGGGGGTTGTGCGTTCCGAGCAGCTGGCGACGCATGTGCCGAACCTCCGTCTTCGCCCGTCGTGGGCTCGTCTTCCGTGACACGCCGGCGGGTGCCCATCCGTGCGGGGATTGCCGGTTCTCCCGGCGAGCTCGCGTGGCCGGCTCTGTCGAGGCCGGGCGCGCGGGGTCGCCTGGTGGTCATCGGCGCGTCTGGTAAGCGCCTTGGTTGCAACTCGCGCGTTCTGCACGATTGGTGACGATTCCGCGAAGGCGGTGCCAATCTCGGGGAGTGCCGGAGCGGGTGTTCGCGCGGGGCGAGCCGCGATGGGGGCGCAAAAACAACCGGCCCGGGGCGCGCCACCACGGGACGCCCACGGGCCGATCCGAGAGCCTGATTGGGTGGCGCTACGCGAGTCTTTGGGCGGTGATGATCGCGGGCGCATCGCCGGGCCTCGACCATCCGGGGCAGTCGCGGCGCGGGGATTCGGAGAACTCGAGGTGCTCCAGGTAGGTGCTGAGCTCGCGGTCCTCGAACTGCGCGAGGAAGGAGGAGGTTGCGCCGCGGTTGCGCGACATGATGCGTTCGATGAGTCGCGAGCGGTCGAGGCCGGCGCGCTCCATGGCGAGCACGCCCGCGGGCAGCGGGCTCGGCTCGTCCTTCAGACGCGTCGGGTCCGGCGTCGTGGCGAACAGGTCCGTCTCGAAGTCGCCGTCGATGTCTCGGGAGGCGTGCCGCATCGATCGATCCTCGTCTTCGCTTGGGCGGGTGTCCGGGGTAGGACCCCCCGGGCGAGATCGAGTATCGGACGGGCGCGCGCGATCGCTTTCAGATTTGGGTCTCCCCTGTTACCGGGCCGTGTGAATTGGGGCATCGCGCGGCGCGGCCCCGACCGGTGGTGGTGGTCAGGTGCTGGTGCGATCGACGACGCGGTAGGCCTCGCGCTCGCCGCGGCCTCGAAGCGGGTAGTCCTTGCGGAGCGGGTGGGCGGGGAAGTCGGCCCAGGTCAGGATGCGGCGGAGGTCGGGGTGGTTCTTGAAGCGGATGCCGAACATGTCGAACACCTCGCGCTCGGTCCACTCGGCGCCCTTCCAGAGGTCGGTCACGCTGTCGAGATAGAGCGCCGGGTCCTCCTCGATGCCCTCGGTGGGGATCGAGGGGTCGAGGTAGACCTTGACGAAGAACCGCTCGTCGCGTGCGTGGCTGAGCAGGTTGTAGACGACGGCGAATCGGCCGGGTGTCTCGGCGGGATAGTTCAGGTAGTCGACGCCGATGACGTCGGAGAGGAAGTTGAAGTCGGTCCGGGTGTTGGACTTGAGGAACGCCATGACCTCGTGGAGGTCGGCGGGCTCGACGATGAGCGTGGGCTGGCCCCGGAACTCGGACCCGCGGAGAGGCTTGCTCGGGAAGGCCTCCTTGACCGCCTTGAACGTGGGGCTGTCGAGGGAGGTCTTGCTGGACGGCTCGGCGGTCTCGCTCATGTGTTCACTCTAGGGGGTGGGGCTACCAGTCGCGGGCGGTGGACCTGGCTTCCTCGGGGGCCTCGTCATCGATGACGAGCGGGCGATCGGGGAGCCCGCCGGCGAGGCGGACGGCGGCGGCCCAGGTCTCGAGGCCGATCGCGCCGGTGCCGAGCGGCGCGGGGGCGACGTCGGGCTCGTAGCGGTCGGTGGACTCGATCAGCGTCACGTCCGCGAGGACGACGGCCGGCACGAGCTCGTGGGACCCGAGCGTCTCGATCGCCCGGGCGAGGTGGTCCTCGGCTTGGCCGAGCATCGAGGCGGTGAGCAGCGCGGCCGGGTCGAGCAGGAGGCGGAGCGGGAGCTCGGCTTGGTCTTCCCAGGAGCGGACGAGGTTCAGGCAGGTCTGGACGTCGGAAACCACGTGCCGGCAGTGGGGTCGTAGCCAGGTCTCGCCGGCGAGGGTCGCAGCCCAGGCGTCGAAGGCCTCGCGTCCGGCGGGCGTCCATGTGCGGAAGTCGGCGTCGAACGTGCCGTCGTCGCGGGCGGCGGGGCCGCCGATCCAGCCGGACCAGCGGACGAGCGGGGCGCGGGCGTCGGAGATGATGGCTTCCGCGTGGAGCGGGTTGGTCTGGTCGATGGCCGCGACGGTCTCGCCGGCGTCGGCGATTCGGGCGTCGTGCATCGTGTAGAGCTTCGGCATGGGCCGGGGTTCGTCAGTCGCCCTGGACCAGCTTCATCGCGACCAGGTCCTGGACGTCGAGGAGGCCGATGGGCTTGCCGTCGCGATCGACCACGGGGATTTCGTCGGCGCGGTGCTGCCTGGCGAGCAGGACGGCGTCGCGGGCGAGCGCGGTCTCGGGCAGCGTGCGTGGCGCGGGCGTCATGACGTCGCCGATCGGGCGGGCGAGGTCGCCCGGGTTGTTCGCGACAAGGCGTCGGAGGTCGCCGTCGGTGAAGATTCCGAGCAGGGCGCCGGAGGTCTGGTCGGTGATGAGCAGGGCGCCGGGGCGTCGGCCGATGCCGTCGGTGGCGTGGAGTGCGTCGGCGACGGTGGTCTCGGCGGCAACGGTGGGGAGCCGCTTGCCGGCCTTGAACCGGAGCAGCTCGGTGACCGGGCGGAGCAGCCCGCCGAGCTGGCCGCCCGGGTGGCGTGCCGCGAAGTCGGCGCTGGTAAACGCGTTGCGGCGGGCGACGGCGAGGGCGAGGGCGTCGCCGATGGCCATGGCGGCGGTCGTGGAGCTGGTTGGCGCGAGCAGGGCCTCGTCGGTCGCGTGGCGTGAGGCCTCTTCGTCGACCAGTTCGGCGAGCACGGCGTCGGACAGGCGCTCGAGCGTGGACTCGGGCCGGTCGTCGCCGTCGGTGCGTCCGCGTGTGATCGCGATGATCGGCAGGCCGTCGGCGCGGAGCAGCGCCGCGAGCTGGACGACCTCCTCGGTCTCGCCGGAGTGGCTGAGGCAGACGGCGACGTCGGTCTTGCGGAATCGCCCGAGATCGCCGTGTGCGGCCTCGGTCGGGTGGACCGCGTGGGCCGGGACGCCGAGGCTGGAGAGCGTGGCGGCGATCTTGGCGCCGACGAGCCCGGACTTGCCGAGCCCGGAGACGAGGACGGTGCCGCCGTCGGCGGCGCACTTCTCGATGAAGCCGACGGCGCGGGCGAAATGGTCGCGATCGAGTCCCGCGGCGGCGCGTTCGAGCGCGGCGGCCTCGGCTCGGAGGACGGAGGCGGCGAACTCGAGCTCGGCGTCTCGGCTCGGTTTCGGCTCGGGCTGGGGCCGCTGGGATTGGTTCTTCGGGTCGGTCACGGGCGCCTTCATCCGGCAACCGTACACTGCCCGGATGGCTGGCGATGCGACGGGTTCATCCGGGCGGGGCGCGGGCGGCGCTGATTATTTGGTGCGTCTCGAGAGCTTCGAGGGGCCGCTGGACCTGCTGCTGCACCTGATCCGGCGCGCCGAGGTCGACCTGCACGACATCCCGGTCGCTTCGATCGCGGACCAGTACATGGCGAGCCTCGAGGACCTGGAGCGCGTGGACGTTGAGCTCGCGGGCGAGTTCCTGGTGATGGCGGCGACGCTGATGGAGATCAAGAGCCGCATGATCGACCGGGAGCTGGAGGGCGAGGCGCCGGCGTCCGGGCGGGAGCGGGCCCCGAAGGAGGACGAGGACCCGCGGGCGAGCCTGGTGCATCAGCTGCTGGAGTACAAGAAGTACCGCGACGCGGCGGACGCGCTGGAGTCGCGCCGGGCGACCTGGTCTCGGCGCGTGCCGCTGAGCCCGGCGGGCGTGGGCGAGGCCGAGTTTCGCGCGGCGATGGAGTCGGCGGGCGAGGTCGAGATCGAGGACGCGAACCTGCTCGATCTGGTCGAGGCGTTCCGGCGCGTGGCGTCGAGCGTGAACTTCGATCGCCTCGGCGAGCACGAGGTGATGACCGACGACACGCCGATCGAGCTGCACGCGGAGGACATCGTCTCGGCGCTGCGCGAGGGCGAGGTCGAGCACGGCCAGCTGCCGCTGTTCGGGCTGCTGCGCGGTCGGTCTCGGGCCGAGATGGTCGGACTGTTTCTTGCGCTTCTGAATCTGATCCGCGATCAGCGGGTGACGGTGGGCACGAACGACGACCGGGCTTCGGAACTCGACGGCGGTTTCGTGATCGAGTTGACCGAGCAGGGGCGCGACCCGGACTACGAGCCGCCGCGGGTGGACTGACGGTCGTCAGCGTCGCTGGGGCGGGGCGGCGCTCGCGGGCGCGGGGCGCAGGATGTCGACACGGTCGGTGACGGTGTTCCAGCGCAGCGATTGCGCGCGGTAGGTCTGGCCGTCGAGACCGCTGTAGAAGATGAGGTAGCTGCCCTCGGCGGACGTCGCGGTCGCGACGCCGGAATCGGCGTCGAATCGCACGTCGTCGGCGAGCAGTTCGCGCTCGGGCTGGGTCAGCAGGACGCGTCCCTGGGCGTGGAGCGCGCGGAGCGCGCCGGTCGGGGGGGCCGCGCCGGGCGACTCGGCGGAGCCGTCGGGATCATCGTCGAGGTCGAAGGTGGCTTCGAGGCGGTCGGCCTCGGCGACGGTGATCTCGTCGGTCCGCATGTCGAGGTGCTCGACGAGGACGTCGTCGATGAAGGTCGCGGTCTCGGCGGCGCGGTCGAGCGTCATCGAGCCGGCCCATTCGAAGGCCGTGGTGCCGGGCCCCGACCCGGGCGAGCTCCCCTCGACGGCGCGTCGGTCGACGAGGAGCAGGCGGCCGTCGCGCGGCGTGTACAGGCGGTCGCCGGCGCGGTCGAAGTCGATTCGTGGCGATTCGAGGTAGAAGAGCTCGGCGAGGGTCGGCCGGCCGTCCGGGCCGGTCTTGAAGCGGCGGATCTCCGACGTGGCGCGCTGGCCTGGGGCGCCGAGCAGGCGGGCGTCGACGAGGTTGCCCGCGGGCGAGTCGTCTTCGGTCTCGCCGGTGGACTCGAAGCGCGCGAAGAGCTGGGAGGCGACCAGCGTGTCGCGCTCGAAGCCGTCGCGTTGCGAGACGGCCTCGACGTCGCCGAAGCAGACCAGGTTGCCCGTGGCTTCGCGGTAGCTCATGGCGGTGGACCAGGCGGCGTGGACCACGCCGGCGGGCGCGTCTTCGGTCGGGGCGAGATCGGCGAGGAAGACGCCGGGGCCGAGGACGTCGAGCGCGCCGCGCTCGCCGTCGGCGAGCAGGCGTCCGGCGCGGATGGTCGCGCCGGCGCGGGTCGCTTCGGCGGGCTGGTCGGGCGTGCCATAGAGGACAGCGTTCGAAGCGGGCACGTCGGCCTCGAGGCGGTCGGCGGCGCCGGTGGTCCCGGAGCTGTCGGCGAAGCGGACGTTGCCGGTGGCGATCGCGCGGGTCGGCGTGATCGAGCCGTTGTCGGTCCGGCCGAGCCCGCTCGTCAGGCGGTCGGCGTGGATGTAGCTGCCGTCGGCCTGTGTCGCGCGGACGTCGCCGCTCGCGGCGAGGCGGGTCGGCTCGGGGTCGCTGCGTCGGGCGCGGGTGTTGAAGTCGATCGTGAGTGATGCCGAGGTGAGCTCGGCGCCCTCGCCGTCGCCCGCGCGGGTCTGGGTTGATTCGAGGCGGGCGAGGCGGCGCTGCTTCGCTCCGTCGGGGCCGTCGTCGAACCAGACGTCGAGCGAGTTGCCGTCGAGCGAGCCCTCGCCGCTCTTGCCGGCGACGCCGCCGAAGAAGCTGGCGGTCTCGACGATCTCGGTGATGCGTCCGTCGTCGGTCCGGAAGCGGAAGTCGGCCTGGTCCTGCCACTCGACGTAGCGGCGGGCCTGAGGGTCGCCGGGGATGTCGTTCTTGTCGTAGATGCCGCCGGGGCCGATGACGCGGACGGAGCCGTCGGCGAGGCCGACCTCGATGCGGTTGGTGTTGGCGAGGCGGCCGGCGTCATCGCCCTCGAGTCGGACGGTGTAGGACTGGCCGGAGAGGACGATGCGCTCGCGTTGCGCCGCGTACTCGATCTCGTTGGCCTGGCCTCGTGTGCTGGCGCCGGGGTCTTCGAATCGGACGATGCCGGTGTCCTGCGCGGTGAACTTGAGCGCGACGTCGTCGAGGTCGAGCTGCTCGGGTTCTCTGTCGAGGCGGACGACGCGGAGGGGGCCGGTCCAGGTGAGGGTGACCGGCGGCTCGGCCGTCGTCGATCGGGGCGGGGTGATACGCGCGGTCGGTTGGAGCAGCGCCGCGGAGGAGATTGCCGCCAGCGTGATCGGCGATGGTGCCGCCGTGATCTCGGCGTCGTCGCCGCCGCCGAAGGACGGGAGCTTGTTGTCGATCAGTCGGACCCAGACGTCGAGGCGGTCGGCGAGCACGCGCCGCCCGTCCTGATCGGCGACGACCGAGTCTTCGAAGATCGCGAGGTAGTGGTCGAGCTGGAAGGGGTCGGGCGGGGGGATGTAGGACTCGTCCTTGGTGAGCGAGCCGTCGATGGTGTTGGTGAAGTCGGTCGGCAGGCCGGGCTGGGCAACGCGGGCGGTTGTGTGCGCGGCCTGTGTCCGCGTGACCGCTGACTCGGCGGGCGGGAAGTAGGTGAGCTTCTCGCCCTGGGCGATCTCGAGCTGCTCGAGTCGTCGCTCGCGTTCGTTGAGCACGGCCCAGAGGCCGGTGCCGATGAACTCGAGCTCGTTTGTGCGGACGACGACGCGTCCGTCGGTCGAGAGGCGTGCGAGGTCGAGGTCGAAGGAGACCGGCTGGTCGCTGGTGGCGCGCAGCAGCGGCGGGTCGGTCTCGGGGTCGGGCCGGCCGGCCGATCCGTCGAAGAGGCGTATGACGACGTTGCCGGCGAGCGTGCCCGAGCGCGGCTGCGTCTGCCCCTGGGGGATGGCGAGGCGGCCGCGGTCGGCCTCGATGTGGGCGATCCGCCCGTCGTCGAGGAAGATCCAGGCCTCGGGCTCGACGACGCGCCGGTTGACCGGGTCGATCGGTTCGAACGACGCGGCGCGGATCTCGCCGGTGAGGCGTTCGGGGTCGTCGGGGTCCGACAGCTCGATGAGCATGTCGGTGCCGCCCTCGTTGAACTGGTCTTCGTTGAAGGGGCTGTCGGCGAACGGGTCTTCGATCGCGGCGGCGCCGGAGGGTCCCGGGCTGTTGCTGACCGCGACCCAGACCACGGCGGCGACGACGGCGAGGCTCGCGATCGTGCCGGCGATGACGGCGGTGTTCTTCTTGCGGGGCGGTGGCGGCGCGTCCTGCGCGGCGGGTTTCTTCGCCATGGTGGCAGTGTACCCGCGGCCCGCGGGATCAGTCCTGTTCGAGGAAGGTCAGGAACGCGGTCGCGTCGGCGGCGTCGAGCGCGTCGTCGCAGTTCAGGTCGGCGGCGCGGCTGCCGGCGTCGAGTTGGCGGAAGAACTCGACGAGGTCGAAGACGTCGCGGGTGCCCGAGGCGTCGAGGTCGATCCGGGGTCCGGGCGGGGCGAGGAAGGGCAGGAAGAACGCCCACGCGAGATCGGCGCCGTTCGCGTCGAGGCTTCGCCGGCCGAAGCTGGCGGGCAGGGGGCTCTGCGGGTCGGTCGCGAGCAGCGGCAGCGAGTGACCGCCGTTGAAGATCCGATAGAGCGTGACGAGCGGCGGCGCGTCCGGGACGGGCCGGTACTCGGCCCGGAGGATCCGGGTGCCGTCGGTGGGCTCGGTGTCGGGCAGCAGCTCGAGGTCGCCCTCGGTGGTCTCGAGGCCATGGACGCGGCGCCAGTAGTTCAGGGTGTCGACGCCCGAGCGGACCGGGGCGCCGGTGCCGAATCCGACGACGCCGCCCTCCCACGGCATCAGCGGGTCGGCGTCGCCGTTGATGATCACGATCGGCTTGGCGACCGGCGGGTCGTCGATCGCGTTCTCGGGGAGGTTCGCGATCACCGGGGCCGCGGCGGCGAATCGCTCGGGGAACTCGATCATCACGCGGAAGGTCAGCATGCCGCCGTTCGAGGATCCGACGACGAAGACCTCGCGCGGGTCGAAGCCGCGTGCGGGGAGCTCGCGCTCGACGACCGCGTCGACGAACCCGGCGTCGTCTTCTTCGGAGATCACGCCGGGCTGCGGGCCGCGGAGGTCGTTCCAGGTCTGCTGATCGCCCGAGCCCTGGTTCTCGGAGACGTTCCACCCGTTGGGCGCGATGACGAGCAGGCCCTCGCGCTCGGCGAGACGGACCCAGGCCGCCTGCGGCACGTTGGGCTCGAAGACCTTCCGCATCGATTGCCCGCCGCCGTGCAGGACGGCGAGCGCGGGGTTGCCCGGGCAGTAGCTCTCGGGCTCGAAGACGGTTTAGAAGCGCTCGCGGCCGTCGAACTCGAAGGAGAACTCTTCGATCGCCGGCTGGGCGTCCGCGGCGCTGACCAGCAGCGCGAGGACGACGGATGCTCGGAGCATGGCTGGATCTCCCGTGCGCGAGTGCGTCGGCGGGAGAACGTGGGCGGACGGCGGCTATTGCATCCGTGAGACGAAGTCGGCGAGGCGGTCCATGCCGGCGTTGATCTGGTCCTCGGAGCAGGCGAAGGAGATGCGGACGTGGTCGGGACCGCAGCCGCCGAAGTCCTCGCCCGGGACGAGCGCGAGGCCGGCCTCGTCGAGCAGGGATTCGCAGAGGTCGAGCGCGGATCCGACGACGCGTCCGACGGGGCTCTGCCGGCCGAAGAGCCCGGAGATGTCGGGGAAGACATAGAACGCGCCGGTCGGCCTGGGCGTGGTGATGCCGGGGATCTCGGCGATGCGGCCCTCGATCAGCTTGGCGCGCGCGGCGAAGGCCAGGCGCATGCGCTCGACCTCTTCGGCGACGCCCGCGTCGGTGAGGGCGCAGCGGATCGCGGCGTAGTTGAAGGACGTGATGTTGGTGGTCATCTGGCCCTGCATCGTGCCCATGGCCTTGATGAGAGTCTTGCCGAAGTCGCCGGGCATCGCGGCGTAGCCGATGCGCCAGCCGGTCATGGCGAAGGCCTTGGACATGCCGTTGAGCGTCAGCGTGCGCTCGGCGATCTCGGGCACCGAGCCGATCGAGAAGTGGGGGTGGTCGCCGTAGACGATCTTTTCGTAGATCTCGTCGGTGAGAACGACCAGCGACGGCGCGATGCTGTTCGCTTTCTCGGCGACGACCGCGGCGAGGGCGCGGAGCTCGTCGGGGGCGTACATCGTGCCGCAAGGGTTCGAGGGGCTGTTGAGGACGAGGAGGCGGCTCTGGGGCGTGATGGCCTCGGCGAGCTGCTCGGGGGTGATCTTGAAGTCGGCGTCGGGTGAAGTGGCGATCTCGACGACGCGCCCGCCCGCCATCTCGGCGATGGGGCGGTAGCTGACCCAGGCGGGGACGGGCAGCAGGACGTCGCGTGGGTCGTCCGCGGCGCCGGGGGCGTGCGGCGGGTCGAGCAGGCAGTGCATGGCGACGAAGAGGCTGTGCTTGCCGCCGGCCTGGACGCCGACGTGCTGGCCGGTGAGGCCGTCGATGCGGTTCTCGCGGACGAGTTTGGCGGCGATGCAGTCGCGGGTCTCGGGGTCGCCGAGCGTCGGCTTGTACCTGGTCTCGCCGGCGTCCATCGCGGCCTTGGCGGCGTCTTTGATGGGCGCGGGCGTGTCGAAGTCGGGCTCGCCGGCGGCGAATCCGAGCACGTCCTTGCCCTCGCGTTTGAGGGCCTTGGCCTTGTTGGTGATGGCGACCGTGACCGAGGGCTTGAGTGCCCCCACGCGGCGGGAGGGAGTGAGTCCGGGCATGGCCCGAAGATAGCGAGGTTGGAAAGCGCCCCGGCCCGGTTGGGGGCCGACGCGCTGGGGCGAGATCCGTTGCATCGAAGTCGTGAGGGGTTTCTTCGCCGCCCGGGATCGAGCGGCCGTGGGCGCACCGGATCTGCACCCCGGGAGGTCCGCTGGACCGGGCCGCGTTGCGGATCGGGCGTGAATCCGCGATCGGTTGGTCTTTGGTCGTGGTCGGTTGGCTCGGGAGTCCACCTGACGCCCACCGAGCGGCCTGTCTAGAATGGGTTTGCCCGGCTCGGCGAGGTGCCGAGACGCGGGATCGACGGTCGTCGATGGGTTGGGGCATGTGCCCCGGCACGGGCGGCCGAGACATCGCACGGCTGTCCGTCTCGCCTCGCTTCGTCGCGGGCGGATCGGCCGATGGAGGCATGCATGCCGCTCGCCCACGAAGTGAAGACCGACGTCATCAAGAAGTTCGCCCGCTCGGAGGGCGACACCGGCTCGCCGGAGGTTCAGATCGCCGTGCTGACGGCCCGCATCAAGCAGGTCGCCGAGCACATGCGCGAGAACAAGCAGGACACGCACAACCGGCGCGGGCTGGTGATGATGGTCGGCAAGCGGAATCGCCTGCTGCGATACCTGAAGCGGACGCGTCCGCAAGCGTACCTCGACACGATCCAGGCCCTCGGCCTGCGTAAGTAATCGTCCAACGGCCCGCCGGGAGAGCTCCCCGGCGGGCCGCTTTCGTTGCCGGTCTCGGGGCGACCTGAGCGGCAGTGGGCCAGCGGCAGACGGCGGCTCCCGGAGGAGGGCCCCGGCTGCCGCCGGCCTTCTGCCCTTCACTTCGGCCCTCGCCCGGCGTGTCACGCACGGGCCCGGGGCGCAGCGGCGCTCCCGGTCCAGAACAAGAGCACCCGGGCCGCTCGCGATCGGCGCGAGCGGAGGCCGCGTTGCATCCCGGCCCGATGTTGGCCGGCGGAAGGCAGGACATGGCAGACAGCAAGACCATCGTCGTCGAGAAGGAAATCGGCGGTCGCACGCTCCGGTTCGAGACCGGCCGGATCGCCAAGCTCGCCAGCGCGGCGGTGATGGCGACGTACGGCGACAGCACCGTTTTGGCGACGGTCGTCCGGGCGGACCCGCGTCCGGGGCTCGACTTCTTCCCTCTGACGGTGGACTACCGCGAGAAGACCAGTGCCGCGGGCAAGTTCCCGGGCGGCTTCCGCAAGCGTGAGGGCCCGCCGAGCGAGAAAGAGATCCTGACGATGCGGATGATCGACCGGCCCTGCCGGCCGCTCTTCCCGGACGGGTTCATCGACGAGGTGCAGATCCAGGTCTGGGTCCTGAGCCACGACGGCGAGAACGACACCGACGTGCTCGCGGGCTCGGCGGCGGCGGCGGCGCTGGCGATCAGCGACTGCCCGTTCGAGGGCCCGCTGGCGACCGTCCGCGTCGGTCGCGTGTTCGACGAGGACGACAACGTCACGCACGTGATCAACCCGACGGTGAGCCAGCTGGCGTACAGCGACGTCGACCTGGTGCTCTCGGGTCACCGCGACGGGCTGAACATGATCGAGGTCGGCGCGGCCGAGATCCCCGACGACGAGCTGCTCGACGCGATCAAGTTCGGTCAGGAGCACGTCGGCCAAGTGCTGGACCTGATCGACGAGCTGGCGGGCAAGGCCGGCGTCGAGGTCCGCGTGGGCGAGCTCAAGCTGCCGCCCGAAGAGATCGTCCTCAAGACCAAGAAGCTCTGTGAGAAGGACCTGCTCGAGGCGCGTCAGATCCCCGGCAAGACCGAGCGTTCGGAGCGCGTCAGCGAGATCAAGGCCGCGTTCCTCGACGAGCACTTCGCGGTCAAGGACGACGGCACGCCGGGCGAGTTTCGCGCGACCGAGGAGGCCCGGGCGCACGCCAAGGAGGCGTTCCGCACGCTCGAGAAGAAGGTCACGCGGAAGCTGATCGTCGAGAAGGGCATCCGGGCCGACGGGCGCGGGTTCAAGGAGGTCCGCCCGCTCGAGATGCAGGTCGGCAACTTCGCCCGCACGCACGGCTCGGCGATGTTCCAGCGCGGCGAGACGCAGAGCCTCGTGACGACGACGCTGGGCACCGGGCGTGACGAGCAGATGGTCGACGGGCTGCTCCCCGAGTTCAGCAAGAAGTTCATGCTGCACTACAACTTCCCGCCGTTCTGCGTCGGCGAGGCGCGCCGGATCACCGGCCCGGGCCGGCGCGAGATCGGGCACGGGGCGCTGGCCGAGCGCAGCCTGATGGGCATCATCCCCGACCCGGAGGAGTTCCCGTACACGATCCGTCTCGTGAGCGACATCACCGAGTCGAACGGGTCGTCGTCGATGGCGAGCGTGTGCGGTGGCTGCCTGGCGCTGATGGACGCCGGTGTTCCGATCATCAACACCTGCGCCGGGATCTCGGTCGGCCGCTTCACCGACGAGAACGACGAGAACGAGGTCTTCGTCACCGACATCCTCGGCGAGGAGGACTTCTTCGGCGACATGGACTTCAAGGTCTCGGGCACGGTCGACGGGATCACGGGCATCCAGCTCGACCTCAAGGCCCGCGGGCTGAGCGTCGAGCAGATCGAGAGGATCTTCGAGCAGGCCCGCGAGGGGCGTCTCGACATCATCAAGCAGATGGAGGCGGTGATCCCGGAGCCGCGCGAGGAGATCTCGATCTACGCGCCGCGGATCATCACGCTGAAGATCCACCCGGAGAAGATCGGCAAGCTGATCGGGCCGGGCGGCAAGACGATCCGGGCGCTGCAGGACAAGTACGGCGTCGGCATCGACGTCGAGGACGACGGCACGGTCCTCGTGAGCGCGACCGACGGCCGCAAGATCGCCGAGGCCGAGGCCGAGATCGGTGCCATCTGCGAGGACATCAAGCCCGGCACGGTCTACGCGGGCAAGGTCGTCAGCGTGAAGGACTTCGGCGCGTTCATCGAGATCGCGCCGGGCACCGACGGCATGTGCCACGTCTCCGAGCTCGACGACGGTTACGTCGAGAAGGTCTCGGACGTGGTCAGCGTCGGCGACGAGGTGCGCGTGAAGGTCCTCCAGGTCGATGAGCAGGGACGCATCAAGCTGAGCCGCAAGGCGGTGCTGCTGGATGAGAAGAGGGCGGAGGCCGCCGACGAGGCGGAGGAGACCGAGACCGCCGAGGCCTGATTTCGCCGGCCTGAACAGCGTTCGGAAGTTCGCGGATGCCGGATTGACCCCAATCTGCGGTCAATCCGGACGGCTATCTCATGAATATGGGCCGGAATGGCTCCGGGCCGTTGACCGGACCTTGAGGTCTGATATGCTGCCGTCGGCGGCCCACGGGCCGTTTGTGTATATGGCAGAGATTCTCGGACCTTCGAAGGGCCGGGGACTCGGCCGGGCAGAGGCGGGGATAGGCGGGCGTCCGTCCCCCGCGCCGGCACGGCATCCGGGGGCCGTGGCGTCGACATCCGGGGGACGGTTCGCAGCACGCGCGGTCCCTCTCGATGCCAGGGGCGTTCTCGAGGGGCGTCCGGTTTCGAGCGGGATGCCGGTGGGCAGGCCGGACCCTCGACAGGGGCATGATGCCGCAGGGGGGCCCGGGATGCAGAATCAGACGAGCAAGCACATCGAGAGCATCACTGGCGAGGTGAAGTGGTTCGACCCCCGCAAGGGCTACGGGTTCATCATCGGGCCCGAGGGTCAGGACATCTTCACCCACTACACGGTGATCCAGGGCGACGGATTCCGCGTGCTGAAGGACGGCGCGACGGTGGTCTACGACGCCGAGTGCTCGGACAAGGGCTGGAAGGCGACGCGTGTGGTCCGCGAAGAGGACCAGGACGGCGGCTCGCGTCTCCGTCCCCGCACGTCGCGTCGCTGATCCCGGCCCGGTCCGCTCACCGATAATCCGGCGTGCCGGTCTATCTCTTCGCCATCGGTCTGCTCGTCGGTCTGGGCGTCGCGCTCGTCCTCGCGGTCTTCGTCGGGCGGACACAGATCCGCAAGGCGCGCGAGGCGGAGCGCCGTGCGCGGGCGGCCGAGCGGCTCGCCGAGGTCGGCGCGATGACCAGCGGGCTGGCGCACGAGATCAAGAACCCGCTCTCGACGATCGGGCTGAACGCGAAGCTGCTGGCCGAGTCCGTGCACGAGCTGGACGCGCCCGAGGACGACCGGGCGCGGATCGAGCGCCGGCTCGATTCTCTGCGGCGGGAGACCGAGCGGCTAAGCGGCATCCTGCAGGACTTCCTCGAGTTCGCGGGCGAGCTCCGTCTGCAGCCGGCGCCGTGCGATCTCAACGCGCTCGTCGAGGACCTCGCGGATTTCTTTCTCCCGCAGGCGGAGCGGGCGGGCGTTCGGCTGCGCTCGCAGCTCGCCGAGGGGCCGCTGCTGGCGTCGATCGATGAGCCGCAGGTGAAGCAGGCGGTGCTGAATCTGATGCTCAACGCGGTCCAGGCGATGCAGCCCGGCTCGGGTGCCGCCGAGGACGGGGCGGCGGGCGGCGAGTTGCTGATCCGGACGGAGTCGCGTCGCTCGGCGTCGGGCGTCCGCGAGGTCGTGGTGCATGTTGCGGACACCGGGCCCGGGATGGAGGCGGAGACGGTCGGCCGGATCTTCGAGCCGTACTTCACGACCAAGGCGTCGGGCACCGGGCTCGGATTGCCGACGACGCGGCGGATCGTCGAGGCGCTGGGCGGCGGCCTCGAGGTCTTCAGCGAGCCCGGCAAGGGGACCTCGTTCGCGATGGCGTTCCCGAGGCTGGACGAGGCGGCGACGGTCAGCCGCGCATGACCGAGCCGACGATCTGTGCGGCGCGTTCCATCTCGTCCCGCGTCGTCAGGATGTCGGGGCAGAGCCGGATATAGCCGGTACCCGTCACCGGGCAGGGGCGGGCGTCGGTCGCGACGCCGCGATCGCGGAGCTCGTCGGACTTGGTCATGGCGCCGGAGTGCGGGACGAGCAGGTAGCCGCCGTGGGTGCCGAGCGCGGTGGTCTGGACCCCGTGTGCGCCGAGCTGTTCCCTGAGGATCGCCTGCTGCTCCAGGCTGTACGCGCGGAGCCGGTCGACGCCGAGCGCGAGCGTGAGCTCGAGCCCGCCCATCGCCTGGTAGTAGGTCAGGACGGGGGGCGTGCTCTCGAGCCAGGCGTCGCCGCCGTACGAGAGGCGCGGCGTGTCGTGGCGCTCGTACTTGAACGTGTCGCGCTTGGCGAACCAGCCGGTGTCGAGCGTGGTGAGCGCGCCGGCGGACGCCTCGCCGCGGTCGTCGAGCTTGTCCAGGTGCCTGGGGTGAACCGCGAGCCAGCAGGCGCCGGTCAGGCCGCGGGTGTACTTGTAGTTGCCGCCGATGGCGAAGTCGGGGGCGAGCCGGTCGAAGCCGACGTCGATCACGCCGGCCGAGTGGTAGGTGTCGAGGACGACCAGCGCGCCGCACTCGCGGGCGCGGGCGATGACCGTCTCGAGATTGTCGAGGACGAGCCCGGTTACGAAGAGCACCTGGCTGACCATGACGAGGTCGGTCTCGGGGGTGATCGCGGCGGCGACGTCGCGCCCGTGGAAGGCGCCGCGGGCGTCGCCCCCGACCCAGGAGATCTCGGCGCGGCCTCTTGCGGCGTAGGTCTTGAGGATGAAGTCGATCGAGTCGAACTCGCCGCGGGTGGCGACGATGTTGGGCTTGGTCGTGGGCAGCGCGTTGAGGACCGCGCGGAGGCCCTGGCCGGCGCTGGTCTTGGGGACGACCGCGTCGGGGCGGGCGCAGCCGATCAGGCGGGCCATCAGGGCCCTGTACTTGGTCTGGGCCTCGAGCCAGGGTCCCCAGGCGTGGTCCATCCGCTCGTACCAGAGGTCGAGGGCGTTCGCGACTTCGTGGGCGGTCAGATCGAGCGGGCGTCCGAGCGAGTGGTTGGCGAGGTAGATCTCGTCGCGTCGGAGCACGCGCGAGAAGAGCGGCCTGATGTGCTCGGCGAGGCGGGACTCGGTGAGCGGCCCGTCGCCGATGGCGCGGACCGGGCCGGCGATCTCGTCGCGGATGAGGCTCTCGGTGGCGGTCGGCATGAAGCAGCATCCCCCGAGGCAGCGCCGCCCGCGCCGCCCCGAGGGATGCTATATGCGCCACGGGATGCGCGCCGGGCTAGCCGCCGTCGCGCACGCGGACCGAGATGACGCCGTGCCCGGTCGTCAGGCTGGCGGATTCGGGCCCGTCGAGCTGGATGGTCGCGCTGCGGCGCGAGTCGATCCTGTTGCCGTTGGGCATCTCGAAGCGGACGCGTCCGTAGCCGGTGCGCCCGGTCAGCTCTCCGATCAGGTGTGAGTCGGTCACGAGCTCGATGTTGCCGTGCCCGGTGTTCGCGTCGATCGAGCCGTGGTCGTCGTCGCCGACGAAGCGGATCGAGCCGTGGCCGGTGCGCAGCAGAACGGTGGAGCCCGGGTCCTCGACGTCGATCGGGCCGTGCCCGGTCCGGGCGGTCAGGACGCCCGAGACGTCGGTTGCCGAGATCGTGCCGTGGCCGGTCTTGAGCATGGCGTCCCCGGCGAGGTGCTCGGCGTAGATGCCGCCGTGCCCGCTGCGGGCCTCGACCTCGCCGGCGATCTCGTAGAGCTCGATGCCGCCGTGGCCGGTGTAGACGTTGGCCGGGCCGTCGACGCTCCAGAGATCGACGGGGCCGTGACCGGTGCGGATCTGGGCGGCGGTGATGCGGCTGGGGACGCGGACGACGTAGCCGACGCCGTCGCGGCCCTTGTCGGGCCATTCGGCCTCGAGGTGGAGGGTGCCGAGCTCGATCTCGGGCTCGAGGACGACCTCCTGGAGGCGGTGTTCCTTGCTGGTTCGGAGGCGGGCGAGGACGAGGACGCGGTCGGGGTCGGGCTCGGTCGAGCCGAGCTCACGCTCGGCCCACTCGGGCATCGGGACGCCGTGGGGTGCAACGTCGACGGCGCCGTGCCTGGTCTTGAGCTCGACGGCGAGCTCGGTCGGCGCGTCGAGCTCGTAGACGCGGTCCTCGGTGAACTTCATCGAGGAGTAGCAGCCCGTCGCGAGCGTGCTGGCGGCGAGCGCGAACGCGGCGGCGGTCGGGAATCGTCCGGTCTGCATGGTCGGCGGCCTCCTTGGCGCGGGACGGCCCGCGCTGACGGAGGGGTTTGGGAGAACGCGGCGGCCGATTTCGGGGCGCGGCTCAGAGCCGCGTGCGGACCTCCCAGAGCTCTGGGAAGAAGACGTGGTCGATCATCTTGCGGAGGAAGGGGACGCCGCTGGAGCCGCCGGTGCCGGTCTTGTAGCCGATGATGCGTTCGACGGTCTTCATGTGGCGGTAGCGCCAGAGGCTGAACGACTCCTCGATGTCCACGAGCTTCTCGGCCATCTCGTAGGCGTCCCAGTGGTTCTCGGGGTGCTTGTAGACGGCCTCCATGGCCGCGACGACGCCCTCGTCGGCGGTGTGCGGCACGGTGACGTCCCGCTCCAGGACGTGCTGGGGGACCGGCAGCCCGCGGCGCCCGAGGTGGCGCAGGAACTCGTCGTACAGGCTCGGGGCGTCGAGCGCGCCCTGGAGCGCCGCGTGGGCGTCGGGGTCGTGGCGGTGCATCTCGACCGCGCGGGCGTCCTTGTTGCCGAGCATGAACTCGACGGTGCGGTACTGCACCGACTGGAACCCGCTCGCGCTGCCGAGGAACGATCGGAACTGGGTGTATTCGCTTGGCGTGAGGGTCGCGAGCACGGCCCACTGGTCGAAGAGCTGGCGTTGGATGTGCTTGACGCGGGCGAGGATCTTGAAACACGGCTCGAGCTGGTCGCGGCGGACGCAGGCGATCGCCTCGCGGAGCTCGTGGATGACGAGCTTGA
Organism: Planctomycetota bacterium; assembly: GCA_038521625.1. Taxonomy (GTDB): domain Bacteria; phylum Planctomycetota; class Phycisphaerae; order Phycisphaerales; family UBA1924; genus JBCBKP01. The sequence continues at coordinate 98,330 of JBCBKP010000003.1, forward strand.
ACCAGAGCTCGGTGGTCTGGTGCTGGATGATGAACAGCATCTCGTCGTGGTGGGGCGGGTCGCTGACGGGCGCCTGCGCCGTCAGCAGCTTGCCCAGACCCAGGTAGTCGCCGTAGGTCATCCGGCCGGCGTGGTCGGTGACGATGCCCGCTTCGAACTCGCGTTGTGCCATGGGGCGAGGGTACCGGCCCGAGGCGTCGGGCCGGGTCAGTCGGGCTCGCCGATCTCGATGCCCGATTCGCCGGCCGAGACGATCTCGCTGAGGTCGAATGGGACCTCGCGCCGGACGATCTCGCCGCGTCGGGTGTCCTCGGCCGAGGGCGCGAGGGCGTGTGACCGCCATGCCCGGGCTGTATCGAGCTCGGTCGAACCGCAGCCGCCGGCGATCGCGATCGCGATCGCGAGAAGCGCGAGCCCGGCGGGCCCGGCGACGGCCCGGTTCTCTCGGGCGGTGAGATGGGGGCAATGGCGTGCTGGCATTCGGCGGGGCCCGCGGGCTCGCGCGGGGGGCGCGAAACCACCTCGGGAGATCGGCGGTCGATGGCGGGCGGTGCCGCGGGGCTGACCGGGGTTCGGGTTGCGCCGCGAAGCGGCGTCGGTCCTGCCGCCTGGACTCGCGGGCCGGGTTGGTTCTCGGCCCGGGCTGGTTCTCGGGCTGGTTCTCTGGCGGGGGGCTCCGGGGGTGGATTCTGGGACCGCGGGCCTGCTGCGCCCGGGCCCGCTAAGATCGCGCTCGCACACCCGAACGGAGCCCGTGATGCGGATCGCGTTTAGCACAGTGGCCTGCCCGGAATGGACCCTCGACCGGGCGATCGAGTTCGCCGGTGAGCACGGGTTCGACGGGCTGGAGATGCGGACGTTCGGGCACGCTTCGTTCGAGTTCGTGCCGGAGCCGTCGCAGACGGGCAGCGCGAAGCTCCGCGACCTCTTCGAGGACGCGGGCGTGGAGCCGGCGGTGCTCGCGACGTCGATCAAATACTCCGATCCGGTGCTCCCGCCGGTGCTCGGGCGGGTGATCGGCGACTTCGACCGGCCGGTGCGCGAGACCAAGCACATGGTCGAGGTTGCGGCGCGGAGCGAGTGCCCCTTCGTGCGCGTGTTCGGGTTCGAGTTCGAGCCGGGGGAGGGGCGGAAGAGCGGGCTGCGTCGGATCGGTCAGCGGCTGGAGCTCGCGCTCAAGACGGCGCGCCACACCGGGGTCCGGCTGCTGCTGGAGAACGGCGGCTCGTTCAACACCTCGAGCGATCTTCTCGAACTGATCGAGATGTGCGAGAGCCCGCTGCTGGCGGCCTCATACTCGCCGGCGGCGGCGATGAGCGCGGGGGAGGACCCGGTCGAGGGCCTGCGTCGGCTGGGCTCGAGGCTGGAGGTCGTGAAGCTGAAGGACTTCGACGAGGGCCGGCCGGTGCCGATCGGCACGGGCGAGATCCCGAACGAGGAGGTCGTCCGTGAGCTGGCCGCTCGGGGCTACCGGGGTTGGTGCTCGATCGAGTGGGACCGCGCCTGGCTTCCCGACCTGGAGGACCCGACGCGGGTGCTGCCGCGGTCGCTCGATACGGTCCGCGGCTGGTCGATGCCCGAGCTGACCGAGCGCGAGCGCCGCAAGTTCGCGTCGAACCAGATCGCCTGAGCCGGATATGGTTGACCGGTGACCGACGCCGGCCCATCGCCCTCGCAGCGTGTCGTCGAGCTCTGTCTCCGGCGCGGCTTCGCGGCGGCGGGGGTCTGCGACCTGGCGGCGAGCGCGTACGCGGACGAGCTCCGAGATTGGCTCGGGCGTGGATGCCACGGGTCGATGGCGTACCTCGAGAAGTCGTTCGATGTGCGCACGGATCCGTCGCTCCTGCTCGAGGACGCGCGGTCGGCGGTGATGGTCGCCGATCTCTACGCGGTCCGATCGGACAACGTCGACCCGCCGCTGCCCGAGGGCCACGGGCGGATCGCGCGGTACGGGCGTGGGCGGGACTACCACGACGTGATCAAGAAGCGGCTGCACGCGGTCTGCGACGAGCTGCGGTCGGCGTATCTGGGCGAACAGTTCCGGGCGTTCGTCGATACGGCGCCGGTGCTCGAGCGCGAGCTGGCGGCGCGCGCGGGGATCGGCTGGACGGGCAAGCACACGCTGGCGATCCATCCCGAGCTGGGGAGCTATCTGCTCTTGGGCGGGTTCGTGACGACGATGGCGCTCGAGCCGCCGGCATCGCAGGCGGTGATCACCGACCACTGCGGGAGCTGCACGCGGTGCATCGACGCGTGCCCGACCGACGCGATCACGCCGTACTCGGTCGATGCGACGCGGTGCATCAGCTATCTGACGATCGAGCGGCGCGGTCCGATCGATGCCGGGCTGTTCGAGGGGGTCGGTGACTGGCTCTACGGCTGCGATGTCTGCCAGGAGGTCTGCCCGCACAACTCGGCCGAGGGCTTCGGGCGCACGGGCGACGCGGCGGTGATCCCGGCGTACGCGAGCGAGCGGTCGTCGTTCGACCTGCTCGGGGTGCTCGGGTGGGACGAGGACGAGCGGCGGGAAGCGCTCCGCGGCTCGGCGATGAAGCGGGCGAAGCTGAGCCAGTGGCGTCGAAACGCGGTGGTGTGCTTGTCGAGCCTCGCTCGGGCCGGCGATGCGAGGGCGCGGGCGGCGGTCGAGGCGGCGACGCGGGATGGGGACCCGCTGGTGGCCGAGACAGCGAAGGCCGCGGTTCGGGGCTTGGCGCAGTCGGACGGGGCGACGGAGGCTGAACGCGACGGTTCGCGTTAGACGCGGGCGAGCTTGGTTCGTTGGCGTCCGAGGGAGGGCGCCAGTGCTGCCGCCGCGAAGACCACGACCAGGCCGGGGACGAGCCAGAGCTCGTTGTGGGGCTCGTCGAGCTCGAGGAACCCGTTCCAGTAGAACACCCCGGCGACGCATACGGCGGCGGCGGCGAGCCAGTAGGTGATCCGGTCGGCGCGGCCGCGGGCCTTGGCGATCAGCAGGTAGCCCGGGAAGAGCAGGCCGTAGGCGGAGAGCAGGACGCGGTAGGCGACCTCGCGGCCGGAGACGCCGGCGTCCTCGAGCCCGGACCAGAACGACATCGCGATGCCGAGCGAGAGGCCGAGGGTGATCGCGGTCGCGACCCAGCGCCGGGGCATGCGGAGCGTCGGCAGGTCGCGGAGGGCCGCGGCGTGGACGCGGACGGTGAAGCAGAGCTGGATGACCGCGTGGACCGCGTAGAGCTTGGGGGCGAGGTCGGTCGCGCTCTCGCCCCAGAGCAGGTGCTCGCGCGCGGCGTAGGTGAGCGCGATCATGGCGGCGAAGAAGACGCCGAATCCGAGGGCGAAGGCGGCGCGCGATTCGTTGCGTCCCATGCCGCGGCGGGCGCGGTGGAAGGTCGGGTCGAGGTGCGGGCAGAGCAGGAAGCCGAGGGTCGAGACCGGGGCCATCCAGATCAGGCCGGACTCGAAGAACGGCTCGGCCCGGCTCTGCCACTCGAGCCGTCCCGTGTTCGCGAGGTAGACGCCCGCGCCCATGGAGATCGCCCAGACGACCCCTGCCGCGACGAGCACGCGCGGCGTGCGTTGGACGAAGGCGAGGGCCGTCCATGCGACCACGGCCAGGGGGACGAGCCATGGCAGGGAGTCGGCGGGGTTCCAGCCGGTGCAGAGCCAGCCGAGGAAGAAGGCCTGGTAGAGGATCGTGACCAGCGAGAAGCCGATGACGGCGGGCTTGTGCTCTTCGACGAAGCGTCGGCTGGCCTCGGCCGAGCCGTAGAACCAGGCCATCGCCGCGGCGCCGAGGACGTTGGGGACCGCGAAGACCAGGAACCCGGGCCAGCCGAAGTCGCGTGCCATGAGCGCCGGCATGAACATGCCGATGCACCAGGTCCAGGAGCACGCGAGGAAGAGCGCCCAGCCTGCGATGCGCCAGGGGCTCGGCGGGAGTCGTGACATCTGTGTCAGCTCTCGGAGGGCTGTTGCTTGCGCGACTCGGCCGCGGCGTTGCGCTGGGCCTTGGCCTTGTGGTGCGCCTTGGGCGTCACGTGGAAGGTGATGGTCGCCTTGCCGACGCGCTTCTCTCGGTTGCGGAGTCGCTCGAGCCGTTCGGCCCGGCTGGGACGCCCCGGCGACTCCGGCGTCGATTGGATCTCGCTCTTGCGGCGCTTGCGCCGCTCCTTGCGGATCTCCTTCTTGACCTTGTCGCCGACCATGGTCGGGAGGATCTGGACGACGTCCATGCCGAGCGTGATGTTGAACTCGCCGCCGGCCTCGACCTTGGCCTCGAGGTCCTCGGTCGGGGTGATCCGGTACTCGGCGGGCCCGAAGCAGGGACGGAGGAATCGGTAGTCGAGCTTCTTGCAGACGACGGTGTAGTCGCCGCCGCAGACGCCGAAGACGTACATGCCGCCGGCGATCTCGGAGTTGCCGAGCAGGGCGGCGCCGGCCATCGCGTTGTACCAGTTCTTATTGAAGCGCCGGAACGGGAGCTCGGCCGCGAAGGTGTTGTCGCCCACGCGCCGCATGCGGATGCCCGAGCGGAAGGCGTAGGGCAGGTAGACGAGCGAGCAGAGGCGGTGCCAGAAGTTGTTGCGGGTCGAGAGACGCGAGACGAACGCCTCGATCTTCTCGAAGAAGGTCTTCTTCTCCGAGCTCGCCGCGGAGCGCCGGGCGGCGCGCTCGAGCTCGGACGACGGGACCGACCCGGCGGCGGAGACCGCGGACTCGGCGGGCGGGCTCTCGGCTGAGGCCTCGGCGTGATTGCCAGTGTTGGGTTCGGTCAGCTGGGATGTCACGGCACGCGCACCCCGTGGTTCTCGGCCGGGTGGAGATCGAACCAGCCCTTGTCGTTGCGCTCGACGCGGAGGAACGGGTCGCCCGGCTCGTGGTCGAGCATGAGCGTCCAGCCGCGCTCCGCGGCCTCGGTCAGGAACCAGTGCTTGGTGACCATCGAGGTGTAGGGCTCGACGTCGTATCCGAGGCTGAAGGCCTGGCCGGCGTGGTGGGCCGTCGGCATGAGATCGGGCGTGAAGACGACGGTCTCGCCCGACTCGGCCGTGAAGAGCACCGCCTGCTGGCCCCAGGTGTGCCCCGGGACGAGGAAGACGAACACGCCGGGCAGCACCTCGGTCATCCGCTGCTCGAGCTTGCCCTTCGGCAGCTCCATCCGAGACGGCTTGCGGTTCAGCGGGAACGGGCGCTGGCTGTCGATGAGTCTGAGCCGCGAATCTTCGTTCGCGAGCCTGAGTCCGTCGTCCTCGAAGGGGAGCAGGTGGTCGCGGTAGTAGGTCTTGGTCATCACCGCGTCGTTGGCGCGGGCGTCGACCCACTCGCGGCGCTGGACGACGAGCTCGGCGCTGGGGAAGGTCAGCTTGACGCGCGGGTCATCGCCCGAGGCGGCGCCGGGCCGGGTCGCCTCCCAGTCGGGCGTCTCGCCCTCGCGCACGCGCCGGGTCAGCCCGCCGGCGTGGTCGAAGTGCAGGTGCGAGCAGACGACCGAGGTGATCGAGGCGGCGTCGTGCCCGGCCTCGGTCAACGCGGTCTCGACGGTCCGCCCGTCGAGGCCGAAGATCGAGGACATCTTCGGGTCGAGCTTGTCGCCGGTGCCGGTCTCGATCAGGATCTTGCCGCCTGCGTTGGGGCTGTCATTGGGATCGACTGGCTCGAGCAGCAGGCAGTTGTGGTGGACCTCGATCCGGTGCTTGTCGTCGGGCGTGACCGAGCGCTCCCAGACGACCCGGGGAATGACGCCGAACATGCCGCCGCCGTCGAGCAGCAGCCGGCCGGCCCGCAGGAGCGTCGCGCGGTAGCGGGGCGCCGCCGCGTCGATCGCGGTCTCGGCCGGGGCGTTCCGGGCCTCTTCTGGCCGGTTGGGGGCCGGGGCGTCCTGCCCGGGTTGCGTCAGGGCATCCATAGGGCGATGGTATCGGCGTGAGCGCGCTGAGCACGGACTTCGACCGGGCGGCCCTGGGCCGGGTGTACGAGCAGACCATCGCGGGCGAGTACCTGCGGTTCACGCGGCATTGGGTCGCGATCGGGGGCACCGGGCACGTTTCCGAGCGGCTGGGCGGCACGGAACAGACACCGGCCGTGACGACCGCGGGGCCCCCGGGCTCGGTGATCAGCTTCTCGGTCGGCTTCGGGCTCGACGGCCCGATCGAGCCGGCGGTGATCGACCGGGCCGAGGAGCTGCACCGGTCGATGGGCGGCGACCCGGTGTTCGAGGTCTCGCCGTATGCCGACCCGAGCTATCCGGCGGAGCTGAAGAGACGCGGCTACGTGCTGCGGGAACTCCTGCACACGTTCTATCTGCCGATGGTCGAGCCGCCGGACCTGCCGATGCCCGAGGGCGTGCGCGTGGAGCGTGTGGACAAGTCCGACCCGGCGATGCTCGGGCGTGCGATCCGCGCGAACGCCTCGGGGCGCGAGCACGTGTCGGGCTCGGCGGACGACCCGCCGTCGGAGCTGGCCCTGGGCATCGCGGGCTGCGTGATCAGCTGCCCGGAGAACGCGACCTTCGCGGCGTACCTGGACGACGAGGATCGCATCGCGGGCGTGGCGACGTGCGGGCTGTGGGATCACCCGCTGGCCGCGGGGCACATGAACCTGTACCAGGGCTCGACGATGCCGTTCGCGCGGCGTCGGGGCGTGCAGCTGGCGTTGATGCTGGCCCGGCTGCGGTGGGGGTTCGGCGAGGGCTCACGCTCGGCGAGCCTGGACTGCCTGCCGGGCGTGGCGAGCGAGCGGAACGCGGCGCGCGCGGGGTTCGGGTTGCTGTACACGAAGCCGGTGCTGACGGCGGGCTTCGACGGGAGCTAGTCCTTCACAGGCGGCAGCCTGACCGACTTATAAAGAACCCAGACGGCGGAAAGACAGAAGCCGATGGGGATCAGCATTCGCAGTCCGATCCCGGCGTAGATCATTGGATCGAACACGCGGAGTGATACGGATTGCCAGTCCGCCGATGTCGCTTGGATCGATGCCGCAACCTCTGGCTCCGTCAAACCGGTCACGTCTACCAAAGCCTTGACGAAGTCATCTTTCGTCCAAGATCGGTTGTTCGAGCCGTAGATATTCACGAGCCCGACTTCGGCGGTCCAGATGACGTAGCCGTTGCGGATTCCCGAACGACTTAGTTCAAACTCGTCGCGGACATAAATGCTTCCGACATCCTCGACGTGCTGCTTCGTCACGATCCGCCGGGCCGGGCCGGTGAGCAACTCGACGGCATCAATTGCAACCCACGTGAAAGCACTACAGACGCCGAGGAAGACTGACAAGGCAAGCATGTGTGCCCGTCGCGTCGTCTGGGATGCCGTAGGCATGTTCTCTGATTCGCGGATCAGACGAGGCGGGTTGCCTCGTCCTGAAGCAGCTGCACGATCTGCGCCAGGCACAGCGCCGCGGTGGCACCATCGACTACGCGGTGGTCGCACGCCAGGCTCAGCGGCATGACCTTGCCGACCACCGGCTGGCCGTCGCGGACCACGACGCCGTCGTAGGCCTTGCCGACCGCGAGGATCGCGACCTCGGGGTAGTTGATCACCGGCGTCGCGAACCGGCCCGCGTGGCTGCCCACGTTCGAGACCGTGAACGTCGAGCCCATCAGGCGGTCGCGCGGGATCGAGCGGTCGCGGGCGCTGCGGGCGGTCTCGGCGATGCTGCGGCCCATGTCGACGACGTTCAAGGCGTCGGCGCCGGGGATGACCGGGACCATCAGGCCCGAGTCGGTGTCGGTCGCGATTCCCAGGTGCACGCGCCCGTGCTGGACGACCTCCTCGTTCTGGTCGTCCACCGTGGCGTTGAGCGCCCCGAAGCGCCCGCCGAGTGTCGGGCTGATCGCGCGGCAGACGGCGGCGCAGACGAAGGGCAGGAAGCTGATCTTCTCGCCGGTCTGCTGGGCGAGCTGCTTGCGCAACGCGTCGAGCTCGGTGACGTCGGCCTCGTCGACGACCGTGAAGTGCACGGCCGTGTTGACCGACTCGCGGAGGCGGCCCGCGATGGTCTTGCGGACGCCGCGGAAGGGCGTGCGGGCCTCGGGCTGCTGGGCCGACGCCCCGGACTGCTGCGCGGGGTCGGGGATGGGGCGTCCTGAGGGGAAGGGCGTGAAGCCGGGGGCGTGCGGGACGCCCTGCTGCTGGGGCATGCCGTACGGCATCGGCATGGGCACCGGGACCATCATGTAGCCCATGGGCGCCATCGGCGGGTAGCCGGGCTGCATATGGGGTTGCAGTTGGGGCTGCATGGGCTGCGGCGCGTACTGAGGCTGGTATTGGGGCTGGTACTGGGGTTGGGGCGCGGTCTGCGGGGCCGGGGCGGACGGCAGCGGGCGGCGGACGTCGGGCGAGCTCGGGATTGGCGCGGCGCTCGGGGTCTTCTCGGTGGGGGCCGCGTTGGCGCCGCCGGAGTCGGCGAAGGCCTTGACGTCCTTGGCGGTGATCCGCCCGGCGATGCCGGTGCCCGGGACGAGCGCGAGGTCGACGTTGAGGTCACGCGCGAGCCGGCGGACGGCGGGGGCGGCGAGCGGCTTGCCGTCGGCGCCGCCGAGGCCGGCGGTGCCGTCCTGCATGGCGCCGACGACGGTGCCGGCGTCCTCGTCGCCGTTGGAGGTGCCGTTGTTGGACGCAGCGGGGGCGCTCTCGGTCACGCGCGGCGCCGCGGCCGGTGCGTCGGGCCCGCCTTCGTAGGTGACGAGCGGGTTGCCGACGTGGAGCGTCTCGCCTTCTTCGCCGTGGAGGATCTTGATGGTGCCGTCGCGCGGCGAGGGGACCTCGACGAGGGCCTTGTCGGTCTCCATCTCGGCGAGGATGTCGTGCTCCTTGACGGTGTCGCCGACCTTGACCTTCCAGGCGATCATCTCGGCTTCGTGCACGCCCTCGCCGAGGTCGGGGAGGATGAAGACGTTGGGGTCGGAGGAGGTTTTGCCGGCCATGGAGAGGTTCCTCTGTGGTCGCGCGATCAGGCGTCGTCAGCGGTTGATTGTTCGGTCGGTGCGGGCCAGACGGCTCGGAGCATCATCGCGGTGCCGATGAGCGCGACGAGCACTCCGCCGGGCGTGCTCATGGCGAACTCGGCGATCTGCATCAGCACGGTCGTTCTTCCCGCGCCGACTCCGCTCATGTCGCGGGTCGGCGTGAGGATCAGCATGGTCGCCAGACCGAGCACGAGCAACGCGGCCACCCCGAGCTCGATCCGCCCGGCGATGGTTCGTGGCTTGCGTTTCTTGGTCGGCGTGGTCATGCATGCGGTGCGTGGTTCTGCTTAATACGCCAGGCACTCGGTGATGCCCTTGCCGATGCGTTCGGCGTCGGGCAGGTAGTCGAGCTCGAGCTTGTAGAACGGCATGATGGTGTCGAATCCGGTGACGCGCTGCACCGGCGCCTCGAGGTGCAGGAAGCAGTGCTCCTGGATCAGGGTGGCGATCTCGGCGCCGAGGCCCGCGGTCTTGGGCGCCTCGTGGACGATCACGCAGCGGCCGGTCTTCTGGACGGACTCGACGATGGTGTCGGTGTCGATCGGGTCGATCGTGCGCAGATCGATCAGCTCGACGGAGACGTCGTCGGGCTGATTGTCGATCGCCTCGAGGCACTGGAAGACGCTGGCGCCCCAGGTGACGACGGTGAGGTCGTCGCCGTCGGCGACCACCTTGGCCTGGCCGATGGGGATCGTGTAGTCGTCCTCGGGGACCTCTTCGCGGAAGCTGCGGTAGACGCGCTTGGGCTCGAAGAAGATGACCGGGTCGGGGTCGCGGATGGCGCTCAACAGCAATCCCTTGGCGTCGTACGGCGTGCAGGGCATGACAACCTTGAGGCCGGGCGAGTGGGTGTAGATCGCCTCGGGGCTGTCGGAGTGCAGCTCGGGGGCGTGGATGCCGCCGCCGACCGGAACGCGGAGGGTCAGCGGGACGGTGATCGAGCCGCGTGTTCGGTTGCGGTAGCGGGCGGCGTGGTTGCAGATCTGGTCGTACGCCGGGCCGAGGAAGCCCTCGAACTGGATCTCGGGGACCGGGCGCATGCCGGCGATGGCGAGCCCGATGGCGGCGCCGAGGATGCCGGACTCGTCGAGCGGCGTGTTCTGGACGCGGTCTTGGCCGTGCTTCTCGGCGAGACCCTCGGTGACGCGGAAGACGCCGCCGTTGATGCCGACGTCCTCGCCGATGATGACGACGCGGTCGTCGCGCGCCATCTCCTGGTCGAGTGCCTGGTTGATCGCCTGGACGAGCGTGAGCTGTGGCATGGTGTCTCCGTTCGGGCGGCCTCAAGCCGCCCCGACGTCCTCTGTGCCGTTGGACGATTCTCTCGGATCATCGAGGTAGGTCACCCGCGCGATGACGGTGACGTTGATGATGTCGACGTGGCCCTCGGCGTCGCTCACGTAGACGGTCCGCGGGTTCTTCGGCGGGATGTAGATGAAGTCCGGATGCGGGACGTCGAGCCGCTTGCCGCCCAGCGTGTGGATGCGGAATGGCTGGAAGGGCTCGGCGCGCATGAGCTTACGGATGTCCTCGCTGGTCATGGCTAGGTGATCCCGATCCCGGTGGCGGCCGCGGCGGCCTGCTGCTGCTGTCGTTCCTCTTCGGTCGCGGCCGCGGCGGCGAGGAAGGCCTGCGTGTCGGGCATGGCGGCGTTGATGGTCAGGGCGACCTCGTCGGCGGGCTGGTTGACCTTGATCTTGAGCGCCGCGCCGCTGACCTCGATCTCGCACTGGTCGTCGCCCTTGGGCATGACCGTCTTGACGAAGAAGGCGTTGATGTGGCGTTCCTTGCCCTTGTGGTCGATGATTTTGACGAGCATCACACGCGCTCCGGGACGCCCTTCGGCCGGCGCTGGAGGGTCTCCTGCTCGGGGTTCTGGCCGAGCGAGCTGGTCCGCATGGTCTCGCGCTGCTTGACGAGGTCGGCGGGCAGCTCGGCGAACATGTCGTCGAAGAACTCGACCTTTTCGGGGTCTTCGATGCCCTCGGCGGCGCGGACGATCTCGTTGACGATCTTACCGGCGCGTTCCTCGAGGGCGGTCTGCTTCTTGTCGTCCCAGAGGCCCTTGGACTCCATGTACTTCCGCGTGCGGATGAGCGGGTCCTTGGCGAGCCAGGCGTCGAGCTCGGCCTGGTCGCGGTAGCGGCGTGCGTCGTCGGCGGTGGTGTGGTCGCCGAGGCGGTAGGTGACGCCCTCGATGAAGGTCGGCCCGCCGCCCTTGACGGCGCGCTGGCGGGCTTCCTTCGTCGCCTTGTAGACGGCGAAGATGTCGTTGCCGTCGACGGAGAGGCAGGGCATCTCGTAGGCGATCGCCTTCTGGGCGACGGTGGGGGAGCGCATCTGCTCCTCGCGCGGGACCGAGATCGCCCACTGGTTGTTCTGGCAGTAGAAGATCACCGGCACCTGCAGCGTCGACGCGAAGTTCATGGCGCCGTGGAAGTCGCCCTCGCTGGTGGCGCCGTCGCCGAAGAAGGTGATGACGGCGCGCTTCTCATTGCGGAGCTTCATCGACCAGCCGATGCCGGTCGCGTGCAGCATGTGGGTGCCGATGGGGACCGAGAGCGGCGTCATCAGGACGCCGTCGGGGATCTTGTTGCCGCGTTCGTCGCCCATCCAGTTGAGCAGGATGTGGTGGTAGGGCATCCCGTGGAGGTGCATCGTGATGTTCTCGCGATACGCCGGGATGATCCAGTCCGTGCCCTTCTCCATGGCCAGCGCGGTGCCGATCCCGTTGGCTTCCTGTCCCTTGTTCTGCGGATAGGTGCCCATGCGGCCGGATCGCTGGAGCTTGAAGGCGATCTCGTCGAGCTGGCGCCCGATCCACATCTGCTCGAACGAGAAGACGACCTGCTCGTCGGTGAGGGTGTCCTTGGCGAGCTTGGCGTCGAGCTTGCCGTCCTCGTCGAGGATCTGCAGGTGCTCGATCTTCGCTTCGTAGACCGTCTTCCGCGGCATACGCCCTCCCTGGCGGGCCCGCGACGGGCCCGGTTCGAGTCGTCTTCGGAAACGCGAGCGGCGGGGCGTGGCGGCCCCGGGCATCGCTGTGTCACTATAGGAGCGGCGCGCGCGCCGGGACGTTCGCGCGGTCATTCGGCGGTGTGAGCGTTTGGTTATTGCTCGCGCCCGGCGGCCGGCGCGACGGGGTCGACGCCGCGGGGGGCTTGCGATCGGCCGTACCGGCGAGCGAGGTTGTGGCTCGGTTTCTCGACGAGGTGGTAGAGAATGTGCGCGGCGAGGACTGACGTTCCGATCGCGGGGAGCATCCACAACAGGCGCGGCCCGTACGCCGAGGTCGAGCTCTAATCGACGCCGACGGCCTTCTCAGTGACGACCTTCGTGACCGCGAAGATCAGCAGGTGCACGAGGTAGAGGCTGTAGGAGCGGTCGCCGAGCCAGCCGAAGACGAACAGGATCGGATTCTTCTTTCGGTCCCAGCCGCCCTCTTCGAAGCCGCGGTTCATCTCGCGGCCGAGCAGCGCCCCGAAGATCAGCGCGAAGCCGATCGTGGCGACGGGCTTGGTCGACTTGTAGCCGAACTTGAAGACCGTCGGGCGATGAGCATCGCGCCGGCGATGAGGGTCAGGCCGCCCGCGCACGACGCCAGGACCGCGACGAGGCTCTTGCCGAACCGCCTGAGATGTCCTCTGACGTAGAGCTCGGCAAGCCAGGCGCCGATGAGCCATTCGCCGAACCGAGCCAGCGAGAAGTACCGGGGTTCCATGAACGCGGGCTGGGTCTCCCGCGCGCCCGAGACGTACCACCACAGGTAGTACGCGACGCCGCCGGCGAAGAGCACGCCCGCGCACTTGCCCACGCCGAGACGCATCAGGGGCGAGAAGAAGAGCGCGAAGAGGACGTAGAAGTGCGCCTCGATCGCGATCGACCAGAACGCCGCGTTGATGCCGAGCGTCGAGACGCCGTCGGGCACCCAGTAGAACCAGAGGAGGAGGTGCCCGAGGAAATTCTGCCCGGTCAGCGCGCGGTTCTCCTGCCCGCTGACGGTCGAGCCGAGCAGCACCCAGGCGAAGTTCGCGACGGTGACGAGCAGGAAGACCGGGTAGAGACGCAAGAACCGCCTCTTGGCGAAGGGCCAGGGCTCCATCGGTTTGCGTCCGCCCGCGAACGGGAGGTGGATGCAGAATCCGGAGATGACGAAGAACAGCGCCACGCCCAGGTAGCCGAAGCCGACGAACGGGTGGAGCACGGCCTGGGCCGCGGGTGCCTCCTCGAAGAAGGCGGCCGGGCCCTTGTCGAAGAACGCGAAGCCGGCCTCGTCGCCGAACGCTGCGGAATAGGCGTGGAAGAGCACGACCCCGAGCGAGGCGACCCCGCGCATGGCGTCGATCGCCGCGAAGTTTCGCGGCTATTCGAGCGCCTGTGGCGTCGCCTCGCTTCCCATCCGTCCGATCTCCCGCGTGGTCTCCCGGTGGAGCGCCAGCATACGCCGCGTTCAGGCCCCGAACACGTCGTTCCGCGTCGGGCAGCCGAAGGGGGCCAGATCGGGGGTGGATCGTGCCGCGCGATGCGGCCGAAGATCGGGCGTCGCGTCCTAGAACTCCCGGCGCGACCCCATTACCGCGACGGGCAGCCGGCGAAGAAGAGGTCGACGAACGCCGAGACGTCGGCTTGGGAGACGAGGTCGGTGGGATCGGCGAGAGCGGCGACCGTGGGGTCGTCGGCGAAGAACAGCGAGACGAACGCGTCCACGTCGGTCTGGCTGATGACGCCGAACGGCTCGGCGAGATCGATCGGGCTGCACGGCGGTATCGGCGCGGTGATCGTGAGTCGGACCGACGCTGAGTCGAAGAAGAAGTTCGAGAGATTGGGCGGGCCAGTCCCCTCTGGTCGGACAGAGAGCAGGACACGCCGCCCGACCGCGTCGGGGAAATCGATCGTCGCGACCTGCTCCTGCCCGACCATCGCGGGCGTGATCAGCACGGTCTCGCCCCCGATGCCGATGATCGAGAATCCGACGGTGATGCCGTCGCTCGCCTCGTTCAGGTTCGTCGCGCGGAACTCCGCTGTCAGAGTCTGGCCCGCGAACGCCCCGTCGCTCCGCCACTCGCGATAGGCGAGCGGGTTGGCGACGAGGCTGCTGCCGAGTGGCGCCTGACCGGTTGCCGAGACGATGCCGAATTGCTGACCGCCTGAAACCTGGACCCAGGAGGAGCCGGTCCAACTGTTGAACAGCGGGAACCCCCCGCCGAACGCCCGGCCATCGCCGGAATTGCCCCAGCCGTACCTCCAGCTTCCCGAGTCGGTGCTGTCGGTGTGGCCGTGCTGGGCCGCGTCGGCCGGGCTGCCTGGCGTGACCGGGGTTCCCCCGGCGCCGATCCCGTCATTCGTCGCGGCGGCGAAGTCGGCCTGCGAATCGGCGACGACGATCTGTGAGGTCGCGGTCGGCGCGAAGACCGCGAGCGCACAGACGACAACAAAGCTCCGAAGCATCCTGATCCCTCCTGCCCCTGTGCCGCGGCGAACCGATGTCCGTCGGGCGATCTTACGGCAGGATAGAGGCGGGCGGCGGATTCTCAAAGTGATTCGCCGCGCGATACTCAGCTTCCGAGGGCGGTCTGCTCCATCTGCTCGCGTCCGGTGCCGCCGGCGACGTACTGGCCGCTCGTGCCCGGGAACTGCTTGATGGCGTCCTGCTTGGGGTTCCGGCCCTTGCCGATCGAATCGGTGGGCGTGCGCTCGGGGATGATGAAGTCGGAGTCGGGCTGCGCGTCGCTGAGGGCGATCGCGGCCTCGGCGGCCTCGAGCATCGACTCGTCGGCGTTCTCGCGCAGCTCGGTGATCCGCTGGCGGATCTCGAGTTCTGCGAGGTCGAAGAAGTGCAGCGCCGCGGTCTTGTCGCGTGCGAACTCGGCGCCGTTGTATTCGGCGCGGATGTCGCGGTCGAGCTTGCTGAGCGTGCAGGCCCAGGCGTGGATGTAGATCGCCATGTCGGCGAGGCGGGCCTGGACGACCTGGCGCTTGACGATGTCGGAGTCGTACCGCTTGCTTGTGACCTTGAACTGGTAGGTCAGCTCGCTGATCCAGCGGGCGAGACGGCGGCCCTGGTCGGCCAGCGAGTGGTGGATGCCGTCGACCGCCGGGGCCGACCGGCGGATGCCGAGGATGACCTCGGAGGCGAGCGGGACGCCGGCGCGGATCACGTTCGGCGTGATCTTGAACTTCTCGGCGGCGTCCTTCACGCCGAGCATCTTCTCGGCGAGCTGCTTGGCGCCGTAGGCGAAGACGAACGACTGCATGACCTCGTTCGCGCCCTCGACGATCGTGTTGATGCGGCTGTCGCGGAAGATCCGCTCGACCTCGTTCTCGGTCATGTAGCTCTCGCCGCCCATGATCTGCACGGCGTCGTTGACCGTCCGCCAGCCGATCTCCGAGCAGAAGACCTTGCAGACCGCGGTCTCGACCATGATGTCCTCGTCGTGGCGGTCGAGGAAGCCGGTGGTCATGTAGAGCACCGCGTCCATCGCGTAGGTGTACGCGGCCATGCGGGCGATCTTCTGCTTCACCAGATCGAAGTCGCTCAGCGGGCGCTCGAACTGGTACCGCGTGCGGGCCCACTTGATGCCCTGGTCCATGGCGCGGCGGGCGCCGCCGAGCATGCCGGCCGAGAGCGTGCAGCGACCGTAGTTCAGGCAGGTCAGCGCGACGTTCAGGCCCTTGCCCTCCTTGTGGAGCAGGTGCCACTTCGGGACCTTGACGTCGGTGAACTTGATCCGCGCCTGCCAGGTGCCGCGGATGCCGCACTTGCTGCGGTTCTTGCTGAAGATGTCGATGCCCGGCATGTCGGGCGTGCAGACCAGCGCGGTGACCTTCTCCTTGCCGTCGGGCATCTTCTGCTTGGCCATGACGGTGAAGAGGCCGCTGATGGCGCCGCTGGTCGCCCACTTCTTCTCGCCGTTGAGGATGTAGTGCTCGCCGTCCTCGCTCAGCTCGCAGTGGGTCTCCTGGCCGCCGGCGTCGCAGCCGACGTTGGGCTCACTCAGACAGAACGCGCTCAGCCAGTCCTTGGCGAGGTGCGGGAGCCACTCGGCCTTCTGCCGATCGGTGCCGAACAGCATGACCGCCTTGCAGCCGATCGACTGGTGGGCGGAGACGATCACCGCCGTCGAGCCGCAGTACTTGCCGATCATCTCGAGCACGCGGTTGTAGCTGGTGATGCCCATGCCCAGGCCGCCGAACTCCTTCGGGATGGTCATGCCGAGCACGCCGAGATCGAAGAGCCGCTTCAGCGCCCACTCGGGGACGTACTGCTCCTGGTCGATCTGAATCGACGGGTGCTCGTTCTTCAGGTACTCCTCGAGCTCGGCGAGCAGGCGGTCGCAGGTCGCCGTCTCCTCGGGGCTGGTCTTGGCGATCTCGGGGTACGGGAAGAGCAGATCGGAGCGGATGTTGCCCCAGAAGTAGTTCTTCATCACGCCCATGGCCGTGGGCTCGGGGCCGAGGAGGGTCTCGGCCTCCTCGATCATCTTGCGGTCCTTCTCCGACACGCCCTTCATCTGCTTGAGATCGGCCATCGTCAGACTCCTCGGCGGTGCTCGCCGTCTCGGGTGCGGTGTGACCGCGCGTGGACTACATCGGCTCGTTCGACGCGGCGGTCCTCCCGCAGCGGGGGACTGTAGCAACACAGTTTCGCGGAGGGAACCCAAACGGATTCCGCATTCCCCGGATTCGCCCCGGAATGCCGTCTATCCACCCTTCTTCGCGGACTTCTCAAAGAACGCCGCGATGCCCGCGCGGCCTTCGGGGCTGCTTCGAAGCTCGACGAGGCAGCGGATCTCGGCCTCGAGCGCCGCCTCCCAGCCCTGCAGCAGGCCCACGTTGACGCACTCCGCGACCGCCCGGGCGGGACCGGTGTCCGGAAGATCGCCCTTGACGGCGTCGAGCGCCCCGAGGACGGCCGCCGTGTGCTTGGCGGCGTCGATGCGGACCGAGGGGAGGCCGTCGCTGCCGGGTGAGCGTCCGGGGTCGCCCTTCGCGGGCTGCTCCGCGACCCACTCGACCGCGGTCTGGCGAAGCGACTCGGCGCTCTCGGCGACGGCGTCGAATAGGCCGGCGGCGCTTGCGTCGTTGAAGGTGATCGGCTTGCCCGCGGCGGTCAGGCGGATGGCCTGGGCGGGGTCCATGCGCGCGGGGAGCAGGTTGGTCCCGCCCCAGCCCGGGCAGATGCCGAGCCCGGCCTCGGGCAGCCCGACGGGGTATGGCTTGGGGCCGGGCGCCGCGACGAGACCGTCGCAGTGCATTGCGAGTTCCATGCCGCCCCCGAGGGCGGCGCCGTTGATCGCGGCGGCCGTCGGGCAGGGCAGGCGGGCGATCTTGCCGAAGACCGTCTGGCCGTAGCGGAGGTACGCGGCGAGGTCGCCGTCGGGCAGATCGCGGATCGACTCGAGATTGGCGCCGGCGACGAAGACCCGGGCGCTGCCCGAGACGAGCACGAGGCCCTGGATCTCGGCCGGCAGCGCGTCGAAGGTCGCGTCCATCCGTCGGAGCAGCGGCTCGTCCATCACCACGACCGGCTTGCCGGGCTGCTCGATCGTCACGACCGCGACGCGTTTGCCGGTCGAGCTATCGATCTCGATGGGGAGCGGTCCTGTCGGGAGGTCTGTCATGGCGCGGGTCCTCGGGGTTGACCGGTTCTAGGCGGGCGCCCCGCCGACGATCGCGACCGAGGCGGAGCAGCCGAGGCGTGTGGCGCCGGCCTCGACCATGCGCATCGCATCCTCGAAGGTCCTGATCCCGCCCGATGCTTTGACGCCGACGTCGGGGCCGACCACGGCGCGCATGAGGCGGACGTCGTCGGGTGTGGCGCCACCGCCCGCGAAGCCGGTGGAGGTCTTGACGAAGTGTGCGCCGGCGTCGACCGCGAGCTCGCAGGCGAGGCGCTTCTCGTCGTCCGTGAGCAGGGCGGTCTCGATGATGACCTTGACGTGGCCGCCCGACTCGACGACCGCGCGGAGGTCGTGCGAGACGGCGTCGCGATCGCCCTCTTTGAGACGGCCGACGTCGATCACCATGTCGAGTTCGTCCGCGCCGATCGAGAGCGCGTCCTCGGCCTCGAACCGCTTGGATCTCGCGGTCGAGTAGCCGTTCGGGAACCCGATGACGGTCGCGATCTTGACGCTCGACCCGTCGAGCCGGGCCTTCGCGAACTCGATCCGCGAGGGCGGAACGCAGACCGAGAAGAAGACGTGCTCGGTCGCTTCGTCGCAGAGCCGCTCGTACGCCGCGCGCTGCGCATCGGGCTTGAGGAGCGTGTGGTCGATGAGTCGGGCGAGTTCGGGTCCGTGCATGTCTTACTTCTCGAGGCGGGCTGCGAGGATCGCCTGGGCTTCGGCGGTCGCGAGGACGTCCGCGGAGAGCCGGGCGCCCCGCTCGACGACCGACGCGTCGAGCGAGCCGTCCAGCCGGTTGACGAGCGACTTGGTCGCGGCGAGCGCGTCGGCGCCGCCCGCGGCCAGCCGCCCGACGATGGCGTCGGTCGTCTCGTCGAGCGATTCCCTCGAGTCCGAGACCTCGTCAACGATCCCGAGGGTGTGCGCGTGGTGGCCGTCCATCACGCCGCCCGAGAGGAGGACCCGCCTGGCCTGGCCCGGGCCGATCTTGCGGACGAGCACCGGCGCGACCACGGCGGGGCAGAGCCCGAGATCGACCTCCGGGAAGCCCAGCTTCGCGTCCCCGTGCGTGACCGCGATGTCGCAGACGCAGGCGAGCCCGCAGCCGCCGCCGATCGCGGCGCCGTTCACGCGTGCGACGACGACCGAGGGCAGCGCACGCAGACGGAGCGTGAGCCTTCCGAGCGAGCTCAGCAGCCGGTGGGGCAGCTCGGGGTCGCCCGACTCGGCGATGACGACCTGCTTGAGGTCCATCCCGGCGCAGAACGCCCGGCCCGCGCCCGTGACGACCGTGACCTTCACGCCCGGTGCGGCTTCGAGCTCTTCGACCCGGGCGTGCAGCCCGTCGAGCAACTCGACCGAGAGCGCGTTTCGCTGCTCCGGGCGGTTGAGCGCGAGCCGCGCGACCGGGCCATCGATCGTGAGTGTGGCATGGTCGGTCGTCATGGGTCCCTCGTCTGAAAGAACGCCTCGAGCATCGCCCGCGTTTCGTCGCCGTCGGTGAGCGACGTCGAGACGTCGAGCGCGGCGGCCGCCGTATCGCCCGGGTCGGTGAACTCGTTCAGCCACCGCTTGGTGGCGGCGATCCCGCCCCGCGGCTTCGCCCAGAGCGCCCGGGCGATGGCGTCGGCCTTCGCCTCGGCCTGCGCCGCGTCCTCGCAGAGCTCGTGCACCAGCCCGAGGTCGTGCGCCCGCTCGGCGTCGATCGGTCCGGGGTCGAGCAGTCGGGCGCGGCAGGGACCGTCGCCGACCGACTGGCGCAGGAACGGGGCGCTGACCGCCGGCGAGACGCCGAGGCGGACGACCGGGTAGCCGAAGGTCGCGTTGCGTGACGCGACAACGACGTCGGCGCCGCCGAGCAGGGCGCAGCCGCCGGCCAGCGCCGGGCCCTGCACCGTCATCACGATCGGCATGGGGGCGGCTCGGAACGCCACGATCGTCCGGGACAGATCGGCGAGGAATGCCCGCATGACGCGCGGGCCCTCGGGCCCCCGGCAGTACGACAGATCGAATCCGGCGCAGAAGGCCGGGCCCTCGGCCGCGACGACCGCGGCGTGGGCTTCGGAGCGGGCGAGGGCCTCGGCGTGCGATGCGAGCTCGGCCAGCATCTCGGGCGTCAGCGCGTTGCGCTTCTCGGGCCGATTCAGCGTGATCTCGCAGATCGAGTCCCTTGTCAGACACTCGATCATGGCCCGCTCTCCGGATCGGGCGAGGCGCCCGCCTCGAGTCGCGCGGCGGCGACGAGCCGCTCGGCGATCGCCGAGGCGTGCGCGAGCCGCGCCCGGTCCACGCCGGTCTGGAACCCGGCGTCCTCGATCGTGTGCACGAGCAGGTCGGTCTGGATGTTGCCGGGCGCACGCCGGCCGGGCGTCGAGGCGAACGGGCAGCCGCCGAGGCCCCCGGCCGATCCGTCGAAGCTGCGGACGCCGATGGCGAGCGCCTCGGTCACGCAGTCGGCGGCCCGCCCGAAGGTGTCGTGCAGGTGCAGCGTGATGTACGGCTCGCCCCGGCTGTTGGTGCGCTTGCCGCCGAGGCGTTCGACGACGGCGAGCAGCACCGCGGCGATCGTCTCGGGCGTGCCCTCGCCGATCGTGTCGCCGAGGTCGATCTCGTCCACGCCGATCTCCGCGAGACGCTCGCAGACGTCGGCGACCTTGGCGGGCTCGATCGGGCCCTCGTAGGGGCAGGCGACGACGCAGGAGACGTAGCCCCGGACGGGCAGCCCGTGCTCGCTGGCCATCGCCATCACCGGCCCGAAGCGCTCGATCGTCTCGTCGATCGTGGCGTTGGTGTTCTTCTGGCTGAAGGTCTCCGAGGCGGCGGTGAAGACGGCGGCCTTGTCGATGAGGCGCCGGTCGGCCTCGGCGTTGATCTCGACGAGCCGCTGCATGCCCTTCGCGTTGGGGACCAGCGCCGAGTAGCAGACGCCCTCGCGTTTGGTCGGCCCCAGCTCCGCGAACAACTCGGCGGCGTCGGCGAGCTGCGGGATCCACTTCGGGCTGACGAAGCTGGAGACCTCGACCTCGGCGACGCCGGACGCCTCGAGGGCCCGGACGAGCTCGGCCTTGCCGGGTGTCGGGACCGCGCCGGGCTCGTTCTGCAGGCCGTCGCGCGGGGCGACGTCGGTGATTCGGACGGTCTCGGCCATCGCGGGCATCCTACCGGGGCGAATCGCGCGCCGGCCGCGCGGCGAACCCGCGGGCGTGTTCGGCAAGCGTCTCGGCCATCCCAAGCCCGACCCGATCAAGGCGGGCCAGCGCAGCGTCTGGGACTTCCCGCGCCCGCCCGCGCTCGAGCGCGTCCGCGGATCCCTGCGGATCGGGCTGGGCGGCGAGGTCGTCGCGGCGACCGAGGCCGGGCTGATGGTGCTCGAGACCAGCCATCCGCCGGTCTATTTCTTCCCCAGGGCCGACGTGGACGAGCGCTTCGTCCGGGCGTCGCCGCGCGGCAAGACGCACTGCGAGTGGAAGGGCGCCGCGACCTACTGGGATGTCGTCGTGGGTGAGATTCTGCTCGAGGCCGTGGCGTTCAGCTACGAGCGCCCGGTGCCGAGATTCGCGGAGCTGCGGGGCATGCTCTCGTTCTACGCCGGGCCGTTCATCGAGCGGGGCGGCGCGTGCTTCGTCGGCGACGAGCGGGCGGAGCCGCAGCCCGGCGGGTTCTACAGCGGCTGGGTCACGAGCGGCTACGCGGGCCCGTTCAAGGGCATCGAGGGGAGCTGGGGCTGGTGAGAGTCACCGCGTACTCGCGGCGATCCGGTCGAGCGTCAGGCGTGCCATGCGATCCGCCGACTCGGGAAGCATCCGGAAGAACAGCTCGGGCTCGACCAGCTCGGCCTCGATGACCTTGGGATCAGAATCTGGCTCGAGCATGTCGATCCGGGCGTAGAGCGCCCCCTCTGGGAAACACGCGAATGTGCGCAGGGCGACGTCGATCGCGGCCTCGCTCGGCTCCGCGAGCTCGTACCTCCCGCCGTACTCGATCTGGACGCGGTGATCGCCGCCGGTCGGCGTCTTGCGGACGGCGTGGCTGTACTCGCCCCCGATCAGCACGACCGAGACCTCGCCGGTGTCGTAGATGCTCTCCAGGAACGGCTGGATGAGTACCGGCCCCGCGGCGAGGAGTGCCACGAGATGCCGCTCGGCCTCATCGGTCGGTTCGGTGACGAGCAGGCCCGAGGCCCCGCCGCCGAGGGCTGGCTTGATCGCGATCTTGGCCCAGCCGTGCTCGGCCGCGACGTCGCGGGCGGCGCGGGGCGAGGCGGGATCGATGAACTCGGTGGGGACGATCGGGATGCCGCGCTCGCGGAGGTCGCGGAGGTACATCTTGTCGTCGTTGATGTGCACGATCCGCGCCGGGTTCAACAGCAGGCTGACAGTGTCGACGTGATCGACCCAGTCGCGAAAGGCGGCCCGCTTGTCGAAGTAGTCCCAGGGCGATCGGATCACGACCGCGTCGAAGCCCGACCAGTCGTGCGGGTCGTCCCAGTTCACGAGCTCGCCCGCGGCTCCCGCGCCGTTCAGGGCCTCGACGAACACGGGGTCGTCGTCCAGGACGTAGGGCTCGCGGTCTCGCAGGGTCGCGACGGCGACGCGGGGCTTCGCGTTCACGAGCCGTCTCCTTCGGCGGGTTCGGGCGCCGGCTCCTCCTCATCGGCGATCTCGAGGAACGGGATCGTCGAGTCGATGTTGCTGATCGTCCTGCGGAGAGACGCCAGGTGGTCGTCGATGTCGGCGAGCGACACCTCGATCGACTCGAGACGATCGAGGGCGGCGAGCCGCTCCTGATTGAGCTCGATCACCGTCTCCTCCAGGCCGACGACACGATCATCGAGGCGCTCCATGTTCGCGTTCACCTGCACGAGCTGGTCGCGGATGTCGCCGAATACGCACCCCGGCAGCGGGCACACGCAGGCGGCGAGCAAGATGACATTCGTTCTTCGCATCGCGGTCTCCTCCGGGCGTCAACGGTAGCCACCGCCGCCCGGTATCTTCGCGGCATGGCTACCAGACCACTCGTCCTCGTGACCGGCGCCGCGGGCCGGATCGGCCGGAACTTCGTGCAGCGCAACGCCGAGCGGTTCAGGCTCCGTTTGGCGGACCTCAACGCCGGGGCCCTGAACGCCCTGGCGCCGCACGCCGACGGCGACCCGCTGGTCTTCGACGTGACCGACCGGGCGGCCTGCCGCAGCGCGGCCGAGGGCTGCGACGCGATCGTGCACCTGGCGGGGCACGTCGACCCGGTCGCGGACTTCCACGAGCACCTGCTCGGCCCGAACCTGATCGGCGTGTACAACGTCCTCGAGGCCGCGGCCGAGGCCGGCGTGGGGCGGCTGGTGTACGCGAGCAGCGCCCAGACCATCGAGGCGTACCCCAAGGACGTGCAGCCGGACGTGACGCACCCGGTGCGCCCGGACAATCTCTACGGCGTGTGCAAGGTGTTTGGCGAGGCGCTCGCCTGCCACCTCGCCTACAAGCGGGGCATGTCGGCGGTGTGCATCCGGATCGCGAACTTCCGCGAGAAGCTGGAGCCGACGACCAAGCTCAACATGCGTGACATGACGGCGTACATCTCGCCGGACGACATGTCGGAGCTGATCGCCAGGTCGATCGAGGTCGAGGGGATCACCTTCGAGATCGTCAACGGCGTCAGCGGCAACCGCTACAAGCGGATGCGGATGGACGAGACGTGCGCCCTGCTCGGGATGGAGCTGAAGGACGACGCGTTCCGCGTGCTGGGGTATCCCGAGCCGGCGGCGAAGAGCGACCCGGCCTGGTGACTCGAGAGACGCGCTGAATTCCGTGCCGGCCGATCCCGAACCAGGCCGTATCCCGGCCGTACCGGGATAGGTCCGCGAGCAGGGGATGATGCATGGCGGCTCTGATCGGTCTCGTTGCGGTTCTGGCGTTCTTCGTCGGCGTGATCGTCTTTTTCAGCGGTCTGATCGGGCGCACGGTCCGGGCGCAGGAGCCGTTCTGCGCCGGCTGCCGGTTCTCGCTGGCTGGGATGGCCCAGGACGTCCCCGGTTGTTGCCCGGAGTGCGGGCGGCGGTTCTGGTTGAAGCCGACGCCGAGGAAGTCCATCGCTGTGCGGTGGGGGCTCCGCGAGCGTGGCCCGCGGAGGATCGCGTTCGGCGCGGTCGCGGTCTTGCTCGCGCTGACGCCTCTCGCGGCATCGATGTCCGGGATCTCGATCGCCTCAGGCCTCAGCACGCCCACCCTCGTCGGGATCTCCCTCGGGGACGGGGTCGCGCTGGTGTCGCCAACAGAGGCGGCATTCGAACTCGAGGGCCGCGTCTTTGCGGGTTCGTTCACGGGAGAGCCGTTCGAGGCGTACGCCCGAGAGCTTGTCGACGGTGCGAGGCACGGCTCGACCGGCGGGACGAACGCCTGGGCGTTCGCGTCGCTCGTCCACTCGGGGCTCATCGGCGAGGAACTCGGCGCGGAGCTCCTCGAGCCGGAGATCAAGACCTATGTCGCCGAACTCGCCGACTCGGAAGGCGATCCTCGGTCGAGTTCGGTGAACCGTCCGCTCGACGATATCGCCGGCGCCTTCATCGCGCCGTATCGGCGGGCGGATCCGGAGCGCTGGCGCGGCTTGTTCGAGCGACCCGGCATCGAGCTGCACTGGGCCTGGGGCGGCCCGTTCCGCCCGGGCCAGGAGGTCCAGGTGGTCGCGTCCTGGGACGGCCGGGCGCCCGGCTGGCAGGATCAGGTCGAATACCGGATCGGCGCGTTGCTGCCGGTGAGCGGTGCGCTGCCGGCGGGCGGGGCACGCTCCGATTCGTTCTACTTCACACGCGATGGGTCCGACCGCCGCCGCGTCGTCGCGACGTTCGAGATGCCGCACGAGCCGACCAGCGGGACGGCACAGGTCGGATCGATCATCGAGCCGTACCTCGGGTTCGGTCGCGGCAACATCGGGGTGCGACCGCTGATCCTGGAACAGATGACCGGGGCGATGCTCGACGCGGAGGGAGGATGGGTCGGCGAGCTGGCGTTCGAGGTCGTGGAGTCCGATGCGACGGGCACGATCCCGCCCGGCGATCGCGCGTGGCTCGAGTCGGCGCTCCGCGTGACCGAGGAGCTGCGCGTGCGCTCGGGTGCGGACGAAGCGGTGATCGTGGACGGCGCTTTCGAGCTGACCGATCTCGGACCGGACGGGCGCGCAACGATCCAGATCGGCGTTCGGGCCGGGGGCATCGAGCAGGCCCTCGGGACCGCCGAGCTCATCGGCGTCGGCAACGATGAGTACCAGTCTGTCATGACTCCGGCGGGCGCTCGATCCGTCGCGCCCGTCGAGCGCGACGGTGGGATGGGCTGCGAGTGCAACGGGCGCGGCACGATCGAATCGGGCTTCGCGGGCGAGTTGAGCACGGGGGTCCTGGCCGCGCTCGTCGAGTCGGATGGTCAGGCCGAGATCGTCTTCACGGTCCTGTCGCTCGACACGGGCACGCGCCCGGGGACACCGTCGATCCGGCACGAGTTCGTGGCCGAGCGGCTGGTCGCGCCGGGCTTCCGGGTCGAGCTGCCTCAGCCCCGGGTCGGGCCCGCCATCGCAGGTCCGGAGTAGCGGTCTCAGCGACCGAGCGACGCAATCGCCGCGAGCACTCCGGCGGCGGCGGCCTCGCGCGCGAGCGCCGCGTCCTGGCCCCGGTCAAACTCGATCGTCAGCGTCGGGATGCCGCGGTCGAGCCCCGCGTACGACCCGAGCGAGCCGGCGGGATTGGTGAAGTCGGGCAGCAGGCGCCAGCGCGGATCGACCTCGGCGGCGGCGGCGACGAACGCCGCGCCCGCGCCGAGCGCCGGGCCGTCGGGATCGACGAACGGGCCGGACGAAATGGAGTGGAAGACGATCAGCAGGTCGGGCGCGAACGACTCGAGGTGTGCGTGGACGGCCGCGGTCTCCGGCTCGCTCAGGGGTCGGTCGCCGCGACGGCGGCTCGGGCTGAAGTTCGAGGCGGGCCAGTTGCGGTTGAGGTCGATGCCGTTGACGTTGTATCGGCTGCCGCGGCCGTGGCCGTCGGGGTTCATCGAGGGGATCGCGTGCAGGGTGGCGCGGCGGGCGGTCTCGTCGGTCGCGATGGTGTCCCAGAGGCTCTCGAACTGCTCGTAGCCCTCGGGCTCGCTGCCGTGGATGAGGCCGATGAGCAGCACCCGGGCGGGACCGTCGCCGAACGTGCGGAGTTCGATCGGGCTGCCCTCGACCGAGCGGGCGAGCGTCGAGGACGAGGTGTGCGTCGCCGATTCGCGTTCGATCTCGAGCACGGCGAGCGGGACCACGGCCGGCGCGGGCGATGGTTCGGCGAGGTTGCCCGTCGGTTCTGGCGTCGAGGCGCAGGCGCCCAAGAGCAGCAGGAGGATCAGGGCGACTGGCATGGCCTGGTGACGGTTGCGCACCGGGAGTGTTTCGGTCAGCGGGCGATCATGTCTGCAGCACGCCGGTCTGGAAGGGCTGGTTGCCCGTCGGACCAGAATCCCAGCCGTCGGCGGCCTCGAGCGCCGCGATGAGCTCCCGGCGGGTCTCGTGCGGCTGGATGATCCGGTCGACCCAGCCCCGCGCCGCCCCGTGGCGGATGTCCTGCTGTTCGGTGTAGCTGGCGCGGACGGCGCCCAAGATCTGCGTGTGGGTCGCCTCGTCGATCTCCTCGCCGCGGCGCTGGCGGGCGCGCTCCTCGATCATGGCGAGCGTTCCGGTGGCCTGGGCGGCGCCCATTACGGCGCACTTGCTGCCGGGCCAGGCGAGCGCCATGAACTGGTCGAACGCCCGCCCGCACATCGCGTAGTTGCCCGCGCCGTAGCTGCCGCCGAGGATCACGACGATCTTGGGCACGACGCAGTTCGACATCGCATTGACCATCTTCGCGCCCGCCCGGATGATGCCGCCCTGCTCGCTGTCGCGCCCGACCATGAAGCCGGTCGTGTCGTGCAGGAAGACGAGCGGGATGCGGCGCTGGTTGCAGTCCATGATGAACCGCGCGGCCTTCTCTGCCGAATCGTCGTAGATCACGCCGGGCATCTGCGTGGTCTTGCTGGGCCCGGCCTTGCCGCCGGCGTTGGTCTTGTCGACGAGCTTCTTCTGGTTCGCGACGATCCCGACCGGCCGCCCGCCCAGCCGCGCGTAGCCGCAGACGATCGACTTGCCGTAGTCGGCCTTGTACTCGTCGAAGTCGGGCTGGAGGGACTCGTTGCCCTCGCCGTCGTCGAGGACCCTCCCGTCGACGAAGCAGGCGATCAGGTCGCGGGCGTCGTACTGCTCGCCCGGCTTGTCGGTGAAGACGTCGTAAATGTTGGCCGCGTCGGTAATGGGGGAGACTGCGCGTGCTGCGCTGGCGGATGGCTCGCCCACGATTCCGCGCAGGAATGCCATTGCTCGTTTGGGCTCGCGGATCGAAACTTCACGCGCGATGATCTCTGGCACATGCCGCAGATCTCTACGGATGTACTCCTCGACGGCCTCGGTCGCAAACTCCTCGCGAGTCGCGTCCGAGAGGCCAGTCGACTCGATCTTCTTGGCGACGGCATCAAACAGGTCGCGCATCTCCTGGGAGGATGCGTCGAAGTGCTTGAACTGCGTGTGCAGTGCACGATCGAGTCGGCGAGAGATCTCTGTCAGGCCGGTCGGCGCGTACTTGCTCACAAGCTCCCGCACGCGGACGAGGCACGCCTCGTCGTCCGGCTCCCTGAAGTCGATCGTGCCGCTGATCGCCGCGTGCATCTCGGCGCCGCCGAGCTCCTCGTCGGTGACCTCCTGGCCGATCGCGGCCTTCACCAGCGCCGGGCCGGCCAGGTACAGCCCGGAGCCTTCTGTCATCAGCAGCGTGTCGCAGAGCACGGGCAGGTAGCCGCCGCCGGCGACGCAGTTGCCCATAATCGCCGCGATCTGCGGGATGCCCGCCGCCGAGATCACCGCGTTGTGGCGGAAGATCCGACCGAAGTCGTCGGTGTCGGGAAAGACGTCTTCCTGGAGCGGCAGGAAGACGCCGGCCGAGTCCACCAGGTAGATCAGCGGCAGGCGACCGCGGATCGCGATCTCCTGGGCGCGGATGATCTTCTTGCAGGTCATCGGGAAGAACGCGCCGGCCTTCACCGTCGCGTCGTTGGCGATGATCATGTGCGGCCGCCCGTGGACCGGGCCGACGCCGGTGACCACGCCGGCGCCGGGCGCGCCGCCGTGCTCTTTGTACATCTCGTACGCGGCCCAGAGGCCGAGCTCTTGGAAGAAGCCGCCCCCGTCGACGAGCCTGTCGATGCGCTCGCGCGCGGTCAGGCGGCCGTGCTTGTGCTGGCGCTCGGCGCCCTTGGGGCCGCCGCCCTCGCGGATCTTCGCCTCGATGGCGAGGAACTCGTCGGTCGTGGCCTTGAGGCTCTCGGTCGCGGGCGGCGTGTCGGTGGCGGTCGTCATATCGCGAGGTTAGCGCGTCACCAGCCGCCGCCGCCCCCTCCGCCGCCGCCTCCGCCTGAGAACCCGCCGCCGCCCGATCCGCTCGAGGCCGCCGTGGCCGAGGTCGCGAGCGAGCCCGTCAGTCCGGATGACAGCGAATCGGTCAGCGAGCCGGATCCGCCCGCGAGGCCGGCGGTGAAGCCGTAGTAGGGGATGCTGCGCCGGACCCAGTCGTCGGGATCCTGCCCGTCGCGCACCGCGGCTTCGGCGAGGCCCTCGAAGAGCTTCTCCCACTCTCGCTCGCGACCGAGCGCCACGGCGTAGGGCAGCTCCCGATTCAGCGCCTCGAGCTTGACCTCGCCTTCGCTTCCGTCGTCGACGCGCCGCGCGGCGAGGCGGTCGAGCCGGGCCTCGTAGGCGTCGATCTCGTCGAGCAGCTTGCGTCCCTTGGGTGTCACGCGCGGCAGCGCGCGCCACGCGGCGACCAACACGCCACCGACCGCGACCATCGCCAGCGCGAGGATGATCGAGTTGAGCGCCGTGATCCCGACGAGCAGCGCGATCTCGACCCCGAAGAACGGCAGGCCGAACACGGACAACGCGATCGCCTGCCCGCGCTGGCCGCGGGTGGTGAAGCCTTTGTGGATCGCCGCGCCGAGCGCCGCCGCGATGAAGGACCAGACGAGCAGGAAGAGCGTCAGCCCGCCGATCAGCGCCGCGACGCCGCCGAGGCGGACCGCGATCATCACGAGCCCGGCGATCCAGCCGAGCGCGATCAGCAGGAAGCCGATCCAGAAGTGGCCGCGGTTGGTCACGAAGTGCGTGCCCTTGTGGGTCGTCGCGAGCCGCTTCGCGTGCCGCTGGACGCCCTCGATCACCGCCGCGCTGCTCGATCCGCCGAGCAGCCTGGTGTCTTCGCCCTGGAAGATGCGGTCGTAGAGGGCGGCCTCGTGCTCGAAGGCGGGGTCCTGATCACGCTTGCGCAGGCGCGGGCGTTTCTCGTCGTCGGTCTGCTCGATGTCGAGGCAGCCGGCGGCGCCCATGTTCAGGATCGACGCGGTCACGCACGCGTTGTCATGCCCCTGGCGGCGCAGGTAGCGGACCGAGGCCGGCGCGATGTGCACCGGCGGGCCGGACGGCTCCGGCAGCGGGTTTGCCCGCGGCTCGCGCCCGAAGAGGTTCCACATCATCCAGTAGTACGCGCCGAGAAGAAGCCCGCCGACGACCATCGCTGTGCCGAGCGGGTCGCTCGCGAACGCGGTCGCTATCTTGTCCAACGTCGTCGGGCGATCGACGGCGACCGTCGGCCACGAGACCGAGACGGTCAGCCCGTGACCGGGCGCGAGACCGCGCTCAAGGACGTAACGCACCTCGCCCGCGGCCGACTCGGCCGACGCGTCGGTTGTCGTCGTGCCGCGCGGCCCCGAGTACGACGAGACGTCGAGCGGCTCGCCCGCGGCGCCCGGGTAGCGGACCACGGCCGTGACCCGGTCCATGCGGAAGCCCCACTCGTCGCCCGTGACGTTCCAGTACAGCTCGTCGGTGCTCTCGCGATGGCGCAGCTGATTCGGGGCGACGTACCGGATCGTGTAGACGTGCTCGCCGTGTGGGAGCATGAAGTCCTCGCGCCCGATCCGGAGGGTCAGCAGCCCGAACCCGGGCTCGATGACGTACGGCTCGGGCCGCCCGTCTCGTAGTACCTCGGTGATCCGAAAGCCGGCGTCCTTGCGCGTCCAGAGCTCGGTCCGGAGCAGGGTTGGGATCGTCCGGAAGATGCCCCGCTTGAAGCCGTCGCCGCGGACGACGACCGTGATCGTTTCTTCGACCTCGAGCACGCCGTCCGGGCGGACGTTGAGCATCGCGTCGAAGGCGGTGATCCGCTCCGGGCCGAGCTCTGACGAGCCGTTCTGGGCCGCGGCGCCGGTCAGGACCAGCAGCCACGCCGCCAACGCGATCCATCGGGCGTTGATCATGAAACCAGCCTACAGGCGAGCCGTCTTGCGGTACGCTCCGGCCCATGTTGAGCAGATCTTTCGCCGTCGCCTCCATCGCCGCAGCGCTCGCCGCGTTGCACCCCGTCGCCGCCGCGCAGGAATCGACGCCCGACACCGATCCCACGATCGTGACGAGCTCCGGCAGCGTCTCGATCGCCGGACGGGTGGTTGCCTACGAGGCCAGGACGGGCACGCTGACCATCAATGACGACGACGGCGAACCGCTCGCGCACGTCTTCCACATCGCCTACTCGCGGACGAGCAACGCCGCCGAGGACCGCCCGATCACCTTCGTCTTCAACGGAGGCCCCGGGTCCTCCTCGATCTGGCTGCACATGGGGCTATTCGGCCCGTACCGCGTGGACTACGCCGATGATTTTGGGAACCCCGGCGCGCCGCCCTACGACACCGTCCCCAACGAGCTCTCGCTTCTCGACAAGACCGACCTGGTCTTTATCGACCCGGTCTCGACCGGCTACTCCCGTCCCGTCGAGGGAGTCGAGAAGTCCGAGTTTCACGGCGTCGAGGAGGACCTGGATTCGATCGCAGAGTTCATCCGTCTCTACCTGGGCGAGCACGAGCGCTGGGGCAGCCCGATCTTCCTCGCGGGCGAGAGCTACGGGACATTCCGGGCAGCGGGCCTGGCGGCCGAGCTCTGGAACGACCACCACATCGCGACCCGCGGCGTTGTGCTGGTCTCGGCCGTGCTCGACATGCTGACGATCCGCTACCTCGACGGGCACGACCTGCCCTACCCGCTGATCCTTCCAACCTACGTCGCGACGGCGCACTTCCACGACGCGCTGCCGCCCCGCAACCAGGACCGCCCGCTCCGCGACGTGCTGCGCGACGCCGAGCGTTTCGCGACGACCGACTACGCGCTCGCGCTCATGCAGGGCGCCCGGCTGAGCGAGGATCAGGAGGCGGACATCGCCCGCCGACTCGGCGAGTTCACGGGCCTCGACCCCGAGTTCATCCTCGACTCGAACCTGCGCGTCCCGCTGTCGGCGTTCGCCAAGGAGCTGCTCAGAGAGCGCGGCCTGACCGTCGGGCGTCTCGACTCGCGGTTCACCGGCCAGGACCGGGACGACGCGGGCGATTCGTACGAGTACGACCCGTCATACGGGGCGATCCGGGGCGTCTACACGGCGGCGTTCAACCGCTATGTCCGCGAGGATCTGGGCTACAAGACCGACGCCGACTATCGAGTGCTGACCGGCGAGGTCCGCCCGTGGTCGTACGGCACCGGCTCCGGGCTGGGCATCACCAACCTGGGCGAGCGGCTGCGCAGCGCGATGCACCAGCAGCCCTACATGAATGTCTTCGTGGCCTCCGGCTACTACGACGCCGCGACGCCGTACTTTGCGGCCGACTACACCGTCGATCACCTGCAGCTCCGTCCGGAGCTGCGCGACAACGTCCGTGTTCGCTACTACGAGGCCGGGCACATGATGTACGTGCATCGCCCGGATCTGGAGAAGCTCCGCGGCGACCTCGCGGCGTTCTACGACGAGACGCTGCGCGACCGGCGGGGGCGGTAGATCGGGGAAGGCCAGCGCACGGAGCCAACGTATGCCGACCGACCGCCGGGCCGACCGGCCGAACGTCATCATCATCGGGGGAGGATTCGGCGGACTCGCTGCGGCCCGAGCGCTGCGCGGCGTCGATGCGAATGTCGCCGTGCTCGATCGTGCGAACCATCATCTTTTCCAGCCGCTGCTCTATCAGGTCGCGACCGCGTCGCTCTCGCCCGCGAGCATCAGCCAGCCGATCCGGGCGGTCCTGCGTGACCCGGGCGATGCCATTGTGACGCTCGCGGAAGTGACGGGGATCGATCTCGCGGAGGCGCGGGTCGAGGTCGAGGACGGCGCGATCCCGTTCGACTATCTGGTGCTCGCCGCCGGCGTCGGGCAGACCTACTTCGGGAATGGCGGGTGGGCCGAGCACGCGCCCGGACTGAAGTCGATCGCCGACGCGACGGAAATCCGCCGACGGATGCTGCTCGCGTTCGAATCGGCAGAGCACGAGGGCGATCCCGACGCCCAGCGCGCGCTGCTGACGTTCGCGATCGTCGGGGGCGGCCCGACGGGCGTCGAACTCGCCGGCGCCATCAAGGAAATCGCCGGCCGCACACTCCCGCGCGAATACAAGAACATCGACACGGCGACGGCGCGGGTGATCCTCATCCAGGGTGGGTCGCGGCTTCTCGAGTCGTTCCCCGAGAAGCTCAGCCGCAGGGCCGCCGCCGACCTGGGGCGCCTGGGCGTGGAGGTCCGGCTTGAGTCCACTGTGACCGACGTCAGCGCCGACGGCGTGCGCGTCGGTGAGGAGTTCATCGCCGCGAACAACGTGTTCTGGGCCGCCGGCGTCCGAGCCGCCCCGATCGCCGAGACGCTCGGGGTGCCGCTCGACGGGTCGGGCCGCGTGATCGTTGAGCCCGACCTGCACATCGCTGGACACGAGCGCGTCTTCGTCGTCGGCGATCTCGCGTCGTTCACGCCCGCGGGGGCGGATCATGCGCTGCCCGGCGTGGCACAGGTTGCGATGCAGATGGGCCAGCACGCGGGGCGGGCGATCCGTGCGGAGCTGG
The DNA here is from genome assembly GCA_038521625.1 of Planctomycetota bacterium. Lineage (GTDB taxonomy): Bacteria > Planctomycetota > Phycisphaerae > Phycisphaerales > UBA1924 > JBCBKP01. The sequence goes on from JBCBKP010000003.1 coordinate 130,865, forward strand.
AGTCGTCGGGGCCCCTGCCGGAGCGCGGGACGTTCCGCTATCGAGACAAGGGCTCGATGGCGATCATCGGTCGAAACCGAGCGGTCGCGAGCATCGGGGGGTTACAGGTGGCGGGGTTCCCGGCCTGGCTGCTGTGGGCGGGCGTCCACATCGCCTTTCTGGTCGGCTTCCGCAACCGCGTCCGTGTGCTGTTCAACTGGGCGTGCAGCTGGTTGCTGAACAGCCACGACGCCCGGCTGATCGTGGGTGACGCGCGGATGCGCGTGCGACTGCCGAAGGGCCCGGGTTTCGTCGCCAAGAACCGCGCAGATCCGGACACACCATGAACGGGCGGTCGGGGTGATGAACTGAGCTACGCGTCGAGGGCGAATAACTCGTTGAGCCGCGCCGCGACCCAGCGGGCCTGGGGCTCCTCTGTGCCGCAGGCGAACCCGTGGGTTTTCTCCGGCGTCTCGACGCTGAGCTGGTGCTCGAATAGCTCCTTGCCCTCGCCGGTGGAGGCCTTCCGCTCGTAGCCGAATCCACGGATCTGATCGAGCGCCACGCGACGGTGCAGCGCGATCGGACCGAGGCCGTGGCGCACACGGAGCCCGCTTGGTCCGAGCTCGAAGCGGGCGCTGCCGAGCCAGCAGACCGCGGCCAGCACGATCGAGAGCGCGCCGAAGAAGCAGAAGGGGATCGAGAGCAGAACCAGCGCCCACGCGCTGAGCCCGGACGAGCCCGAGAAGAACGGGATGCTGCCGTTCCAGATGAGCGCGAAACTGGTCATGAAGATCGCCGCGTCGGTGTTCCGCAGCGAGACGATGTACCGGACGCCGTCCGGCGTGATCTCCTCGCGGACCCCGCGGGGGATCGGCTCGCTGCGGTTCGGGCACGAGATCGTCACGTGTGCAGCCTACGGATCCGTGCTGCCGCGGCTGCACCGGGGACGGCGGAGCCGTATCTCGTGGTTCCGTCGGTTCTTGTGAAATCTGGATACAAAATGTGACCCTTTTACCCACCGAACGCTTGCGTCGGTCGGGTGGTGTCCGGTAAACTCCTTCCGCCGGGCCCGCGTCCGACGCCGCCCCCGGCCGATCCGTGCCTCGGAGTGAGGTCCGGGCGACCCGCGTCGGCACAGCGTGTCCCACAGGGTTGAGTCGCTGCCCTCCGGCGGCGAGGGGCTTCCGAGCGTGGAGCCTCTCCTCGGACAAGAGACCTGAGGCCCGCACGCCAGCCCCGCAGCACGAGCGGGGGGAAGGAAGACCAGCCATGCCGCGCGCAGGCTCCGCGTCCACCGTCGCCGATTCCAAGGCGGACACCAAGAACAGCAAGCCCCAGGCGAACAGCAACGCCAACGGCAACGCCAACGGCAAGGCCGACGCGAAAGCGAACGCCAAGCCGGACGCCGCGGTCGAGGCCAAGCCCGGATCGAAGCCGGCCCTCAATTCAAACCCGAAGCCCGCCCAGCCCGAGCCGATCTCGAAGGAGAAGGCTCAGGCGCTCGACCGCGCGCTGCAGCAGATCGACCGCTCCTTCGGCAAGGGCGCCATCATGCGTCTTGACGAGGACGCCTACCTCGCGATCCCCGGCACCTCGACCGGCGCCCTCTCGCTCGACCTCGCCCTCGGCGGGCGCGGCATCCCGCGCGGGCGCATCGTCGAGATCTTCGGCCCGGAGAGCTCGGGCAAGACCACGCTCGCGCTCAACGTCGTCGCGAGTGCTCAGAAGGACGGCGGCGTCGCGGCCTTCATCGACGCCGAGCACGCCCTCGACCCCTCGTGGGCCCGCAAGATCGGCGTCAACATCGACGACCTGCTCGTCAGCCAGCCCGACACCGGCGAGCAGGCCCTCGAGATCTGCGAGATGCTCGTCCGCTCCAACGCCGTCGACGTCATCGTCATCGACTCGGTCGCGGCCCTGATCCCGCGGGCCGAGATCGAGGGCGAGATGGGCGAGACCCAGGTCGGGCTGCAGGCCCGCCTGATGAGCCAGGCGATGCGCAAGCTCACCGGCGTCATCGCCCGCTCCAACTGCACCGTCATCTTCATCAACCAGATCCGCGAGAAGATCGGCGTCATGTTCGGCTCGCCCGAGACCACGCCCGGCGGCCGCGCGCTCAAGTTCTACAGCTCGGTCCGCATCGACATCCGGCGGACCGGCGCCATCAAGGACGGCGAGGAGAACGTCGGCAACCGCGTCCGCGCCAAGGTCGTCAAGAACAAGGTCGCCCCGCCCTTCCGCCTGGCCGAGTTCGACATCATGTTCAACGAGGGCATCAGCTGGTCGGGCGACCTGGTCGACCTCGCCGTCGACGCCAAGGTCTGCCAGAAGTCGGGCGCGTGGTACAGCTACGGCGAGATCCGCCTGGGCCAGGGCCGCGAGCGGGCCAAGGAGTTCATCCGCGACAACCCCGAGCTGGCCGCGGAGATCCGCCGGGGCGTGCTCGAGATCCGTGCGCCCAAGCCCAAGGCCAAGACGGACCAGAAGCCGGAGACGGCCGAGGCCTGAGCCGGCCGGACATCCCGATCGATCGATGACGCCCCGCCGGTACGCTGGCGGGGCGTTCTTTGATGGCGGGAGGTGATCGGGGGATGCCGAAAGATTGGCGAGAGTGCGAGGAGGAGCTGATCCGAAGGATCACGAGGAGTGGCAAAGCGTCGGGCAGATCGATCGCGATGACGCGATCGAGCTTCACCGGGAGAGCTCGCGGGGCAAGAGACCGACGATCGAGATTCGCCTGCAATCGTTCTTCGTGAAGTTCTGCCCGGACGACTCGGACTCTGAGTTCTCGGTGTTTGCCGAGCCAACAGTCTTGCGTGGCAAGATCTCGAGCAGGGCGTTTGAGGAAGCCGAACGAGACCGCGAGAGTTGGCAGTTCTTCTTCGAGGCGAAGGTACATCCGTCGATCTTGCGTGAGTACGGCTACGCGATACTCAGCAGGTATAGCGCGCCCTACGGCGGGTACATGGAGCCGGAGCTGCTTGAGCTGCTACCTGCCCGTGTGGATCGGCCTCTGACCGCACGAGAACGGGACGAAGTCGAAGCTCGAGAGCGTTTCGAGCGACGGCTGAAACCGTGCGGCCTTCGCGTCGACGCCGAGGGCGGGATCACGATCGAGTACGACGTCGGCGACCTCCTGGGCGGTCACGCCGTGCTCGTCAGCGGGACGCTCGAGGACGGCCCACGGGAGTGCACGATCGAGGGCTGAAGAAGCGCCGCGAATCGGGCGGGGCGTGCTCGAGATCCCCGCGCCCAAGCCCAGCAGGAAGCCCGAGCAGGCCGTGGCCTGATCGAACGGATCAGCGGTAGCCACCCCCGCGTACCTCGGGGCGATGCTGCTGACCGGCTATCCGATCGTCGCGCCGCCGAAGCCGCCGGGCCATCTGGTCCGGTGGCTCGCGGCCGTTTCCGCGGTCTGCATGCTCGCCTCCGAGTTCATCACCGCCTCGGTGACCGGCCACCGGTGGTGGGATACGACGGCGTACACGGCGAGCGATATCACCACCGATCTGGGCCGCTTCGCCTGGCTGGTTCCCGTGGGCGCTCTCACGGTCTACACGGCGAAGCGCAGCGCGCACATGCGCGGCATGCTCGGGGCGGCCTTCGCGATCTGGCTCGGCGGGATGGCCGGTCGATCGACGGCGTTTCTGCTGATCGACCCGCTGGGTATCGGCACGCCGATCCCCGCCTGGGTTGCCTGGCGGGACTGGACGTCCCTCGCCGGTTGGCACGCGCTCGTTTCGCTCGGGCTCGCGCTCGCGGCGCGAACTGGTTTGGGGCTACTGCGCGAGTATGTCGTGCAGACCGGAGGGCTGTGCGGCCGCTGCGGCTACGAGTTATCGAGTATGACGCCGGGCGATCCGTGCGCCGAGTGCGGGCGTGCCGAGCCCGTGGCAACTGATCGCGGCGGGCGCCCGTGGCGGGGTCACGATCGAGTACGACGTCGGCGACCTCCTGGGCGGTCACGCCGTGCTCGTTAGCGGGACGCTCGAGGACGGCCCGCGGGAGTGCACGATCGAGGGCTGACGCGTTGTCGCGAATCTGGCGGCGCGTGTGCGCGAGAGGGAGGATTCGGGCAATGGCGAAGCGAAAGAAAGAACCTGAGCTCTGGGAGCGGGCCGAGACCGAACTCGCCCCGCGTCTCAAGGAACTCGAACCGGTCGAGATGATCGTCTCCGTCCGCGAGGGCGGCATCAATACTTCGCCGATCGGTCCGCTCGGACGGGCCAACACGCTGCGAATCTCCGTCGAGAAGTTCCGGATCGCCGGCGGGCCGGTCCGCGAGCAGCCGATCGTCCTGGCGAAGGGCACCGGCTTCGTTGAGGGCGACAGCATCGGCAAGACGATCGACGGCGCGTTGCTGCTTCGAGTCACCGCCCGCATCGATGAGGGCGCGATCGCGTCGCACGCCTGGGGCCTGCTCGAAACGGTCGAAGAGGGCAACCCGATCGACGACCTGCTGGAGCCGCGGATCTCCGAGGCGAAGCGCAGATGGGACGAGATGGAGAGTCGCTCTCGCAACGTCGGGGCCGAGCACGAGGCGCAACTCCGCGCCGAGTTCGCCGGCTGGCGCGAGGGCGAGCTGGAGGACGTGGCGATCCTTGTCGAGGAATCACACAGGCCCGCCGAAGAGGGCTACGCGGCCGACGTCGGTCTCGCGAGGCTGGGCACCGCGAAGGCGTTCGTCTGTGGCTCGGGGGAGGTCGAGAGGTCCGGTGCCGGGCTCGCGTGCGATCCCAAGCGGTCGGACGTCGGCGACGCGATCAGCACGCTGGGCGACGGGTCCATCGCGGATGTCCGTGCCCGCGTCGTTCGGGGCAGCAGGTACGGGCGGCCGGTGCTCATCATCGACGCGCTGGTCGCTCGCGAATCAGCCAACTCTGCGTTGCGTGCCGTTCGCGATCTCGTCGGGTCGATCGATAGAGTCGAGCATGCACAGTTCGGGACGCTGACGTGGGATCGGGATCACGAGTACTTCGAGTGCTCGGCCGATTGGTGCGGCAGCGAAGTCACGGTTTGGATCAGCAGCGACTCGCCGGATGATCCCGAGGATGATCTCGCGTTCGCCGAGCGGCTTTGGGCGCGGGCCGAGGAGTGGGACAGGCAGGCACGCGATCTGGTCGTGCGCGAGGTGCTTGAACGGTTCAACGCGTGGGCTCGAGAAGACGCCGAGCTCGAGGGGCTGGACTTCACGGAGCTGACCGCCGAGCAGATTCGGGCAGCGCTGTCCCCGAGCATGCTCCAGATCGACCCGCGCGTGGCGGGGGTATCCGGAGCGATCGAGGTGCAGCTGGATTTCGACCTCGAGCTCGAAGAAGACGACTTCGACTACCTCGGCGGCCACAGCCTCGAGGCGTGCGGCTCGGTCGAGAACGGACCGGAGACGGTCATGATGCAGGGCTAGCGCACCAGCCGCACGTTCTCGAACGCCGAGCTCCAGCCGAACCAGAACGCACGCTGGGCCGGCAGACGCTCCAGCGTGCGGCCGTCGTCCGACCGCAGCGCGGCCTCCGTGAGCGTCCAGGCCGCGCCATCATCCGATCTCGCGGTGGAGTCGCCGTCGTAGCCGGCGAAGGTCAGCCCGCCCGACTCGTAAACCCGGTTCGCGCCGCTGGCGTCGGTGAGCACCACGAACGCGCGCCCGGCGAGGCGGTCCTGGTAGACCGGGTTCGAGACCAGGAACGCCGTGTCGATCGCGAGCGTCTCGGCGGTCTCGGGATCACCATCCCACACCAGCCCCAGGACCTCCTGCTTGTTCAGCAGCCGGTCATCGACCTCGGGCACGCCGAACATCAGCTCGTCGGTGGCGAAGTACGCGGCGTACGCCGCGCCCTCGCGGTAGTCGCGGCTGTGGCCGGTGTCCGGGCTCAGCACCGTCGTCTCGGGATGCCGACGCCTCCACTCGCCCCAGGTGGTGGTGACGACGGCACGGCGCGGCAGCTCGATGGCCGGCTCGGCCTCGGCCAGCGGGCCGATCACGGGCACGCCCCAGAGCGTGTTCCACATGGACTTGGTCTCGCGGTCGTACATCAGCTTGTTCGAGCGGTACAGGAAGCCGCTGGTGCCGAGCGCGAACGAGCGCCCGTCCGCGAGCGTCGTCTCGTAGATGATCACCGTGCCGCAGAGCGTGCAGTAGACGCCCGCGACGTCGACGCCGCCGACGGTGTCGACGAACATCTCGTGCCAGGCGAGGATCCGCTTGGGGTACGCCCGGGCGTCTCCGTTGATCTCGATCCCGAAGACGACGTTCGTGTCCTCGAGGTAGGCGGCCTTGTCGGCGCTGATCATCCGCGGCCCGCGCAGCGGCGGGATGCCGTCCTGCGGGACGCCGCCCCAGCGGACCTCGTCGAGGCGGATCTCGGCGACGGGGTCGTCGTCGAAGTAGTCGCCGAAACGCGGGTCGATCCACTTGAAGACCGCGGACTTGTACGCCGCGTAGTCGGCGTCGGGCGCGTACTCGCGCGACCAGAGCCACCCGTACCAGGCGTTGGTGTCGACGCCGAACGAGACGCCCTCCCTGCGCTCCATGATCTCGACCAGCCGACGTCCGCCGGGCGACCGCAGCGCACCGATCACGCGGACGGCGTCCATCGCCTTCATCGCCGAGCCGGGGCCCCAGGTCGCCTCGACCTCGTCGAGCGCCCCCTCGACGCGCACGACGAGGGCGAGGAACGCGCGGGATCGCTCGTCCAGGCCCTCGAGTACCGCGGGGTCCGGGTAGACGTCCTCGAGCCGCTCCGAGGGCTCGCTCGGCGGCCGGGCCGGGCGCGAGTCCGTCGAATCGTCGGGCGAGCGCATGCCGGCGTCGCAGGCGGCCAGCATGATCAGCGACACCGAGAGCGTTGCGGCGGCGAGGCGTGGGCCCATGCCGCGAGAGCACCGCGGCGGGACGCGCTATTCCCGTCGGCGCGGGCGCCGGGCTGCAGGTGGGTCGGCCGGTTGGCCGATCACCCCCGGCACGGCTAGAGTTGCGGCCGCACGCGGATGTGGCGGAATTGGCAGACGCGCTAGGTTCAGGTCCTAGTGGGGGTAAAACCCCGTGGAGGTTCGAGCCCTCTCATCCGCATTGATCCCGCTCGGACGGCCCTCGCCCGGCCGGCGAGATCTGGGAGCTTTCTGAGTCCCGATCGAAAACAACGACCGCCCGGCGTAGCGCCGGGCGGCCGCGGTCGTCGATGCTGCCGTCCGGGGCGTTCGCCCCGTTCCGGTCAGTTGTCGAAATCGGTCGGGACGATCACGAACTGGTCGAGATCGGTGCCGGTGTTGCTGTTGCGGTAGATCGAGCGCGGGTCGCCGGCGTCCGGCAGCGGGGCCGGGTTGGCCAGGATGCTCGCCCAGTTCTGCTGCGCCGAGCGGTTGAACTGGTTGATCGCGCGGTCGAGCTTGGTCAGGGCCTCGCTCGACAGCTCCTTGTATGCGGCGGCCTCGGCGACGGCCTGGCGCGTGCGGGCGATCTGGCGCTGGTTGTTCAGGTAGTTCTGCGCGAAGACGCGGTCGCGGTCGGAGACGGTGCTGGCGATGCGGGCCTCGAAGCGGGCCGCGACCTCGAGCTCCTTGGCGTCGGCGACGGCGCGCTGCTCCTCGGCGGTGGCGCGGGTGATCGCGGCGATGGCGTCGGCCTCGGCGCGGTTCACCAGGTCGGCGGCCTCGCGGATCGCGAGCTCCGCCTCGGCGTCGGCCATCGCGCGCTCGACCATGGCGTTGTCGGCGAGCGTCTGCGACTCGTTCAGGTCGCGGAGATAGGCGACGTCGGCCTCGGCGCGGCGCCGCGAGGCGACGTGCTGGGCGGTCAACTCGCTGGCGTTCGCGACGGCGATGCGCTCGAAGGTGTCGGCCATGGCCAGCGACTCGTCGTAGTTGGCCTGGGCGACGGCGATGAACGTCGCGGCGGACTGCTCCATGCGGGCCAGCTCGTTCGCCAGGATCTCGCCCGTCGAGCGGACCTGCTCGCGGAGCTGCTGGACGAAGGCGCGCTGGCTCTGCTCCAGCGAATCGGCCTCGACCAAGAGCTGGCGGCTGGTGGCGGTGCCGCGACGCAGCGCGGCCTCGCGCTGGACGCGGAGGGCGGCGACCTGCGAGTCGCCGTTGCGGCGGGCCGACTCGGCCTGCGCGAACAGCTGGCGGACGCGGGCCTCGCTCTTCTTGGCGAGTGCCTCGGCGCCGGCGCGGAGCGAGGCGATCTTCGCCTCGGTCTGGCGGCGGTTCGACTCGGCGTTGACCAGGCCGCGGTTCAGCTGGGCGTCGGCCGCCGAGACGATCGCGTCGGCCTTGGAGAACTGGTCGTGGACGGTCGCCTCGAACTTGCGCTCGTCGGCGTCGATGCGGGCGACCCAGGCGCGGTTCTGCGCGACCTTCTCCTCCCAGGCGGCCGTGAAGCTGGCCATCTGCTCGTCGCGGCCGGCCTCGGCCTCGACCTGCATCGAGTCGGCCTCGAGGCGGCGGGCCGACGCGCGGGCCAGCTCGATCTTGAACTGGGCGACGCGGTCGGCGTCGACGATGTCGGCCCGCTTGCTCGCACGCGAGAACTGCGGGTTCTTGCTGCCCGGCTGCGGACGCGAGGCGTCCTGCTCGCGGACGAGGGTGACGTCGCCCTTCTTCTGCTGCTTGGCGATCTGCTGGTACAGCTTGGCCTGCAGCTGCAGGGCGTGGGCCTTGGCCTCGGCGCGGATGCGCTCGAGCTCGTCGCGGGCGATGGCGCGGTTCTGGGCCGCCTCCTCGCGCTGCGCACTGGCGCGGGACCGGATCTCGGCCTCGACGAAGCGGGCACGCGCGGCGCCCTCGACGCCCTCGGCCTCAGCGCGGACCGCCGAGACCTCGGCGAGCTGGCGCTCGTACTCCGAGGCGACCCAGTCGGAGGCCTCGGCCAGCATCACGTCGGCCAGCTCCATGTCTTCCTCGGCGGCGGCGCGCCGACGCTCGACCTCGGCCTCGTAGCGGGTCCGGTCGGCGTCGGCCTCGCTGCGGAGCATGCTCGCGTTGGCGAGCGCCTCCTTGTGCGAGACCTCGGCGTCGGAGACCTCCAGGCGGTACTTCTCCTGGACGTTCTGCGCCTCGAGCGAGTTCGACTCGGCCAGCATGTCGCTGATCCGCGCCTTGCTCTGCTCCTCTAGCGTGCGGGCACGCTGGTTCATGTCGTTCGCGGCGGCGTCCGTCTGGTGGGCGACCGTCTCGATCTGCTGGTTCAGCTCGCGGACCGTCGCCTCGGTCTGGTTGGCGACCGCCTTGCCCTCGGCACGCAGGCCGATGACGCGCTCGCGGGCGCGCTCCTCGGTCAGCGACGCGGCGCGGGACATCTGCTCGATCTTGGCGCGGCCGCGCTGCTCGACGGCGTCACGTTCGGAGAGCATCCGCTCGTGCTCGGCGAGCGACTGCGACCACTCGGACTCGCCGGTGCTGCGCAGGCGCTCGACCTCGCGCTGCCACTCGAGCACCGTGGCGCTCAGGAACGCCTCGTCGCGGGCGACGTCGGCGTCGGCCGCGATCAGCCGCGCGTCGATCCGCTCGGCCGTCTCGATCCGGCGGGTGTTCTGGACCTCGCGGATCCGGTCGGCCTCGGCGAGGGCGGCGTCGTAGTCGCTGAAAGCCGCCTGGATGTCCGCGTCGGCGCTCGCCATCGACTCGCTGAAGTCCGCGTCGGCGCGGACGTCGGCGGACTGGGCCGCGGCGCGACGGGCCTCGATCCGGGCCGTGCCCGACTGGGCCTCGGTCAGCCACCGGTCCGGCAGCGCGACCTGCTTGGCCTCCTCGTTGTAAAAGGTCTCGGTGTAGACGCCGCGCGTCTCCTCCGGATCCAGAACAACCGTCGAGCGGCTGTTGTTGTTGTTACCAAAGAACGAACCGCCCGCGAACGAACCATCCGCCTGGCAACCCAGAAGCGTGCCGGCAACGGCCACGAGCATCGACGGGATGACGACGGGACGGACGACGCGGCCAGCAACGGCGTTGAGCGTGTCGGGCTGCACTTCGAGACTCCTTCGCGGTTCGGCAGTTCCATGGGGCCACGCGGCCCGGTGCTCCTTCGAGCGAGACGACCGCGTCATCCATCGACGGCCCCAGCCCCCCGGTGAAGCCGGCAGGACGCGCAGCCCCACCCACCGCGTATGCCGCGCACTCTCCAGCGATTACGCTGCCGGGAGCGGTCGCGCGGCCGCGCAAGGAACCCGTTCGGACCCAGCGGAGCGATTCGAAGCCGTGCCACTCCTTCTCGCGGGCATCGACGAAGCCGGTTACGGGCCGATGCTCGGGCCGCTGTGCGCGGCCGCCGCGCTGTTCCGTCTCGCGGACCAGACCCCGGGCGAACGCCCCCCAGACCTCTGGAAGGCGCTTTCAGAAGCCGTGTGCCGGAAGCCCCGGGATGGCCGTTCTCGCATCGCGATCAACGACTCGAAGAAGCTCAAGCGCCCGAACAGCGCCAAGCGCGGTCATCCGCTCGAGCACCTCGAACGGGCGGTGCTCGCCGCGGTCGCGCAGTGCGATCACCCCGGTCCGATCACGACCGACGAGTCGCTGCTCGATGCGCTGCACGCGCGGACCGAGCCCCAGGTCTGGTACGCCGGGCGCCCGCTCGAGCTCCCGCTCGGTCGAACAGCGGAACAGCTCGCGGTCGACGCGGCCCGCCTCGCCGGCGCCTTGCAGCACGCCGGGATCGAGCTCGTCGGGCTCCGCTGCGTGATCGTCTGCGAGACCGAGTTCAATACCATCGTCGCTCGCAGCGGCAGCAAGGCCGACGCGACCGCATCAGCGATCCGGCGACTGCTTCACTGGTGCGCGGCCCGCGCCGTCGCCCCGGGCTCGGACCATCTCCGCGTGGTCTGCGATCGCCAGAGCGGCCGGTCCGACTACCGCCCGCTGCTCGAGGCCGCCCTGCCTGACTGGCCCGCGAGGCCGCCGCTCGCCAGCGACCGACGCGTCCGATACGAGCTCGACACCGGGGCGGACGAGCGGATCGCCTCGGCGGCGATCTCGTTCGAGACCGAGAGCGAGGAGCGGCACCTCGCCGTCGCGCTGGCCAGCATGACCGCCAAGCTCGTCCGCGAGCTCTGCATGCTCCGGTTCAACCGGTACTGGGCCGGACGCATCCCCGAGATCAAGCCGACCGCCGGGTACGTCTCCGACGCCCGGCGATGGCTCGAGGACGCCGGCGGCCATTTGACCGACGACGAACGACGCGCTTTGGTCCGGATCGCATGACCGCCCACCCACCGCAGACCGGCCACGGCGACGACCGGCGATACCTGGACCTCGCCGCCAGGATCGCGATCCGTGCCGAGGGCCTCGTCGAGCCCAACCCCCTGGTCGGGGCCGTGCTCGTGAAGGACGGCCGCACGATCGGCCTGGGCCATCACCGAGTCTTTGGCGGGCCGCACGCCGAGCGCGAGGCGCTGCAGAGCGCCCGAGACCACGGGCACGACCCCGCCGGGGGCACGATGTACGTCACCCTCGAGCCCTGCCGCCACACGGGCAAGACCCCGCCGTGCGTCGACGCCCTCATCGAGGCCCGCGTCGCCCGCGTCGTGTACGCGCGCGCCGACCCGGGGCCGGAGAGCGGCGGTGGGGCCTCGGTCCTTCGAGACGCCGGGATCGAGTGCGTCCGAAGCGGCGCGTCCGAGGCCGCGGTCCGCATCAGCGACCCGTTCGTCCACCGGGTGCGGACCGGACGCCCCTGGGTCATCGCCAAGTGGGCCCAGACGATCGACGGGCGCATCGCGACCCGGACCGGGGAGAGCAAGTGGATCTCGGGCGACCGCAGCCGTGCCAGGGTGCATCGCCTGCGGGCCCGGGTCGACGCGATCCTGACCGGGCTTGGCACGGTCCGCGCCGACGACCCGATGCTGAACGCCCGGGGTGTCCGGACGCTCCGCCGTCGGGCCGCCCGCGTTGTGATCGACCCCGAGCTCGAGATCGACCCGGGCTCCAGGCTCGTGCAGACCGCGTCGGACCATCCGACGGTCGTGGCGTGCTCCAAGGACCTGGTCGTCTCGGGCATCACCGATCGCGTGCGCACGCAGCTCGAAGCCGGCGGCGTCGAGATCATGGGGGTCCCCGAGGACCCGGACCAGCCGGGCCGGCTCCGCCTGGAGATGTTGCTCCGCGCGCTCATGGAGCGGCGCGGCGTCTCGACGGTCCTGACCGAGGCCGGGGCCGGGCTGCTCGGGGCCTTGCTCGAGGCGGACCTGATCGACGAGGCGCTGGTCTACGTCGCGCCGATGCTCCTTGGCGACGATCGCGCCCTCGCCGCGGCCACCGGACGCATCGCCGAGCACCTGAGCGCGGGGCGGCGGCTCCGCCTGGTGCGGATCAAGCGCGTCGCCGACGACGTCGAGCTGGTGTACCGACGCGAGATGACGGACTGAGCGGTTCAGCGAGGCAGGAATCGCAGGTCGGTCTGAACCCGAGCCTCCAGGCGGGCCCCCTCGGCCGTCAGGGCGACCGAGGCGCCGTCTTCGGCGAACTTGGACCGCAGCATCGCGAAGCAGATCGACTCGCCCCCGCACATGGGGCTGATGGTGCTGCTGGTAACGATCCCCACCGGATCGCCTTCGGGGTCGGCCTTGGCGAACACCTGCGTCCCGCCGACCGGCTGGCGGGGGAATCCCTCGGCGTCACGCAGGTTCTCGCCGATCGGGCGGAGCCCGACTAGGCGCTGCTTCGCCTGACCGCGGGCGTGCATCCGCGCGACGACCTCCTGGCCGAGGAAGCAGCCCTTCGTGAAGCTGACACGGTCGTTCAGGGTCTGCTCGCCCGTCTCGGCCGGCAGTGAGTCCGAGGAGAAGTCGAGGTTGAACAGCGCGGTGCCGGCCTCGATCCGGGCGGTGTTGTACGCGAGCCACCCGCTGGGTCGGAGCTTCACGCGCGACGCCAGCGAGCCGTTGCCGGCGTCCTCGTCGTGCGGCTGGCCGGTCTCGACCAGACGCCGGTAGACGTCGCGGGTCCGGTCGGTCTCGATCGTGATCTCGAGACCGACCTCGCCGGCGCTATCGCACCGCTCGACGACGCACTGGACGCCGTCGATCGAGACGACGGTCGCGCTTCGGTCCGCGAGGTCGCCGATCGGCGACGCCCGATCACCCGCGGGCTCGGAGACGCCCGCGAGCAGCTCGATCGAGGTGGGCCCGTGCAGAGCCAGGCGGTGCATCCTGTCGGTGACGTCCCGGATCTCGACGTCCTCGGTGATCACGTACGCCCCGAGGGATTCGACCACCGATTCGACCGCGTGGACGTCGAGGTCCACGAGCATCCGGTCCCCCAGTTCGGCGAGGCGGAGATCGCCCACGATCCGCCCGTTACGTCCGAGCCAGAACGACCGCGCGACGCGTCCGGGCGCGAGTTTGCCGACCTCTTGGGTGATCATGTTGTTCAGGAACGCCAGCCGGTCATCGCCGACGATCTCGATCGTCGCCCTGTGCGGCTGATCGATCAGGACGCAGGCCTTGCGGATCGCGGCGTACTCGAAGTCGAGCTCGCCGAAGGTCTCGACCAGCTCGACCTGCGAGTCGATCGGGCCGTAGTGCCGGAGCGACGCCTCCGCGAGCGCGTGCGCGTCACGAAGCGGGCTGACGTGGGCCATCCTGGGCTCCTCCTCTGCCGTTCGGTCGATGGTACGCTGCCCGGCCCCGACCGCGAACCACGCGCGGGATCCACGCACGCCGGAGGCCACCGATGAACATCGAACTGCTCAAGAAGCTCTGCGAGACCCCCGGCGTTCCGGGACGCGAGGAGCGCGTCCGGGAGCTGATCTTGAAGGAGGTCAAGGGGCTGTTCGACGAGATCGAGGTCGACCCGCTCGGCTCGCTCATCTGCCTCCGCGACCCCAGGCCCGGCAAGGGCGGCTCGAAGAAGACCGCGAAGAAGACGACCAAGAAGGCGGCCCCGGCGCCCGAGGACGAGCCGCTGCGCGTGATGCTGCTCTGCCACATGGACGAGATCGGCTTCTACGTCTCGTCGATCGACGAGAGCGGCTACCTCTTCGTGAATCCGGCCGGAGGCTTCGACCCCCGGAACCTGTTCTCGCGCCGCGTGAGGGTGATCGGCAAGTCGCAGGAATTCCCGGGTGTGATGAACCCGGGTGGTCGCCCCGTGCACATCTCGAGCCCGGAGGACCGCAAGAAGGTCCCCGAGGTCAAGGAGTTCTACGTCGACACCGGCATGACCAAGGAAGATGTCGACAAGCACGTCCGGATCGGCGACCCCATCGTGATGGACGAGCCGCTCATCGAGATGGGCGACAAGGTGGTCTCGAAGGCGCTCGACAACCGCGTCGCGTGCTGGCTGGGCATCGAGTCGATCCGCAAGCTGCACAAGGCCGGGACCGCGCACGACTGCGAGATCGTGGTGGCGTTCACGACACAGGAAGAGGTCGGGCTCCGCGGGGCCAAGACCGCCTCGTACACCGTGCAGCCCGACATCGGGATCGGGATCGATGTCACGCTCGCCTGCGACACGCCCGGCGTCCCCGCCGCAGAGCGAGTGACGACCCAGGGCGAGGGCGTTGCGCTGCACATCAAGGACGCCAGCTTCATCTCGGACCACGAGCTCGTGGATCAGATCGAGGCGATCGCCAAGCGCAAGAAGATCAAGCACCAGCGCTCGATACTCGCCGCCGGGGGGCAGGACGGGGCGGCCGCCCAGCAGGCCGCCGCGGGCGCCCGGGCGATCGGGCTCACGGTCGGCACCCGGTACATCCACACGGTGACCGAGATGATCGACAAGCGCGATCTCGCCGCCGCGCGAGACCTGATCGCGGCGTACCTGTCTGAAGCGTGATTCGGGCCGAGGCGTGATCCGGATCGCGGGCCCGGATGTCGGGTCGGGGTCGATGCCCGCTAGGCCGCGGCGCGGCTGGCGCTCTCGATCAGCTCGAGTGCGCGGCGGACCGGGAACGGCTTCTTTAGGAAGCCGGCGAAGCCGAGCGAGCGGAGTCCGGCCGCCTGCCCGTCGGTGAGCTTCCCGCTCATCGCGATGACCCGCGTGTTCTGCGTGGCGTCGGACTGGCTGACCAGCTCGGCCACCTGTCGGCCGTCGTCGTCGCCGACGTGCAGATCGACCAGGACGACGTTCGGGCGGAAGCGCTCGCACTCGAGGCCGGCCTGGAAGGCCGACGTCGCGCTGCGGACCTCGAAGTCGGTTTGTTCGCCCAGCACGTCGCTCAGCACCTGCACGACGTCCGGCTCGTGATCGACGATCAGCACCCGTGTCCTGCCGCCGGTGATCCCGTCCATCGGGATCCCGTGGGCCTTCATGAACCGCATGAGCTCGCCCAGCGGGATCCGACGGTCCTTCGAACCGGGGATGCGATAGCCCTTGAGCTGCCCCGAATCGAACCACTTCGAGACCGTGCGCGGCGCCACGTTGCAGATCTTCGCGACTTCGCCGGTCGTCAGGACGTCTCGATCAATCGCCATGGTGGGGCATCCGTGCTCTCGGGGGCGTTGCGAACTCGGACCTTCTGGGCCCGCACGGCGTCAGGATCGGCCCAAACCGACCGTGGCTTAACCCATCCTGCCATCACCGAGCAAAGTCAGCCCATCCGTTGCGACCCGGGCAACCGGCCTGGGCCGATCCTCGGATCGCACGTTGACACCCGCAGGACAGCCGCGGTACCGTTGCCGATCGGTCGGCGGGGGGTCTCGCACTCGGGCCAACCACTCCATCCGCCCCCGGGGAAGGGTGGGGCGGAACGCCCGCGAGCCCCGGTCGCGACAGGCCGTGCCAGCGACGTAGTAAGGAAGGACCGCTCGGGCCACGAGGGCACGGGCGACGACAATCGCGACCCCGTCCGAGAAGAGCGGACATCCGCGATCACCAGGAGATGCCGTCGATGCGATGCCCGAGCCCCAAGGCCCTCTCGGCTGCCGCCATGATCGCCGCGTCGCTCGCGGGAGCGCCGCTTGCGGGCGCCGCCACGCTCGCGACGCAGCCGGCCGGCAACGCGGATGCCACGCCTCAGCAGCTGCTGACCGACTTCATCCACTTCATCAACATCGGCCGCTTCGACGTCGCGGGCGGGCTTGGCGCCCAGCTCGCCGGCTCGGTCGCGGGTCCGGTCGAGTTCGTCGAGCTCGTCGAGCGGAACAACCAGCTCGACCGCTTCCAGGCCGCGATCCAGCGCGGCCGGCGGGTGCCGCAGATCGCCGGGATCGTCGGCGTGCTCGACGCGCTCTACCAGGAGGGCAGGCTCGCCCGCGCTCGGAACCCCGATGAGGTCGCCCGGAACATCCAGCAGCTCGCCGAGGGCGGGGTCTTCGCCCGCAACCTGGCCACCCAGCGTCTCGTCGAGGCGGGCGAGTACGCCATGCCTCAGCTCATCGAGACCTTCCTGATCGGCGACGATCCGGGGCTCCGCGTGCGGGTCCGGCGCGTCATGATCGAGATGGGCCGCGATGCGGTGATCCCGCTGTCGGAGACGCTGGCCGGGGTGGACGCGGCGCGACAGGAGCTGCTGATCGATGTTCTCCAGGTGCTGGGCTACCGCGCCTGCGTCCCCTATCTCGCCGCGGTCCGCGAGACCACGAGCAACTCCCGCGTCGCGGACGCCGCCGCCCGCGCCATCGAGTCGCTGAACGGCGATGTCGATGCGCCGTCCTCGGCCCTTTTTGCCGCCCTCGCCGACGCTTATCTCGCCGAGCCTTCGGAGCTCACCAGTTTCGAGGGTGAGGCGTTCCAGCTTGCTTGGAACTACGACCCGGGCCTCGGCCTGATCCCGACCCCGGTCCGCACGCCGGTCTATCACGAGGCGATGGCGATGCGGAACGCCGAGCGGGCCCTGACCGGCGACGCGGATCTGCCGGAGACGATCGCGCTCTGGATCGCCGCGAACCTCCGTCGCGAGATCGAGACCCCCGACGGCTACCAGAACCCGCTGTACCCGGAGACCCGACGCCCCGCCGAGTACTTCGCGGTCGTTGCCGGCGCCGACATCGGGCGGCGCGTGCTCCGGCGCGCGATCGACGACCGTGACGCCGAGCTCGCCCGCGACGCGATCGCGGCGCTCCAGCAGACCGCCGGCGTGGACACACTCCTCGGCGCCTCGGCCCTCGGGCGTCGCCCGCTCGTCGAGTCGCTGACCTTCCCGAGCCGGAGGGTCCGGTACGAGGCCGCCCTGGCGGTTGCCGCGGCGCAGCCGGCGAGCGGCTTCGCGGGCTCCGAGCGGGTCGTTCCGATCCTGGGGGCGATGGTCCGAGAGGCCGGCAACCGCTTCGCCGTTGTCCTCACGGGCGAAGATACCGAGGCCTACGCCCTTTATCGCGGGGTGCTCTCGCGGGAGGGGTTCACGGTCCTGCCGCAGGCCCGCCGCGACCTGAGCGAGATCGACGCCGCGATCGCCGAGGCCGCCTCGATCGACCTCGTCCTCACCGATCTCCCGTTCGATGGCACGCTCGAGACCGTCGAGCGCGTTCGCGCCAACCCGCGTTTCGGTGTGGCCCCGGTCGTGGCGCTCTCGCAGCCGACCGACATCGAGCAGCTCCGGCGCCGTCTCGCGGCGGATCGGGGCCTCGAGCTGCGGCTGAACACGATCGACGCGTCGCAGCTCACCGAGACGATCGACGCGCTGAGCGAGCGTGTCAGCGGCGGCGCGATCAGCGACGACGAGGCCTCGGAGTACGCCTCCGCGTCGCTCGCGGCCCTGCGTGACCTCGCGATCGCCGGCAACGCGGCTCTGAACGTTGCCGACGCTGCGGGCTCGCTCATCGCGGCCCTCGACGAGACCTCCGGGCAGACCCGACTCGACGTCGCGGAGGTGCTGGCGCACATCGGCCAGGATCGGACCCAGGTCGCGCTCGCGGAGGCGGCGCTCGACGCGGGTGGACGCGAGCAGGTCGATCTTCTCGCGAAGGTCGCCGACGCGGCCCGCCGCTTCGGGAACCTCATCGAGGACCGCCAGGTCCGCAGGCTGACCGAGCTCGCCCAGCGCGGCGACGGCGACAACGCGACGGCCGCGGCCGCGGTGCTCGGCTCGCTCGGGCTGCGTGGTTTCGACCTGGTCCCGCTCCTGATCGGCGACGCGGGTCAGCCCGCCCGTCGCCTCGGCGCCCGCTGATCGGCAGGCGACCGTCCGGCAGAGACTGATCGACCGCACAGGCCGCCCCGTCCGGGGCGGCTTTCTTATGCGCAATTGGCGTCCGAGGCTTCGCCAGACCGCACAGGCCGCAGACTCGACGCCCCTTTTCCGCGGTTCGCCTCCCTGACCCAAAGCCGAAACGGGGGGTCGTCGATCCACCTCATGGTCGACGCGCGGACGTGTTGTCCGTGGGTCGTCAATCCACAGACGCCCGCCGGCGGTTCGTTCGGGGCATGAGGCCCCGGAGCCATCGGGCGTGAGTGGAGGCATAGGGCCGGGTCGGCGCGCAAGAGCCCGGCCCCGTGTGAGGAGGTTCAGCCATGGCTCAGCAGCGCAGTCGCAAGCAGCTTCGAGGGTTCACGCTCGTCGAGATCCTCATCGTCGTCGTGATCCTCGGCATTCTCGCCGCCATCGTCGTGCCGCAGTTCACCAACGCGGCCGAGGAGGCCCGCGGCGGCAACCTGGCGTCGCAGATCCGCTCGATCGAGAATCAGCTCGAGCTCTTCCGGGCCCGAAACGGCGCCTACCCGGACATCGTGGCGGCCGGCTGGGGCAACCCGACCACGCCGGGCACGATGATCGGCGACGGCTACCTCAAGTCGGCCCCGACCAACCCGTTCAACCAGGCCCAGGGCGTCATCGCCGGCACCGCCGGTGCTGCGACGGCCGGCTGGCACTTCGACGCGGCGACGGGCGCATTCGGCGCGTCGTACTTCGACGAGGCCAACGGCGTTCCGACGCCGACGACCCCGTAACGCACGACCCGCGGCCCCGCGGCCGCTGTTCAGGATCCGCCCCGCCCGGCCCAGCGGCCGGGCGTCGGCCTTCGTTCTCGCCTCGTTCTCGGAACGGAAGGGGACCCGCGATGCACGGCAGACCCCGATTCCGGCGAGGCTCTCGTCACGGCTTCACGCTCGTCGAACTGTTGATCGTCGTGGTCATCATCGGCGCCGCTGCGGCGATGGCGATCCCGACGTTCGTCTCGATCGACGCGTTGCGGACGCGTTCGGCCGCCCAGGCGATCGCCGGCGACATCCTGTTCGCGCAGAGCGAGGCGGTCGCGTTCCAGCAGCAGCGTGCAATCGTGTTCGACACGACGAACAACACCTACACGCTGGTGGCCGTGGACGGCACGACGATCGATCCGGCGACCGACGCGCTGGCCAAGGCGTCGGGACCGGGCGGGCGTTTCGAGGTCTCGATGAGCGATCAGGCTTTCCGGGGCTCGACGATCTCTGCGCCGTCGTTCGACGGCACGAACGTGCTGGTGTTCGACGCGCTGGGGACGCCTGTTCTCGGGCCCGGCTCGGACACGCCCGGCGCCGGCGGTTCGGTTGAGATCGTGGGTCCGGAAGACCGATACCGGGTCCTGGTCTCGGCGTTTACGGGCTCGGTCTCCGTCGAGCGCGTGCCCGGGCCCTGATTTTGCGCCCGGGGGGGCGGGATCGCTGACGAGGGAATCGCGTTGCGGAAGAGCACCAACGAATCGGGCCGGCCTCGCCGGCGGCACTCGGCCGCGCGTGCCGGTGTGGCGATGTTCGGGCTGGCGCTCTTCGCCGGCATGCTCTTCTGGACCAAGCTGCGTCTCGTGCATCACATCCCGCGCAGCGCGTACGCCGACCCGGATCAGCGAGCCCCGGAGGCGGACGATCGCGCGCCGGAATCGACACACGACGAGCCCGCCGAGGGCGACCACTCGGCTCCCCCGAGCTCCGGGGGAGACGGCGGGTTCTCGGTCGAGCCGCCGCGCCGCTAACAGCGTCGCGGATCGCCCTGCGCCGGCGCATCGCGCACAGGGCGCAGAATCGCGCAGGTCTCCTCGGTCGTCGCAGACCGACGCCGGCTCGTCAAACTGCGTAAGGCAACCGCGATCGGGGGTTTGCGCCGCCCGATGTTGGGAACCGACACGTTGTCTGCGTGGAGGGAGTGCCAATGCTCTGGACGCGAACGGAAAGTGGGGCTGAGCCCCGGACCTCGGCCTTCCTGCTGGCGATGATCGCTGGCACGGCCTGCGGCCTTGGTTCGCACCGTGCGCTGGCGCAGGCAGCCGAGCAGCCGGCCGAGGGACCCCCGGCGGTCTCCGCCGGCGAGGTCGGCGAGCTGAACGGTGCGGTGACGGTCGATCAGTACGACCTCGTTGACCTGCACGTGAACGAGGCCGATCTCGGCTCGGTCCTGCAGCTTCTCAGCCTCCAAAGCCAGCGCAACATCGTGATGAACAACGCGATCGACGCCACCGTGACGGCCGATCTCTACGGCGTCACGTTCTATGAGGCGCTCGACGCGATCCTGAACGTCAACGGATTCGGCTACATCGAGCGCGGCAACTTCATCTACGTCTACACGCAGGACGAGCTCGAGCAGCAGCAGGCCGAGCTGCGCAAGCGTGTGAGCCGCGTCATCCGTCTGGATTACCTCAACGCGCCGGATGCGGCACAGTTCGTGGCGCCGCTCCTGAGCGAGGGGGGCTCGATCACGACGCCCGGTCGCACCGAGGAGTACCGGATCGGCGAGGCGTTCCCCGTCGGCAAGGACGACTACGCGAACGACGCGATCCTGCTCGTCTACGACTTCGAGGAGAACGTGGACGAGATCCTGGCGCTGATCGGGGAGATCGACACGCGCCCGGCGCAGGTGCTGATCGAGGCGACGATCTTGCAGACGTCGCTGAGCGAGGCGAACGCGTTCGGCGTCGATTTCTCGATCATCGCCGACCTGGACTTCACCGACTTCCTGAGCCCGCTGTCGGCGGCGGACTCCCTGATCACGGGCATCGGCGAGCGGATCGTGGACGGCGGTCCGGAGCAGATCGACGTGCCGCTCGACAACGAGGCGCGCGCGCTCAGCAGCAACGTCGCCAACCTGACCGGACCGGCGACGCTGAAGGCCGGCATCGTGATGGACAACGCGGCGGTCTTCCTCCGCGTGCTCGACGAGGTGACCGATGTCACCGTCATCAGCAATCCGAAGGTGCTGACTCTGAACCGCCAGCCCGCGCGGGTGCTCGTGGGCACGCGGGTGGGCTTCCTCAACACGACCGTGACCGACAACGCCGCCGTGCAGACCGTCGAGTTCCTCGACACCGGCACGCAGCTGCACGTCCGCCCGTTCGTGACCAACGACGGCCTGATCCGCCTCGAGCTGAAGCCCGAGGTCTCGAGCTTCTCGATCCGTCAGGTGACCGGCGACAACATCACCGCCCGCCCGGTGCCGGACCAGGACACGACCGAGCTCGTCACGAACATGCTGATCCGCGACGGCCAGACCGTCGTGCTCGGCGGCCTGTTCACCGAGACGACGACCGCGACGCGCCGCCAGGTGCCGGTCCTCGGCGACATCCCGCTGATCGGCGCCGCGTTCCGGGGCAACGACGACTCGACGCGCCGCAGCGAGATCATCTTCCTCGTGACGCCCTCGATCGTGAACGACGAGATCCTGACGCTCGAGGGCGAGCAGGCGACCGCCTACGTCGACCGCGCGGTGGTCGGCGCCCGCCAGGGCCTGCTGCCATGGAGCCGCGAGCGCCAGGTGGGCCAGCTGCTGATCGACGCCGAGCGTCTCCGCGGCGAGGGGCGGATCGAGAAGGCCCGCCATAAGGTCCAGCGTGCCCTCACGCTCAGCCCGTTCTCGCCGGACGCGATCCGGATGCTCGAGGAGCTTGGCGTCGAGCGCACGAGGTGGCCGACGCGCAACTTGCTCCGGGACATGATGGAGAACCCGGAGAGCCGCCTGCTGGGCGAAGGCTCGCCGGCCCCGGCGGGCGATCGGATGAGTGTGCCGGAGCGCGACGTCGCGCAGGCGAGCCGGACGCCGGCGTTCATCGTGCCGGCGATAGACGCGCTCGCGGCGGACTTCCTGGACGCGGGCGATGGGCCCGCCGGCGACCCCTACGCGGCGTTCACCGCCGGGATCGACCAGATCGGCCCGGCGGACGCCTACGCCGAGTTCACCCGTGAGACCGAGCTCGGCGGCGACGCCGCGGCGCCGCTCGCGGCCCGGGTCGAGGAGTCCATCGCGCGTGACGCCTCGCGTCCGATGACCGCGGCCGATCTGCTCTTCCCGGCGATCGCCGACGAGGCCCCGCTCGCCGAGCGTGCGCCGGGTGTCGCGCCGGTCGCGGCGGACGAGCCCGTCGCGTTCGTTCGTGATTTCGACGAGCCCTCCGACGTGCCGCTCTACGAGGACGCGGCCGAGCGGATCGTTGCGCCGGGGATCGCGGACGCGTTCTTCGGCGGCAACTCGCCGGTGCCGGCGATCTTCAACCCCGCCGATGCGCAGCCCGTGTCGCCCGTCGAGCTCCTGCGGGCTCCGGCGGCGTCGGACGCGGTCGCGGCGGCGTTCGCCCGCGATGTTCCCGAGTTCGTGCCTGGCCCGCCGCACCGCGGGGACATCGTGGCGTTCGAGCCGGTTCGCGAGGAGTTCGGGAACGGCGGGTTCGCGCGGGTCGAGCCGGACTGGCTGCTTGGCCGGACCGAGCCCCGCGGGCGTGACGCGGACAGCCGCGGAATCGGCCCCGGGCTGGCGGCGATCTGGGAGCCGCTCGGTCGCGATCCCAACGAGCCGCTCCCCCGCACGATCGTGATCCCGATCACGCTCCCGTTCGGGATCGTGACCGACGTCGAGCTGCCGATCGACCACCCGATCGCGGTCCGGTTCATCGACTCGATGGCGCCGGACTTCGACCCGAACGAAGAGGGCGTGATCACGTCCGTGCCCCTGCCCGGAGACGACCAGTAATGCGTTGCATCTCGAAGATCGGAATCTTGGCCACGCTCTCCGGGCTCGCGGTCCTCGCGGGCTGCGGGCACGGGAACTACGTCAAGGAGGGCATCTCGCTCGCCAAGGACAGGCTCAACGCGGTCAAGGCCGCGACCGAGCACGAGATGGGCGAGCAGGCGCTGCTCGCGGGCGATCTCGACAAGGCGCTCGAGAAGGTCGACCAGTCGATCGCGATCGCGCCGCGTGTCCCGAAGAATCACGTGCTCCGCGGACGGGTCATGCTCGAGATTGGCAACATGGGCGACTCGCTGGCCTCGCTGCGGACGGCGCTGGATCTCGAGGAGGCCAGCGTCGATGTGCACTACTACCTCGGCGTCGTCTACGAGCGTCTCCGCCAGCCGGAGAATGCGCTGACGCACTTCCAGCGTGCCGCGGAACTCGAGCCGTTCGATCCGCAGCACGCGATCGCGGCCGGAGAGCTGCTGATCGATCTGGAGCGGCTCGAGGAGGCGGAGACGTTCCTCAGCGAGCACGAGGCGTCGACCCACTCGCCCGGCGTGCGTCAGCTGCTCGGCCACCTGGCGACCTTCCGGGGCGATACGGAGAGCGCCGTCGAGCGGATGTCCGAGGCCCGTCTGCTGGCGCCCGAGGATCTGACGCTTCTCGAGGAGCTCGCCCACGCGCAGGTCAACGCCGGGCACGTGATCGAGGCCGAGCGTTCGCTGCGACGGCTGCTCGAGGACGAGGCCCGAGCCGAGCGTCGCGATCTCAAGCACGCGCTCGCGCGCTGCCTGGTCGGCTCGGGGCGTGCCGCCGAGGCGCGCTCGATGTATCGGCGCCTGACCTCGGGCGACGACGGGCGGTCGGACGCCGAGGCCTGGATCGGCCTGGGGCGAACGGCGTACGTGGTCGGCGATGACCGTGAGATGCGTCGCGCCGCGACCAACGTGATGGCGCTGACGCCGTCGCGTCACGAGGGCTACCTGCTGACGGCGCTGTGGCACAACGACCGCGGCGAGACCGCTGCGGCCCTGCGGGCGCTCGAGGACGGCATCCGCCGCTCGGCCAGCCCGGGCGAGCTCTACGGCATGCGGGCGCTGCTGCTGGCGAGGGTCGGCCGGCACGCCGACGCGCGCCAGTCGCTGGCACGGGCCCAGGAGCTGACGGCGATCGACCCGGATATCGCCGAGGCGATCCGCAACGGCGGGCGCCGCCCGGAGGTCGTCAGCGTCCCGGTGCCCTGACGCCGGCTCGCGATCGGCTAGGCCGGCCGGAGGTCGACGAGTTCGATCTGCGGGGACGAGGAGCCATTGAACTCGTTGATGCCCGGCCTGCCGAGCAGATCGACGGAGTCGCCCCGCCCGAGCGCGGCGAGGCCACGGTCCCTCAGGCGTTCGACCCAGTTCCAGCCGACGGCGCGGACGGCGGCGCGGCCGCGCCCCGCCTGCTGCTCGAGCGTGATCGCGACGTGCTTGCCGCCGGAGCCCATGACGCGGAGGTCGGCGACGCGCGCCCGGTCGATCCGCAGGCACGGCTCGGGGTTGCCGCGACCGAACGGCGCGAGCCCCGCGAGGGCGCGGAGCGCGGCCAGCTCGAGCTCGCCGACGTGGGCGCGTGCGTCGTACCGGTGGGTCGGGCGCAGGTCGTCGGTCGCGAGCTTCTGCGCCGCGTGCTGCTGCATGGCCTCACGGAAGGCGTCGAGGCTCGAGGCGGCGAGCGATAGGCCGGCGGCCATGTCGTGCCCGCCGAAGGTCTCGAGGTGATCGGCGCACGATGAGAGCGCGGCGTGCAGGTTGAACCCGTCGATCGAGCGGCCGGAGCCGGCGCAGATCTCGCGGCCGGCCTCGACGCGTCTCTCCATCAGGACGACCGGTCGGTGGTATCGCTCGACCAGGCGTGAGCAGGCGATGCCGATCACTCCGGCGTGCCAGCCCTCGTTGGCGAGCACGATGACGCGCGAGTCCGGCGTCGTCATGCCGGATCGCTCGGCGAGCTCCGAGGCTTGCTCTGCGATATGACGCTCGGTGCGCTTGCGCTTCTCGTTGAGCGAGCAGAGCGAGGCGGCGATCTCTTCCGCGCGCTCTTCGTCGTCCGTCAGAAGAAGCTCGACGGCGTCACGCGCATGGCCGAGGCGGCCCGCGGCGTTGAGTCGGGGCCCGATCCCGAATCCGACCGTCTGGGCGTCCACGCGGGCGCCGGGGCGCGTCGAGCGATCGAGAATGGCGCGGAGACCGGGGAAGCTCGAGCGCGAGCACGCCGGGAGCCCGAAGCGCGTGATGACGCGGTTCTCGTCGACGAGCGGCACGACGTCGGCGACGGTCCCGATCGCGGCGAGCGGTAGGAGTTCGAGCAGCAGTGCGCGGAGCTCGGGCGTCGCGCGGTCGCCGTTGCAGTGCGTCGTCACAAGGCGCCAGGCGAGCTTGAACGCCACGCCGGCGCCGCAGAGCTCGCCGAACGGGTACGCGCCGCCGGCGGCGGTCGGGTGAACGATCGCGAACGCATCGGGTAGCGGGGCGTCCGCGGCGGCGTTGTGGTGATCCGTGATGATCAGGTCAACGCCGAGTCGGCGCGCGAGCGCGGCCTCGGGGGCCGCGGTGATGCCGCAGTCGACGGTGACGACGACCCGCGCGCCCTCGCCCGCCAGCCGCTCGAGCGCGGCGGCGTTCAGGCCGTAGCCCTCGTCGATCCGGTGCGGGACGTACCAGCGCACGTCGGCGTCGGGGCGGAGTGCGCTGAGGGTGCGATAGAGGATGGCGGTCGAGGTCACGCCGTCGGCGTCGTAGTCGCCGTAGATGACGATCGGTTCGGCGCGGTCGGCCGCCTCGAGCAGTCGCGTCGCGGCGGCGTCGACGCCCGGGAGCAGCCCGGGGTCGTGGAGGTCGCGCATCGAGGGATCGAGAAACCGGCGGGCGGCGTCGCCGAAAGGAAGACCAGGAGTCGAAGTCAGCAGGTCCGCCCGCGACGCCAGCACGCGATCCGCGAGCGGCCCCGATCCGTCGTCCGCGGAGCTCGACCGGGGGAGCCAGCGGGCGGGGTGCGCCTCGCGCGACCCGCTCGGTCGTTCGGTTGCAGTCGCTAGGCTGGGCACGCGTCCTCCGTTGACGTGCCACGCGGGGCGTGGCGGACAGAACACCGCGTCCGTGCGATATTCTCGGACCGACAGGCTACAGGATTCCGGGGGCCGATGGTCAAGCTCACCAAGATCTACACAAAGTCGGGCGACCGCGGCACGACCGCGCTCGGGTCGGGCGCCCGAGTCGCCAAGACCCACCAACGCGTGGTTGCGTATGGCACGGTCGACGAGGCGAACGCGGCGATCGGTCAGGCGCGGTGCCTGGCCGAGGGGGTCGCGTCGCACCCGCCGATGTTCGACGTGCTCACCGCGGTGCAGCACGACCTCTTCGACGTCGGGGCCGATCTCTCGACGCCGGTCGGCGCCGATGAGGAGGACGGGGCGCGGCTCCGCGTGCAGGAGCACCAGACGCTCGCGCTCGAATCGTGGATCGACGCGTACAACGCGCCGCTCGAGCCGCTCACCAGCTTCGTTCTGCCCGGCGGGTCGCCGCTCGCCGCCGCTCTGCACGTCGCCCGGACCATCGTTCGCCGCGCCGAGCGTCTGACGGTCGGGCTGGCCGAGCACGAGCCGGACAGCGTCAACGCCGAGGCGGTGCGCTACCTGAACCGGCTGAGCGACCTGATGTTCGTCATGGCGCGGGCCGCGAATGACAACGGCGCGACCGACGTGCTCTGGGTGCCCGGCAAGAACCGGGAGGCTCCGCCGTGACGAAGCGCCCCCGCGCACCACGACGCAGGCCGCCGACCGGCAGCGAGACCGCCGCGTTCCGGCTGGCTTTCGAGACCGAGACCGGGGCGATCCTGCGCCGGCGCGTCGGCTGGTACGCCACGATCATCCTTTGCTTGACGCTCCTGTCGAACATCCCGATCATCCTCGGGGCGATCCTGGGGCAGGCCTCGGGCACGCTGGCGGCGTTCGCCGGGCTGGTCTCCGGGAACAAGATCGGCTACGCCGCGCTCACGGGAATCTGGGTCTCCGTCTACGCCGGCGTGCTGATCGCGGTGTTCGGGCGAAAGCTGCAGTCGCGGAAGACGGTCTGGGCGAGCCTGCTGCTGATCACCGCGGACGGCGTCTATTTCGTGATCGCGCGGGCCGGCGATCTGACCGACTTCGCGGGCATCCCGATGTTCGCGCTGTCGCACTTCATCGCGTCGATCGTCTTCCCCTGGTCGCCGCGCCAGGCGGTCTACCCCGCGGCGATCGTCCTCGGCCTGTCCGCGCTCTCCAACTTCTTGATCGAGGGCGGGCTGGACTCCCCGGGCTCGACGGCGATCTTCGTGGCGATCTCCCCGCTGTGGGTCGTCCCGGGCACGCTGACCTGCTGGGTCCGACACTCGCGCCGCCTCGAGAAGTTCGGATTCCAGTTCCTGCAGCAGCGTTACGGGCGGCTCCGCCAGGAGCTCGTCTCGGCCCGAGCGATCCACGAGAGCGTCTTCCCGCGCCCGCGGAGCACGGGCGACCTGCGCCTGATGTACCGCTACCTGCCCGCGACCCAGATCGGCGGCGACTACCTCTTCGCCTATGGCGAGCGCCACGGCGAGGGCGAGCGGATGTCGGTCGTGTTGCTCGACGTCACCGGGCACGGCATCGCCGCCGCGCTATCGGTGAACCGCCTGCACGGCGAGATCGAGCTGATGTTCGCCGCCGAGCCCGACATCAGCCCGGGCGACGTCATGCGACGGCTCAACCGGTACGTGAACCTCACGCTCGCCAAGCACTCGGTCTTCGTGACCGGTCTGGCGATGCGCGCGGATTCGACGCGCGGCGTCATCGAGCACGCCAGCGGCGGGCACCCGCCCGCGTTCGTCCGCGGCGTCGACGGGACGCTCTCGGAGCTGGAGCCGACCGCCCCGATGCTCGGCGCCGTGCCCGACCGGGACTTCGACCCCGGGGAGACGAGCCAGCGGTTCGCCCCGGGCGATTCGATCATCGCTTACACGGACGGCGTGACGGAGGCGAGGTCGATCGAGGGCCAGTGCCTCCGCACCGCCGGGCTCCGCGCCCTGGTCGGCCTGCATCACGCCCCGGTCACCCCGGGCGACTGGCCCGACGAGGTGCTCCGAGCGGTCGAACGCCACCTCGCGGGCGTGCCGGCGGACGACGACATGCTCGTGGTCGAGCTCTACCGCCCGCTGCGTTCGCCGGCCGCGGTGGAGCGGGAGGCCGAGCGCCGGCCCGAGCCCGTCGCGGGCTGACAGCGCCCCGGTCAGCCGCCCGCCCGCAGCACGATCTTCCCGATCTGCTCGTTCGACTCCATGAACCGGTGGGCGTCCGCGACCTCGCCGAGGTCGAAGGTCCGCGCGATCGTCGGACGGAGGCGCCCGTCCTCGAACCGGTCGGCGAGGTACGCGCGAGCCGCGGCGAGCGCCGCGGGGTCCTGCATCAGCTCATAGGTGGTGTACGCGCGGAAGCTGAGCGACCGCATGAACGCCGCGAACATCGGGATCTCCGCGGTTGACCCGCCGATCAGGCAATACAGGAACTCGGCCTGCGAGGGTGTGAGGCCGAACGGGGCGAGCGATTCGCTCACGAATCCGGAGATCTCCCGGCTGAGCAGCCGGATCTTGCAGGCCAGCGACTCCGCTCGAGGCACCCTGGGGTCGACCATCGCTAGGCCTTCGTTCCCTTGACACGCTCGGGGTCGGTGTACTTCTCGAGCGCTTCGGCGAGGTCGACGCCGTTGATGTTGGCGAGGGTGCAGAGCCAGGCGATCACGTCGGCGAATTCCTCGACGAGGTTCGCCCGCTCGGCGGCGCTGGGCGGCTCGCCGCCGTGGGTCTGGCGGTTGTTGTTGTAGAGGGCGGTGGCGAGCTCGCCGAACTCTTCGGTGAGCAGCGTGAAGGTCGCGTGGGTGCCGCGGGCGTTGTCGGTCTCGAAGTAGCGGTCCCGGATCAGGCGCTGGATCGCGCGGACCGTGAGCCGATCGGGGTCTGTCTGGGCCGCGGCGTCGGTGGGGGTCATGGCGGGGACGATAGCGGGGGCGCGGCGGTTGTGGCCTCGAGACATGATCGCGGCCTATCGTTGGGGCCCGGCTGGCCGCGGATCGGCCCGCCGGCGACCGACCGAACTCCGACTGTCCGTCATCAGGCGACCGACGAGCACCCATGCCGACGATCAACCAGCTCATCCGCAAGCCCCGCCGCGATCCCGCATACAAGTCGAAGGTCCGCGACCTCGAGAAGTGCCCGCAGCGGCGCGGCGTCTGCCTGAGCGTCAAGACCACAACGCCCAAGAAGCCGAACTCGGCGCTGCGGAAGATCGCGCGTGTCCGCCTGAGCAACGGCAAGGAAGTCACCGCCTACATCGGCGGCGAGGGCCACAACCTGCAGGAGCACTCGATCGTGCTCGTGCGCGGCGGCCGCGTCCGCGACCTGCCGGGTGTTCGATATCACATCGTCCGCGGTTCGCTCGATACGCTGGGCGTGGACGGGCGCAAGCAGGCGCGGTCGAAGTACGGCGCCAAGCGCGGCAAGTAGCGGCCGCGATCGGATCGTTTTGTCTCTGGCAAGTAACCGGCCGACGCCGGTGAACAGCAGGCCGGTCTCGACGACCGGCGGATGAGCCACAGGAGCAGAAGCACACATGGCAGGCCGCATCACGATGTCGGAGGAGCAGCTCCGGCCCGATCCCAAGTTCAACGACCTGATCCTCAGCAAGTTCATCAACTGCATCATGTACGACGGCAAGAAGTCCGTCGCACAGAAGGTGATGTACGACGCGCTCGACCTGATCGACGAGCGTCTGAGCCGCAGCCAGGACCCGGATCGGCCCGAGAACGCGCTCGCGGTCTTCCACATGGCGATCGAGAACGTCAAGCCGTACGTCGAGGTGCGGTCGAAGCGCATCGGCGGCGCCAACTACCAGGTGCCGATCCAGGTCAACCGCAAGCGTCAGCAGTCGCTCGCCTTCCGCTGGATCATCGCCGCCGCCCGCTCCGAGAAGGGCCGCCCGATCGCCCAGCGGATCGCTGACGAGCTCGTCAATGGCGCGAAGCGCGAGGGCAAGGCGATGGCGACGCGTGAGCAGACCCACCGCATGGCCGAGGCGAACAAGGCGTTCGCACACTTCGCCCGCTGACGCCCCTTCCTACGGTCCAGCGTGGCCGGTCCTTCCCCATCCGACGGTCCGCCCGACCGTCACGGCAGGCAGTCGCTGCTGCCGGGTGTCGGTCCCGGCGGCCAGGAGCGCCTCCGCGGGTCGCACGCGGCGGTGGTGGGAGCCGGTGCGCTCGGGTGCGTGAGTCTCGATTGGCTCTGCCGCGCCGGCGTCGGCCGGCTGACGGTCATCGACCGGGACGTCATCGAGCCGACCAACCTTCAGCGTCAGGTGCTCTACGACGCGCGCCACCTGGAGCGGGGGCTGCCGAAGGCGGTCGCCGCGGCCGAACGGCTCCGCGAGATCGATCCGGGTGTTCGGGTCGAGGGGCACGTCGCGGACGTCACGCACGCGAATATCGCGTCGCTGCTCGAGGGGGCGGAGGTCGTCCTCGACGGGACCGACAACTTCGAGACGCGGTTTCTGATCAACGACCACGCCGTGCGGTCGGGCACTCCGTTCGTCTACGCCGGCGCGGTGGGCACGCGGGCGATGGCCGCCGCGTTTGCGTCCGGCGAGCGTTCACCCTGCCTGCGATGTGTCTTCCGCGATCCGCCGCCCGCCGGCAGCCAGCCGACCTGCGACACGGCGGGCGTGCTGGGTCCGGCGGTGGGGCTGGCGGCGTCGTGGCAGGCGGCGCAGGCGGTCGCGATCCTGATCGGGCGGGAGGTCCGGACCCGACTGGTCGAGCTCGACCCGTGGCTCGGGATCGTCCGCTCGGTCGACCTCGGCGCGTCCCGAGACGCGGCGTGCCCCTGCTGCGCTCAGGGTCGCGTCGAGTTCCTCGACGGCAGCCGGGCTCGCCCTATGACCGAGCTGTGCGGCCGCGACGCGGTTCAGATCGCGTCGAACGGATCGGCGCCGGATCTCGCGGCGCTCGAGACGAGGCTGGCGGGCGTCGGATCGTTCAGCCGGAACGCGTTCCTGCTGCGTGGGACGATCGAGGACAGCGCGATCGGTCTGACGGTGTTCCGCGACGGGCGGGTGCTGGTGCACGGCGTCGATTCGATCGAGGCGGCGCGGACGATCCACGCCCGCTACCTCGGCTGAGCGGCATCGGCTAGCCTCAGGGTTTCCACTGTGCAATCGAGGGCTTCGCGATGGGATACACGGGCAAGACGATCGGGACGGCGGGGCGGCGCACACTTATGATCGCGCAGGGCATGGCGAGGGGCATCGCCGCGGATCGCTTCGCGCGGTTCCCGATCGGCGCGAGCGGCCCCGTGCGCACGAATCACCCGGCGTTCGTGTACGGGCACCTCACGCTCTACCCCGCGCGGGCGTTGCATTGCGCCGGGCTCGAGTCGAACCCGCTGCGTCCGCCCGAGGGGTTCGAGGATCTATTCGGGCCGAACGCCGAGTGCCGCGATGATGCCGAGGGCACGCTCTACCCGGGCATGGACCAGGTCAAGTCGGCGTTGTACGAGACGACCGAGCTCTGCCTGGAGATCATCGAGGGCATGAAAGACGAGGACCTGGAGACTCCGACGGCGATCGAGCGATACCGCGAACGATTCCCGACGGCGGGCGAGGCGGTCGCGTTCTTGCTCGGGGCGCACGCGGCGTTTCATCTCGGCCAGGTCAGCGCGTGGCGTCGGATCGAGGGGCTCGGTCCCGCGTTCTGAGTATCAGTTCGCCTTGACGAACGGGTTGGTCGATCGCTCGCGCCCGACGGTCGTCGGCGGGCCGTGGCCGGGCAGCAGGGTCGTGTCCTCGGGCAGCGAGTAGATCTCTCGCCGGATCGAGGCCTCGAGCGTTTCGAAGTCGCAGCCCGGGAAGTCGGTGCGTCCGATCGAGCCGGCGAAGACCGTGTCGCCCGAGATCGCGATCCCGAGCGACGCAGAGAAGAGCACGACGCTGCCGGGCGAGTGGCCGGGCGCGTGCCGGACCTCCCAGGGGCCGCCGACGAGGTCGAGCGACTCTCCGTGCTCGATCGTCCGGTCCGAGGGCGGCGCCGTCACCGGCTGGCCCGCCAAGGCCGAGAGGTTCTGCTCGGTGTCGAGGAGCCACGGGGCCTCGAGCGGGTGGATCCAGATCGGCGATCCCGCGTATCGACGGCGGGCCGCGTGGAGGCCGGCGATGTGATCGAGGTGCGCGTGGGTGAGCACGAACGCCTCGGGCTCGAGGCCGAGTTCGTCGAGGCGGTCGAGCAGCGGCTCGGGGCGGTCGCCGCAGTCGGCGACGAAGCACTGCGTGGCGTCGTGGACGATGTAGCAGTTGGTCTGGTAGTCGCCGAGCGCGAACGGCTCGATCCGGATCTGACGGGGTTCGTTCATGGGCTTGTACACTACGCCTTGGCCCGCGTGCCGCAGGAGGTCCGAGCGTGCTGATCCGGAACATCATCGAGACAGATCGGAAGCCCGTCGAGATGGAGGGCGCCAGCGACGTGAGGATGGCCGTGATGGTGGGGCGGGACGACGGTGCGCCGAACTTCGCGATGCGGAGCTTCGAGGTGGCGCCCGGCGGCCATACCCCCAGGCACAGCCACGACTACGAGCACGAGGTCTTCGTCACGTCGGGCTCGGGCACGATCTATCTGGACGGTGCGGACCGGCCCGTCCGGTCGGGCGACGTGATCTACGTTCCTGCCGACGAGCTGCACCAGTTCAGGGCGTCGCCGAGCGAGCACCTGGCGTTCCTGTGCCTCGTGCCGGTGAGCCGCAACTGCGGGGACCCGACGCCGGGCAGCTAAGGTCGGCCCTCGCGACCAGGTATTGAGGAGCACCGCGTGAGCGATGAAACGCCCGGCCGGAGTTCGGCGACAACCGTTCTCGTGATCGTCTATGCGATCCTCTTCGCGGCTGCTGTCGGGCTGGCGCTGCTCGGCGAGAACCGCGATGATCAGGCGCTCCGCACTGCCGGTCTCGTCGGCCTGGTGCTCGTGCCGGCGCTCGCGCCGCTCGCGATCGTCGTCTCTCGTTCGCGCGGGGAGTCGTCGGGGCCGGAGAGCGGGCAACTGGACCGGCTGGCGGAGAGCATGCGGGCCAGCGCGGCCCAGATGGCCCTGTCGGACGACGCCCGCCGGGTGCTGAATCGGCGCCAGGAGCGGGACCTGCTCTGCCGCGCGATCGAGGACGACATTCAGACCCAAGAGTGGGACGCGGCGCTGATCCTCGTCCGTGAGCTGGCCGAGCGGTTCGGGTTCCGCGTCGAGGCGGAGGGGTTCCGGCAGCGGATCGAGCACGGTCGGTCCGCGAGCATCGAGCAGCGCGTCGACGAGGCTTTCCGCACGCTCGATGCGATGATCGTGCGAGGCCAGTGGAACGAGGCACGGTCGCAGGCCGAGCAGATCGTGCGGCTGTTCCCGGAGTCTCCTCGGACCGAGGGCGTCCGCCACCGCGTCGAGCGTGCGCGGAGCCGCTACAAGGGAGAGCTCGAGCGGCGGTTCCTTCACGCGGCCGAGAACGAGCGCGTCGACGAGGCCTTTGAGCTGCTGAGCGAGCTCGACCAATACCTGACCGAGGCGGAGGCCGAGCCGCTCGGCGAGCTTGCCCGGGGCGTCGTCGGCAAGGCGAGACAGAATCTCGGCGTGCAGTTCAAGCTCGCCGTTCAGGATCGAGACTGGTCGACCGCGTCGGTGCTCGGCGCCCGCATCATCGAGAGCTTCCCGAACACGCGGATGGCGGACGAGGTCCGGCAGGTCATCGACGAGATCCGCAGCCGCGCGGCGACGGCGGGGTTCGCCGAGGGCGGCGCGGTGATCACCGCTGGTGGCATCGGCGAGCTGCATCAGGTCAGCGAAGAGACAGGGTCCGATGACCGGGCGGAAGGGCAGCCCGTGGCGGACGACCGGGCGTCGTAGTCGCGCTCAGGGATTCGGCTTCGCCGCGTCGGAAACCGTGTTCGACTCCGTATCGCTATCGCCGCCGCGAGTCTCGTGCGGCTGCCGCCAGCTCAGGATGAGCAGGACGCCGATCCCCAGGATGAGCCAGGCGTCGGCGACGTTGCTGACCCAGGGCCAGACATCGCGGGCGCCGCTGCCCGGCCAGGCGAGCCCGAACGGCAGCTTCACGCCCGGGAGGAAGTGCAGGAAATCGCGCACGCAGGCGTAGGCGAGACGGTCGTAGAGATTCCCGAGCCCGCCGGCGATCAGCAGGCCGATCGACACGTGGGCGATGCGGTCGGAGGCGCGCGTCCATCGCGCGAAGAGGTACATCGCGACGGCGAGCGCGACGAGCGTGAAGATGATGAAGATCCAGCGTTGGCCGGCTCCGATCCCGAAGACGGCTCCGGGGTTGAGCACGAGCGTGAACTGGAGCACCGACGGCACGACCTCGACCGGGCTGTGCGGCGGGATGAGGTTCGAGAGGCGATCCGCGGCGAGGACGTCCGCCCTCCGGATCGTGACGGGCTGATCGGCGACATTCCCGAAGGCGAGGTACTTGCTCACCAGATCGGTCACCAGGCCGAAGGCGATCGTGCCGAAGAGCAACGCCCACGCCGAGGGGGCGCGGAGTGTTGACAACTCGGGATCGGCCGCTCCATCGGCGCCGTCGCTCGACGGGGCGTCTGGCGAGTCTTCCGGTGCCGATGCGGTCGGGACTGGCTCGGCGGAGCCGGGCTCGCCGGTCACGAGAGCAAGCCGCCGCGCTCGCGAGCGCGGGCGGCCTCGATCGAGTACCGCGCCCAGGGAAGCTCCCGGAGCCTCTCGGCGCGGATCGGCTTGCCGGTCATCTCGCAGAGGCCGAACGTCCCGTCGTCGATCCGCTGCAGCGCGTCATCGATCTCCTGGACGAGCCGCCGGTCGGCCGCCGCGAGGTCGAGCGACAGGCTGCGGTCGTAGCTGTCCGAGCCCTGCTCGGCGAGGTGCTGCGGCGTGCCGCTCGCGCCGCCGCTGTCGCTGAGCAGCGCCTCGCTCTCGTACGCAGAGATATCACCGACGAGTTCGGCTCGCTTGGCGATCAAGCGCTGCTTGAACTCGTCGAGCTGCTTCTTCGTGAAGGTCGGCTTCCGTGAGCGGCGCTTCTTGCTCGCCGCTGCCTCCGCCTCGGACGGGGTCGTGCCCGACGGGATGAGCGGTGCGCGCTTCGGTGCGCCCGGTCCGAGCAAGCGGTCCTTCGGGGGGCTGAATGTCGGCTGGGGCTTGTTCGCCCGCCCGCGTCGCGTCGGCCGGTTCGAGACGATCGTGATCCCCTTGCGGCCCGACTTCTTGTTCGGACCGTCCTTCTGGGAACCGCCGGCCTTCTCGTTCGCCTTCGCGGGCGGCGCGGTCTTCGGGGCCTGCTTGCTCGAGACCTTCTTGGTCGTCGCCTTGGCCGCCTTCTTGGTTGTGGGCTTCTTCGCCGTCGGCTTGCTGGCGGGCTTCTTGGTTGCGGCTTTGGAAGCGGGCTTCTTCGCCGCGGCCTTCTTGGTGACCCGCGCCGCCGATGCCGGCTTCTTCTTCGCGGCCGGCTTCTTGGTCACCTTCTTCGAGGCGGCCTTCTTCGCGATCTTTTTGATCGGCTTCTTTTTGGATACGGGCTTCGAGCGAGCGGCGGCCTTCTTGGCGGCCTTCTTGGCCGGCTTGCCCCGCTTGGAGCTGGCCTTCTTGGACGCGGCGGTCGTTCTCGACCCGGCCTTCTTTGCCATCCTTCGCTCTCTGCTGGGCCTTGATCCGAGATGCAAACGCATCCCGGACGTGGCGCGGCGAAGGGTAGCCAGAATGCACGCTTGGGTCAAAGACTCGCCAGAGAATCCACCGGTTCTGGTGGGTGTTCTCTGCGGCTAGCCGGGCGCAGGCTCGCCCGGATCCGGCTCGGAATCGTGCGTCGGGTCACCGGTGGTTTCGGCGCTCACGACCGCGACCTCGGGCGCCGGTTCGACGACGGCGCCGAGCCCGCGGAATCGGTCGTACCGGGCCGCGATCAGTTCCTCGCCGGTCAGACCAGCGAGTTCGTCCAGCTGGGACGTGATCCATCGACGCATGGCGTCGGCCGTCTGGCCCGGGTTGCGGTGCGCGGCGCCGAGCGGTTCGTCGATTACCGCGTCGACGACGCCCAGGCGGAGGTTGTCCGGCGCGGTGAGCTTGAGGGCCTCGGCGGCCCGAGAGTTGGTCTGCTCGTTCGCCTGTTTCCAGAGGATCGCAGCGCAGCCCTCGGGGCTGATGACCGAGTACCACGAGTGGCTGAGCATCGCGACACGATCCGCGACGGCGATCCCGAGAGCCCCGCCCGAGCCACCCTCACCGATCACGATCGACACGATCGGGACCTTCAGCCGGCTCATCTCCCGCAGGTTGACCGCGATCGCCTCGGCCTGGCCGCGGCGTTCGGCATCGACGCCCGGGTAGGCCCCGGGCGTGTCGACGAGCGTGACGATCGGCAGCCCGAGCTTCTCGGCGAGTTCCATCTTGGCGAGGGCCTTGCGGTACCCCTCCGGATGTGCGCAGCCGAAGTGGCAGGCGAGCTTCTCTTCGGTCGTGCGTCCCTTATGATGCGCGACGATGAGCACCTTGTGGCTGCCGATCCGCGCGAACCCCGTGACGATCGCCGGATCGTCGCCGTAGCGGCGGTCGCCCCGGAGCTCGACAAAGTCGCGGAAGGCGCGCTCGATGTAATCGCGACCCTGCGGTCGCTTGGGGTGACGCGCGACGCGGACGATGTCCCACGCGGTCAGGTCGCGGTACGCCGCCTCGAGGGCCTCGTTGCGGCGCCTGCGCAGGGCCTCGAGCGTGGCGTCCGGGTCCTCGTCGGCCGAGTACGGCCCGAGGGCGGGCACCTCGACATCGCCGGCGTCTCGACGCCCCGCCGATTCCTCGGCGGCCGCGAGCTCCCGCTCGATCTCCAGTACGTCACGCTCGAACGCGAGCCGATAGAAGTCCGCCATCGCCCTCAACGGTAGGCTCGACCCTATGGAGACCGAGCACCCGGCCCTCGCGGTCATCGGCGGCGGCAGCATGGCCTCGGCCATCCTTCTCGGCGCGGCCGAGGCGGGCGTGGTCGATCTCGAGCGTGTCGTCGTCGCCGATCCGAACCCCGAGCGGCGACGGCTGTTCACGCGGACGTCCGAGAGCGCCGGGGCCGCGCTCGCCCAGCTCGCCGGCGAGCCCGATGCCCAGGTGTTGCTCGCGGTGAAGCCGCAGATGCTCGCGGGCGTGGGCGGAGAGATCGGGCCGGAGCTGGCGGGCCGTCCCCGGGCCGTGATCTCGATCCTCGCCGGCGTTGAGAGCGGTCGTGTCCGTGCGAAGCTCGGCGGGTCCTGCCCGGTCGTGCGCGTGATGCCCAACACCCCGGCGCGCGTCCGGCTCGGCATGAGCTGCCTCGCCCTCGGAGCCGGCGCTGAGGAGGCGGACGCCGCGTTCGCGCTGCGTCTCTTCGGCGCGATCGGCGAGGTCGTCCGTGTTGACGAGTCGCTCGTCGATGCCTTCACCGCGCTCGCCGGGTCGGGTCCGGCCTACGCGTTCCTGCTGGCCGAGGCGATGGCGGGCGCGGGGCGGGAGCTCGGGCTGGATCCCGGCGACGCCGACCGGGCCGCGCGCCAGACGCTCCTCGGGGCCGCGACGCTGCTGTCGAGCTCGGACCGATCCGCCGCCGAGCTTCGAGATGCGGTGACGAGCAGGAAGGGCACGACGGCCGCGGCGCTCGACGTGTTCGAGGCGGGCGGCTTTCGCGAACTCGTCGAGCGTGCGATGACGGCCGCGCGTGACCGGGGGCGCGAGCTGTCGGCGGACGCCTGAGCGGACTCAGTAGTCCTTGCGGGCGAAGATCACGCAGCAGATCCCGAGGATGAACGCCTCGAAGGCGAACGAGGTTCCGAGCACCCACGCGAGCGACCGTTCGCGGAGCGCCGCTTGGGTCCGCTCGGCACCCAGCATCATCGCCCGCTCGTCGTCGTCGCGAGGCCGGTCGTTCTCGCGTGCTTGCGAGACAGTGATCCGCTCCGGATCGATCAGCTCGCGATCCAGCAACGCGATCGTTTCCGCGGTCTTGGGGAGCACGAGCTTTACCCAAACCGCGACATCGTGCCAGAATTCCAGGCTCTCGGCGTTGCTCTGGCTCTCCTCGACCTGCTCGCGCCAGAGGACGACCGAAGGCGAAGACTCATCGAGTTCGGCCGGGGTCGGCGCCCAATCTTCGGGTAGTGTCTGCGACTCTTCCAATCTGCGGCGCAGCTCCGTCGTCGCCATGCCCTCCTCTAGGTGCAGACGTTGCTGGCGGAGTTCGACTCGGGCTTCGGCCACCTTCTGAAACCCGAGCAGCATTTCATCGGCGGTGTTTGCGAGAAACAGCCCGAACCAAGCGAGTGCCGTGACGAGCAACGCCGCGATCGTTGAACGTGTGAGCAGCCCGACCAGCGCACAGATCGAGAAGAGGTAGCTGTAGAAGAGCACGACGATGGGGACCGCGAGGAAGATCCGCGGCTCCCAGACCCCGGCTCGGATTCCGAAGACCAGCACGCTTCCCGCGCTGAAGATCAAGACCTGAAACGCCACGAAGAGCAGCCCGAGGCTGTACTTGGTCAGAAGCAGACGGACCCGACTGATCGGTCGGCTGAGCATCGTCTCAACGCTGCCCTCCTGAACGAGATCCGGGATGGTCCCGCAGGTCGAGACCAACGCCAGCGCCGTCGCGATCCACGTCAGCCAGACGCCGATTCCCAGACTGACGAATGTGCTCAGGTAGAATTGGTCGGGCGGCAGAGTCTCCCGGTTCAGCCCGGGGACCTCGATCTCCCAATGGAGGATTGTGATCCCGACGTCCGAGATCCCGAGAGACGCGAATACCGCTACCACGACCACGGACAGCGCGAGCGTCACCCAGAAGAGCTTCTTCGCGTTCAGCTCGCGGTAGGCCGCGACCGTCAGCGCCCAGGTCTGCGTCAGGATCACGACCGAGCCCCCTCGCCCGCGCGGGCGGGCTTCTCTTCCTGTCTCGTTCGAGCGCCCGGGCCGAGCGTCCTGCCGGTGGTCGGGTCGGTGACCGCCTGGATGAACAGGTCCTCCAATGATGGCCTCGAAGGACGGACCGCACGCACCGTGGCGCCCCGCTCGACGAGCCCGCGGAGGATCGGCTGGACCACGTCCGGCTCGGTCGTCCCGAGCCGGAGTGTCGAGCCGGTCCGCTCGATCGTCTCACCCGACTCGAGCCGCTCGCCCGGCGCGACGAGATCGAAGAACGCGCCGGCCTTGTCCGGCTCGACGGCCAGCTCGATGTCGTAGCGGATCTGGCCCGCGACCAGCTCGTCGAGCGTCCCCTGGCGGTCGACCTCTCCCTTAACCAGGATCGCGAGCCGGTCGCAGACCATCTCGAGCTCGCTGAGCAGGTGGCTGTTGATGAAGACCGTTCGCCCCTCGTCGCGGAGCCGGGCGCAGATATCCCGGATCTCGCGACGTCCGACGGGGTCAACGCCGTCGGTCGGCTCGTCGAGCAGCACGATCGCCGGGTCGTTGACCAGCGCCTGCGCGAGCCCGACGCGCTGCTTCATGCCCTTGCTGTACTGGCGTAGACGCGTCGTCGCCCAGTCCTTCATCCCGACCATCTCGAGCAGCGATTCGGTCCGCCGCCGGCGCTCCCCGCGCCCGATGCCGGCGAGCGATCCGGAGTAATCGACGAGCTGACGCCCGGTGAGATAGCTCGGGAAGCGGTGGTGCTCGGGCAGGTAGCCGACGCCCCGCAGGGCCGACTTGGTGCCGATCGGCCTGCCGAGCAGCGTCCCCCGCCCTCCGCTCCGGCGGATCACGGTCATCAGGATCTTGAGCAGCGTGCTCTTGCCGGCGCCGTTCGGGCCGAGCAGCCCGAAGACCTCGCCGCGCCGCACGGTGAGGTCCACGCCGCGCAGCGCCCGCACGCGCCTGCCGAACGTCTTCGAGAGCCCGCTGAGCTCGATCGCGTGCCCGTCCACAGTTGTCATCCGCGCGCCCCCGTTCGGTCAGCCGGCACCGTCTTGCCCTCACTGGGATCCCGGACCGCCCGCTTTCGGGCGACGATGTGGAACACGTGCCAGTGCTTGTGCGGGGATGCCGCATCCCGCGTCGGGCGGTCCTCCTCCTCGAAGAGCTCCAGGACGTAGGCATCGAGGAGCCCCAGCGCCTCGCGGCGCGGCAGGTGCGTCCGGTCCTCGAGGAGGCTCCACGAATCGCGGTCGCCGAAGAGCTGTCCCGCGAAGCGTCCGCCGGGCCCGATCGCCCGGTCGATCCGCGACCAGAGCACCCCGAAGTGTTCGGGCTCGCAGAATGGCAGCGAGAAGCTCGCGTTGACGAGGTCGCAATCGGGGATCTCGGCCTCGGAGAACGGCTCGCATCGGACCTCGAGCCGACCGCCGGCGTCACGGCAGGCCGGACGCTCCATCAGCCGTCGGAGGCCGTCCTCGCTCGAGTCGGTGGCGAGGACCCGCCAGCCGCGCTCCAGCAGAAGCTCCGTGTCCCGCCCGGCCCCGCAGCCGAGGTCGACCGCGAAGCCATCCGGCCGGCCCTCGGTGGCGAACCGGTCGAGCGCTGCGAGCAGCGTCTTCCGGGGGGGCTGCTCGGTCATCCGGTCGAAGTACGCGGGCCAGTCGCGGCGGCCCGCCGCCTCGTACGCCGGCGGTCGAGCCGCCCCAGCCTGTCCGGGTCCACCGCTTCCCATAAGGTTTGGCAATGTACGCAGATCTCCAGAGCTTCGTCGCCGCCCTCGAGTCCTCGGGCGAGCTCGTGCGCGTGACCGAGCCGGTCTCGCCTGTCTTGGAGATCACCCAGATCGCGGATCTGGTCAGCAAGTCTCGGGCCCCGGGCGAGCCCTCGGCCGCCGCCCGGGCGTGCGACCCGCGCCACGCGCTGCTCGGCGGCCCTGCGCTGCTCTTCGAGAAGGTCGAGGGCTCGAAGTTCCCTCTGCTGATCAACGCGTACGGCTCGTACCGCCGGATGGAGATGGCGCTCGGCTGCGCCGCCGGCCAGCCCCGCGCGGGGGCCGGCTCGGGCGGGTTCGACGCCATCGGCGCGATCATCGGCGAGCTGGTGAAGCCGGAGCCGCCGCGGGGGCTCGGCGAGGCGCTGGGCAAGGCGAGGCAGTTCGCGCCGCTGCTCAAGATCGGCCCCAAGCGGACCGGGGGGAAGGCGCTCAGTCAGCAGGTCGTGCGGCAGGGCTCGCAGATCGACCTGACGCGTCTGCCGATCCTCCGGTGCTGGCCGCACGACGGCGACTTCTACGCCCTCGGGTACCCGGCGAACGTGAACGACGACGTCGCGAATCTCGGCCACCCCGAGATCGACCCCGACGACTGGCACAAGCGCTACCGCGGGCGCTACATCACCCTGGCCGGGATCCACACGATCCACGCGGACGACGCGGGCGAGGACAAGCCGAAGAGCCACAACATCGGGATGTACCGGGTCCAGCTCCTCGGCAAGGACCGCGTCGCGATGCACTGGCACATGCATCACGACGGCGCCGCGCACTGGCGCTCGTGGAAACGCAAGAAGCAGGACATGCCGATCGCGATCGCGCTGGGCGGGGAGAGCGTGCTGCCGTACGCCGCGACCGCGCCGCTGCCGCCCGGGATCTCCGAGCTGCTCATGGGCGGGTTCCTGAACAACGGCGGCATCCGGCTCACGCGCGGCAAGACCGTCCCGCTGTGGGTGCCGGCGAACGCCGAGATGATCATCGAGGGCTACGTCAGCCACGAGGCCGGCTTCATCGGCTACGACCCGCGCGAGGAGAGCCACGGAGAGCTCGGCCCGGGCGCCGTCTTCGAGGGCCCGTTCGGCGACCACACCGGCTTCTATTCCATGCCCGACCGGTACCCGATCGTGAAGGTCACCGCGGTGACGCGGCGCGAGCGTCCGATCTATCCCACGACGGTTGTCGGCCTGCCGCCGCAGGAGGACTACTACCTCGGGAAGGCGACCGAGCGGCTGTTCCTTCCGCTGCTGAAGGTGCTGATCCCGGACATCATCGACTACGACCTGCCGATGTTCGGCGCATTCCACAACTGCGCCGTGCTGCAGATCGCCAAGCACTACCCGCTGCACGCCCGACGCGTCATGCACGCGGTCTGGGGCGCGGGCCAGATGGCCTGGACCAAGTCGATCTTCGTTGTCGGGGACGATGTCCAGCTCCACGACCATCGCGCGGTCCTGCACGCCGCGGCCAAGCTGTGCGACCCCACGCGCGACCTCGAGCTCGTGAACGGCCCGCTCGACATCCTCGACCATGCGGCGCCGCGGCTCGCGGCGGGCGGCAAGATCGGGTTCGACTGCACCCGCGCCTGGCCGGGCGAGGAGGTCAACGGCATCGCGGTGGGGGACACGCCGCGCGATCTTCCCTCCGACTCGCGGCTCGCGGCGCTCGCGTTCGGTCTGCGTGGGGTGGAGGGCGTCAGGAACGCCGCCCAGCCCGAGGACGCGCCGGGCTGGTTCGTGATCGAGGTCGATCGCGGCCTCGGCGAGCCGGAGAACGTCGGGCTCGGGCGCCGCATCCTCGACGGGCTGCTCGAGGTGCTCCGGGGCGAGCGGGTGCACCGGGTCCCGCCGTTCATCGTCGCGGTCGGGCGCGGCGTGAACGTGCACAAGGCCGGCGACGCGCTGTTCCACTGGCTGGCGAACATGGACCCAACCCGCGACCTGATCACGCCCGACGAATCCGGCGTGCCCGCGCTCGCCTTCGACGCGACGCCCAAGACCCCCGGCGACATCTTCGGGGGCCAGCCGGTCCGGGCCTGGCCGCCGGTTCTCGAGATGACCGAGGAGATCGACACGCTGGTCCGATCGAGATGGCGAGACTACGGGCTCGATCCGGCGGCGCTGGAGCGCGAGGGACCTCCCCAGCCGCCGAAGGAGGAGCCCGAGATCCTCGAGGGCGCGGGCGGGCCGGCGGGGTAAGCTCTCTCCTGAGAGGGCCCGCGAGAGCAGGCCCCCGCCAGGCACCGCGTCACAGCCGCACCGATGCGACGCCGAGAACGAGGACCGTCCATGCGTTCGATCGATCTGCCCGTTGCGCTCGCCGCTATTGGTGCGCTCTGCCCCGGCGCGAGCGCCCAATACGGCGAGCTCGTCGCGCCCGACATCGCCCGGTTCTACGCGGACGCGTCGGTCGCGGCCGCCGACGGGCCCTCGATCGCGATCGAGCCAGAGCTCGAGGCGATCGGCCCTGTCCCGGACGGCTTCCAGGTCGATCTGCTCTTCTCGTTCTCGACGGAAACCACCTCGGTCAACGTCGCGTTCCCCGAGCACGCGAGCCTCTACGGCACGGGCCTGGTTCCCGGACCGCTCGAGCGTACCCGCCGGCGAACGGTCCTGTTCAACTCCGATTCGTTCGGGTGGAATGACTCGACCGAGTCGCTCTACGAATCCCATCCGTGGGTGCTCGCGGTCTACCCCGACGGATCGGCGCACGGGCTGCTATTCGATACACCGGCGCGAGCCGAGATCGACACGCGCCGAGAGTTCGAGGTGATCG
Organism: Planctomycetota bacterium; assembly: GCA_038521625.1. Lineage (GTDB taxonomy): Bacteria > Planctomycetota > Phycisphaerae > Phycisphaerales > UBA1924 > JBCBKP01. Next base: position 174,144 of record JBCBKP010000003.1, read on the forward strand.
ACATCGGCGTCTTCGCCGAGGATCCCGAGATGGCCGTCTACGTGATCAGCGGCGACCATCCGCAGGCTGTCGTGAGGCGGCTCGCGGACATCGCCGGCAAGCCGTTCATGCCGCCGCTCTGGGCGCTCGGCTACCACCAGGCCCGCTACAGCTATTTCCCGGCGGCGCGCGTCTTCGAGGTGGCCCAGGAGTTCCGTGCCCGCCAGATCCCGGGCGAGGTCATCTGGTGGGACATCGACTACATGGACGGCTTCCGGATGTTCACGTACGGGGCGGGGATGTTCAACGGCGTCGACGGCTTCAACACCGCCGAGCAGCTCTCCGATGAGCTCGACTCGATCGGCTGGCAGTCGGTCGCGATCGTCGGGCCGTACATCAAGCGTGACTTCGGGTACGCGCCCTATACCGACCTGATCGCCGACCGGGACTTCTACGTCGCGTCCGACGCGTCGGGGAATGCGCCGTTCACGGGCCCGGTGTGGCCGGGAGACTCATCGTTCGTCGACTTCCTGAACGCCCGGGCCCGCAACGAGTACTGGGGCCCGCGCCTCGGTGCGTTCATGGACGAGGGCGGTCTCGACGGCGTCTGGAACGACATGAACGAGCCCGCCGTGTTCGTCGGGTCCAAGACGATGGACCTCGCCGCTTGGCACACGGCCGACGCCGATCTCGGCGGCCCCGGCTCGCACTCTCGCTACCACAACGTCTATGGCATGCAGATGGCACGCGCCACCTACGACAGCTTCCGCGCGCAGTTCCCGGAGAAGCGGCCCTTCATCCTGACCCGTTCGAACCACCTCGGCGGCCACCGCTGGGCCGCCACCTGGACGGGCGACAACAACGCCGACTGGTACCACCTGGACGTCTCGATCCAGAACGTCCTCAACCTCGGCCTCTCGGGGCAGCCCCACACAGGCCCCGACATCGGCGGCTTCAACGGCGACGGCACGGCGGAGAACTTCGAACGCTGGATGGGATTCGGAGCGCTGCTGCCCTTCGCCCGGGCGCACACCGCGATCGGCAACCGCGACAAGGAGCCGTGGTCGTTCGGGCCGGAGGTGGAACGCACGAGCCGGCTCGCGCTCGAGCGCCGCTACCGGCTTCTGCCGCATATCTACACGCTCGCGAAGGAGGCCCACGACACCGGTCTGCCCATGGCCCGCCCGCTCTTCTTCGCCGACCCGTCGAGCCAGCCGCTGCGAACCTACGACAACGGATTCATGCTCGGCGACGCCCTGGTTGTTGCCGCCAACACCTTCCCCTTCGGGACGCCGCCCCGCCCGCCGCTCGACGGACTGGTGCGATTCGGGTTCACGCCGAACGGCGAGGCCGCGTCCGACATCTGCGAGCCCGACCTGCCGGCTCTGTACCTCCGGCGTGGCCACGTCGTGCCGTCGACGGATGTCGTGCAGCACTCCCGCGACCCGGAGTACATGAGCGAGCTCACGCTCCTCGTCGCGCTCGATGCCAGCGGCGAAGCCACCGGTACCCTCTACGAGGACGCCGGCGATGGGTACGGCTACCTCTCGGGCGACTTCCTCGAGACGACGTACCGGTCTGTCCGAACGGGCGATTCCGTTCAGATCTTCGTTGAGTCCGAGCGGGGCGATCGCGCTCGGCCGCAGCGCCAGCTCAATGTTCGCCTGCTGCTGGAGGACGGCGTCGAGGTGATCGGGTCCGGTCTCGACGGCGGCGTCGTTACGATCCAGATCCCGCCCACGCTCCCGGCTCCGGTCCTGTGCGCGCCGGAGCCCGAGCCGCTCGCCGTCGACGGACGGAACCTCATCGCCGACACCGAGAACGGCGGGAGCCACGCGACGCAGACGGTCGCGGTCCGCTTCGCCGACAACCGGGCGGAGCTCAACGGGCTCTACGCGCGATCCGACCCGGCCGGGCTCCGAGTCGGCATCGCCGGCAACATCCCCGCAGACGGCACGGCGATCGCGCTGCTCATCGATGCTGGGCCGGGCGGGGTCTCGCGCGTCGACGTATCCAACCAGTCGGCGCCGCCGAGCGCGCTGCCGGCGCTGGACGGCATCCGCCTCGAGCCGGGCTTCACGCCCGAGCGCATGCTGCTCGTGAACGCGTTCAGCACCAACGTATTCGCGGACTGGCTCGAATTCGAGGACGACTTCGCTGGAGCGACCAAGACATTCCTCGGTCTCAACGCGATCAACTCCGGAGTCGGCACGATCTCCGGCCTCGGTGCCTCGCTGGGCTTCCGCTTCAGCTTCGACAACAACAACCTGGAGGGCGTCTCGCCGCTAACCGCCGACACCGCCGGAACATCGACGAGCGGTCTCGAGGCGTTGATCCCCTGGGGGATGCTGACCGGCAGCGAGACGGCGGACTGTCCGGAGGTTCGATTGTTCGCCATGCTGCTCTCGCCCGCCGGCGAGGTGCTCTGGCACACGCTTCCGGCGGTGCCGGAGGCGGCGCTCCAGCCGAACGACGACGTCGTCGGGTTCCAGCCCGACTTCGGCGCCCTCCCGGGCGTCAGCTACCTCAGCGTGGCGCCGCGGAACCCCGCCGATCTCGCGATCCCGTTCGGCACGATCTCGCAGCTCGACATCGCGGCGTTTGTCGACGCGTTCTTCGCCTCGGGCGCGGCCGCCGATTTCTCGCCGCCGTTCGGCGTGATCAGCCAGGCCGACGTCGCGGGCTACGTCGAAGCGTTCTTCTCGGATTGCCGCTGACCGCCGCGGACCGAGGCGCTCGCATTGCAGCGAGGCGACCGATACGTCCGAATATGCCGGCGTCGGGACGTTCGCTGGTCTGGAGCCGGGCCCGCGGTACGCTGTTCCGACCGACCACGACGCCCCATCCGAGGACGCCCATGATCATTCGAACGCTCGCGACGCTCACCCTGGCCGTTGCCACGCTCTCTGATGCCCAGCCGGTCACGGTGGCCGAGTCCTCGGGTTACCAGCGCACAGGCCGCGACGCCGACGTCCGTGCCTTCCTCGCCGAGCTCGAGGATCGCGACGCCCTGACGCTCTCGACGCTCGGCACCACCACCGAGGGGCGCGAGATCCAGCTCGCGATCGTCGCCGACCCGCCGGTCGGTTCGGCCGAGCAGGCTCGCGGCGACAAGCGGACGACCGTCCTGCTCTTCGGGAACATCCACGCCGGCGAGACCTGCGGCAAGGAAGCGCTCCAGATGCTCGCCCGCGAGCTCTCCGACCCGGAGCACCCCTCGCACGGGCTGCTCGAGAACCTCATCGTTGCGATCGTTCCGAACTACAACGCCGACGGCAACGAGCGCTTCGACGCGAGCAACCGCCCGGGCCAGGACGGGCCCGAGGAGATGGGCACCCGCCGGAACGCGATGGGCCTCGATCTCAACCGCGACTACGTCAAGATGGAGGCGCCCGAGACCCGCGCGTTGGTCCGGTTCCTGAACGAGTGGGACCCCGCGATCGTCGTCGATACCCACACGACGAACGGCTCGCGCCACCGCTACACCATGACCTACCAGGGCCCCAAGCACCCCGCGGGCGACGCCGAGGTCATCGAGTACGTCCGCGACACGATGCTGCCCGCGATCGACGAGTCCGTCACGAATCGCACCGACTACGAGTTCTTCTTCTACGGGAACTTCAACCGTGCCCACACGCGCTGGACGACCTACCCCGCCGAGCCTCGCTATGGCGTCGGCTACCGCGGGATGCGGAACCGAGTCTCGATCCTCACCGAGGCGTACAGCTACGCCACCTTCGAGGACCGCGTGCTCTCGACGCTCGAGTTCAGCCGGGGCGTGCTCGAGTACGCGTCCGAGAACGGTGCCGAGATCGCGAAGCTGATCCGGGACGCCGACCGGCGCACGATCGAGCACGGCGAGAACGCCGAGGGAGAGCTCGTCCTCCGCGCCGAGGCCCGCGCCTTCGAGGCCAAGGAGGACGTTCTCGGCTTCGAGTTCGAGATCGTCGAGGGCCAGCGGCGCCCGGAGTACGGCGATGAGACGACGCACGAGGTCGATATCATCAACCTGTTCGTGCCGACGCTCACGGTCGATCGGCCGTTCGCCTACGCGATGCCCGCGTCGTTGACCGACATCGCCCAGCACCTCCAGCTGCACGGCGTCGAGGTCGAGGTGCTCCGCGAGGAGATCGACGTTGACATCGAGACCTACCGCCTCGGCGGCGTGACCCGCTCGCCGCGTGAGTTCGAGGGCCACAACATGGTCATCGGCCTCGAGACCGCGGCGACGCCCACGACGCGCCGGCTCGAGCCCGGGACGTACATCGTCCGGATGGGCCAGGAGCTGGGCACGCTCGCGGGCTACATGCTCGAGCCGCAGGCCTCCGACGGCCTCGTCGCCTGGAACTTCTTCGACGCGTTCCTCTCCGATGCGGACGGCTCGGCGGAGTTCCCGGTCGTCCGCATCCCGGAGCCGACGGCGCTGCTCACGCGAGACGTCCGCCCTCTTCCCGAGGATCGCGAGATGAACCGGCGTATCACGTACGACAACCTCTACGGCGACGACCGCGTCAGTCTCGGCGGTTCGCCGACGCGGGTCTCCCGCTGGGTCGACGACGATCACTTCCTCCAGCGCAAGGAGGGCGACCTCTTCAAGGTCCACGCCGGCACCGGGCGGGGCGAGAAGGTTAGCTTCGACCCGTCCGACATCGCGGCGAAGCTCGCCGAGCTCCCGGCGCTCACGAAGCGTGACGCCACGCAGATCGCACGCCGGTGGTTCAACAACCCCGTCCCGCCGGAAGCCGAGGAGGACGGGCGCGTCCGCCCGATCGTCTTCGAGTTCGCGGACGACCTCTACGCCGCGATGCCCGACGGGACCGAGGCCAAGCGGCTGACGAGCACGCCCGAGGACGAGGATCTCTGGGAGCTGAGCCCCGACGGCCGCTGGGTCGGCTTCGTCCGCGATTTCAACCTGTACGTCGTCGATATCGCCACCGCGGGCGAGCGAGCCATCACAACCGGCGGGCACGACGAGCTCCGCTACGGCCGCCACGACTGGGTCTACTTCGAGGAGCTCTACGGCCGGTCCTGGAAGGCGTGGTGGTGGGGGCCCGACAGCCGTCACCTCGCGTTCTTCGAGACCGCCAGTGACATGATGCCCTCGTTCACGATCGTTGATGATGGTCCCGAGCCGCAGCGCATCGAGACGGTCCGCTACCCCAAGCCGGGCCAGGCCAACCCGCAGGTGAAGGTCCATGTCGCCAAAGTCTCGGGCGCCCGGCCGACTGAGGTCGACCTGGGCTGGTACGACGACGGGGCGTACCTCGTCAGCGGGCTCTCCTGGCGCCCCGACGGCTCCGAGGTCCGCGTCATCGTCCAGAACCGTCAGCAGACGTGGCTCGACGTGCTCGCCGCCAAGACCTCGAGCGGTGCGACTCGTCGGCTGTTCCGCGATCAGACCGAGGCCTGGATCGAGCCCAACGGGGGCGTCGTCGATCTCGATGCCGGCGGTTTCTTGTGGCGGTCCGAGCGCGACGGCTATCTCCACGTCTACCGCTACGACGACGACGGCGAACTCCTGGGCCGTCTGACCGAGGGCCCGTTCGAGGTCGACCGGATCGTCCGCGTCGACGAGGAGAACGGCTTCCTTTACTTCACCAGCGAGCTCGACTCGCCCATCGGGTCACACTTCTACCGCGTCGCCATCGGCGAGCCGGACGACGAGGGCAGCGTGACGCCCTCGGAGCCGCAGCGTTTGACGCCCGATCGCGGCACGCACTTCGTCTCGCTCAGCCCCGACGCCACCAAGTTCGTTGATTCATGGTCGAGCACCGAGCAGCCGACGATGGTTGCGCTCCGCTCGACCAACGGCGGCGTCGCGATGCGATGGCTCGACACCAACCCGGTCTATGAGCTCGAGGAGTTCGACCTGGGCCGCACCGAACTGGTCGCGATCCCCTCCGAGAAGTTCGACCACAACGGCGACCCGATCGAGTTCGAGGGCGTGATTGTCTACCCGCCCGACTTCGACCCGAGCAAGACGTACCCGGTCTGGTTCCGCACCTACGGCGGCCCGCACGCCCCGACCGTCCGCGACTCGTGGTCCGGCGGGCGGCTCTTCGAGCAGATGCTCGCGGCCGAGGGCATCGTCGTCTTCCGCGGCGACCCCTACCCCGCGAGCGGCAAGGGCGTGGTCTCGACCTGGTCCGCCTACCGCAACCTCGGCATCCGGGAGGTCGAGGACGTCGCCGAGATGATCGAATGGATCACGGCCAACGGCTGGGCCGACGCCTCTCGTGTCGGCATGGACGGATGGAGCTACGGCGGGTTTATGACGCTCGCCTGCATGCTCCGGACGGACCTGTTCAGCGCCGGCATCTCCGGTGCGCCGCCCACCAACTGGCGCGACTATGACACGATCTACACCGAGCGCTACATGGACACGCCGCAGAACAATCCGGACGGCTACGAGGCGACCGATCTCGTCAAGCTCGCCGAGGATCTGCACGGGGAGCTGCTGCTCATCCACGGCATGATGGACGACAACGTCCACATGCAGAACTCGGTCCGCATGATCGACGCCCTGCAGGACGCCGGCAAGAACTTCGAGTTCATGATGTACCCGGGCGCCCGCCACGGCGTGCGCTCGCGCCACCGCAACCTGCTCTACTTCAACTTCGTTACGCGGACCATGCTCGGCGATCGCGAGGAGTCGGAGCCCGAGTCGCTCGCGGATGAGATCGAGAGCCCCGTCGGGCCGTGATCTCCTCCGGCGTGTTCGGCCGCCTGTCCGGGCCCTCGAATTCTCTGTTGAGCATGTGCTGATTCGTCGATATGCTCGCTTCGGGGCGTCTTCCGGAGGGAATCAGAAATGCGAACAGCTATGGTGGTCTCCGCGACCGTGATGCTCGCCGCGGCCACACACACGGCCTCGGCACAGTATCTTCGTCTTCGCCAGGAGTTTCGAAGGTTCTTGCTCTTCGATGTGAGCGGAGAGAAAGTGAACGTGGTTGTGATCGTAGATACGTCCGGTATGACGGGCGTCGGCACAGAGACATTTGTCGCCGATCAGATGTCCGTCGTGCATACGCAGGCAAACACCGGGCTCCTGAACGGACTCAGCGCGTTCCTGCCCGTCCCGAAGAACGACACCGGCGGCGTGGCGGTGACATTCACGAACGGTGGCAACCCACAGTTGTCAGCGATCCAGGGATTTACGCTGCTCGGGTACGCCTCACTCAATTCGATTCAGGGCGTCTGTCAGTTCGGGTTCAATCAGAGGCCCTCGATGCAGTTCGGTGGATCGGTTATTTTCACGAATCGGTACGACCTCCACGGCCCGGCGACGACCGTTGAGGACCTCGGCAGGCCGCCGTGCTCGAGCGCCGACATCACGACGCCGCGAGGTTTGGTCTCGCACCGCGATGTCCGTCAGTTCGTCGACTGGTTCTCTGAGGGCAACTTCTTCGCGAGCAACTTCGCCGAGCCGTACGGGACAGTCTCTCAAGCCGACGTCGACGCGTTCGTGACGCGATTCTTCGAAGGCTGCGCGCCAGAGCCCGCTGAGTTGCCGTGAGTCACTCCGAGGCCGTCACCGCCCGCGGTGTGTCGTCGTCGAAGCCGGTCCCGCTGAACAGGCGGTTGGTGATCGGGTACGACCCCGCGTCCGACTCGAAGCCCGCGACCACCGAGCCGTCGCCGCGCACGCCGTAGCCGAGCTCCTCGAGCGTCTTCATCGCCACTCGGCCGTCGCAGAACGCGACGAGCGCCTTGCCCTGGTGGCGTGCGTCGGGCGCGCTGCGGTGCTCGGCCGCGCGGCCCTTGCGGTCGGCGAAGTCGCTGAATCGATCCAGCCGCGGCGGGTCGATCGCGTAGCCGTGCCCGCCGAGCGCGCGGCGGTCCCCGTCGCGCGAGCCGTCGGTCAGGTTCGGTGTTCGCCGGTCCTCGGGCTTGCCGGCCGCCGTGCCGACCGAGGTCGCGAACTGCACCGTGTCGGCCGAGCGGATCTGGTGCGAGCGAACCGGGAAACGGATGTCCGGGTTTCCGTCTTGATAGTCGACGTACCGCGTGTTGCCGAGGAACTGGTAGTTGTAGCCGTAGCTCGCGTTTCGCGTGCTGGTCCAATCGCGCACCACCGGGTCGACGAAGAGCTCGTTGGCGATCTCGAGGCTGTGCTCGTCGCCCGGGTCCTCGGAGGCCTCGCGGTACGTGTAGTTCCCGATCGTCCCGCCGAGCACCGCGAACCACCTCGGCCGGTAATGGAGGCCGTTGCCGATGTCGTACAGGTTCTCATCGGCGACGTCGGAGCGCCCCGGCTGGCCCGGGACCACGACCCCGCGGTGCTCGCCCGCGTAGATCTCCCAGCCGATGGCGATCTGCCGCATGTTCGAGGAGGCCAGCAGCGACCGGGCCGAGCCGCGGGCCCCGCCGAGGGCCGGCAGGAGGATCCCGATCAGGAGGGCAATGATGGCGATGACGACCAGCAGCTCGATCAGCGTGAAGCCGCGGTAGTCGATCGCCGGTCTGTTCCAAGGAGGGGTGTCCGTTTGAGCCGTCATCCGGTCGTCCGAGGGGCGAACATCTGGTCCCGCAAACTGCACCGGCTCGGCGCGGTCCTCACCGCCCTCCCGGTTCTCGTCATCATCGGCAGCGGCCTGCTGCTGCAGATGAAGAAACAGTCTACCTGGGTACAGCCGCCCACGGCCCGCGGTTCCGCCGGCGCGGGCGAGGGCGGCCTGGCGATCTCGTTCGACCAGATCCTCGCGGCCGCGGCCGCGGTTGAGCACGCCGGGATCCGGTCCTGGGACGATGTCGACCGCCTCGATGTGCGTCCGGATAAAGGTGTCGTCAAGGTCCGGGCGAACAGCCGCTGGGAGGTCCAGATCGACACCGCCACCGGCGAGGTCCTGCAGACCGCCTACCGCCGGAGCGACCTGATCGAACAGATCCACGACGGCAGCTTCTTCGGTGGCGACGCCGTGAAGCTCGGCATCTTCCTGCCGTCGGCCGCCGTGCTGCTCGCGCTCTGGATCACCGGCGTCTACCTCTGGCTGCTCCCGGTGCTGGCTCGTCGGAAGCGGCTGCGGGTCCAGCGGACCCGGCTCCGTGGCTGAGCGCGGACGGGCGCGGACCGATCCTCGACACCGCCTTCTCGATCGGGTACCTTGCCCGCTGATGACCGCCACGGCCTGATGTCCAGCTCAGCCCCGGTACCGGCTCCCGCCGCGTGATGCGCCGTGTCTGCGCGCAGCGGGCTGAGACATCAGGCGATCCGCAGACATGACCGCTCCCGGATCGCGGGCGATCGACGCCCGCCGCTGGTGCCGTTCCATGCCGAAGAACAACCGCTCGCGACGGGACGAATCCCGTGGCTTCACCTGTGTGCAATGCGGTCTCGTGGTCTCGGGTCAGACCTGGGGCACGCGCTATCGCAACCACTGCCCCGCCTGCCTCACGAGCCGCCACGTCGACGACCGCCCCGGTGACCGGGCGAGCCACTGCCGCGCGCCGATGGACCCGATCGGGATCGAGGTCCGGCCGGCCGACCGGGGCGGCGAGTGGGCGATCATCCACCGGTGCCGGGGCTGCGGCGCGATCCGGACCAACCGGATCGCCGGCGACGACTCGGAGCGTGCGCTGCTCGCCCTGGCGCTCCGCCCGCTCGCCAGCCCGGCGTTCCCGCTCGACGATCCGAGGACATAGAACTGGGGCGTACGCTCTTGGGTGCTCGTGCGCCACGCAAGAACCGACGACGCGTCAGCGATCGCGGCGATCTACAACGATGCGATCGCGCGCACGACATCGAGCTTCTGGACCGAGCCCCGACCGGTCGAGGAGATCCGCGCGGCGATCCCCGCCGAGGCCTCGGGCCACCCATGGCTCGTGGCGGAGGAAGCCTGCGTTGTCGGGTTCGCCTGGTCGAAGCCCTGGAACCCGCGCGAGGCGTACGCCCGCACGGTCGAGGTGAGTGTCTATGTCGCCGAGGGCGCGCGGGGCCGAGGTGTCGGGCGCGCGCTGTACGAGACTCTGTTCGACCGCCTCGCCGGGCTCGGGCATCGGCGGGTCATCGCCGGGATCGCGCTGCCGAACGAGGCGAGCGTCCGCCTGCACGAGGCGATGGGCATGCGACCGGTGGGCATATTCGAGGGCATCGGCGAGAAGTTCGGTCGCGAGATCGATGTCGGCTATTGGCAGGGACGGCTGTCCTGAAAGCTCAGCGCCTCACTCCGGGCATCCCTGGAAGAAGAGCGTGACAAACGCGTCGACGTCGGCCTGGCTGACGACATCGAACGGCTCGGCGAGGCTCGCGACGCGTGGGTCGTCCTCAAAGAACAGCTCGACGAAGCGAGTCACGTCCGCCTGTGAGATCACGCCGAACGGCTGGGCGAGATCGGCGGGCGAGCAGGGCGGCGGTCCGAGGTCGGTGATGACCTCGGTCTCGGGGACGAGGTCGTAGTTGCCGGTGAAGAGCACCGAACCGCCGAAGACCAACGTGGGGCGCCCGTACTGGATGACGGCGAGGCCGAAGCCGCTGTCGAGGATGTTGAACGTGTTACCACCCGGGACTCCGATCGTTCCGAGTGCGGGGTTCTGGCCGTTGGTGAATCGGACTCGCACGCACTCGGGGGTCGTGAGCGTGCAAACGGGGGGCATCCGCGTCTCGTTGAACGACTGCCCGTTCCCGAACTTCTCGTAAAGCACGGTGACACGGCTCGCGAGGAAGTCTTCTTCACCGACGCCGGTCATCCCAGAGGTATCCACCCTCGCATCGACGAACAGGATCTCGCCGTCGGTCTGGAAGAACCGGGAGCGGAACTCCTGCTGGATCCGGAGACGCTGGGCGTTCGCCGCCGAGACGACGGCGCCGATCGCAAAGACGGACAAGATCAAACGCATATCTGGGGCTCCGAGTGGACACTCGGATCCTACTCGATCAGCGTTTCGCCCTACCTTGATTCTCGAAACTCAGGATTTGACCTATCAATCGGCCGATCACTCGGCCGGGCAGCCCGAGAAGTAGGCGTCCAGGAAGCCGAGCACGTCCCGGAGCCCGACCCGATCGGTCGGCTCGGCGATCGCCGCCACCGCCGGGTCGTTCCGGAAGAACCCTCGGATGAACGCCAGCACGTCGCGGGCGCTGAGCAGGCCGAACGGCTCTGCGAGGTCGGCGGCGTTGCAGGGCGTCGGGCCCTCATCGAGCGAGGCGACGACGATCGCCTGTGAGCCATCGGAGAGCTCGACGACGAAGGCGACCTCGCCGGCGTTGTTGAACTCGAGCGGCGACTCGTTATCGGGATCGGCGGCGATCGAGATCCCGGTGATCGTCGCTCCGTTCGGCAGCGTGTCGCCTGCGAGCGCGAGCAAGGAAGAGCCATCGGCGCCCGAGATCCAGACGGCGTCGATCTCGTCTCGGCCGTCGCGCGGGCGGATCGCCCCGGCGAACGCGATCCGATCGGTGGCGTTGATGTGGGCCGCGAGGAGAACGCTGACGTCACCCACGCCTTCGGCGGCGGGGGCGGGCTCGCCTTCCACGACGACCGTTCGCGAACTGCCCTGCGCCGGGGCGAGAACGAGCGCGTCGGTCGCGACGAAGCCCTCGCCGGGGACGAACCCGCTCCCGACGGTCGCGATCGCGGCGACGTCGCCCGAACCGTTCATGCCGAACCAGGAGATCGGCGTCGGATCGCGCGTCGGGTCCGACCGCAGATCGACCCGAGCGAGCGAGCCCGTGGCCGCGTCGGAGTAGAGCCGGTCGATCGGCGCGAGGGTGACGGTGCTTGCGCCCGCACGCCCGAGCATCGCCGTCGCGCCCGCGTCGTTGAGCCGCGCGGATTCGAGCGACGCGAAGAACGGGATCTCGTCGTTCGGCAGCGGGGGGGCGCCGGGGATCGGGTCGCCGGTCCTCGCGACAGGCAACAGCGCATCCGCCGGACCGGCGAAGTTCGCGAGATCGTTCGAGCTGTCGACGCCCTCGCCGGAGAGCTTGAACTGGAACGCGATCGATCCCGATTCGTTCAGCTGCGGGAACGACCCGACATTGATGAATCCGTCGTAGAGCACGCCGGACGGCAGTCCGGGCGCCTGCTCTGTCTGGCGCGCGATCGGTCCGATCCCGGCTCCGCCGATATCGCCGAACACCGCCAGCCCGTTCGTGACGTCGATCCCGGTCCCGACCAGCGACGCGAAGAAGACCATGTCGCCTCGGTCGTTGAACGATGCCGGATTCAGCGTCGAGTACCGCACGCCGAGCGGCATCCCGGGTGCCGCGTCGCTCTCCCGCGCGATCTTCCGCAGCGGGCCGCCCGCGTCGCCGCGGTTCGAGAGGATCATCCAGTCCTCGGTGAAGTCGAGCTCGGCGCCACCCAGGCGGGCGAAGATCGTCAGTTCACCGTTGTTGTTCAGCTGCGGGGTCAGCGGGTTGAAGAAGTCGTAGAACAGCCCGAAGTCCACGCCGTCGCCCTGGTCGCCCTCGCGCGCGATCAGGCCGGGCGTGCCGCCCTCGGTGACGAACACGCCGGTGTCATTCGACTCCGCAACGCCCTCGCCCTCGAGCGTCGCGATGAAGACGACCTCGCCGTTCTCATTCAGGCGCAGCGACTCCGGGTCAAACGCCGCGAATCGCGCGCTCGTGCCGTTCGCGGCCTGGCCGCTGGTCGCGACGACGCGGTAGGTGCTGTCCTGCGCGACAGCCGATGAGCATGCGCAGAGGGCGGCGGCAGCGAAGCCTCGGAGTGTCATGTGATCTCCTCGAATGTGGGTCGGCGCGAACGAGACGCCATCACCGTACCGGCCGGCTTCGTCGCGGTCGAGCGGAATCCGAGAGACGAGGGACTCCCCTCGCTCTCGAACGGGATCGTGCCATCCGTTATTGACGCGCGCCTGCGTCGAGCGGATCAGTTCGCCGCGCAGCCCGCGAAGAACGCTGCCACGAACGCGTCGATGTCCGCCGAGTTGACCACGTCCATCGGTTCTGCGAACGCCGCGGCCCGCGCGTCTTCGGCGGTGAACAGCTCGACGAACATCGCGACGTCGGTGTATGAGACCGCCCCGAGCGGTGAGGCGAGGTCCGCCGTGCCGCACGAGGCTGGCAGCGTGGCGACGATGACCGCCTCGCTGCCGTCGGTGAACTCGGCGACGAACGCGAGCTCGCCGGACCCGTTGAGCTCGATCGGATCGAGGCCGCCGAACGTGAGGGTGGAGAGATCGACCCCGGCGACGGTCTTCGGTCGAGGCGTCTCTCCCTCGGCTGCGACGTCGATCACCTGCCCCGGCCAGGCGACGCGGAACGGTTCGCCGCCCGGATCGGTCGCGAAGAGCGAGAGGCCGCGCAATGCGCGGTCGTCGCTCGCGACCGTCGAGACGAACGCGGACCGGCCCTCGTTGTCGATCGTGGCGAACAGGAGCGCGTCGTGGCGGACGCCCGGGGCGAAGCCCGTCGCCTGTGCGCCCTCGGTCGCGAGCGGGCGTAGGCCCGCGCCGCCGCCGTCGGAGTAGACGACGCGGTCGTTCCTGCTGTCGATCGCCTCGCCGAACTCGGCGACGAACGCGACCTCGCCGGCGGCGTTGATCGTCGGCGTGCGGAAGCGCTGGACGGACTCGCCCGCGGGCAGCCCGGGCGTCGGCGACCCGCTGCGCGCGACGAGCTCGAGCGAACCGGGCGTTCCGCGGTACAACGCCTCGGACTGGAGCCCAAAGCCGGGGCCTTCGACCGGCGTGACGACGGCGAACACGCCCGAGTCGGAGACCGCGAGGGTTCCGACGCCGGCGAACTCGACGCCCGGGAGCTCGGGTGCCGGGTCGCCTGGCAGGATGAGGGCTCGCGCTTCGCTCTCGTCGGCGGGCGCGAGAATCAGCGCGCGAGCCGAACCGGACGGCAGGCCGTCGGAGGCGAGCACGGCCGAAAAGAGCAGATCGCCGATGCCGTTGACCAGCGCGGGCGCATCGCCGGCGCCCGTTCTCTCGAACTCGAGCGGGAACGCCCGGCCGCCGATCGGTGTGCCCGGGCGTGCGACGACGCGCAGCGGCCCACCCGCGCGCCGGGCGACCACGCCCGATTCGAAGGCCGGCTCGGAACCGTCCATCGGGTCGACCAGAAGCACGGCATTCATCGCCAGGTCGCCCGCGTCGTTCGTGTCCAGGAATCTCGGCTCAACGAACTGGACGGCCGCGTCGCCGCCGATCGGCTCGAGTGTCGACGTGATCGTCGAGAGAGCGCCGTCCGGCTCGGCATCGAAGATCAGGGCGTCGTTCCCGGGGACGGGCGGCGGGATGAACATTGGGTCGAGGATCCCGGCGGTGACGACCAGGTCTCCTGACGCGGCGAGCTGCAACGGGATGCTCCAGTCGAGGATGCTGACGACCGCGCCCGAGCCGGCGCCGAGCGACGTCGGCACGAGCCTATCTTCGGTGACGATGCGCTCGCGCGAGCCACGGGCGCCGAACCGGAAGACGCCGAGCGGCGCCGCCGACGGCGGCACCGGAGCGAGTGGATCGACGAAGCCGGACAGGAGCGCAACGTCACCCGCGTCGCTCAGCGCGATCTCCCGGAACTCCGCGAGGAAGACCGGGTCGAGGGTCGGGACCTGGAAGAACCCGGGCGCCGGGTCGCCCGAACGAACCACGACACGGTATTGGATCGGTTGTGCGATCGAACACGTGACGACGCCGGCGAGCACTGGCACAGCGACAGCGATCATCCGACGTTCAAGCTCAGAATGCATGGTGATCCCCTACTCCGGAGGACGCCGATCCCGTTCACGGCGTCGCCACGGGCGTCCGTACGTTCGGGCAGCGGAGAGGATCCTCCGGCATTGCGGGGATGCTCGGTCGGTCCGTTCAGTTCTCGTTCAGAAGCTCGTACCCACGCACGGGATCGAACCTCGGGTCCGCCGTCAGACGCAGCGTGGACTGGTCGATCACGCGCACGTCGAGCCTCGACGGGTGACGCTGCGAGATGTGCACGCGGTGCGTGTGCGCGACGAAGTCGCCCTCCTCCGCGAAGTACGGGTTCTCGAGATACGTCTGCGGGTTCCGGTCGACCATCGGGAACCATGTCGACTGCACGTGCACCATGATCCGGTGCCCCTTCTTGAACGTGTGCAGCACGTCCTGCAGCGGCAGCTCGATCTCGGCGACCTCGCCCGGCACGAACGGCTCCGGCTCCTCGTGGCTGTTGCGGAAGCGTCCGCGGATCACCTCGCTGCGGACCATCATCTGGTAGCCGGCCTCGGTCTTGCCGTCGCGTGTCGCCGGGGTGTCCTCGGCGTCGCCCGGGTGGACGTCGATGAGCTTTACGACCCAGTCGGCCGCGGTGCCGGTCGTGGAGACGAACAGCTTCGCCGTCAGCGGGCCGGCGAGCGTGATGTCTTCCTCGAGCGGCTCGGTCCGGTAGACGAGCACGTCCGGTCGGCGCGAGGCGAACCGCTGGTCCTCGGTCATGTACGTCGCCGCCATCCGGACCGTCGCGGTTTCGGTGTACGGCACCGGGCGGTTGGGGTCGCTGACGAAGCTGTCGGAGCGGTCCGCCGTGTGCGTGGGCGGATCGAACGAGAGCGATCCGGCGATCCCGTCCGCGTCCGCGCGATTCCCGAAGTACAGCGACCGCGCCTCGATCTCGGCCGGGGGCCACTGGTCGAACCCGTGCCACCGGTTCCCGCCGGTCTCGTAGATCATCGCCTCGGCCACGTTGGGCCGCGATCCGGCGCCCTTGAGGTGGTAGCCGAACCACGGCTGCTCGATGTTCACGCGGTAGAACTCGCTGACGCCCGGGGCGAAATAGGCGTCGCCCAGCGACTCGCCCGAGGCCCGCGCCCAGCCGCCGTGCCGCCACGGGCCCATCACGAGCTTGTTGTTCACCGCGGGGTTCTTCTCCTCGACCGATTCGTAGATCTTCAGCGGACCCCAGAGATCCTCGGCGTCGAACCAGCCGCCGACCACCAGCACGTTCGGCGCGACGCGCCGCAGGTGCGGCACGATGTCCCGGCTCGCCCAGAACTCATCACGGTTCGGGTGCTCGATGATCTTGTTCCAGAAGTCGATCTCCATCCCGACGTACTCGTCGCTCCGGAGCGATTCCAGCGTGCGCACGTGGTCGAGGTAGAAGTCGTAGCCGTCGCGCGTCGGGTACTCGAACGCCCGCGGCCGGCGTCCCCGCGCCGTCGGCTCGGGACGCGGCCTCCCGAACGTCGAAAGGAAGTGGAAGCCGTGGGGCAGGAAGAGCGCCCCGTGGTGATGAAAATCGTCGTACCACCAGTCCGCGATCGGCGCCTGGGGCGAGACCGCGACCAGGTTCGGGTGGGCGTCGATCATGCTCGCCGCCGAGTAGAACCCCGGGTAGCTGATGCCCCACATGCCGACACGCCCGTTGTGGTCCTCGACATCCTCGAGCAGCCACGCGATCGTATCGAACGCGTCGGTCGACTCGTCGATGTCCGATGGCCCCCGCTTGTCGGCCACGTGCGGCGTCATGTTGACGAAGTCACCCTCCGAGAGGTACTTCCCGCGCACGTCTTGGTAGACGAAGATGTACCCGTCGCGGGCGTAGTTCGGGTGCGGGCCCATCCGCGTGCGGTACTCGCTCCCGTAGGGGCCGGCGCCGTACGGCGTCCGGTGGATCATGATCGGGTAGGGCCCGTCGTCGAGCACCTCGGCGTTCGGACGCGGCTCGTAGATGACCGTGTGGAGCGAGACGCCGTCGCGCATCGGCACGAGCACCTCACGCTTGCCGTAGTTGGCGCGCAGCCAAGACTCGTACTCATCCGCGGAGCTCGGTTGTGAGCCGGCGAGCACGCCCGCCGAGGGCTCGCCGCGGTCGGACGTCGCGCCGCTCTGGCAGCCGGCAAAGAAAACGCCCTGGGCCGCGAGAGCGGCCAGGGCGGTCGTGCGCATCGTGTTTGTCAGCTCGGACATGCGGGGCCTCCTTCGAAAGCGGCCCCAGATTACCGGCTCCGATCGCATCTCGGATTACTGGCGCGTGCCCTCGAAGTTGGCCGTGTCGCCCGTCGCGAGGACGGTGAAGGTGCCCTCGATCGAGTCGCCGTCGATGATCGCGTCCACGCCGACCTCGCCGTAGCCCTCGGCCTCGATCGAGCCGCTCAGCATCCCCTCGCCCGAGTTGTACATCGCCGAGCCCGCGGCGGGTCCGGGGAGGAAGTTCGCCGAGATTGTGATCGGGTGCTGCCCGTCCTCGCCCGCCTCCACGAGCAGGTCCATCTCCGCGTTCGGCGGGAGATCCGGGATGTCGGTCATGAGCGACCAGGTCCCGACGGGGCTCAGTGTCTGGACATGCGCGGCGGGCGCGGGCCCGAAGGCGGCGACGGCACCAACGGTCAGGACGCCGGCGATCAACGAGATGGCGGTCCGAGTCATGGCAGTTTCTCCGGTTCTTGGGATCGATCGGTCCGGTGTATCGGTCAGTCGCGCTCGGCCGTGAACTCGAGCGACTCGCCCTGTGCGGCGATGCTGCCCTCCATCGAGTCCTCGCTCACGGTCGCGCTGAATTCGGCCTCGGAGCCGTCCGGCCCCGAGAGCGTTCCTGTCAGCTCGCCCGAGTCTTCGTCGAAGGTCGCCGACCCGCTCGAGGTCTCCGGGGTCATGTTGTTCGAGAGGGTCAGCCCGTAGGTGCCGTCGTCGTTGTCCACAACGTCGAGCTTGATCTCGAGTTCCGGCGGGATCGGCGCCTCCGGCGGGAACGCCACGTCGAGCGTCCACGAGCCGACCGCGTTCTCGGCCATGCGGTCGTGAACCGCGGCGATGTCGGCGGTGACCGGCGCGAAGCCGAGGGCGAGCGGGGTGGCCGCGGCGGCGAGCGCGGTCAGGAGGACGGCTGGGCGGGTACGCATGGCGTGTGGCCTTTCTTCAAAGCGTTGTGGGCGGTCCGTCTCACGCGAGAAGGCGTGCAGCCGGCCGGCCGGTCCGTCCATGGTCCCCGCGCGGCGGCCGGATGACAACCCCGGACCCGCCGGTCCGGGTTCGGTTTTTGCACCCTTCAATCGGAAAGGCCCCGATCCGCTTTCGCGCCCCGGGGCCCTCGTGCTCTTCAGGCGACCGGGATCAGCGGTCCCGGGGCTCGAGCTCCGCGCCGTCCTCTTCCTCGGCGTAGAGCTCGCTGTTGAACTCGTCGACGGCGAAGACCACGCCCTCGTTGTTCGGGTCGGTGTGGATCGTCAGCCCGCGATTGAACGTCTGGTCGCCCGCGGTCATCACCACGCGGTAGACGCCGAGGTCGACGAGGCGGCCACGCGGCTGGAACCGCTGGCCCTCGCGTCGCGCCGGCGGCTCTTCGCGAAGATCCCAGGTCACCTTGTGCAGCCCGCGGTCGGTCCCGGGCAGCTCCAGCCGGCGGACGGTCCTGCCGGCCGAGTCCTGGATCTCCAGGCTCGCGTTCGAGACGCGCCCGTTGATCGAGTAGAAGATGTCCGCCGCGAACGCGGGGTTCTCGCCCGCGAAGTGGCGGTTGGCCCCGCGCCCACGCGAGGGCGTCTGCGTCCAGCGGATCACGTCGTTCGGCTCGTACAGGTACGCGACCGAGTTCCGCGCCAGTCCGGTCATCTGACGCAGCGCGGTGACGTCGAGCGCCCACAGGCTCCGCCCGTGCGTGCCGGCGACGATCTCGCCCATCGTCTCGTGCTGGGCGATCTCGTGGATCGCGACCGTCGGGAGGTTGCTGTTCAGGCTCGTCCAGGTTTCGCCGCGGTCGAGCGAGGCGTACAGCTTGAACTCGGTCCCGAGGTAGAGCAGGTCCTCGTTCTCGAGGTCCTCGCGCAGCACGCGGGTCGTCTCGATCGGAAGGTTGTTGTGCAGCGGCGACCACGACTTGCCCGCGTCGTCGGAGACGAAGATGTACGGGTTGTCGTCGTTGTAGTAGTAACCCGCCATGCAGACGTAGACCCGGTCCTCGTCGAACTTCGACCACTCGATGCTCGTCACGCGGCGCGGGCCGGGGATCAGCTCGGAGAGCGGCGATCCGGTCGGCTCCGCGGAGCCCTCGGCGCCCTCGCGGGTCGCTTCCCAGTCGGCGCTGAACCCGCCGCCCTCGAGCTCGAGGCTGCCGCTCATCGCCGCCCCCTGGAGTGATGCCTCGACGTTGAGAACGCCGAACGCGGCCTCGATGACGGCCTTGAGCGTTCCCGCGTCAGCGTCGAACTCGACGGACGAGGCCTCCTCCGGATCGCCCGTGCCCTCGAAGGTGAGCTCCAGCTCGCCCTCGTCGTTGCGCTCGATCACGAGCGTGGGGCTGAAGGCGCCGGCGTTCTCGCCGACGAGCTCGATGTTCCACACGCCGACGATCGGGTCGCCAGGATCGAAGCTCGGCGCCTCTGCCTCCGACTCCAGCATCTGCGCGAGCCTGGCCCGCGCCTCGGCGATCTGCTTCTCGAGCTCTGCTCTCTCGGCAGCCGCCGGATCGGCCTCCGGCTGGGCTTCGGCCCGCGCCTCGGCCCGTGCCTCTGGCCGGGCCGGGGCACCGCCGCCGCGACGCTGCGCCATGCGCTGGCGAGCCGCGACGAGCTCGTCGCCCTCGAGCACGCCGTTGTCGTCGGTGTCGAGCATCGGGAAGAACGCCCGCATCGGCTCGGGCACCTCGCCGCGCTGGATCTTCCCGTCGCGGTTGCGATCGAGCCGGGCGATCATCTGGGCCGCCCCGCCCTCACCGCCGCCCGCGCGGCCCGAGCCGCGCCGCGGGCGCTCGGCCTCCTCGGCCTGCTCCTCCTCTTCGGGGAACGCCGTCTCGTCGTACGGGAAGACGATGTTCTCCCAGTTCTCACCGCCGTCGTGGCTGACCCAGAGGGCGCCGTCGTCGGAGCCGACCATCAGGTGGTCGGGGTTGATCGGCGACTCGTCGAACGCGGTCGAGGTTCCGCGACGCGTCCGGACGATCTCCGGGCTGATCCGCTTGGCATCGGAGCCTCGGTCGAGCGACCGGAAGACGTAGTTGCCCGCCGAGTACCACACCTTGGTGTTGTGGTGGCTGAGCATGAACGGCGTCTTCCAGTTGAACCGGTACGACATGTCGCGCGAGTCGGGACGCGGGCGGAGCCCGGCCCGCTCGCCCGTGCCGAAGTGCACGCGCCCCATGCCGCCGTTCTGGCTCGAGTAGTACACCAGCTCGGGGTCGTCGCGGTCGATCATGACGATGAAGCCGTCGCCGCCGCCGACGCGGAACCAGTCGGCGTTGTACGGGCCCTCCCCGCTCGTCGTCCGGTTCGGGGCGCCCCAAGTCCCGTTGTCCTGCAGACCGCCGTAGACGTTGTACAGCGTCTGATTGTCGACGTTGACGTGGTAGAACTGACCGAGCGCGAAGTGGTTGTGGTGGTCCCAGTTGATGCCGCGGTCGTACGTGACGTACAGGCCGCCGTCGTTGCCCAGGATCACGTGCTCGCCGTCGTTCGGGTTGATCCAGATCGCGTGGTGGTCGACGTGCACCTCGCCCGGGTGCCCGTCCGGCGTCCAGGTCTCGCCGCCGTCCTCGGTCTTCCAGAGACGGACGCCGGCCGAGAAGCCGTAGTTGTGGTCGCTCGGATCGAACGCGAGCTCGCTGAAGTACATCGGGCGGTCGTTCAGCGAGTTGATCCGCTGCCAGCTCTGGCCCGCGTTGGTCGACTTGTAGATGCCGCCGTTCTCGTAGCCCTCGGCCCCCTGGCGGTCCTGCACGTTGGCGACCTGGCCGTCCAGACGCGTCGCGAACGGCGCCTCGTTCGGGTCCTCGGGCTCGCCGAGCCTGACGGTCATCTCCATCACCTCGCCGTCACGCATGACCTCGAGCGCCATCTCCGCGCCGACCTCACGGACCGCGATCTCCTTCGAGAGGTCGTCGGATTCGAGGACACGGTTCTCGCCGACGCTGATGACGACGTCGCCCTCCTCGAGGCCCGCCTCGGCCGCCGGCGATCCGTCGGTCACGCGGGTGATCTCGGCGCCCGGCTCGGCGTCGCGCGAGCGGACACCCATGAAGCCCGCGTTCTCGATGCCCTTGCCGATGTTCTCCGAATCGACGATCGCGAAGACCACGTCGGTGTCCGCGTGCGACCAATCGATATCCATGCGGCCGAGCGCAACCGAGGGCAGCCCGTCGGTCACGCGCTCCCAGTTCTCGCCGCCGTCCGTCGTCCGCCACATGCCCGAGCCCGCACCGTGACGCTTCTTCGGGTCGTTCGTGTCGAACTCGTCGCGCTGGCGCTCCCAGGTCGCGACCAGCATCGTGTCCGGATCGTCAGGGTGCATCTCGAGCTGGATGACACCCGTATTCTCGTCGACGTAGAGGATTTTTTCCCAAGTGTCGCCGCCGTCGGTCGTCCTGTAGAGACCGCGTTCCTCGTTCGGCCCCCAGGTCCGGCCCATCGCGCCGACGTACACCGTGTCCGCGTCCTCCGGGTGGATCTGCACCACGCCGGTCGTGAACGTCTTCTCGAGTCCCTTCTTCTCCCAGGTCTCGCCGCCGTCGACGCTCTTGTAGACGCCGCGCCCCCACGAGGAGCTGTTCCGCGGGTTGTTCTCGCCGGTGCCGACCCAGACGATGTCCGGGTCGCCCTGGAAGACGTCGACGTCGCCGATCGAGACGACGTCCTGGTCGTCGAACTGATGGACGAAGGTGGTGCCGTTGTTCTCCGTCTTCAGCAGGCCGCCCGAGGCGGTCGCCGCGTAGAAGATCGACGGGTCGGCCTCGTAGACCGCGAGGTCGATGATGCGGCCGCCCATGTTGGCCGGGCCGATGAGGCGCCAATCGAGCGAGTCGACCCAGCTCTCGGGAAGGGCGGGCTCGGCCGAGCCGTTCTGGCCGAGGGCGTGGCCCGCGAGCAATGTCAGCGTCGCGACCGGGGTGATGGCGCGAAGGAGGCGGCGTTCCATGTGTTCGGGTCTCCCGTTCTTCCGTTTGGGCCCGGGTTCGGCGTCGGTCCGGTGACGGACGTGCCGGGCGGGCCGGGGCTTGTTCCCACGACGATCCCAGCTTCTGAGTTACCGCAAGGAACCCGCTGGGTCAAGACAATCTGATGCGCAGCTCCCGCCGCACCGGCAAACGACCGCGGCGACACCGCCCGATCGGCGGGATAGGTTCTCGGTCCTGAGTTTCAGGCACGTGTTCTGGCGCCGGACGGTGGGCCGAGTCGCGCGCCCGGGGATTCAGTTCCTGAACAGGTCCAGGCGCCAGCCCGGGTCGCCCAGCCGGGCGGCCTTGTCGAACCAACGGGTCGCGTCGAGCAGATCCGTCTCGTCAAACGACTCGGCGTGCCCATCGAGGTGCACCGCGATCGCGTCCCCGTTATAGCGGAGGTGCAGCCGGCCGAACGAGTCGCCGGCGCGGGTCGCGTCGAAGCGGTCATCTAGGCCCGGCAGTTCGGTAAAGAGGTAGCCCTCTCGCGGGAGCTCGATCTCGAGGGCCGAGCCGGCCGAAGCCCCCTGGCCGGTCGAGGGAAGGTGAGCGCTCGCGAACGAGATCAGCCTGTCCGGTCGGAACGCCCGGTCGAGCCGCGTCACGAAGACGCCGCCGCGCTCCTCCATCTGCTTTCGGACGAGCGCCTGGTTCGCGTAGTTGCCGCCCACACCGAGATGGTTCATCCCGAACGAGGGAGCGACCGACAGGGCGTAGTTCCACCAGAACGCCCCGAAGGTGCCGGAGCGGATCTGGCGTGCCCGGTCCTCGATGAGCTGGGCCTGTCGCCCGGAGAGCACCGAGCCCTCCCACTGGTAATCGAGGTACTCGCCGACGCGAAGCGTCCAGCGCCGGGCCGCGAGCGGGTGGTTCGACTGCGTCAGCGTCTCGCCGAACTCGTCGATCACCGCGAGCTCGATCAGTTGGCCGGGGTTCATGGGGTCGCGCAGGTCGAACTCGCCGGGGACCAGCGCGTCGCGACGGTCGTAGGCGTAGGCGGTGTGGGCCGAGGCGAGCGTGCGGATGGCCGCGAGGTCCTTGACCTTCTGGCCCTGCGTGCGGGCGATCGCGAGCGCCGGGAGCAGCACCCCGACCAGCACCGCGATGATCGCGATCACGACCAGCAGCTCGATCAGCGTGAACCCACGCGGCGATCTGGCGCGTCCCTGCGATCTCATCACGCGATTCTTACTCCTCGAGCGACCCCCGGTCAGGGGCAGCCGACAAAGAAGAGATCGATGAACGCGGCGACGTCGGCCTGTGAGATGACGTCGAACGGCTCGACATAGTCCACCAGCGGGCTCGACACGAAGAACGCATCGACAAACTCGGCGACATCGGCCTGGGAAATCACGCCGAACGGCTCGGCGAGATCGCCGGTCGAGCACCCCCGCAGCACGGGGAAGGCGTCGATCCCCACCTGATCGAGGCTGACGGATACGTCCGACCCCGTGAACGCGAAGACGTACTCATCCACGCTGCCAGGGAGCTCGAAGGCCATCTGCTGGTCGATCAGCGTGCCGCCGAACGGGCCGGGCGGGCCCAGAAAGATCGAGTTGATCACGTCGGGCTCGCCCAGCGCTCCGACACCGTTCACGCGGAACGTCGCGGTGTCCGGCGGATTCCCGAGCGTCGAGAGACTCACGACGAGCTTCGTGACGTAGCCGCCACGCCGCGCAAACTGCGGCACACGCACTTCGAACGAGGGCACGTTGTCCGAGTCATAAAGATTGAACGAGCCCGTGCGGAACGTCGTCGGCGAAAGCGCAACGACATCGGGCGTCGAGAAGCCCGTCGGCCGCGGCGCGGGTGACTCCTCGACCGGCGGGTTCCCGCCCGCCGGATCAACGAACGAGGTCCAGAATACCCACGTCGCGTCGGCATCCGACCGCGACCAGCCGAACGGCTCGGGGCCGCCGAACTGCGCCGAGGCGCGGGCGCACGCGATCAGCAGGACGAGGCCGATTCCGAGTAGACGGGCCCGCTCGATCATGCCATTGCTCCTGGTGTTCAGCGGCGACGCCGCGCGAGGGCCAGACCGCCGAGGCCGAACGCCAGCGCCGCGCCGGGCGCCGGGATGTCGATCGACACGTTGTCGAACTGGAACGTGACTTCTTCGCCGATGTTTGCATCCGGGATGCCCTCGACGAGGAGCTGAAGCACGGTCACGTTGGACGCGACTGCGAAGAACGTGCCGGGCACCTCCTCCTGCAGCAGCGGGTTCGAGAGCGTCACCGGGATGCGGATGGTGGTCCAGACATCGGCACCGACGATCGTCTCATTGGTCGAGGCGAACGCCGGGAATCCCGAGATCGGCCGCCCGCCGAGGTCCGAGTCGGTCGCGACGCGCGCCGCGAAGCTGAGATCGAACGCGGCGTTGTGGCGCACGTCGAACGTCAGCACGCCGATCGAGCCCGCGGTCCAGTTGCCGAAGAAAGCGTTGTTGCTCGAGCCCGCGTCGAGACGGGCCTGCGCGATCGTCTGCGAGCTGCCGAACGACGGTGTCAGCGGCGCCGTGATCTGCAGGAAACCGTCGCCGGCTTCGCTCCCGAACTCCGAGACCAGCCCCGCGGGGTTGCCGCCGGGCACCCAGTCAGCGACGTCGCTGTCGAAGGTCTCGGTGAACGGGAAGGTCGGCTGCGCGGCGGCGGCCGAAGCGATAAGGGCCGGCGTCAGGATCGTCTTGTGCATGCTGCTTATCTCGCTCTCGCTGCGGCCGGTCGGCCGCGGATCTCTTGGTCATTGAGACTGAGTCTCAGTATCATCCGGGGGTTTGCCCGAGTCAACTCACCGGAATTATTCTTGTCTCACCGGACGCACGGATGGTGCGGATGGGCCCTTGCGCGTGGCGACCCGCCACCGATTGCGGTAGGCCGCGGTGCGATCGTGGCCTCAGATCGCCCGCGACGTTGGCCCGGCCCGGCCTGCGGACCGATCCCGGCTATACTCAGCGTCCCGGAGAGATCCGGGCCATTTAGGGCGATTGGCGCAGTTGGCTAGCGCGTCTGCATGACACGCAGAAGGTCACAGGTTCGAGTCCTGTATCGCTCATTCGACCGCCGCCGGGGCGTCCGCGAGACCGCGGGTGCCGCGGCGGTTTGTCGTTTCGGGATGGCGATCGGGCCGGGCGGTGGGGGCCGGGCCCCGGCCTGGCCGCGCCGGGCTCTCCGGCCTGCGCGCAATGGCCCCGCCCGGATTCGAACCGGGGACCGGGCGATTATGAGTCGCTTGCTCTAACCGCTGAGCTACGGGGCCGGCCGGGGTGATCGTACTCGGGCGCGGGGTCAGGCCGACGGCTCGGTCATGGCGCGCGGGTCGAGCAGGCGGTCGAGCTCGGCGTCGTCGAGGACCTGCATCTCGCGGGCGACCTCGCGGACGGTCTTGCCGCTATCGAACGCGGTCTTCGCCAGCGCGGCGGCCTTGTCGTAGCCGATGACCGGCGCGAGGCTGGTGCACATCGCCAGCGAGCCCTCGATCAGCTCGGCGCAGCGTTCGCGGTCGGGCTCGAGGTCGAGGATCAGGTGGTCGGACATCATGCGGCACGTCGCGGCCATCAGCGTGATCGACTCGAGCAGCGCGTCCGCCATCATGGGCATGGCGACGTTGAGATCCAGCAGCGATCCCACACCCCCGAGGCCGCCGACCGTGAGCGCAGCATCGTTGCCGATCACGCGGCAGCATGCCATGACGGCCGACTCGCAGATGACCGGGTTGACCTTGCCCGGCATGATCGAGGATCCGGGCTGGACCGCGGGGAGCTTGAGCTCGCCGATGCCGCAGCGCGGGCCGCAGCCCATCAGGCGGATGTCGCCGGCGATCTTGCTGATCGAGACGGCGATGGCCTTCAGATCACCGGACACCTCGACGTAGCCGTCCTTGGCGTGCTGGGCCTCGAAGTGGTTGGCGGCCTCGCGGAAGTGGACGCCGGTGCTCTCCGTGAGCGACGCCGCGACGAGCGCACCGAACTCCGGGTGCGTGTTGATGCCGGTGCCGACCGCGGTGCCGCCGATCGCAAGCTCCCCGAGGACGTGGAGCGAGCGGTGCAGCCGTTCCTTCGCATGATGGATCTGCGCGGCGTAGCCAGAGAACTCCTGGCCCAGGCGGATCGGCGTGGCGTCCTGCAGGTGCGTGCGGCCGATCTTGATGACATCGTCCCACGCCCTGGCCTTGGCCTCGAGCTCGGTGCCGATCAGGTCGAGGGCCGGGAGCAGGTCCTCCTTGATCGCGATCGCCGCGGCCACGTGCATCGCGGTCGGGAAGGTGTCGTTGCTCGACTGGCCCATGTTCGCATGGTCGTTGGGGTGAACGCCGCCCTTCTCGATGTAGGCGGCGTCCTTGCTCCTGCCGATCGCCTCGCCGCGCGCCAGGCAGACCAGATTGGCGATCACCTCGTTGGCGTTCATGTTGGTGCTGGTGCCGCTGCCGGTCTGGTAGACGTCGACGGGGAAGTTGCGGTCGAGCCCGCCGTGCTCTTCGAGGCCGGACTCGATCGAGGCGCAGGCGGAGGTGATGGCGTCGGCGCGGTCCTGGTCGAGCAGGCCGAGGCGGGCGTTGGTCTGGGCGCACGCGGACTTGAGCATGGCGAAGGCGCGGATGATCTGGGCGGGCACCGGTCGGCCCGACATCGGGAAGTTCAGGACGGCCCGCTGCGTGCTGGCCCCGTAGAGGACGCTCTCGGGCACCTGCATTTCGCCCATCGAGTCCTTCTCGGTCCGGGTCGGTTCGGCGGGGGGGGTGGTCATCGCGCGGCTCCTTGGGGCCCGTGCGGGCCTCTCGGCCGAATATAGAGCCCGGGCCGCAAGAACGGGCATCCGGAGGGCGGCGCGCGGGGTAGATTGGGCCATGACCACCAACGCCTGCGTCGCCGCCGTCACGCTGTTCGCCGTCGCCGCGGCACCCGCCCTCGCCCAGGACGAGCCCGAGCACCCGTTCATCGAGCGGGAGGGCAACGCGGAGCGGTATGTGCTGCGGTTCGATTACGGCATCCGCGGGCAGCAAGAGTCGACCTCGGACCGGGTCGCGTTCATTGAGTACGACCTCGACACGCTGGCGATCATCTTCCCTGCGGGGGCTCCGACCTCGAGCAGCGACTGCGACCCGCGGGCGGTCACCGGCGAGTTCCAGATCAACGACGGCCTGCGAGACGACGAGCCGACGATCCTCGATCCGTACGCCGCGGGCGCGTTCTATGCCCGCTGGGACACCGGGCGGGTCGTGCGAGGGCGGAGCTTCGAGCTGCAGCTCGAGATACCCGTGACGAGCTACAACACGATCCTGAAGCCGCAGGCCGCCGCCGCCGGCTGGCCCGTCGACGAGCTGCCGCCGGAGGCAAGGACGGCGCTGGGTCCGCAGTTCCTGATCGACCAAGCCCCACGCGACCGCGCGGCGGTGCAGCGGCTCGTGCGGGATTGGACCGGAGGGAACGACCCCAAGTCGATTCCGCCTCTCCAGCTGGCCAAGTACTTCCTCGGCAAGACGATCGACCTCGTGCAGATCACCGGTCAGAACGTGACCTTCGGGAGTTCGGTCCTGGGCTTCGTGGGCATCGAGGGGCTCGACATGCAGGGCGTGGCGGAGACGGTCCGGAGGGGGCGCGGCACCGAGCTCGACATCACGGGGCTGTACTGCGCGGCGCTGCGCGAGGCCGGGCTGCCCGCGCGGATGGTCTACTCGATCGAGGATCTCGAGGAGAACGAGGACCGGCGGAGCGGTCTCGACGACGCCGCGGAGATCCGGGCGCATGTGGAGTTCTATCTGCACGACCAGGCGACGCGGACGGGTGGCTGGATCCCGGCGGATCCCGCGCGGCTGCGCGAGATGTCCTCGCGGGCTCCGAACCTGGATCGCGACTGGCCTTTCTTCGGGACGCACGACGAGCTCGAGTACCGCGCCCCGTTCGCGTTCCACGCCCACCCGCCGACGTCGGTCCGGGCGTACGGCGCACCGGCGTTCTGGGGCTGGATCGGCACGCCGGGGACGCCTGCGGCGGCGATCCAGGGGTTCACTTTCGATATCCGGTCCGCGTCGGTGCGTCGCGACGACGCCGAGCGTCGCCGAGATCGGCGCTAGCGCCGGGGGGCGCTAGTCGAGGACAACGCCGCCCGGCTCCTCGAGCTCGCCGGGGCTGGCCATGAAGCTGTAATCGCTCGTTGCCCAGACCGGGCCGGCGCTCGACGAGGGCACGCGGACGGCGCCCTTGGCGTGCCCGTCGACAAATGCGATCGAGGACCGGACCTCGGCGGTCGGGTCCGGGTCGTGCCAACGCATGCCGCGGTCGACCTCGCCCGCGGGGCCCGCATCGAAGTTGTAGACCGGCTGGCTGGCGATGAGGACCGTGTAGGTCGTGTCGAAGACGCTGGGCATGCGTCCGCCGTCGGCCGGGATGAGCGTCGGCCACGGGTCGAACTCGGCCGACTCGTCGGGCGCGTGATCGTTGAGCACGTAGCTCGAGCCGAGCGTGTCGTAGATCGACTCGACCGGGCCGATGCCGAAGTTCGAGAGATCGCCGCCGCGGTCGAGCGGCGAGCGGAACGGCTCGACCTCCTGCACGACGCCCTCGACATCGTCGCCGATCGGGCGGAGGTCGGTGATGTACGCGTTCAGCGGGCGGCGTTCGGCGCCGTACGTATCGATCCCGAAGCCGGGGAACGTGCCCTTCTTGCCGCCGAAGAGGGCGCCGACGATGATCTCGCCGCCGCCGAATTCGGGCGGGAGCGGCACCGCGACCTGAGGCAGCGTGTTGGAATTGTCGTCGAGGTAGAGCTGGGTGGCTTGGGCGAGAGATCTGACTCGGGCGGTGTCGGTGAGCTCGCGGGCCGATAGTCGAGCACGCGAGAGCGCCGGCAGCAGGATGCCGATCAGGACCGCGATGATCGCGATGACGACGAGCAGCTCGACGAGCGTGAAGCCGCGGCGTGGCATGCGGTCAGCCTACCGCGGGGACGACGACGCCGAGCACGCGCTGGAGGACCTCGGCGGGGGTGCCCATGGCGTCGACCTCGTGGACGAGCGAGCCGTCGTAGCACTCGAGCACAGGGGAGGTCTCCTGCTCGTAGACCTTCCAGCGGTTGACGATGACGTCCTCCTTGGCGTCGTCGTGGCGCCCCTGCTCGATCGCGCGATTCTTCAGGCGCGCGATCATGGCGTCGCGGTCCTTGGCCTTGAGGTGGACCACCGCGAGCACGTCGACGCGGTCCCGGATCATCTCGGCCTGGGTGACGTTGCGGGGGAACCCGTCCAGCACGAGCACGTCGCGTGCGGGGTCGAACCGGCCGGCGTCCGCCCAGGAGGCCATCGATCCGCTCCAGAGCTTGACGGTGAACTCGTCAGGCACGAGCAGGCCCTGGCTCGAGTAGTGCTTGAACTCGCGGCCGAGCTCGCTCTCGGGATCGAGCGCGCGGAAGAGATCGCCCGTCGAGACGTGGCAGAATCCGGGGACGGCGCCGAGCACGCCGCCCTGGGTTCCCTTGCCCACGCCGGGGGCTCCGAAGAGCAGCACCGCCCGATACCGATCCGCCATCCGCGCCTTCCTCCTGGTTCGGGATCGCGGGCTGCGTCGGGCACGCCCGGATCGCGCAAGGCTACGCCTGCTGGGACACCGGGGCGGTTCGCGAGCGGGGCGAAACAGAAAGGGGGCGACACCCGTTCCCGAGCGCCGCCCCCGCGAGTCTTCTGCGGCCGCCGTCACGGCGGGCCGCGCGGTCAGGCGCCGGCGGCGATGACCTCGTCCTGGAGGTTCCGCGGCATGGGGCGGTACTCCTCGAACTCCATCGTGTTGCTGGCGCGGCCCTGAGTGAGGCCGCGGAGCGTGGTCGTGTAGCCGAACATCTCGCTGAGGGGGACCTCGGCGGTGATGAGCTTGACCATGCCGCGGTCCTCGGTGTCGACGATCATGCCGCGGCGGCTGGAGAGGTCGCCGGTGACGTTGCCGAGGTAGTCCTCGGGCGTGGTGACGACCACCTTCATGATCGGCTCGAGCATGACGGACTTGGCCTTGCTGACGGCCTCGCGGAGGGCGAGGCGGGCGGCCTGCTCGAAGGCGACCTGGCTCGAGTCGACCTCGTGGTAGGAGCCGTCGACGAGCTCGACGCAGATGTTGATCAGCGGGTAGCTCGCCGAGACACCGGAGATCGCCGTCTGGCGGATGCCGGTCTCGACCGAGGGGATGAACTCCTTGGGGATCTTGCCGCCGACGACCTTGTTGACGAAGGCGACGTTGTCCTTGAAGTTCAGCTCCTCGACCTCGGCCTCCTCTGCCGACATCGGCTTGATGTTGATGACGCAGTGCCCGAACTGGCCCGAGCCGCCGGTCTGCTTCTTGAACTTGCCCTCGATCTTGTCCGCGGCGCCCTGGATGGCCTCGCGGTAGGACACCCGCGGCTTGCCGACCTCGACGTTGACCTTCATGTCGCGGGTGATCTTGTTGGTGATGATCTCGAGGTGGAGCTCACCCATGCCGGCGATGATGGTCTGGCCGGTCTCCTCGTTGTACTCGGAGCGGAAGGAGGGGTCCTCGCGCTTGATGGTCGTGAGGGCCTCGGTCAGCTTCTTCTTGTCGTCGGCGGTCTTGGGCTCGATCGACATGCTGATGACCGGCTCGGGGAAGGTCATCCGCTCGAGCACGATCGGGTTGTCGGCGGCGCAGAGCGTGTCGCCGGTGATCGAGTTCTTGATGCCGACCAGGGCCACGATGTTGCCGGCGGTGACCGCGTCGAGCGACTCGCGGCTGTTGGCGTGCATCTCGAAGATCCGGCTCGCGTTCTCCTTCTTGCCGTTGCCCGGGTTCAGGATTCGCGTGCCCTTCTCGAGCGTGCCCGAGTAGACGCGGACGTAGGTCAGATCGCCGTGGGTATCCGAGACGACCTTGAAGACGAGGCCGGAGAACGGCGCCTTGGGGTCGTGCGGGCGGCTGAGCTTCTCGCTCTCGTCCTTGGGGTTGGTGCCCTGGACCTCGGGGACCTCGGTCGGGTTGGGCAGGTAGTCGATGATGCCGTCGATGAGGCGCTGGACCCCGATGTTCTTGAGGGCCGAGCCGGTGAAGACCGGGTTGCACTCCCGGGCGATCGTGCCCTTGCGCAGCGCGGCGCGGATCTCGTCGTCGGTGATCGAGCTCTCGTCCTCGAGGTACCGCTCCATGAGCTCCTCGTCGAGCTCGACGGCCTTCTCGATGAGCATGTGGCGCCACTCGGCCGCCTTGTCCTCGAGCTCGGCGGGGATGTCGCGCTCGACGACGTTCTCGCCCTTGTCGCCCTCGAAGAAGTACGCCCGCATGGTCAGCAGGTCGATCAGGCCCTGGAAGTCGTTGCCGTGGCCGATCGGGTACTGCACCGCGATCGGGTTGGCCCCGAGCCGCTTGATGATCGAGTTGAAGCTGAACTCGAAGTCGGCGCCGAGCTTGTCCATCTTGTTGATGAAGCAGCAGCGGGGCACGTCGTAGCGGTCGGCCTGGCGCCAGACGGTCTCGGACTGGGCCTCGACGCCCTCCTTGCCGTCGAAGACGGCGACCGCGCCGTCGAGGACACGCATCGAACGCTCGACCTCGATCGTGAAGTCGACGTGCCCGGGCGTATCGATGATGTTGATCTTGTAATCGACGCCGTCTTTCTGCCACGGGCAGGTCGTCGCGGCCGACTGGATCGTGATGCCGCGATCCTGCTCCTCCTGGAGGAAGTCCATGGTCGCGGTGCCCTCGTGCACCTCACCGATCTTGTAGCTCTTGCCGGTGTAGTAGAGGATGCGCTCGGTGCACGTCGTCTTGCCCGCGTCGATGTGGGCACAGATGCCGATGTTTCGGATGTTCGTCAGTTCGGTCGTCATCGCCAGTCACCCCTCGTCGGTCTCGGGCGAGCAGCCTCGGAGACCACAGCGGCTGGGGCCGCCTGATATGGCCCGTCGCCGGAACTCTTGGACATATTCGATCGGTGTGCCGGTTCGTTTGCGGGGAGGCACCCAAGCCCCGTTCTGTCGCTTGTCTTCGCTCGCGAGATCGTGCGGTCGAGTCCGATCCCATCGGGTCGGGCGCCGACGGTCAGAGACCCCTCGCCGAGGCGGTCGCCTCAGTCGGACGGGGCATCTCCGTTTCCGGGTCGTCTTCGCTCATGGCCTTCTCGCGGATCGAGCAAAATGCTAGACCGTCCCACGCCGAGATCAACCTCGGTCGCGACCCGATGATCGCCCCAAGTCCCTGGCTTTACCGGATCTTCACGGACCCAGCCACCGCCGGATCCCCGCTCGCTGCGCCTCATCCAGCCCGATGAGCGGGTCAAGGCGGAGCATCTCGTCCCGTTTCGCGAGCTCCTCGGCCCAGCGTCTGGCCGCGCCGTCGTCGCCGCCCTCCCGGGCCAGCAGAAACAGCCGCCACGCCGGGGCGATGGCGCTCCGATCGATCTCCGCGGCCCGCTCGAGCGCCTCACGGGCCTGGCTCGTCCGATCCGGCAGCGACGCGCCCGGGGCGGCGAGTTCCTGCTCGATCGCGGAGGCGGCCCGGATCGCCGAGGCCAGCTCCAGCCATCGGCCGGCCTCATCGGGACGGATCTCGGCGGAGGCCTGAGCCTCGCCGATCGCCGCGAGCGCCGTGGCGCCGTCAGCGTTCGCGTTCGCCAGTGCTATGAGCAGACGCACGCGCGACGAGCGGGTCGCGGCGTGTCCCGCTCGGATCTCTATCGCCCGTTCCAGGTGTTGGTCGGTGCGCCGGCCGGCCTCGATGAAGCCCGATCGGGTCCGGCGCTCGAAGGCCGGCAGCTCGCGGATCGGCACCGCGGCCCGGTCGAGCGCCGATTCCCATCGGGCAAAGGGAACCACGCCGAGCAGCGCCGCCCACGCGGCCAGCGCGACGCCGCCAGCGACGCAAGAGACTCGGGCGGCCCGGTGCCACGGTCTGCGGGTTCGCTCACTCGTTGTGCTGGCGTCGGGCCCCGCCGCGCCCGCGATGAGCACCGCGAACACCGGCGCCGAGCCGACGAGCACAGGGGTGACCTCGATCTGGGCGTGGACCAGCAGCGCGGCGGCGGCGCCGAGCGCGAGGCCGGCACCGGCGGTCCCCAGGCGCAGCACGCCCCATGCCGCAGCCAACCCGAGTGCGAGCGACAGGATCCGCAGGATCGACTGGCCCGGCTCGGCCGCGAGCAGCGCGATCTCGATTCCGCCGCCGATCAGTGTGAGCGTTCCCAGGACGGCCAGAAGCGCGCGGGTCTCGGCCTTCTCGATCGGCGCATCGCTCCACGACTTCGCCGGGTCGGACGACACGGTCCACGCCCATCTCCCGAGGAGGATCAGCCAGGCGAGCCCGAAGAGCCCGAGCGTCGCCAGCCAATCGAAGGCGACGCTGTGCGGGCTCGAGACCGCCTCGGGGCTGATGTCGGGGCGCGCCGCGACGTACGCCGTCTGGAAGCCGTCCGGACCCACACCAACGAGCGGTGAGCCGGCGAAGATCTCGGTCGCCGTCTCGACATAGAACCACCGGAAGAGCAGGCTCAGCTCGCCGAGCGATTCGCCCACGAGGCCGCGGACGACGAGCGCCGCTAGCGCCGCCGCGATCGCGGCGGGCAGCGCGAGCCGGCGGGCCCAGGCGAGCCTCGGGAGGCCGAGTGTCGCGAGGCCGACGATCGCGCCGACAACGCCCGCGCCGAGGCCGCCCTTCGAGCCGGACATCCACAGGGCAGCCCCGCCGAGCAGCGCGAGGCCGGCCGAGATCGCGAGATCTGTGCGATGCTTCAGTGATCCCGCGATCGCGACGATGCCGCCCGCCAGCATCGCGGAGGCGAAGCTCGCGAAGACGTTGGCGAGGCCGAACCAGCCGGTGGCCTCGGGCTGGTTCAGTCGGCGCTCGAACGAGCGAGCCTGCGCGGAGTCGGGGCGCCAGCCCTGGGCGGCCAGGAAGCTCTCGGGGTCGCGGCGGAAGGCCTCGACCGTGGACGCGTGCTCGATGGTGATCTGCCAGACGCCCTTGACGATGACCATCGCGATCACGCCGAAGCCGACGGCCAGCGTGAGGCGGCGGAGCCTGGGGTCGAGAGACATCGCTCGGACCGCGACACCGGCAGCGAGCGCCCCGGCCCACGGCATGCCTCGTTCCAGGTCCGACAGCCCAGTCGGCCCGTCGTGTCGGTGAATCACCAGGGCGACGGCGCCGACGACAACCAGCCCGAGTTCCGGCGTTCCCGATCGAGCGCGCAGCACGGTCAGGGACGCGAGCAGCACCAGCAGCGTGTCGAGCGCAAGCGAGAACGAGGGTGTGAAGCCGGTCCGCGGCACGTACTGGATCAGCGGATCCGCGTCGAAGTGCGGGAAGGGTTCGCTGGTCGCGAGCGCA
Source organism: Planctomycetota bacterium (assembly GCA_038521625.1). Lineage (GTDB taxonomy): Bacteria > Planctomycetota > Phycisphaerae > Phycisphaerales > UBA1924 > JBCBKP01. The sequence goes on from JBCBKP010000003.1 coordinate 208,238, forward strand.
CGCGTCATCGCGGCGATCATGACAGCCGCCCAGAGCAGCCAATCGAGCGGACGCGTCGCGCGGTCGGGCTCGCGCGGGATGTTGTTCCGGCTCTTGGTCATCGCGGGTGCAGCGAGAGTGAGTCCGGGCGTGCTCCCGCCGGCGAGCTGGAATACTCGAGCAGCGCGATCACGCCGAGAAGGAGAAGCGTCTGGACCCCAGCGAGGGTCGCCTGCCAGGCCTCGAGGCGGGGGAGTGCCACGCCGGCGAGCGCGGTCGCGCCCGTCAGGCCCCAGATCACCAGGACGGCGGTCGTCTTGCCGAATCCTCGCTTGACGAGACGGTGGGAGAGGTGCTGCAGGTCGCCGACCATCGGGCTGCGGCCCTGGCGCAGGCGGATGAGCGTGACGCTGACCATGTCGTAGAGCGGCACGGCGAGGACGACCAGCGGCATCAGCACGCCGTACCATCCGCCGGCGAGCGGCTCCCCGGTGGGGCTCTCGCCGATGTAGGTCGTCCGGACGGTGAGGTAGGCCAGCGCGAAGCCGAGGACGAGGCTGCCCCCGTCTCCCATGAAGATCCGAGCACCCGGGAAGTTGAACGGCAGGTAGCCGAGGCAAGCGCCCACGAGCAACGCGAGGGCCGAGGCGACGAACCACTGCTGGCTGAGCAGTGCGGCGCCGAGGAACGCCGCGGCGCAGATCGCGGCGACCCCGGCGCTGAGACCGTCCATGTTGTCGATGAAGTTCATCGCGTTGGTGACGGCGACGAACCACAGCACGGTGACGAGGACGCTGAGCCACGCACCGCCGACGTGCGCGTCGGCGAGCTCGAGCAGGCGCGTGCCCTCGACGACACCGGCGCCGGTGACGACCAGCACCGGCGGAACCACCATGACCACCAGCTTCAGCAGCGGGCCCAGCGGACGCCGGTCGTCGATCAGGCCGAGGACGTGCACGAGCGCCAGGCAGGCGAGCATCAGAACCGCCGGCCCGGTTTTCGTCCGGACGCCCTCGGCGTGGACGCGGAGGTCATCGGGGAGCAGGTCGGCCCCGTGCCAGAAGGCCGCCAGTGCCGCGATGAGCGGGAGCCAGAGCCCGGCGAAGATGCCGATGCCGCCCGTGTTCGGGATCCCGCGCGCCGCCTCCTTAAACTGGCCATCGCGCGGCGCCGTATCGACCGCGCGCCGGCCGGCACGCAGCGCGATCGCCGTCACGACGGCCGCGATCAGGGCGGCGACGGGGATGAGCCCGAGGATCGGCCAGATCATGCCGCGGCCTCGGCGTTCTCCTGCGAGGGCACAGCTCTGATCGCAGGATCGGGCCGGCGTGATGTCACCAGCAGCGTGACCGCCCAGACGAGCGCCATGACGGCGTGGGCGATCAGAACGATCAGGAACGCACGCCTGGGCCAGGGCCCCAGGACATCGAAGACGGTCCGGCTGTCCGGATCGGTGTCGCCGATCCAGACGTAATTCGACCCGAGCGTGGCATTGATCGGAACCGCGGCGATCAGCAGCGCGGCGGTCGCGAGGAGGAGCGCCGCGGCGTCCCGCGGGCGTGGGCGGTAGCGGCCGACGGCGCCGATGTAGACCGCCGTGCCGACGAGCCCGCCGTGCTGGAGCCAGTACAGCCAGTAGACGGCGTCGGCCGGGCCGACCTTGACCGTGGGCGTCACGAAGGCCTGTGTGGTGAGGGCGTAGCCCCAGAAGAACGTGACCGTCTGGGCCCAACGCAGACTCGGCATCAGCATCGCGATCCCGGCGATCCAGGCACCGATGTCGCAGACGTGCAGCGGGATGTCCATCGCCGGCTCGAATCCGTTCGGCTCGAGCGCCCCGTGGACGACGTACCAGGTCTGCGAGGCCAGGAGCACGACGCCGCACGCGCGTCGCAGGGCGGCCTCACGCGGCGTGCCGCGCCATCGGCGGCCCAGGGTGACGATCGCCGCGATGGTGAGCGTCCAGCCGACGAAGACCGCGAGGTGCGTCAGGCCGTACGGCTCGAACTCGGCTGGCCACCAGTCCATCCGGGGAGCCTACCTGGCGGCTTCGTGTCGGAGCTGGCCGCAGGCAGCGGCGATGTCGCGCCCCCGGCTGGCCCGGATGTGCGCGTTGACGCCGCTCGCCCGAAGAACCTCCTGGAAGTGGTGGACGTCGCCGGAACGCGGGCGTTCGAACGGCAGCCCCTCGACCTCGTTGTAGCGGATGAGATTCACGTTGGCCCGCAGCGTCCGGGCGACCTCGGCGAGCTCGCGGGCGTGCCGGTCCTGGTCGTTGACGCCGCCGAGCAGGATGTACTCGAGCGTGATCTCGCGTCCGGTCTTCTCGAACCAACGCTGGCAGGCGGTGAGAAGCTGGTCGATGGTGGTGAACTCGGCCCAGGGGATCAGCTCGCGACGGAGCTCGTCGTTCGGCGCGTGCAGCGATAGGGCCAGGGTCACCGGCAGCTCGAGCTCGCCCGCGAGCTTCTCAATCGCCCGGTGCATGCCGACGGTCGAGATGGTGATCTTTCGGGCGCTGATACCGAGGCCCCAGGGTGCGGCGATCGTGCGAGCGGCGTGCACGACGGGCTTGAAGTTCGCGAGCGGCTCGCCCATGCCCATGAACACGATGTTGGTGATGCGCCCGACCTCGGGCAGGCGGGCCAGTCGCCAGACCTGCTCGACGATCCGGCCGGCGGAGAGGTTGCCATCGAGGCCCCCGAGCCCGGAGGCGCAGAACCGGCAGCCGACCGGGCAGCCGACCTGGCTGGAGATGCAGGCCGTCTTGCGTAAGCCGTCCTCGGCGGGGATCATGACGCACTCGGTCTGGCGCGAGGGGTCGCCCGCCTCGTAGTCGAACCCCGAGGCGCCGAGCACCGGCAGGCTGGTTGCCAGCGTGCCGACCATCGGGTCCCCTGCGTCGCTCCGTGGCTCGGTCGCGCCATCGCTCCATTGCAGCAGCAGCTTCTGCGTCTTGTCGGTCGCGGCCTGGTGCGCGACCACCTCGGCCGAGAGGAAGGTCATCTCGGCGGCCAGCCGCTCGCGATCCCTGGCCGAGAGGTTGGTCATCGCCATCGGATCGGCGACGCCCTTGAGGTAGACCCATTCGAGGATCTGCTTCGCCCGGAACGCCGACAGGCCGCGCTCGAGGCACCAGGCCTTCAGCGACTGGGGTGTGTGCTCGAAAATGTGGTCGTTTGGGTGCTGCAACCCGAGATCGTAGAGGCGATGCGGCCCCGTCCTCGCGAGCGCAGGCCCGCGGCCGGCCCCTCGCGGGCGGAGGACTGTGACCGGTTCAGTTCGGGTTGATGGTCAGACGGACACTCGGAGGCCGGCTGGAGAAGCCGGACGCGAACCCCCCGAACGTGTCGTCGCGATCCTCGAGGCTCTGGGTCATGTAGATCTCGTCGATGCTGGTCGGCAGCTGCGTGACCGCAGCCGAGCCCGACCACCAGACGCCCTCGTCGCCGCGGATATCGATGAAGACCGCCGTGGGGAGGCTCTTGAACGGGATCTCGACGACGGCGACGCCGCGGGCGTCGGTGCGGTCCTCGACGGTCTCCAGGCCGAGCTCACCTGGCGGCTTGCCGGCCCGGATGCGGAACGGCGCGGAGATGAGGCCGCGACCGGAGGCGTCGGCGGCCTCGACGGTGACGCGGGCCGTGGTGCAGGCCGGGAGGAGAAGGAGGGCAGCGATGAGCAGGAGCGCGATCCGCATCATGCGCTCCTGACCGACACCGTCACCGGGACCGTGCCGTACAGGTCGGCGGTCACGACCGGTGCCTCGACGCGGATCTTGCGGTCGCCGGGGTCGATGCCCTCGCTCTTCATGGCGCGCTTGAGGCTTATGGGCAGGCCGAACTCGACGTGCTCGTCGAAGACCGTCGCCACCTCGATCTCGGCGCCGTGCTCATCGACGAGCTTCTTGCAGAGGTCGGCCACGAGGTCCTCGGGCGCGGACGCGCCGGCCGTGATGAGGATCCGGGCGTTCTCGGCTTCGGGCAGCCAGGTCGGGTCGAGTTCGGAGACGTCGTCGAGCAATTCGGCGTTCGTACCGACGTTCTTCGAGATCTCGGTGAGGCGCACCGAGTTGGACGAGTTCGTCGAGCCGATGACGAGGACCAGGTCCACCTCGGGCGCGATGAGGCGGACCGCCTGCTGGCGATTCGTCGTCGCGTAGCAGATGTCCTCGCTCGGCGGCGCCTTGATCTCGGGGTACGCCTGTTTGAGCGCGCTGATGATCACGCCCGCGTCGTCGGTCGAGAGCGTGGTCTGCGTCAGGTAGACGAGCTTGCTCGGGTCAGAGATGTCGAGCGACGGGATGCACTCGGGCGATTCGACGACCTGGATGGCGTCCGGTGCCTCGCCGCGGGTGCCGACGACCTCCTGGTGGTCGGCGTGGCCGACGAGCAGAATCTGGTAGCCCTGCTTGGCGTAGCGGATGGCTTCGGAGTGGACCTTGGTCACCAGCGGGCAGGTCGCGTCGATCGCCCGCAGGCCGCGCTGCTCGGCCGCCCTGCGGACCGCGGGGCTGATGCCGTGGGCGCTGAAGACGATGATGTGGCCCTCGGGGACCTCGGCGACCTCTTCCACGAAGACCACGCCCTGATCGCGGAACCTGTTGACCACGTGCTTGTTATGCACGATCTCGTGGTAGACGTAGATGGTCTCGTTGGGGTAGAGGTCCAGCACCTGATCGACGACGTCGATGGCCATCCGCACGCCGGCGCAGAAGCCTCTCGGATTGGCGAGCACGACACGCATGGGCGACTCCTCGGCCCGGTCCTTCGGGCGCAGACAGGTTAGGAAGTTCGCGGGGCGTTAGTCTGGCGGCTCGATCTGGTTGGGGCTTGGAGGGCCGAACATGAGACGATCCGATCTCGGTTGGTGCCGCGGGCGCGGTGGGTTCACGCTGGTCGAGCTGCTCGTCGGGATCGCGGTGCTGTCGCTGCTGATCGGCATCATGGTGCCGGCGGTCGGGGCGGCGCGTCGGACGGCGATGAAAGCGACGAGCGCTGCGCGGATCCGTTCATTGGCGCAGGCGCAGTTCAACTACGCGGCGGACTCGAGACAGTGGCTGGCCGGGCCGAACACGAGCGGCGACCGCTACGACGATCGCTGGGTCGCCGGCCCGGTGCGCGGCGGGTGGGAGGATCTTTGGGGCGTGACGAGCGCGTCGACGCCGACGCGCGCCACCGACTGGATCAGCACGGTGATCGGCGACTCGGCGGGGCTCTCGCCCGACCGCCCGCGCCGGCTGCAGCAGATCCTGAACGAGCACGGCGATCCGACGGCGCGTCCGATCGATAGCTTCTGGCCATCGACACGTCCGATCGGGTACGGCGACCTGGCCCAGTTCGACGCGATCGGTGCGAGCGAATTCTTGCAGACGAGCTATCTGATGCCGATCACGTTCCAGCTCATCGGCGACACCGATCGGTTTCGGACAAGACGCGGCGATCGTCTGCGGTACAAGTTCGTCCAGCGCGCGTGGTTCGCGGACGGCGCCACGGTGCCGTCGGGGTATCTGCCCAAGCTCGACCGGGTCGGCAGGGTCCTCGCGCGAAAGGTCATGATCGCCGAGGGCAGCCGGATGGTGACCAAGGGGCGTGGTCTGTCGATCAACATCCACCCGCAGGTCAGGCTGGACCAGCCACACTTCGGGAATTTCATGGCCAACACGCCGATCTACCACCACGGCTCGGCGTACGGCCGCGACCCGACGTCGCCGTACCAGGTCGTGCCCGTGGCGAACGTTCGGGCGAGCTATCGGCACCCGGGACCGAGCATCAACGCGGCGATGTTCGACGGTTCGGTGCGATCCATGACGCAAACCGAGAGTTACACAGATCCGACGCCGTGGTTCCCGAGCGGGAGCACGTGGACGGGAAGGCTCGCCACTCCGGAGTCCATCGAGTTCATGGCGGACGTGTATGGTGGCGATGCGATCGGGACGCGTCTGCCCTGATCCGAGGTATTGGACTCTGGCTCGAGGTGGCGGCGATGGACGGCGAGGGCGTTCGGGAGAAGACCGGCAAGGTTCTTGGCGGGCTCGCGTCGGCGGAGCGGGCGGCGATCGACCGTCTCTGCGAGTGGCTCTCGATCCCGAGCGTCGGGACCGACCCGGCTCATGACGCCGACACGCGTCGCGCCGGCGAGTGGGCCGCCGAGCACCTGCGGACGAGCGGATTCGAGGCCGAGCTGGTCGAGACGGTGGGCGGTGATGAGCGCGGGCACCCGTGCGTCGTGGCGCACGCGCCCGGCGACGCTGGCTATGCGGGGCCGCACGTGCTGTTCTACGGGCACTACGACGTGCAGCCCGCGGACCCGCTAGAGCTCTGGCGCTCGGGGCCGTTCGAGCCGCGGATCGAGCCGGCCGAATCGGGACTGGGCGAGCGGGTCGTGGCGCGGGGAGCCGCGGACGACAAGGGGCAGGTCTCGATGTTCCTGGAGGCGATGCGGGCCTGGAAGGACGCCGGGGGGCCCGTCGCCGGCGGCGCCCGAGTCACGGTGCTGCTCGAGGGTGAAGAAGAGTCCGGGTCGGCGCACCTCCGCGCGTTCCTCGAGGCGAACCGTGCCCGCTTCGAGCCTTGCGATGTCTGCGTGATCTCTGATACGACGATGCTCGGGCGCGGCCGCCCGGCGATCACCTACGGGCTCCGTGGGATGTGCTACGTCGAAGCCGTGCTGCACGGGCCGGACCAGGACCTCCACTCGGGGCTCTGGGGCGGGCGGGTGCCGAACCCGATCAACGAGCTCGTCGGCGTGCTCGCGCAGCTGAAGGACACCGACGGCCGGGTCACCGTCCCGGGGTTCTATGACGGGGTCCGTGACCCGAACCCGGAAGAACTGGCGCAATGGGGGGCGCTGGGGATCGACGCGGGCGAGCAACTCGCGCTGATCGGGCTCCCGCCCGAGGCCGACGTCGGCGAACGCGGGCACGGCTTCGTCGCACGGGGTTGGGCGCGGCCGACGTGCGACATCAACGGGATCGTCGGCGGCTACACGGGCGAGGGCGCCAAGACCGTGATCCCGGGCCGTGCCTCGGCAAAACTGAGCTTCCGGCTGGTGGACGAGCAGGACCCGGAGCGGATCCGCGACGCCGTATTCGATTGGTTCCGCGAGCGCACGCCCCCCGGCTGCCGGTGGGAGCTGGACGACCACGGCGTCGGGCCGGGCGCGACCGTCGCGATCGACTCGCCGGCGCTGACCGCCGCGCGGGCGGCGATGGGCTCGGCGTGCGGCGTCGAGCCAGCCCTGATCCGGTCGGGCGGCTCGATCCCGGTGGCCGGGATGCTCAAGGAGATGCTCGGCATCGAGACCGTGTTCATGGGATTCGGGCTCGACGACGACCGCGTGCACTCTCCGAATGAGAAATTCGAGCTCGAGTGCTGGCGTCAGGGGGCCCGCTCGCACGCGGCGCTGCCGGCGGAGCTCTGGGCGATCGGCGGACGCTGAGCGGCGTCAGGCGGCCTCGGCCGCCGCTGGCTCGCCGCTCGCACCCTGGTCCTGGGAGTCGGCCATCGGGAGTGCCTCCGGCGGGGCGCCCGATTCGTCGATGATCTCGATGTCCCCACCCTCCTGATCCTCGCCGTAGAGGATGCGCAGCTGGCGGGTGTACTCGTTGCGGAGGTTCGCGACCTCGATCTTCAGGTCGTGGATCAGGGTCTCGTTGCGGATCCGCGACGCGAAGAGATGCATGACCGCCAGGACGCCCGCCGCGATCATGCAAACCGTGAGGATGGTCTGGGCGTCCGAGGGCATCCCCCCGGTGATCGGGGAGAACCCGGGCGGACTTCATCCGTATCATGGCCGACGATGCACTTCGCTCGCCCCGGATGCTGGCTGCGCTCGGTCTTGCTGCTCTTGGCGCTGGTCGCGGTCCCGACCTCTGGGGGGCAGCCGCCCGGCGCGTCGGAAGATGCTCTCGGGGAGGCCGGACCTACCGGGGTGATCGACGAGATCGAACTCCGGGTGGTCCGGTTCGGCCCGGGCAACGAGGCCCGCGAGGGCAGCTATGTGGGCGTCCTGGTCCAGCTCCGGGACAACGGCACGCTGAACGGGCGGGACGTGCTGCTGCGGATCAACGGCGTCGATCTCGACGGGGACCCGATCCAGCACGGTCGTGTCGTGAGCACGCAGCCGCAGGGGGCTCCGGGCACCGCTTGGTTGTACCTACGGACGCCGATGTCCTCCGCTCGGGTCTCGACGCTCCGGCTCGAGGCGTACTCGGTCCTAGAAGACGACCAGTCGTCGCTCGGGGTCCGTCCCGACCGCCTTCTCGGTTCGCTGCCGGTGGCGCTGCAGCCGGTAATCGTGCCGAGGACCTCGGGGATGTTCGGCGTGATCGGGCCCCGCTCGATGGGACTGGCGAAGTACTCGACGCAATACGGCACCGAGGCGCACTCGCCGCTCGGGCACGAGCGGATCGAGGTGAGCACGAGCCTATCGCTGGCCAACGACCTCCCAGACCGCTGGCAGGGTTTGCAGCAGCTGAGCGTCCTCGTCTGGGGTCCGGCCACCGACGCGAGCCCCGGGCTGCTCTCGCCGGAGCAGGCGCGGTCGGTCCGAGAGTGGGTCGAGCGTGGCGGGCATCTGGTTGTCGTCCTGCCGCCGGTCGGTCAGGACTGGCTCAGCGCGACGACGAACCCGCTCGCGGGGATCATGCCCGACTGGGGGCGCGTCGAGCGGTCGGAGGGCGTCGATCTCGGGCGGTACCGGCCGCTCCTGACGCGGCGCGTCGACGTCCCGCTGCCGTCGAACGCGACGGTGCACGCGTTCGAGCCGCCGCGGGATGCGAACCCGCAGCACGCGATCCCGGTCCTGGCCGGCCCGGACGGCGAGACGATCGTGCTGCGCCGGATCGTTGGCTCGGGCCTCGTGACGGTGGTCGGGCTCGATCTCGGCTCGGCCACGCTCGACCGGGCGGGGCTTCCGGACCCCGAGCGTTTCTGGCATCGGATCCTCGGCCAGCGGGGCGAACTCCGGACGCGAGACGAACTGCGGAACGACCCGCAGTACGGGCGCAACGCCGACGGGATCCTGAGCGGGGTGACTCAGCGTCGGCCGCGGGTGTTCGACGACGAGATCTTGAGCCTGATCGACCAGTCTCGCAGCGCGACCGTCGGCGTCCTTCTCGGGCTGGTGCTATTCATCTTGTACTGGCTCGTCGCCGGCCCGGTTGGGTACGCCATCCTGAAGTCGAAGGGCCTTGAGAAGCACGCCTGGGTCGCGTACCTCGCGACAGCCGGAGTTTTCACCGCGGCCGCGTGGATCGGCGCCGAATCGATCCGACCGAGGACGCCGCGAGCCGAGTTCGTCGCGATCGTCGACCAGGTCTACGGCCAGCCGACGCAGCGGGCGCGTGTGTTCGCCAGCGTGCTCATCCCGCGATACGGCGACGCGACGATCGCGGTGGGGGATATCGAGCCCGGCCAGGAGGCGGCCATCCGGACCGGGCGCGAGGGCTCGGACCTGCTCTCGCCGTTCGACCCGCCCGATGACACGGCGGGCTCGGGGGGCTTCCCGGATAACCGGACGTACACGCTCGATGCCCGCGCGCCGCGAGCGATGTCGGTGCCGGCTCGCCAGACGGTCAAGCAGGTCGCGGCGGAATGGTCGGGCGAGCCGGTGCTCGCGCTGCCCGCCCCGGTGCAGGAGGCGGGTGATCTCGAGGCGCGGCGGATCTCCTGGCGCGTCGACGGGGACGAGACCGGCCGAGAGACCTTCCGGATCAGCGGGCAGATCGAGCATGGGCTTCCCGGGCCATTGGAGGACGCCACGGTTCTGATCATCGGCCCGCAGCGCGACCTGCTCGGCCTCGGGGCATCTGTGAATCTCAGGCGGACCGAGATGTTCGCACGCCCCAACTACGCGATCACACTCGACGACCCGTGGGGTGCGGGTGTGCCGCTCGACCTCGGAGCGCTGCTCGAGGCGAAGCGGCAATCAGAGCGAAACGAGGGCGAGTTCTCGGCGGCGCGCTGGGTCCGGCAGCTCCTTCCTCGCGGGGCGGATCGCTCGGGCTTCGGCGTCGCGGCGACGGCTTCCGGTCGTGTGGATGAGCGGCTCATCGCCGCGGGGTTCCTGAGCCAGTTCGAGCCGCCGCCGCTCGCGTCGAATCCAAACGCGCGGGAGACCGACGTTGGGCGTCGCACGACGCTGCACGGGCTCGACCTGGGCGTCTGGTTCACGCAGCCGTGCGTGATCGTGGTCGGGAAGCTAAGACAGAGCTCCGGCGCGCTGCCGATCCCGATGACGCTCGACGGCGAGCGATTCGACGCCGGCGGGCTCACGGTGGTCCGTTGGATCTATCCCATGTCGCCGCAGCCGCCCGGCTTCCCGGGCGGGGGCGGCGTGGTCGCGACCGAGGAATGAGGAGCCGCCTCCGGTGCCGATGATCGAGACCATCAACCTGACCAAGCGCTACGGCGAACTCACGGCGCTCGATAGCCTGAACCTCACGATCGAGGACGGCGACTGCTTCGGCTTCATCGGACCGAACGGGGCGGGCAAGACGACGACGATCAAGATCCTCGCGACGCTGCTCAAGCCGAGCAGCGGGCAGGCGCAGATCAGCGGACTCACCGTCGGCTATCAGAACCGGCAGATCCGCCCGCTAATCGGCTATGTGCCCGACTTCATGGGCGCCTACGAGGACATGGTCGTCACCGAGTACCTCGAGTTCTTCGCGGCCAGCTACGGCATCCACGGGTCGAAGCGTCGGCAGGTCGTGGGCGACGTGCTCGAGCTGACCGATCTCGGGTACAAGGCGATGGCCGAGGTCAACGGGCTCAGCCGCGGCATGCAGCAGCGGCTCTCGATCGCGCGGGTGCTCCTGCACGACCCGAAGGTGCTGCTGATGGACGAGCCGGCGTCCGGGCTCGACCCGCGCGCCCGGATCGAGATCCGCGAGCTGCTCAAGGAACTCAAGCGGATGGGCAAGACCATCCTGATCTCGAGCCACATCCTGCACGAGCTCGCGGAGCTCTGCAATGTGGTGGGGATCATCGAGCGGGGCAAGCTGCTCTACAACGGGTCCGTCGCCGACATCCTGAAGCGGGCCCGCGTGGGACAGGTCGTTCACGTGTCGGTGGCGGAGGGGATCGACCGCGCGGCCGACCTGCTGGGCGGCGTCCCGGGTGTGACCAAGGTCCAGATCGTGTCGGGCGACGGGACGGCGACGGGGCGCGACGCGAGCCACCGGCTCTTGCATATCGACTTCGACGAGCAGGGCGGGCGAAGCGTGAGCGACCTGCCGAACGTGCTGGTCAACAACGGTTTCCGCCTGACCGAGTTCACCGAGGAGCCGGTCAACCTCGAGACCGCGTTCATGCGCCTCACGAAGGGCCTGGTCCAGTAGCGCATCGGGGTGCTCGCCGGGCGGGCCCTGTTCGGCGGATGGGCCTTCCCGGCGCGGCCGACGGGCTGTAGACTCGGGAACGCGACGGATTTCTAGAAGGGGTAGCGATGCCAACGGTTTGTGTTCGTCGGGGGGCGGCTCTCGCCCTGGGGATTCTCGGGACCACGCTCTCCGGCGCACCGGCTCAGATTGCGCCGCCGGCGACCGAGCGACGCCCCGTGGCCGAGACGCTGCACGGCACGGAGCTCGTCGATCCGTACCGCTGGCTCGAGGGCGACAACTCCGACCCCGAACGCATTGGCCTGATGAACGAGGAGGTCGCCTCTTGGACCGACGGCCAGAATGCGTTCACGCGAGATGTCCTCGACAGCCTCCCGGGCCGCGCGACGCTCGAGGCGCGGATGCGCGAGCTGATGGAGGTCGGGACGGTCGGGCTTCCCAGCACGGCTGGAGACAGGACCTTCTTCCGCAAGCGCGAGGGCGCTCAGGCGCAGAGCGTGCTCTTCGTCGTTGATGAGGAGGGCGACGACCCGCGTCCGCTGATCGACCCGTTCGCGATCGACCCGAGCGGGCTGACGAGCCTCGACTGGTACGCGCCGAACTCCGATGGCTCGCTCGTCGCGTTCGGCACGAGCCGTGCGGGCGACGAGAACTCGACCCTGAACATCCTGGAGACCGACTCGGGCGAGTGGCTCGCCGACGAGATCCCCGGCAAGGTCGGCTTCTCGGGCTGGATGCCCGACGGGCAGAGCTTCTTCTACACGCGCCTGGAGGATGTGAACGACGCGTACTCGCGCGAGTCGCGGTTCCACGAGGTCGGCAGGTCGTGGCGACGCGACCCGGTCATCTGGCGCCAGCGCGAGATCGAGGCGCTCTACGAGGGCCACGACAAGACCGACGCCGAGATCGCCGAGCTCAAGACCACGTGGGCGGGAAGCAGCTACCCCAGCGAGGACGGCCGCTGGCTGATCATCTCGTACGCGTCGGGCACGAGCTCGAACGACGTCTGGATCGCGGATCTGGACCACTGGCTGCGCACCGGCGAGCTGGCCAAGAAGCCCGTCGTCGTCGGCGAAGAGGGCCGGAACTCGGTCGCGGCGTACGGCGACATGGCGTTCCTCCGCACGAACATCGGGGCGCCGAACGGGCGGATCGTCGCGATCGACCCAGCCAGCCCCGGCCGCGAGTCGTGGCGCGACGTGGTCGCCCACCGCGACGACGTGGTGGTCACCGGCATGCAACTGGCCCGCGGGCTGCTCGTCGCCTCGCTGATGAAGGACGCGGCGAGCGCGTACGAGCTCTTCACCACGCGCGGCGAGCCGCGCGGCGAGCTCCGCCTGCCCGGCATCGGCAGCGCCGGCCTCTCGGCGAACAGCGATCGCACGAGCGCCTACCTTTCGTACTCGAGCTACAACGCGCCGAGCTCGATCTACAGGGTCGACCTCGCAACGCCCAGGGCGATGCCGGAGCAGTGGTTCCGCGTCGACGTGCCGGTGGACGAGAGCGAGATCGTCGTCAACCGGGTGAGCTACACCTCCAAGGACGGCACCGAGGTCGGGATGTTCATCGTCCACAAGGAGGGCCTCGAGCTCGACGGCGACAACCCGACCCTGCTCTACGGCTACGGCGGGTTCAACATCTCGATGCGTCCGGGCTTCAGCGCCACCCTCTACCCCTGGCTCGAGGCCGGCGGCGTCTACGCGGTCGCGAACCTGCGCGGCGGCGGCGAGAAGGGCCTGGCGTGGCACAAGGCCGGCCAGCTGGATCAGAAACAGAACGTTTTCGACGACTTCATCGCCGCGGGTGAGTACCTGGTTTCGAACGGCTACACGCGGCCCGAGAAGCTCGCCGTCCGCGGCGGCTCGAACGGCGGTCTGCTGACCGGCGCGATGGTCACCCAGCGTCCCGATCTGTTCGCGGCGGCGATCGTGGCGGTGCCGCTGCTCGACATGGTCCGCTACCAGGACTTCCTCATGGCGAGGTTCTGGATCCCCGAGTACGGCAGCGCCGAGAACGCCGAGCAGTTCGAGTTCATCCGGGCCTATTCGCCCTACCACAACATCCAGCCTGGGACCAAGTACCCGGCGGTGCTCCTGACCGCGGGCGAGAACGACGCCCGCGTGCACCCGATGCACGCCCGCAAGATGGCCGCGGCGCTCCAGGCCGCGACCACCGCCGACCCCGAGCAGGACCCGGTGCTTCTCTGGGTGGATCGGGACGCCGGCCACGGCAGCGGCAAGCCGCTCGATCTCCGGGTCCGCGACGCCGTGGACCAGTACCTGTTCGTGATGTGGCAGACCGGCCTGCTCGAGGGCTGAGCCGGTAAGCTCCGGCCGTGCCGCCGGTCGCGGGGGAACAGGTCGGGCCGTACCTGATCGAGCGCGAGCTCGGGCGTGGCGGCATGGGCGTGGTCTATCTCGCCCGCGACACGCGGCTCGATCGCGCCGTCGCGATCAAGGCCCTGCCCGAGGACATGGCGGCCGACCCCGAGCGGCTCGCGCGGTTCGAGCGCGAGGCGCGGAGCCTCGCCCAGCTCAGCCACCCGTCCATCGCGAGCATCTACGGCGTCGAAGAACACGCCGGCGATCGGTACCTCGTGCTCGAGTTCGTCGAGGGCGAGACGCTCGAAGACCGCCTCGACCGAGGCCCGCTCCCGCCGGACGAGGCGGTCGAACTGGCGGCGCAGATCGCCGGCGGTCTCGCCGTGGCCCACGACGCCGGTGTGATCCACCGCGACCTGAAGCCGGCGAATGTCATCGTGACGCCCGAGGGACGCGCCGCGATCCTCGACTTCGGGCTCGCGCGGATCGACGAGGGTCGGTCGTCGACCTCGGTGGACCGAGACGCGGCGACGCTCACAACGCCGGCCCACTCGCCGACCATCGCGGGCGTGATCATGGGCACCGCGGCGTACATGTCGCCCGAGCAGGCACGCGGCCGCCGCGTCGACAAACGCAGCGACGTCTGGTCGTTCGGCGTGGTTCTGTACGAGATGCTGACCGGCCTCCGGCCCTTCGCGGGCGAGACGGTCTCCGACAGCATCGGCGCGATCCTCCACAAGACCATCGACCTCGACAGACTGCCCGACGGCACGCCGCCGAACGCGGCGCGTGTCATCGAGCGCTGCACCGCGCGTGACAGGGACGACCGCTACCGCGACCTCGGCGACGCTCGCCTCGACCTGCTCGAGCCCGCAGGGCGGGCCGCGTCGGGCGCCGAGGCCCGTCGCCCTGGCGGCGTCGGCCCGCTGCTTGCGATCGCTCTCGCGGCCGTCTTCGGCGCGGCCGGGCTGCTGGCGGGCCTGCTGCAGGGCGCGGGCTGGGGCGAGAGAACCGAGCCCACGGTCGTCGACCTGGTCGCGCCGGATGGCTACGAGTTCGAGTACGCCATGCTCTCGCCCGACGGCCGAACGGTGGCGGCCCGATGCGATGTCATCGGCTCCGGCGTCGATGCATGGTTCATACGCGATCTCGATACGCCGGCTTGGCGACGTCTGCCCGATTCGGAGCGATCCGCCAACGGCACGTTCAGCCCGGACGGTCGGTACTTTGTCTACAAGGCGCCGATCGAGGTCGGGGCGCGCGACTCGAGGTTGCTGAAGCTCGATCTCGAGTCCGACCTGCCGCCGACCGAGATCCTCGCCCCGCCGGTCTATCTCTATGAACCGGAAGCGGAGGTCCACTGGCTCCGCAGCGGCGAGCTGTTTCTCCAGAGCGATCGCGGGAGGAGCATCCTCCCGATCGATCCCGAGACCGGCGAGATCGGCGAGCCGCTCGCGCTCCGGAGAGCCGAGGGCGACGTGGCGCTCGATCTCTGCGAGTCGGTGGTGCCGGGGCTGATCCTCGCGGAGGTCACCAGGTACACCGATCGGGGATACCAGAACGACGCGGTCGCGATCGTGCTCGCGACCGGCGAGGTCGTCGATCTCGTGCCCAACGCCCGGCCCAACGCCGCCGCCGACGGATTGCTCTACTTCTCGCGCTTCGACACGCTCTTCGCCGCGCCGTTCGACATTGAGACGCTCGAGGTCGGGACGCCGCGCCAGATCGGGACCGATCTGCGGACGTACAACCCCTGGGAGCACGCCTTCTTCTCGCTCTCGGAAGCCGGCGACCTGCTCCACCTCCCGGGCGGCCGCGTCGGGCTCCGGCGTCTGATCAAACGGGGCACGCTCGAGGGCGAGCTGGTCACGCTGCCGTTCGAGCCGCGCTCCTACGACGACCGTCTCGACATCTCGCCGGACGAGTCGAAAATCGCGACGACGATCGCCAGCGCGGGGGGCCTGTTCGAGATCTGGGTCTCCTCGATGGAGCGTCCGCGCTGGCAGCTCGTCCGGTCGGAGCCGCGGGTCGACGTCGCGCAAGCGACGTTCCTGCCCGACAACCGCCGCCTGCTCGTCACGCTCAACGGCGGCGAAGAGAGCTGGTTCGAGGTCATCGATAGCGAAGGGATCGAGCCGCCGCGACGCGTTTCGCCGGCGCTCCCGATTGAGATCTACTACGTCATGCTGACCGTCCATCGGTCCGGCGAGTGGGCGGCCGCGATGCGGCTCAACGACCAGCGTCCGCCGGAGATCGTCCGGATCTCGCTGCTCGAAGAGGCCGAGCCGGAGATCTGGCTGACCGGCCCGGCCGCGTACGGCGCACCGCGGTTCTCTCCCGACGGCACGATGCTCGCGTACATGAGCGATTCCAGCGGGAGGAGCGAGGTGTACGTGCGTTCGATCTCGGACGAGGGAGAACTCGGCCCCGCGTCGCCGGTGACTGACGGGGGAGCGCTTGACCTCGAATGGGTCGGGGACGGCTCGGAGATCCCCCTGCGGTTGCACGTTCTGACCCGCGGGGCCGTGGACGAGTACCTCGTCACGCCGGGCGACCGGCCCGAGGTCTCGGAGCCGCGTCGCACGGGCTACGACATGACCGCCGAGGAGACGGTGGCGATCGGCGACACGCTCTCCGACGGCAGCTACATCGCGGCCTATCCGGGCCAGGACGAGAAGCCCGCGACCCACGCTCGGCTCATCCTCGGCGGTCTGCGCCGGGATTGAGACTCACGCCAGCCAGTCCTCGGCCGCGAGCCGCTCGGGCACGTAGGTCTCGGTGACGTAGCTGATGTCCTTGGTGATCAGGCCCTCGACCTCCATCTTGAAGCCGTTCTTCATCATCTGCCCGATCTCCTTCTGCCAGCCCTTGTGCTCCCTGAACCACGGGTATTCGGCGATCTGCTTCGCCCGCTGCTTGTCGCGGTCGTTCAGCTCGATCTGCACGTCGTCGCTCAGATCGCACCGCTGGTAGTCGATCGCGCGGATCCCCATGAACTTGGCCTCGGGGATCGCGAGCCGCTCGCTCTCGAACGCCAGGCTGATCGAGCCCTGCTTGATCACGCTGTAGATGTAGTGCCCCCACGGGTCGCAATCGAGCAGGCAGTAGACGGGCAGGTCGAATTCCTTGTGAAGCCGGTGCAGCATCCGGCGTACGCCCCGCGTCGGCTGGCCCGAGCCCTCGGTCAGGATGCAGTTGTGCGTCTCCCAGAACCGGTCCTCGTTGAACCGCTGCCAGACCGTGTCCTTCTCGACGTGCAGGATGAAGTCGGCGTCCACCCTCTTGAACTTGATCACCTCGGGCTCGCAGATCGAGGGGATCGCGTACCCGCCCGAGCCCATCCGCCGGCAGTCGATCTCGTCGCCCGAGTCGATCAGCGTGACGTTCCCGACCATCGTGCCGCGCTTCTTCGCGAAGACGTGCAGCTCTTCCCGCAGCGCCCCGAGCGTGACTTCGAGGTCTTCGAGCACGGCATCGCTCTCCGACTGGTCGTCGAAGGTTTTCTCGCCCGACCTGCCCTGGCCCTTGGTGCCCTGGATCGTGTGCAGGCCCTTGTAAAACATCCCGCGGAGGCTCGACGTCTTTCCCTGCTCGATCAGGTCGGCGATGCCCTCGCCGTGCAGCAGGGTCTGCATGAACTTGCGGGCCTGCCCGAGGTTGAACAACTGCCGTGTGTTGGTCGCCGGGCCCATCTGGAGGATGCCGCGCGATTTGTTCCATCTGGTGTTGCCGCTCGACCGCGTCGGGACATCCATCTTGGGCTCGCGTCCGGAGAGCGCCGACTTCACGACGCCCGAAGCGAGACCCTCGAGCGACCTGGCGGTCTTGGCATCGCGCTTCGCCCATTCGGCCGAGACCGGCTTCTTGGTCGGGGCCTTCTTGGTGACCGGCTTCTTCGCGAGCTTCTTGCGGGCGGCTTTCTTCGTTTTCTTGGCCATGCTGACTACACCTCAAACAGCCCGCCGCCGCTCGGGTCGACACGCATCCGCTTCTTGGACTTCTTTGCCGACTTCTTCTTCGTCTTCTTCCGTGCAGAACCCGTCGCTCGCGCTCCGGGCTCGGTGGCACCGACAGCCGTGGGCTCTTCTCTCTGTGTCTCCGCGGGACTCTGCGTCTCTGCGTTCTCCGCGCCGCTCCGCGTCTCCGCGTTCTCCGGGCCCACCGTCCCGTTCAGGATGATCACGTCGTCCCGGTCGCGGGCCTTCAGCTTCGCCTGGCCCTCCTCGCCGTAGCCGACGATGTTGCCGTCCTCGTCCAGAACGGCGTCGGCGATCTCGGTCCGTTGCCGGGCCTGTTTGAGCAGCGCCTCGTAGAGCTCTTTCGCGTCGGTGCCGGTCATGGCCTCGCAGCTCTTCGAGATCTCGCCGATGTACCGCTCGAAGACGTCACGCTTCTGGCTCTCGCGCTTCATCTTCTGCCGCTTGCGGACGTACGTGCCAAGCTTTCGTCCGCATTCCTGCAGCGCGAGCTTCATCTCCTTGCGGATCTCGTCGTAGTCGGCGATCGCCTCCTTGCTCTCGCTTGTGAACGGCACCCAGACGCTCGCCATGTGGATCATCACCACCAGCGGGCCGACGGGCGCCGATCCCCGCGGCTGCTGCAAGCCGTAGTTCTTCCAGGACGTCTCCGTCACCGCCTTGAACGAGCAGCACGCCGACTGCTGGTACAGCAGCGGCACCCGGTTCGCGAACCGGATGATCCGAGAAGACTGATCGCCCGCCAGATCGCCGCCGAACGCGATCGCCGCCTCGATCTGGAACGGGTTGCCGCGGTACACCGCCGGCGCCCGGGTCGAGGCGGTGTAGAACTCCGCCCGCACGCCCTTGAGCATGCCCGCGAGCAGCGTGCGCACGCCGATGGGCGCCAGGCAATCGGTCGGCGGCGCGCGGAGCTTCGCCTCCTGCAGCGCCTTGTAGAGCTTCTCGGCCGCGCCGTGATCGACCGACTTGATCCAAGTCTGGCCGCTGATCGACTGGCCCCGGCTGCTCGCGGCCTTGTACACCTCGCCCGCGACCGCCGGCGTCACCCGGCTGAACTCGTTCTTGAAGAACCCGGCGAGCTGCTTCTCGTCGGTCTGCTTGAGCATCCGCAGGAAGTTGCCGAGCTCGACGCCGTAGGGGTGCGGCTTGATCTCCACCGTCTCGGGCGGGTTCTCCTGGATGGCGCGCGGGAACACGATCCGGTCCGCGTGCTCCGTTGTGCGGACGAACTCGCCGTCGGCGTCGGCCGTGAGTGACTCGCCCTCGGGGGCCGTCTCGCCGTCCTTGGGGGCGCCCGTCTCGAGGGTCCGGGTCTCGAGGCCGGGCTCTTCGTCGGCCTTCTCTGGGGGGACCCAGGTGATCTCCGCGTGCGGGTTGGCGATCGCCGTCTGCTCGAGGTACGCCTCGACGCTGGTCTTGCCGCGGACGTATCGGGCCTCGAGCTCGATGGCGACGCGCGTGCCGGTGCCGCTGCGGGTCTCCGGGAAGTCGTCGGTCTCGACGTCGATGGTCACCTCGGGCTTGTTCTTGGTGGTGTCCATCGCCAGCTCGAGGTGGTGGGCCGGCTTCTTCCTGTTGGGCTTGGTCGTGATGACCATGGGCTTGCCGGTCGTCATCAGGCCGTACATGCCCGCCGCCGAGATGCCGATGCCCTGCTGGCCGCGCGACATCTTCAGGCGGTGGAACTTCGAGCCGTAGAGCAGCCGCCCGAAGATGTTCTCGACCTGCCGTCGCACGATGCCGGGCCCGTTGTCGGTGATCGTGACGCGGTAACGGCCCGGCTTGCTAGGCGAGGGCGGGGCGACCAGCTCCTCGAGCCTGACCTCGATGTCGGGCAGGATGTCGGCTTCCTCGCAGGCGTCGAGGCTGTTGTCCACGGCTTCCTTGACCGTCGTCAGCAGCGCCTTTCGGGGGTTGTCGAAGCCCAGCAGGTGGCGGTTCTTGGCGAAGAACTCCGAGACGGAGATCTCGCGCTGCCGGGCCGCCATGGACTCGGCGTTCTGAGCCACCTTCTTGGTTTTCTTGGCTGGGCTGCCGGCGGTCGCCTTCCTGGCCATGCCGGGTGTCCTCCGTGCTCGTTGTCGTCGCTCCCGGACCCACCCGGTCCCGGGGTCGGGCGACACCCGCACGTTAGCGGACGCGAGGGCGCGGCGCCGGCTCCACCAGGCCCCGAGAAAGCCGTTTCGTGCAGATTATTCATCGAATCGGTGGACAACGCGGCAAGTCGTGTTCTGGCAGGCGACTAGACTGGACTCACGCCCGCGGTAGAGGAGAAACCGGCAGGGTTTCGGGTCGGAAACGGCCCGGAGAGACCAAGCCGGGCCCGAGAGGGTCCGCAGAGACAAAGACAGCACGGAAGAGGGCTCGCCCCCGGACACCATCCGGCGGCGGGCCCTTGTGCGTTTTGGACCCTGGGTCCGAACGCCCGCTCCGGGCGGCCCTGAGGAGGTGGGTCGGCGTTTCAGCCTGACCCGGTCGACGGGTCTGCGTGACCCAATCGTCGCAATCGGTGCCGTCCCCGCCTCAGCCGGGCCCCCGCTCCGCCGATAGCACGGCTGACCGTTTCGACCCTCAACCCGCACAGGAGGACGGCGCAATGCCCGACGATCAGTTCCCGAGCCGCGGCGAGTTCCCGGCGAACAACCCCGACGATGCCCGGAACTTCGATTCGGGCAGCCCGAACCCGAGCAGCGATTTCGATGCCCCGAGCAACAGCCCGCTCCCGACCCTCTCGCTCGAGGATTATGAGCCGGAGCTCGACATCGCCGAGCCGGTGAAGAACGAGAACGCCGGCTCGACCAAGTTCGCGTTCCTCGGCGCCGGCCAGTGCGGCGGCAAGATCGCCCAGTCGTTCTACGAGCTCGGCTACCGCAAGGTCGTCGCGGTGAACACCGCCTACGCCGACCTCGCCGAGCTCGAGATCCCGAACAACCAGAAAGTCCTGATGGACATCGGCGGCAAGCACGGCGCCGGCAAGGACATGAACCGGGGCTTCGATGCCGCCGAGCAGTACCGCCAGGAGATCATCCACGCGGTCAAGAAGGTCTTCGCGACCAACGTCGACCACTGCTTCGTCACCTGCGGAGCGGGCGGCGGCACGGGCGGCGGCTCGGTTACCTCGCTCATCAAGACGCTGAACTCGGCCGCCAAGCACATCGGCCTCAAGAAGCCCGAGAAGCGGATCGGCGTGATCTGCACGCTGCCGACGGTCGGCGAGTCGGCCTCGCCGCGCGTCGCCCAGAACACGGTCAAGGTCGTCGACGAGCTGACGCGCCTCGCCGACTCGGGCCAGATCAGCCCGCTGATCTTCATCGACAACGAGCGCATCAGCCGCCTGTACCCCGGCCTGACGGTCAAGAGCTTCTGGCCGACGGTCAACGACACCGTCGCCGGTCTGTTCGACATCTTCAACCGCCTCAGCGCCCTGACGAGCCCCTACAGCTCCTTCGACCCGGGTGACTACCAGAACATCCTCGAGTGCGGCGGCTGCCACCTCATGGGCCTCACCAAGGTCCGCGACATCAACGACAAGTACGCCATCGCCGAGGCCATGAAGAAGAACTTCGAGCGCACGCTGCTCGCGGACGGCTTCCGCCTCGCCTCGGCCAAGACCGTCGGCGCCATCGTCGTCGGCGGCAAGAACCAGTTCGCCACCGTCGCCGGCCTGCAGGACTCGATCAACCACGGCTTCGACGTGCTGACCGACCTCACCGGCAACGCCACCGTCCACCGCGGGGTCTTCGAGGACGACCGCGACGAGCTCCGCGTCTACACGATTGTCGGCGGCCTCGACAAGCCCGCCGATCGCATCAACGAGCTCCGCTCGGCGGCCTGATCCCAAGAGGATCGACGCCCGGCCCCGCTCGTGGGGAGAGAGAGCACCCGCCGGTAGCCCGGCGGGCGGAAAGGAATCCGAGGGCCCGGGGGCGACCGCTCCCGGGCCTTTTTCGTTCCCGGAAGCGCCGATCTCCGCGTCCTACGCTTGCCGCCCCGGCGGGTCATCCTCCGGGCTCAGCACCCCAGCACCGGAGGACGACGCCATGGAGACCACGCTCATCATCCTGAAGCCCGACGCCGTCCAGCGCGGGCTCAGCGGCCGCATCATCTCTCGCTTCGAGGACAAGGGCCTGCAGATCGTCGGCATGAAGATGATGACGATCTCCCAGGACCTCGCCTCGACCCACTACAAGGACCACCAGGGCAAGCCCTTCTACGACGGCCTTGTCCGCTTCATGACCTCGAGCCCGGTCGTCGTGATGGCGCTCCGGGGCGTCGGGGCGATCTCGATCTGCCGCAACATGATGGGCGCGACCTTCGGCTCCAAGGCCGACGCCGGCACGATCCGTGGCGACTTCGGCGTTTCGAACAGCTTCAACCTGATCCACGGCTCGGACAGCCCCGAGGCCGCGGAGCGTGAGCTCGGCCTGTTCTTCGCGAGCGGCGAGGTCCAGCCGTTCGATCGTGCCATCGAGGGATGGGTCTACGACCTCTCGAGCGGTTCGCCCGAGTAAGAGAAACCGGAGCGATTAACCATCGTTCTGCACGCAAAACCACAAACGCCCCGCCGAGGCGGGGCGTTCTTGCTTTGCGAGGTCGGTCCCGCCGAACTCGGGCCAGGACTGGCGCCGGTCTCAGCCGGCCGGTCTCAGCCGGTGGATGCCGGCTCGATGCGGCCGACGACGTCGCGTCGCGGCTCGGGCTCGCTGGCGATCTGCTCGGCGACCTCGCGCCGGTGGATCGAGACGGACCGTGGGAAGTCGAACGCGACCCGGACGCGTTCCCCCTTCACCGACGCGATCCGCACAACCCCGATCGGGTTGCTCGGATCGCCGATGACGACTTCTTCACCCTCGCGGCGTGTGATGACCAGCATCCCGGTGCTCCCTTTGAGCCCGCACTTCGTGCGCAGGCTCTCCGACCTCTCGGGCACAGCATACCAACACGCGCGTGACCGCGGCGCGGAGTTTTGCAAATGCCGACGTCGGCAGGGTCTCAGCGAAGACTGGGGCCGTCCCTCACTCGACCGCCTCGACACCTGACACCTCCGGGACATGATCCCGCAGGTTCCGCTCGATGCCCATCTTCAAGGTCAAGCTCGAGGACGGGCAGCCGACGCACGCTCCGTGTAGCCTCACGCGCACGACACCCTCGTCGCTGACGCCCAGCAGCTCGAGGTCACCGCCGTCCGCCTGCACGGCGGGGCGGATCCGCTCGATCACGTTCGTCACGCGTTCGAGCACGCTCGAACTCTCCGAGGGGCCGGAAGCATCCATGAGTGGCGAACTCCTCATCGCTTTTTTTAGATTCGTTCCAGCTTCCAAGCAAGCGCTCGTCGCCCTCACATTCTCGCTTCTGCTCTGCGGATGCAACTCCGGAGCAACCCTGCAGGACCCGTACATCATCGCCGTGGAGTCGGGTGAACGCCTCACGCTCCGCATTGAAGCGGCCGAAACGCTCTGGGACGAGGCCGAGCGGGGCGTTCGCGATCGCGCGGTCATCCGACGCGCCCTGAAAGATCTGGCGTGGAACGAAAACCAGCCGATCGGCCTGCGGATCCGCTCCCTCGAACTGGTGTTCTCGGACACAACGCCCGAGGGCGAGGCCGACAGCCGCGCCCTCGCCCAACTCATGCTCCCGATCATCGACGACCCGCTGCTCGCGGACACCATCGCCGTGACCGCCGCCGAGCGAGACTGGGTCTCGGTGACACCCGCCCTCTTCCGCCGGCTGGCCGAGGTCTCGGCCGACGAGCCGACGCTCGAACGCATCGAGACCGGCGCGCTCAGGCTGCTCCACGGCGAACGCCCGCTCACCACCGTCGCCTTCGAGACCGCGCTCCGCCCTCGGGTCATCCGTGATTCGCGCGTCGAAGACCGGCGTGCCCGCGCACGCCGCGCCGCATTCGACGTCCTCGGGCGTCTCGATCCCGACGGCGTGCGCACGCGTTCGCTCGTCGGGGCTTACGAGCCCGACGGCCTGGAGCCCGAGGTCGATCTCCTCGTCGCGACCATTGCACGCGGGATGGACCAACTCCGCGTCGTTCCCCGAACCGGACGCGAGGTCGAGTGGATCGAGCAGATCATGGACGGCGACGACGTCGCGTCGGCGGCGTGGCGCGAGGACGTCAGCGCCGCTGTGGCCCGCGTCGACGCTGGCCGGGTCCCGCGCGTCGAGATGCGCCAGCTGGAGCCGATCCGCTGGGTCGTGGCCCACCGGCCCGAATGGCTCGACGCGACGCGCGCCGAGTTGCTCAGCACGGCCGAGGCCCGGCTCGAGGGGCGCAACACGAACCGCCGGACCTCAGAGCTCGGCATCGACCGGAGCCGGCTGCGCGAGCGACTCGACGATTGGTCCGCGACCATGACCTGGGGGGACTTGATCACGCTGCTCGTGCTCGACGAGGCCGTGCGATCGCCCGACGTCGTGCGTCAGTTCTTCGCGCACACCGCGCGCGACCGCGACGACGTCTCCACCGAGTACGGCGGCATCCTGCTCGCCGGCCCCGATTCACGTCCGGGCCTGTTCCGAGCGCAGCTCTTCGTGCCGCGCGTCGGTGATCGGATCAGCGACAACCTTTTCATCGCCAGCGAAGCGATGATCGCGTCGGGCCGGCGGGCCCTCGCGTTCTACCACCTGCAGGTCGCACGGAGCCGCAACAGCAAGTTCGCCGGGCCCAGCCCGACCGATCTCGCGTTCGTGCGCCGGACCGGCCGCACGGGCATCGTCGCGACTTCCATTACGCCGGACCGCCTCGGGATCGACTACTACCAGCCCGACGGCGTGATCGTGGATCTCGGCGAGATCCGCCGGCCCACCGACGGCTGACGCGTACCGTCCGCCGTGCTCCACGTCTCGCTGATCATCTGCTGGGCCGTGCTCCACGCGAACGATCTCGCCGAGCTTCCGCGGCCCCTGGGTCTGGCGGCGCCGATCGCGCTCGCGCTGGCGATCCTGCCGCAGCTCGTGATCGCCGGCGGCGCCGCGTCGCTGACGACGCTCGCGTCCCGCCGGCTCGCCCGCGCGGGGCGCACCGATTGGCTCGCCGCGTCCGACATCGTCAACGCGCTCGCCCGGATCGGCGTCGTCGGGTGGCACATCGTCGCGGTCGTGCTCTTGCAGTGGCAGGCTTCGATCCGAGCGGTCACCGGCGGCCTCTCCCTTGTCGATCAAGCGATCGCGCTGCTCCCGGTGATCTTCGCCCTCTTGCTCATCGATGCCGGCTCGTACCCCGTTGAGCGCCGCATCCGCGAGGCGGCCCTCGTGCGTGCCCTCGACGAGGGCCGCCCCGTCCACGCCGTGCCCTCGCTGCCCCGGTGGCTCACGACGCGCTTCAGGCACGGGATGGCGACTGTGCTCGTGCCGCTTTTCCTCATCGCGGCTTGGGTCGAAGGGCTGGATCTCGCGGCGAGTGGTCTCTGGCCCACGCAAGAGGATGAGCCGGCTTGGGCGCCCTGGGCCCTCTCGGGGATGCAGCTGATCGGCGCCGTCGGGGCGCTCGCGCTCACGCCGCTGCTGCTGCGCCGCGTCTGGGACACCGTCCGGATCCAGCCGGGCGAGCTGCGCGAGCGGCTCGTGCGCGTCTGCGACGGGCCCAACGGCCGCGTCGGGATCTCCGCCATCCTGATCTGGCGGACCTCGGGGCAGATCGCGAACGCGGCCGTTCTCGGCATGCTCCCTGGCATCCGCTACATCGTTCTGACGGACAAGCTCATCGAGTCGCTGCCGGAGCCCGAGCTCGAGGCGGTCGTGGCGCACGAGGTCGCCCACGTCAAACGGCATCACATCGTCTGGCTGGGCGCCGGCGTGCTCGGCTGCGTCGGTCTCGCCGGGAGCGGGCTCGCGCTCGCGGTGCGGGCGGTCGCGCCCGGCCTCGAGCACACCGTTCTCTCCCAGGCGACGATCTCGATCGCCGCGCTCACGCTCACGCTCGTCTTCCTCGGCTACATCAGCCGACGCTTCGAGCGGCAGGCCGACGCGTTCGCCGCTCGCCATCTGAGCCGCCTCGAGTCGAACGGGCCCGGGCCGCTCTCCGAGTCCGCGGTGTCGCATGTCGCGGGCGCGCTGCGGCGCGTCGCCCGCCTGAACGGCTCGCCGCTTCGCCGCTGGGGCTGGCGGCACGGCTCGATCGCCGAGCGGATCGGGGTCCTTACCCGGGCCGTGGGCATCGATGACACGCGCCTGCCCGCGGATCGCGCCGCCCGCCGCGTGCAGGCGCTGATCGTCGCAATATTCGTGACCGGCACCGGTCTCACCATCGCCGATCTGGCGACCTACCCCGAGACGAACGAATCGATCGCACCATGAAGAGCCTGACCGAATCGGAGTCCAAGCTGGCGACGGAGATCGCCGCCCGCGCTGATTTGCTGCTCGCCGACCTCCGGCTCCATGTCGAGACGCCGACCGGCCCGGGCGGAGGCGACGGGATCGAGCAGACCCGCGAGATCCTCACCGGTCGCCTGGCGGCGCTCGGCGCCGATGTAGAGTCCATCCCGGGTGACGAGAAGCCCGAGTGGCTCGGGCTGCTATCCGGTGGAGAGGGGCGCGAGCCCCCGTCGACCTCGGTCTGCCGTCGCATTTCGGGCGAGCTGGCGAGGGTGCTCGTCGCGGGTCACATGGACACCGTGCACCCCGTGACATCGGAGTTCAAAGAGCTCTCGGTCTCCGCCGACGGTCTATCCGCGCTCGGCCCCGGATGCGTCGACATGAAGGGCGGTATCGTCATCGCGACGCACGCGCTCGAGGCGCTCGAAGCCTGCGGCATCCCGGCCTCCTGGACCTTCTCGCTCAACGCGGACGAGGAGACCGGCACGTACCACTCCGAGGCCTGCCTGCGGGCCGAGGCGATCCGACACGACTTCGGTCTCGCGCTCGAGCCTGCCCTTCCCGGCGGCGAGCTCGCCGTCGAACGCATGGGATCGGGACAGTTCTTCGTCGAAACCACGGGCAAGTCCGCGCACGTCGGGCGGGCGTTCGCCGACGGCGTCTCCGCGGTCACTAAGCTCGCCGAGTGCCTCGTCGAGATCGCGACCTATCCCGATCAAGAGCGTGGCCACATCGTCAGCGTCGGGCCGATCGAGGGCGGCGCCGCGACCAACGCCGTGCCCGAACGCGCCCGCGCTTGGGGCAACGTCCGATTCCCGGATCAGGCCGCTTCCGACGAGATCGCCGCCAAGCTCGAGTCGCTCGCGACCGGCGAGGGCGCCATGCCGGCCGTGGCCGTCCGACGGAGCTTCAACCGACCGGCCAAGCCGCTGATCCCCGAGACCGAGTCGCTCGCCCTCGCCGCGCGCAGCGCAGCGGAGGATCTCGGCCAGTCGCTGCCCTTCACCAAGACCGGCGGGGTCTGCGACGGCAACATCCTCCAGGACGCCGGCCTGCCGACCATCGACACGCTGGGCGTCCGCGGCGGGGGGCTGCACACGACCGACGAGTGGATCGAGATCGCCAGCCTCGTCGAGCGCTGTCAGCTCCTCGCGATCCTCATCGCGCGGCTCTGCGAGCGTGGGACGGACTAGAGCGGTATCCGCTCATCGACCGCGAGTCGCAGCAACGCCGAGAGCACGATCGGGTGTGTGATCTTGCCGTTCCGGACGAGGCCCGCGACCTCGGCCAGGCCGACCAGGCGCACACGGAGCGCTTCGTGCGCGTCCGGCTGCGGCTCTCGGACTTTCTCGCAGCCCTCGATCAGGACCGCGTGCGACCGGTTGCTCATGATCGCCGGGTTCGCGTCCACGGTACCGACGGGGCGGGGCTCGCGGCCGCTGTAGCCGGTCTCCTCGAGCAGCTCGCGCGGGCCGGCGGTCAGCGCGGTCTCGCCGGCGTCGATCACGCCGCCCGGCAGTTCGAGCGTGACCTCGCGCGTCCCGTAGCGGTACTGCTCGACCATCACCAGGCGCGGATCGGACTCGGCCGTGAACGCGGCGATGTTGACCCAATCGGGGCAGTCGATGATCACGAAGTCACCCGAGCGCGACGGGTCCGCGCCGTACTCGAACCGCTGCTGGTGCACGGTGAGGATCCGTGTCCGCAGCAACTCCACCTTCTCGCCGGGCGTCCAGGATTCGGGATCGTGCATCGGACGACGCTAGCACGGATCGCGACCGCGGGAATGGCCACCGCGCGTCTCCGCGAAGGCGGCCAGGGCGGCACCCGGTCGAGGACATGGCAAGCCCGCCTCGGCCGGGGCCTCCGGGATAGATCTCAGCTCGGGCACCCCTGGAAGAAGAGGTTCACGAACTCGGTCACGTCGGTCTGGGACACGATGTCGAACGGCGACGCCAACGCCGCGACGCGCGGGTCGTTGGCGAAGAACAGGTTGACGAACTCGGAGACATCGGTCTGGCTGATCACGCCGAACGGCGCGGCGAAGTCGATCGGGCTGCACGGCGGCACCGGGATCACAAAGCCCGGCGTCACCACGCCCAGCCCGACGACCAGGCTCATGTTGTCGAGGAACCCGCCGTCGACACCGACCAGCGCCGGCGTGACGTCGGGCTGGCCGTCGTCCGTCGGGTTGGCCGCGGTGAAGGTGATCGTCGCCGCGACGAACGACGAGCTGACGGGCCCGTCGGCGAAGGTCACCGCCTCGAAGCCCTCGGCCGCGTTCGGACCCACGGCCCGCGGCCCGGGCGTGATGTTGATCTCGAAGAGCGTCGGCAGCAGCTCGTTCGCCCCGGGCATGCCGACCTCGCCCGAGTCCAGCAGGGCGCTGAACTGATAGGCCGAGATACCGAAGGCGTCCGCCCGCACGACGAGGGCAGCCGTCACCAGATCGCCCGGGTTCGCCTCGATCACGTTCTGGAGGCCGGGCGTCATCGGGTCGAAGTCGACCCCGACGTCTCCCTGGCCCCACGCGCTGCCCGCCACCCCGCAGAGCGCGACCAGCGGGATATTCCTGCGCATTCGCATGGCATTGCTCCCTTCTGTTCGTTGCGCTCGACTCACGGCAGCGGGACGGTTCCGCCGACGTCCTGGCTGATCATGTCGAACTCTTGACGCAGCGGACCGACATCCAGGATGTTGACGATGCCGTCGCCGTTCAGATCGCTCTGGAAGGTCTGCACGGCGCGCGATTGCCCGATGAACACGGTGCCGAGGCCGCCGTCGGGGTTGCCGCTCGGGTCAGGAAGCCAGTCACGCGGCTCGGGAACGTCGAGCGGGAACTGCAGCGGCTCGGGCGTGTTCCGCGCGGCCCACTGGAATATCACAGGCCGCCAGCGTCTGACCGGGATCGTGAGGTAGATCCTGCACTTGGGCTGCAGGCAGAACACCGGCCCGAACGGGCTCGGCGGCGGCGGGAGCGCGGTCCACGGCGCGTTCTCGAGATTCTCGAAGGTCAGCTGCTCGAGTTGCGGCAGCGTGGCGCCCACGGGCGGCGCAAACCAGCGGCAGCCGTAGAGATAAAACGGTCGTGGCGTGTTGTTCTCGATGCAGATCACCCAGAAGTCGTTCCAGCAGAACCAGCGGATCCGCGGGTCGCAGGGCCTGTTCAGCCGCTGCCCGTCCCTTGTCCACCAGATCTCCGATCGCACCGGGACGAACCCGTTGCGCAGCGTCACGCCGATGTGGACCATCTTTCCGACCAGGTCCGGACGCTCGGGTCCCTGCCAGCGGATCGTCAGGCAGACCATGCCGAACGTCTCCGAGTTGGGATCGAGGTCGATGTCCTCCTCGATCGTCGGCAGACCCCATTCGAGACCGATGCGGTTCATCGGATCGTCGGGGTCGCGCAGCAGGATGTCGGTATTCCACACGCGGCGGACCGCGTCGGCCGAGAGGTCCGGGCCGTACAGCACGATCTCGACGTCGTTCGGCAAGCTCGGCGGGTAACGGACGTCCGCGTTCTCCAGCGAACCCTCGAAGTTCACGCCCTGCGCCGGCGCGAGCGTCGCGATGCACGCGCACAGCGATAGCGCCAGCACTCTCGCGAGTCCTGCAATCATGGCTTGGTTCCTTTCTCGCCCACGAGATCGACGCACCGCAGCCCGCATGGGCCGACGACGTGGGCTTCGTCGCGCGGTGACCCCGTTTCTGAACGGTCGCGAGTGGCGAGAGATTTCCCTCGCCGCGCGTCATCCCGGACCTTGGATTGCACCCGAACCGTGCCGGCGGAGCAATCGGTATTCGGGATGCTTCCGTCCGATCATTCCGACCTACCCCGATCGTGGGCGCTAGCGGAAGTCCCGCGACTGGTCCGGCAGGTCGCGCTGGTCGTTCGCGAGGTCGCGCTCGTCGATCGCGCGGATCCGGCGCGCCATCACGTGCACGACACGCCCTTGTCGCTCGACGCGTCCGTCGATGATCAGCATGCGCCCGCCTCGGGCCGCCGGCCGGTCTCGCTCGTACACCCTGGCGGGCACGATCAGGTTCGCGATCCCGCTCTCGTCCTCGATGGTGATGAAGGTCACGCCCTTGGCGGTCCCCGGGCGCTGCCGCATCAGCACCACGCCCGCGACGGTCACCGGTCTGGCGTGGGGCCACGCCGATCCGTCCGCCAGTTCGCCGCATGGCGTCGCGCCGATCCGCTCCAGCCCGTCGCGCACGAACGCGACGGGGTGGTTCCGCAGGCTCAGCCCGGTTGTCTGGTAGTCCCGGACCACCTGGCGCTGCTCGCCGATCGCCGGCAGTGCTGGCGGCGGCGCCTCGTCGTCCGGCGCGTGTTCGAAGAGCGGGAGGCGCTCGTCGCGCAGCGCCCGGATCTGCCAGAGCGCCTCGCGGCGCCCGAGCCCCATCGAGCCGAACGCGTCGGCGGAGGCCAGGGCCTTCAGCGCCCGCACGGGCACGCCGCTGGCGCGACGCAGACCGGCCACCGTCTTGAACGGGCCCGCCCTCGCGACGGCGTCCTCGATCGCCTGGGCCGGGTCCTCGCCGAGCCCTTTCACAAGTCGCATGCCCAAACGGATCGCCGGACCGCCCGCCCCGTAGCTCTTTCGCCCCTCCAATCCCTCGCCCCTCTGCCTCTCTGACTCTTCGCCTCTCTCTTCAAGCCTGCAATCCCACCCGCTGCGGTTCACGTCGATCGGCCGGACGTCCACGCCGTGGTCGCGGGCGTCACGCACGATCTGCGCCGCCGCGTAGAACCCCATCGGCTGGCTGTTGATCAGGGCCGCCGCGAACGCCGCCGGCTCGTGCCGCTTGAGCCACGCGGAGATGTAGACGATCAGTGCGAAGCTCGCGGCGTGGCTCTCCGGGAAGCCGTACTGCCCAAAGCCTTTGAGCTGCTCGAACACGCGCAGCGCAAAGTCCTTGTCGTACCCGTTCTTGAGCATGCCTTCGACGACCCGCCGCCCGTAGTAGACCATCTGGTTGCCGCGTCGCTTCCACGCAGCCATCGAGCGGCGCAGCTTGTCGGCCTCGCCGGGCGTGAAGCCCGCCGCGACGACGGCGAGCTTCATCGCCTGCTCCTGGAACAGCGGCACGCCGAGCGTCTTGCCGAGCACGCCCTCGACCTCGGGGCTCGGGAAGCTGACCGGCTCCTCGCCGTTGCGCCGTTTCAGGTAGGGGTGCACCATGTTGCCCTGGATCGGCCCCGGGCGCACGATCGCCACCTCGATGACCAGGTCGTAGTAGCAGCGGGGTTTGAGCCTCGGGAGCATCTGCATCTGCGCCCGGCTTTCGATCTGGAAGACGCCGACGGTGTCGGCATCGCAGATCATGTCGTAGACAGAGGTGTCATTGGTTTGGGCGATCTGGGCGAAGTGTTCGAAGATATGTGCGTCACGTCGTAACTCCAAGCACTTCCTGATACATGTCAGCATCCCGAGGCCCAGGCAGTCGACCTTGAGCATCCCGACGGCGTCGATGTCGTCCTTGTCCCACTCGATCACGGTCCGGTCCGCCATCGCCGCGTTCTCGATCGGCACCAGCTCCTCGAGCGGGTCGTCGGATATCACGAAGCCACCGACGTGCTGGCTCAGGTGGCGTGGGAAGCCGATCAGTTCGTTCGAGAGATCGACGCACAGGCGGAGCGTCGGGTCCGTCGGATCGAGGCCGAGCTCTTGCAGGTCGCGTTCTTCTGCCGCGCCGCCCGACCACCGGTTCATCGTCTTCGCGATGCGGTCCACCAGGTCGCCGCTGAGCCCGAGCGCCCTGCCGACCTCACGCACCGCCGAGCGGCCCCGGTACGTGATGACCTCCGCGGTCAGCGCGGCCCGGTTCCGTCCGAACCGCTGGTAGACATGCTGGATCACCTCCTCGCGCCGTTCGTGCTCGAAGTCGATGTCGATGTCCGGCGGCTCGTCGCGTTCCTCGCTGATGAAACGCTCGAAGAGCAGGTCCACGCGCGTCGGGTCGACCGCGGTGATCCCCAGGCAGTAGCACACCGCCGAGTTGGCCGCCGCGCCGCGCCCCTGGCAGAGGATGCCGCGCGACCGCGCGTAGGCCACGATGTCGTACACCGTCAGGAAGTACTTCGCGTACCTGAGCTTCTCGATCAGCGATAGCTCGTGCTCGATCCGCTCGATCACCTCGTACGGCACGCTGGCGCCCGTGACGTCACGCGACAGCCCGGCCCCGCCCAACGCGTACAGGCTTCTGTCCTTCGTCGCTCCGTCACTCCCTCGCTCCGTCGCTTCTCCGTATCTCTCCGCCGCACCCCGGTACGCCAGCTCGCGCAGGTGCTGCACGTCGCTCTTGCCCTCGGGCACGACCTC
This sequence comes from Planctomycetota bacterium, assembly GCA_038521625.1. Taxonomy (GTDB): domain Bacteria; phylum Planctomycetota; class Phycisphaerae; order Phycisphaerales; family UBA1924; genus JBCBKP01. The sequence goes on from JBCBKP010000003.1 coordinate 240,513, forward strand.
GTCCGGGTAGCGGTACCGGAGCCCGTCCAGGCAGAACCGGGCGCGTTCCGCGATCTCGATCGACCGGGCCACCGCGCCGGGGCACGACCCGAGCAGGCGCGCCATCTCGTCCGGCGATTTCAGGTGCCGTTCCGCGTGCGCCTCGAGACGCCGGCCGGCCTCCTCGACCGTCGTACCTTCGCGGATGCACGTCAGGACGTCCTGCAACGCGCGCCGGCCCGGATCGTGATAGAGCACGTCGTTCACCGCGACCAGGGGCACGCGGACCCGCTTCGAGAGCGCTCGCAGCGCGGTGAGCTCGCCCTCGTCGTCCGGCCCGAACCGGCGTCGCGCCGCGATCGACAGCCGGTCCCCGAACGCCTCGCGCAGCGTGCCGAGGTGCTCCGTCGCTCCGTCGCTCCGTCGCCTGTTCGCTTCTGAGATCACCACCCCCAGCAGCCCCCTCGCGCTGCTCAGCAGGTCTTCGAGGAACAGCTCGCAGTCGCCCTTCTCGGCGCGGCGTTTGCCGAGTGTGAGCAGCTTGCAGAGCCGCTTGTATCCGCCGAAGCCCTCCGGGTAGACCGCGATGTCCGGCGCATCGCGCAGCACGAGCCGGCAGCCCACGATAAGGCGGATCCCGGCGCTCTTGGCCGCGACGTGCGCACGGACGATCCCCGACAGCGTGTTGCGGTCCGTGATCGCGACGGCCTCTATCCCGAGGGCGGCCGCCGTGTCGACCAACTCGTCCGGGTGGCTCGCGCCCCGCAGGAACGAGAAGTTGCTGACCGCGAGCAGCTCGGCGTACCGCGTCGCGCTCACGGCGCGCTGGCGGTCGCCGTCGGTCTCGCCCTCCATCTTCGATGGGTGCGGCCTCGCCTTGTCCATGGGCAGATCAGGCATCGGGCGTATGTCTTCGTGCCTCGGCGCCTTCGCGCCTCTGTGCCTTCTTCATACCCACACCCCGTGCACGAACCAGCACGCGGTCTCGCGGTCTTTGCCTTCCAGCGAGCGGTAGATCCACAGCCAACGCCCGCGCTCGTCGCAGACGCGGTAATACGCGCGCTGCCGAAGCAGTCCGGCCGCGAGACGCTCGGGGTTCTTTGGATCTGGCTTGGCGTCCGTGTTGGAAGCGGTCTTGGAGCCGGTCCCGTGCCGCCAGCGCCACCACTCGCCGCCGATCTGCTCGGGCCCGGAGCCGGACACGATCGCCAGCGACTCACCACGCCACGTCACACGCACCGGCGGGTGGTCCGGCGCGAGCGCCATCACCTCGATCGGCTCGGGCCGCTCGAGCAGCAGCGGGGGGCGCGTGCCCAGGCCCGTGGGGCTCGGGTCTGCGGCGTTCGTCTTGCGTCTGTCGCGACGCGATGCCGGCTCGAAACGGAACGCGCGCTCCGGCACGTGCGAGTCCGCGGTCTCGGCCCGCAGCACACGCCGGTCTCCGAGGCGGGCGCCGAGCGTGTCGATCAGCTCGCCCGCCGCGCGACCGATCCGCTCGGGCGTTGCCCCGCGGTCACCATCGATCGATGACTGCTCGTGCGCGAGCCGCCCGGCACGATCGCAGGTGATGGCGATCCGCTCCAGGCCGTGGCCGAGGTGCAGGCGTTCGATCTTGGGCTCGAGCAGACGGAGCAGGTGCTTGGCGTCCCGGCTCGGGCGGCTCAGGTGCAGCCGCTCGACGAGCAGCTCGGTCCGGCGCAGGTCCTCGCCGAGGCGTTCGAACTCCGCCGTCAGGTCGCGCACGCCCGACTCGCGCGACAGCATCTGGGCGCACAGATCTTCGAGCAGGATCCGCGCCGTGAGCGCGATCGCCTCCGGCTTGGTCACGGGCCCGTCGAACCGGCGCTCCACGCGGACGGCCGGCTCGGTCCGCACGGGCTCGAACGTCTCGATCGCCTCGCCGAGCAGCTGATCGATGCGGAGCAGCGGCAGGCGGCCAAACCGCGAGCCCACCTGATCCCGCGAGAGCGCCGCGACATCGCCGATCGTGTCGAGCCCGAGTTCCTCGAGGCCTTCGAGGATCACCAGCGGCAGGCGCAGCGCCGCGACCGGCATTGCCATGGCGCATGCCCGCAGGTCGTACATCGCGTTCTCGGCGTTGGGCTCGAGGCCGATCGCGGTCAGCTTCGAACGCCCGAACCGCGCCGCGCCCCACGCGGCGCCCAGGGTCGGGGCCAGCCCGATGCGGCAGGTGAACCCCAGCCTTGAGATCGCCCGGCCGAGCGAGCGGGCGAGCACGATTTCGCCGCGCACGCCCGGCATCGATCGGTCGCGGTACAGGCGGTCGCACCCGCTCACGTCGAGCATCAGGGCGTCCGGCGGGCGTCGATCGGTAACGCCCTGGTCGTCCGGGTCGTCCAGCCCGACGTGCGGCATCGGGTCCGGGTCGATCGCCACGCGTGGCGCGAACGCGTGGGCCCAGTCGGCCAGACGGCGCAGCGCCCGCGCGTCGCGCTCGGGCGTGAACGGCTCGACCACCGGCGGTGTTTCGGGCGAGGCGATGATCGCCCGTGCGCTCGCCAGCGTCATCCCGGGTCGTGCGCCGCGCTCGACGGCGGTCCGGTCCGCTCTGGCCACCAACTGGTGGTTCGCATGCTCGATCACGAGCAGGCGGGGACGGCCTTTGCTGGGCGGGCCGCCATTGGTGTGGGCGTCGTTGCGGCCATCGGTGCCGTGCCCGGTCCGGGATTCGATCTTCGGTGTGGTCGCGGGCTCAGCCGACGCCGGCCGCACGCCCTGGGATCCGCCCGCGCGGGAGGTGTCCCGCCCCTCCCGGCGGACTGGCCGGTGAACCGCCCGACGAGCCGACAGATCCGTTGCCCAGCACGGCAACCACACGGAGAGCACCGTTCGCATCGCGCTTGCCCACCACACCCGCCCGCGGCACCACGCCGCGGTGCGGGCCGCCGAGACCCTGGTTTGTCCGCTCAGGTTCTGCCCGCTCAGGTTCCGCCTGTTCTGGCTCCGCCTGTCCCAACTCGATGAGCCAAGGACCGGGCGGGACGCCGACGCCGCGCGCACGCAGCAGCTCCAGCCGCCAACGCGGCGCGGCGGGCGTCCCCCCTCTCTCTTCGCTCATCAGTGCCGCCATCCCCTCCGGCGCAGCGGGCTCGATCAGCCATCGTGTCATCGCCGTGCTCGGCGCCCGCCGCTCTCGCGGCCCGCGCGCGAGCAGCACCAGCGAACCGCCCGCTTCCGCGGCGAGCTGTAAGCGCCGGCTGCCCGCCATATCCAGGCCGGTCCCGTCGGCGATCACCGCGCGGACGGCCCGGCTGCGCGCCGCGTGATCGATCGCCCACAGTCGGTCCGCGTCGTCCGCCGGGTCGAGCAGCAGCGAACGCCCCAGGAGCTCCGCTCGGTCCTCCAGCGCGATCGGGCAGGGCCACACACGGCGGCCGACCCAGATGACCAGGCGGCCGGTCTCGGGCTCCTTCTCGTCCGGCACGCTCGCCATGGTGTTCGCTAGGTGCGTCAGCAGCGTGAGCGGCGCCCACCACGGCCCCGACCTGGTTTCACCGAAGGCGTTGCGGCCCTGCACGAACTCGTGCACCGCGCCGAGCGCGAGCCCGCCGCCCGGCAGCACGTGATCGATCGAACGGATTCCCATCGCTGGGTCCATCGCTGGGCCCATCGAAGGCCCCGCCGACAGGCCCATCGAAAGGGCGGCCGGTGTGCCGTGGCGTGGCGCCCGTGCCGAGCGGTCGCCGTGACGCCAGACCGACCGCTCATCCAGCAGCCGACGCAGCGCGGGGCTGTCCACATCCGGACGGCGTCCGGTGGGGTGTGGGGGATCCGTGATTCGAAAGGTGATTGGTTGAATCATGGTTTTTGATAGGGTATTGGATCGTGTTCACGGGTCAAGGTCTTGGCCAAGAATTCGTTCGGTATTTCGGTTTTTGAAAGGATGCTAGAAGTGCCCTTTGTGCCCAGAATGAGTGAGTGATCGAGGAGCACAGATCGCGCTGGGCGCTTGTCAGCACAGGAGTTATCCACATCCCGTCCGCTATACAGACCCCGTCACATGCCCCCCGTGAATTCATGGGACCCGTGGGATCACGCGCGTGAGAACCGCGATCTGGCGCGACGACGCGGGGATCTCAGGCCAAATCCCGACCGATGCATTCGTTGGGATCGCGGGGGGCTCAGAGTTTTCCACACGCCTTGCACACTTCCGCCGGGTTTGACCCGCCCGTCTGGGTGCGGTGTGTATTGGGTGTGCGCGTCCTCCATATCTGCGACCGGATGTTCGCCGTCCGCGAGACGGAAATGCTCAGCCGGCTCCGCATCGGCATGGCCGACGAGGGCGTCCGCCTGGCCCTGTTCCTGCCCGATTCGGTCCTCGAGCGGACCGAGGACGTCCTGACCGGTCAGGTGATCGCCTACCCGACGGGCGGCACGCTGCTCGGACGGAAGCTCCGCACGCGGCGGATGGCCGAGGCCGCCGAGGCGGCGCTCGGCGGGGAGGCCCCGGACATCATCCACGCGTTCGGCGGGGCGTCCTGGGGCGTGGCGGAGTCGCTGGCCGAGCGGGTCGGGGCGCGGCTCGTGCTCGAGGCGTGGCGTGTCCGCCTGGGCCCGCGTGTGCGGATGCTCCGCCACTGGCAGAAGCACGCGCGGTCGGAGCGCGGCGGGCCGGTGCTCGCGGCGCCGTGGCGTTCGATCGATCGGGAGCTGCGTCGCGAGATCTCGGGCGCGTCGGTGCGGTACGTGCCGTGGGGGGTGCACCCGAAGCCGGCGCGGAAGCCTCGCCGAGAGGACGGCCCGCTTGGGATCGTGCTGATGGGCGGCAGGCGGGCGTCGCGCGACGCCGAGTCGGCGGCGCGGGCCACGCTGGAGCTGGCGCGGGACCGAGACGACGTGCTGCTGTTCGCCGACGCGGAAACGGCGGCGGCGGTGCGGCTGTGGAAGCTCGCGAACGAGCTCGGCGTGCGGGACCGGGTCTCCGTGGCCGAGGACCTGGAGGTCGATCGCCGGCTGGTGACGCGGATGGACGCGCTCGTCTACGCGGGCCGGCCTGGCGAGGCGCGGACGCTGCTGCTCGACGCGATGGCGGCGGGGCTGACCGTGCTGGCGCAGCAGGACGAGAACAACGAGTCGCTGCGCGACGGCGAGACGGCGATCATCGTGGGCGACGCGAACGGCCAGACGTGGGACGCGGCGCTCGCGCGGGCGATGGACGAGGAGGGGCTGGGCGAGCGGCTCGGCGCATCATCGGCCCGCTGGGTGGCGACCGAGCGTCGGGCGAGCTCGCAGGTCGCGGCGTTGCTGGACGCGTACGAGTCGGCGGTGACGCCGAGCCCCGGGCCCGCCGCGGCGGTGACCACGGGCTGACGGCCCTCCGCTCTCAGGGCGGGCTGGGCCGGTCCGAGAATCTGGATTCGCGGGCAAGTTCGCTGGCTCGGCTGGATTGGGTTGATGTCGTGGCCGGGGCGTGGCATTGGTCTTGTATGAACATCTCAAGATCAGACATGGCCCGCGGCGTCGTCTCGCTGGCGGTCGCGGCGTTCTCGGGCCTCGCGTTCGGCCAGGGCGAGCGTGTGCCGCAGGTGTACCGGTCGAGCGATGCGCACGATCGCACGGTGGTCCGCGATCGCCCGCTGCTGGTGCTGCCGCCGCGGAGCCAGCCGGAGTGGCTGGTGACGCGGGCGCCCAAGCGCGAGGGGAACGGGCGCGTCTGGGCGTCGCAGACGATCGTCGGCGGCGCGAGCGGGGCCGACCTGGCGCGTTGGGATCAGCGGGAACGATCGGAGTTCGGGGCCGCGCGCGAAGAGGAAGGTCGCGTTGTCGTCTACTTCACGTACGAGCCGGTGGTGGTCTCGCCCTGGGCGGACCTGACCGGGACCGCGCACGGCGGGCTGGGTCGTGACACGCTGGCGACGGCGCAGCAGCTCTGGTTGCGCGAGCAGGGGTTCACGGGCGGCGTGCGCCGGTTCGTGAGGCCCGCGGGCGCCGGCCCCGCGATCGGGCGGGCCGACGACGGTGCTCGTCCGGTCAGGCGCGAGATCGAGCCGTCGGTGATCATCTGGCCTCGCGGCGGCGAGCGTCCGGTGCGCGAGAACCGGGGGCCGGTCGCCGTTCAGCGTCGACAATAAGCTCAAGAGGCTAAAACCCACACCCGGGGCTTGAGCCTCTTGGTTGAGTCGCCGCCCTCCGGGCGTGAGATTTGGTTGAGTCACGCCCTCCGGGCTTGAGTTGTGGCCGCTCGCTGGCGTGAAGATCAGCATCGCGGCCGTGGCGTTGCGATAGGGGGAGAGGACCAAGGCTGTGGGTGGGCTTGGTCTTCTTCCTCGTCGGCCGCACGCGGAGATCTGCGTCACCGTCGTTCGATCTGACTGAGGATCGAGCGGTCCTTGATCTGGTCGTCCTTGGCGAGCATGAACGCCTTGCTCAGGATCACCGCCAGGGTCCGATCGCCCTCGAACGGCAGGAAGAGCTTGCCCTTGGCGGGGCCGGCTTCCATCGCGCTGTTCGGGACGATGCAGAGGTACTGGTCGTTCGGCTCCATCAGGATGTTGCCGCTGCCGAGGTGGATCTTGTAGGTCCGCTTCTTGCCGAGCACGACGAGGAACCTGCCCGTCACCGTGCAGGCGCTCGCGATCTTGAGGCGTGGGACCAGATTCTCAAGCAGTTCGCGGCGGGTCTGCGCGGTGACGCCCAGGTCGCCGAATGCGTAGCGCTCCCAGTACTCGCGGAAGTGGCCGCCGGGTCCGCCGTCGTTCCACTCGGGGTTGTTGCCGACGCTGCCGACGCCGACGAAGAGGTCGATATCTCGCAGGATCTCGCTGAGCACGATCGGCGGGATCTCATCGAGTCGCAGGGGATGGTTCGCGTCGCGATCCCGCCGTCCGACGGTCTCGTAGCGGCCGCCGGTGGCGTGCTGGATGTTCTGCCCGGCGTTGATGTCGTAGAAGCGCACCTGGTCGGTCGAGACGAACCTGAAGGCCCCCGAATCGAGGACGAAGGCATCGACGTAGTCGTCGCCGACGCCCTCGACCCAGAACTCGGCCCGCAGCCCCCACGCCTGGAGGCGGCGGGATGGTGGCGGGTACTCGTCGTCGACCATCAGCCGGAGCTTGGCCTTCCACCCGCGCGCTGCGCAGAGCGCGTTGAACTGGTGCTGGCGGAGCACGTGGGCCGCGAAGCGGTTGGAGTACATCTCCGTGCGTCGCTCGGCGTCGGTGAGCAGGTAGACCTCGCGGTGGGCCTGCTTGAAGGGCTGGCGGATCTCGTTGGTCTGATAGAACTCGCGCCACGCCGCGATGTCGCCGCGGGTCTCGGCGCTGCCCGGCTCGGCGTCGGCGTCGATCGGGTGCCACATCGACACCGTCGTCGACTCGGCGTCGGGCTCGAAGGGCGTGCCGTCGGCCCTGACGAGCCGGCCCGGCCCGTGCGCCGCCGCCTTGGGGTCGTCTGCGAGCCAGGCGGCGGCGGTGCGCTCGCGGCCGTCGTCGAAGAGCCAGATCAGACGGCGGGCGATCGTGCCGACGAGCGGGTGGTCGAGGTACCGCTCGCGCCAGGTCGGCACGGCCCACGACCGGCGGTCGAGGAACATCGAGTCGATGCGGTCCCGCTGGGCGGGCAGCATCTTCTGGATGTCCTTCATCGACGCCTTGAGGTCCTTGAGCTCGTCCGCGTGCTCGGCCTTGACCGGCGCGGGGACCGACTTGGTGACCTTGCCCTTGGCGTTCCGCCAGGTGAGCGTGGTGGAGGCCGCCCCGGCGGTCCCGGTGATCCGGAGCAGGGCGGTGTGTTCGCCCATCGGTTCGTCGAGCGCGCCGACCTCGGTGAGCCCGTAGGCGGGGACGGCCATCTCCTCGATCTCGTCGCGCGGCAGGCCCTCGCGCTCGGCGGCGGCGTCGAGGGCCTTGTCGAGCATCTTCTGCGCGCTGCCGAACTTGACCTTGACCTTGAGGTACGCGAGCTGGCCGAGGCTGACCCGGCCCGGGATCTGGCCGAGCGCGTAGACGGCGGCGTTGCCGACCGCGACCATGCGCGGGCCGATGCCCGGGATCTTCTTGTAGGCGGAGACGGCGAGCGGGCCGAGCGCTCGGGCGACGTCTTCGCTCTTGACGGTCAGGGAGGCCCAGACGAGGCCCTTGAGGATCTTGGCGTAGTAGGCGTCCACTTGCCAGATGGGGCCCGTCACCCCCCCGTTCTCGTCACCGCCGGGCTCTGCCTCGGTTGGGCGCAACGCGAGCTCGAACACTTCGATGAGCAGCGCGCGGAATGTGTCTGATCCGATGACCTCGATCCATTCGGACGCAGCTCGGAGCCACTTCTTGGGCGGCCTGGGCTGCTCGACGGATTTGCAGGCTTTCAGCAGTTGCCGGAGTGCCCATCGCTGGTCGGGCGTGAGCGATTCGAAACCGGACACGATGTGCCGCGACCACGGGTACGGCAGACCGATCGGCGATTCAGCGATGCCCGTGCTGATCTGCCGGATCGTCCAGCCGATCGGAACCTCGCCGATGGCCTTGGCGAGCTCCGATGCCGGCTCGATCAAGAGCGGGTGCTTTCTGTACTTCCGGAAGTTCGCATCGAGGACATTCGTGAACTCCGACATCCAGCTGAAGTACCGACGGTCGTGCGAGACCACGGGCACAAGCGCCCGCATGACCTCCGCGAGGGACGCGGGCTCGGGCAGTGCCGCGTCCGCCACGAGGTGGCGGGTGTACAGGTGCAGGATGAATGTTGCGGGCCCCGGCCAGGTCCATGGATCGCCGACAACGGCATCGACGGCGAAACGGGTTCCCTCGATGTACAGACGACAGACGATGCCCGACTTCGTCTCCGAGTCCCACGCCGCCGACCGGTCGAGGAGCTCACGCCCTGCGTCATGGAGCCGATCACAGGCGGCGAGATAGGCGGTGCGCTTCTTTTGCGGCACAACCCAGGTGTAGCCATCCCGCGTGCCGTGCTTCAGCACGCCTTCCGCACGCTCGAGAAGTTTCTTGACGACGCGGTCGGCCTCGCGGTCCACAACTCACCCGCCCACGAGCATCACGAGGCGCAGAAAGGTCACCTCCATCCCGGGCTCGATCCGGATGGTCTCGTTCAGCGACTCGGTCTGGCGGTCCCCGACGAGGACGAGCACGCGGTTGTGCTCGAACGCGTCGGTCGCGGCCTCGAACTGCTTGTTCCAGTCGATCTGGCGGCGGCGGAGCTCCGAGTTGTCGCCGTTGAGCTCGCGCTCCAGCTCGCCTGGCGTGACGAGCCCGCGGAACTTCTGCTTCGCGTCGCCCGAGCGGATCGCGCGGTTGTAGTCGTCGACCTCCTGGTAGACGCGCTCGCGGATCAGCTCGCGGACCGTGATCGACTCGGTCTCGAACTCGAGCTCGAAGGTGTGGTCCTCGCCGCCGGGCGTGGTGGTCTGGTCGCGGATGGTCAGCGTCGCGGGCATCTCGGTCTCCTCCTGTTCCCGGCCCGAAGATACCCGATGGCCGGCGTCGAATGGAGCGTCCGATGGCCGGCCGTACGACCGATTCCTGGGGGAGAGGACCAAGCGTGGGGCCGGTCTTGGTCCTCTTCGCGGAGTCGCCGCCTGCAGGCGGCGAGCGGGATCCGTGGCGCCGGCGCCCGGTGTAGCCTGCGGGCGTGACGGGCAGGCTGCCGTTCGATCCGGGCCGGGCACGCGGGAAGCGCGTCGAATCGTCGAGCGAGGACGACACGGCGGTCACGGTCTCGGCGCTGGCGACGATGATCGGGGACGCGATCGAGCGCGGGCTGCCCTCGCGCGTCCGCGTGCGCGGCGAGGTCAGCAACCTGAGCCGCAAGACGCACGCGTACTTCAGCCTCAAGGACGGCGAGGCGGTCGTGGGGGCCGCGATGTGGGCCTCGAGCTTCAAGCGCGGCGGCGCACGGGCGGCCGAGGCGCTCCAGGACGGCGCCGAGGTCGTCGCGATGGGGCGTGTCGACTACTACCGCCCGAACGGTCGGGTGTCGCTGATCGTCGAGACGATCGAGCGCGTCGGTTCGGGGGCTCTGGAGGCGCGGCTTCGGGCGCTCGTCGATGAGCTGCGCGCGCTGGGCTGGCTGGACGAGGGCGTCAAGAGACCGTTGCCGCTGCTGCCCAGAAAGATCGCGGTTGTGACCAGCGCGAGCGGGGCGGCGATCGAGGACGTCATCGATACCGCCGCCCGGCGGTGCGCGGGCGTGGGCGTGGTGGTCGTGGACGTGCGCGTGCAGGGTGAGGGCGCGGCGTCGGAGGTCGCGAGCGCGATCGGCGAGCTCGATCGCCGGCGCGACGGGCTCGGGATCGACGCGCTGCTGGTCACGCGTGGCGGCGGCTCGATCGAGGACCTGTGGGCGTTCAACGAGCGCGAGGTGGCCGAGGCGATCCACGCGTGTTCGCTGCCGGTGGTCGCCGCGATCGGGCACGAGACCGACACGACGGTGGCCGAGCTGGTGGCGGACGTGCGGGCGGCGACGCCGACGCAGGCCGCGGTTCGGCTGGTGCCCGACCGCGAGGACCTGCTGCGTCAGGTCGGCTCGGTCGAGCGGGCGCTGGCGTCCGCGGTGCGTCGCGCGGTCGATCTGAATCGGGGCGGGCTTGAGCGGCTGGCCTCGCGGGGCGTGCTGGCCGATCCGCGTCGCGTGATCGCGGTGCAGCGGGAACGGCTGGCGCCGCGGGCGGTGCGCCTGGAGCGGGCCGGGGCGGGACTGCTGGCGAGCGCTTCGCGTCGTCTGGGGGCGCTCGAGGTCCGGCTGGAGCGGGTGCGGCCGGCGGCGGTGCACGCCCGGCGGTCCGAGCGGCTGACGCAGGTCGCGTCGCGGCTGCGGCGGGTGATGGCCCGCTCGGTGGAGCGTCGCCGGCGTGGGCTGGAGTCGGTTTCGCGTGAGTTGGAGGCGATCGGGCCGATGGCGGTGCTGTCGCGCGGGTACAACGTGACGCGGGCCGCGGACGGCTCGGTCGTGCGTTCGGCCGGGTCGGTGGGCGCGGGGGATCGCGTGGAGACGCGCACGGCGGATGGCTCCTTCGGGTCGGTCGTGGAGGGGCCGGCGGGCAGGGAGGGGAAGAAGAGGGAGGAGCCCTCACCGCGCCCTCTCCCAGAGGGAGAGGGAGGAGGCGGCCGGCGCGGGAACGCGAAGGGGCGGCGCCCGGCGAAGGATGCCGGCGGCCTGTTCGATGGGTAGGTTCGATGGCCGGAGCGGGCGGATCGACGGTTGCCTGGCGAAGGGGCGCGATGGGCGAGAAGGCTGAGAACGAGCTGGGCTTCGAGGCGGCGTTCGAGAATCTCGAGGCGATCGTCGAGCGGATCGAGTCGGGCGAGATCGGTCTGGAGGCGTCGATCGCCGAGTACGAGAAGGGCGTGGCGCTGGTGAAGCGCTGCCGGGCGATCCTCGAGAAGGCGGAGCAGAAGATCGAGACGCTCGAGCGTGAGCGCGGGGACGAGGGCTCGTGAGCTGGACCGACTGGGCCGAGCTCGGGCCGCCATTGATCCGCTTCGTGTTCGTGCTGGCTCTGGGCGCGTGCGTCGGCTCGCTGATCAACGTGCTGGTGTACCGGCTGCCGCTGGGGATGAGCGTGATCTCGCCGCCGTCGCGCTGCCCGAGCTGCGACACGAGGCTGACGTTCCGCGAGAACATCCCGATCTTCGGCTGGCTGCTGCTGCGGGGCAAGTGCCGTTTCTGCGACGCGAAGATCTCGCCCGAGTACCCGATCGTCGAGACGGTGACGGCGCTGCTGTTCGCGACGGTCTTCGTGCTGTGGCATTGGGTCGAACCCGGGGCGACCGTGCTGGGCGTGCCGGTCGGCGCCGCCCGCCCGTGGTGGACGCTGAACGCTCCGGCGTTCATGACGTGGCCGGCGACGGCGGTGGCGCTGACGCTGATCTCGTGCCTGATCGCGATGACGCTGATCGATGCGCGGACGTACACGATCCCGCTGATCTTGACGTGGGTGCCGGCCGTTGTCGCGGCGGTCGTGCACCCGCTGCACGCGCTGATCGTCTCGCTGCGCCACGACGGGCTGGTGCTGTCCGAGTCGGCGTGGATGGCTGACGCCGGCGGGCGCTGGCTCTTCGGCGATGGCGGCGTCTGGGCGACGGCTCCCGGTTGGCTCTGGACCATCGAGACGGGCGGGCCGACGCAGTGGTCGTGGATCGGCGGTTCGGCGGGGGCGGTCCTCGGGCTCGGCGGGTCGGCGCTGCTGGTGCGGTTCGGTCTGCTCGGGCGGAGCTTCGAGGATTACGAGGAGTGGGAACGGGAGGCCGAGGCCCGGGAGAAGGCCGAGGCAGAGCAGGCGAAGCAAGAGAGCGCAGAGGGAGAGGGCGGCGGACCGGCTTCGGACGACGATGAGGGGCGGGGGGCTCAAGGGGCTCAAACCCCGGGCGGGGCTTCGAGCCCCTTGGCTTCATCGCCGGCCTCGGCGAGCGACGACCCGGCGGCGATGTGGATCCGGTACCCGCACGCGCGCCGGGAGATGCTCAAGGAGGTCGCGTTCCTCGGGGCCCCGGCGGTGCTGGGGACGGTCGGCTGGGTGCTGGCGGGCCAGCTGGGCGGGCCGGCGTGGGAGATCGGCTCGCAGGCCCCGCTGTGGCTGGTCGTGCTCGGCGGGGTGCTCTGCGGCTACCTGGTCGGCGGCGGGCTGGTCTGGGGCGTGCGGATCTTCGGCTCGCTCGCCTTCGGCAAGGAGGCGATGGGCCTGGGCGACGTGCACCTGATGGCGGCGGTGGGGGCGTGCGTCGGCTGGGTGGACGCGGTAGTCGCGTTCTTCGTCGCGGCGTTCCTGGCGCTCGGGCACGCGGTGCTGGGGGCGGTGTTCGGGGGGGCGATGCGGCGGGCGATGCCGTTCGGGCCGTTTTTGGCGGGCGGGACGGTGCTGGTGCTGCTCGGGCGGCCGGTGGTCGAGTGGGGCCTGGGGCTGATCATGGCCTCGGACGGGCCTGTTCGGTTGCCGTGAGCGCCCGGAATCCCCGGGATTTCCAGGCGATTCACGCGATCGGCGTCCCGCGGCCGAATCTGGATAATGGTCTGGTCCATGGATCGGAGGCCGCGAACGAGTCGCGGCCCGGCTCTTCACGAAGGGAGATGGTGATGCGGGGATGTCGCGTTGGTTCGGTGCGCGTTGGTTCGGTGCTGGCAGGATCGCTGGCGATGATCGGGCTGCTCGGGGGCTGCAAGTCGGTCCCGAGGGCGGAGTACAACGCGGCGGTGCAGGAGAACACCGAGCTGCGCAACCGGCGTGACGCGCTCGCGGAGTCGCTCGAGCGGTCGGAGACCGAGAAGGCGCAGCTGCAGACCGAGAACGCACGCCTTTCCCGCGACCTGGACGAGGCGCAGGGGGCGCTCACGCAGGCCCGCGACACCAGCTACGCGGCGTCGCTGCCGAGCGGGGCCGAGCTCCGCGGGAGCGACGTGGTCGTGCGTGTCGCCGGCGAGCTGCTGTTCGCCTCGGGCTCGGTCGAGCTCAAGAGCGAGGGCAAGATCGAGTTGGACCGCGTCGCCCGCGACATCCAGTCGCGGTACCCGGGCGCGAAGATCCGCGTCGAGGGCTACACCGACAGCGACCCGATCCGTCGGAGCGACTGGAAGACCAACGAGCGGCTGTCGGCCGAGCGAGCGATGGCCGTCGAGACGTACCTGGTCTCCCGCGGGATCGACGCGAACGACATCTACTCGGCGGCGATGGGCTCGGCGTCGCCGCGCTCGACCAAGCAGGCGAGCCGTCGCGTCGAGATCGTCCTGCTGGGGCAGGGCTGAGTCACGACCTCCGGTCGTGGGGGCTGAGTCACGACCTCCGGTCGTGAGGGTTCGACCGCTTGCGGGTGGGCCCCCGCGGCGCGGTTGTGGAGTCACCGGGCACAGTTCTTCAAGAGGCTCAAACCCCGTGGGTGGGTTTGAGCCTCTTGTCTATCGCGTGCGCTGAAGCGCTTCAGGGGTTGAGCGCGCGGACGGTGATCCTCCCTCTCCCTCTGGGAGAGGGCCGGGGTGAGGGTCGTGCGCGGACGGCGCCATGAGACTCGGAGATGGAGAAGAGAGAGAAGCCCTCACCCTTGACTCTCTCAGGGGGAGAGGGTGCGTTACGCTCGTTCGGCGTGGGTTCGAACGCGTCGACCAAGTCGGCAAGAGTGCTGCGGGCGCGGTCGACGCCGCCGGAGCGGGTCGTGTGGAAGCGCCTCCGCGGACGACGTTTGAACGGTCTGAAGTTCCGCCGCCAGCACCCGTTCGGGCCTTACGTGCTGGACTTCTTCTGCCACAGCGCGCTGCTCACGATCGAAGTCGATGGAAGAAGGCACGAGGACAGGCGGGAAGCGGACGCGGCCCGTGATCGTTGGCTGGCGAGCCAAGGTGTGATGGTGCTCCGGTTCACGGCCGGGCAAGTCTCGTCCGACCTTGAGGCCGTGCTTGCGACGATCCTGCGTCGCGCTCGTGAGCGCACGGCCGCGGACGGCGATCCTCCCTCTCCCTTCGGGAGAGGGCCGGGGTGAGGGTCGTGCGCGGACGGTGCCATGAGACTCGGAGATGGTGAAGAAAGAGAAGCCCTCACCCTTCCCTCTCCCAGGGGGAGAGGGTGCCGGACTCAGGAGAGGACCAAGCCCGGGGGTGGGCTTGATCCCCTCTTCGGTAAGCTCGTGCGCATGCGCATGCTCCCGATCCCCGTCGCGGCCCTGGCCACGGCCCTCGTCGTTGTTCTCCCGCTCCCGCAGGCCGCGGCCGACATTCTCGTCGTCCGGGCCGAATCGGGCGTCGAGCCCGGCGACTGGGCGCCGCTGGTCAACGCCACCCTCGCGCGGGCCGAGCCGGGCGACACGGTCGTGCTGTCGAGCCGGCGTGAGGCGTACGAGATCCGGTCTGCGATCACGATCGACCGCGACGGGATCACGCTCGAGGGCACCGGCGCGACGGTCCGGTTCGCGGACAACGCGATGGGCGGCAAGATCATCGACTGCATCGAGGTCGTCGGCACGCCCGAGGATCCGGTCGAGGGCGTGATCGTCCGCGGGTTCACGATCGACGCGAACTACTGGAACCAGCCGTCGAGCCACAACCCGCGCGGGTTCGACAGCGACCACGCGACCGGTCTGCTCGTCAAGGATGTGACGATCACCAACGCCTTCGTCGGCCTGACGTTCGGGATGGGTGTCGGGGACGCGAGCGCCGTCGGGTGCCGCGTGACGCGGTACTTCGACGACGCGTTCAACGCGTCGGGGGACGGCGTCTCGGGCGGCTGCCGCGGCATCGAGTTCGTGGACTGTGTCGCCGAGGACGCGCCGAACGAGGTGAGCCCGGGCACGTTCGACCCGATCACGGGCGGTGCCGGCGGGCCGGCTGGGCACCGCAACAACGCCTGGGAGATCGAGGACGGCGCGCAGGACGTCCGGGTGATCCGGTGCGTGGTGCGGAATGTCGACGGGAACGGCTTCGCGGTGCGGAACCACGGCGGCGAGGTCGCGACCTCGGGCGTGGTCTTCGAGGGCTGCCGGGCCGAGAGCGTGCGGGGCTTCGGCTGGCACGTGTTCAGCGGCGGGTATCCGAACACGGTCGAGGACATCACGCTGCGGGATTGCACGACGGACTCGGTCGTCCGGCTGCACAAGGACATCCGCGGGCTGACGCTGCGGTCGTGCGACTTCGGGGCGGCGGTCACGCTCGGGCCGTGCCGCGGGATGGTCGCGACCGGCTGCTCGTTCACCTGGCTGCGGATCTGGGCGCAGACGGTGAACGGCGGCGAGCCGCCGGCGGGCTACGTCTCGGGCTACCGGTTCGAGAACTGCACGGTGGATCGGCCGCTGTGGATCCTCGGCGACCCGTCGCTCGTACGCTTCCCCGGAGCGCCCGCGCGGTGAGCCGGCGGGCCGCAATAACGCGTTCGAGCGGGCGATAACCCGCACAGAGCGAGCGCGTCCGACCCCTGGGGAGGAGAGTCCATGAGTATCCACCGAGTCGTCCGGTCTCTGGCCGCCGCCGCTGTCTTGGTCTTCGCCGGGTCCGCGGCGCACGCGCAGCTCGACCCACCCTCGGGCCCGGTTGAGGAGACGGGCACGCCGCTGGGCGAGATCAACCCCGGCACGCCGATCAGCTCGCTGCCCTCGGCCGCGAACGCGGTGCACGTGATCTCCGAGCCGGGGCGGTACTACCTCGACCGCGACATCGCCGATCCGGGGGCGGGCGTGTTCGCGATCCTGGTGACGACGTCGACCAACGTCACGATCGACATGAACGGCTTCGCGATCGATGGCAACGGCGCGGAGACGCAGGCGGCGATCGGGCTCGACGCCGGCGTCGTGACGATCGAGAACGGGACGATCCGCGACTGGGGCAGCTTCGCGATCGTCGAGAACGACGCGACGCTGACGCTGCGCCGGCTGGTCCTCCGCAACATCGCCGGCGCCTCGGCCGCGGCGCTGAACCGCTACACGGTGATCGAGGACTGCGTCTTCGACGCCAACGCCAACCCGCTGCGGTTCAACGGCGGGACGGTCGCGGGCGTCCAGCCGGGCATCGTGATCAAGGACACGCGGTTCATCGCGATGCCGGCGGCGATCGACGCGTCGAACGCGGTGGGGGTGCAGCTGCTGGACTGCAACTTCTCCGGACTCGGCGCCGCGAGCTCTGCGATCAAGGTCGTTCTCGGGGCCGACGCCCAGGTCGTCCGGTGCAACTTCCACACCGGCGGCGAGAACGGCCTGCAGGCCGGCGACGGCGCCCAGATTCTGGACTCTCGGTTCACGGGAATCGTCACCGGCAGCACGTTCGGCATCTCGGTCGGCAACGCCGCGGTCATCAGCCGCTGCATCGTCAAGAACTACAGCGGCAACGGCATCAACGCGCTGAACAACTGCCTGATCGAGGGCACCGCGGTCAACGGGTGCGGCGCGGTCGGGATCCTGATCGGCAGCACCGGCATCGTCCGCGGCTGCGTCTTCCAGGACAACGTCAGCGGCGGGCTCGCGCCCGGGTTCGGCGTCCGGATCGAGGGCAACACGTTCCGCACCAACGGCTACGGCGTGCTGCTCCGCACCAACGCGACCAGCGGCGATTGCCTGGTGAAGGACAACACGTTCGACGAGGACCAGCTCATCATCGACGGTTTCGACAATGTGATCGACGGGAACACGTTCACCGACTCGATCCCGGCGATCCTGCACAACTCGGGCGGGAACCTGATCCAGCGCAACGTCTTCAACGCGGGCGGCATCGGCGGGAGCGTCAGCACCGCGCTCAGCGTCGTGTTCCCGACGCGGACGGGCGCGGACTTGGCGTTCGCGGGCCCGTTCGACAACATCCTCTACTGAGCCACGCCCGACCGGGCGGTTCGTCTGTGTCACGCCCGTCCGGGCGGTTCGTCTGTGTCACGCCCGTCCGGGCGGTTCGTCTGTGTCACGCCCGTCCGGGCGGTTCGTCTGTGTCACGCCCGTCCGGGCG
>JBCBKP010000004.1:0-140325 GCA_038521625.1 Planctomycetota bacterium
AGGATCGCGTTCTGGCTCTCGGCCTTGCTCAGCGACGCATCGAGCCGCTCGGCCTCGTCGACGATGAACACCTTGCCCGCGAGCCCGCCCTCCCGGCTCGGCGCGAGCTTCGAGGCCCGGACCAGGTGCTCGTCCACGACGTCCTTGGCGATCGTGGTCTGCTTCGAGGCCCGGACGCTCGCGTTGTCGCTGTACGCCGCCAACTCCTTGCGGACGACGTGCAGGTCGGGGTGCAGCCGCTCGCGGAGCAGCCGCTGCGTCTCGCTCTCCGGATCAACGCCCAGCTCGCCGGAGAGCCCGCGGTCGAGCGTCGGGTCCAGCAGCATCGCGGCGAACGCGAGCGCCGCGGTCATCTTCCCCACACCCGCGGGTCCGTGGAAGATCCAGGCGTGGTGCAGGCGTCCGCTCTCGAGGCTGGCCCGCAGGACGCCGAGCGCACGCCCGTGCCCCACCACCGCCTCGAGCGGGATCGGCGGGTCGTACATCGGCTCGGCCTCGGGCAGCTCGGCCACGCCCCCGACGCCGCCCTTCCGGCGGGAGACCTTCTTCTTGGCCGTCTTCTTCGACGTCTTCTTGGAGGCCTTCTTCGCCACGGATCCAGACTATGCCGGGCCTCTCTACGATGCCGCGTCCGAGCCACGCCGGGGATCCACGCCGGGGAGCCACGCCGGGGAGCCAGCACCGATGACGACCGCCGCCGCCCATTCCTCTTCGTCGAACCAGCTGACCGCGGGCGAGATCCGGCGCCGCTTCGTCGCCTTCTTCGAGGCCCGCGGCCACACCTTCACCCCGAGCTCGCCGGTCGTGCCGCTGGACGACCCGACGCTGCTGTTCACCAACGCCGGGATGAACCAGTTCAAGCCGGTCTTCCTGGGCGACGTCCCCGCCGGCTCGCCGCTCGCCGGGCTCACCCGAGCGGTCAACAGCCAGAAGTGCATCCGCGCCGGCGGCAAGCACAACGACCTCGACGACGTCGGCAAGGACAGCTATCACCACACCTTCTTCGAGATGCTCGGCAACTGGTCCTTCGGCGACTACTTCAAGGCCGAGGCCATCGACATGGCATGGAACCTGCTCACCCAGGAGTTCGGCCTCGACCCCGAGCGTCTATACGCGACCTACTTCGAGGGCGACCCCGCCAAGAAGCTCGAGCCCGACAGCGAGGCCCGCGACCTCTGGCTCCGGCACCTGCCCAAGGAACGCGTCCTGCCCGGCGACTACAAGGACAACTTCTGGGAGATGGGCGACACCGGGCCCTGCGGGCCGTGCAGCGAGCTGCACTACGACCGCGTCGGCGGGCGCGACGCCGCGGCCCTTGTCAACAAAGACGACCCCGACGTCATCGAGGTCTGGAATCTCGTCTTCATCCAGTTCGACCGCACCGGCCCCGACAAGCTGCGCCCGCTGCCCGCCAAGCACGTCGACACCGGCATGGGCCTCGAGCGCCTCGTGAGCGTGCTGCAGGACGTCCGGTCCAACTACGACACCGACATCTTCCGCCCGATCTTCGACGCCATCCAGAAGATCACCGGCGCCCGCCCCTACGCAGGCAGGTTCGGTGCCGAGGACGAGGGCGGCGTCGACACCGCCTACCGCGTCATCGCCGACCACATCCGCACGCTCACCTTCGCGATCACCGACGGCGCGCTGCCCAGCAATGAGGGCCGCGGCTACGTCCTCCGCCGCGTCCTCCGACGCGCGGTCGTCTACGGGTACCTACATCTCAAGCATGAAGGCTTCTTCTTCCACGAGCTAGTTGCTGCCGTCGTCGCGAACTTTGGCGAGGCATTCCCAGAGCTCAAGAGAAAGCCAGCGCACGTTGAAGCCGTCATCAATGATGAGGAGGCGAGCTTCGGGCGAACGCTGGATCGTGGAGTGCGGCTCTTCCTAGAGGCCGCATCCCGAGCGATGGCGAGAAGCATCCAGACCTCTGGCTTTGGGCTGTTCGGCAAGGTCTCGATGCCGGAACCGGGCGAGAGCCTCGATACGACCCGCGACATTGAGAATGTGCGAGGTATCTCCGTCTCCGAGGACGGCAAGACCGTCGTGCTGACGCTCGACAACCTGACTCCTGAGCGAGTTGAACGCCACGCGCCGGGCGCCACCATCTCTGGCGCCGACGCCTTCCAGCTCTACGACACCTACGGCTTCCCGCTCGACCTCACCGTCCTCATGGCCGAAGAACGCGGCCTCAAGGTCGACGTCGAGGGCTTCGCGGGCGCCATGGCCGAGCAGAAAGAACGCTCACGCCAGGGCGCCAAGACCGGGGACGGGCCGGAGCTCGACCTCGACGTCGAGGCCATCGACAAGCTCCGCACCATGTCCGTCGCCGAGACCGACGACAGCTTCAAGTTCGACGCAAAGCCGACCCAGACGACGCTCCGCGCCATCTGGAACGGCGAGGACTTCGACCTCTCGACCGCCGACAACGCCGGCGTCGGGCGCCCGTTCGTCGCCATCCTCGACAAGACGCCCTTCTACGCCGAGATGGGCGGCCAGCTCGGCGACACCGGCGTGCTCGACGCCCCGGGCGGCGACATGGAGGTTACCGAGACCAAGGTCTTCGGCGGCTTCGTCGCCCACTTCGGCGCGATGACCAAGGGCACGATGAAGATCGGCGACCGCGTCGAGGCCCGCGTCGACCGCAACCGACGCCACCAGATCGAGGCCAACCACACCGCGACCCACCTGCTCAACCACGCGCTGCGCAAGGTCGTCGGAGAAGAGTCCGACCAGCGCGGCTCGCTCGTCGCCCCCGACCGCCTCCGCTTCGACTTCGCCGCCTCCGGCGTGGTCGCAGCCGACAAGCTCGCCGAGGTCGACAAGCTCGTCACCGAGGCCATCGAGCGCGACATGCGCGTCCACGCCGCGCCGGCGCCGCTCGGGGCGGCCCAGTCCGTCAACGGCCTGCGGGCCGTCTTCGGCGAGCGCTACCCAGACCCCGTCCGCGTCGTCGCGATCGGCCCCTCCGTCGAGGACCTGCTCGCCGAGCCCGACGCCGACCGCTGGCCCGAGTTCAGCATCGAGTTCTGCGGCGGGACGCACCTGTCCTCGACCGGCGAGGCCAAGGCGTTCTGCGTGATCTCCGAAGAAGCCGTCGCCAAGGGGATCCGCCGCGTGACCGCGCTCACCGGCCACGCCGCGGTCGCCGCGCAGCGCGCCGCCGAGCACCTGGACTGGAGCCTCGAAGAGGCGAGCAAGCACGAGGGCGCGCGGCTGAAGTCCGAGCTCGCCGGGATCCTGGTGGCGCTGGACGAGATGACCGTGCCCGCCGCGCGGGCCGCGACGATCCGCGCCGGCGTGAAGAAGCTCCAGGAGAAGCTGAAGAGCTACGAGAAGGAGATCGCCAAGCAGGCCGCCGTCGAAGCCCAGAAGGCCGCGGCCGGGCTCGCCGAGGAGGCCGCCGCCTCGGGCGATCCGTTCTACGTCTCGGCGATCCACGCCGGCTCCGATCGCGGGGCGCTGCAGGCCGCCCTCGGCGTGATCACCGCCGGGAGCCCGTCCAAGGCCGTCATGCTGCTCAGCCCGGACGAGGCCGCCGGCCGCGCGGCGGTCGCGGCTGCGGTCCCGAAGGACCTGACCGCCAAACTCAAGGCCGGCGACTGGGTCCGCGAGGTCGCGGGCGTGATGGGCGGCAAGGGCGGCGGCAAGCCCGACAGCGCCCAGGGCTCGGGCGCCGACCTCTCGAAGCTCGACGACGCGCTCGCCGCCGCGGCGCGGTTCGCCGCCGAGAAGCTGGGCTGACCGGTGGCGGGTCACGAGCCGACCAAGCGGGCCGTCAACGCCGTCGCAGACGCCGGCCGCGCCTGGGCCCTCGGCACCGAGCTGCTGGCCAGCCTTGTGGGCGGCGGGCTCATCGGCTTCGCGATCGACTACTTCGCCGGGACCTTCCCTTGGTTCATGCTGATCCTCGGGGGCCTCGGTCTCGTCGGCGGCTTCATCCGCGTCGTCCGAGCCGCGGCGCAAATGAACGCCGAGGCCGCCCGCCGCATGTCGGAACGGAGCGACCCGGATCCGGGCGATTCCGGACCGGCAGGAACGGGCGGACAGGACGAATTCCCGCCCCGCTAGAACTCGCCCGCAACCGGGAGCGCAGCTACCCTTCGGCCCCCGCGTTAGGCGGGGCTTACACCGAGCGAGAGCAGCCCCGGACGCATGACGAACAACGCCTCGAACAACACCGATCCCTCGCGACAGGGCGTGCCGCTCGGCCCGCTCGCCGGCGCGCTCGCGATCGGCTCGATGCTCGGCGCGCTGCTCGCCGCCCTCGTCGCGCTGCCGTTCGGTGTTGATCGCGCCGGCTGGGCGCTCGCATCGGTCGCGACGGTGCTCCCCGCGGCGGCGCTCGGCATCGCCGTCCTCAAGATCGCCTCGACCGGCGGCCCGGCGACGCTGCCGATGGCCGTCATGTTCTCGCAGGTCGTGCGCTTCGGCGTCGCCCTCGCGATCGCGGTCGCGATCTACCTCGGCGCCGGCGCCGACAAGCTCGCCTTCTGGGGCGGCTTCCTCGGGGCGAGCCTCCTCGGCCTCGCGGCCGAGGTCTCGGTCGTCGTCCGCGCGATGCAGCCGCAGACCACCAACCCACAACCACCCGCGACGGAGGCCACGGCTTGATCGGCTCCGAACTGCTCAGCGTGCTCCCGACGCTCGCCGCCGAGAAGGGCGAGATCGACCCCCTCGGCCACGTCCTCAACCACCCATGGATCGTCTCGTCGGACGGCTGGTGGCTCTGGACCGGCTTCCAGGGCAACCTGGTGCTCTCGGCGATCATCACCTGCGGTCTCGGGGTGTGGGTCGCCAACCAGGTCAAGACCGGCCCCGAGAGCGAGGGCCACGACCGCTACGTGACGCGGAACCCGTTCGCCCACATGATCGAGGTCATCGCGGTCTACCTGCGCGACAGCGTGGTCGAGCCGCTGCTTCACGAGCGGACGGCCAAGTTCATGCCGTTCCTCTGGACGCTGTTCTTCTTCATCCTCGTCAACAACATGCTCGGCCTCGTCCCGCTGCTCGACCTCTACCACTTCTTCGACAGCGACGCCAAGGCGAACCACATGTCGCCGATCGGCGGCACCGCGACCCAGCACATCTGGGTCACCGCGATGCTCGCCTTCGTCTCCTTCCTCGTGATCAACCTCGCCGGGATCCGCTCGCTCGGGATCGGCGGATACGCCAGCCACCTGACCGCGGGCGCGCCGCCGTACGTGTGGCCGCTGATGATCCCGATCGAGATCCTCGGCACCTTCATCAAGCCGATCGCGCTGGCCATCCGTCTGTTCGCGAACATGACCGCCGGCCACATCCTGCTCGCGACGCTCTTCCTGTTCGCGGGCCAGGGGCTGTATGTCGGCCTGGCCGGTGTGGCCGTCACGCCGATCAGCTTCCTCGGCTCGATCGCCATCTACTTCCTCGAGATCTTCGTCGGCTTCCTGCAGGCCTTCGTCTTCATGTTCCTGACGACCGTCTTCATCAGCCAGCTGAGCCACCACGGCGAGCACGAGGACGAGCACGACACCGCCGAGGACAAGTACCACGCCGAGCACGGCGACGACGTCACCGCCGAGCCGCAGGCCGCGCTGGCGACGTAACGAGACACGTTCGGCCGGGCGACAGGGCGGGGGGCGCCCGAGCCGGCGGGACACTGGGGTCGGACGGGGCACGAGCCCGCCGGCAGCGACACCCCCCGCGACAGAGACCGCATCCCGCCGAACGCTCTGAGCCACAGCAGCGCGGGACAGAAAGGACCCGGAGCAGACCATGAGCAACTTCCGCAAGATCGTCCGAGCGAGCATCGCCCTCGCGTTCGTCGCCCCGGCCGCCGTCCTGGCGCAGGACATCGCCGGCGCCGTCGCCGCGTCGCCCGAGCTCGACGCCGCCCGCGAGTTCGCGATCAGCGAGGCCGCCGCCGGGAACAGCCTGTTCCGCGGTCTCGGCGCCGTCGGCGCCGGCCTCGCCCTCATCGGCGGCGGCATCGGCATCGGCCTGGTCGGCAAGGGCGCCGTCGAGTCGATCGCCCGCCAGCCCGAGGCCACCGGCCCGATCGGCACCAACATGATCCTCGCCGCCGCCCTGATCGAGGGCGCGACCCTCTTCGCCGTCGTCGTCGGCCTGCTGGCCGCCCTCGGCTAAGACCGGCAACCAACCGACCCCTCGCGGCGTCGCCCACCGGCGACGCCGCGGATTCGGGCGCCGGGGCCGATCCCCCACGCCCAACACGGAGGCACACACGATGCACCGCCTGCAGCTCCTGTTCGCCGTCGCGCTGATCGCGCTGCTCCCGACACTCGCGATCGCCGCCCCCGAGGGCGTCGAGGACGCCGAGCTGATCCCGACGCCCAAGCAGGGCCTCGCCACGCTCGTCACCGCGATCGTCGCGTTCGCCGTCGTCTGCTTCGTGCTCTACGCCCTCGTCTGGCCCAAGATCACCTCGGGCCTCGACGAGCGGGCCGCGAAGATCCGCGAGGAGATCGCCTCGGCCGAGGCCGCCCGCGCCCAGGCCAAGAGCGCCCTCGAGGAGTACGAGGCCTCGCTCGCCCAGGCCCGCGCCGAGTCGCAGCGGATGCTCGACGAGACCAAGTCCAAGCAGACCGAGCTCGCCGCCGAGCTCAAGGCCAAGGCCGACCGCGAGCTCGCCCACATGCGCGACCGCGCCATGCGCGACATCGAGGCCGCCAAGAAGGCCGCCCTCAGCGAGATCTACAACGAGTCGGTCGACCTCGCCGCGATGATGGCCGCCAAGATCCTGCAGCGCGAGGTCAGCGCCTCCGACGAAGAGCGTCTGCTCAAGGAATCGCTCGACGAGCTCCAGACCGCCTGACGGCTTCTGAAAGGGACGCCCCCATGCCTCTGATCGAAGCCGAGCCCGACGCACTCGCCCAGATCTACGCCCAGAGCCTCTTCGAGCTCGCCACCGACGCCGAGAAGGGCGGCTCCGGCGACCGCGCGGAGACCGTCCTCGGCGAACTCGAGGACGTCCTCGAGCTCGCGCGGGCCGACGCGTCCTTCAGCGAGTTCCTCGCCAGCCGCGTGCTCTCGGCCCGGTCGCGCGACGCCTCCCTGCTCAAGATCCTCGAGAACAACGCCTCCGACCTGACCGTCCGCTTCCTCCGACTGCTCAACCACAAGGAGCGCCTCGGGCACCTCCACGCGATCGTCAAGGCCTACGACGTCCTCGTGCAGGACGCCTTCGGACGCGTCGAGGTCGACGTCTTCACCGCCTCCAAGCTCGGCGACGCCGACCGCGAGACCGTCCGCGAGCGCGTCGCCGCCGCCCTCAGCAAGGAAGTGGTGCTCCACGACTACACCGACCCCGCCATGCTCGGCGGCATCAAGATCCGAGTCGGCGACCGCCTCGTCGACCACTCGCTCGCGACGCAGCTCCGCCGCGTCCGCAGCAAGATCGAGACCGACGGCGGCGCCGCCATCCGCGCCCGCGCCGCCGACGCCATCGACAACTCGAAGGACTGATCGCACGCGGAAGCCCGCCGCCGCCGCGGATATCCTCCTCATATAGGCACCGGTCCAGCACGCACCGGCATGGGGAGGAACCGCCGACATGGCCAAGAAGAACATCGCCGCCGTTGACGTCTCGGGCCAGCGCTGCCTCGTCCGCGTGGACTTCAACGTCCCGCTCGACGGCGAGCGCATCACCGACGACCGCCGCATCCAGGCCGCCCTGCCGACCATCAAGTCGATCATCGAGCGCGGCGGGCGTGCGATCCTGATGAGCCACCTCGGACGCCCCGAGGGAACCGGCCCCGAGGCCGGGCTCAGCCTCAAGCCCGCCGCCGACCGCCTCGCCGAGCTGCTCGGAAAGCCCGTCGGCTTCCCGTCGAGCGACTGCGTCGACGACGCCGCGTCCGAGGCCGTCGGCGAGATGCGCGACGGCGACGTCGTCGTGCTCGAGAACCTCCGCTTCCACAAGGCCGAGAAGAAGGGCGACCCCGAGTTCGCCGCCAGGCTCGCCGCCTACGCCGACGTCTACGTCAACGACGCCTTCGGCACCTGCCACCGCGAGGACGCCTCGATGTTCGCGGTGCCGCGCTCCCTCGACGGCAAGCCCCGCGTCGTCGGCTTCCTGGTCGAGAAGGAGATCAGGTACCTCGACGGCGCCCTCGCCAGCCCCGAGTCGCCGTTCACCGTCATCCTCGGCGGCGCAAAGGTCTCCGACAAGCTCCCCGCGATCACCAACCTGCTGCCCAAGGCCGACCACGTCCTCATCGGCGGCGCGATGGCGTACACCTTCGTCAAGGCGCTCGGCCATCAGGTCGGCAAGAGCCGCGTCGAGGAGGACTTCCTCGCCGAGGCCAAGAAGATCATCGACCTGGCCGCGACCAGCAAGGTCGAGCTGCACCTGCCCACCGACCACATCTGCTCGACCGAGTTCGACGAGAAGCTCGGCGACATCGAGGTCTTCGTCGACCACATCAAGGACGGCTTCATGGGCCTGGACATCGGCCCGCAGACCCAGGCCCACTACGCGAGGGTGATCAGCCACTCCAAGACCATTGTCTGGAACGGCCCGATGGGCGTCTTCGAGTGGATGCCCTTCCGCGTCGGCACCAAGATGGTCGCCCAGGCCCTCGCCGAGGCGACCGGCAAGGGCGCGACCACCATCGTCGGCGGCGGCGACTCCGCCGCGGCCGCCGAGCAGTTCGACGTCGCGGGCGCGGTCAGCCACGTCAGCACCGGCGGCGGCGCGAGCCTGAAGATGCTCGAGGGCAAGAAGTTCGCGTCCGTCGGCCTGCTCGACGAGGCGTGAGCCCGATGCGCAGCGACGACCTCCGGAAGATCGTCAACACGATCTGGCGCATGTTTGGCATCGTGCTGCTCGTCGGGGCGCTCCCGAATCTCGCCCTCGGCATCGGGTTCGCGATCGAAGAGCTCTCCTGGCAGCGACGCTCCGTCGCCACGACCGGGGTCGTCGTCGAGCGCGAGACCAAGCGGTCGGACAGCGGGTCGACGCTGTACCGCCCAATCTTCGAGTTCACCGACTCCGAGGGCGAGACGCGTCGCGCGCAGACCGCCGCCTACGCCAACACGAACAGCTACGCGATCGCCGCCGAGGTGCCGATCCGCTACGACCCCGCAGACAGCAAGGACCCGACGCGGGCCCGCATCGCGACTTGGTTCGAACAGTGGTTTCTCGAGACAATCTTCGGCGGGATCGGCGCCGTGATGGTCGTGATCGGCGCACCATTCGCCTTCGGCCTGATCAAGCTCCCGAAGCCGAAGGCAGAGGCTCCGCGTGCGAAGGCCGACTAGTCCGTCGCCCGGCGCACCAGCCTCCGCACGCCGCGCCCCGCCAGCTCCAGCGGCAGCGCCACCAGCCCGAGGATCAGGCACGACGGGCACAGCGACCGCATGAGCCGGACCGAGCAGAGGCCCGAAGAACAGCCCTTATCGCCCGTCACGGCCGTGACGGCCGCGACGGCCGCGGGCGGTGAGACCTGCCGCGATGTGGGTGGTGCGTCCATGCCCACAGAACCCACACTGGACGGCGTTCATTCCCCGGCAAGAACAGTACGGAATCGAACAACCCCCGCGCGCCTCTCGACGCGCGGGGGCCGACCACACAGGCCCGTGATCACCGCCCGCCTCAGCGGCGCCGGCGGCCGACCTTCTTCTTGAGGAACTTGTTGATCAGCCCCGCGATCGCGTCCCCGTCCTCCTCGAGCGCGAAGTGGCCCGTGTCGAACAGATGGAACTCGACGTCCTCCAGGTCACGCTTGTAGGGGTGCGCGCCCTCGGCCGGGAAGATCGGGTCGTTCGCGCCCCAGACGATCAGCGCCGGCGGCTGGAACTCGCGGAACTTCGCCTGCCACTCCGGGTACAGTGGCGGGTTGGTGCCGTAGTCGAGGAACAGGTCGAGTTGGATCTCCTTGTTGCCCGGCCGGTCCAGCAGCGGCTGCACGTGGTCCCAGGTGTCCGGGCTGATGTTCGCCTCGTCGCGGACGCCGCTCAGGTACTGCCACTTGGTCCCCTCGAGCTCGAGGAACGGACGCAGCGCGTCACGCCGCTCGCTGCTCTCGGGCTCGGCCCAGTACGCCCTGATCGGATCCCAGAAGTCGCGGAGGCCTTCTTCATAGGCGTTGCCGTTCTGGATGATGAAGCCGTCGACCCGCTCCGGGTCCGCCGCGAACACCCGGTATCCGACCGGGGCGCCGTAGTCCATCAGGTAGAGGCTGTAGCTCTCCAGCCCCTCGATCTCGATCAGCTCTTGAACGATCGAGGCGTAGTTGTCGAATGTGTACTCGAACTCGTCGCGGTCCGGCATCGCGCTGTTGCCGTAGCCCGGGTAGTCCGGCGCGACGACGCGGTAGTTCTCCGAGAGCCGCGGGATCAGGTCCCGGAACATGTGGCTCGAGGTCGGGAAGCCGTGCAGCAGCAGCACCGCCGGCGCGTCCTCCGGGCCCGCCGCCCGGTAGAAGACGTCCACGCCCCCGATCTCGACGGTGTGGTACGTCACCCGCGACTCGTGCGCCCGGCTCTCGACCAGGCGGACGCCCTCGTGACGCGTCCCGGTCTTCCTGACCGGCAGCTGACCCGCCGCCGACCCGACGAACCCCGCGGCGGTTGCCGCGACCAGCGCCATCTTCAGCCCGTTGTTGCTCTTGCGCGACTCGTTCTTGCGTGACTCGTTCTTGCGTGACTCGTTCTTGCGTGCCATGGTGCGTCTCCTTCGGTACGTTTCAATGTATCTACATGCAATCGGATCGAAAGGGACGCCCGCACGCCGCGAACGCCCCGCTGTTTCCTCTATGTCCCGCGTCCCAGCCGCTCGGCCGCCAGCACCAGCGTCTCGGCGACGTCCGCGCCCAGCAGCTCGCGCACACGGTCCTGCGTGCGCTCCCACACCGGGCGGACCTCCCGCAGCAGCTTCCGCCCCGCCGGCGTGAGCGAGACCGGGCGTGTCCGCCGGTCGTCGCCCTCGTCGATCGCCACGAGCCCGCCGGCCTCGAGCTTCTCGAGGTTCCGGCTCAGCGTCGTCTGATCGATGCTCATCGCCGGCACCAGGTCCTTCGCGGCCACCGGCCCCATCAGCCCGACGTGCACCAGCAGGCTCACCTGCGTGGCCTTCACGCCCAGCGGGCGGAGGGCGTCGTCGTAGATCCGGGCGATCGTCCGCTCGATCTTCCGCCCGCTCGTCGCCAGGCAGCCCATGTAGCAGCTCGAAACCTCTTTGTCCTGGCGTGCCATCCGGGCCTCCCGTCGTTCTTGCCCGCCCCAACGGCGGTCGTTCGAACAGATAATCGAATGTACATGCATCTTATTCGAGCATGGTCCAACTTCCAGCGAGATTTCTCGCCCCCACAGCTACCCTCCACCCGTGCCGATCCCGAACGACTCACCCGGGAGACCCAACCCAGCCGCCAGGGCGGCCTTCCTGGCCGCCCTGGCCCTGATCAGCTGCGTCCTCTTCCCCGCCAGCCACGGCATCGACAACGTCCAGGAGGGCCTGCGGGTCCTGCCCGCGATCGAGATGACCGAGCGGGGCGAGTGGATCGTCCCCTACGCCCACGATGTCCCCTACCTCGCCAAGCCGCCGCTGATCTACTGGTGCACGCGCCTGCTCATGCCCGTCGTCTCCGCCGTCGGCGGGATCGAGAACACGGCGCTCGCCGCCGAGACCGCCGCGCGCCTGGTCGTCGGGATCTCCGGCCTGCTCGGGGCCGTGCTGACCTATCTGTGCGGCAGGTCGATCCTCTCAACGTGGCAACAACCGCGGCCGGCGCCCTCGGCGGAGGGGGTCGTCGACACGCTCGCCGAACGGGCCGCATTCTTCGGCGGATGCTCGCTCGTCTTCGCGCCGCTCTTCGTGCACCAGAGCCGCACCGCCGAGATCGACATCATGATCGCGCCCCTCACCATCGCCGGCCTGTGGTGCGTGCACGGCGCGTGGCGGGAGCGCGAGCGCACCGGGAAGACCGACCTCGTGCGCACGGGCGGGGCGCTCGCCGCGGCGGCGCTGCTCGGGCTCGCCAAGGGCCCGCCCGGGCTGCTCGTCTTCTTCCTCGCGCTGCTCTTCGGTCCGCTGCTCCACGCGGCGCTCACCGTCGAGCCCGATCGCCGCCCCGCCGCCGGCCTCCGATTCGGCTTCCCGGCCATGCTCGGCGTGCTGACCGTCCTGGGGTTCCTGCTGATCGGCTCGACGCCGATCGACGACGCGCGTGATGTCGCCGGCGTTGTCATCGCGGGCGTGCTCGCGGCCGGTCTCGGCGTCGTGCTCGCGCGGCTCTTGAGCTCCCGCGCCAGGCTCGCGCGATGGTGGAAGTCGATGCTCGCGACACACCCGGTCGGTGTGCCCCTCGCCGGGATCATCGCGCCCTGGCTCTGGATGCGCGGCGTCGCGTCGAGACTCGGCGAGAACGCCGTCGGCGAGTCGCTCGCCCGGGAGGCCGCCGACAACGTCCGTGTGTTCGTGCCGGACGCGGCGGCGGAGTACGCCGAGGCCTGGCTCTACGCCGCCGGTCTCGGGTCGGCCGCCGCGGTCATCGCCCTGGTCTGGCTGCTTCGTGACCGGCCGCGCCTGCGCCCGGGCTGGTTCCTCGTGCTGGCCTGGGCCGCGCTGCCGGTGCTCGTCTTCGGCCTGACCGGGCGCGGCACGGCGCGCTACATCACCGGCGCCTGGCCGGGCGTGGCGCTGCTCGGCGGGCTCTGGATGGCGCACGCGGTCCGTGACCTCGCCTGGGCCCGCGTGCTGCCCAGGATCGTCCCCGCGGTCAGCGCCGCCGGGGCGCTCGCGATGGGCGTGTACTACGCCCTGCTGCGACCAGATCACCTCCGCGGCGACTCGCCGCGCGAGCTGCTGCTCGACACGATCGAGCCCGGCGATCGTGTCGCGACGCTGGGGCTGCTCGATCAGTGCGTGGACGTCTATGTCAAGGCCGCCGGCGGTGAGATGATCGGGCACTTCCACGACGAGCCGCCCAAGTTCGGCATCGAACACCTCGGCGTATTCCCGCGACACGTCGAACGGACGCTGGCCGAGCACGTCGGACGCGTCGTGCTACTCGCTCCGGTCGAGCGCGACGCCGCGAGCGGCCTGTTCGACACGGTGGGGATCAATGCCGAGCCGATCGAGACAAACAAGGTCTGGAACGCCGAGGGCGGCCGCACGCCGATGCGGGCGTACCTGCTCCGGCCCTAGCGGCGATGAAAGAGCTTCTCGAGCTGCGGGATCGTCACGCGGACCGAGGTCGGCCGCCCGTGCGGGCAGGCGCTCGAGCGTTCGACCGTCTCGCGTAGGCGGAGCAGCTCGTCGATCTCGAGCTCGGACAGCCGGTCGCCCGCCTTGACAGCCGCCTTGCAGGCCATCATGTCGAGCACCTCGTGCAGCGCCCCCTCCTCGCTCGCGGGCAGCGGGTCGCGCTCGGCCCGCGCGAGCAGCTCGGCGACGAACGGCGCCGGCTCGACCCTCCGGCTCAGCAGCAGCGACGGGAAGGACCGCACGCCGATGGACCGCGGCCCCATCGGCTCGGCCTCGATGCCGAGCGTCGCCAGCAACGGGCGGAGGTCGTCGAGCACCGCGAGCGCCGAGGGCTCCAGGTCGGCGACGGCGGGCGCCAGCAGCGCCTGCGACTCCAGCGTCCCGCTCCCGCCCTTCGCCCGCCCGACGCGCTCGAGCAGCTTCTGGAACATGACGCGCTCGTGCAGCGCGTGCTGATCGATGATCAGCATGCCGTCCGCGTCCTCGACGACCAGGTAGCTGTCGTGCAGCTGCAGCACACGCGCGGCCCGGGCCGGCGCCGGCGCGAGACCGGCCGGCTCGGCGAACCCGATCGCCTCGGTGCGCGGCGCGTGCACCGGGGCCGAGCCCGGCTCGTCCAGCCTGCCGCCCGCCGGGGGTCCCCAGCCAGAATCCGCCCAGCCGGAGTCCGCAACACGCTGCGCCTCGCCCGCGAGCTCGCGCACGCGCGCGGCGAAGAGCTCCGCCGATCCTCCGGCCCCGCGCGGACCGAACACCGGCGTCGGCGGCGCTCGCAGCGCGTCGCCGATCTCGGGCGTCAGGTCGGCCTTCCGTAGCGCCTCCTTGACGCCGTGGTAGACCGCGTGGTGCACCGCGGAGCTGTCGCGGAACCGCACCTCGAGCTTGGCCGGGTGCACGTTCACGTCCACCGCGTCCGGCGCCATCTCGATGAGCAGCACGCACGTCGGGTGCCGCCCGTGGTCGATCAGCCCGCGGTACGCCTCGCGCACCGCGTGCTGGACCGTCTTGTCCTTGATCGCACGACCATTCAGGAACAGGTGCTGCGCCCGCGCGTTGGGACGCGCGATCGACGGGCGGCCGACGAGCCCCCAGACCAGCACGCCCCGCGCGTCGTCGAACCGGTCGACCGAGACCTCGAGCAGCTCCGGCTCGAGCTCGCGACCGAGCACGTCGATCGACCGCGTGCGCGCGTCGTCCGCCCGCGCGACGTCGAAGACGGTCTTGCCGTCGGCGACCAGCCGGAACGCGACGCCCGGGTGCGCCAGCGCGAGATCGCGCAGCCAGTCGAGGCAACGCGACTTCTCCGTCGGCGCCGTCCGCAGGAACTTCCGCCGCGCGGGCGTGTTGAAGAACAGATCGCGGACCGTGACCGACGTGCCCGCCGGCCCGCCGGCCGGGCGGGGCTCGTGCACCGTCTCGCCCTCGGTCTCGAGCAGCCAGGTCTCGCCCGAGCCGCGGGCCCGGCTCCGGATCGACAGCCGGCTCACCGACGCGATCGAGGCCAGCGCCTCGCCGCGGAAGCCCATCGTCGCGATCCGGTCGAGATCGTCCTGCTCGGCGATCTTGCTCGTCGCGTGCGGCGCGATCGCCAGCGCCAGCTGCCCGCGGTCGATGCCGCGCCCGTCGTCGGTCACGCGCACCAGCCGAGCGCCGCCCTCCTCGAGCTCGACCTCGACCCGAGCAGCCCCCGCGTCGAGCGCGTTCTCGACCAGCTCCTTCACCACCGACGCCGGGCGCTCGATCACCTCGCCCGCCGCGATCTGGTTGACCAGCAGCGGCGGCAGACGACGGATCGGTCGCGCCGTCGCGCCATCCCTGGTCGTCGCGGGTGCGCCGGTCGCGGTCATCAGTCCCAGTCTACCCGCGGTGACCACGACATATGGGGTCCCGGTTCTGGGTTACCGCCATGTGCGACATCCGTGGACAACCTGTCACCCGAGCCCGACCCATTTAGGATGCGGGCATGGAAGACAGCATCTTCAGCAAGATCATCCGCGGCGAGATCCCGGCGCAGCGGGTCTACGAGGACGACCACGTCATCGCGATCCTCGACATCAACCCGCTCAGCGACGGGCACACGCTCGTGATCCCCAAGGAGCCGGCCGCGACCATGGCCCAGCTCTCCGACGACGCCGCGTCGTCGCTCGGCCGCGTGCTGCCACGCATCTGCCGGGCGCTCGCCGAGGTCACCGGCTGCGCCGAGAGCAACGTGCTGCAGAACAACGGCGCCTCTGCCGGCCAGGAGATCATGCACGTCCACGTGCATGTCATCCCGCGCTACACGGACCGCAACCCCGGCGGCGGCCTGGAGAAGCGCTGGGACGCCAAGCCGGGCGACTCCGAGCACCTCGCCGAGCTCGGGCGCCAGATCGCGCGTCTGCTCTAGCGCATCTGCGGTTGATGAAACGGAAACCCCGCCGCTGGGCGGGGCCGCCGGTCAGCCCTTCGCGTTCGCGATCGGCCGCGGCTCGACGGGCTCGGGCTCATCGATCCGTAGCCAGATCTGGTCGTACCCGGGGTGCGTGCCGCACGAGCACTCGCTGTCCCAGGTCTCGACGCCCTCGTGCATATTCACGGGCTTGTTGGTCTCATCGGGCATCTCGGGCTCCTCTCAGACCGTCGCGCCGCGGATCGCGTCCACGATCGCGTCCTTCGGACGCAGCCCGACAAGAACCTCGGCGGGCTCGCCGCCGCGGAACACGATGAGCGTCGGGATGCTCGAGATCCCGAACCGCGCCGCGATCTGCGGGACGTCGTCCACGTTGACCTTGCCGACGATCGCCTCGCCGACCAGCTCCGTGGCGATCTCGTCCACGACCGGCCCGACGACGCGGCAGGGCGCGCACCAGGGCGCCCAGAAGTCGACGAGCACGGGCTTGTCGCTCGAGCCGATGAGCTCGTCGAAGCTCTCGGCGTTGAACTCGATGGTGTCCGGTCCGGCCATGGTGTGCCTCCTCTCGGCAGTCGTTCCTGTCCCAACCGCCGCCGCCGGCCGGTTTGTTTCCGCCGGCGCGACGGATCGCGGTGCGAATGGCCGGCGGCCCGCCTCCGGGCCCCCGGCTTCCGGTGCGTCCCCGCCCCGTTCAGAGGGCCGCGGCCGCGGCGGCCGTCTCGCCGGCGTCCACGTGCGGGAAGTCGATCTCCGTCTGCGCGACGTGGTTGAAGTAGTTCGTGAAGATGTTCACCGCGACGGTCGCGACGATCTCCGCGATCTCGGCGTCGCCGTACCCGGCCTCCCGGACCGACGCCAGATCGGCATCGCTCACGAAGCCCTTCTTGTTCACGATCGAGGCCGCGAAGGCGAGCGCCGCGGCGGTCTTGGCGTCCGAGGATGCACCGCGGAGGTTGTCCGCCAGCTCGCCCTCCTCGACGCCGGCGCCCTTGCCGAGCAGCGTGTGGGCCGAGGCGCAGTAGTCGCAGCTGTTGACGCCAGCGACCGTCAGCGCGATCTGCTCCCGGAGCGCCCCGCTGATGCTCGCCCCGCCGAGCGCCTGCCCGAACCCGACGTACGCACCGAGGACAGCCGGCGACTGGCCCATCGCCCGCAGCATGTTCGGGCGGACACCCAGGGCCTTCTCGACGCCCTGCAGCAGCTGCTCGCTCTTGGAGTTGACGTTCTCCGGCGTGACGGGTGCGATACGTGCCATGATGCGTCTCCTTTGCTCCGGGCCCGGTCCGTTCCGCCGGGCGGCCTGCGTTCGTCCTGCGGCCGGCGGGCCCATGCCCTGCCCGGCCGTGATCCTGATTCCACGGGAGCAAATAGACTGACCAGTCAGTATGTTCCCAGAGGAGATGATTTCTTGGGGAGGACCCCCGAGAAGGGGATCGAAGGAGCTGAGCATGCCGCCGAGCCGACGCGACGATCTGATCGAGGCCTCGATCGAGGTGTTCTCAAAGGAAGGGTTCCGTTCGGTTTCGGTCGATCGGGTTCTCGAGGTCAGCGGCGTGAGCCGCATGACCCTCTACAACCACTTCGAGTCGAAGGACGACCTGATGGTGACCGCGTTCGAGCGGTGGGAGGAGCGCTCGCGGGCGGCGCTGCGGGAGCGGGTAGAGGCATACCCGGCGGCGGAGCGGCCGCTCGCGGTCTTTGACATCTACGCGACGACGCAGTGCGCGACGACGGGTCGGGTCTGCCTGGCGCTGACCGCCGCGATCGAGTACGACGACGCCGCGTGCCGGATGCGGGAGCTGGCGGCGCAGCACCAGGAGTCGCTCGTGGCCGATCTGGAGGGCTGGCTCGCCGGGGCGGGGGCGGGTGACCCGGACCTCGCGATCGCCCTGCTGCTGCTGATCCAGGGCGCCCTGGCTGCGACGCGCGCGATCGGTCAGCTGGAGCGGGCGTCGCTGCGGACCGAGGAGATCTGGTCGGTCGCGAAGGGCGCGGCCCACCGGGTCATCCAGCGGTCCGGCTGATCCGCCGGCCGACGGATCAGAACGTCTCTGGTAGGCTCGCGCGGTTCACGCGAGGAGGACCCAGAGATGCAGCATCGGCTCGGATTCGGCTTGGCGTTCATCGTGGGCATCGGCGCGGCGGGGGCGCAGGAGGGGCTGGACGGGCCCCGCCCGGACCGTCAGTTCCGGCCGATCGACGTCTTCGCGCTGGAGTACGCGTCGGACCCGCGGATCTCGCCCGACGGCACGACGGTCGCGTACGTGCGCCGCTCCGGCGACATCATGACCGACCGGTTCGACGCGTCGATCTGGGCGGTCTCGGCCGATGGCGGGACGCACCGCCCGCTGGTGCAGGGCGAGGGCGCGTACGGCGGCCCGCGCTGGTCGCCGAGCGGCGACCGGCTTCTCTTCACGGCTCGCGAGGACGGCAAGACGAGTCTGCGGGTGCTGTACATGGACACGCTGCGGACCGCGACGATCGCCGAGCTGGCGGGCTCGCCCGGTTCGCCCTCGTGGTCGCCGGACGGCTCGCGCATCGCGTTCGGGATGTTCGTCGAGGGCTCGGGCCCGTCGCCCGCCGCGATGCCGGCGAGGCCGGACGGCGCCGTGTGGGCGGACGCGCCGATCGTGATCGACGACGTGTACTACCGCAGCGACGGCGGCGGCTACGCCGACCCGGGTCACACGCAGGTCTTCGTTCTCGACGCGGCGGGGGGCACGCCCAGGCAGATGACGTTCGGTGAGGCGGACCACGGCGGGCCGTACGAGTGGTCACGATCGGGCGACCGGCTGCTGTTCTCGGCCAACCTGCTCGACGAGCCGTGGACCGACCCGAACGAGAGCGAGATCCACTCGATGGATCTCGCGAGCGGCGAGATCGAGACGCTGACCGACCGAAACGGCCCGGACGCCTCGCCGAGGCTCAGCCCTGACGGGCGCACGCTGGCCTACCTCGGGTACGACGATCGCGAGCAGGGCTATCAGATTAGCACGATCCATCTGCGCGACATGCGCACGGGGCGTGTGCGGACGGTCGCGGATGACCTCGACCGCAACATCGAGCAGATCGAATGGGACCCGAGCGGGCGTTCGATCATCGCGCGCTACGACGACCACGGCGTCGGTCGCCTCGCGGCGATCGGGCTGCAGGGCGGGCGCGAGCTGCTCGCGTCGGGCGTCGGCGGCACGACTGTGGGCCGGCCCTACGGGGGCGGGTCGTTCACGATCTCCGAGGACAGCATCATCGCGACGGTGACGACCGACTCGACGCGACCCGGCGACGTCGCGCTGCGCGACCGCTCGACGCTCACGAGGCTGACCGATCTCAACGCGGACCTGCTCGATCACAAGATCGTGCCGCCGGCCGAGGAACTGCTCGCCGCGTCGTCGCACGACGGTCGCGAGATCCAGGCCTGGGTGATCACGCCGCCGGACTTCGACCCGGACGAGACCTATCCGATGATCCTCGAGATCCACGGCGGGCCGTTCGCCGACTACGGCCCTCGCTTCTCGGCCGAGTGCCAGCTCATGGCGACCGCGGGGTACATCGTCGTGTACGCGAACCCGCGCGGCTCGACGAGCTACGGCGAGGAGTTCGGAAACCTGATCCATCACGCGTACCCGAGCCAGGACTACGACGATCTGATCTCGGTCGTCGATGCCGCGATCGACGCGTACCCGATCGACGAGGATCGGCTGTTCGTGACGGGCGGCTCCGGTGGCGGCGTGCTGACGGCGTGGATCGTCGGCAGCACCGACCGCTTCGCCGCGGCGGTGGTCGCCAAGCCGGTGATCAACTGGGCGAGTTTCGTGCTGACGGCCGACTTCTACCCGTTCTTCACGAAGTACTGGTTCCCGGCGATGCCGTGGGAGGAGCCTGCGCACTACTGGGAGCGCTCGCCGCTCTCGCTGGTCGGGAACGTCACGACGCCGACGATGCTGCTGACGGGCGAGGCCGACTACCGCACGCCGATCAGCGAGACGGAGCAGTACTACCAGGCGCTGCAGCTCCTCGGTGTGCCGACGCGGATGGTGCGCGTGCCGGGCGCCTCGCACGGCATCGCGTCGCGCCCGTCGCGGCTGGTCGCGAAGATCGCGAACGTGCTGGCGTGGTTCGAGGAGCACGACCCACAGCGCTGATTTTCGCTCGCGCGTCGGGCCGCCGCGCCGGCGGTTGACTAGAATCGTTCTAGAAAACGATCGGTGCTTCGCGGGCGCGCCAGGCCGCGCCGATGGAGTGTCGGCGCGGACCTGCTAGCGCGGCGACGCCCCGCGCGAGCCACATCACACAGCTTCGATTCCGGAGGATCATGTCCATGCAGAACGGAACCAATAGCGGTGCTTCGAACGGCGCCGCAACGGCCGGCAAGTGTCCCTTCCGCGGCTCTCGGATCGGCGGCGGCTACGGCGACGGGCCGACGCTGAACGACTGGTGGCCCGACCGGCTCCGCACGGAGCTGCTGCACCAGCCGTCGAATCGGGCGAACCCGCTCGGCGAGGGCTTCGATTATGCCGCGGCGTTCGGCGCGCTCGATCTCGACGCGGTCAAGAAGGACATTTTCGCGGTGCTGACCGAGTCGCAGGATTGGTGGCCCGCGGATTATGGTCACTACGGCCCGCAGATGATCCGCATGGCGTGGCACGCGGCGGGCACGTACCGCATCGCCGACGGTCGCGGCGGCGCCGCGGGCGGCATGATCCGGTTCCTCCCGCTCAGCTCGTGGGTCGACAACGGCAACATCGACAAGTCGCGTCGTCTGCTGTGGCCGATCAAGCAGAAGTACGGGGCGTCGCTCAGCTGGGGCGATCTGATGATCCTGACCGGCAACTGCGCGCTCGAGTCGATGGGTCTGAAGACGTTCGGCTTCAGCGGGGGGCGCGCGGACAACTGGGAGCCCGACACGGGCACCTACTGGGGCAACGAGACCGAGATGCTGGCGCGGCGGCGCTGGGAGGGCGACGCGGCGGCCGGCGAGGCGGACCTCGAGAACCCGGTGGGGGCGTCGGAGATGCAGCTGATCTACGTCAACCCGGAGGGGCCGGACCGCAACTACAACACCGCGGCCGCGGCCCGCGAGATCCGCGAGACCTTCGCGCGCATGGCGATGAACGACGAGGAGACGGTGGCGCTCATCGCCGGCGGGCACGCGTTCGGCAAGAGCCACGGGCCGGTGGACGAGAAGAACGTCGCCGTCGCGCCGGGCGGCGCCTCGATCGAGGATCAGGGATTCGGCTGGAAGAACTCGGCCGGCACCGGAAACGCCGAGTACACGTTCACCAACGGCATCGAGGGCTCGTGGACGCAGAACCCGACGCGCTGGGACAACGAGTATCTCGAGAACCTCTTCAACTTCGAGTGGGAGCCGACGAAGGGCCCGTCGGGGACGACCCAGTGGAAGCCGAAGGTCGACTCGCCGGAATCGCGGACGCCCGACGCGCACGTCGAGGGCGAGACGCACCCGCTCATGATGATGACGACCGACATCGCGCTGCGGGATGACCCGGCCTACGCCGCGGTCTGCCGCAAGTTCCTCGACGACTTCGAGTACTTCTCCGACGCCTTCGCCCGCGCGTGGTTCAAGCTGACGCACCGCGACATGGGCCCGCGGTCGCGCTACGTCGGCAAGGAGGTCCCGGCGGAGGAGCTGATCTGGCAAGACCCGATCCCGGCGCTCGAGCATGACGTCATCGACGACAGCGACGTCGCGAACCTCAAGACGCGGGTCCTTTCCAGCGGCCTGAGCGTCTCGGCGCTGGTCTCGGCGGCGTGGGCGTCGGCCTCGACGTACCGCGACTCGGACAAGCGCGGCGGCGCCAACGGGGCGAGGGTCCGCCTCGAGCCGCAGAACGGCTGGGAGGTCAACAACCCGGCGCAGCTCGGCGACGTGCTCGGCACGCTCGAGAAGATCCGGGGCGAGTTCAACGGCGGCCAGAGCGGCAACAAGAGGGTGTCGATCGCCGACCTGATCGTGCTCGCCGGCTGCGCCGCGGTCGAGAAGGCGGCGAGGGACGCGGGCGTCGATGCCTCGGTGCCGTTCACGCCCGGGCGGACCGACGCGACCCAGGAGCTGACCGACGTCGAGAGCTTCGAGTGGCTGCAGCCGGTCGCGGACGGCTTCCGCAACTACCAGACGCGGATGTTCGAGGCCACGACCGAGACGCTGCTGATCGATCGCGCGAACCTTCTCGGCCTGACCGCGCCGGAGATGACGGCGCTCGTCGGCGGCCTGCGCGTGCTCGGGGCCAACTGGGACGGCTCGGCGCACGGCGTGTTCACGGACCGCCCGGGCGTTCTGAGCAACGACTTCTTCGTCAACCTCTACGACATGCGGTACGAGTGGAGGGCACTGGACCCGGTGAAGATGGGCTTCGAGGGCGTCGATCGCGCGACCGGGCGGCGCGCCTGGACCGCGACCCGGGCCGACCTGATCTTCGGGCACGACGAGCAGCTCCGCTCGGTCGGCGAGGTCTACGCCGCCGAGCACCAGCGCTTCGTGCACGCGTTCATCGCGGCGTGGCACAAGGTCATGATGGCGGACCGGTTCGATCTCGCCGGCCGGGGGTAACCACGGCAAGACCGTTTGACGCAGCGAAGGGCCGGCCCCGCGCCGGCCCTTCTTTGTGCGCGGGTGCACCGATATGCTGGTCGCCAGCGAGAGAGGAGAACCGATGCGCCGACTGACCGCGTTCGCCGCTGCCACGCTGGGTACGACACTGGGTTCCGCGCAGCCGACGTTCTACGGCCTGACGACGGCCGACCTCGCGTCGGGTGCCGCCACGGTCGCGACGATCGACCTCGCGACCGGTCTCGCCACCCCGCTGTTCGACATCGCGTTCACGCCGGGGCTCCGCACCGGCTCGATCGAGTTCCACGACCCGACGGGCCTGCTGGTGAGCCGATTCCGTGACGATTCTGCGCCCGAGGGCGACGCCCGGTTCACGTTCGTCACGATCGACCCGATCTCGGGCGATACGACGACCGTGCAGTTCAGCGGCCTCCCGTCGAACACCGCCACCCTGGAGGGCCTCGCCTACGACCCCGCGGTCGACGAGCTGCTGATCACCTACGGCGACGCCACGCTCGAATCGATGACGATCGCGGTCCTCGGCCTCGACGGGAGCGTCTCCAACAGTGTCTCGCCGATCGCGGGCGTCACGGACATCGACAGCCTGGCGCACGACGACTTCGAGGGCCGGCTCGAGGGCTCCGACTTCAACGGTCTGGCCAGCCCTCGGTACTTCGTCGTCAACGACCCGCTGACGACCCCGGGGGTCACGCCGCTGTTCGATACGGTCCGGTCGAACAACGTCGGCGACATCGCGATCGACCCGAGGAGCGGCGACCTCTTCGCGACCGGTTTCGGGCCGTTCGACCGGAACGTCGTCAAGGTCAAGCCCGAGGCCTACGACCCGATCGGCGACAACGGCCTCGACCGGAACATCGTCGGGATCGCGTTCGGGCCCGATGCGGCGGGCAAGGCCGACCTGGTTGCGCCGTTCGGCATCGTCAGCCAGGCCGACGTCGCGGCGTTCATCACGCTGTTCTTCAACAACGACCCGAGGGCGGCCGCCCTGGCGCCCCCGCTGGACATCGTGAGCCAGGCGGACGTTGCCGAGTTCGTGTCGCTCTTCTTCGCCGGCTGAGGTTTGGGCGGGCTGCGCGAGGCCCCGAACCGGTGGTGTGAGAAACGCCGCGGCTATTCGCTTCTCCCCACGGCGGATAGGGTGTCGCTGCGCGGAGCGCACGCGCCCCAGGGGACCGATGACGAGCCGACACGACGACATCCCGACCGCGCCGATGCCGGCCGAGGCGCGACCGACCGAGCCCTCGCCGCCGCCGGGAGCGCAGCGCGACGCCGGCGAGTCACCGGCGGGCGAGATCGCGGGGTACGTCATCGAGCGCCCGATCGGGCGCGGCGGCCAGGGGGTCGTGTACCGGGCGACCCAGGGGAGCACCGGCCAGCCGGTCGCGATCAAGTTCCTCGCGCCGAAGCAGGCGGAGCGGTTCGGGGAGGACCGCTTCGAGCGCGAGTTCCGGATCCACGCGCAGCTCTCGCACCGGAACATCATCAAGATCATCGACGCGGGGCGGACGACGCGCGACGATGGGGAGCCCGGCTCG
The DNA here is from genome assembly GCA_038521625.1 of Planctomycetota bacterium. Classification (GTDB taxonomy): domain Bacteria; phylum Planctomycetota; class Phycisphaerae; order Phycisphaerales; family UBA1924; genus JBCBKP01. The sequence continues at coordinate 23,727 of JBCBKP010000004.1, forward strand.
CCCTACTACATCATGGAGCTGGTGCGCGGCGCAACACCTATCACGCGTTACGCCGAGCAGCACGGGCTGAGCCCCGAGGCGAGGATCGATCTGGTCGCGCGGGTCTGCGACGCGGTCGACTACCTCAATCACCACGGTGTGATCCACCTGGATCTCAAGCCCGGGAACGTGCTGGTGGACGAGCATGGCGAGCCGCGCGTCGGCGACTTCGGGATGGCGCGGCGCGCGCTCGGCGACTCGGATCAGCTCTCGGGAAGCACGCCGGGGTACGAGGCGCCCGAGCAGCGGCTCGGCGACTGGGGTCCGGTGGACCGGCGGGCCGATGTCTACGCGCTCGGCGTGATCCAGCACCAGCTTCTCGTTGGTTCGCTCCCGATCGCGCCGCCGGCATCGGGCGAGGGATGGTCGGGGACGCGCGAATACCTCCAGAAGCTCCGAGACGAGGCGCCGCCCGGCGTTCGAGACTCGCGGCCCGGGATCCCGCGTGGTGTCGAGCGAGCGATCGCGCGGGCCCTGGCGAAGCGGCCCGCCGACCGGTTCGCCGACGCCGGGGAGTTCGCGGCCGAGCTGCGGCGTCACAGCGCGCCGGCGGGCCAGGAGGGCGAGCGCGCGGCGCGTGCGATCCGGCGGCGTGCGATCGGCGCCGCGTGGACGGGCGGTCGCGTCGCCATCGCGGTGGCGCTCGGCGTCGCGTTGGCGCTGACGCTGGGTCGGAAGGTGACGTTCGAGTGGACGCCGGCGCACGCCTGGTACGCCTCGCTGCTCGGCCCGCCGCCCTCGAGCCTCGATCGTTCGATGGAGCTGACCGCGGTGCTGGGCCTGACCGACGAGACCGATCTCGGCGGGCTGTTCGAGGCGGCCGGGCTCGAGGGCTACGACCCGCGCGACGTCTACAGCCTGCGGACGCTGCACGGCTGGGTGTGCGAGCGGCTCGCCGTCGCCGACCCCGCGGCGGTCGTGTTTGACATCCGCTTCGGCGAGACCAGCCGGGCCGTCGCAGAGACCGAGGCGCTCGCCCGGGGTGTCGGGGCTCTCGAGACCGCGGGGATCCCGGTTGTCATGGGCTCGAGGTCGTGGTTCCTCGACGACGAGGGCCGGCCCGATTTCGCCGGGGCTATTTGGAACGCCGGCGCGGACCGCGGCGTGATCCACGCGCTCGACCCGGCCGGCGGCGATCTGCTCTTCATGCCGATCGCCGCGCAGCGCGGCGAGACGACCCACGGCATGGGCCTGGCGCTCGCGGCCTTCTGCGCCGTGCGACAGCCCGGCACGAGCCCGGCGTTCGAGCTCGAAGAGAGTCTGCACCGGGTCGACATCTCGTACCGCGCTCCGTCTGCGGGCCGCCCGGACCTGATCGTCGATCTGCCGGAGCGCGAGCGTGTCACGCTCGTCTCGGTGAACCGGCTCGAGGGAGCCCGGCGTCACGGGCTGCTCCCGGGCGATCTGATGGGGACGTACGCCCCGACCGTGTATTCGGAGGAGGCGGTCAGAGGCGCAAGCCTCGACTACGGCGAGCTCGCAGAGATGGGCGACGACCGACTGCGACGGGCGGTCGACGGACGGGTCGTCGTCATCGGCGACCGGCGGGAGGGCCGTGACGTCCGCGTGTCGCTCGCCGGCAGAACGGTCGACGGCGTCGATCTGCACGCGATGACGATCGAGTCGCTGCTCAGGGGCGCACCGTTGCGTGCGTTCAACGAGCCCGCGGCCTACCTGGTGGTCACGCTCGCCGCGCTCGGCGGTGTCTTCGTCGCGCTGGGCTGCGGGGTCGTGACCGCCAGGCTGCCACGGACGCTGCGGCGCGTCGGGCTGTCGCACGCGGTGCGATGGGGGGTGCTCGTGGGCGTGAGCGCCGCGCTGGTCGTGATCGCCGTGCAGGCGTACCGGCTCGAGGGGATCGTGATGAACGCGCTGATCGCGGCTATCGCCCTGATCGTCGCGTCGGAGCTGGCGGCCCTGCTGTTCCCGCGGCGCCCCATCGCGCGCACGGCCTGAGCCGGGGCCCCGCCTGACGGGCCCCGCCCGACGGACTCAGTCGTCGACGCCGTTCCGCTCCTTGTAGCGATCCCAGGCTCTCATCGCGAAGCGATGGAACCGGCGGTTGTGGTTCCGGGTGAAGGGGCCGCGGATCTCGTCGACCTTGTAGCCGTCCTCGCCCGCCTCCGCGAATGTGATCTCGAACCACTGCTCGGGCTCAGAGAGCCGCTTCACGTTGTCGTTGTCCGGGATGGGACGCGCGTCGGGGTTGCCGCCCTCGACCCACAGCTCGCTGTCGGAGCCGTCCGGGAGGAGCATCACGCGGACGCGGGGCGCATCGTTGCGCCGGTTGAAGCGCTTGCGCACCTCGACGAGCAGCGCCGTGCCCTCGGCGCCGGCGGTCAGGTCTTCGTACCAGAGGATCGGCCAGAGGAACTGCGCGTTGGCCATGTCGGGCTGGGACGCGGCCTCGAAGGACGCCCGTGAGATGACGACCCCGTCGCCGCCGTCGAATCCCTGATCGAACGCGTCGAGCGACGCGCCGCGGCGGCCGCCCTCGGGGGCGGCCTCGGTCAGATCGATGATCATGTAGCCGCCGTGCCGGCGTTGCCCGAGCGCCCTGGTGAACAGCTCGATGACGTCGTACTCGCCCTGGGCCGCGTCCTTGCGGATCTCGCGACCCTCGAGACCGCGGTGCCGCCCGTTCTCGGCTCCGACCTCCGCGCGGAACCGGCGGCGCCCCGCCTCGCCCGGGTTGGTCCGGCGATCGACGAACGAGGTGAAACCGCCGGGCGGGCAGCCGAAGCCGTTGCGAGCGCGGCGGTCGGGCTGAACCTCGCCGTTCCCGGCCGCGTGGCACGCGCCGAGGCCGGAAAGGAAGCCGAGCGCGAGGACGGCTTGGACGGCGTGAACGATCGGGAACGCGGGCGGCATGCGTGGGTCTCCGGACAGGACGGGCCCGGATAATAACAAGCGGGACGTTCCGCATTCGCCCGTCGCACGCCCCGCGGGCATGGGCGTGGTCTTCGCGCAAAATTCGGGGTCGATCCCCGATCCTCGGGCTACATTCGAACGGAGCTACGAACAGACACCGCGGAGGAGAACACATGCCCGCCCGCCTCGCGATCGCCGCCCTGAGTCTGTCCATTCTCGCCGGAGCCGCGCCGGGCCAGGATTCGGCCCGGGTTTCGGCCCTGGTCTCGGGCGAGCCGCCTGCCCTGACGCCGCTCGTGCCGGCTCCGATCCCGACGGCTGAGGAGCTGGCGAACGCGCTGCGCGCCGGCGGCAAGCTCGCGCGGGTCGGCGGCTGGGACCCCGGGCTCGAGCCGTTCCGCGGGCGGACGCGTGCGGGCGCCGTGACGTCGCAGGGCGACTTTGGCCCGCTCGTCGCGCCCGGCTCGGTCAACGCCGCCGCCGCTCGCCAGGCGTTCGGCGTCGATGGCACCGGCATCCGGATCGGCATCGTCTCGGACTCGTTCAACTCGGACGGCCTGCTCGGCCAGGCGGTCGCGTCGGGAGACATCCCGCCGAACGTCACGATCCTCCGAGACGATCTCGACCTGTTCAGTCTCGACGAGGGCCGCGCGATGGCCGAGATCATCCACGACATCGCGCCCGGCGCCGAGCTGGTCTTCCACTCCGCGTTCAACAACCCGGCGACGTTCGTGTTCGAGGAATCGCTGCAGTTCGCGTTCAACGCGCTTGCGAACGCCGGCGTCGACATCATCGTGGACGACGTCTTCTCGTTCGATTCGCCGTTCTTCCAGGACGGCCTCGCCGCCGACGCCGCTCAGAACGCGTTCGAGCAGGGCATCCCGTTCTTCTCGGCCGCGGGCAACGACGGCAACGAGTCCTGGGAGGGGCCGTTCCGGGAGTTCTTCGACGGCTTCAACTTCGTCCACGACTTCGACCTGCCATCCGCCTTCCAGGACTCGCGCCTGCGCATCGATGTCCCGCCCGGCGGCGTGACGGTCGTCGTGCAGTGGGACAACCCCTACCGCGTCCTCGGTGCGCCGCCGTCGTTCCCGTACACGGACCTCGACGTCCGGCTGCTGAACGCCGGCGAGCCCAACCCCAACAACTTCATCGACGGGAGCTTCGCCGACCAGACCGGCCTGTTCGGCCCCGCCGCCGAGCCGTTCGAGATCGTCGGCGTCTCGAACAACTCGCCGTTCTCCCAGCAGGTCGAGCTCTACATCGACATCTTCACCGGCCCCGCGACCGACATCGAGCTCAAGGTGATCGTCTTCGGCGGGTTCATCAACGACTCGTCCGACACCGACTCGCGCACGGTCTTCGGCCAGCCGGCCGCCACGGGCGTCTTCGCGCTGGGCGCGGCGCCGTTCTTCGACGACGACGCCGAGCCCTTCAGCAGCTTCGGCCCCGCGCGGATCACGCGCACCCAGCTGGGATTCGTCACGAACGACGTGCGTGCCAAGCCCGACGCGCTCGCCACCGACGACGTCAACACGACCTTCTTCGGGTTCGACTCGCCGTTCGACCCCGACGGGTTCCCGAACTTCTCCGGGACCTCCGCCGCCGCGCCGCACGCCGCCGCGGTCGCGGCGCTCGCCCTGGAGCTGGCGCGGGGCCAGGGCGAGGACCCGACGCCGACCGAGCTCTACGACCTGATGCGGCAGACCGCACGCACGCCGGGCCCCTTCAGCCTCGACCCGAACCTCTCGGGCGCCGGCCTGATCGACGCCGAGAACCTCCTCGCCGAGATCGGCGGCCCCCAGGGCTGCAGCCCCGCCGACCTCGTCATCCCCTTCGGCGTCATCTCGCAGGCAGACGTCGCGGAGTTCGTGGCGCTCTTCTTCGCCAATGACCCGTTCGTTGCCGGCCTCGCTGTCCCGTTCGACGTCGTCAGCCAGCTCGACGTCGCCGAGTTCATCGATCTCTTCTTCGCGGGCTGCCCCGCGAACTGATCCAGCGTCGCGGGCTGCCCGGCGGACCGATCGTCGCCCCACGACTTTGCGCTCCGCGCGCCGCCGATGCACGGCCGGTGACCCAGAAGGCAACTGCTTGCAGAACGACGCCGCGATCGTTGCCTAGAGCGCTGGCGATCTAGGGCATCCCCTCGCTTCGATCGACTTCTCAACCTCATCCTCGGCGGCCGGTATCCCCTCTCGGGGATCACCACCAACGGGGAGCATTCCATGCACGCATCGATCGCAACGGGCCTCGCGCTGACGGCCGGCATCTCATTCGGTCAGGTCGACGTCGCGCCGGAGCGGACCGACAACCGACCGGTGAACATCCGGGGCTACGCCCCGTCGTACGGGCCCGATCTCAGGGGACCGTTTCCGCGGCGGTCCGTGAGAACCGGCGCGATCGTGTCGCAGGGCGACTTCGACGCGAGCACGGCTCCGGGTTCGGTCAACGCCGCCGCCGCCCGCGCGAGTTTCGGCGTCGACGGGAGCGGGATCAGGATCGGCATCGTCGCGGACTCGTTCGATGCCCTCGGCGGCGCGTCCGCGGGAGCGTCGTCCGGCGATCTGCCGCCGGCGGTGACGGTGCTGCGCGATGCGGGCGGCAGCGATCGCGGTCGGGCGATGGCCGAGATCATCCACGACATCGCGCCGGGCGCGGAGCTGTTCTTCGCGTCGAGCTCGGGCAGATTCACGCCCGAGTTCGCGGATCGGGACCGCGCGATCGCGATCTCCGAGCTGTTCGACGCCGGCGTCGACATCATCGTCGATGACGGGCCAGCTGCGAATGCCCCGTTCTTCCGGTCGGGAAGCTCGGCCACGCGCGCCGCCGAGGCCGTCGAGGCCGGCATCGCGTACATCGCCGCGGCAGGCGACGCGGGCTCGGAGTCCTGGGAGGGCCCGCTGACTCTCTTCGAGCAGGCGCCCGGGCTTCTCCTGCACGATTTCAACACCGGCGCCAGCTTCCGCGACATCATCCTCCGTGTCGTCATCCCCAGGTTCACGACCGCGACCGTCATTGTGCAGTGGGACCAGCCGACGGGCGCCGAGGCCGACGATCCCAGGGGTCTGAGCGATCTGGACGCGTTCCTGTTCCGCGATCTCACCGGCGGCCAGGTGGATGCCAGCACCATGGACCAGCGGGGCCTCTTCGGCACCGCGGAGCCGCCGGTCGAGATCGTCACTTACGAGAACTTCGAAGATGCCCGAGAAGAATTCGCGCTCACGATCATGCACGCGGGCGGCAACACCGACCCGAAGACCCTCAAGGTCATCGTCGTGAACGGCTGGATCGACGACGACGCGGACACGAACAGCCCGACGATCTTCGGCCAGGCCGCGTCGGCGGACGTATTCACCGTCGGCGCGGCGCCGTTCTTCACCGACGCCGTCCGACCGAGCAGCTCGCGCGGCCCGGCGAGGCTCTTCCGAGACGTGGAGGGCAACCCGATCGACCTCGTCGTTCCCAAGCCGGACGCGGTCGCGACCGACGAGGTCAACAACACGTTCTTCGGCTCCGACTCCTCGGCCGACGAAGACCGCAGCCCGAACTTCGTCGGCAGCGCGGCCGCGGCGGCGCACGCTGCCGGAGTCGCGGCGCTCGGCCTCGAGCTCGCCGAGGCCAGGGGCTCGGGGCTCGAGCCGAGGTCTCTGTACGACCTCATGCGTCGAACGACCCGCCCGTCGAGCCCGAGCACGAGCTCGCCGTTCGCGTCCGGAACCGGGCTGCTCGACGCCTCGGTGCTCCTGCGCACGATCGACTCGGGGTCCTGCGGCTTCGCCGATCTGGTCGAGCCGTTCGGCGTCATCAGCCAGCTCGACGTCGCGGAGTTCGTCCGCCTGTTCTTCCTCGATGATCGGCTCGTCGCCGCCCTCGCCGAACCGATCGCGGTCGTCAGCCAGCTCGACGTCGCCGAGTTCGTCGATCTGTTCTTCGCCGGGTGCGCCGCGGACTAGGCCCGGCCTCGTGCGCTGCCCCGCGAACTAGGGCCCGGTCTCGCCGGACGCCGGGCAGAGCAGACCCGGTCTCGCCGCTGGCTGGTATCTTGCGCGCATGAACCGGACCATCGCCGCCGTCCTTCTTCTCGTCTGCCTGCTCGCGACGCCATCGACAAACGCCGGGGAGCCCGCCGGGCCGCTCCGGATCGCGGTGGTCGGGCTCGTGCACGGGCACGTCGAGGGCCTGCTCTGGAACGCCCGCGAACGCGATGACATCGAGATCGTCGGCGTCTACGAGCCGAACGAGGCGCTCTTCGATCGCCTCGCCGAGAAGTACGACGTCGACCCCGAGCTCCACCACACGGATCTCGCCGCGATGATCGAGCAGACCGCGCCCGAGGCCGCCAGCGTCATGACACCGATCGCCGACCACCTCGCGGTCGCCGAGGTCTGCGCGATCCGCGGCGTCCACATGCTCATGGAGAAGCCGCTCGCCTACACCAGGCTCGACGCGCGCGCGATGCAGCGCCTCGCCGAACGCCACGGCGTGCACATCCTCACGAACTACGAAACCAGCTGGTACGCCTCGCTCCGAGAGGCCAAGCGTCTCGTCGAGACGGGTGAGTTCGCGCCGATCCGCAAGATGGTCTTCCGCCACGGGCACCGCGGCCCGAAGGAGATCGGCTGCTCCGAAGAGTTCCTCGCGTGGCTGACCGACCCCGACCTCAACGGCGGCGGCGCCATCGTCGATTTCGGCTGCTACGGCGCCGTGCTCGCCACTTGGTTGATGGACGGCCAGGAACCCGCCGCCGTCAGCGCCTCGGCGGCGACGCTCAAGCCCGAGACCTACCGCTGGGTCGACGACGACGCCACCATCGTGCTCACCTACCCCACCGCCACCGCCGTCATCCAGGCTTCGTGGGCCTGGACGCACGACAACAAGGAGGCCGACCTCCACACCGAGTCCGGTTCGATCCACGCCGGCCGCTGGGGCGAGTTGAGCGTCCGTCGCCCCGACGGCGTCGTCACCCAACGTCAGCCGTCGCCCATGCCGAACGACCTGCGCGACGAGTGGACCTACCTCCGGCGCGTCGTCCGAGGCGAGACCGGGGTCGACCCGCTCTCCTCACTCGAGCTCAACGCGATCGTCGCGGGCATCCTCGAGGACGCGCGCCTGGCCGCGCGCCGCTAGAACCGCTGGCGCCTGAGTCACGCTCAGGCGGCCGCGAGCCGAGCATCAGCTCCGGAGCGCGAATCCCGCCCGCCACGCGCGGCGATCTTGCCGGAATCGTGGTACGCGCCGGGCTTCCACCCGCCGCCGCACATCGCCGCAAACACGACGCGGGCCCGCTGGTCCCGCGGACCGCCGATCCAGAGCCCCCACGCGCCGTCCTCACGGACGTCGAGGACTCCGAAGGCCACGACATCCCCCGGCGACGAGCGACGCGCCGGAGCCCGCACCACGAACGCATGACGCGACGCGCTGCCGCCGAGCTCGTGAACGCGCTCGACAGAAACGTTCCGCCGCTTGATGCGTCTGCCGTGCGCGGCCCCGACGCCCCGCACGATCGCCCCCACTTCGGATTCTGAGATCAACATGCCCGATGCTCCTGCCGGGGCCCCCTCGCCCCGGGTCATCGGCCGAGGTCCGCCGAGGTCAGGCGCGCTGCGGCGCGATCCCGGGCAGTCGCTATTCGCCGTCGCTCGCGACGTCGCCGCCGTTCCGACCGCGGCGCCAGCGGAGCAGACCGAGAACCCCCGCCGACAACCAGAGGAGGAGCGCCAGCGGCATCGCCGGCACAAAAGCGCCGAACTTGATCGACGTCCCCAGGCCCGCGAGCCCGGGATCGATCTGGCCCGACGCCTCGAACGCGGCCAGCATCGACAGGATCCCGGCGTTCTCGATGCCCTCGCCCACGAGGACCGCGACGGGAAGGGCGCCCAAGACCCAAATCAGGCCCGACCGACGCCAGACAAGCCGCGCCGGCACCAGCAACAGCACGAGCAGGGCTCCGGCATTCGCGAGCGCGAACGGCGCATCCCACAGCTGCGCTGAGCGGTACCGCGCTCGACCCTCGCCGCCCAGGCCGCCCAGCAGTTCCGCCGCCGCCTCGCCCGATTCCGGGGCTGCCACCTCGAACGGCTGCGCGGGCTCAAACGACTCGGCCACGCCCGCCCACGGCCCGAGCGTCATGACGGCGACCGCGACGAGCACGCACGGGATGAGCGCCAAGAGCCAGCGGACTCGCATCGCGGCAGCTAACGACCCGCCGAGACGTCCCGGCCCGGCGGGGACGACGACCCAGCTGCGAGATTTGCTTGCATTTTGCAATTAAAATGCCACCCTCTCGTCGTGACCCCAGCGGACGACCAGACCGAACGCCGCTCCTGCTGCCCCGTCGCCTGCACCCTCGATCTCATCGGGGACCGTTGGACGCTGCTCGTGATCCGCGATCTCTTCCGCGGCGTCGACCGGTTCTCGGGCTTCCACCGCGCGCCCGAGCGCATCGCCACCAACATCCTCGCCGACCGGCTGGACGCGCTGGTCGCCCACGGCCTCGCCGAGCGGTTCGTGCCGGAGGGGCGCAAGCAGGCCCGCTACCGGCTCACGCCGGCGGGTCGCTCGCTCGAGCCGGTCCTTCGGGCCGTCGCCGACTGGGGGCTCGAGCACCTGCCCGGAACCGAAGCCCGCCTCGCCCCGCCGGGCGGCTGGTCACGCCCATCAGACCGGAGCCGCGACCGATGCAAGCCGTCTACGACGCCCACCCGCTCACGCTCGTGATCATCGCCGCGGCGATGCTCGTCACCCCGTTCTATCTGCTCGCGACCTACGTCTTCAGCGGCGCCGACGCGAGAAAGGGGGCGCTGCTCGGAGCGCTGTGGCTCGTGTTCGGCGCCGGCATGACCGCGGTCTGCCTGTTCGGGGTCCCGGGCCGGCTGGGCATGGCGGGCAACCTGATCGTGCCGGTCGCCTGGTTCGCGCCGAGCCTGCTGCTGGTGATCTTCCGGCGCTGGGCGCTCGCCGAGCCGCTGAGCCAGCGCTGGCTGATCGGGCTGCAGCTCTGGCGTGCGATCGGGGCCGTGTTCCTGATCGAGATGGCGCGAGGCCACGTGCCGGCGGTCTTCGCCTGGCCGGCGGGCCTTGGCGACGTGCTCGCGTCGGTCGTCGCGCTCGGTGTGCTCCTCGCGTTCGGGCCGGACCGCCCGATCGCTCGCGGCGCGGTCCTGCTCGTCGCGATCGTCGGGATCGCCGACTTCCTCTCGGCGTTCTTCTTCGGTTTCACCTCGAGCGAGGGGCCGCAGAACCTCTTCCCGCAGGAAACCCCGGGCCGGCTGATCGAGTTTCCGACGGGCATGATCCCAATGTTCCTCGTGCCGTACGCGATCTTCTTCCACACGCTCTCGCTGCTGAGCCTGCGCGGCGCGCGCGAGCCCCGGCCGGAGCGCGCCGATTCCGCGTAGGCTCGCGGCTGTCGCGGGCACGGCCGCGGCCGCGGCGTGCGCCCGGATGGAGGGACCAGAAACTTGCTCGGTGTATCACGGAAGATCCTGGCCGCCCTGCTCTCGCTGGCACCGATCTCGCATGCCGCAGGATCGGATGACCCGCGCCCGAACGTCGTGCTCATCGTCTGCGATGATCTCAACGACTGGATCGAGCCGCTGGGGGGTCACCCCCAGGCGCGGACGCCGGCGCTCGCCGCGTTCGCGCGCACCGCCGTGAACTTCAGCAACGCCCACTCCAACAACCCGGTCTGCGCCCCCTCGCGGGCCAGCATGCTGACCGGGATCTACCCGCACACCTCGGGCAACCTCTTCTGGTCCGAGTGGCACAAGAACCCGGTCCTCGCCGGCTCGAAGACCGTCATGGCCCACTTCCGCGACAACGGGTACCGCGTCGTCGGGTCGGGCAAGCTCATGCACCACTTCAGACGCGGTGAGTGGGACGAGTTCCCCAACCGCGCCGACTACGGCCCGATCGCCTGGGACGGCGAGCAGCGCGTCGGCCACCCGAGCGTCGCCGAGCCGTTCCGCTCGATCGGCCCGATCGACGGCTCCTTCGGTTCGCTCGACGACGTGCCGTTTGGCGGAGAGAACGGCGCCGGCTGGATCTACGGCGGCTGGGGCGAGACGCGCCCGTTCCGCTACGACGGCCCCGAGAGCCGCTCGCTCACGCCGGACGAGAAGGCCGCGCGCTGGGCCGCACGCCGGCTCGAGCGGTTCGCCGAGCAGGACGGCGGCCCGTTCTTCCTCGCGGTCGGTTTCATCCGCCCGCACACGCCGATGTACGCGCCGAAAGAGTTCTTCGATCTCTTCCCGCTCGACAAGGTGCGGACCACCGAGCGCCTGCCTGGCGACATCGAGGACACGCGCTATCAACGGCACTTCAAACCGGATCAGAAGGGCCTGCGCTACTTCCGGGCGATCGCCGAGTCGTACGGCTCCGAGGAAGCCGGGCTCCGCGGGTTCACCCGGGCGTACCTGGCCTGCGTGTCGTTCGTCGATGCGCAGATCGGAGTCGTGCTCGAGGCGCTCGAGCGTGCCGGCCTCGAAGAGAACACGATCGTCGTGATCACCAGCGACCACGGGTTCGGTATGGGCGAGAAGTCGTACCTCTTCAAGAACGCGCCGTGGGAGGAGAGCACGCGCGTCCCGCTGCTGATCCGGGTGCCCGGCGTCTCGCAGCAAGGGGCCGAGGCATCGGTCCCCGTCGGTCTGATCGACATCTACCCGACGCTCGCCGACCTCTGCGCCCTCGACGGCGACACGCGCAAGAACGAAGCCGGCCGTCCCCTCGACGGGCGCTCGCTCCGCCCGCTGCTCGAGGATCCGGCCGCGGGACGCTGGGACGGCCCGCCGGCGGCGCTCACGATGCTCCACGCGGGCGAGGCCGCGACGCGGGCGCTCTCGGCGGAGGACGAGAACAGAGCCGCCCGCCAGCACTGGTCGATCCGGACGGAGCGGTATCGGTACGTCCGCTACAACTCGGGAGCGATCGAGCTCTACGACCACGCGGACGACCCCAACGAGTGGCACAACCTCGCGGGGGAGCCCGCGCACGCCCCCGCCGTCGCGCGGCTCGATGCACTGCTGAGAGAGATGATCCGCCCCATCGAGCTCGCCCCGATCGGCGGACCGCGGCCGCGTGAATGACGACACGTGCGGCGGCCGCGGGATTCGAGCAGTCTGATGGCTCAAGACCCAGACCCTCAAGATGTCTCACGCCGAGAGCCTCGCTCATTTGGCGGTGTGATCTCGCGGAATTCATCGGTAGATTGTCGGGATCGGGCCACCGCCCGCGGCTGAGGTCGCGGGGGCAGTGCGCCCCGACCAGACCAACGCCCGAACACGAGGAGAGACCATGATCGATCTCAAGACCATCCTGTGCCCGCTGACCGTGGCGGCGAGTCTCTCCGCGGCCCAGCCGTCGCTGACGCCGCCCGCCGGACCCGTCTCGGTCTCGGGACGCGACGGGACCCGCATCGAGCTCAGCCAGGCGACGGCCCCCGGCGACGCAGACTCGGTCTTCCGGATCTCAACGCCGGGCAGCTACGTCCTGACCCGGAATCTCGTCGTGCCTTCGGGCATGACCGGCATCGAGATCGCCACCGGCGGCGTCTCGATCGACCTCAACGGCTTCGAGATCAGCGGTGCGGGCGCGATCGGCGGGAGCCCGCACGGCATCGCCGTGCCGCTGTTCCCGCAGGCTCCCGGGCCGGTCTCGCTCATCAACGTCTCCATCGAGAACGGCTCGATCCGCGGGTTCTTTACCGGCATCGATCTCGACGAGAGCGGCAACGCCGCCCAGCTCCGGACGACGACCCGACAGGTCAGGATCGAACGCGTTGAGGTCTCGGACGTCATCCGCGGCATCGACGTCAATCAGGACGCGATCATCCGCGCGTGCCAGATCGACGCGACCGCTCTCGGCATCGGCATCGCGGGTGGTGTCGTTTCCGAGTGCAGCGTGCGCGTGGCAGGTGTGGGTGCGTCGGGCGTCGCCGCCGACAACGCTGTCCTCACGAACGTCCGCGTGTTCCTTGCGGAGGGCACCTCCTCCGCGGTCGGGTTCGGCGCGAACAACGCGACGATCACCAACTGCCACGTCCAGTTCGAGAACGCGCCCCCTCCGGTCACGGCGTTCAGCGTCGCCGATTCGCACCTGCGCGGCTGCACCGCGATCGCGGGCAGCACCCAGGGCCAGGGCTTCTCCGTCGTCGGCAGCGGCGCTCACATCGAGAGCTGCACCGCGATCGGCTTCGGCACGGCGTTCGACGTGACCGGCCAGAACTCGCTCGTCCGCGGGTGCGCCGCGATCGGGAGCGCCACGCCGGCGATCCTCGGTGCCGGCGTCGTGGCGATCGACAACACGTTCTGAGATCCGCTCTCGTTGGCGGGGCCGGGATCGGATCGCCGCACGAGCTTCGGTCGAGAGCCGCGGAATCGGGGCGACAGAACTCCGGTTGAACTCTTTGTCAAGCAGATACGCCTCTGGAGCCTCGAATCAGAAGTTGTGGTTTCGCAGACGTTCTTGCGGCTTCAATACGCGGGTCCAATACGCTGATCGACTGACGCGCAGCACTCACGATGCGGTTGAATCTCTCGACTTGAGATCAACGAATCGCTGCGCATTGTCTGCTGCACCAATGAACTGAGGAGCCTCGGATGGCATCCCGCACGCCCCCCACGACCCCTTATCTGGCCCCGTTGCTTGCTGCGGCGCCGCTGCTTCTTGGCTCATCGATCGCCTGCGAGGCTGCGGCACAACGAATCGACTTCGACGCGCCTCCGATCACGATGGACTCGCCGCTCGTCCCAGCCGTCATCATCCAAGGACCAGAGAGCCTCGTCATTGAGTCGACGACGCTCCGTCAGCGCATGTCGGAATCAAACGTGCCCGGCATGAGCATCGCTGTCGTGATCGATGGTGAAGTCGCGTGGGCTGAAGGGTTTGGGTTCGCCGACCTCAAAGAACAGCGCAAGGTCACCCACAGCACCCTCTTCCAGGCCGCCTCGATCAGTAAGCCGGTCGCCGCTGCGGGCGCGATGCGTCTGGTTGAGATGGGCATCTTGGAGCTCGATCGGAACCTCGACGACTACCTCACGTCGTGGGAGATTCCTGAGCCCACCTTCGAGGACGCATGGGATCGGACCGGGTCTCCAGTCACTCTGCGTAGGCTGCTGAATCACACAGCCGGCACGACAGTGCGTGGGTTCCCCGGGTACGAACGCGACTCCGAAGTCCCATCAACAGTCGGCGTGCTCGACGGCCGAGGCAACACCGAATCGGTGGTTCTCTCTACCGTCCCCGGGACAAAGCACCAGTACTCAGGTGGCGGGTACACCATCGCACAGCTCGCGATGACGGATGCATCAGAGCTCCCGGACGAATTCCCGTCCCTCATGTTCGACCTGGTGCTTGAGCCGCTGGGCATGAGCAACTCCACGTTCGAGCAGCCGCTCCCGGAGCCGCTCCACGAGCGCGCCGCCACGGGATACAAGTCCGACGGGTGGCCGCTCGAAGGCTCGTGGGTTGTACACCCCGAGATGGCCGCGGCCGGGCTTTGGACAACCCCCACAGACCTCGCGATCTTCTTCGCGAGCCTCCAGCGTGGCATGGACGGGCAGGACGGCCCGCTCCTCACAGCCGAATCGGTGCGATCGATGCTGAACTACGACGGCGACGTTCGCTACGGGCTCGGTCTCAACGTCGGGTCGGAGCGCATCGGGCACGGCGGCGGGAACCGTGGCTTCCGCTGCGTCGCCACGTTCTTCAATGAGGGTGGAGACGGCGTCGTAATCATGTCCAACGGCGACAACGGGTGGGGAGTCAACAGCGATGTGCTTCGCACGATCTTCGTCAATCTCGATTGGCCGGGGCTCCGACCGATCGAGAAAGTCGTAGTCGAACTCTCGCGCGAACAACTCGAGCGATGCGCAGGCCGCTACATCATGCCGGGAGAAAACGGATCGTTCGACGTGAAGGTCGACGAGCAGGGCCTTGGGCTGACCGTATCGGCCCCGGGCACCTCCCCATTCCGGCTCTACCCGGAATTCCCTTCGGTGTTCTTTGATCCGGACGACGGCGTGCCGATCACCTTCGATGGACCAGAGGAAGGCCCAGCAACCGAAGCGACGTGGTCGGGTATGACCGCCATTCGAGACCAATGAGCGGTCACCAGTCCTCACCAATGGCGAGGACTCATGGAATCGGGGTGAGAGGATTCGAACCTCCGACCTTCTCGTCCCGAACGAGACGCGCTACCAAGCTGCGCTACACCCCGGAATTGTCGAATCGCGTCGGCGGTCGGCCCGCCGGGGCGGATGGTAGCCCATCGCCGGCCCCGCCACCAGGCAGATCCCGGGGTCTGACTCCCCGACACGCCCCGACCGGGCCCGCGGGACCGCCCGACTCGGCCCGGGTTTCGCGCCGGGTTCCGCAGTGGAGCGGGCGGTCCGGGCCGACCGCACGCTTGCGTTCGGGCCGAGACCGTCAGTTGATGACCAGGAAGTTCGGCTCGTTCGAGTAGACGTTCCGGCCGTTGATCCGGGTCGAAGGGTCCCCGTCGAAGCCGGTCGAGTAGAAGTACGGCCGGTCGTTCACGGCCTGGCCGCCGTCCGAGTCGCCGAGGAACCGCGTGTTCAGATCGCCCGGGCTGTCGTAGAACTGCACGTTGCCCGTGTCCTTCGCCATCGATTCGGTGATCACGTTCCGTCGGAGCTTCAGCGCCGAACTGAAGGTCGTGAGCGGCGGACGCACCTCCGGGAACAGCCCGAGCCCGTCCGGCGGCGGCAGCACGACATCGAGCCCGACGCCGCGGCTGTTCCCGAGCTGATCCGGGTTGTTGAGCGCCTCGTCGGTCCAGACGCCGTCGAGCGCGGGGTGGACGAAGCGGATCGGGCGATCCCACGCGTCGAGCACGGTGCGAATGGGGGCCTGCTCGCCGTCATCGCTCGTGCTTCCGACCTGTCCCAGGTCGAGCGGGCGCACGCCGTCGGAACGGCGGCGCCCGACCTGCTGGTCGCCGTCGAAGAAGACGATGCGGTCGTCGGGGAGCGCGTCGAGCAGGGTGTCGAGGCCGGCGTCCGCGAGCTGCTGGACGAACAGCCCGCCGGTGTTGATGTACGACTGCCTCGAGGGGTCGGTGTCCGATTCAGTCGTGTTGACGCCGTCGAACATCGGCAGCAGGGCGGTGGCACCGATCTGCTGGCGCGTCGAGTCCGGGTCGGGCGCCCCGATCCACAACGACGGGGGCC
The DNA here is from genome assembly GCA_038521625.1 of Planctomycetota bacterium. Lineage (GTDB taxonomy): Bacteria > Planctomycetota > Phycisphaerae > Phycisphaerales > UBA1924 > JBCBKP01. The sequence continues at coordinate 39,827 of JBCBKP010000004.1, forward strand.
CGCCGGTCTCGGCGTAGAACTGATCGAGCGCGATGTCCATCGTCCGCAGGATGTCCTGGGTCTGGCGGGCCTTCGCGCTGCCCTGCAGCGCCGGACCGAGCGCCAGCACCAGCCCGATCAGGATCGCGATGATGATCACCACGATGAGCAGCTCGATCAGCGTGAACCCGCGGGCGGGCACGGCCCGGCACGATCGTTGAGCGGTCGATCTCGGCGTCGATCTCGGCATGGCGTCTCCTGCGCGATTCTGCTGTGGCCAGCCGGGCTCCCCCGCTTCGGAGGGTCGGCCCCTGGGCAATGCGGTCCCGGAGGACCGGTCCCGGTCGCCCGCGCGAAGGCCGCGCGGACGGGCCGCGGGCCCCCGCGGGAGCTTATACGGCCGGGCGTCCGCCCTGATCCCCGGGAGGCCAGAACCGCCTCAGCCGCCCTTCGGTCCGCCCGGGGCCTTCGGGCGCCCGGGCGAGCCCTTGGCCGAGGGGGCCGGCTTGGCGAACGGGTCGAAGCCCGGCCCGCTGAAGGGGCTGCCCGCGGAGCCGGCGGCGCCCCCGAGCGCTCCGGCGCGGCCGGCGGCGGGCTGGGGCCGTGGTTGTGACAGGGGCTGGGCTTGGGGCTGTGCGGGGGGCCGGGCCGGGGCCTGGGCCGGCGGGCGGCCCGCGCCGGCCGGCGGCGGCATGGCCCCGCCGACCTGGGGCGTGAGCTTCGCCTTGAAGACGTAGTCGGTGACGCGGTCGCGGAGGCGCTCGAGCATCTCGTTGTAGATCTGGGCGCCCTCGCGCTTGTACTGGATCCTGGGGTCCTGCTGGCTGAACGCGCGGTAGCTGATGCTGTCGCGGAGCTGGTCCATCGCGTAGAGGTGGTCCTTCCACGCGGTGTCGAGCGTCTCGAGCAGGATCGTCCGCTCGAACTGGACCAGCTCGGCACGCAGGCGGTTCTCGATCAGCGATCTGATCGCGTGCTCGCGCTCGTCGCCCTCGAGGTGTTCCATGCGCTCGGGCAGCCCGGCGCCGAAGCGTTCGGACAGCGCGCCGTCGAGCTCCTCGTCGCGCTCGATCGACACGAACCGATCGATCGCCTCGCCCAGCTTCTCCTGGTCGACGAACTCGATCTGGGCCTGTCGGAGCTTGGCGGCGATCTGCGCCGGCGGGGTCTTCTTGATCTCGTCGGGCGTGAGCTCGATCCCGTAGCGCTGCTTGGCGAAGAGCGAGAGCTCTTCGAACGCGCGCCCGGGGTCCTGGCGGGCGAGGACCTTGGTGAGCTCCATGATGAACTCGATCGGGTAGTCGATCTCGCGCGAGCGGTAGAGCTCGGCGGCCTTCTCCATGATCGGGTCCTTGGGAGAGCGGTCCTCCATCTCCTTCGCGTGGGCGATCTCCTCGGCGTCGACGTCGAAGCCGAACTTGCGCTTCACCCATGCGGCGAGCTGCTTGGCCCCGTAGTTGGCCTCGAGGAACTCACCGAGGCGGCTCAGGTCGGCCTCGTCGATTTTCTCGAAGGCCGCGTCCTCGAGCAGCTGCTTGACGTGACGGCGTTCCTCGGCGCCGCCCTCACGCAACTCGCCCGCGTCGAGCTCGACGCCGAAGCGGCTCTTGGCCCATCCGACCAGGCCCGCCGAGTCGAAGTCGACGCTGACCTCGCTGCCCTCGACGGGCATGTACTCGCCGAGGGTCAGGTCGATGTTGTGCGAGGCATCCACCTTGGCGAGCCTGCGGATCGCGTCCTCGAGCTCGTCCTCCACCTTACCGCGGAGGCGTTCGGGCGGGACGGTGCAGTCGAGCTGATTCCTCGCGTATTCCGAGGCGCACTCGGCGGGGTAGTCGACCTCGAGCATCTCGCCGATGGCGTCGCCGACGGCCTCGTCGATGTACCCGAAGATCAGACCTCGGAGGTCGCGCCCCTCGAGGACGCGCTGGCGCAGGCCGTAGAAGTGCTGGCGCTGGTGCTCCATCACCTCGTCGTACTCGAGGATGTTCTTGCGCATCTGGAAGTTGCGCTCCTCGACCTTTCGCTGTGCCTTCTCGACGTTCTTGCTGAGCCACGGGTGCTCGACGGCCTCGCCCTCCTTGAGGCCCATCCGCGCGAGGAGCTTCTGGGTGGTGTCGCCCATGAAGAGCTTCATCAGCTCGTCCTCGGTCGCGACGTAGAACCGGCTCGAGCCGTTGTCGCCCTGCCGTCCGGAGCGGCCGCGGAGCTGGTTGTCGATGCGGCGGCTCTCGTGGCGCTCGGTGCCGACGACGTGCAGGCCGCCGAGGTCCTCGACGCTCTCGACCCAGCGCAGCCGGTGCAGGCCGATCCGGCCCGACTCGTCGAGCCACTCCATGAGCGTCTCGCGGTCGGCGGCCTCGAGCTTGCCCGGGGAGTTGTAGGTGTACTTCTCGGCCCAATGCCGCAGGAGTCGGAGCTCGAGCTCGTCGAAGTCCATCTCCTCGATCTCGCGCTTCTTGAGGCCCTGGTCCTTGAGCTCGGTCGCGGCGCATTTGCGGAGGACGTCGCGGTGGACCTCGTCGTCGGTCGAGTCGGCGGTGAGCTTCTTGGAGGCGATGCCGCGGCGTTGCCAGTGCTCGAGCAGCTCCTTGCGGGAGGGGCGGGCGAGCTTGATGTCGGTGCCGCGTCCGGCCATGTTGGTCGCGATCGTGACCGCGCCGAGCGACCCGGCCTCGGCGATGATCTCGGCCTCGCGTTCGTGCTGCTTGGCGTTGAGGACGTTGTGGCGGACGCCGTGCTTGCGCTGCAGCATCTGGCTGAGCGTCTCGGACTTCTCGACGCTGGTCGTGCCGACGAGCACGGGCCTGCCGGCGTCGTGGAAGTGCTTGATCTCGTCGGTGATCGCCTCCCACTTGTCCTTGGCCCTCAGGTACATCAGGTCGTCGCGGTCACGGCGGACCATCGGGCGGTTGGTCGGGATCGCGACCACGTCGAGGCGGTAGATCGTGTGGAACTCCTCGGCCTCGGTGTCGGCGGTGCCGGTCATGCCGGCGAGCTGCTCGTAGGTCTTGAAGAAGTTCTGGACGGTCACGGACGCGACGGTCTGGGTCTCTTGCTTGACGGGGACGCGCTCCTTGAACTCGATCGCCTGGTGCAGGCCGTCGGACCACTGGCGCCCGATCATGGCGCGCCCGGTGTTGGTATCGACGATGACGATCGAGGGCTCGGCCCGCCCGGTCATGCGGTCGGGCACGTCCATGACGACGTAGTCCTTGTCGCGCTCGTAGACCGCGTGGGCTCGGACCGACTGCTCGAGCAGGTGGGGAAGGTCCTGGTTCTCGTCGACGTAGAACGAGCCGATGCCGGCGGTCCGCTGCGCCTCGGCGACGCCCTCGTGCGTCAGGTAGGCCTGCTTGCGCTCGGGCTTGACCTCGTAGTACTGCGTGTGCTCGTCGCGGTGGCGCTCGAGCTCGGGCAGGCGGGCCTTCTCCGCGGCCATCTGCTTCTGGAGCTCCGGGACGACCGAGCGGTCCCTGGCCTGCCGGATGTCGCCCTCGCAGGCCTTGATCTTCTCCTTGCAGGCGGTGACCTCGTCCTCCTTGAACTGCCAGGGGCGCTGCTTCTCGACCAGGTGGCGTGCGAGCTTGTCGGCCATCTCGTAGCGCGGCTGGCCCTCGTGGGCCGGTCCCGAGATGATCAGCGGCGTGCGGGCCTCGTCGATGAGGACCGAGTCGACCTCGTCGACGATCGCGAACTGGCGCTTGCGCTGCACCTGCTGCTCAACCGACCGCTTCATGTTGTCGCGGAGGTAGTCGAAGCCGAACTCGCTGGTCGTGCCGTAGACGACGTCGCAGCGGTACATCTGCCGCTTGACGTCCTCGGGCTGCTGGTGCTGGGGGTGGATCGCCCCCACCGTCATGCCGAGGCCCCAGAAGAACGGGAAGACCCAGTCGCGGTCGCGCTGGACGAGGTAGTCGTTCACGGTGACCACGTGCACCTGCTTGCGGCGCAGGGCCGCGAGCGAGGCGGCGAGCGGCGCGACGATGGTCTTGCCCTCGCCGGTCTTCATCTCGGCGATCTTGCCGCCGGCGAGGACCATGCCGCCGATGAGCTGGACGTCGAACGGCCTGGAGCGGAACGGCGGGCGGCTCTGCGGGTGCAGATCGCGGACCGCGTCGTTGATCACGTGGGGGATCTCGACGAAGCGCCAGGACGGGACGATCTCGGAGCAGCCCAGGAAGTCGCCGGCCGGCTCGGCGTCGGAGGTCTCGGAGATGAGCTTCCGGGTCGCCTCGAAGGCCTCGCGGGCGGCCTTGGGCAGCGGCGTCGGGTCGAACTTGTGCTCGGGGTTGAAGATCGAGCGGATGCCGATCTGGCGGTCCATCACCTCGCGCGCGACGCCGAACATCGGGATGAGCAGGTCGTCGACGCCGGCGCCGTCGTCGTGCTGCTGGCGGAGCTCGGCGACGCGCTGCTTGAGCTGCGCGTCGGTCATCGCGCGCATCTCGGGCTCGAGGGCGCCGATCTGCTCGACGCGGGTCGTGTACCTCTTGACGTAGCGCTCGTTGCGCGAGCCGAAGAACTTCTTCAGGACCGGTCCGAGGACCGGGATGTCGTTGCCTGGCATGGGCGTGCCTTCCCGCGCCGCGCGGCGTCGTGGCCGGGGCGCGTCATGGGTTTCGCTGGTTTTGATTGGGAGAACGATCGGCCGGCCGGTCAGGCGGACGGCGGGGGCAGATCGGTCTCGAGCCCCGGGGCGGGCGTCGCCACGGGGCCGAGCCTGGGCGCGGCGGTCGCGAGAACTCGCGGGGCGCTGGGCTTGCTCGAGGGACGCCGGTCGGCGGCCGGCTCGACGCGCTCGGCCGGCGCGAGCCCGACCGCCTGGAGCAGGCGGATCGAGCGGGCGGCGGTCAGCGCCGAGTCACGGGCGCCCGCGACGACCGGGGAGCCCGCGGCCAGCAGGACGGCCAGCGAGACCCAGCAGAGCAGCGCCGGGCGCGTCGCGCCCGCCTCGCGGGTCTGGTCCCGCGTCGGCGGGGTCGGGTCTCGGCGGGCGGTTCCCATGGGGGGAAGTATCGACCGCCCGTCGGCGGGGAGCAAGCGAGGGGGCCGGTTGGAGCGCCGGGGCGGACGCGTCCGATAGAAGCCTTCGCCTGAAAGGACTCGGGCCGACTACGCTCGTCGCGTGACGAACGGCGACGCCCGGAAAGAAAGCGAACAGGGCCCCGATCCGGATCCCCGCCCCGCCTCACCGCGGCGTCCGGGGGACGACAGCCGGGCCCCGGAGGATCCGTTGCCGATGGTCGCCACCCGCCGAGCGTTGCCCGTCACCCGCGAGTCCGTCACCCACAAGTTCAACGTCGCGGGGCACGAGGGGTACCTGACCGTCGGCCTGTACGAGGACGGGCGTCCGGGCGAGATCTTCCTGAAGATCGCCAAGGAGGGCTCGGCGCTCTCGGGCATGTGCCAGGCGTTCTGCCGGGCGTTCAGCCTGTCGCTGCAGCACGGGCTGAGCGTCGACGAGGCGGTGATGCGGTTCAAGGGGATGCGGTTCGAGCCGTACGGCACGACGGGCAACCCCGACATCCCCGAGGCGGACTCGATCGTCGACTACGTGGCCCGGTACCTCGAGCTGCAGTTCGGCGAGAACGCGACGCCGGGGCGTTTCGGGAGGTAGGGCCGGGGGCTCGCCGCTCGGGACATGGGATCTGGGTGGCGTGGTCCGACGCCCTCTGAGTTCCCGAGCGTTGGGTCTAGCTCGGGCAACCCTGGAAGAAGAGGGCGACGAACGCGTCGACGTCGGCCTGGTTGACGATGTCGGTCGGCTCGGCGAACGCCGCGACGGCGGGGTCATCGGCGAAGAACAGCGTCACGAACTCCGCGGCGTCGAGCTGGGTCAGACGGCCGAACGGGAAGACCAGGTCGGCGTCGTTGCATGGGCCGGGGACGCGGGTGATCCGCACGCCCCCGGTGGTGAACGGGCTCACGAAGTCACCGCCGAAGAAGTCGGTGATGAAGCGGATCTCGAAGGGGTCGCCGTCTCGGAGCGTGCCCGCGAGACGGATGTTCCGCTGGTCGGCGGTAAACAGGCGTGACTCGCCGAAGGCGAGCGGCGGGTCGAGGGGCTCCCCGTCGAGCGTCGCCTGGCGGACCAGGAACTCGAACACCCCGGCACCACCCAGCGTGTAGCTCTGGATCAGCCCTCCCGCGATCGTCGTGAGAGCCTCGGCTTCCGAACGGAGGCGTCCGATCTGCGGCGAGCCCTCGATCAGCGCCGTGACGTTGCGGTCGGTGCCCTGGCCGGCCCTGCGTACCTCGATCTCTTCGAACGTGCCTCCCCGGACGACCTGGCGGCCCTCGCTGTCGAGCAGCGTGGGCCCGAACGTGCCGGAGAGGAACTCGACGCTGGCGCGGTCTTCGACCCGTAGTTGCTCGATTTGCGCATCGCGGATTCTGGATTCCGCGTCGCCGATGATCCTGGTAAATCCGGCAACGATCCCGTTCTCGAGGTCGAATCGGGCAGCACTCGTGAGAGCTATCTCGGCCCGGAGATTGCTGGTCGTTACCTGGCTCCCGGCGTCGATGGCCAGGCCGCGGAGCGAAACATCGCGGAGCTCGGCCTGCGATCGCTCGATCGCGACGAACAGATCGGCGTGGTCGCCGCCCGTGATCTGGGCCTGGCTGTCAACCAATGTGAGTTCACCGTCGTCGCTCGCACCGCCGGTGATCGCAACGATCGAGCGGGTTGCGGTCTGGTTGCCGCGGATAGTGCCGCTCTCGATGGTCAGCGAGGCCTCAGAGGCGACGAACGCTTCGGGCAGGACGGCATCCCCTCGAACGACGAGCGACTCGCCCGGTCGGAGGCCTTTCTCCGAAGCGACACCGGTCTCGATCACGGCGGGGTTGGCGCTGGAGTTCGGAAGCTCGGCCGAGATAAACTCGATCTGCGCCGGCGACCCGACCATGTCCACGATGCTGCCGGCGGGGTCGATGATGCCCCGGGCGATCGTGGTCACGACGGTGCCGTCCTCGAGCGTGGCGACGATGCGCGTCTGGCGGTCGAACGTCCTCGGCCCGTCGGTGGCGGGGACGCCGTCGACGAAGAACTCGCCGCCGATCAGGCGGACCGGCACCGTTTCGGCGTACTCGGCCCGCTCGAACAGCTTCCCGCCGCTGAAGGTCGCCGTGCTGTTCCCGCGCACCGACGCGCCCCCGCCGTCGGAACCCGACGAGATCAGAACGCTGTCGGCGACATCGAATCCGAAGCCGAGCGCGCCGCCGTCGATGCGGACCGTCGATCCGGCGCAGACGGAGAGCCAGCGTCCGGTCTCGCCGCTGAGTAGCGTGAGGTCGCCGATGAGCATGAGGTCGTCGCCGGTCGACCCACCGTCGATCGTGAGCGAGCCCCGGAGGACGCGGTAGTCGTCCGGCGTTGTCTGACCGGGGCCGAGCGTGAGCGACTGGCCGGGGCGGAGGCCCCCGACGGGCAGGTCTTGAGGCATCGGATCGGCCGGCGGCGGCGAGGCGGGCTCGAGGGTGATCGCGCCGAAGATGTTGATGAACTCGCGATCTTGCGGGAAGATGAAGACCGAACCATCTGCGAGCACACCCGCCAGCACGTCGCCCGGCGCGAGCAACGGCGACTGCCCGGCGATGGGATCTCCGTTGAGTTCAAAGTCGGCGCCCGTAATCAATCGCTCGGATTCTGCGCCCCCTCCGAGATCGAGTGCGGCGAGACGCCCGCCGGATAGGCGGAGGTTCTCGGTCCGAATGAACTCCGCGGTTCCGCCCGACATCTCGACGACGTTGGCCCACAGTGCACCCTCGAGCCAACCACGGGTGATCACCGCCCGCTCGACGAACGACCGATCGGCCAGCGATACCGCTCCGCCTTGTAGGTCGAGCAGTGTCTCGTTGAGGCTTGCGATAGAGGTGCCCCCTGGTCTGCGTAAGGCGTTGTGTACGCTCCCGCTCTCGACTCGGAGCGTGCCGCGTGTGAGTTCAACGGAAGTGTCCGAGGCGGACCCGCCCCCAATGTCGGCGCCCAGCACATTGAGCGTGCCGCCGTCGACCACGATGCGGCCGGGGCCTCCGCGCCGAGTGCCTTGCCGGAGATTCGCCACGGCACCGTCTTCGAGGACGAGGCCACCGTACAGAAACGCGCCGTCGGCGTCGAGCGTCGCATCCGTCAGTCGACCGAGTTGTGCGGTCGATCCGGGCAGGAGGCGGATGGCGACACCGGGCCCTTGCACGAGATGCGCAAAGACCGAACGATCCGTGACGCTGATCTCGGTGTTCGGCCCCTCGATCCCGCCGGCGATTGAGACCCGCCCTCCGTCGAAGATGTTCACCTGTGTGTCGGGTCCGACGTTGTTCAGGAAGGTCTCGTCGGGCCCCGTAATGTTCAGGACGGTCGTGAACTGGGCGCTCGCCTGCCCCGCGCCCAGCGCGAGGCCGGCGGCGGCCGATAGACCGATGGTCGTCTTCGTCGTCATGTGAGACCCCGTGCTGTCGACGCCCCGCCCCCACGCCGCGGCGCCGCTGGTCGTGTGCCGGCGTTGCACCGGCGCTCGCTCTGGGCTACCGGCCACGTCGTTGGCGGGTTGCGGCGGGATCGTCCGAGAGGCCGACTTCCGCGCGATCGGAAGGACGATCGGTCACGGCGCGAGGGCAACCCCTCGCACGCCGCAGGACTAAACGACCCGGTTCGGCGGCTCGCGCCCTTCGAGGATGGCGCTCGCGTTCTCGGCGACCATGACGGTCATCGCCTCTCGCCAGCGGATCTCGGCCGAGCCGATGTGCGGCGCCATGACGACGTTCTTCGCCCCGACCAGCCCCGGGTGGACCTTCGGCTCGTGCTCGAAGACGTCGAGGCCGGCGCCCCAGAGGTAACCGCGGGCCAGCGCGTCGGCCAGGGCCCGCTCGTCGACGACCGGCCCGCGGGCGGTGTTGACCAGGATCGCGTCCGGCTTCATCAGCGCGATCTCGCGGGCGCCGATCTGGTGGCGGGTCGATTCGGAGAGCGGCGTGTGGACGCTGACGACGTCGGCCGCGGCGAGGCCCTCGTCGAGCGACACCCACCGGGCGCCGAGCGGGCTCTGCTCGTAGTGCACCTTGCGGGTGCGGGCCACGTACTCGATGCGCATGCCGAAGGCGAGGGCGCGGAGGGCGGTCGCGTAGCCGATGCGCCCGGCGCCGACGATCAGGAGCGTCTTGCCGGTCAGGTCCATGCCCATGAAGTCGCCCATGGCGAGCGGGCGGCCGGTCGCCCAGTCGCCCGAGCGCGCGTAGCGGTCGACCTCGATCAGGCGCCGGGCGGCGGCCATGACGAGCAGCCAGGCCATGTTGGCGGTGCCCTCGGTGACGGCGTCGGGCGTGTTGGTCACGGTCACGCCCCGCTCGCGGCAGGCCGCGAGGTCGATGTTGTCGAAGCCGACGGCATAGTTGCAGACGCCGCGGAGGGCGGGGCCGGCGGCCTCGAGGATCTCGGGCCCGATCTTGTCGTGGAAGGTGGAGACGATGATCGCGGCGCCGCGGACGAAGTCCGGGGTGGTCTCCGGTCCGGCGCGGTCGTCGCCGAGGACGCGGACGTCGGCGCCCTCGATGCGGAGCTCGCCCGGCAGTGTGCGGCAGCAGGCGACGAGGGGCGTGGCGTCGGGCATTGTGGACAACTCGCGGCGAGTGCGGGATCGGTTGCGTGGGGGCTCCGTGCGGGTAATCTAGAGCGGTCGATGCGGTGGCGTCGCGGCCCATTCCGACCGGCCGACCGCTCCGCGAGACTCTGCCCGCGAGCGGTCGCGAGTGAGTGTGCGCCCGGAGGGCGCTACGGAGCGCTCAAGGAAGACCTAGGCGGTTGCGCGTGGTGTTCTGGAACATCCTGCACGGCGGCGGGCCGGAGCGCCTGCCGCTGATCGCGCTGGAGCTTCTCGAACAGGACGCGGACGTGATCGGTCTGTGCGAGTTCCGTGCGTGCCGCGGCGGGTCGCTGCGCGGGGTGCTGTACGACCACGGCTATGCCGACCAGGTGGCGCTGAGCGGCCCCGAGGGCGGGAACGGTTTGCTGCTCGCGTCGCGTGTCGGGCTGGATCGCTCGAACGTCGGCGGTGCGCGAGATGGGCGCGATTTCGCGGGCGTTCTGAGCGCGATCGCGGGAGATGGCACCAGGATCACGATCGCGCACGTGCCGGCGAAGGGCGTGGGCGCGGCCCGGACGGCGCGGAATCTGGCGTGGCGGAGGCTGCTGGGCGTGGCTCGCGAGCACGCGGGCGACCGTCACGTGATCGTGGGCGATCTGAATTGCACACGTCACCGGCTGGATGAGCCGGGCGCGACGTGCCGCGACCCTGCGATGCTGGGGCGGATCTCCTCGCTCGGGTACGACGACGCGTTCGCGTCACGCCGGCGGGAGTATTCCTGGGTTTCTCATCGTGGGACGGCGTACCGGCTCGATCACGCGTTCTGTTCACGCGCGGTCGCGGGCGGGCTGACGGGGGCCGAGTACGCCCGATCGCCTATGGAACAAGGGCTTTCCGACCACGCGCTGGTGCGTCTCGAGGTCGATCCGGGCGGGTGAAAGGCCGGAGAGACTGTGTTTTTCGAGGTTTTTTGTGCCCGATGGCCGGAAACCCCTGAAAAAACAGGGTGAAATCGGGTGCGAGTGCCGATATCTTCGCGACGCCGGACGGAATCCGGCTGTTTCGAGAGCGAGAACCCCGGCGGTGCGCCGGGTTCCCGAGAGCAACGGAGCAGACAAATGGCCAAGAGAACCGCGAAGAAAGCCACCAGGAAGAAGACTGTTCGCCGGACGACCAAGAAGCCGGCCGCCCGCAGCGCCGCCTCGCCGCGCCCGACCCGGATCACCTCGGCGCCGAAGCCGCGCACGAAGAGCGAGGTGATGACAATCATCTCCGAGCACGTCGGGATCTCCAAGAAGGAGGTCGCCGGCGTCTTCGAGGTCATGGGCCAGATGATCGCGGCGGACCTGAAGAGGGGCAAGGCCGAGGCGTTCACGGTGCCGGGCATGATGAAGGTCACCGTGCAGCGCAAGCCTGCGACGAAGGCCCGCAAGGGCGTCAACCCGTTCACCGGCGAAGAGATGATGTTCAAGCCCAAGCCGGCCCGGAACGTCGTCAAGGTCCGCCCGATGAAGGGCCTGAAGGACCTGGTCGGCTGATCACCCGAGCGTGACGTGATCGAGAACCGAACGGCGCGGGGCCCGGGCAACCGGGCCCCGCTGCTTTCTGGGCCCCGGGCCGGCATACTGACATGATGCGGCTCGACGTCGTCAATCGGCTTGAGGACCCCGCTCGGGCGGTCGCGCTCGAGACCACGCTGCTCGCCCACGGCGTGCCGCGGGGGTCGGCGATGCCGCTGGCGGGCCGGCTGGCGGACGCGGTGCGAGCGGGCGGAGCGGAGCCGGCGCTGGTCGGGTTGATCGGCGGGCGTCCAATGGTCGGGCTGGACGACGATGATCTCCGGGCGTTCCTCGAGGGCACGCCGGCGAAGGTATCGCTCTCGAACCTGACGATCGCGATGCACCGGCGGGAGGACGCCGCGACGACGGTCTCGACGACGGCGACGATCGCAGCGCAGGCCGGCGTGCGTGTGTTCGCGACCGGCGGGCTCGGTGGCGTGCACCGCGGCTATGGCGAGTCTCTAGACGTCTCGAGCGATCTGCTGGCGCTCTCGCGGACGCCGATCGTGGTGGTCGCGAGCGGCGTGAAGGCGATCCTCGATGTGCCATCGACGCGGGAGGCGCTGGAGACACTCGGCGTCCCGGTCGTCGGCTGGCGGACGGACCGGTTCCCTGGTTTCTACCTGCGGGACGGGGGCGCGGGCGTGGACGGGCGGTTCGATTCGATCGAGGATCTCGCGGCGTTCTGCGGGGCGCACCTCTCGACGGCGAGCTCGGCGGTGCTGGTATGCAACCCGGTGCCGGCCGAGCTGGAGCTCGATGCCGGGGCGTGGGCCTCGTGGCTGGAGTCGGCGGAGATCGAGGCGAGCGAGGCCGAGGGACGCGACCGGACGCCGCTCGTGCTCGCGGCGCTGCACCGGCTGAGCGGGGGCGAGACGCTGAGGGCGAATCTCGGGCTGGTCGAGTCGAACGCCGGGCTGGCGGGGGGGCTCGCGGCGAAGCTGCCGGCCTAGGAACGGCGGAGCGCGGCGAGCTCGAGGACTGTGCGGACGCGCATCTGGAGGGCGACGCGGTTCACCGGCTTGGTGACGAAGTCATCGGCGCCGGCCTCGGCGGCACGCTCGACATCGGCGGGGTCGTGCAGGGCGGTCACCATGACCACCGCGATCTCGCGGGTGGAGTCGTCCTGCTTCAGCTTCTCGCAGACCTGGTAGCCGGACATCCGGGGCATCATCACGTCGAGCAGGATGACGTCGGGCGGCTGGTTCTCGACCGACCGGAGCGCGGACTCGCCGTCTGGCACGCAGCGGACGGGGCAGCCCAGCTCGTCGAGGTACTCACGCAGGAGTTCGGCGTTCTGGGGGTGGTCGTCGACGACGAGCACGCCGCGGGAGTTTGCGGGGTCGAAGGCCAGTCTTCGTTCCTCCGGGTGGAGTGGACGCCCCGGCGGGGCTTGAGGGCTAAGTATAGGGGACGGCCGAGGGTGGCCCGTCGGAGGCACGTGATGGCGGCTGAGCAGAGCGACTTGATGGGGCCCCCGCCCGCGGGCGTTTGGTCTGACCGGTTCGTTCAGCCGGAGCTTGACGTGCTGCTCGACGCGATCGATGGCGCGAAGCTGCCCGCGGTGCGCGAGTTCCTCGACCGGACGCTCGAGCACTTCGAGGCCAAGGCCCGTGTCTCGTGGCGTGGCCTGCCCTGGCGATGGACGGTCGAGATCGTGGTCCCCGGGGAGGACGAGCCGATCGCGTTCGTTGTCTGCAACCCGGTCCGGCCCGGGGTCGCGGTCTCGGTGCGGCTGACGACGCTGGAGACGGTCCAGGCGAGCGATCTGAGCGCCGCGGCGCGTGACGCGGTGACGCACGCGCCGGCGGTTGGCGACCGGCTCTGGATCGAGCTGGACGCGACCGCGAACGCCACGCTCGGCGACGTTCGGGCGTTGGCCCGTCCCTCGTCCTGAGCGGGCGACTGATACATCCGGATCCGCACTCGCGAGGGCGTAGTCGCTGGGTGCCGGCGGGCTGGAGTGGCGCCCTCGGCGCTGCCGATAGTCTCAGCGGCGAGGAGGACGCGGTGCAGCGAATCAAAGAGACGACGTGCGGCGTGGAGCGCCGATGCGGTGGCGCACCTTCTGCGTGCCCCCGGGTTCGGTGGTCGGTTCTGCTTTCGACCCTTCTGGTCTCGGCGCTGCCCGCGCTCGGGCAGGACCTGAGCCGCCGGATCGAGGCGTCCTTCAACCGGCGGGCGGCGCTCGCCGAGAGCGCGGTGAGCGTGCGGGTGAGCTCGATCGAGAACGGCCGTCTCGCCGCGTCGTTCGACGATCCGGGGGCCAACGGCGACGGACGGCGGACGCTGATCCCCGCCTCGAACATGAAGCTCTTGACGACCGGGGCGGCGCTGCTGACGCTCGGGCCCGACTACCAGTTCGAGACCACGCTGCTGCTCGACGGGGACCGCCTGATCCTCCGGGGCGGCGGCGACCCGGCGTTCGGCGACCCGGCGTTGCTCCGTCGGAGCGAGCCGCGGATGTCGACCGGCGAGCTGCTCGAGCGGCTCGCCGCGGCGGTCGAAGAGGTCGGCGGCGTCGATCGGGTCTCGGAGATCATCGCGGACGACCGGGTCTTCGACCGCGAGTGGACCCACCCGTCGTGGCCGCGGGACCAGCTCAATCGGAGCTACGCGGCCGAGGTGGCGGGCGTGTCGTTCCACACCAACGTGATGACGGTGGTGGTCCGCCCGTCGTCGCTGGGCGCCGGCAACCCGCCGAGCTACACGCTGGAGCCGCTGCCGGACAGCCGCGCGACCTGGATCGAGATGGAGAACGACGCGACGACGAGCGCACGCCAGCGGTCGGCGATCTCGGTCTTCCGCCCGACGCCCGCGAACCGCTTCCGCCTCGCGGGTCGCGTGGGCCTCGGCTCGCCCGCGGCCGCCGACGTGGCGATCCACGAGCCGCCGACGTTCGCCGCCAATCTGCTCGCGACCTACCTGAGCGCCCGCGGGATCCGCGTGGGACGCGGGAACGAGCCGAGCGACGCGGTGCGGCTGGCGCGCGAGGACGAGCGGTTCGACGGCGCACGAGAGATCGCGCGGGTGACGACGTCGATGGCGAACGTACTCCGGCGGACCAACGCGGACAGCCAGAACCTGTACGCCGAGAGCCTGTTCAAGCTGATCGCGCACGAGAGCACAGGGGCGCCGGGGTCGTTCGCGGGCGGCGCGGCGGTGGTCCGCATGCTGCTGAACGGCCGGCTCGGGGCGTCGCATGCGGCCGCGACTCGGATCGCTGAGGGATCCGGGCTGAGCCGCGAGAACCTGGTCTCCGCGGACACGATGGCGCAGTGGCTGGCCGTTGTGGCACGCGATGAGGCCGCCGGACCGGCGATGTTCGCCTCGCTTCCGTCGGTCGGCGAGGGAACGCTCCGGTCGAGGTTCCGGGATCGCCGGCCGCAGAACGCGGTGCTGGCCAAATCGGGCACGATCCGGGGTGTGCGGTGCCTCTCCGGCTACGTCATCGGCGCGCGGGGCCACACGAGCGTCGCGTTCTCGATCCTCTGCAACGACCTGAACGACGGTCGATCGATCGAGGCGGCGCTGCGGTTCCACGAGGACACGGTGCTGGCGATCGACGAGTGGGTGACCGCGCAGGAGAAGGACGCGCTCGGGCGCGTCGGCGGCTGAACGGCTCAGCCCGCGTCGAGACCGAAATCGATCCACGTCGCGTCGCGCGTGATGGAGCCCACGCTCACGCGGTCCACGCCGGTGGCGGCGATCGCTCCGACCGAGTCGAGCGTGACACCGCCCGACGCCTCCAGCGAGACCCCCGGCGCTCTGGCATCCCGGCGGACGACGGCCTCGCGCAGTTCGGCGGGCGACATGTTGTCGAGCAGCACCACGTCGGGACGCTCTGCCGGCAGCGCGAGGATCGCGTCGAGCTGCTCGAGCGTGTCGACCTCGACCTCGACGAACGAGACGTCCGGTGCCGAGCGGGCCCGCGCGACCAGCGCCGCGATCCCGTCGGACGAGAGCCCGGCGAGGTGGTTGTCCTTGATCAGCACGGCGTCGTGGAGCCCGAGCCGGTGGCAGCACGCCCCGCCGCAGCGCACGGCGTATTTCTCGAGCACGCGCAGCCCGGGCGTGGTCTTGCGGGTGTCGTAGAGAAGGGCGGCCCCATCGCCGGCGGCGCCGACGAACGCGGACGCCCGCGTCGCGACACCGCTGAGACGCCCGAGGACATTGAGGATCGTGCGTTCGGCGCGCACGATCGCGGATCGTGTGCCCGACACCCGCGCGACTGTCTCTCCGGCGTCGAACGGGCGTCCGTCGTCGAACTCGGGCGCGACCTCGATGCCGGCGAACACGCTCGCGAGATCGACGAGGGGGCGAGCGCCACACAGCACCCCACGCTCGCGTGCGCGGATGACCATCCTCACGACCTCGTCCCCGCGCCCGGCCGCGACGACCTCGCCGGTGGCGTCTCGTTCGCCCGGACCGAGGTCCTCGTCCCGCGCGAGCTCGAGCGCCCGGCGGATCAGCCCGGTCCGGCCCAGCTCCTCGTAGAGCTCCGCGAGCGGCAGGGCGTTCAGTCGCTCTGGGAAGCGGGGGCGTCGCGTCACGCGGTGATCGTACGCGTCGGGCGATCTACACTCGCGATCACGCGAAGAGGAAGGGGCGCACCATGGGGTTGCTCGAAGGCAAGCAGGGTCTGGTCGTCGGGATCGCGAACGAGCGGTCGTACGCCTGGTACATCGCCAAGGCGCTGACAGAGCAGGGGGCGCGATGCGGTTACACGCACCTGCCGGGCGAGAAGAACGAGCGCCGCACGCGGCGGGCGGTCGAGGCGATCGGCACGCCCGACCCCTGGATGATGCCGCTCGATGCCTCGAGCGACGCCGAGCTCGACCGCGTCTTCGATGGCTACGCCGAGCGGCACGACCGCATGGACTTCCTGATCCATTCGATCGCGTTCGCAGATCGCGAATACCTCCAGGAGGGCCGGTTCGTCGAGACGCCGCGCGAGGTCTTCACGCAGGCTCTCGACATCTCGGCGTACACGCTGGCGGCGATGGCGCAGCGAGCGCGGCCGCTGATGGCCAAGACCGGCGGGACGGTCCTGTGCATGAGCTACTACGGCGGCGACAAGGTCGTCCCGGGGTACAACGTCATGGGTGTGGCCAAGGCGGCGCTCGAGTGCACGGCGCGGTACCTGGCGTCGGAACTCGGGCCGGACGGGATCCGGGTCAACGCGATCTCCGGCGGCTACCTGCGCACGCTCGCCTCGTCCGCGGTGGGCGGCACCGACCGGATGGCGGCCGAGGCGGCCGAGCGGGCGCCGCTGCGCCGCGGGGTCGAGGGCGAGGACGTCGGCGGCACCGCCGTCTACCTCTGCAGCGACCTGGGTCGGGGCGTCACCGGCGAGACGATCTTCGTCGACTGCGGCATCAACATCCTCGGCGCCTAGGGATCCCGGCCGAGTCCCGGGCGGATGACGGGCGGACGACTCCCCCACTCCGGTCAGGCGCCGGAACTGCGCGGGCGGCGGGATCGAAGTCGTACCTCGGGCGCTGTCGATACCAGCGGTATGGATGAGGGCCTCCGCCCGGTCACGCGCAGCACCGAGCGTTCGACGCCCGTCCCGCGCGTCGACGCGGAGGCGCGACGCGAGCGCGAGCGGCGCGAGCGCCAGCCGAAGAAACGCGAGGGCGATTCGATCGAGCTCGGCTCGGACGACGCCGCGGACACGCCCCGCTCGAGCGAGCGGCCGGTGACCGGCCCGGACGGGCATCTGGATCTCTCGGCCTGATTCCCGGGCTCAGGCGGCCGCGAGATCGGCGCCGCGGAGGACCATGGTCGCGGCGCGGGCGTCCTGCACCGATCGGATCGCGGTGATCAGCACCAGGCGATCGGAGTCGCGTGTGCGGAGCCAGGGCGCATCGACGACGTCGTCGGCGAGGTCGTCGGCGGTCGCGTCGAGGCGGGCCTCCTCGCACGACCAGAGCACGACGGCCGCGGCGGCCGCGGCCCGCGCGAAGCCGCCGGCCGGGGGCCCGTCGGAGCACAGGATGTCCTGCAGCGCCACGGCGGCCCGCTCGCCGTCTTCGCGCGCCGCAGTCTCGGCGGTCTCGAGGCGCTCGACGCCGTCGCGGTTGCGGCTCGCCGCCAGCATGGCGGCGCCCACGAGCGAGGGCGAGACGGCTCGTGCAGCGGCGATGCGGTCCTCGGCGGGCACGTCGGCGCGTTCGTCGAGCGCCACGGCGCCGGCGAAGGCCTCGGCGACAACGCCGACCTGATTGCGCACGATCGAGCGGACGGCGCGCCCGGCCCGATTCCAGGCGCCCACGGATGTCGAGGCGCCGAGTTCGATCACGGCGGCGAGTTCGCTCGGCGAGACCGGCTCGTCGACCTCGATCGACCCCGGGACCGAGCCGGTCGCGAGCACACCGTCGATGTCGAACGAAGACCCGAACTTCCAGACCGGTCCCGCGGAGCCATCGAGCGAGAGTCGGACGGCCGGGCCCTTGGGCGACCCGATGACCGCGGCCGCGAAGCCCAGCGCCGCGACACCCTCGGGCGTGCGCACGGACTCGAGCCGGCCCTCCGGGATCTCGACCCAGCGGGCGATGTCCAGCCGGGCGACCGCGAGATCGCGGCAGGCGGGGTCGGAGGCGTCGTAGCCGATGGTGACGGTGGCGGGCGTCCGGACGATGCGCCGGATGCGGCCCTCGACCTCGCGCAGCGACGGGAGCTCGGCGCCCGCGATGGCCTGCTCGATCGCGCGGCGTCCGCGGCCGATCGTCAGCCCCGGGAATACGACGAGCGCGACACCGCAGGCCGCGATGACGAGCAGCCCGGCCCCGACGGCGGCGCCGAAGGCGCTGACGGCGAGGCTGACCGCGATGACCGCGAGGCTCGCGGCGGCGACGGGCAGCGCGAGCGCGCGCCAGGACTGGCCGCGCTGGCCCAGGGTGTTGGGATGATCTGTGTCCACGGCTCCCCTCCGGATCGCGTCCGGGGGGTCATCGGCCCGCCCGCCCCCAGGATCGAGGCGGGCTCGTCAATCGGTTCAGACGCGGGGCCGCGCGACCGGTGCAGACCGGCGCAGCGACGGCGTGTTTCCGGACCGGCTGTCGGGTGGAGCTCGGGAGGGGATCGGCGCCGCTACTTGGACTGGAAGAAGCGGGCGATCGAGTGGATGGTCACCGCGCGTCCCATCGAGGCGATCGATTCGGTGAGCGGGATCTCTTTGGGGCAGACCTTGACGCAGTTCTGGGCGTTGCCGCAGTCGGAGACGCCGCCCTGGCCCATCAGGGCATCGAGGCGGTCGCGCTTGAGCGCCTTTCCGGTCTGGTGCTCGTTGAAGAGGCGGGCCTGGCTGATGGCGTGGGCGCCGACGAAGGCCGTGTCCCAGTCCTGTTTGTCCGGCTCGAGGTTGAACTGCGGGCAGGCCTCGAGGCAGCAGCCGCAGGACATGCAGGTCGAGAGGTCGTACCGGACGCCCTGCTTGTCGGGGCTCTCCGTCGGGCCGGGGCCGAAGCTGTAGGTGCTGTCGATCGGGACCCAGGCCTTGACGCGCTTCAGGTTGTGGAAGAGTCGGTCGCGGTCGACCCAGAGGTCGCGGACGACCGGGAACTTGCTCATCGGCTCGAGCGTGAGGACGTCGCCCTCCTCGGGGGCGTACTCGTCCATGAGGCACGAGCAGCTCTGGCGGGCGGCCCCGTTGATGAGCATCGTGCAAGCGCCGCAGACCTCCTCGAGACAGCCCGAATCCCAGACGACCGGCGTGGTGCGTTTTCCGTCTGTGGTGACCGGGTTGGAGGCGATGGTCTTGAGCACGGAGATGACGTTCTCGCCGGGCGCCTCGAGCGGGACGTTGAACTCCTGCCAGTATGAGGGCTTGCCTGGCCCGTCGCACCGCTTGACGCGGACGAGGATGGTGCGCGGGCTGACGGCCTTGCCGCGGTTGACGGCGCGCTCCTCGGCGGTTGGGACTTGGGGCTTGCTGGCGACTGCGGGCATGGACGTCTCCTTGGCTCGTCGTCGAACGGATCAGCTCGCCGTCGCGGCGGTTGCGTCCTCGGTCTTCTGGGCGGTCTTCTCGGCGGCGCCGTCTGTCTTGCCGTAGGTGCGCGCGCGGAGGGCGACGAGGTCGCACTGCACGGGTCGGTAGAAGATCTTGTGTGTGCGATCGCCCGGCTGGAACTCGGCGACGGTCGCCTTGAAGAAGTTGGCGTCATCTCGGTCGGGGTAGTCGGTGCGGTAGTGCGAGCCGCGGGATTCCTTGCGCTCCTTGCCGCCGAGCAGGATGACCTCGGCCATCTCGAGCATGTCCCCGACGGCGCGGGCGTAGCTGAGCGACTGGTTGGTCCACATCTGGGCGTCGCCGAGCTGCAGGCGGGCGTAGCGGTCCTTGAGAGCCGCGACGGTGTCGAGGGCCTGCTGCAGGCGCTGCTCGGTCTTGACGACGGTGCTGCTGGCGAGCATCTCCTCGCCGAGCTCCTTGCCGATGGCGTACGGGTTCAGGGCCGGATCGGCCTCGGCGTCGCCGCCGGCGGTCCCGACGATCCGGTCCATCTTCGCCTGCTCGAGCGCGGTCGCGTCGTCGTAAACCGACTGGGTGACCGGCGTGCCCGGGACGCAATCGGAGACGTAATTGACGACCGAGGCCCCGCAGAAGAGGCCGTCGAAGATGCAGCTGAGCAGCGCGTTCGCCCCGAGACGGGTGGCGCCGTGGTAGGCGAAGTTGACCTCGCCGAAGGCGTAGAGGCCCTCGATGTTGGTCATCATGTTGTTCGGCGCCCCCACCGCCATGCCGCGCCCGGGTTCGGCGTCGATCGGCGGCACGTTGCCCGGCTTGTGCGCAGGCGTCGGGGACCCGGGCGTGTAACTGCCGGGCGTGAACTGGGTCCACATGCCGCCCATCGAGTAGTGGACGGCTGGGAAGATCTTCATGGGCGTCGTGCGCGGATCCTCGCCGACGAACTTCTCGTAGATCTCCATGATGCCGCCGAGCTTGCGGGTCAGGTACTCGGGGTCGCGGTGGGTCAGGTCGAGGTAGACCTGGTTCTTGCCGTCGACGCCCATGCCGTCGTTGACGCACACATCAAAGATCTCGCGCGTCGCGATATCCCGCGGCACGAGGTTGCCGTAATCGGGGTAGCGTTCCTCGAGGAAGTACCAGCGCTCGCCCTCGGGGATCTCGGCGGGCTTGCGGGTGTCGCCCTTGGTCCGCGGCACCCAGACGCGGCCGCCCTCGCCGCGGGCGGACTCGCTCATCAGTCGGCACTTGTCGGCACCCGGGATCGCGGTCGGGTGGACCTGGATCATCTCGCCGTTGCCGTACCACGCTCCCGCCTGGTAGCAGCGGCTGGCGGCGCCGCCGGTGCAAATGACCGAGTTGGTGGACTGCCCGAAGACCAGGCCGTTGCCGCCGGTCGCCATGACGACCGCGTCGGCCCGGAACGCGCGGATCTGCATCGTCCGCATGTCCTGGGCGACGATGCCCACGCAGCGCTTGCCGGTCGACTCCCAGCCGTGCTCCGACGCGGACGCGTCCGAATCGACCAGGATCGGCCACAGGAACTCCCAGTACTCGTACTTGTTGACCCTGCCCTCGGCCTCGAATCGCCGGGTCTGCTCGTCGAGCGCGTAGAGGAGCTGCTGGCCGGTCGTCGCGCCGGCGAAGTGCGTGCGCTTGAAGAGCGAGCCCCCGAAGAGACGCAGGTCGCGACGACCCTCGGTGGTCCGGTTGAAGGGCACGCCCATCCGATCGAGAAGATCGATGACCTTCGGGGCCCAGTTGGCCATCTCGAGGACCGGCCCCTGATCGGCCAGGAAGTCGCCGCCGTAGATCGTCTCGTCGAAGTGCTGGTACTCGCTGTACCCCTGCTGGCGGGCGACGTCGTTGCAGGCGTTGATCCCGCCCTGGGCGCAGACGCTGTGCGACCGCTTCACCGGGACCATCGAGAACAGATCGACGGGCACCTCGCGCTCGGCGACCCGGACGGCGGCGGCGAGGCCCGCGAGGCCCCCGCCCACCACGATGACTCGCTTTTCCTGCTGGGCAATCACGTCGAACTCCTCACGCCGCCCGAACGCGGCCCCGAATCGGAATCGATGACGAAGGGGTCGCCGCGCGATCCACTTCGACGGACGTCACTCGCCGGATTCCTGCGGAACAGAAATCGGTTCGGCCATCGCGGCCGACTCCCCGGCCTCGGCGGGCTCGTCGGTGAGCTCGTGCTTCTCGAGCAGGGCGAGCCACTTCTGTTCGCCGACCTTCTTGATGGCGGCCTCCTTGGCCTCGGGGTTGTTCAGGAGAAGCCGCATCTCGGCCAGCTCGGCCCTCTCGTGGTCGAGGGCGAGAAAGCCGCCGAGCGAGGACCAGGCCGCGGCCATCAGACCGACGCCGACAACCGCGCAGGCGTAGCCCCAGCGACGCTGGGCGCCCTCGCTGATCGTGAGGCCCCAGGTGATCGCCGCGGTCCACAGGCCGTTGGCGAAGTGGAAGACCAGCAGCGTGATCCCCGCGAAGTACAGGAACGCCACGGCGAAGCCCATCGGTGTCCAGCCGATCTCCGAGCCCCGCAGCGCCGCGGCGAGCGTGGAGGCGCTGAAGTGGTGCGACCACTGTGCGCTGCCCGGGATCAGAAAGTCCCAGCCCCAGCGGAGCGTGGCGACGTGATAGAAGATGAACAGGATGCCGACGTAGCCGGACCAGCGCTGCAGCGTGTACCGCCAGTTGTCCTGATACGGATACCGTCCGGTGTTCCGCTTGCCGGTGAAGGCGTAATAGAAGCCCAGGATCGAGTGAAACGCGATCGAGACCCAGAGTGTGATCTCGATCAGCAGGAGGTGCGGGACACTGGTGTTGATCCAGTGGACCTCCTCTTGGAAGTACTTGGCGCCGTTCGCGAGCACACCGAGGTCGGACTCGGCCTCGCCGCGCAGCGCGAAGCCGCCCCAGGCGACCGACGAATTCGTCACGAGGTGAACGATCAGGAAGACGCCGATCGGCACGATGCCCGACAGCGAATGCAGACGTCGGAGCAGGAAGTGGTGCTGGCCGAGCGGCTGGGCCTGGCCTTGGGGTTGATCCGCCACGGCGGTGGGTCTCCTGGGCTATCCCGCCGGCGGTCCTGTCTCGCTCAGTCGTTCGGCGGGCCTCTCGAATTCCAGTCTAGCCGGAATTCGCTAGGGCTTCCGACGCGGCGATCGGCCGGCGGTTATCCACCGGCCGGCGGGACGACGGGTCCGGCGCCGGGCGCCTGACCGCCGGGGATCGGTCCGCCCGCGCCGCCGCCGGCGCCGGGCTTGAGCTTGCCCTCGGCGACGGCCTGGTCGACGGCCTTGGAGACCTCGACGAAGGTCATCCGCAGGTCCTGGAGGACGCCGGAGAGCAGCGCGGTCTCATCGTCGCTCAGATTGCCCTTGGTCTTCTCCTCGAGGATCCCGAGCAGATCGATCTGCATCTTGGCGATCGGGAGCGAGACCACGGCACGCCCGGACTCGGGCTCGGGGATCGCGCCCAGGTACATCATGGCCTGCTGGGCGAACATGCGGACGAGGTCGAGGAACTCGAGCTTCTCCGGGACACTTCCGGCGCCGCCCTCGGCCTTGGCTTGCTCGGCCTCCTCGGCGAGCCGCTGCTTCTCCGCCTGGGCCTGCGACTTCCAGTCGTCGTCCACGATAATCTTCGGTTCGTCGGACATGCCGCTCCGATCGTCGTTGCTGCCGCGCCTGTTCCCCGCGCGGCGACGGGCCGAGCGGGGCAAGGAGAGCCCATGACGAGACCGTCCCCCCGCTCGGCCTTCACTCTAGCTGCCGGGCTGACGCTCGCCGCGTTCGGCCTCTCGGGGTGCGGCTCGATCCGCCCGAGCCCGATCAGCCGGATCCGTGGCGACTTCGACCGCGAGCGTGTCGATCTGGGCGCGTTCGTTGCCCAGCGGGATGCCGCCGGGCCGCTCGAGGCATCGGGAACGGGCGGACGCCCCGGGCCCGCGCCGGACCCGGTCGGCGGCGGAGATGACGACCCGGTCGGTGGCGAGCGGCCCGAGCCGCCCGAGAGCTTCCGGGTGGAGGACTTCGTCACGATCGTGGCGGCGCCGGCAGAGGCGGACGGCCAGACGGTGGCGTCCGACGATCCGAGGCTGCTCGACGCCAAGGTCGGCGAGATCAACGGGCGTGCGATCTTCGCGAGCGAGTTCCTGGAGCCGATCTCGGGCCGCCTTCGCGCCGAGGCGCGCCGGCTGCCGCTGCCGCAGTGGCGGGCGGAGGCGGCGCAGCGGATCGCGCAGCGGCTCCGCGGCGAGCTGACGGACGAGCTGCTGCGTGCCGAGGCGCTCTCGCGGCTCGATGCCGGGCAGCGACAGGGTCTGCGCGCGTTCCTCGAGCGGGTCCGGACACAGCTGCTGAGCCAGAACCTCGGGAGCCGCGAGCTCGCGACGCAGCGCCTCGCCGAGACCGAGGGGCTGACCGAGGAGGAGTTCCTGCAGCGTCGCGGCGACACGGAGCTGGTGCGGCTGACGATCAACCGCGAGATCGAGAGCCGGATCAACGTGAGCTGGCGCGACGTGGTCCGCCGCTACAACCGCGATTCGGAGCGATGGAATCCCCCGCCGACCGCTCGGCTCCGCCTGATCCGCGTGGGCGCGAGCGACGAGGCGGGCGCGGAGACGATCGCGTCGATGCTCGCGTCGGACAAGACCTTCGTCGAGGTCGCGTCGGACCGGCCGAACCGGTTCAACGTCAGCGAGGGCGGCCTGCGGGAGATCGAGTACAGCGGCCCGTACGACGAGGCGACATTCTTCAACATCGAAGAGATCAACGAGGCGGCGCGCGGGCTCGAGATCGGTGGGACCGCCGGCCCGATCCGCTTGAGCAGCGGGATCTGGTGGGTCCACCTGGAGTCGATCGAGAGCGCATCGATCCCCCTGTATGAGGCGCAGCTCGCGATCCTGGCCGAGATCCGGGCCGAGCGCCGGGACGCCGAGCGCGAGAGGTTCATCGGCGGGCTGATCGCGCGAGCAAGCCAGGGCGAGGTCAACGCGATCGGGCAGCGTCTCCTGGAGATCGCCGAGCTGTGGTACGGGCCCGGCTCCGACGCCCGCGCGGCGCCGTGATCGGTCGCCTGCTGCGTCGGCGCGGCGGCCTCGGTCCCTGGGGCGAGCGCCGTGCGGCCTCGTACCTCAGGCGGCGCGGGTTCCGCGTGGTCGGGCGCAACGTGCGGACCCGGATCGGAGAGGCGGACCTGGTCTGCGTTGCGCCGGACAGGCGGACGATGGTGCTGGTCGAGGTGAAGACACGCGATGCGCGCGGGGTCGCGGGCGACCGGCGCCCGGAATCGCAGCTGACCGGCGCCAAGCGGGCGAAGCTCCGCCGTCTCGTCGACTCGCTCGCGAGATCGCCCGCATGGCGAGACCGGCCGTGGCGGATCGACGTCCTGGCGGTGGAGCGGCGTGAGCGCGGCCGGCCCGAGATCCGGCATCTGGAGCGCGCCGTCACGGGGTGACGACACGGCGCCGGCCGATCGCGCTCAGTCGGACGGCTCGAGCGTCTGCTCCGGCTGCGGCTCGGGCGGGCTGGACGGCTCCGGCTCGGCGGCGGGGCGGCGATCGAACGGCGAGCGTGCGCTGAGGGCGATCCGCGGCTCACGCTCGCTCTCTCGGTCGCCGGGGACGTCGATCTCGAGCGGGAGGATCAGGCCGAACATCGAGCCTTGGCCGACCGACGAGTCGAGCGTGAGCTCGCCCTGCAACACGGTCGCCAGCTCGCGGCAGATGGCCAGCCCGAGACCCACGCCGCCGTGCTCGCGCGTCGTGGAGCCATCGAGCTGCTTAAAGCGTTCGAAGATGCGTTGCTGTTCTTCGGCGGGGACGCCCGGGCCGTTGTCGATAACGCTGACGCGGAACCGGCGGACCTCGGCGCCCTCGGCGTCGGTGCCGGCGATGGTCTCGGCGCGGACGACGACGCGCCCGGGGCGTCCGTTGTTGGTGTGCGGGTCGGAGAACTTGACCGCGTTGGAGAGCAGGTTCAGGACGATGTGCTGCAGCATGCGCCGGTCGGTGACGATCGGCGGGAGGGCGCGCGGGACCTCGAGCGTGACCGAGACCCCGCGCCGAGCGGCGTCGGGTTCGATCATGCCGACGAGCCCGCGGCAGAACTCTTCCGCATCGAGCGGCTCGGCACGGACGTCGACGCGGCCGGCCTCAACGCGGGCCATCTCGAGCAGTCCCTCGATCATGTGGAGGAGGTTGCGGGCCGCGGTCTCGATGTGTCCGATGTGGCGCAGGCGTCGCTGCAGCGAGGTCGGCGGCTCCTGCTGGCGGGCCTCGTTCTCGCGGAGCTCCTTGGAGGCGGTCTCCTGCAGGAGGCCCGCGAACCCGAGGATGGCGTTCAGCGGGGTCCGCAGCTCGTGGCTGACCGAGGCGACGAACTGCCCCTTGAGCTCGGCGGCCTCGTCCAGGACCTCGTTCGCCTCGGCGAGCTCGTTCAGCTTGATGTCCATCGCGGCGTTGACCGCGCGGAGCTGACGCTGGCGCTCGCGCAGCTCGTCGAGCAGGAGGTTGAGCGTGTCCGCGAGCTTCTCGAGCTCGTCGCCGGTCCGCAGCTCCACGCGGGCGCCCGCGTCGCCGGCCCGGACGGCGTCGGCCCACTCACGCAGCTCGCGCACGGGCCGCAGCACCGAGCGCCCCGCGACGAACCAGATCGCGAGCAGGCCGATGCCCAGGACGACCAGGCCGGCGGCGACGAGGAACGCCGTGTTCAGCGCGAGTCGGACCGCGGCCTCGCGCGACGAGCGCTCGGCGACGATGACGCTCGTGAGCCGACCGGACTCGTCGCGACCGGCGCGGGCGTAGCGGTACCGGCGGTCGAGCCCGTCCCAGCTGCCGGAGAACGCGGCCTCCTGGGGCGGGTCGTCCGGCTCGGTGCCGGCGGCGAGCCGGCGGAGGGCGCGGTCGAGGAACGGGTCGTCCTGGGCGCGGGCGCGGGCCTCGTCGATCTCGACCTGTTCGACGCTGGCGTCTCCGACCTCGGCGACGCCCACGCGAGCGGGCCCTGGCCCGCTGGCCCACGCCTCGACGAGGGCGGCGAGGGTCTCACGCTGGCCGTCCTCCACGAGGCTCCGCATCCGCAGCCAGGGCAGCGAGAGCGCCAACAGCATCGAGAGAGCGCCGCAGAGCCCGAAGAGCCCGAGGAGCTTCACCGAGAGCGGCAGGCGGCGTGTCCAGCCCGGGAGCATCCGCTCAGTCTACGCGGGCCCGCTTCCTACACTCACGACGCGCGATGTCGAGCAGGTCTGTCTATCTCGAGACGTTCGGCTGCCAGATGAACGAGCTGGACTCGGAGCTGGTGGCGGGGCGTCTACGCGCGCTCGGCTACCGGTTCACGACCGACAGCGATCTGGCCGACGTCGTGCTCTACAACACCTGCTCGGTCCGGGAACGCGCCGAGCAGAAGGTCTGGAGCCGGCTCGGCGAGGTCAAGAAGGCCAAGCGGGAGCGCCCGGGGCTCGTCGTCGGGGTGCTGGGCTGCATGGCCGAGCGCGACGGCGAGGCCCTGATCGAGCGGATGCCGGTGGTCGATGTGCTCTGCGGGCCAGGCGAGCTCGACAAGCTCCCCGCGCTGCTCGACAACGCGGTGCGGACGCGCGAATCGCTCGCGGCCGACGACCCGGGGAGCGCCCCGCGCCGATCGGCGGGCGCCGTCGCCCTGCAGGGCAGCTCGAGCCGGCGCAGCTCGACGCTCTCGGCGGCGGCCGACTCGCTGGAGATGCTGGACCTGAGCCGTTCGGTCTCCCCCGCCGACGCCGCGCCGGGGGCTTCGGCGTACGTCCGGATCACGCGCGGCTGCAACAAGTTCTGCACCTACTGCGTCGTGCCGTTCACGCGCGGGGCCGAGATCCACCGCCCGCCCGAGCACATCATCGAGGAGTGCAAGCGGCTGGCGGACGCGGGCGTGATCGAGATCACGCTGCTCGGCCAGACGGTCAACCACTACCGGTTCGAGCACGGCAGCGCCGTGGCGGTCGGTGGCGTCGTGCAGCCTCAGAAGGGCCGGAGCTACAAGGGCGGCCACCGGCGCGATCCGTTCGCGGGCGAGCGCGTGACGACCTTCGCCGACCTGCTCGCGCGGATCCACGAGGAGGTCCCCGCGATCCGCCGGCTCCGCTTCGTGACCAGCTACCCGCGCGACTTCGGCGACGACGTGCTGGAGGTCATCCGGGACCACGAGCGGATCTGCCGGTACCTGCACGTGCCGGCGCAGACGGGCTCGGACCGGATGCTGAAGATGATGAACCGCGGGTACACGATCGGCGAGTACGACGAGTTCATCGATCGGGCGCGGCACCACCTGGACCAGCCTGAGATCGGCCGCCCGCTCGCGCTGTCGGGCGACATCATCGTGGGCTTCCCGACCGAGACCGACGAGGACTTCGAGGCGACGGTCGGGCTGCTCGAACGGGCCCGCTACAAGAATTGCTTCATCTTCAAGTACTCGCCGCGCCCCGGCACGGTGGCGTACGACAAGATCCCCGACGACATCCCCGAGACTGTCAAACGCGAGCGGAACAACCGCCTGCTGGCAGTGCAGGCCGAGATCTCCGACGAGCTCGGCCGCGAACAGGTCGGCCGCGCGTACGACGTGCTGGTCGAGGGCCTGAGCCGCGCGGAGCGGAAGCGCCGCGGGACCGATGTCAAGCCGGGCACCGGCATGGTGTCGCTGACTGTCGGGGGCAGGCGTTCGTTGTCCCCGTCGGACGCCGACGAGGGGATCTCGTCGTGCTCGGCCGACGCGACATCGGTCCTCGAGCCGTCGCCCGGCGGCGTCGTGCAGCTCGCGGCACGGACGGACGGCGACCTGATCGTGCTGCTCGACGTCGAGAACGCCGATCGCCCGGCCGAAGACCTGATCGGCACGATCGTCCGCGCCCGGATCACGGCCGCGCACGGGCTCTCGCTGCACGGCGAGATCCTGCCGGGCTGATCGGCTCAGTCGGAATCCGATCCGCCCGTCTCGGGTGCTGGCCGCGCCGCCTCGAACGTCAGGCCGGCCGCACGGACCTGGTCGCGGAGCGCTCCGATGATCGCCGCCCCCAAGCCCCGCATCTTCCCTGCCTTCTCGGCGATGAACTCATCGCGTCGAACGCTGATCTCGGCGATGTCCGCCGTGACCCGGACGCGTTCGTCGGCGGCTATCCGGATGATCTCGAGCTTGGCGTCGATCGTCTTGCCCCGCATCTTCGCCGGCAGCGCCGCGTCATCCAGCTCCGCGATATCGAAGTCTTTGCGTCGCGCGGCATCGACAAGATCCCAGGACGTGTTCTGGTATCCCTTGCTCGCCTTGGACTTGACGCGCTCGTAGAGCGCTCCGATCCCACGGTTCTGCCGATCGGCCTGCCCCTGGCGGAAGGCGAATCGGTGGCCGTCCTCGCCGTAGGGCAGGTAGGTCGTGTTCAGCTTGGTGTTCAGCGCCTCGAGATCGCCGTCGTAGGGCGTCGGGATTGCCCAGTCGCGCGTGTCCGGATCGATGTTCGCGTAGCGGCCACCGCCGAGCTCGGCGCCGCGCGACCAGCCGGTCGCCTCGCCCTCGGCGCGCGGGCCGCAGAAGATCGTGTTGACGGTGATGCCCCGGGCCCGGGCCTGGGCGATCGTCTCGGTGTGGGGGACCGTTCCCTGGGTGAACGGCTCGTTGCCGGCGATCACGATGATGCGGACGACCGGCGCGGGGTGGCTCCCGGGCGCGTGGCGACCGTCGATGGCGCGGTCGAGGGCGGCCTCGGTCTGGCCTTCGAGCGTCGAGCGCCGGACGTCGCGGGGCGCGTCGCCCTGGAAGAGCCAGTCGAGTTCCGTGACCGCGTCGCCGACGACCCAGCCGCAGTACTCGCTTCCACCGTCGGTCCGGAGCGAGAACAGCTGCTCGCTGAGGATGTCGAGGTCCGTCGTGAACGGCGTGCGTTGACGGACGTGCCCGACCGCCGACGGAACGCCGTCGTTGCCGTACTCGTAGAGCGCGACGCGGATCTGGGCGGGCCTGCCGTCGTGCGACGCCTTGCTCATCTCATTGACGATCGACCAGAGCCGTGCCTTCGCCTGATCGATGAGGCCGTCCATCGAGTTGGAGGTATCGAGCAGAAGCGCCAGCTGGACGATCGGGCCATCGGTCGCCTCGACCGGCGGGCTCTCGACGGGATCGACGGGCGCCTCGATGTTGGCGGGCGGCTCGTACCGCATCGCGTGCGCCCGCCCCTTGCCGTACGTCGCGCTGAACGCGGATCCCCCCGCGATCGCGATGCCGCAGACTGTTCCGGCCGAGAGCGCGAGTACGCCGACGATGGTTCGCTTGGATGCGCGCACCGGTGACCTTTCGCATCTGTTGTGCTTGCGCCTGCGCGGCGGCGTGCTCCGGCGTGCCGCCCGCCATGGCCCGATGGTTTGTACGACTTGGACGCGGGCGGGTTTCCCGCGGATCACTGGTCTTCGAAACGTTTCTGCGCGCGGCGCTTGGCTGCCATCAACGATGACTCCGACGAAGCGGTCCCGGATCCATCGCGGTCCGGCTGTCGTGCCACAGCGGGATCGGCGGGACCGCGGGCGGCCCGCGCGATCTTGCGCTTGGCCTCGCGAGCGAGACGGGCCGCGTCCTCGTCACCGAGGGCCCCCGCCCCCTCGTCGCGGCGTTCGCGCCCGCGCAGCGCCGACGTGGTGTCGGCCGCGCGCTGCGACGCGAGCGGCGACACCGACCAGGACGCCCCGCCGATCAGGCGGTCCCAGGCGACGCGCCTGGTGCCGACGTCGAATAAGAACGCCACGACGCTCCACGCGAGCAGCGTCGGCCAGAGCGGCGTGCGGGCGCGGACCGGCTCGACGCCGTCGCGGTCGAACAGCGGCAGCGGCTCGTCGAGCTCGATGACCCGACCCTCCGATCGCTCGGCGAGTTGCTCGAGCGCCGCGCGATCGCTGGCGAGCGAGGCGTACTCGGCGCCGGCGGGCGACGAGGCGCCGGTGAGAAGCGGCGGGAGCGGCGTGCCGGCGAGGCGGGGCGTCGCGACCACGATCGAGACGCCGGTCCCCTCGGCCGGCGCGACCCCCTCGTACCGCCCGGGACCGGTCTGGCTGAGGACGATGTCCCGCCGCGCGCCGTCGGGCGCATAGACCGACACGGGGACGCTGAGCAGATCGATCGGCCGGCCCCCGTCGTCGCGGGCGTCGTAGCGGACCCGGAGCTGACCTCCCGCGATCGACGCGCGGATGACGCCCGGGTCGTCGCGCGTCGGGCGCGCGATGCCGCGGACCAGCCGGCCCCAGAAGCTCTCGTAGCCCGGCCAGCCCAGCCAGGGCTCGGCCCAGGCGTGCGCGTCGGAGGTGAACGCCGCGACCTGCCCGAGCCCCACCGGCCAGTGCGCGAGGAGCGGCTCGCCCTCGGGGCTCGCCAGGGCGTTGCTCACGGACTCATCCTCCCGCGCGCGCGTCAGGACCAGGCCGTCGAGGCTCGGGGCCGTCTCGACGCCCTCCACGTACGGCGAGCTCACGCCCAGCACGACCGGGCGGAACGGCGCCAGCCGCAGCAGCGGAGACCTGACCACGCGGACGGCGCGGAGGAAGACGCGCGGGAGCACGTTCGGGTTGACAACGTTGTAGAACGAGCCCCCGCCGCGCTGGGCGATCTGCTCCAGGTTCTGCACGTCGGCGCCGTCGCCCACGCCGATCGTTGAGACGGTGATGCCGCGCGTGGCCAGGTCGGAGGCGATGTCGGGGAGCGTCTCGCTCGCCTGGCTCTGGCCGTCGGTCAGCGCGATGACGTGCTTCACCTTCGCGTCGACGGCGTCGAGGGCCTCGCCGGCGCGCCGCAGCGCGGGACCCATGTCGGTCCCGCCGCCGGAGACGATCGATCGGATCACGAGCCCGGTGCTCTCCGGGTCCTCGTTGGGCGCCAGCGGGACATCGAAGCTCGACGTGCTGCTGAACGAGACGACGCCGACGAGGTCGGTCTTGTCGAGGCTGCGGACCGCCCGCGCCGCGGCCTCACCGGCGATCTGCTGCTGCGAGCGGGCCGACCCCAGGACCGACTGGCCCATCGAGCCCGAGCGGTCGAGCACGAACACGATCGCGACCTCGGGCTGGACGACGCGGTCGGGCAGGTCGAGCCGGACCGGCAGCAGCGGCTCGAGCGTCGAGCCGCGCCAGCCGCCGGCGCCGAACGCCTGCGGACCGCCCACGAAGACGATGCCGCCGCCCAGGGTCCGCGCGTACTCGGCGAGCAGCCGCTGGCGTCGCTCCTCGACGTCGTCGGCCGGGACGTTCTGGAGGATCACGGCGTCGTACGCCTGCAGCGCGACGATCGAGTCGGGCACGCCGCGGGAGCCCACGACCTCGACACGCAGGCCCGAGCGTTCGAGGGCGCGGGCGAGGGTCGAGCCGGCTGCGCCCGGCGCGCCGTCGGAGACCCCGTCGACGAGCAGGATCGCGCCCTCGCCCGGCGTGAGCGTAAACGACGCGGCCCGGTTGTTCTCCAGCGAGCGGTCCGCGATCGGGCGCGCGTCCTCGGACAGATCGGGCTCGAAGACGGCCTCGAATCGGTGGACACGTCCCGCCGGCAGCCGCACCGTTGCCAGCTCGACGTTCGCGCCCTCACGGAGCGTGACACGCCGCCCGTCGCCGGTCGCGGTCTCGTCGAGGTCCACGGGCAGCCCCTCGCGGAGGAGCCGCAGCGTGCCGGTCGCCGGCGACGCGGCGCGCAGGACGATCCGGATCGTCACGGTCGATTCGGCGCCGGCGCGGGGCGGCGCATCGACGCGTTCGACGATGACCTCACGCCGGGCCTCGAACTCGATCGGCGTGACATCGATGGGCGTGCGCGGCGCGAGGCTCTCTACGTCGGTCGTCGCGAGACCATCGGAGAAGAGCCGGATCCGCGGGGCGGCCTCGGGCGGGAGCATGCCCTGCGCGAGCCGGAGCGCACCGGCGAGGTCGGTGCCTTCCGACCGGGCCGGCCGCCAGTCTCGCTCGATGACGCCCGACGTCGTCGGAGCCGCGACCACCGTGGTCGCGCCGTCGAAGAGCACGATACCGAGCAGGTCGTCCGGGCCGCGACCCTCGGAGGCCGCCTCGAGGTGCTCGCGCACGACGTCCTCGTACGAACGTGGTCGACCGAGGTCGTCAACCCCGAACTCGGCGAAACGCTCGACCGAGCCGGAGACGTCGATCACCGCGATCTGCGCGATGCGCTCGGTCTCTCGGACCGAGGCGGCGCCCGCCAGGCTCATCGCCAGCAGGGCCACCAGCACGGCGCGGGCCAAGGCGACTGTGACCCGCCGGATGCGGCCGACGGCCGCCAGCCCGACCGCCGAGACGATCCCGAGCGCCACCCCGAGCAGGATCAGGGCGAGCCAGAGCGGCTGTTCGAAACTGATGTTCACCCGTCGCCCCCTGACGAGCCGGATGGCCCGGGGCGGTCGGCGTCGCGCAGACGCGGCGTCGCCGGCTCGCTCTCGCTGCGCCGGCGAAGACGGTCGAAGAACCGGCGGACGAGTTCGGCGCGCCGATCCGGGACGGCCTGCTCCTCGAGCGCACGCTCGGCGCCCCGGACGGCATCCCGGACAGCGCCGGGGCTGCTGAAGCGCTCGGCGAGCGGACGCGGTTGGCCGTCCTCTGGCGAGGGCTCGCGCTCGGTGACGACCGAGCCCGGATCCGGCGGCTCGGCGTCGGGACTCTCCGGCCGGAAGTCGGCGAGATCCTCGAGCGGGTCGTAGGCCTGGTCGGCGCGTCGGCTCCGCTCGGCGAGCTCCCGGGCGCGATCGGCGACACGCTCGCGCTGCTCGGGCGTGAGACGCTCGGCGATGCGCTCGGCCTGCTCCCTGAGACGCTCGGCCTCCTCCCGCGAGCGCTCGGCGTTCCGCGCCGACTCGCCGAGACGCTCGATCGCCTCATCGAGATCTTGGTCCGAGATCGGGCCCTCGCCGGCGCCCTGATCCTGATCCGCCGGGTCCGCATCGCGACCCTGCTCGGAGCCCCGCTCTTGTCCGCCTGGCTGCGGCTGCTCGCCGGGCTGTCGCTCGCCCTCCTGTTCGCCCGGTTGCTCACCCGGCTGCGGCTGCTCGCCGGGCTGGGGCTCGCCGGGTTGTTGCTGCTGCTCCCCCGGCTGTTGCTCGCCCGGCTGAGGTCCCTCCTCACCGGGGCGTTGCTCACCCCGCTGCCGCTGCTCACCCTCCTCTCCTTCGCCCGGTTGTTCTCCGGTCTGCGGCTGCGCTTCCCCGGGCTGTTGCTCATCCGGCCGCGGTTGCTGCTCGCCGGGCCGGCGCTCGCCCTGCTGCTCTCCGCGTTGTTGCGGCTGTTCGCCCGGCCGGCGCTCGCTTTGCTGCTCTCCGGGTTCTTCTCGACGATCCGGGTCGACCTCGTCGGCCGCGCGCTCCGCGGCTTCGGCGGTGTCCCGGAGTCGATCGCCCGCCTCGCGTCGGGACTCGTCCTCCCGGCGCTCTTGCTCGATGCGCTCGGCCTCGCGCGCCGCCTGCTGCTCGGTCATGCCCTGCTCGCGCAGCCGCTGTTCGAGCTGCTCGCGGGATTCGGACGGCCGCTCGCTCGGTGACCGCTCGTTCTCGTCGCCGGACGAGGGTTCGCTCTGCGGACCAGACTCATCGGGTGACGGGGGTTCCTGCTCGGCGCCCTCATCGCCGGCATCGCCTTCGGGCTGCTGCTGCTGGTCGGCAGCCTCGCGAAGTCTCTCGGCGAGTTCCCGGAGATCGTCGGCGAGCCGGCGTCGCTCCTCGGGCGTCGCCTGATCGGCGCCGTCGAGCAGCCGGCGCGCCGCCTCGCTGGCCGATTCAAAGTCGCCCTCGCTCAGGGCCCGCTCCAGATCGCGCGCAGCGCTGTCCGGGGCGGCCGGGTCCGGCTCGAGAGCCTCGAGCGATTCGTCGATGCGCGACGCGGTCTCCTCCTCGAGCGTCGCCTCCGCCTCACGCCGCTCGGCCGCCTCCTCGAGCGAGCCGGCCGCGCGGGCCTCCGCCTCTTCCGGCGAGAGCTCGCCGCGTTCGAGATCACCCCGGATCTCTTCGATCGTGTCGAGCTGCTCCTCGGTGGCGCCGAGCCGCTCGACGCGCTCGTCACCGTCCGGGGTGGGCTCGAGGTCCTCGAGCAGGCGCTCGGTCTCGTCGAGCGTTGACTGCGCACGCTCGACCGCGCCCGGATCCGGACGCTCCTCCGCCACCGTTTCGACGAGCGGCGGTAGGAACGCCAGGCCGACGCCGGCCGACCAGAGCACCGCGGCGATCGGCAGGCGCTTCGGCGCACGCAGCGGGATCGCTTCCGCGACATCGAGCCCGCGCGCGGTCTCGTCGCCGGACGACACCGCCCATCGCGCGAACGGTGTGGGGCTCACATCGAGGGCGACCGCCGAAGCGACCCGGTCGGGCGTGCCCGCGGCCTCGTCGAGTGTGACCGCGGCCGGGTAGATCGGCGTGGGACGGGCGGCGGGCAGGACCACCAGCACCAGCGCCACGAGGGCGATCGCGACCGCTGCGATCGCGGGGATCGGGCCGAATCCGAGCATCGCGATCCCCGCCGCGAGCGCGGCGCCGATTGCACCGGAGGCGATCGCGAGGCGATCGAAGCGGGCCGCGGCGGCGGCGAGCCCGAGTCGGGCGGCGGCGGCCGAGGCCGCGGCGCGAGCGCTGGCCGGCTTGCGTGCCATCGGGAGATGGTACCGGCGGCGTGCGTGCGGGCTTCGCGCGGGGGCGCGTGAGTGCGGGTACCGTCGCGGCATGACCCCATCGACCGACGCCCGCGACATGCTGCACACCCTGGTCCAGGGCGAGGTCCTCGGGGAGCAGGAGGCAGAGACGCTCTTCGGGGAGCTGCTGGACGGTCGGCTCGACGAGGCCCAGACCGGCGCGGTGCTCGCGATGCTGGCCCAGCGCGGGGTCACGGCGTCGGAGCTGACCGGCGCCGCGAGGGCGATGCGAGCGCACGCGACGGGCGTCCCGTTCGAGCCGCAGCCGGGCGACTCGCTGATCGACACCTGCGGGACCGGCGGGGCGCCGAAGACGTTCAACATCTCGACCGCCACGGCGATCGTCGCCGCCGCGATCGATCCTCCCTCGGGCACCGGCGTGGAGCGGATCGTGGTCGCCAAGCACGGCAACCGGAGCCGGACGGGCCGGGGCTCGGCGGAGATCCTGGGGCGGCTCGGGGTGAACATCGACGCGACGCCCGAGGTGCAGGCGCGGTGTCTCGCCGAAGTGGGCGTCTGCTTCTGCTTCGCGATCCACCACCACCCGGCCGTCAAGCACGCGATGACCGCCAGGCGCTCGCTCGGGTTCCCGACGATCTTCAACGTGCTCGGCCCGCTGACGAACCCCGCCGGCGCACGCCGGCAGCTGCTCGGCGTCTATCGCTCCGATCTGACGCGCCTGGTCGCCCAGACGCTCGCGCGTCTGGGATGCGATCGGGCGATGGTGGCGCACGGGCTCGACGGCCTGGACGAGCTGACGACCACCGCGGCGACGATCGTTGTCGATGTCGAGGAGGCTTCGACGAGCGAGCGCGACGTCGATCCGCGGGACGTGGGCCTCAGCCGCGGGACGATGGAGTCGCTGCGGGTCGAGACGCTCGAGGAGGGCGAGCGTGTCGTGCGGGGCGTGCTCGCGGGCGATCCGGGCCCGCGCACCGACATCGTGCTGCTGAACGCGGCGGCCGCGGGCGTGGTCTCGGGCGCGTTCGCCGATCTGCCCAGCGCCGTGGAGGCGGCACGCGAGGCGATCGCCAGCGGTCGCGCCGGCGCCAAGCTCGAGGCGCTCTCGCGGGCCTCGTCCTGACCGGCCGGTTTACCTGCGGCTGAGCACGGAGATGACGCGGCCGTCCAGGCGGTCGTCGATCTCGTCGGCGACGATGCTCCGGCTCGGGCCGAAGACCCCGACCCGCGTGGACTCGGCGCCGAACGGGTCGGGCTCGAGCCAGACGATCGCGTCGACGGTGCTGGTGTCGGCGACCAGGGTCCGGAGCCGGGCGGCGACCTCGGCGGACATGACCGGCTCGATGCCGCGGGTGCGGGTGGCCTGGGCGAGCAGCGCCTCCTCGAGCTCCGCGGCCGACCGCTCGGCCGGCGGCGCGAAGGGCGAGCCCAGGAGCTGGATCTTGCGCTCGGCGAGCTGGCCCAGCTCGGCACGGAGGCGCTTCTCATCCGGTCTCGGCATCTCGGTCAGCACGCGGTTGACGACGAGCACGCGGCGCCCCTTCAGGTACGAGGGCTGCCTCTCGCTCGAGATCACGATCGGCTGGGCCGTCCGCGCCTGGTGGATGATCCGGGCGGCGCGCCCCGCCTGCTCGGCGAGGACCTCGCGCGGGACGCTCGGTGCGTCGAGCTCGCCGCGGTCGAACGCCTGCACGAAGTCGAGCTCGGCGAGGCGCACACGCAGCTCCGCCAGCCGCTCGCGGACCTCGTCCGGCAGGTCGACCTGCGAGCGGGCGCCGCGCTCGAGCCCCTCGACCAGGCGCTCGATCTCACGCTCGACGCGGGCGACCGACATCTCTTCCTCGAAGATCGACTCGGAGTTCTCGTAGAACTCCACGCGCTCGCCGCGCCGCTCGCCCACCGTGAGGGAGGCCAGCCCGACGAAGGCGCCGCCGAGCAACAGACCGACGGCGAAGAGAGCGCCGATGTTGAGCGCCACGGGCGACTTGCTCTTCTCGCGCGGCGGGACGCCGGCCCGGCGGCGCGCCGCCTTGATGCGGCCGGCGGCCTGCTCGCGCCGGAGGCGGGCCCGCTCGCGGGCGCGCCGGACCTGATCCCGGGCCCGCTCGCGCGGCGTCCGCATGCCGGCGTCGTGGAGCAGTTCCTTGCTCGGGATCACGACGTC
Organism: Planctomycetota bacterium; assembly: GCA_038521625.1. Taxonomy (GTDB): domain Bacteria; phylum Planctomycetota; class Phycisphaerae; order Phycisphaerales; family UBA1924; genus JBCBKP01. The sequence goes on from JBCBKP010000004.1 coordinate 76,726, forward strand.
GTCGGCGGGCGGCACTGGCGTCGCGACGGGCTTGGCCTCGACGGGCTTGTCCTCGGGCGTCTCGAACTCGGGCTCGAAGCGGACGGGGCTGCCGCCCATGCTCGGCAGGTCGGCGGGGCGGATCTCGTGCGGGTTGCCGGCGGCGAGCACCGCGTGCAGGTCGGCGAGCATCTGGCCGGCCGACGCGTACCGCTTGTCGTACTCGGCCATCGACCGGCGGACGATCCAGCGGAGCGACTCGGGGCAGCGCTTGGTGATCTTGCTGAGGCTGCCGTGGGCGGGGAACGAGTTCTCGATGACGCTGAACAGCACGGCGCCGGCCGCGTAGACGTCGAACTTGCCGCCGTCGATCTGGTGCACCTTCGCGCCGCGGAGGGCCTGGCGGACCAGCTCGGGGTCGCGGAAGTACTCGGTGCCGTGGGTGGTGAGGGTCATCGCCGAGCGGAGCGGCGTGACGAGCCCGAAATCGACCAGGTGGGCGTGGCGCCGGCCGTCCCCGGCCGAGACGTCATCGACGATGATGTTGTCCGGCTTGACGTCCTTGTGCCACAGACCGCCCTGGTGGTAGCGGTCGAGCATCTCGACCAGGTCGGTCGCGAAACCGACGGTCTCCATCAGCGCGCGGTCCGACAGCCCGCCCGGCCCGCCCTCGGCGTGCAGGCGCTGGGTCACCGAGGTCAGCGAATCGCCCGGGACGTAGCGCATCACGTAGAAGAAGCGCGACTCGCTCATGTCGTGCTCGAGCACGAGCCCCATCTTCTTGGCGGCGTCGAGCGCGCGGCTCTCGCGGATGATCTGCGGGAGCCGCGAGCCGTCGTCGAGGCTGAAGGTCTTGATGACGACCTTGTCGACGTTGATGAATCCCTGACGCTCGAATCCGGCGAGCTTGGTGGGCTCCGGCTCGGCGATGTAGAGCTTGCCGCCGGAGCCGCCGCCGGCGAGCGAGCCGACGATCGTGTACCCGTCGAAGAGCCGCGTGGCGCGGCCGCCCTTGGGCTTGTCGCGCCCGGGCGCCTCGGCTATGACCTGCGGCAGGCGGCGCTCGAGGCCCTCGGTGAGGCTGGAGAGGCCGAGCAGACGCGCCGGGTGCCCGATCGCCAGCCGGTAGATCGAGAGCCCCGCGGCGCGGAACTCAGAGCCGATCGCCCGCCCGAAGTGGCTTGTGGCAGACCAGCGGCCCACGAATATGTTCAGGATCACGAGCGGGACGAAGACGATCGCGAGCAGGATCGAGCCGACCAGGCGGAGCGAGTCGGCGATCATCGCCCCGATGAACGTCGCGACATGGACGATGAATCGCCCGAGCAGACCGAAGCCCTTGACAAGCAGCCAGATGACGCCGAAGAGGAGGAATCCTCCCAGCGCCAGTCCGAGCACCACGCCCAAGATCGAAATGATCGTCGGCATCGACCGTCCCCTTACGCTGCCGCGGCCGGTCGGGGTCGCGGCTCTCCCGGCGGCGGGCGATCAACGGGCCTCGTCGGCCGCCCGCAGCTCTGTCTGGCGGTGGTAGATCTCGGCGATGGCCTCGTCGAACATCGCATCGTCCGCCTTCTCCGCTGTCTTGGGATTGATCTGGAGCCCGTTTCGTTCCGCCTCTTCTCGCTCCTCGGACGTGAAGCTGTACGTCTGGATCACCTCGGCGATCCGGGAGCGGAGCTGTTCGCGGACCTTGGTCAGACGGCGGCTCACCGTCGGCTCGGAGACGCCCAGGGAGGCGGCGACCTCCTTGCCGCTGACCCCGTCGAGCACGCGCATCCGGTAGATCGAGAACTCCATGAACTCGCAGTCCCGCTCGACCATGCGGATGGCGGCCTCGACCTTGGCCCCGAAGACCGCCGCCTCGTAGGCGGCGTCGGCCGAGGCGACGGCCGAGGAGGTCATCCAGCTCTCGTCGAGCTCGGCGTTGGCCTTGCCGCCGCCGCGTTTGAGGGCCATCCGGCGGTCGATCTCGTCGCCGAGGACGTGCTTGGCGATGGCGAGCAGCCAGGTGCTGAACCGGGCGCCCTTGGTCGGGTCGTAGCGGTCGATCGAGTTCGAGAGGGCGGCCAGCGTCTCCTGAGAGAGGTCCCGGACGGTCTCGGCGCCGATCCGCCCGCGCCCCCACTTGGTGAGCTGGGCCCGCAGCACCGGGCCGAACGTCTCCCAGAGCTCGAACCAGGCCGCCTCGTCGTTGGCGCGCAGGCGCGCGATGAACCCGCTGGTGACAGAACTCAGCATCGGTCTCGGTATCCCTTTCCGCCGGGGTCCGTGCCCGCCCGGCTCGCCGGGCGGGTCCGATCACGCGTCGAGCGCGTCGCCCCCAACTGCGCGGGATAGCGACAAAAGAGGATACACCTCACGCCAATCCGCGCGGCGATGCTCGCCCGCCGAGCCCGGGGTCGGCGCCCGAGAACCAGGGATTCGGCCCCATCCGGGCCGGCTGTGAAATCGAGCTGGGCCGGTTCCCACCAACGGATCGTCCGGCAATGAGTCAGCCGGGCGGCCCGCCTCGATCGGGCCGGGTGAGCCCCGAGGGGCGCCGGCAGAGGCCGGGTTCGAGATGGGATTGAGCCGCTCCCCGCCCGGGCGGCCGAGCAAAGCGCGTTCGGCGGCCCCGCGAGTGGGCACGGAAGGAGTTACGACAATGGCTGGTTTCGTCAAGGGCATCGTGCGATTCGGAGTGGTGGGCGTGATCGTCGGCGGCGGCGCGGCGTTCCTCGCCGAGACCGTCCGTCCTGGCAGCGTCGGGGCCATCCTCCACAAGGCCGGGCATGTCGCCGGCAACGTGATCGACCAGAACATCGACGACCCGATCGCGCTGCGGGCGCAGCTGCGGTCGCTTGAGGCGAGCTACCCGCAGAAGATCGCGGAGGTCCGCGACGACCTCACCGAGGCCGACGATCAGATCGCGATGCTCGAGCGCGAGATGACCGTGAGCGAGAAGGTCGTCGCGCTGACCGACCAGGACCTCTCGGTCCTCGATCAGAACATCGAGACGGCCCGCTCGGCCGAGGCCCGCGGCGGCGTGCGTTTCGCCAAGGTCAGCTTCAACGACACGGCGATGACGCTCGACACGGCCTACGCCAAGCGTCAGGAGATCCAGGCGGTCCGCGGCGTGCACGCCCAGAACGCGGCGCAGTACTCGACCGAGCTCGGCTACCTGCAGACGCAGCGCGGGCAGTTGTCCGACCTGCTCGCCCGCCTCGAGCGTGAGCAGACCGAGTTCCAGGTGCAGCTCAAGCAGCTGGACGCCCAGATCGACGCGATCGCCCGCAACGACCGGATGATCTCGACGCTGAAGGACCGCCAGCGGACGATCGACGAGCACTCGCGGTACCGGGCCGACAGCCTGGATCAGATCCAGGATCGTCTGGCGAAGATCCGCCAGGAGCAGCAGGGCGCTCTGGCCGCGATCCAGAGCGTCGACACCCGCACCGACTACGTCGATGAGGCCGAGTACCTGATCGACCGCGAGGCGGAGCTCGAGGTCGCCCCGACACGGGCGCTCCCGACGAGCACTGAGGAGGCGGACCACACGATCGCGCACAACTGAGCGCGACCCGGAGCAAGCCTCCTCACCGGCCGCATGTGACAATCCAGCGAACGCTCACCGGGCCCGACGCGAATCCACCCTCGCGTCGGGCCCGCGGCCATTTTGGTTGGTATTCGGTGCCCCGAACGGGGATATCGGGCCTGGGGTGTCGACCGCCCCGCTCCGGGGTGTTGGGGTTGGTGGCGTCGGCGCTTCGGAACCGATAACTTCAGCTGTTCAGCGTCGCATCGGTTGTCGTTCGGGGCCCCCACTCCGGTCGATACGCGGACGCAGGACCGCCTCGACGCACCCGGTCGGGGGATGCGTGCGGCATAGAGCATGCGCAGGACAGGCGCGACACAGGGGGGGCCTGGGCAAGAGGCCCAGGCGAGCAGCAGGACGCCGCGACCCGGCCAGGAGACGCCCGGACCGTGATCTGGGATCGATTTACCCATTTCTTCAGCGTCGACATGGGCATCGACCTCGGGACGTGCAACACCCTCGTTGCCGTCCGCGGGCAGGGCATCGTTCTGAACGAGCCGAGCGTGGTCGCCGTCAAGAAGGGCACCAACCAGGTCATCCGCGTCTCCGGCGGCCTCGCGGTCGGCTGGGTCGCCAAGGAGATGCTCGGCAAGACGCCAGGCGGGATCACCGCGGTCCGCCCGCTGAAGGACGGCGTGATCAGCGACTTCGAGATCACCGAGGCGATGCTGAATTACTTCATCACCAAGGTGACCGGGCGGATGCGCTGGGTCGGCCCGCGGGTGGTGATCTCGGTCCCCAGCGGCATCACCGCGGTCGAGAAGCGCGCGGTCGTCGATTCGGCGCTGCGGGCCGGCGCGAGCCGGATCTACCTGCTCGAGGAGCCCATGGCCGCCGCGATCGGCGCGGGCCTGCCGTTCACCGAGCCGACCGCGAGCATGATCGTTGACATTGGCGGCGGCACGACCGAGGTCGCGATCCTGTCTCTGGCGGACATCGCCACGTGCGAGTCGGTCCGCGTCGCGGGCGACGACATGGACGAGGCGATCATCAGCCACATGAAGCGGACCTACAACCTGATGATCGGCGAGCAGACCGCCGAGCGGATCAAGATCGAGATCGGCTCGGCCTCGCCCGGCGGCGAGGAGACGTCGATGGACGTCCGGGGCCGCGACATGATCTCGGGCCTGCCGCGGAAGACGGTGATCACCAGCGGCGAGATCCGCGAGGCGCTGCAGGAGCCGATCAGCGCGATCCTCGAGACCGTCACCAGGACGCTCGAGCGGGCCGAGCCGGAGCTGGCGGCCGACCTGGTCGACAACGGCATCACGCTCGCGGGCGGCGGCGCCCTGCTCCGCGGGCTGCCCGCGGTGGTGACCAAGGCGACCGGGCTCGACGTGACGCTGGCGGACGACCCGCTGACGTGCGTGGCGCGCGGGACCGCGATGTACCTCGAGAACATCGAGGAGTGGAAGCAGGCGCTCGAGAGCGACATGGATCTCTGAGCGGGCCGGGCCCGCCTCGGCGGCTTGTCACTGGATTGTCGGGTCTCTGGACCGTGGGGGTCGCGTCGATGCGTCACAACCAGAGCCAGCCGGCCGCCGTTCGATACGCCATGCCGGGCGTCGTCGCGCTCCTGGCGATCCTGGCGCTCGTCCCGGTGCAGTGGCTCGGCTGGACGCGCCCGCTGGCGACGCTGGAGACCGTGCTGGTCGCCCCGATCAGCCAGCCGCTGCGCGAGGTCGCGGTCTGGCTGGCGCCGGCGACGCGCGACGCGCCCCCCGAAGCAATCGCCGAACTCGAGGCCCGACGCGACGAGCTGCTCGCCACGCTCCGCCGCGAGCAAGCCGAGAACCGGCGCCTGCGCGAGACCATCCGCGAGCTCCAGAGCGGGCGTGCGATCCGCTCGCCGGTGCCGGTCCGCCAGGTCCTGGCGCCGGTGATCGCGTCGCAGTCCGACCCCTCGGGCGCCTCGCTGACGATCCGCGCGGGACTGAACGTCGGCCTGACCGACACGACGGTCGCGACCGTGCGGGGCACGCAGCTCGTCGGGCGCGTCCGCCGGCTGGGCGCGACCACGTCGATGGTCGTCCCGATCACCAGCCGCCAGCACACCGCCGTGCAGGGCGGCGTCGTAGTGGAACCGGACGGCCGGGAGGAGGCCGTGCTCCTCGAGTGCCTGCTGCTCCCGGTCGGCGACGGGCGTCTGCGGGGCGATGTCGAGTTCGACAGCGCGACCGAGCCCGAGGTCGGGATGGAGGTCGTGCTGCGCGACGACCTCTGGCCCGAATCGGCGCAGTTCCTGATCATCGGCGACGTCGAGCGGGTCGAGCCCGACCCCGAGCAGCCGCTGCGGAAAGTCATCTTCGTGCAGCCGCGGGTCGACGACCTGCGGCGCGTGAGCGAGGTCGTGCTCCGGATCCCCGAGCTGGCGAGCGGATCGGAGGGCGGCGGATCGTGAACTGGCTCGCGTTCGCCGTCGTCGCGTGGGTGTCGCTCGGGCTCGAGCTCGGCCTGGCGGAGGCGCTGCGCCTCGCCCCGGGCGACATCGGCCCGAGCTTCGTGATCCCGCTGGCAACCTGGATCGGGCTGCGGGCGTCGCCGAAGCACGCCCTGTGGGCGGCGCTGCTTCTCGGGCTGCTGCTCGATCTCGGCTGGACGGTCGCCCTGCGCGACAGCGGCGGGCTCAGCAACATCATCGGGCCCTACTCGATCGGGCTGTTCCTGGGCGTGAATCTGGTGCTCGCCGCGCGCGGGTACGTGCTCCGCGAGCACATCGTGGCGCTGGCGGTGATGTCCCTGCTGTGCGCGGGCGCGACGCAGGTCTTCGTGACCGCGATCCTGACGCTGCGGAACGCCTACGACCCGATCGCGTGGCAGGCCGGCGACGAGCTGACGGCGCGGGGGGCCAGCGCGCTGTACACCTGCCTGCTCGCCCTGCTGCTCTGGCTGCCGTTCCGCGGCGTCGAGCCGCTGATGGCGTTCCCGCGCGGGCCGATCGCCCGCCGATACGGCTGACTTCACGCCGGTAGACTCGTGGCATGCAGACTCCGCGCCCGGCCGTGCTGTTCGATGATGGGAAGGGGCTGCTCGCGCCGATGCGCGACCTGCGCCCGATCTACGACGTCCGGACCGGCCCTCTGACCATCGCCGAGCGTCTGACGCGCGCGCTGACGCTGCACCCGGTGGCCCAGTTCGTGCCCGAGGGGCTCGCGGGCTTGGCGAGCGCGTCGATGGCGCCCGTGAACGACCTCGACCGGAGCACGGGGCCCCTGCTGCTGATCAACGGCCGCTGCGCCATGCCGATCGAGGCGGTGGCGCACCTCGGCGAGGGCTCGATCCTGGTCGAGCAGTCCAGCGGCGACGTGGTCGCGGCAAACCTCGACGCGGCCGACGCGATGACGCTCTTCGAGCACATCTACGCCGGCGGGCCCGAGCCCGGTTTCGAGACCGCGGCCATCGAGGAAGACGTGCTGCTGACGCGCCCGTGGGACGTCCGCCGCATCCGCGACCTCTCGATCGAGCTCGACCTCGACCTGCTCGCGGGCAACCCGGTGGCGCCGCTGCCCGAGGGGGTCGTTTCGATCGGGCTGACGACCGCCCGCGTGCACCCGACCGCGAAGCTCTACCCGACCTGCATCCTCAACACCGAGGGCGGGCCGGTGGTGATCGATCGCGACGCGACCATCCGCCCCGGCGCGATCATCATGGGCCCGGCGTACATCGGCCCCGGCACGATGGTCTTCGAGGGCGCTCAGATCCGGCCCAAGACCGCGCTCGGCCCTGTCTGCAAGGTCTCGGGCGAGATCGCCGGCACCGTGATGCAGGGCTACAGCAACAAGGCGCACGACGGGCACCTCGGCGACTCGTGGCTCGGCGAGTGGGTGAACCTCGGCGCGGCCACAACCGTCAGCAACCTGCTGAACACCTACGGCGAGGTGACCTCGACGGCCGAGCCGGGCGGCAGCCGCGAGCAGACGGGCGAGACGTTCTTCGGGTGCGTGCTGGGCGACCACGTCAAGACCGCGATCGGCACGCGGATCATGACCGGCGCGATCGTGCACACCGGCGCGATGTGGGCCGACCCGGCGCCGATGGTGGGCGCGATCGAGCGGTTCTGCTGGGCGACGGACCAGGCGCGGCTGAAGTACAAGCTCGAGCGGTTCCTGAACACGGCGCGGATCGTGATGGCCCGCCGCCGGATCGAGATGGGCGGGCGGTACGAGGCGCGGATCCGCGCGCTGCACTCGGGCGAGGGCTGAAGCCTGGATAGGCTCGGCGCGATGCCCACGCTCTACCTCATCGACGGCTACGCCCAGTTCTTCCGGGCCTACCACGCCATCCGCACGCCCATGACCAGCCCGGTCACCGGCGAGCCAACCAACATGACATTCGGCTTCGTCGGCATGCTCCTCCGACTGCTCCGCGCCGAGGACGAGCACCTGCGCGGGGCCGGCGAGCCGACGCACCTGGCCGTGGCGCTCGACGTCTCGGGCGACCGGGGCACGTTCCGCAGCGAGATCTACCCCAAGTACAAGGCCACCCGCGACGAGCCGCCCGAGGACCTGGCGCCCCAGGTCGAGCGGGCGCTGGCGCTGCTCGAGGCCATCGGCGTGCCGGTCGTGGGCGCCGAGGGTTATGAGGCCGACGACGTCATCGCGGCGCTCAGCGATGCGCACAAGCGCCGGGCCCGCGTCCGCTTCGTCAGCAAGGACAAGGACCTCAAGCAGCTCCTCGACCCCGGGAGGGTCGAGATGTACGACATCCACACCGGCCACCTGATCACCGCCGCCGAGCTGGCCGAGGAGACCGGCCTGGAGCCGCCGCAGGTCGTCGACATGCTCGCGCTGATGGGCGACAACGTCGACAACGTCCCGGGCGTCGCCGGCGTCGGCCCCAAGACCGCGGCGCAGCTCATCGCCGAGTTCGGCTCGCTCGACGCGGTGATCGCCGAGGTGCTCGAGGACAAGCCGAAGAAGGACTGGAAAATCAAAGGCAAGCGGCGCGAGAACATCGCGGCGTTCGCCGAGCACCTGCCGCGGTCGAGGGAGCTGGTGACGCTGCGGCACGACACGCCGTGCGAGCTGGAGCTGGACGCCGCGGCGATCGCGTCGCTGGACCTGGCGAAGCTGATGCCGATCCTCAAGGAGCTCGGCTTCAACCGGTACCAGGACGAGCTCAAGGAGCTGATCGACGGGACCCGCGGCGCTCGCGCCGGCACGAAGACCAAGGAGTCGAAGGGGACCGGCTTCGCCGACTCGCTCTTCGGTCCCGAGACCACGCTCCGCGAGGCCGAGGGCGACTACGAGACCGTCACGACCAGCCAGCATCTCGACGAGCTCGTGGAGCGGCTCGCGTCCGCCGAGGTCTTCGCCGTCGACACCGAGACCACGCACATCCGGGCGATGCGGGCGGATCTCGCGGGCCTGAGCTTCTCGATCGAGGCGGGGAAGGCGTGCTACGTGCCGATCCGCTCGCCGGACGCCGAGAACCACCTCGACGAAGGAGCGGTCCTCGACGCCCTGCGGCCGGTGCTGGAAGACGAGTCCAAGCCGAAGCTCGGTCACAACCTCAAGTACGACATCCTGGCGCTGCGCCGCGCGGGTGTGGAGCTGCGCGGCCTCTGCCACGAGCGGGGGGGCGACAGCATGGTCGCCAGCTACCTGATCGACGCCTCGCGGTCGAGCCACTCGATGGACGCGCTCGCGCTGGCGCTGCTGGGGCGCGAGAACGTGCCGATCAAGGACCTGATCGGGACGGGCAAGAAGCAGATCCGATTCGACGAGGTCGCGCTCGACAAGGCCGCGCCGTACGCGGCCGAGGACGCGGACGTGACGCTGCAGCTCGCGCAGATCATGCACCCCCAGCTGAAGGCGATGCGGCTCGAGGAGCTCTACCGCGACGTCGAGCTGCCGCTGGTCGAGGCGCTGGCCGAGCTGGAGTGGAACGGCATCCTGGTCGATCCGGACGAGCTCGACGCGCAGCGCGATCGTCTCGAGGCGGAGATCGAGACTCTCAGGGCCCAGATCGACGAGGCGGCGCTCGCGGCCGCGGACCGCACGATCGACATCGACAGCCCCAAACAGCTCTCGGGGCTGCTGTTCCATAAGCCCGACCACGAGGAAGAGCCCGGTCTCGGCATCAAGCCGCTCAAGAAGATCAAGACGGGGTACTCGACCGACGCCGAGGTGCTGCAGAAGCTGGCCGACGACGCCGCGATCGAGACGCCGATCCCGGGGCTGATCCTGGAGTACCGCCAGCTCGCCAAGCTGGTCTCGACGTACCTGGCGGCGCTCAAGGACGAGATCCACCCCGAGACCGAGCGCATCCACGCGAGCTTCAACCAGACCGTCGCGGCGACCGGGCGGCTGAGCTCCTCGGACCCGAACCTGCAGAACATCCCGATCCGGACCGACCTCGGGCGCGAGATCCGCAGGGCGTTCGTCGCGCCCGAGGGCCACACGCTCATCACGGCGGACTACTCGCAGATCGAGCTGCGGATCCTGGCGCACCTCTCGCAGGACCCTGGCCTGTGCGCCGCGTTCGAGCGCGGCGAGGACATCCACCGCGCGGTCGCGGCGCAGGTCCACGGCGTGGGGCTCGGAGACGTCACCCGCGAGCAGCGCGCCGGGGCGAAGATGGTCAACTTCGGGATCGTCTACGGGATCACCGCGTTCGGGCTGGCGCGACGGCTCGGCGTCTCGAACACCGAGGCCGACGAGATCATCACCGGCTACAAGAAGAAGTTCGCGGGCATCACGACCTTCCTCGAGGAGTGCATCGCGTTCGCCAAGAAGCACGGCTACGTCGAGACGATGCTCCGGCGCCGGCGGCCGATCCCGGAGATCGAGGCGCGCAACCCGGCCCGCCGCTCGCTGGCGGAGCGGATGGCGATCAACAGCGTCGTGCAGGGCTCGGCCGCGGACCTGATCAAGCTGGCGATGATCGATCTGCACCGGCGCATCAAGGGTGGCGAGGACGCCCCGCTCGCGGGCGTGAAGATGCTGCTGCAGATCCACGACGAGCTGGTCTTCGAGGCGCCGGACGACATCGCGGGGGCGGCGCGCACGCTGATCGTCGATCGGATGGAGCGGGCGATGGAGCTCCGCGTGCCCGTGGTCGTCGATTCGGGCGTGGGGCCGAACTGGTTCGAGACGAAGTAGAGAGTCTCGCGATGGGGCAGACCAGCCGAGGGACGGATCACCCCGGTCGAACTGACGGATCGCCGATCGCGTACCGACGGCCGTGGATGCCGCGTCTCCGTACGCTCGAAGCGTGATCCCTCGCCGGACCATCCGACGCTCGATCTCGTGTCTGTTGCTCGGCGCCAGTCTCGCGGTCTTGACGACAGTCTGGTTGGCGATCTCGCCTCAGCGGGTGGCCTGGCTCGATCCCTACGTGATCTCGGCGCAGCTCGGCCTGACAGGGAACGGGCCGGGCTGGCAGGACGGCAAGTGGGTGATCCACGACGGGCGCGTGTCGTTCTTCGTCTACGTCCCCCACCGCCGTCTAGGGCGGACCGAGCACATCGCGGGGGTCGTCCAACGCGCAGAGGACGCGCCGCGCGATCCGGACGCGGGCTACGTCGAGGGCGTGCCGGGCTGGCTCCGGCGCCACACGACACGCGAGGAGCTCACGCACCCGATCGACGACATCCAGATCGTCCGCGTGCAGGAATCGGGCTGGCCGATGCGTGCGGCGAGCTCGGCGATGGTCTCGACCTATTCCGGGAACGCCACGGTCCTGCGGGACGCCATCCCGGGCGACCCGCTCCGCGCTTCGGTGCTGCGGGGCCGAGACCCGATCCCGACCGCCGTCATTTGGCCGGGCTTTCTCGCGAACGCCGTCGTCTACGCGATTCCTATTCTGGTTATCTGGGAACTCTGTGCCCTGAGCGTTCGGATGCGCCGACGCTCTCGCGGTCTGTGCGCGAGCTGCGGGTACGACCTCGCCGACCAAGCGGGCCCGAACGCCGTCTGCCCGGAGTGCGGAGCGCAAACCGCCGGATCGACGGGCGCGCAGCGCCGCCCCGCGTAGACTGGACCCATGACCCGATTCACGCTCGGCGCCCTGTTGGCCGCCTCGACCGCCGTCGCCCACGCCCATCCCGGCCACCCCACCGGCCCCGAGGGCGACCGCCCCGCGATCGCGGAGGTGATCTACCTCAACGCCAACGTCTACACCGCCGACGACGGCACGCCCCGCGCCGAGGCGTTCGCGGTCGCGGGCGGCGAGTTCGTCGCGGTCGGCTCGCGGGCCGAGGTCGAGCACCACCGGGGCGAGTACACCGAGACCGTCGACCTCCGCGGGCTGACCGTCCTGCCCGGCCTGATCGACGCGCACGGCCACCTGACCGGGCTCGGCGCGATCCGCCTCGGCGTGATCGACCTCGCCGGCACGACCAGCTACCAACAGGTCATCGACCGGGTCGTCGAACAGGCCGAGCGGACGCCGGAGGGCGAGTGGGTGCTCGGTCGCGGGTGGGACCACGAGTCGTGGCCAGAGCGCGAGCTGCCGACGCACGACGAGCTCTCGGCGGCCGTGCCGGACCACCCGGTCTGGCTCGGGCGCGTCGATGGGCACGCGGCGCTGGCCAACGCCGCCGCGATGGAGGCGGCCGGCGTCGACGCGGACACCGCGTCGCCCGAGGGCGGCGAGGTCCTCAAGGACGAGGACGGCCGACCGACGGGCGTCTTCGTCGACAACGCCGAGGGCCTCGTCGAGCGCGTGGTGCCGGCGGGCGCCCGCGGGCGGATGGACGACATGATCCTCGCCGGCCAGCAGGCGTGCTTCGAGGTCGGGCTGGTCAGCGTCCAGGACATGGGCGGCAGCCCCGGCGGCGTCGAGGTCTACCGGCGGCTGGAGCGTGAGGGCCTGCTCAAGCTGCGGATGGATCTCTCTCTGTCGGCCAACTACGCGGTGCGCTACTTCGAGGAGAACGCCCCGCAGCACGCCGACGCCTCGGACGGCGAGCGCGTCTCGGTCCGCGCCGCCAAGCTCTACGTCGACGGCGCGATGGGCAGCCGCGGCGCCTGGCTGCTCGAGCCCTACGAGGACCGGCCGGTCGGACCCGGTGGCGAGCCGTACGTCGGCCTGGCCGTCATGCAGCCCGACCTGATCGAGTTCATCAGCCGGCACGGGCTGCAGCGCGGCTACCAGCTGCGCGTGCACGCGATCGGCGACCGGGGCAACCGCGAGGTGCTCGACGCCTTCGAGCGTGCCGCGGCCTCGACAGGCGAAGACCTCGCGGCCGCGCGGTTCCGCGTCGAGCACGCCCAGCTGCTCGACCCCGAGGACATCCCGCGATTCGCCGAGATGGGCGTGATCGCCTCGATGCAGGCGACGCACGCCACCAGCGACATGCGCTGGGTCCGCGACCGCGTCGGCCCCGACCGGGCGCTCGGCGCGTACGCCTGGGGCGACCTGCTGCGCTCCGGCGCGGTGATCGCAGGGGGCAGCGACTTCCCGGTCGAGAGCCACAACCCGTTCCTCGGCTTCTACGCCTCGATCACGCGCCAGAACTCGACGGGCTGGCCGTCCGGCGGCTGGTATCCGGGCCAGCGGATGACGCGCGAGGAGACGCTGCGGAGCATGACGATCGACGCGGCGTTCGCCGGCTTCGCCGAGGACGTCCGCGGCTCGATCAGCGAGGGCAAGCGTGCGGACTTCATCGTGATCGACCGCGACGTCATGACGGTCGAGCCGGCGGAGATCCTGGACACCAGGGTGCTCCGCACCGTCATCGACGGCGAAGAGGTCTACCGCGCCGGCCGCTGAGCCCATGCCGACCGCGCCCGCCGAGCCCTGGACCACCCGCCGCCTCCTGCAGTGGATCGGCGGGGCACTCGCCGAGCGCGGGATCGACAGCCCGCGCCTGTGCGCCGAGATGCTCGTCTCGCACGTGATCGGCTGCGAGCGGCTCAGGCTCTACATGGACCCCGACCGCCCGGCCGCGCCCGACGAGCGCGACACGCTGCGAGACCTCGTCCGACGGGCGCTCACGCACGAGCCGATCCAGCACCTCGTCGGCGAGGCGTGGTTTTTCGGGCTGCCGTTCAATTCCGACGGCCGGGCGCTCGTGCCGCGCCCGAGCACGGAGACGATCGTCGAGCACGTGCTCCAGCTCGCGCGGAGCGAGACCGTCGACCGCGTGGCCGACGTCTGCACGGGCTCGGGCTGCATCGCGATCGCGCTGGCGAAGAACCTGCCCGGCGCGACCATCATCGCTTCCGACATCTCCGCCGATGCCCTCGGGCTCGCGCGCGAGAACGCCGAGCGGCACGGCGTCTCGGACCGGATCGAGCTCCGCGAGGGCGACCTGCTCGCGCCGCTCGACGGCGAGGCGCCCTTCGCTGCGCTGGTCGCCAACCCGCCCTACATCCCAGACCACGAGTGGGAGGCGGTCGAGCCGAACGTCAAGGACCACGAGCCGACCCTCGCGCTCCGAGGCGGAGCCGATGGCCTGGACCTCGTCCGGCCGCTGATCGAGGGCGCGAGCGCTCTGCTCCGGCCCGGCGGGATTCTCGCCGTCGAGGTCGCGGCGTGCCACACCGAGGACGCCCGAACGATCGCCGCGTCGTCGTTCGACGACGTGCGGGTGCTGAAGGACGTCGACGGACTCGATCGCGTGGTGATCGGTCGAGCCCGCTAGCAGCTCCGGTAATTGTCGTGCAGGCCGGCGCCCGCGCAGATCATCGGCACGGCCTTGGCCGCGCGCGACTCGCGCGTCTCGGCCTTCTTGGCGGACGCCACGTGCTCGGCGTACTCACGCCGCTTGCCGGGCGTGTGACCCGCCCACGCCGCCTCGGCGCCCTCGGCCGACTTCATGGCCTCGGCGAGCTCGGCGGGGATCTCGACACCCTTGCCGCGCGTCGGCTTGATCTCCTTGCCCTGGTCAACGAGCGCCATCGCCTCCTCGAGATAGGCCTTGATCGCGCGGACCTTGATCTCTTTCGGTGACGCGAACCGCCACTGGCGGAGAGCCTTCGTCTTGCCGTCCTGCGCGTTGATCAGAACGCCGAGGTCGTCGGCGAGAAGCGCCCCCTGGTGGAACCACAGCCCGACATAGCCCTTGAACGCGGCGAGACCAACGACGTTCTTGCCGCCGTAGGTGTAGCAGGGCGCCCCCCACTTCACCGTCTCCTCGAGCGGCGTGTCGTTGAGGATCCCGTGGAGCTTGACCAGCTCGGGCCCCCAGAGGTCCGCGGATCCGATGTACTCGTCGACGGTGGCTGCACGCGGCATGGGCGCTCCCCCTCGGGACGATGCTACAGGCTCGATCGCGTCGGCCCAAGACCCCACCACCGGACCCAACCATCGGACCCAATCATCGGACCCGGCCGCCGGTCTCAGACGTCTTCCGGATCGGTCGGCGGCTGGGTGAAGATGCTCTCGAGCACGTCCTGGAGCAGATAGAGCCGGTCGAGCAGGCTGAGGTTGGCGTCGAGAAAGATGTGCATCATCTTCGCCTCGTCGCGCCCCCCGAAGGACGCCCACGTCTTCCGAAGGAACGCGGTATCGAGCGCAGCGGGCTTCTCGATCGGTGTCGTGCCGTGGATAACCGTCACGATCTGCACCACCTTCTCCCGCATCTCGTCGAGGTGATCACGGTGCCTGGCGATCTCCTCCCGCAGCGCCCCCTCGGCGTCCACGACCGCCTGCATCGCGGCGACGCGCTCGGCCCGCCTGCGGCTGCTTCGGGTTCGCTCAGCGCTCTGATCGGGGAGCCACCCATCGCCCGCGGCGGAGATCCGGCCGCGTATCGCGGCGAACCTCGCCCCGCGGCTGACGCGGAATGCCCGGCAGGCATCCTCGATGCCTCGGATCCACCGCGACGCGCAATCTGCGAAGTCGGGCGCGTTGCCCTCATAGCCGGAGACGAGATCGGAGAGTTCGCTCGAGGACTTCTCGAGGCGTTCGAGCAGGGCGATGCGTTGCATCGGATCACTCCGGCGTCAGGACCATCCGCCCCTCGTCGTCGCCGTCGCCCATCGACTCCCACGCGAGGCCCTCCTCCCGGAGCACGATCTTCACACGCGCGACCGAGCGTGGGTCGGCGGACTCCTTCATGGAAGCGGTCGCGACGTTGACCATCATGCTCGGCGCGACGCCGGGCCGCTTGATGGCGGCCCTGGCGGCGTTCCTGTCGATCGCCTCGCGGACCGCCCCCCTCGCCTCGTCCGAGAGCCCGAGCGGCTTGGCGCGTTCGAGATCGATCATCGCGCGCCGGGAGGCCCGCCTGGTCACCTCGCCGGCGGCGAGCGGCTGCGCGCGCAGCTCGGACGCCCCGGGGTCATCGCGCGCGGTGAACAGACGATTGGCCGGATCGACCCGTCTGGGGGCTCGCTCGCGTTCGGCCTCGATGCGCCGGGCGAGCAGGGTGCGCAGCTCGTCACGTCTGGCGCGCGGGATCGGCGTCTCGGTGGCGGCGGCGGCGTCGATCACCGAATCGGACATCTTGCCCGCGACGTTCTCGGGCGTGTCCTGCTCGTCGGCCCTGCCCGCGGTGCCCTCCTCGATGATCACCGGCATCTCGACGACGACCTCGGGCATGCGGATGCGGGGGACGCTCATGCCCTCCATGAGCGGCTCGTCGCGATACGACTCGGCGGTCAGCACCGCCTGCTCGTCCGCCATGCGGCGCGCCTTGACGATGTCGGACATGATCGCGCCGAGCACGGTGCCGAGTTGGATCATGATTCTCTTCTCCGGTCGAATGGGCCATAAAGCCCCGGCAGGCCCTGCGGCCCGCCGGGACACAGACTATCAGGCGGCGGCGTCCTTGATCGAGTTCTCGAGGACGTTCAGCACACGCTCCATGCCGGGCGGGAGCTCGTCCTGGATGGCGCGGACGTGGACCTTCATGGTGTACGTGCGCTCGGTCTCGCTGCCCTTCTCGTTCTTCTTCTTGTAGGAGTACGAGGCCTTGAGCTTCGCCGAGCCCCAGAGCCAGCTCGCCTTGGCCTCGAGCGACGCCGAGAAGTCGTGCTGGGACGTCGTCTTGTTGTACTGCGTCGAAGAGATCTTGGCGTTGAAGTCGATCGTCGTCTCTTCGACGCGCAGGAACGGGATCGGGAGGATCGTCAGCAGCGGCACCGTCAGCTTGTGCTTGGCCGTGCTCGTCACGCCCTGGTCGTCCTCGACCTCCTTCTCGTAGTTGAACTCGGTGGTGAGGACGTCGCCGTTGTCATCGAAGCCGACCTGTTTGATGAAGTCGACCGAGGTGAGCGACGACTGAGCCTGGGACGCGACGACCGCGCGGAGCGGTCCGCCGATCATCGACTCGAAGTCGAGCGAGGCGAGTTCCTGTCCTGGGGTGGGCATGGTGTTCCCTTCTCTTCTATGTGCGATCCGGAATCAGACGACGAGCCGCGCGATCTCACCCCGTCGCTCGAGGTGTCGGGCGGCACGGACAACTCGCGGCTCGCGGGTGTCGCGCTCCGCGCACGCGGGCCCCGTCTCGAGACCGGCTCCGGAAGGGAGCGGAGTCTAATGATCCGCGCCACGTGCTCTAAGGGACAAACGCGCGAGCGCGCGGCACGATCCTCGACCTGAGACGGGCGAATCCCGAGGTGGCGTTCGGGAGTTACGCCGCTCGTGCGCCCGCGGGTTCCGATCCATCCTCGGCCAGAGCCGGAGCCGATCGGCAGGGCGCACGAGGACTTAGACGCGTCCCACAGGGAGACACATCGGCCGACCGCGACAACTCGCGCGACCTAAGCGTCGAGCGTCCCGATCACCGAACCGTGTCCGCGCGCTGGCGCGATCACCGCCCAAATAAGCAGGTATTCGCAACCGAAACAAGGGGCGCGATCGGCCCTCACTCGGACGCGGCGACGGCCGCGCGGACCTCGTCGAGCATCTGGTCGATCTCGAAGGGCTTGAAGAGGACCGCCTGGAGGCCCTGCTGGCTCGCCCGGACGATCGAGTGGTGCGGGTCGTAGCCGAATCCGGTCATGAGGATGACCGGGATGTCCGAGCCGGTGCGCCTTGCGGCGGAGAAGACCTCGTAGCCGTTGCGGTCCGGCATCCGGATGTCGCTGAGCACGACGTCGAACGCCGCGCCCTCGCCCCGCCCGGCCATGTCGAGAGCATCGATCGCCGTCTGCCCGTTCTCGCACACGACCACGCGGGCGCCCTTGGCGGTCAGGACCTCGCCGATGACCTTCCGGACCTTGACCTCGTCGTCGGCGACGAGGATCCGCCGCCCGAGGAGCGCCGGGTCGTGCGTCTTCGCGGCCAGCGCCCGCTCGACGCCGAGCAGCGTCGCCGGCCCCTCGGCCACGCTGCGGATGCGGCTGCGGATCGAGGCCACGTCCTCCCGGATCCTGGAGAGGTGCTCTGTCGTCTCCGTGTCGCTATTCCCCGCCTCGCGGATGAGGTCGAGCTCGCGCTCGATGTCCTCCAGCGGCTCGGTGAGCTCGGAGTCGACGCGTCCGCTGACCGTCAGGTTGGTCTCGCAGCGCTCGACGACGAGCAGGTCGAGCATGTGCAGCGCGAGCGCCACGTGGCGGGCGAAGATCTCGACGAACTGCCGCTCCTCGTCGCTGAATGTGTCAGCCGACTGGCTCTCGACATCCATGACCCCGATCACCTTGTCGTGCAGGCGGAGCGGCACGGTCAGGCTCGACTTGGCGCCCTGGAGCCCCGGCAGGAAGTTCTTGTCGCTGTGCGCGTCGCGGCAGATGTAGGACTGGCCGGTCGCGGCGACGTACCCGCTGATGCCGCTGCCGGAGAGCTCCGGGCTGAGCTCCAGGTCCTGGATCTCCGGCGGCAGCCCCTCCGAGACGATCAGCTCGAGCCGCTCGCGCTGCTCGTCGATCAGGAAGATGGCGAAGTGGTCGTAGTGCAGGACGTCGCGCGTCAGGCGAACGATCTTCTGCTCGAGCAGCTGGAGCCGCTGGTAGGTGTTCTTGTCGCGGACCGCATCGGCGTCGAGGCGCACGAGCTCGTACCCGGCGCGATCGATCGCGTGCAGACGCGCCGCCGAACGCCTCGTGGAGCTCACGTCGCGAACGACCGCCACCACGCGCTCGGCGCCGTGCAGCTGAGCCAGGTCGGTCGCCGTCTCGCGGTCCGATTCCTCCTCCCCGAGATCGCCGTGCGTCGCGCTCCGCTCCGGGGCGGGCGTGATGAACACCTCGAGCCAGACGCCCGCCTCCTCGTCGGAGATCTCGGATCGGCAGGAGATCGTCGACTCGCTCGAGAGCTCGCCCCGGTGCGAGAGTGCCTCGGCGGCGTCGCGCATCGTCGCGACGACACGATCCCGGACCGACCGCTCGAGCGTCGCGAAGAACCGGTTGCTCCAGAGCACGCGCCCGCTGCGGTCCGCCAGGCAGACCCCCTCGCCGATCGCGTTGAGCAGCGCCTCGGCCTGGGTGTCGCGCGGCGCCGGCTTCGGCGCTCGGGAGGCGTCCCGCACCTCGGCGTCGTACCCCGCGGCTCGGAGGGCGCCCGCGAGGCGATCGAGCCCGGCCGTGTCGTCGGTCTCCGAGGGAAGCTCGCCGAGAAGCGAGCGCAGCGTCGCCGCGCTGACGGCCTTGCCGCCGATGACCAGAACCTGTTCCGCGGTCCGCGTCGACACGACCGCCTGCCTCCTCTGACAGAAGTGTACAGCCGATCGTTCGCTGTACACTCTCCGTCCTATCGGGCGATGGGACCTCCCGACTGTCGGTAGAACCCACGAGATCGAGGAAAGCTTCCTCCGACCCCGATACGGAAGACCCGTGGACTCAGGTCCGCCCAAGCCCCCAATGTTCGAGTTCTCCGATCTCAAAAAGTCATTCGGTCGCGCCCGAGCCGTCCGTGGCGTCTCCGCCGCCCTCGGCCCCGGGCGCCCGACCGGGCTCCTGGGCCCCAACGGGGCCGGGAAGACCACCACGATCCGGATGCTGGTGGGCATCCTCGAGCCCGATGCGGGCACGGTCCACCTCGCCGGCCAGCGCCTCTGCTCGAGCGATCCCGCCCCGCGCCGCAAGATCGGCTACCTGCCCGAATCCGCCCCGCTGTATCCGGAACTCACCCCGCCCGCGTTCCTTCGGTACCGGGCCCGCCTGTACGGGATCGCGGCCCGGGACCGACGCCGGCGGATCGGCGAGGCGATCGAGAACTGCGGGCTCGCGAGCGTCCGCTCGAAGCGCATCGGGACGCTCTCCAAGGGCTTCCGCCAGCGGGTGGGTCTCGCGGGCGCGATCCTCCACGACCCGCCTGTGCTGGTCCTCGACGAGCCCGCGACGGGCCTCGACCCAGTGCAGAACCAGAGCCTGCGCGACCTTGTCCGCGGGCTCGCGCGCGAGCGGGTCGTGCTCTTTTCGAGCCACACGCTCCAGGACGTGGAACGCACCTGCGATCGCATCCTGATCATGAGCGAGGGCCGGTTCATCGCCGACGGCCCGCCCGCAACCGTCGGGGCGGACGCCGTCCCGGGGGCGTGGCACGTCCGCTGCTCATCCGATCCCGCGCCGCTCATCGGGGCACTCACCGGCCACGCCCGCGTCGCGTCCGCCCGGGCGCTCGACCGCGAGCCGCACCGACTTCGCGTCACGCCAATGGACGGGGCAGAGGACCTCGGGCAGATCATCGCGACCGAGGCCTCGAAGGCCGGATTGCTGGTCACCGAGCTGGCCGCCGAGGACAGCTCTCTGGAGCAGCGGTTCGCGGCCGTGCTCCGCGCGGACGCCGAGCGGGGGGACCGATGAACGCCGGGGGGGTCATCGCGATCGCCGCCCGCGAGGTCGGCGCGACCTGGAAGACGCCCACCGGCTGGGTGATCAGCGCGCTCTACACGCTCCTGACCGCCTCGGTCTTCACGCTGACCACGCTGGCGCCCGGCCAGCCCGCCAGTCTCCGGTACTACTTCGCGCCCGCGGCCAGCCTGCTGCTGCTCGTCGCGCCCGCGCTGTCCATGCGTCTGTTCTCCGAGGAATTCCGGACGGGGACGGCCGAGCCGCTGCGCGCCGCGCCGGTCTCCGACGGGCAGGTCGTCACCGGCAAACTGCTCGGGGCGCTCGCCTGCCTGGTCCTGATGGTCGCGCCGACGCTCGCGTTCCCGCTGACGCTCTTCGCCCTGGGCGACCCGGCGCCCGACCCCGGCCCGATGGCGGCCGGCCTGCTCGGCCTCCTGCTGGTCGGCCTGGTGTATGTGAGCCTCGGCGGCTTCGTCTCGTCGCTGACCGACAGCCAGACTCTTGCGTTCCTCGGGGCTCTGCTCACGCTCCTCGCGATCGAGGCGATCGCCGGCCTGCTCCCGGACCGGGTCCCGGCGCCCTGGGACCGGATCGCGGCCTCGGTCTCGGTGCGAGGACGGCTCGGCGAGTTCTCACGGGGCGTGATCGACGCGGGCGTCACGATCGTCCTGCTCACGACCTCGGCCTGGCTCGGCGTCCTCACGTGGATATCGCTCTCCCTCCGGAGGTCGCGATGAACACGCGCCGCCTGACCGCTCGGCTCGCCGCGCTGGTGATCGCCATCAGCGCCGCGATCGCCGCGATCTCCGTCGCGGCCCTCGGCGAGCGATTCGGCGGGCGACTCGACCTGACGCGGGGCGACGCCCACCGTCTGAGCGGCCGCGGCGCCGCGCTGCTCGCGGACCTGCGCGACCCGGTCGAGATCGCATTCGCGCTCCGCAGGGGCGGACCCGAAGCGCCCGCCGTGGACCGAGCGCTCGACGCCATCGAGGCGGTCGCCCGAGACAACGCGTTCGTCCGGCTGACGGTGATCGACCCGGACGACGCGCGCGGGCCCGAACAACTCACCGCCCTCGAGGATCGCCTGCGGGCCAGAGACGGGGATGCGTACGAACGCGACGTCGCCCTGCTCGCATCCGTAGAGGCCCGGTCCCGGCCGCTGATCGACGCATGCCGGCGGGCCGTCGCCGCGGCGCCGGGCCCGGACCAGCGGCCGAGCGTCTCGACCGAGCTCGGCACCTGGCAGTCCGCGATCCGCGAGCTCCCGCCGGCATTCCAGCGGCTCGGCGAGCTCTTCTCCGCGGAAGAGCCGCCGGCCGATCCCGCGGGGCGTGTGCGAGAACTCGCCGGCGTGCTCGAGCTCGTCGCCGAGCAGGCCTCGGTCGTGGCCACCAACGCGGCCGGCGAATACGCCCGCGCGGTCCGCGGCATCCGGGACGAGGCCGCGGGGCTGGCGGCCGCGCTCGGTCGCGTGCGGACACCCGACGCCGCGCGCGTCGCCTCGGCGCTGGAGACCGGCGAGACGGTTCTGGTCATCGGCCCGGCGGGGCGGCCCCGGGCGGTTGCTGCGATCGATCCGAACGAGATCATCCCCGACGGCCTGACCACCGACCGCCTCGGCGAGATCGGGCCGCGGGCCGAGCGTCTGGTCACGACCGCGATCGCATCGACGACCCGCGGCGACGCCCCGATCGTCGTGCTGACGCACGCGGAGGCCTCGCCCTTCGCCCCGTCCCTCGGCGGGTTCGTGCGCCTGGCCGACCGGCTCCGTGGGCGCGGCATCGACGTGCAGCGTTGGCACGTCGACTCCCGGGCGGGCCCGCCGCCACGCGGCTCGCTCGATCCGGACGGCACACGGCCGGTGGTGTATCTCGCATTCTCGCCCGACACGTCCCAGGGCGGGACGCAGCTCCCTTCGGGCACGCGCGTCGCCTCCGGCGCCGAGAGAGCCGCGCTGCTGGCCTCGAAGCTCCGAGAGCGGCTGGCACGGGGTGAGGGCGTGCTGCTGACCGGGCGTCCGTCGGTCCTGCCGACATTCGGCGACACCGACCCGCTCGCCGAGCTCTCGGCCGAGTTCGGGATTGACCTTCGTCCCGGGAGCGCGATCGTGACGCCCGTGACGGTGCAGGGCGCCTCGGGCGTGGCGACGGCGCTCACGTTCACCCCACCGGGCGAACTCGCGCACCCGATCGCGGGCGCGGTCTCGGGCCTCCCGACCACGCTCGACTGGCCGCTGGTCGCCGCGCCCTCGCAGGCGCCGCCGGAGGGAGTCACCGCCGAGCCGCTGCTGCGCGTCGAGTCGGACGGGCGCCGATGGGCCGAGTCTCAGTGGCTCGGGGTCTGGCAGGCCGGCCAGGGCGAGAGCCGGCTGATCGGCACGGTCCCGACGTTCGACGAAGCCCTCGGCGAGACGCGCGGGCCGTGGACGGTCGCCGCGGCGGGCGAACGCGCCGAATCCACACAGAGCGCCGCCGCCAGACTCGTCGTCGTCGGCGCGAACAACTGGGCGGCCGACGACTTCTGGTCGACGACCGACACGATCGACGGCCGGCCGGCGCTCGTCTCGCCGGGCAACATCGAGCTGCTCGAGGCCTCGGTCGAGTGGCTCGCGCGGCGCGACGCCCTGATCGCCGCGAGCGACACGGCCAGACCGATCTCGCTCGTGCGACCCGTCTCAGGCGACACGCTGCGATGGCTGCGGTGGGGCCTGATGGGCGGTCTGCCCGCGCTCATCCTGCTCGCCGGCGGTCTCTACCGCTTGCTCGGACGCTGAAGACCGGGTCGGGATCACACGCGGTCCGTCTCCTGTCCGCGGGCCCGCCCGATCGACGCCGGAGCGCCGGTGCACGCGCACGGAGTCCGGCCGATCGCCCCGCCCGCACTCGGGGCAGACGACGCGTTCGCCGGTCCCCTCGCCCGGGAGCCCCGAGAGGTCGTAGCCGCAGCCGCCGCACCGGCCCGGCGCGGCGACCTTCGGCAGCAGCGCGATGAAGACGGCGACACCGGCGACCAGCGCCGTGTACGGGTACATCATCGAACGGACGACCGCGAGGTCGAGCTCGCCGTTCGTCAGCTTGTACAGCTCGTAGTGGATCCAGTTGATGAGCAGCAGGATCCCGACGCCGAGCAGGACCGGCGCGAACGCCTTCGCCGTGCGGCGGGTCTTGGCGGCGAGCCACCAGACCATGACGGCGTAGAGCGTGAAGAACAGCGGCACGGATGAAACCCCGCCCGTCGGTTCGGGCTGCGGTCGGAATCGGATGCGACGCACGGAGGCTGGCCCCGAGCGACGTTAGCGGCCCTGGCGGAAGAACGTCTTCAGCGAGTCGTAGATGTCATCGCGCCGATCGACCCGGCTCGTGATCAGGCGCGGACCCTGGTCGTCGGCGCGCCCGTCCGGGAACGCCTCGTGGAGCACATTGATGAAGTTCCCGGAGCCGTAGGCCGAGGTGACCTGGCAATACCCGAACATATTCGAGCCCGGGATCAGGTGTTCTTCGAGAAGTTGGACGCACAGGCGGTTATCGGATTCGGAGGAGTTGTCGCCGTCGGAGAAATGGAACAGGTAGATGTTCCACTCGGTCGGGTCGTAGTTCTCGTCGAGCAGCTGGCGGCACAGGTGGAAGGCCGAGCTGATCCGCGTCCCGCCGTCCTCTCGGAGCGAGAAGAACGTCTGCTTGTCGACCTCGCCGGCGCGGACATCGTGCACGATGTACCGCGACTCGATGCCCTCATAGTTCCGGCGCAGCCAGGTGTCGATCCAGAACGCCTCGGCGCGCACGAGCTCCTTCTGCTCGTCGCCCATCGATCCCGAGACGTCCATCATGTAGACGATCACCGCGTTGGACTGCGGGGCCTTGACCTCGTTCCAAGAGCGGTAGCGGAAGTCGTCGCGGATCGGGACGATCACCGGGTCATCGGGGTCGTAATCACCCATCGCCAGCTGTCGCTTCAGGGCCTCGCGGTAGCTGCGTTTGAAGTGCCGGAGCGACGACGGGCCGACCGGGCGGATGCCCGAGTACTTGTCCTTGACCGACGTGATGCGGTTCGCGCCCTTGGGCTCGATCCTCGGGAGCTCCAGCTCCTCCGCCAGGATGTCGGCGAGCTCGTCCAGCGAGACGTCGACCTCCGTGATGTGACGCCCCTCCTCCTCGCCGCCGGCGTTGTCGCCCGAGCCGGGCTGCTGGCCGACGGTGTCGCCCTCCTCGCCCTCGCCCATGCCGACGCCCGCGGAGTTGTCGCCGTAACGGAACGTCGGGATGTCGATGTCATGGACCGGGATGGAGACGGCCTTGCGCCCCTCGCGACCGATCAGCTCGCCCTTGGAGAGGAAGCGACGGAGATCCTTGCGGATCTTGCCGCGGACGATCTGGCGGAAGCGTGCGTGATCTTGCTCGATCTTGCTGACCATCGGCCTACCGATCGGCGGTTGGGTCGCCGTGTGTTGACTCTACGTCCGGGGGCCCCTCCCGGATCGGGTGATCTCGCTCGTCGCGGCGCTTGTTCCGGGCCCGCCGGTGCTTGCCGGCGATGTAGAGCGACCCCGCGATGCCCGCGGGGACGGCGACGAGGACCTCCGCGGCGCGGTTCAGCACATCGGCGAGGAGCCCCAGGTCGGCCGAGACCGCGCCCGCGATGCCCGAGACCCCGACGAGACCAACGGCCCATTCCCGGAGCCCGAGACCGTTGCCCGTAAACGGGATCAGCAGCACGACCTGCGAGAGCACCGCGAAGATCGCCGCGTCGGCGGCGTCGAGCTCGACGCCGACGAGACGGAACGCCGTCCAATAGCGGAACGCCCAGACGAGCATGTCGAGGTAGCGCAAGAAGGCGGCCAGAGCCCACCGCCAGGCCTGGGGCTTGATCAGGATCCCGGCCGGCGCGGTCGCGACCATGATCAGCGCCGGGACGGCGAGCCAGATCAGCTGACCGCCGATCTGGAAGTGCCGAAGACCGAGCCCGAGCCAGAACAGCACGAACGCCGCGACGGCGGACATGCTGGCCGAGGCGATCAGAACGCGTGTCGAGTCCTTGATGCGGATGTGGTTGACCTTCTTGTGGTACGCGAAGCGTCCGACGAGCCCCGGCTTCATCGGGAGGTAGTTGAGCATCCACGCCGAACCGATCAGCGCGGTCATCTCGGCCGGCCCGACGCGTCCGTACCGGCGAGTGAGCACCAGAAAGGACAAGCTGATCAGCAGCCAGTTGAGCACCGGCAGACCGACGAGCGTGGCGATGAGCCAGGGCGGGGCGCCGCGGGCCGTGTCCGCCGCCTTCCGCAGGTCCTCGGGGTTGCGGAAGATCATCCAGAGGGCCGCGCCGAACAATGCGAAGCCGATCGTGTACCCGATGATCGTTCGGACACGCTTGCGTCGGGACGGCGACTCGGTCGTCTCGGCCGAGTTGTGCGGTTCGGGCTCCGTCACGGCGCGGGGTTCTGCTCTCGCGCATCCCGCGGCGTGATGCCGAGGTCCTGTGCGTTCAGGGCCGGGGACACGCGCCCGCCGGTCTCGAGCTGGGCCCGCCGGGCGCGAGCGAGCGTGGCGAGTTGCTCGATCGATCCCGCGTGGTCGATCAGCTCGTGCTCGGCGCTCGCGACCCGCGTGAGGAGCACCGCGGCGACCAGCGCCGGATCAGGCTCGGTCGTCGCCCGCTCGATCGCCGCGGCATCGAACGCCCGCATGGCCGGGAGCTGAGACGCGGGCGGGAGGTTCAACGCCAGCAGCGTGACGAGCTCCGCGGACCCGGTCGCCGCAAGCTCGGCGCACGACGCCGCGATCACCCTGGCGGCGTCGGGCGGCTCGGCGCCGGCGGCCGCGCGATAGAGCAGCCCGCCAGCGGCCGCGACGGCACGCTCCAGAGCGGTCCCGGTCGCGCCGCCGAGACGCTCGGCGAGCCGCTCCGGGGTCAGCGCCGCCTCGGGCAGAGGCGGGAGCGAGATCGGCTGGACGGTCACGCTGGTGGCGAACGGCCCCGGGTCTGCGAGGCCTCGGCGCCCCGGGCGGAAGCTCTGGACCACGCGCGGCTGGAGGCGCAGCGACTGGTCGCGGTTGATCTCCAGCGCGAGCTCGGCGAGGCCCTCGACCGCCGCGAC
The DNA here is from genome assembly GCA_038521625.1 of Planctomycetota bacterium. Classification (GTDB taxonomy): domain Bacteria; phylum Planctomycetota; class Phycisphaerae; order Phycisphaerales; family UBA1924; genus JBCBKP01. The sequence goes on from JBCBKP010000004.1 coordinate 103,001, forward strand.
GGTCACCGAGAGCTCGCGACCCGAAGGAAGCGAGAGGCGGCGGCGGAGGTCGAGGACGGTCGGCGCGGTCGCGCCGAGCGGCTGATCCAGGGCGATGAGCCGGGCCGTGAGCAGCACACGGGTGCCGATCTCGCGGTCGGGACCAAGACCCAGCCGCGCGGGCGAGGCGTTGCGCAGCGTGATCTCGATCCGGGGCGGGTCGAGCTCGCCCGGGTCTGCCATCGGCCGGGCCTGCGCACGCAGACCGAGGAAACGCTCGGGCTCGTCCGGCAGATCCTGATACCAATCCGGAAGCTCGTTGACCAGCTCGATCATCTCGCTGCCATCCTCGTTCAACGCCACAACGCTGTGGCTGTAGCGTTCCTGCGTGTAGCGCACGAGCAGATCACGGGCCCACGCGCCGACCGGCTGGAGCGGGCGGAGGCGGGAGACGGTGAGCAGCGACTCGACCGCGAGCTCGGCGTCACCGCGATCCGCGGCGAGCTCGGCGAGAAGGAGCATGAGCCAGGGGTCTTCGGCCGCAGAAACCGACGCCCTGAGCTCGGCCATCACAGCGTCACCCTCGCCCGCACGGACGCGGTTCCAGGCATCGACGCGGGATCGCGTCCGCGCCGCGACCGGCGGGAGGTCGTCGCGACGCGGACGCGCGGGGGCCCCGAACACCGCGCGGAGCAGCTCGACACGGTCGGCGAGAGCGGCGGTCGCCGGGTCCTCGAGGTCGCCGACGATGATCTGGTTGTCGAACTCGGCGAACGCGAACGAGACCGCGTCGTTGTCCTCGGCGGCGCGAGCGGCGAAGGCCCGGAGCTCCTCGAGAACCGGATCGAGGCGGACCGTGCGAGGGTTGAACTCCGGCGGCTCGGCCGAAGGGCCGTTCTCCGCGCGGAACGCGGCGAGTTCGCGGGCGCGCTCGGTGGCCCGCTGCTGCTCGTGCAACTGAGCCATCAGCTCGACGATGCCGTCGGGGCCGTTTCCCGCCCACTGGATGACCGCGGCGCGGACGACGCCATCGAGCGTCGTCGTCCCCTCGCGCCGCCGGATGGCATCGGCCGGCGCAAAGACCCGGGCGGCCGCGGCCAACGCGCCGTTGGCCGCGAGGTTCCGGGCCATCGCTTCGAAGGCCGAGGGCTCGAGCGGGCTGGCGCGGAGCTGGGCGGTCTGCAGTTGGAACAGCCCGACCGGGTCGTCGACGCGTTCGGCGTAGAACGCGGCGGCGAGGTTGGTCGCCTGGCGGTTGGTCGGGTCGAACCGGATGGCCGAGGCGAGGTGCCCCGCGAAGGCCGCCTCGTCCCCGAGCTCGCGCCGCAGCAGCGCCGCGTCGAGCGCGAGCCGCGAGCGGACGGTCCGATCCAGCGCATCGCCGCGCGGGCCCAGGAACTGCTCGAGCCCGGCGAGCCGCTCCTCGGCGGTCTGGAGCCTGTCGAGCCGGGCGCTGATGAGCCGGAGCAGCGAAGGCGTGTCCGTGGTATCGACGCGAGCGACCCGCTCCACCGCCCGATCGATCGCTCCCGGGTCGCCGGTCGCCCAGGCGGCCTCGAGCGTCAGGCGAGCGCGCTGCGGGTCGCGGGACTCGGGCGGCTCGAGGGACTGCGCAAACGCGAGCGTCTCGTGCAGCACGATGTTTGTCGCGGGCGTCGGCTCGGTCTCGACGGTGGCCTCGATGCGGGCGAGGCGTTCGAAGAGGTGGGCGATCCGTGCGGCGTGCTCCGGCTGGGCCGCCGCCAGCGGGGCGAGCCAGATCGCCGCGGCTACGCCGAGAAACCGAGCGAGATCGCGCGGATCGTGATCCAGGACAGTCCGGCGAAGAGAAAGACGCACGTCGGGAGCTCCAGCCACGGGCCGAGGATGCGGCCCGCCTTCGGGCACAGCCTATCGGCGACGACGGCCGTGAAGACGAGCTGGGAGGCGGCGAGCGCGGTGCAGCCCGCGGCGAAGACCGCCGGGCGGGCGAGGGGCACGCCGGAGACCGCGGAGGCGAGCAGCCAGACGCCCGCCGCGGCCAGCGCCGAGGTCCAGAGGACGCCGAGCGAGATCACCGCAGCGCCGGTCAAGCGCCGAACGGCGGGTCGCGTGTGCGGGTCGCGCGCGGTCGCCATGGGCGGTCCCGTCCCTTCTGGCGACGCCCGGGTGGGGCAACGCCGTTCCGCGGCGTCCGTGCCGCTGGGACAAGCTATCGACCAGCCCTCGCCGCGGGCGACAGAAACCTTGTGCGAACAGGGCCTTAGCCCCTGTTTCCGCGATCAGCCCATCGCCATGGTGACCAGGAATTCGGCGTTGGTCTTGACCTTCTTGAGCTTGCCCTTGAGCAGCTCCATCGCCTCCACCACGTTCATGTCGCTGAGGACCTTGCGGAGCCGGTGGACGAGCTCGAGCTCCTTCGGGTCCATCAGGAGCTCCTCGCGGCGGGTGCCCGAGGCGGCGACGTCGATGGCCGGGTAGACGCGCTTCTCGACGAGGCGGCGGTCGAGGTGCAGCTCGCTGTTGCCCGTGCCCTTGAACTCCTCGAAGATGACCTCGTCCATCTTCGATCCGGTGTCGACCAGCGCGGTGCCGATGATCGTGAGCGAACCGCCGCGTTCGATCGCGCGGGCGGCGCCGAAGAACTTCTTCGGCCTCTGCAGCGCGTTCGCGTCGATGCCGCCGGACATGATCTTGCCGGAGTGCGGGATGTTCGCGTTGTACGCGCGGGCCAGGCGGGTGATCGAATCGAGCAGGATGACCACGTCGTCGCCGAACTCGACCATCCGCTTGGCCTTCTCGATCACGACCTCGGCGACCGCGACGTGGCGGCCGGATTCCTCGTCGAAGGTCGAGGCGACGACCTCGACGCCCTCGGTGGTGTTCCGTCGGAAGTCGGTCACCTCCTCGGGTCGTTCGTCGACCAGCAGCACCATGATGTTGACATCCGGGTAGTTCTTGCTGATCGCTTGGGTCATGCGCTGCAGCAGCACGGTCTTGCCGGTCCGCGGCGGGGCGACGACCAGCGCCCGCTGGCCCTTGCCGATCGGCGCGACGAGATCGACGATGCGGCACTCGATCTGATCCGGCGCCGTCTCGAGGACGAACCGCTCCTCCGGGTGCAGAGGGGTCAGATCCTCGAAGTTGACGAGCTTGTGGATCTCCCTCGGCTCGCGCCCGTTGACCAGATCCACGCGGAGAAGCGCGAAGTACCGCTCGCTCTCCTTCGGCGGGCGTATCGCCCCGCGCACGGTCATGCCCCGGCGCAGGCCGAAGCGGCGGATCTGGCTCGGAGAGACGTAGATGTCATCGGGGCCGGGCAGGTAGCTCTGCTCGGGGCTTCGGAGGAAGCCGAAGCCGTCGGACATGACCTCAAGCGTGCCCTCGCCGAACATCAGCCCCAGGCGGACGGCCCGGGTCTTCAGGATCTTGAAGATCAGGTCCTGCTTGGGCGTCTGCTCGAAGTCCTCCAGGCCCTCTTTGGTCGCGACCTCGAACAGCGCGTCGAGGTCCATCCGCTGCAGCTCGGCCAGCGTGATGTCGTCGCCCTCGTCGATCGGACCGCGCTCCGCCACGATCCGCTCGAGCTCGGCCGCCTCGCGCTCGAGCTCCTCGTCCGATGGCAGGCGCGCGTCGCGGTGATGGCCGCCGCCGCCGCGCGGACCGCCGCCGCCATCCCCCCCGCTCTTGCGCTTCTTGCGCTTCCGGCCGCGTCGGCCGCCCGGCTCTCGGGCCGACTCGTCGCTGTTGCTCTGAGCGCTCGGCTGAACGGGCGCATCGCCCGATGGCGATGACGGACCGGCGCCCGCGGGCTGTTCCTCGGACGCTCCGGGTGCCGCGCTCGGGGCGTCATCCCCGGCAGCGCTCGGGGTTTCGGCATCGCCCGAGGGGCTCGCCGGCTCCCCCACATCGCCGATCTCGTCGCGACCCTCGGGCAGGTCCGCGGGCACGTCTTCGGCCGGCTTGACGCGTCGCCTCGGTCGCTTGGTCCGCTTGGTCTCGGCGGGCGGCTTGTCGGATGCGGTCGTGCTCTTTGCCATGTTCGGATCGGTCCGTGATCGAGGGGGACGGGGTGCTGGCCCGCCGCGCAAACCCGTGATGTCTAAGGCGAAAGCCGGTGCGGCCGCGAATGCCGTTCGCGGTGAGATCCAGGGTGAAGCCACGCCGATGCCCAAGCAGGAGGCCCGAAGCGGTTGCTGGGGGTTCTCTGTGGGGAGCGCCGGGCGGATCCACCCGTCAAGCTCCAGATATTAGCCGCCGTCAGTCCGGGGAGCGAGCCAGGTCCTCCAGGACCCGCGCGGCCTCGGATTCGAGATGACGCCGGTCCGATTCGTTCGCGATCACGTAGTCGCTCGCCGCCCGCTTGCGTTCGAGCGGCCACTGAGCCGACTCGCGCCGCTCGAGCTCGCCCTCGTCCCACCCGCGCGAGCGGACCCGCGCGAGCCGCGTCTCGCGCGAGGCATCCACGAAGACCACGGCATCGCACTCGTCGTCGACGCCGGCCTCGAACAGGAGCGGCGCGTCGACGATCACGGCGCGGACACCGTCGATCGTCGCCGACCGCACGCGCTCGGCCCGAGCGCGATGCACCATCGGGTGGATCAGCGCCTCGAGCCGCGCCCGCTGCGATGGATCGGCGAAGACGATCGCGGCGACCACGCGGCGATCGATCCCGCCGTCCGCGGTCAAGACTCGATCGCCCCACCAGCGGACGAGCTCGGCCCGCACGCCGGGCGTCTCCAGCGCCCCGCCGGCGTCGCGGTCGGAGTCCGACACCACGCACCCCAGCGCCGCGAAGGCGGCGGCGACGGCGCTCTTGCCCGCGCCGACCCCCCCGGCAAGACCGATCACGAGCGGGCGGGGCCGATCTGGGACTCTGGGCGGGTTGCTCACGCGTGGATCGGGGACAGAGGGGCTACACAGGGCGGCGCATCATCGCCATAATAAACGGGATGGGCGACCAGCAGGGAGGGGAATACGTCACCGGGGCGACAACCGTCGCGGGCCTCCGCGGCCTCGGGATGTCGTCGTCGGCCGTCCCCAAACCCATCGGCCCGTACAAGATCCTCGACGAGCTCGGCGAGGGCGGGTTCGGCGTCGTCTATCTGGCCGAGCAGCAGCAGCCGGTTCGCCGTCGGGTCGCGCTCAAGGTCATCAAGCCGGGCATGGACTCGCGCCAGGTGCTCGCACGCTTCGCGGCCGAGCAGCAGACGCTGGCGCTCATGAACCATCCGGGCGTCGCGCAGGTCTACGACGCCGGCCTGAGCGACGAGGGACGCCCCTACTTCGCGATGGAGCTGGTGATCGGTGAGCCGATCCACCACTACTGCGACCGGCGCCGGCTCCCGATCGACAAGCGCGTCGAGCTCTTCATCCAGGTGTGCGACGCCGTACAGCACGCGCACATGAAGGGCGTGATCCACCGCGACCTCAAGCCGGGCAACATCCTCGTCGAATCCACCGAGGGCGGCCCGCGCGTCAAGGTCATCGACTTCGGCGTCTCCAAGGCGCTGCACGCGGTCCCCGGCAGGGGCGACATGGTAACCGAGCAGGGGCAGATGCTCGGGACGCCGGAGTTCATGAGCCCCGAACAGGCCGGGGGCGGGACGGAGCTGATCGACACGCGCAGCGACGTCTACTCGCTCGGGGTCGTCCTGTACCACATCCTGACCGGCGCGCTGCCCTTCGAGACCGCTCGCCTGCGCGGCGGCGGCCCCCAGAACATCGTGCGCGTGATCCGGGAAGAGGAACCCGCGAAGCCGAGCATGACGGTCGCGCACCTCCGAACCCGGACCCGCGAGCACGGCCGGAGCGGGGGCGGATCGAAGATCGCCTCGAGCGCCGCCGCCCCGACCCCGCCCCCGGAGCGCGACGGGACCGTCGCGTGGCGCGGCCCGGGTCCGGACGGCACGCCGACGAGCCCGCACACGCCGCTCAGCGAGATCGCGAACAAGCGCGGCACCGACGAGCCGACGCTGCGCAAGCGGCTGCGCGGCGACCTGGACTGGATCGTGATGACGTGCCTGGAGAAGGACCCGGCGCGGCGATACGACAGCGCCAGCGCGCTCGGGCGCGACCTGCGCCGCTACCTCGAGCGGCTCCCCGTCAGCGCGGGGCCGCCGAGCGCCGGGTACCAGCTCACGAAGTTCCTACGCCGGAACAAGCTGGCGGTCAGCGCCGCCGGGCTGGTCGCCGCCGCCCTCGTGGTCGGGCTCGCGGGAACGACCTTCGGCCTGGTCCGCGCCAACGAGGCCGCCGACCTCGCGGCCCGCCGGGCCGAGGACGCCAAGGCGGCGCTGGAGTTTCAGGCCGAACAGCTCGGCGCGATCGACCCGCAGTCGCTCGGCGCCTCGATCGTGTCGCAGCTGGAATCGCTTCTGGCCGCGGGCGTCGAGGACGCCGAGATCCGCGAGGCGATGCTCGCCGAATTGCCGGGCTTGAACGGGACCGACATCGCGCGCCGGATGGTCGCCGAGGGCCTGTTCGACCCGCTCGGCGAGGCGATCGGGCGGGCGTTCCGCGATCGCCCCGGCTCCGAGGCGTTCCTCCGGGTCACCCTCAGCGAGGCCGCCCGGAAGCTGAGCCTCCCCGAGGTGGCACGCTCCCACGCGGAGCGCGCCGTCGAGCTCGAACTCGCCGAACACAGCGAAGACCACAAGGACGTCTATGCCGCGCGCAACGAGCTCGCGATGGTCCTGCACGACCTCGGCGAGACCGAGCAGGCCGAGGCGGTCGCGAGGGATGTGCTCGCGCGCCGGCGGGCGAACCTCGACCCGCTCGACCCGGCGACGCTCGATTCGATGAGCACGCTGGTGACCATCCTCCGCTCCTCGGGCGAGGAGGACCTGGTCGAAGAGGCCGGCGAGATCGCGCGCGAGGCGGTCGAGCAGCTCCGGAGCTCCGAGGACGTGCCCAGCGAGCTGGCGATCACCACGATCGGGAATCTCGCGGCCATCCTGACAGCGCTCCGCGAGTACCAAGAGGCGGAGCCTCTGCACGAAGAGGCCGCCCGGCTCGCCCGCGAGGACCTCGAGATCCCCGAGCGTCGCAAGTACGAGCTTCAGAACAACCTCGGGAGCTTCTACGTCCGCAGCCGCCAGTTCGCCGAGGCCGAGGCGACGCTCCGCCCGTGCTACCAGGGTCTCCGCCGGGTCCTGGGCGATACCCACGAGACGACCACAAGCGCCCTCAGCAACTTCGCGCTGAGCCTCGCCGCACAGCGGAAGTACGGCGAGGCGGCGGACGCCTACAGCCAGCTGGTGGCCGCGCGTCGGACGCGGTACGGGCTGGCGAGCGAGCGGACCATCGGGACGATGCAGGGCTACGTGCTCAGCCTGGTACGCGCCGAGCGCTTCGAGGACGCGATCTCGGAGACCGCCGAGATCGAGCGTCTCGACCCGCTCCGGGTCGAGATCGACCGCAACGGGCTCGTCGATCTGATCCGCCTGCGGGGAGAGGCGATGCTGCGAGTCGGCCGCCTCGACGAGGCGATCGTCCGCCTGCGGGAGGGGCACGAGTTCTTCAAGAATCGCCCGGGCCGTCGGCCGGCGGCGATTACCACCAAGTGCGCCGAGCTGCTCACCGAGGCGTACATCGAGATGGACCGGCGCGAGCCGGGCGAGGGGTGGCTGGACGAGGCCGAGCGCTGGCGCGCCCTGGCCTCGGGGTAAGCCCGGGCCGGCGCCCGCCCGATGAAGCCGCCGCCCGGCGCCGCTAGGCTCCGCCCATGCTGACGATCGACTACACCGGCTGCCTCTCCTCGAAGGTCGGCGAGCACGGGCTCGACCCGGGACGGCTCGTGCCCGACGGACCGCTCGCGCAGCGGGCGATCCAGCTCACCGCGGCGCTCGAGTCCACACGCGGGACGGGCTGGGAGCGCTGGCGGCTGCTCGCGCAGCCGGGCCCGGGCGGGATGCGCGATGCGCACGTCGCCGACGTCGAGCGCATCGCGGACTCCCGGCGCGGCCGGTTCGAGAACCTCGTCGTGCTCGGCATCGGCGGCTCCGGGCTCGGGAACATCGCCCTGCAGTCGGCGCTGAACCCCAGCACGCACAACCTGATGGCCGCCGAGCAGCGGCGCGGCCCCAGGGTATTCGTGCTCGACAACGTCGACCCCGCCAACGTCGGCTCGGTGCTCGCGCTCTGCCCGCCGGAGAAGACGCTCTACAACGTCATCAGCAAGAGCGGCGAGACCGCCGAGACCGCGGCGCAGTTCATGATCGTCCGCGACCTGATCAAGACCGCCCTCGGGGACGCGGCCAAGGACCACGTCGTGGCCGTGACCGACCCCGAGAAGGGGACGATGCGCTCGATCTGCAACGCCGAGGGCTACGACACGCTCCCGGTGCCAGACGGCGTCGGCGGACGCTTCAGCGCGCTCAGCCCCGTGGGCCTGTTCAGCGCCGCGATGGCCGGGATCGACATCGGCGCGCTGCTGGACGGAGCGCACGTGATGGAGACCCGCTGCCGCGAGTCGACGCTCGCAAACAACCCGGCCGCGACCCTCGCGACGCTGCTCGTGCAGCTCGGGACCGGCGCTTACGCCGACGACGGACGCGCGAAGCCCAACCACGTGATGATGCCCTACGCCAACGGCCTGTACCTGATGGCCGACTGGTTCCGCCAGCTGTGGGCCGAGAGCCTCGGCAAGCAGCACGACCGCGACGGCGGGCTGATCTTCGCCGGTTTCACGCCGATCAAGGCGCTCGGCGCAACCGACCAGCACAGCCAGGTGCAGCTCTACCGCGAGGGCCCGAACGACAAGGTCTTCGTGCTGCTCGAGGTCGAGGACTTCGGCCGCGAGGTCGAGATCCCCGCGGGGCTCGGCGTCGACGCGCTCCGGTACCTCGAGGGACAGCCGATGTCCAGGCTGCTCAACGCCGAGAAGCGGGCCACCGAGTACGCCCTGCTCGAGAGCGAACGCCCCACCATGACGATCCGATTCCCCAAGGTCGACGAGCACCACGTCGGGCAGTTCATGATGCTCTGGCAGGTCGCGACCGCCTACGCGGGGCTGATGCTGAACATCAACGCCTACGACCAGCCCGCCGTCGAAACCGGAAAGAAGGCCACGTTCGGCCTGATGGGGCGCGACGGCTTCGGCGAGTGGAACGATCGCGTGGGTTCGGCGCTCGGCGGGACACGCCATGTCGTCTGAGCTGCCCCCGACCGAGGACCTCCGCGAGCGCCGACGCCTCGACCGGGTCGGGTTCATCTCCTGGGCCTGCATCACCCTCGCGCTCACCCTCGTCTTCGTCGGGCTCGTCCTGACAATCGCCGGATTCCCCGAAGACACCGACGAAGCCCTCGGCGAGGCGGCGGCGCACGGCGAGTACGTCGGCGGCTACATCGGCGCGGCCGCGAACCTCGGCGGCGTGCTGCTGTTCTTCGCGGCGCTCTGGCTGCAGCGCGAGGAGCTCAAGGCGCAGCGCTCCGAGCTCGTCGCCCAGCGGCTCATCGCCGGACGCCAGGAGGAGACCCTGCGCCGACGGACCGAGATCCTCGAGAAGAACGAGATCATCGACCGGTTCTTCGATCTCGCCAACCGCCGGCTCGAGGCCATCGACCGCGTCAACGAGATGATGGACGAGGCCGAATCGGGCGTCGTCGAGGTCACCAAGGCCGACCAGTCGGCTAGGCGGCTCCAGTACTTCCGGCGCTACGAGATCGCCTCGGCGCTCGACAAGCTCGCCAGCGAGCTGCTCGACCGCGACGCGATCGCCGAGGAAGAGAAGCAGTGGTTCCGCATCGCCGGCGGGCTGCACAACACGCCGCTCCCCGCGGGTCCCCACGAGGTCACCTTCAAGAACACCGAGTAGGCCCGACCGAGAGTACCCGGTCAGACCTCCGGCTCGCCCAGCAGACGATCGAGCCCGGTCGGCCCCTCACCAAGCGACTCGGCGATGCGCTCGGCCCGCTCCGGAGACACGCCGCGCTCGGCGATCAGGTACGCCTTCCACATCGTGCGGGCCCGCCCGCCGCTCGCGCAGTGCAGCAGCACGCTGCCCTCGTAGCCGCGCACCGCCTCTCGGAACGCGTCCAGGTCCTCGGGCGCATAGCCGTCCGCGCCGCCGAGCGGGATGTGCACGTACCGCATGCCCAGACGCTCGGCGAGGGCCGTCTCGTCGTACTCGCCCGCCGCGTGCCGCTCCGTCGCGGCCGAGTCGCGGAGATTCACGATGAGCCCGACCCCCTCGGCCCTCAGAGCGCGCAGGTCGTCTTCGGTCGGCTGTGGCCCGACCGTGACCCGCCCGGCCGTGTAGAAGCCCTCGAGATCCGTGCGCTCGCCGCCCTCTCCCAGCGGTGCGCTCGCGAGTTCTCTCGGATAGACGTCCAGCGGCGCGAGCGCCGACGGCTCCACCCTCGGCGTCGAGGCACAGCCGACCAGCATCGACGCACCGCCAACCAATATCAGCCGCATCCCGTACTCCTCCCAGCCGTGACCGATCAGGACCGGCCGTACACCGGCACGACCGCCCCGGACGTCAGCGTGTTCGTGGGGCTACCGAGAAACGCGATCGCGGATGCGATCTGATCCGGCTTCGGCCACGCGTCGTGGTCGGCGTCGGGCATCGCCGCCCGATTCGCCGGCGTGTCGAAGATCGACGGCGCCACCGCGTTGATCAGGATCCCGTCGCCCTTGACCTCCTCGGCCAGCGCCCCGGTCATCGCCCCCACCGCCGCCTTGCTCATGGTGTAGGCCGTCATCTTCGCGCCCTGCTCCGGACGCAGCGCGGGACCGGCGGCGATGTTCACGATCCGCCCGCCGCCCGACGCCCGCATCACCCGGATCGCCTCGCGGCACGACAGGTAGCAGGTCTTGACGTTGGTCGCGTACATCGAATCCAGCACGTCCGCCCCGGCCTCCTCGACCGGTGCGAACGCGAACCCGCCCGCGACGTGGACCGACGCCCAGAGCCCGCCGTGCTCGCGGCAGACCCCCCCGTAGAACCCCGAGGCGGACGCCTCGTCCGAGAGATCCACGCCCTCGACCGCCGTGACGCGCTCGCGCTCACCGTCGGTCAGCCGGCCCAGCTCCTTCGGCTCAAAAACAGGTATCGAGACCGTGGCGCCGCGGCCGATGAGCTCCCGGACGACCGCGAGCCCGAGCGCGCCCGTGCCACCCGTGACGATCGCGTGCCGGCCCTGGTAGTCGTCTCGTTGCTCGCTCACGCGTGTCTCCTGCGGCTTCGTGCGGGGAGCCCGCAGCATAAGGTCTTGTCTCGAACACCCGCGGAGACCGCCCCATGCCCCTGTACGAGTACGAGTGCGAACAGGACGGGACCGTGCTCGAGCTGCGACGCCCGATGGCCGACGCCGACAAGCCGGTCGAGGACCCCGAGAACAAAGGGCGGACGTTCGCGCGACGGCCCTCGACCTTCTCGGCGCAGGCCGCCCGGGCGTCCCTCCCCCAGGCCCACTGCCCGTGCGGCAAGCCGGGCGGCGGCTGCGGCATGACCGGCTGATCGAACGCCCCGCCACCGTGGCACCTCGCAGCGTGTGCGCTCGATGCCGTCGGTGCGCGATCGGGGCGCAAGGGACGGCACGCGCAAGGACTCGGCGCAGGAACGAACGCGGGACGTGCGGGATCGGCTTTGGCACGCCGCTTGTGTACTCACCACCTGACAACGAGGCCGCCGTTCCGAAGCGGCCCGGCTTGGGCGGAGCCCGGCCGGGATCGACCGATCGGGCGGCCGGCGCTGGCACGGATGCCAGCCCGCTCGATTGCGCCGAAGCCGCGGGCACGGAATGCCGCGGCTCGGCGAACGAAGGCCGGCCCGCGCGGACGGGGAAAGAGGCCCGCCGCGCGGTGCGACGACACCCGTGCCCCGTTCTCGGGGCCCGCATCTCGGGGGACGCCGCGGTGTACTACGGGATCCAGCTCGCCGTGTCGGGGATCTTGACCTCGATGTATCGGACCGACGTGCTGGCCAACAACCTGGCCAATGCCAACACGGTCGGCTTCAAGCCGCAGAAGGTGATGCCCAAGCAGCGGGACGCCGCGGCGATCGAGGACGCCCTGCCGCACCTGCCCTCCAACACGCTGCTCGAGCGTCTCGGAGGGGGCGTGCACAACGCACGCAACAGGCTCGATTTCACACAGGGCGCTCTCCAAGAGACAGGCAACCCGCTCGACATCGCCATCGACGGCGACGGGTTCCTGATGATCCGCGACATCTCCGACGGCTCGAGCGACGCGATCCGGCTGACCAGGGACGGCCGGCTCGAGCGCGACGGCAACGGACGGCTCGTGCACGTCGGGACCGGGCTGCCCGTGCTGAACACCAACGGCGAGATCATCCGTCTGAGGGAGGACTCGACCGTGCGGATCGACGGCGACGGCACGATCCGCCAGGGCGACGCGATCGCCGGGCGCCTCGAGTTCATCGATGTTCGCGACAAGACCCAGCTGACGCCCTCGGGCGCCGGCCTCTTCCAGCCGACCGCCGCGGCGCTCGAGGACCTCCGACCCGCAACCGGCAAGGTCCGCCAGGGCTTCGTCGAGGCGGCGGCCGTGAACCCGATCAGCGCGATGCTCGCGCTCCAGGGCGCCGCACGCTCGACGAGCGGGAACGTGACGCTCGTCCAGTACCAGGACCGCATGATCGACTCGGCCATCAACCGCTTCGGCCGGTCGAGCTGACGCCGCGCCGGAGGCGCGAGGAGAGTGGCCCGCCGCTTGCGTCGGGGGGCTCGGACGAATCCAAGGACGGAGCTGATCCCCGATGGCAAACATCGCACTGCAGTCGGCCGCGTCGGGCCTGAGCGCCCTGAGCACCCGGCTGGACGTGATCGCCAACAACCTCGCCAACGCCAACACCACCGGCTTCAAGGCGAGCCGCGCGAACTTCGAGGACCTGCTCTACATCGAGCGCAAGCAGCCGGGCGTCGAGAACGCCAACGGCGACCAGCGCCCGACCGGCCTGTTCATCGGCCTCGGCGTCGAGGTCTCCGGCACCCAGCTCGACTTCCGACAGGGCTCGCCGATCACGACGAACCAGCCGCTCGACCTGCTCATCGACGGGCCCGGCTTCTTCCAGGTCGCGGTCGAGGACGAGCTGGGCGGCGGCACCGCCTACACCCGCGCCGGCAACTTCACCCTGAACGCCGACGGCGAGATCGTGCTCGCCAACGACCAGGGCCGACGCCTCGAGCCGGTCATCCAGCTCGACGACAACATCATCCAGACCACCATCGACCCGAACGGGCGCATCTTCGTGCTCCGCCCGGGCGCCACCGACCTCGAGGAGGTCGGCCAGCTCGAGCTCGCCACGTTCGTGAACCCGACCGGCCTGCGCCAGATCGGCGAGAGCCTCTACATCGAGTCGGCCGCCTCCGGCCCGCCGATCGTCGGCGAGCCGGGTACCGAGAGCCGGGGCAGCCTGCGACAGGGCATGCTCGAGTCTTCGAACGTCGACCCGACCACCGAGCTGATCAACCTGATCCGCACCCAGCGGGCCTTCGAGCTCAACAGCCAGGTCATCAGAGCGGCCGACGAATCGCTGCAGCAGATCGGCCAGCTGAGGCGGTAACCCATGATCGCTCGACTGATCGGAGCCTGCACGCTGCTCGCCGCCCTGGCAGGGATCGCCGGGGCGGACGAGCTCGTGCTGCGCCGGACCGTCCGGGTCGCGCCGGGCGAGCCCGTCACGCTCGCCGACGCCGCGACGCTGACCGGCGACGCCGCGGAGGCCCTCGGGCCGGTGGTGCTCATCGACTCGGCGTCCGACCGGATGACGCTCTCGAGGCGACAGATCCGAGAGATCGTCGAGGCCGCGGGCGAGGGCGTGAACTGGGGGAGGCTCTCGCTGCGCGGCGGCCCGACCACGGTGATCGCGTTCGAGCGCCGGCCGCGCCCGGCGATCGCCCCCGCGCCGGAGGTGCGCCCCGAGGGCCCGACCGTGCGCTCGCAGATCGACGCCGTGCTGGTCCGGTTCCTCGAGTCCGCGGCCGAGGACGTCCGCATCGAGCACGCCGAGTCCGATCAGCGGATGCTCGATCTCGCGATCGAGGGGCGCGTGGTCGACGTGCGCCCCGTCGGCCTCGGCGAGCGGGTCTCGGTCGAGGTCACCGTCTACGAGGCGGACCGCATCGTGTCGCGCGGGACGGTCAAACCCCGCGTCTCGGTGCGACGCGCGGTCCTCGACGCCGCTCGGAACATCGATCGGGGCGAGGTGATCCGCGAGGACATGATCCGCCCCGGCGAGCGGTGGCTCAGCCCCGACCGGCGCCCGGTGGGTCTCGCCTCGGCGATCGGCTCGGTCGCGCGCAGCGATATCGAGGCCGGCGAGCTGATGGAGAGCCGGCGTTTGCAGCCCGAGATGGTCGTTCGGCGCGGCGAGCTGATCTCGGTCCACTTCGTGACCAACGGCCTCGTCGTGCGGGGCACCGGGCGCGCCGGCGCCGAAGGCGCAATCGGCGACCGCATCGAGATCGAGATGACACGCCCGGGCGCGCGCCGCGGGCCCAAGGTGGCCGGGCGGGTCGAGGGACGCGCGCTCGTGGTGATCAGGGGGGGAGACTCGTGATGCATCGGACGGCAGCGGCGCTTCTCGCATCGATCGTCTCGGGCGCTGGCGCACAGAGCCTGTTCCTCACCGCGCCCGCGCTCGCGATCTCGCCCGAAGAGCAGGTCGCGCCGATCGCCCAGGTCAGCTTCTTCTTCGTCACCCCGCCGCAGCCGCGGCTCTTCGGCGTGCACGACATCGTCTACATCATCGTCAACGAGAACAGCAGCGCCACCAGCAGCGCCTCGCTCGAGACCTCCAAGGAGACCGAGATCACCAGCCAGCTCAACTCGCTGCTCGACCTCATGGAGCTGCTCCAGTTCCGCCTCGAGGCCGGCGACACCAACAACCTCGACCTGATCGATTTCGAGGGCGAGAGCGAGTTCACCGGCGAGGGCGACTACGACCGCAGCGACCGCCTCAACCTCCGCCTCGCGGCCGAGGTCGTCGACGTCAAGCCCAACGGCAACCTCGTCCTCGAGGCACGCAAGTCGATCGACACCGACGGCGAGACCCGCGACTTCGTCCTCACCGGCATCGCACGCGGCGCCGACGTGACCGAGCAGAACACCATCCTCTCGACCGAGCTGGCGAACCTCGCCGTCCGCGTCGAGCACGAGGGCGAGCTGCGAGACTCGGCAAAGAAGGGCGTCATCACCCGCGTCCTCGACGCCCTCTTCAACTTCTGACCGGCGGATTCACCGCCCGCCGATCCGCCTACAAATCTCGGCGGAATCCGCAATCGCCGACCCGACCGAATCGCCCCGAGCCGAGCGGCCGAAACCATGGCGTCGCGGCGTCCACGCCCAGGGCAGTGAGCCCCGGCGATCCCAACACCGTCCGCGAAGCAAGGGAGATCCGTCATGGTCCGCACCGCATTCAGGTCGAGCGCGATCGCTGCGCTCGGATTCGCATCGCTCTTCGTCGGCTGCCAGAGCCTCGGCGACCAGCAGCTCGTCGATGCCTCGACGCGCGCCCCGGTCGCCAAGCCCCTCGCGCCGCCAGAGTTCAAGTCGGGCCTGCGGATCCCGAGCGACGAGACGTTCCACCTCGGCGGCGGCCAGCGCGGGGCCTTCAGCGCCGAGATCCTCAACCTCGGGTCGACCGACGTCCGCCTCTCCGCCCGCGCCGAGGACGGCTCAGTCAGCGAGGTCACCCTCATCGAGCCCGGCGACTACATCCTCGCCCGCCTCAACCCGGGGGATCAGGCGCTGCTGCGCAACATGTCACGGGGCCGTCAGGCACGTCTCGACGTCTGGGTGCGCGGCGACAGCAACCTCGGCATGTTTTACACCGACAACGAGCTGCCCAATCCGGGCGGGTACGACAACGACTGAGCCCGCCGGGATCGTGGCACACCGTTCGCGACGTTCCCCGACATGGGGAGCCTCGACCGACTGCACCGACTCGTCCGCACGGCCGCCTGCTTCGCGCTGGCGGCTCTGTGCGTCTCGGCACAGGCCAACACCGTCCGCGACATCACCCGGATCCGGGGCCAGGGCGAGAGCGTCCTGCAGGGCCTCGGGCTGGTCATCGGCCTGAACGGCAGCGGCGACAGCGGCACCGAGCTCGCCATGGCCCGGCCGCTCGCCGAGACGCTCCGCCGGCTCGGCAACCCCCTGCCGTCCTTCGATGAGCTCCGCAACAGCCGCTCGGTCGCACTCGTCATGGTCACCTGCACCGTGCCGCGGACCGGCGCGCGGATGGACGACACCCTCGACGTCACGGTCTCGGTACTCAACAGCGCCACCTCGATCGACGGCGGCGAGCTGTTCATCGCCCCACTCATCGGGCCGAAGCCCGGCGACCCGGTCTTCGCCTTCGCGCAGGGCTCGGTCGTCGCCGAGCAGGCCGAGCGGCCCACCGTCGCTCGCGTGCGCGGCGGGGCGCGGATGGTGCGCGACATCCTGACGACGCCGCCCGCAGGCGGGGCGATCGACCTCATCCTCGACCCGGTCTACGTCGGATACGCGGCGGCGACCCACGTCGCCCAGCAGATCAATGACGCCTACTTCCTGACGACAGACCCGACCTCGGAGAAGATCGCCCGCGTCCTCGACGAGCGCACGATCCGCGTGCTCGTCCCGGAGGTCGAGCTCGAAGCCCCGGCCGCGTTCATCGCGGACGTGCTCGAGACCGACATCCTCCCGAGCCAGCTCGGCGTCCCCGCGAGCGTCGTCGCCAACACGGCGACCGGCGCGATCGTCGTCACCGGCGACGTCCGCATCAGCCCATCGGTCATCACCCACCGCGATCTGGTGATCACGACGACCCTCCCGACGCCGGAGCCGACACCCGAGGCCCCGATCGTGGACCGCGAACGCTGGGCGACGCTCCAGACCGACGCGACCACCGGCGAGCTGGCGCGGATCGACGGCCTGCTGACCGCGTTCGAGCAGCTCGACATCCCCGCGACCGACCAGATCGCGATCCTGCGGATGCTGCACTCGGCGGGCAAGCTGCACGCGAAGCTCATCATCGACGGGGTGGAGCTGTGAGCGGCATCGCCGGCGTCCTGGGATCGACGGCCCCCCTCGCGGCCCCCGGTCGCCTGACCGCCGCGTCGAGCAACGCGACCGAGACGTTCGAGTCGGTCCTGGGCCGTTCCAGCGAGGCGATCGGGGCCGAGTCCTCCCTCGCCGAACGCGAGCGCGTCGCGAGACAGGCGGCCGAGCAGCTCGTCGCGGTCGCCCTGGTGCAGCCGATGCTCGAGATGGCCCGCGCGGGGTACGACCCCGCCCCGCCGTTCCACCAGACCGCCGCCGACAAGCAGTTCGGCGCGATCACCGACGCGACGACCGCGCTCGACATCGTGCGCTCCGCCGACTGGGCGGTCGTCGATCGATTGGCACAGGACGTGCTCCGGAGTGCGTCGGAAGCCGCGGCCCGAGACCGGGCCGCCTCGGACGGAGTCTGAGCGATGGCACGAATCGCACGACAGGCGGGACAGATGGCGGGCGGACCGACGGTCTCGGAGGACCTCGAGCCGCTCATCGATCGGCTCTCCGCGGAGCACGAGACGCTGCTCGGCCTGCTCAACGAGCACCGCATCGCCATCCGGACGGCCGACGGGCCCGCCCTCGACCGGCTCGCGCAGGCCGAGGCGGGCACCCTGGGCCGCATCGAGGTGCTGAACCAGCGGCGCGTCGCGATGGCCGGCGGCGACTCGGCGACACTCGCGCAGCTCGCGCAGCTCCTGCCCGAACCGCGCAAGAGCGAGGTGCTCGCGAAGGCCGGGCAGCTCCGGGGATTGATCGAGCGCACGCGGGCCGCCCAGCGGACCGTCCAGGTCGCGAGCCAGTCCGTCATGAATCACCTCCGCGGGCTGATGGGCCAGGTCGGCCAGCGGCTGAGCCACACCGGGACCTACGGGCGCGACGGCGCGGTCCGCAGCGGCGCCGCGGTCGTCACCGGTCTGGACGTGCGGCTGTAGCCGGGAGATCCCATGGGCCTGACCACCGCGATCAACATCGGACGATCCGGGCTGCTGACGAGCCAGATCGGCATCCAGACCGTCGGCAACAACCTGGCCAACGCCGCGACGCCCGGCTACAGCCGCCAGACGACGCTGCTCGAGCCCGCGCGCGACCAGAACGGCGGCGCGTTCACGGTCGGTCGAGGCGTGCAGGTCGACGGGATCCGCCGCCAGGTCGACGAGGCGATCCAGGCTCGCCTCCGCGCAAGCCTGGGCGACGAGGCCGCCGCCTCCGAGCGCTTCAACGCCCTGAGCCAGCTCGAGACCGTCCTCGGCGAGCTGACCGAGTTCGACCTCTCCAGCGAGCTCAACACGTTCTTCAACAGCTGGTCGGACGCGGCCAACCTGCAGCAGTCGCAGTCGGTGATCGTGGGCGCGGGCGTGACGCTCGCCGAGTACATGCGGGGGCTGCGCGCCGATCTCGACACGCTGCGGGGCCAGATCGAGCTCCAGATCGACCGGTCCGTCACGCAGGCCGACCAGCTGCTCAGTGAGGTCGCCTCGATCAACGCCTCGATCGCCGGGAGCGAGCTCGCGGGCGCCGACGCGAACGCCCTCCGCGACCGGCGCGACGTCATCCTCAACGAGCTCGCCGCGTTCCTGGACATCTCCGTCGTCGAGGACCCGCGCAGCGGCGCCGCCGACGTGTTCGTCGGCTCGGTCCCCGTCGTCATCAGCGCCGAGTCGCGCGGGCTGCAGATCACCCGCGAGAGCGACGGCAGCGAGACGACCGCGCGCATCGAACTCAAGAAGGACGGCACGCCGCTCCCGCTCGCCTCGGGCAGCATCGGCGGCCTTCTCGAGGCGCGCGACAGCGGCATCGACGAGGTCCGCGGCACGATCGACACCCTCGCGAGCCAGCTCATCTTCGAGGTCAACCGCCTGCACGCGACCGGCTCGAACCTCGAGCCGCACTCGCTGATGGTCTCCGAGCGCATCATCCCGACCTCCGACCGGTCGGTCGCGCTCAACAGCACGAGCAACGGGACCTTCAGCTCGCTCCCGTTCTCGGCGAACAACGGCGGGTTCTTCGTCGAGGTCACCAACGCCTCGGGCCAGACCACCCGGACACGGATCGACGTCGATCTCGACAACATCACCAGCTCGGGCGTGGCCGGCCCGACCGACGACACGTCGCCCGAGGACATCGTCAACGCGCTCAACGCCGTCGCCGGCGTCAACGCCAGCTTCGACGCCAACGGCCGCGTCCGGGTCGAGTCCGACCCGGGCTTCACCTTCGCGTTCTCCGAGGACACCTCGGGCGCGCTCGCCGTGCTCGGGCTCGGCGGCTTCTTCTCCGGCCGCGACGGGCGCGACATCGCGGTCAACGCCGACATCCAGGCCGACCCGTCCGGCGTGAACCTTGGCGGGCAGACCGCGGACGGATTCACCGAGAACGCCACCGCGCTCGGGATCGTCGCGCTCGGCGACGAGCCGGTCGACTCGCTCGGCGGCGTGTCGTTCCGTGACTTCTGGCAGAACCGCGTGCAGTCGGTCGCGGTCGCGTCGAGCTCCGCGTCGACCGCGGCCCAGGCCGGCACGATCGTCCGCGAGAGCGTCGAGGCCCAGCGGGCCTCGGTCAGCGGCGTGAGCACCGACGAGGAATCGATCAACCTGATCACGTTCCAGCGGCAGTTCCAGGGCGCGGCGCGGGTCATCTCCGCCGCCGACGAGCTGCTGCAGACTCTGATCAACATCGTGTAAAGGACGCGACCAATGGGCGGCTTCGCTCCGATCAACCGGGTCCCCAACCTCCTCTTCAATCAGTCGCTGCTGTCCGGCATCAACCGCACCAACGCGGAGCTTTTCCGCGTCAGCCAACAGCTCGCGACCGGCCAGGACCTGCTCCGACCCTCGGACGACTCCGCCCGGGCCTCGCTCGTCTCCGAGATCGACTCGCGCATCGAGCGCGGCAACCAGCGACTGCGAAACCTCGACCTCGCCAGCTCCTCGCTCGCCACCGCCGACGCCGCGCTCTCCGAGGTCGCCGACCTGCTCCGCAGCGCCCACTCGCTCGCCCTCGAGCAGGCCGGCGTGACCTCCAACGCCAGCGAACGCCAGCAGCAGGCCACCGTCGTCCAATCGCTGCTCGACGGCCTCCTGCGGGCCGCGAACCGCGAGTCGGTCGTCGGCTCGGTCTTCGGCGGGACCACGCCGGGCCAGCCGCCGGTCGTCCAGTTCGGCGACAACTACCAGTTCGTCGGCGGCACCGGGTCGCTCACGACAGACACCTCGAACGTCGGCGGCCTGCCCGTCACGATCGCTGCCTCCAACGTCGTCGCCGGCACGTCCGGGCGCGTCCAGGGCTCGGTCGACCTGCAGCCGCAGCTCACCGCCGACACGCGCATCGTTGACCTGCGCGGCGCGACGGGCGGCGGCGTCACGCTCGGACGCCTGCAGATCCAGGTCGGCACCGGCGTGCCCTTCGACGTCGACCTGACCGGCTCCGACACCGTCGGCGACGTGATCGACAAGCTGACCTTCGAGATCCGCCAGTACGAGATCGCCAACAGCGTCACCGTCCTCGGACCCGGCGGGATCTCGTTCTCCGGGACCAACCTGACCGTCGATGCGCCGAACGCCGGGGCCGAGGTCCGTTTCCTCGATATCCAGGGAAGCTCGACCGCCCGCGACCTCGGCCTGCGGTTCGTCCCCGCCGCCGATTTCGACGCCGTCACCCAGAACGGCGACGCCGTCAACCCGCGCCTCACCGCAGCGACACCGATCAGCGCGCTCGCCGCGCTGACCACCCCGCTCGATTCGATCCGCCTGGGCCTCAACGCCCAGAGCTTCGACATCGACCTCTCGACCGCCACGACCATCGGCGACGTCGCCGTCGCGATCGAGGGCGCCGCCGAGGGGCTCCGCGTCGAGATCGACTCCGACACCAACGGCATCAACGTGTTCAACGAGCTCAGCGGCACCGCGCAGCGTGCCCTGACCATCACCGACGTGCCCTCCACGAACAACTCCGCGACGGCGCTGGGCATCCGGTCGCTGAACACGGCGACCCAGATCTCGGACTTCAACTTCGGCGACGGGGTGACCGTGCTGAGCGGCAACCCCGACCCCACCTTCAACGTCGACTTCGAGATCGTGCTGCCCCCGGTCGACACCGCGCCGCCCGGCACGCCCTCGACGACCATCCCGATCGACCTGAGCCCAGCCGACATGGCGACCGTCGGCACGCTGCTCGCCGCGGTCAACACGCAGATCGACGCCGCTCTCACGACGGCCGGCCGGCCCACCACCGACCTGACCGCGGGCCTCGCCACCGGAACCAGCGGGCTCGCGCTGATCCAGGACGCGACGATCACGACGCCCTCGTCGGTCGACCGGCGGAACAACAGCACCGCCGCGGATCAGCTCGGCTTCCTGAACTCGACCTTCGACTCGACCTCCAACTCGCTCATCGCAGAGGACCGCTCCGCGGTCCGTGTTGACAGTGTCTTCACCCACCTGCTCGATCTCAAAGAGGCGCTGGAGACCAACGACACGCTTGGCATCGAGGTTGCGGCACGGCGTCTCGAGGTCGCGATCGACGACGTGACCGAGCAGCGCGCGGTGATCGGCGGATTCGACCGCCGCGCACAGAACGAGATCCGGCGCGCGGAGGACAACGCCGTGGTGGACGCGGAAGTCAGGAGCCAGATCGCCGACCTCGATTTCGCCGAGGCGGCGGCCCGCTTCAGCCAGCTCCAGACCCAGCTCGAGGCCGGGCTGAGGGTCACCAGCCTCGGCTCCTCGCTGAGCCTGCTGGACTTCCTGGGCTAGGCCCTGGAGCCGGCGTGTCGCACGGGCGCGAGAGCGCACGGGCGGGATTGGAAATCGGTGTCGTGCGGCCAGACCGAGGCGGCGACAAGCGGACTTTCTCGGGTCCCCGGAGGGAACCCGGACGCGGCCGATGTGGACAGGTTCGGTCAAGACTTGGAGCGCACAGATGGACGTGCGGACGACCCGATTCGGGGTGATCGAGATCGCGGAGGACCGCGTGATCACCTTCCCGCGTGGCGTGCTCGGATTCCCCGAGCAGACGCGGTTCTGTCTCCTGCAGCCCGGCGAAGACGGCTGCTTCTTCTGGCTGCAGAGCCTCGACAAGCCGGACCTCGCATTCGTGGTGACCGACCCGACCCTCTTCGTCCCCGATTACACCGTGCCGGTGCGCGAGGAACAGCTCGCCGAGCTCGGGCTCGAACGGGAACAGGACGGGCAGGTCTTCGTCATCGTGAACAAGGTCGACGACCAGCTCACCGGCAACCTGCAGGGACCCCTGGTCATCAACACCGTTTCGCGGACGGGCGAGCAGCTGGTGCTCGCCGACAAGCGCTGGAACACGAGGCACAAGCTCGTCGGGGTTGGCGCGAGCGAGAAGCAGGCGGCGACCGCCTGACCGAACGCGACGCCGCTCTCTCCAGCAAACCAACGTCGGGCCGACCGACGCCGGCGACCGCCGCGCGTCCCCTGCGCCCGTCCACGACGACCGAACACCCGGCGACGCGGGAGTACCCGCCCCGTGTCCGCCGCGACCCGAAGGAGCGAACCCATGCTGGTGCTCTCCAGGCAGCGGGATGAGACGATCATGATCGGCGATGACATCGAGATCACGGTCGTTGACGTTCGGGGCGAGAAGGTTCGCCTCGGCATCTCCGCGCCGCACCGCATCGCCGTACACCGCAAGGAGGTGTACGACGCGATCACCAACGAAAACGCGCAGGCCGCGCAGCTCCCAGGAGGCGAGCTGCTCGAGCTGAGCGCCACGATCCGGCCAGGCCCGGCACGACAACGCCTGGCAAGCAAGGCCAACGCACTCGCCGCCAAGCCGGCACCTCCCCCGGAACCGGAGGAGGCCGATGGCATCACCGTTGCGGTCGTCCCCATGCGACGCACCGCGTAAGCAGACGCACCGTTCCCGATGACCCCCCGCGCCACGTGGCCGGCGGCTGGAAGACCCAAGCCACTCGGGCGCAGCAACTTAGCCTCAATCACGGAGGATTGTCATGGCTAGGATCAACTCGAACGTCCCGGCGCTCGTCGCCAGGTTCAATCTGGGCCGCTCCAACGCGGACCTCGAAACAAGACTCGAGCGACTCGCAACAGGCCTGCGCATCAACCGCGGTGCCGACGACCCCGCCGGCCTGATCACCTCTGAACGCATCGGCAGCGAGCTGCGCGGCGTCGAGCAGGCGATCAGGAACGGCCAGCGGGCGTCCAACGTCATCGCGACGACCGAGGCCTCCCTCGCCGAGGTCAACACGCTGCTGCTCGACCTCAAGCGGCTCTTCGTCGAGGCGGCCAACACCGGCGCGAACTCGAGAGAAGAACGGGACGCCAACCAGCTGCAGATCGACTCGGCCATCCAGTCGATCACCCGGATCAGCAACACCGCGAGCTTTGGCGGCCTCCGCCTGCTCGACGGCTCGCTCGACTACACGACCTCCGGCATCGACCCGTCGACGATCTCGCAAGCGCGGATCCGCGGCGCGAGCTTCATCGGGTCGAGCAACCTCCAGGTCGAGGTCGACGTACTCAACTCCGCCCAGCAGGGCGGGCTGTACATCGACCCGCGGAACAGCCCGTTCCGCACCAGCGGCGCGGTCGTCGTCCTCGAGTCGTCGCTCACGCTCCAGATCGGCGGCAACCGCGGCATCCGAGAGCTCAGCTTCGCCTCGGGCCAGACCCTGGCGAACATCCGGGACGCGGTCAACAACATCACGCCCTTCACAGGCGTCACCGTCGCGTCGACCAACCCCGGCAACATCAACTCCGGCATCGTCTTCCTCTCAGAGGGGTACGGAAGCGAGTCCTTCGTCTCGGTCGAACGCGTCAACGCGACCTCGACCTCCGCGACGCTCAACGTCTATCAGGCGAACAACAACCCGCCGCCCGCGACCTTCCCGGTCAACTACGCCGGCCTGATCGGCGGCCAGTGGACCTCGGCCGAGCGCGACACCGGACGCGACGTCTCGGCCCTGGTCAACGGCGCGCTCGCACGCGGCAACGGGCTCGAGGTCAAGCTCGACACGCCGCAGCTCTCGCTCGACATCATCCTCGACCAGACGTTCGCCACCGACCCGTCGCTCGCGCTGACCAGCTTCGACATCACCGGCGGCGGCTCGCTCTTCCAGCTCGGCCCGGAGATCACCGCCCAGCAGCAGGTCAACATCGGCGTCCAATCGGTCGCGGCCAGCAAGCTCGGCGCGGTCATCACCGCCGGCGGCCTCCAGTTCCTCAGCTCGCTCGAGTCCGGCGGCCCCAACGACATCGCGACCTCGGTCCAGACCGGCGACTTCAGCATCGCCAGCGACATCATCGAGGCTGCGATCGACGAGGTCACCGTCCTCCGAGGCCGGCTCGGTTCCTTCGAGGCAAACGTGCTCCAGACCAACGAACGGAGCCTCCAGGCCGCATTCGAGAACCTCTCCGCCAGCCGCTCGGTCATCACCGACGCCGACTTCGCCGAGGAGACCAGCAAGCTGACTCGGGCGCAGATCCTGCAGAGCTCGAGCACATCCGTACTCACGCTCGCCAACCAGCAGTCGCAGTCCGTGCTCCAGCTGCTCGGCTAACCACCGATCCGGGGGGAAGCTCGCAGATCCCCCCGACATCCCCCGACGCTGAGATCCGGCGGGCCACCCCATCGCGGGTGGCCCGCTTTCTTGTCGGAACCCCCCGTCCCTTTCTTCTGGCGTTGAGACCCAAGGGCCTCAACCGCGCGATCCGCGCAACCGATCGCACAAGCCGAGTCCGGGACGCCGTGTCCCGGCCGGCCGGGCGCCGAGTGGCCCCGCGTCGCGCACATATGCCCGTCATCGCGGACGGAGCCGCGGGATGGGCTGGTCATGTGGGCGGAGTCGCGGCGGCGACCGTCCGAACAGGGTTCACGGAGGAATTCTCCAATGAGTCGGATCAACACGAACGTGCAGTCGTTGCTCGCCCAGCGCGTCCTGGGTCAGAACAACCTCGACCTAAACCAGTCGCTCGAGCGTCTCTCGACCGGCCTGCGGATCAACCGGGGCAAGGACGACCCGGCCGGCCTGATCGCCAGCGAGAACCTCAAGGCCGAGATCACCTCGCTCAACTCGGCCATCGGCAACGCCCAGCGCGCCGACCAGGTGGTCAACATCGCCGAGGGTGGCCTCCAGGAGACGAGCAACCTGCTCAGCGAGCTCCAGGGCCTGCTGACCGCCTCCTCGTCGGACGCGGGCCTCAGCCGCGAAGAGAAGGAAGCCAACCAGCTCCAGGTCGACTCGATCCTCCAGACGATCGATCGCATCTCCAGCTCGACCAGCTTCCAGGGCATCAAGCTCCTGAACGGCAACTTCGACTACCAGACCACCAATGTCGCCACCGGCGTGACCGATTTCCAGGTCAACGGCGCCAAGTTCGGCGGCACCACGCTCGATGTCGACGTCGTCGTCACCCAGTCCGCCCAGCAGGCCGGCGTGTTCCTGTCCTTCGGCGGGACGGCGATCGACCTCACCGCCGGTTCGACCTTCAGCCTCGAAGTCGTCGGCAGCCTCGGCAGCCGCGAGATCAGCTTCGCCTCGGGCACGACGCTCACCGACGTCGCCGCCGCCATCAACACCTTCAGCGACATCACCGGCATCGACGCCGCCGTCAGCGGCACCGGCATCCGCCTCGATTCGACACTCTTCGGCTCGCAGGAGTTCGTCTCGGTCCGCAATACCTCCGAGTCGAACGTCACGCTCGCCGGTGCCGGCCTCTACCAGCTGAACGCCGGCGACAGCGACGTCGCGGACACGGCGCAGAACACGACTTTCGCCAACCTGATCAACACCGTCCGCGACGAAGGACAGGACGTCGGCGGCTTCGTCAACGGCATCGCCGCCACCGGCCAGGGCCGCGTCCTCAACGTCAACAGCGACTTCCTCGACGTCTCGATCACGCTGTCGTCGAACACCGCCGACACGCTCAACGTCAAGGAGCTCAACGCGGGAGCCGCGTTCACCATCACCGGCGGCGGCGCCGACTTCCAGCTCAGCCCGCAGGTCGACATCGGCGGCCAGGTCTCGATCGGTATCCAGGACATCGCGACCCGCAAGCTCGGCAACTCGACCCTCGGCTTCCTCGACGAGCTCGGAAACGGTAAGAGGTTCAACGTCGTCGACGACGGCAACGACCTCAACTCCGCCCAGAAGGTCGTCAGCGAGGCCATCAACACGATCGCCGGCACCCGAGGCCGCCTCGGCGCGTTCCAGAAGAACGTCGTCGGCGCCACCATCCGCTCGCTGGGCGTCGCCCTCGAGAACACCTCGGCCGCCAACAGCATCATCCGTGATGCCGACTTCGCCGCGGAGACCGCCAACCTGACCCGCAACCAGATCCTGAGCCAGGCCGCCCAGAACTCGCTGGCCCTGGCCAACCAGCAGCCGCAGTCGGCCCTCCAGCTCCTCGGCTAACGCCGTCAGCTGAGACCCTCAGCTTGAACCCGCGGACCCCGGTCACCAACGGCCGGGGTCCGTTCATTTTTGGCCCGCGCACGATCCTCCCGACGACACTCACAGAGTGACCCGCTCGCCCGCCCCACGCTCCCCGGCCCCGACACCCGACGACCTCTCCGAGGCGTTCCGACGCACGCACCGCGAATTCCTCGGGTTCATCCGGGTCGAGTGCGGGCTCGGCGAGGCGACCCGCGAGGCCTACGGACGCGACCTGCGGATGCTCCTCGCCGACGCCCAGCTCGCCGGCGCGTCCGCGCCGTGCGAACTCACCCCCGAGCTCGTCACCGACCACGTCCGCGCCCTCGCACGCGAACGCGGACTCAGCCCCACCACCGTCGCCAGGCACCTCTCAACGATCAGAGTCTTCTCCCGCTGGCTGCTCGGACGCCGCAAGATCGAACGCGACATCGCCGAGTTCCTCGAGGCCCCCGTGCGCTGGCGCAAGCTCCCCGGCGTGCTCAGCCCCTCCCAGATGAAACGGCTCGTCGAGTCCCCCCAGCCGCCGCCCCACGCCAAGCCCGGAACCGTGCCCCTCTGGGAACGCGACCGCGCGATGCTCGAGCTCATGTACGCCTCCGGCCTGCGCGCCTCCGAGGTCTGCGGGCTCTCGGTGGGCTCGATCGACGACGAGCTCGCGCTCCTCCGCGTCCGCGGCAAGGGCGGCAAGGACCGGCTCGTGCCCATGGGCGCACCGGCCCGCGCCGAGCTCGACCAATACCTCAGGGGCTGCCGCCGGATCCTCGTCGAGGCGAACGTCACCCGCGGCGACCCCACCCGGGACAAGGGGACGGTCTTCCTGAGCCGCACCGGCCGCCCGCTGGACCGAGTTCAGCTCTGGCGCCTCATCTCGGGCTACGCGAACGCCGTCGGGCTCGGCCGGGTCCACCCGCACATGCTGCGGCACAGCTTCGCGACCGACCTGCTCTCCGGCGGGGCCGACCTCCGGGTCGTCCAGGACCTGCTCGGGCACGCGGACATCGCGACGACCCAGATCTACACCCACGTCAGCCGCGACCGCCTCCACGACCTGCACCGCCGGCTCCATCCGAGGGGTTGAATCCGGACGCAGGGGGGGCGGATATCGGTCTCGTGCGTTGCCTGCGGGCTCGGGCGCTCGTATTCTTTCGAAGTTTCAGGAATCGCTGAAACACCCGAGACGTTCGGGCGATCACCAGTGGGAGCCATGCTGGTGGGCTCGACCGGCGAACCGGAGGCGACGATGGGCACGATCTACCAACCCCCGAGCGAGCACCCCGCGATCGACGCGACCGACGCCGGCCTGCTGGCCGCGGTCGTCCGGGGCGAGGCCCGCCTGACGCCCGAGCAGGGGCTCGAGCTCCTCCGCGGCCTGCCCTTCCACCGGCTCGGGCGCTGGGCCGACGCGCGGTGCCGCGCGCTGCACGGCGACTCGCTCCGCACCTACATCATCGACCGCAACATCAACTACACCAACGTCTGCTCGGCCAAGTGCACCTTCTGCGCGTTCCGGCGCGACGCGACCGACCACGACGCCTACACGCTCGAGCACGAGCAGCTGTTCGACAAGATCGCCGAGCTTCAGGCGATCGGCGGCACCCAGATCCTGATGCAGGGCGGCATGAACCCCGACCTGCCGCTCGACTGGTACCTCGAGCTGCTGCACGGCATCAAGGAACGCTTCCCCTCGATGCACGTGCACGGGTTCAGCCCGCCCGAGTTCATCGAGTTCGTCAGCTTCTTCGACCCGCCCGGCGCGACGCTCGAGGACAAGATCCGTTGGGTCATGGTCCGCCTGCGCGAGGCCGGGCTCGATAGCCTGCCCGGCGGCGGCGGCGAGATCTTCGCCCCGGCCGTGCGCCGCAAGATCGGCCTGGGCAAGTGCGATGCCGAGGCGTGGCTGACCACGATGTACGTGGCGCACTCGCTCGGCATGTTCACCAGCGCCACGATGATGTTCGGCCACATCGAGGGCCTGGCCGACCGCGTGCACCACATGAAGCTCGTCCGCGACTGGCAGGACCGGGCGCTCCGCGACTTCGGCACCGGCGAGGTGCCGGCGTCGGTCGCGAACGATCCGCGCCGCCGGGTCCACGAGACCGGCGGGCACTACGTCAGCTTTATCTCGTGGCCCTTCCAGCGCGAGAACACGCCGCTCGGCCGCGTGCCCGATTGGGGCATGAAGCCGGGCGACGAGGGCGACTTCCCGGGCGACGCCGTCGCCAGGCTCGACGGCAGCGGCACCAAGGCCGGGCACCCCGAGTTCGGACGGCGGGTCCGCATGGCCGGCGCGACCGAGTACCTGCGGACGCAGGCGACCAGCCGGCTCTTCCTCGACAACGTCTATTCGATCGGCTCGAGCTGGGTGACGATGGGCCCGCACATCGGCCAGGTCGCGCTGCACTACGGCGCCAACGACATGGGCAGCGTGATGATGGAGGAGAACGTGGTCTCCTCGGCCGGCACGACCTACTGCCTGGACGAGCCCGTGCTGAACCGCCTGATCCGCGACGCGGGCTTTACGCCGGCGCAGCGCGACAACACCTACGACATCCTGAAGATCAACGACGGCGCCGATGCGCCCGACCGTCTGGTCACAGACTGGTCCGAGCACCGCGCCCGCCGGCTGCACGTCGAGAGCGCCGCGGAGAACGGCGTGCCCGCCGAGGCGAAGGCGGAGCTGACCGTCGGCGAGAGCTGACTAGTTGGCGGGCGGCAGCGGGCGGTAGATGACTGTGACGAAGCCGTTGTCCGAGTTCGATTGATCCCAAGCAACATAGAGCCCGTTCTCGACGACGAATCCGAACTCGGTGGTAACAGATCCACCATCGGCGGCATACACGGCGTTGGAGCGCCCGCGAATCTGCCCCTGGATCGGCCGAGCGTTACCGTCGATCTGCCCGGGACCGTCGAATACTGAGGCTCGAGAAAAGTAGGTCGTCATCGACTTCACGTAGACTCGACCGGGCCAGACGAGCGCCGCTTGGAGATTGTCGCTGAGAGGCCCGAATAGTGGCGCGTTGAAGACTTCAAACTCGACGGGCTCCGATACCTGTACCGTCAGTGCGTCGATCCTGGCCGTCAGGTTCGCTTCGAGCGTCGCCAGATCCGGCTGCGTGTTCGAAACCGGCCCCGCCGGCGGCTCCAGCGGCCCGAGGTCGCTCTGGAACTGCGCCACCGCGAGACCCACAGCGCCCGCGCCCACGACGATGCCGCCGACGAGCAGCGCGGCCGAACGGTGCGACGAAGACCTGCTCTCCATGTCGATCTCCTTGCCTGTCGAACAAGGTACCGACACGTCACATCACGCCCGGCTCAGATGCGCGATGTTCACGAAAGCTTTGCAAACACAGAATTGTGTCAACCAGAATCGGTTGTCGACTCTATCTTCGCCAGTACTCAGTTCAAGGGCGGCAGCACGCGGTAGCGGATCTGCACGAAGCCGGTGTTCCAGACGCGGTCCCACGACGCGTACAGCCCGTTCTCGACGACGATCCCGAGCTCGGTGGTGACGCTGCGGCCCTCGTCCGTGCCCGACTCGTGCGCCTTGCCGACGAGCGTGCCGGACGACGGGTTGCCGATGACGTTGATCTGGCCCGGGCCGTCGAAGACCGTCGCCCGAGCGCCCCGGACGGTGATCGACTCGACGTAGATCCGGCCCGCCGCGACCAACGTGGACGGGAATTGCTCTTGCAGTTCGCCCGCGGTGGGCGAGATGAAGATCTCGCGCTCGATCGGCTCGCTCACGTTCGTGAGAAGCTCGAGCTGCTGCATGAGCTGCTGGTTGGCGAACTCGACCCGGCCAGTCAGCGTCTCCAGATCGCCCTTGGTGTCCGCGACCGGCCCAGGCGGCGGGGTGAGCTCGCCGAGCTGCGCGTGCGCCACGAGCACCGCCGAGCCGCTCACGATCGCCGCCGCCACGCCGAGCGTCAAGAACTTCCGCTGATCCATCTTGCTGCCTCCTCGCGCCGCGCTGGGCGGCCGAACTGCTCCGATCCCGATGCGGCGCCCCGTCCTAGGGACACCGACTCATGTCGCCAAGCGAGGTCCGTGAACGCGGGGGACACGCCCTCGGGGATTTTCGCCGGAGCCGCCACCGGCCCCCCGCATCCGCAAACACCGCCGCCGTCGGTACCCTCGCCGCATGAGCCTGCGCATGCTCCAGGTCGTGATCCCCAAGCGTCACCGCGACGAGCTCGATCACCTGCTTCGCGAGATCGAGCCCGACCGCGTCTGGCACACCGAGCTGACCGGCGACCTCCGGCTCGCGACCGTGCTGCTGCGTGCCGACGCGACGCAGGAGCTCTCGGACGCCCTGGAGGACCAGTTCGAATCGCTCGCCGGCTTCCGGATGGTGCTGCTGCCGGCCGAGGCGACGCGACCGAAGCTCCCCGAGAAGGCGCCCCCGCCGCCGGCGGATCCGGTCGAAGCCAAGCCCGCGAAACGCCCCTGGTGGAAGGTGCCGCGGATCTCGCGCGAAGAGCTGGAGGAGGACGTCGCCAGCGCCGCGCGGCCCGACCTGCTGTTCCTGGTCATGACGCTGCTGGCGACGGTCGTCGCAGCGGTCGGCCTGCTCCGCGGATCGCCGGCGATCATCATCGGCGCGATGGTCATCGCGCCGCTGCTCGGGCCGAACATGGCGCTGGCGATCGGCACGACGCTCGGGGACCTGCGCGTCATCCGCCGGGCGCTGCTCTGCAATGTTCTCGGCGGCGGGCTGGCGGTGGCCGTCTCGGCGGGCATCGGTGCCGTGCAGGGCGTCTCGCCCGAGACCTCCGCCGAGATCGCCTCGCGCACCGGCGCGGGCGTCGGCGACGTGGCGCTCGCGGTCGCGTCGGGCGCCGCGGGCGCGATCGCGTTCACGACCGGCGTCCCGGCGGCGCTGGTCGGCGTGATGGTCGCGGTCGCGCTGCTGCCCCCCACCGTCACCGCGGGCATGCTGCTCGGCGCCGGCGAGATCCGCGCTAGCCTCGGCGCATTGACGCTCGTCGCGGTCAACGTCGCCAGCGTCAACCTCGCGGCGACGCTGGTGTTCCTCTGGAAGGACGTCCGCCCGAAGTCGTGGTTCGGCGCCGAGCGGGCCCGCGCCGCGGTCGCGCGCGCGATCCCGATCTGGCTGGCCATCCTCGCCGCGCTCGTGGTCCTGCTGATCTACTCGGGATGAGCTAGAACGAGCCCTCGGCCGTCCCCATGCCCGCCGCCCGACGCCAAACAGCCAGCTGCCCCAGGTGGTACGGCTCGTGCGTGGCCAGCAGGTAGAACAGCCCGTCGCCGACCGTCGGCCAGAACTCCCGGTACTCCTCCATCGGCAGCGGCGCGGCGAGAAGATCGTCGGCCGCCCTCTCGAAGGCCGGCGTCACGGCCTCGTGCACGTTCTTGAAGACCGAGACCAGCTCGTCCTTCTTGGGGTACGCGCCGCGGTCGGCGCCGGGCTCTGAGCCGGGGCCGTAGAGCTTCATCCAGTCCTCCGGGACGCCCGAGTCCACGCCGAGGAGCTGCGCGGCGAACGACGAGCCCGCCGCGAGATGGCTCAGCACCCAGCCCGGGTGCTTGGCCGCCTCGTGCGGGAGCTTCGCGCAGTCGGCGCACTCGACGTCCCTGGTGAGCCGGAGCGCCTGGTCGAGCGTGTACCGGTAGTGGTTCGCGACTTGCTGCTTCATCGCTGTTCTCCTCTGGTCCCCGGGCGCGTTCAGGCGTCCTCGAGCCCGACCGGGAGGCCGCGCTCGCGGCGGTCCATGATCTCGTCGTACGCCGCACCGATCGCGATCGGGCGGAGATTATCGAAGCTCAGGCCCTCCATGAAGCCGTAGGTCTTCTGCTGCATGCGCGCCTTGGCAATGCCCTCGGAGATATCGAAGGCCACCGCCTGGATGAGCCGCTCGATGTAGAGCTGCTGGTTGCGGAGGAGACGCTGATCGCCGACGATCCCGTGCCCCGGAACGACGATCGTGTCGTCGTCGGCGAGCTCGCGGAGGCGTGCGAGCACCGCGATCCAGCCGTAGAGGCTCGCGCCCGCGGCTCGATCGACGAACGGGTGGAAGCCGTTGAACACCAGATCGCCGGTGTGGATCACGTTGTCGGAGAGGCACTGGACCGCGATGTCGTTGTCGGTGTGGCCCGGGCCGAAGTGGCCGATCGCGATGCCCTTGCGCCCGACGCGGATGCGCCCGCCGCGCTCGACGAGCCGCTTGGGCGTGAAGTCCTCGACCTCCCAGTTCCGCGCCTCTTCCTGCGCCTTCTTGGCGGTCTTGACCAGCTCATTGCCCGCCCCGGCCCGGATCAGCGCGTTCAGCCCGTTCTCGGCGGTCTGCTTGTAGCGGTCGAGCTGCTCGGCGATCCGCGGCGCGCCGTTCTGATGGCCGATCGACTGCTTCGTGTCATTCACGAAGGCGATGTTGCCGCCGGAGTGGTCGGCGTGGTGGTGCGTGAGGATGTAGTGGATCTCCCCCGGCGCCACCGACTCGGCGTCGGCCCGCAGCGCCCAGGCGAGCTGCGGGAACTTCGAGTCGATGATCAGCGTCTCGCCCTGGTCGTGCAGCATCAGCACGTTGCCACCCTGGGCCTCGGGCGAGGTCACCCAGACCTCGTCGCGGATCTGCTCCCAGGCGATCAGCGTTTCCTCGGAGCCGGACGACTCATCGGGCTGGCTCGCGAGCCGCGCCAGCGCCGGCCCCGCGATGCCGGCGGCGGCCGCCCCGGCGAGGAGCTTGATCGTGTCGCGGCGGTCTGGGTCGAAGCGGCGGCGCGGCGTCGGCATCCGGTCCTCCTGGTGTGCTGGAACCTTCCCAAGGGTACCGCCGGGTCGGAGCGAAGTTCCCGGCTCAAGCCCGGTCATCGGGCTCCGGCGGGCGGGCCTTGAACAGCAGGCCGTTCAGCCGGGAGACGTCCTCGGGCTCCATGTGCGCGAATTGCTCTCGGTGCAGGCGGTCGATCGCGGGCTCCAGATCGCTCGCCAGACGGGCCCCCTCCGGCTCGATCCGGACGAGCACGACACGCCGGTCGGTCGTCGATCGGTCGCGGGACACCAGCCCGAGCTTCTCGAGCCGGTCGATCAGCCTCGTCATGTCCGGCTCACGGGTCAGCATGTGCTGGGCGATCCGCTGCACCGCCAGCCCGCCGGCCTCGCGGCTCGCAGGGTCCTCGGCGTGGCCGCGCAAGATCCGGAGGATGTTGTAGTGGGCGGACGACAGGCCGTGCTCCCGCAGGAGCCGCCGGACCGGGTCCATCGCCGCCTCGTGCGCCCGCACGAGGTTGATGAAGGTCTCGTGCTCCCGCGACGAGAACGGCCCGCGCTTGCCGATCTCGCGGGCGACGCCCGTGGCGTCGCTGGCGGCCTGATTGTTGTTCCCGGACGGTGCCTGCATGGGCTCGGGGTGCCTCCCGGCCGCGCGAGGGTGTGGCAACGGCCGCTGTGGCAACGCCGATCCGGACGGCGATTGTTCCCGGGGCACCCGGAATCCCTACCATCGCCCCCGCATCGACCCCGGAGGGCCTCTCCGGGCGAGGAGACCCCCGGATCATGGCGACGAAGGCGACCGAACTCAGGACCGGCATGGCGGTCACGATCGACGGCAAGCTCTGGGTCATCCTGAAGACCGAGCACACCAAGCCGGGCAAGGGCCCCGCCTATATCCAGGCGAAAATGCGGGCGGTGGACGGCTCGGGCGTGCAGGAGAAACGCCTGAACTCCTCCGACACCGTCGAGGCGGCGACGCTGGACCGCCGCGAGCTCGAGTACCTCTACTCGGACAATGACGGCGCCACCTTCATGGACACCGAGGACTTCGACCAGACGGTGCTCCCCGAGTCGCTGCTCGGCGACGCCCTGAGCTACCTGGAAGAGAACGCCAGCTGCACCGTGCTCTTCCACGACGGAAGGCCGGTCACCCTCGAGCTGCCCGCGTCCGTCGAGCTGACCGTCGCCGACACCAGCCCGCAGGTGAAGGGCGCCACCGCCACCAACCAGCTCAAGGAGGCCGTCTGCAACACCGGCCTCAAGATCCGAGTGCCCCCGTTCATCGAGACCGGCGAGCGCGTCAAGATCTCGACCGAAGACGCCTCGTACATCGGGCGCGCGAAAGAGTGAGCCCGACCGGGCCCGCCGTCGTCCTCATGGGCCTGCGCGGCAGCGGCAAGACCACCATCGGTCGCCTGCTGGCCGCCGATCTCGGCGTCCCGTTCGTCGATCTCGACGACGTCACACCCTCGATCCTGGGCGAGACCACCGCGGCCGACGCGATCAACAACCGCGGTCTCGAGGCCTTCCGCAACGCCGAGACCGAGGCGCTGCGCCGCGAGCTCTCGACCACCGCCGGCGTGCTGGCGCTCGGCGGCGGCACGCCCACGGCGCCCGGCGCACGCGAGCTGCTCGAATCCTGCGGCGTCCCCTGCCTCTACCTGCACGCGGGCACCGATGTGCTCCGGGCAAGGCTCTCAGCCACAGACCTCGGCGAGCGGCCGAGCCTCACCGGCGGCGCCGTGCTCGACGAGATCGGCGAGATCTACCTGCAGCGCGACACGCTGTACCGCGAACTCGCCTCGCACCTCGTCGAGGTCGAGGACCAGGAGCCCGAGGCGGTGGCCGATGCGATCGCGGCGCTGCTCGACTCAGCCCCCGGCGTCGGCTGACCGGACGGCCTCGCAGAACGCACGGATCAGCGCGGCGTCCTTGACGCCGCGCTCGTGCTCGACGCCGCTGGCGACGTCCACGGCGTACGGGCGGACAGCCCGGATCGCGTCCGCCACGTTGTCCGGGGTCAGCCCGCCGGCGAGAAGCACCGGCTTGTCGTTCTCGAGCCGCTCCAGGATCTCGGCCAGCCGCGCCCAGTCGAGGGCCGTGCCGTCGCCGCCCTCGGAGCCATCGATGAGGATCGCCGCGACCTCGTCGATCGCGCCCCACCTCGCGAGGTCCGCCCCGGCGGTCTCCGCGTCGAACCGCACGGCGCGGATCACATCGGGCCCGCAGGCACGGACCGTCTCCTCCGTCTCGGCCCCGTGCAACTGAAAGACCTGGCAGGGGCAGGTCTCCTCGAGGTCGCAGAACGCCTCGACCGAGAGATCTCGGACGACCCCGACCGTCGTCACGCCAGGCGGCAGCGCGAACATGAGCTCGACCGCCCTCTTCGGCTCGACAAACCGCGGAGAGGACGGCACGAAGTTCAGCCCGATCATGTCGGCGCCGCACTCCGCGGCGACGGCCGCGATCTCGGGCGTCCGGACGCCGCAGATCTTGATGCGTGTGCGCACATAGCTCATGCGTTCCCCCCGGCGGGCCGCACCGCGGCCAGCTCGGCCCTTGCGAGATCCTTGACCTCCCCGTCGGGCAGGTCCGCGATCGCGCGCTCGAGCATCGCGGCCGCGGCGGTGTGGTCGAGCAGATCGCGGGCGTAGATGCGGCCGAGCAGCACGCGGATGTCCGCCGACTCGCGGTCGCCCGGGTTGGCGTCGAGAAGGCGCACGAACGCCGAGACCGCGCCGGACGGATCGCCCGACTGGTAGAGATGCGTCGCGATGCGGTACTGCGCATCACGGGCGAGCGTGGCACCGAGAGGGTGGTCGGCGACGAGCCGGGCGTACTTTTCCGCCGCCTCGTCCAGCCGGTCCTGCGCGACCAGCGTCGCGACCTCGGAGCGGGCGCTGCTCGCGGCCTCGCGTTCCGCGTACCCGGGATCCTCGCGTTTCTCCGGCGCGAGCCTCTGCTCCTGCCGCTTCTCGAAGTGCCGCGCGGCGTCCTTGATGTCGGCGCGCCGCTTCGCCTGTTTCATTGTGCTGAACAGATCCGTCGGCTCCGGAGATAGCAGCTTGAGCTTCAGCAGGCCGAGACAGAGCAGGGCGCCGCCGAAGTACCCGGCGAGGTGGGCGAGGTTGGCGACACCGTTCTCCACACCGAACGACTGAGACAGGAGGTCGAACGCGATCTTGAAGCCGATGAACCACCAGGCCGGCACCATGACCACGCCGATGATGAACAGCAGGCTGAAGACCCGGATGTGGGTCCTCGGGAAGAACACCAGGAACGCGCCGGTCACCGCGGCGATCGCGCCGGATGCGCCGATCGCCGGCACCGGCCGAACGACCTCGACGCCGGGCGCGATCTCGATCCGGGCCACCTCGAACACGGCGTGGATCAGGCCGCTGCTGACCGCTCCCGCCAGATAGAACGCGATGAACCCGAGACGCCGGAACTTGTCCTCGACGGCCTGGCCGAAGACCCACAGAGCGACCATGTTCCCGAGCAGGTGGATCCAGTCGGCGTGCAAGAACGCGCTCGTGACCGGACCCCACCAGGTCAGCCCGGGCCCTCCGACGACCCAGAAACGCTCCTCGACACGTTCGACGAGGCCCGGGTCGCTGATCGCGAGAGCGCGGATCCCGAAGTGAATCAGAATGTTGAGCCCGACGATCGTCATCGTGACAACCGGTCGCCGACGCAGGGGCCTGTCCGTAGAAAGCGGGATCAGCACGGGCGGATGGTAAGAGTGCTAGCATCGGCCGGCCCGGCGGCGGTGGGAAACGCGACCCGGGCCGGGTCGGGCGCGTCGCGCCCGGCTCGGTGGATCTTCGGCGATCTGAGACAGCTTGCCAGAGAGGTAGCGATGGCGGACTTTGCGAAGGGTCTCGAGGGCGTGGTGGCCGCCGAGACCGAGATGTCGTTCATCGACGGTCAGAAGGGCGTGCTCGAGTACGTCGGCATCCCGATCGGCGATCTCGCCGACCACTCGACCTTCGAGGAAACGGTCTTCCTGCTCTGGAACCGGCGCCTGCCCTCCAAGGCCGAGCTCGACGCGTTCAGCGCCGAGCTGCGCCAGAACTACACGCTGCCCGACAGCCTGATCAACCGGATCGGGAGCCTGCCGAAGGACGCCCAGCCGATGCACGTGCTCCGCACGCTCGTCTCGGCCCTCGGCATGCACGACCCGGATCCCAACACCATCGACGTCGAGACCG
>JBCBKP010000005.1:0-136140 GCA_038521625.1 Planctomycetota bacterium
GAGGTGAGCCCGCCCGGCAGGAACGGGCTGTTGTCGCCCTGCGCGACGACCTCGCCCCGGTTGTTGTAGATCGCAACGACAGTGTCGAAGGACGAGCCGGCAGTATCCACCGCGAAACTGCCGCTGAGTCCGATCGCCCCGTAATCGATCGCTATCTGCGGCGGAGCCGGCAGACGCGTGAACTCGTACGCCGCCGAGCCGTGATCGCCGGAGTTGCCGGACGAGGCACCGACCGCGCCGTACATGGGTTCACCGTAGGAACCGCCGCCACCGCCCGGGCGACCTTGGGCCCCGCCGCCGCCGCCGGAATAGCCGCCACCTCCGCCGCCGCCCGAGCGGAATGCGCCGGCGTCGTTACCCGAGCCGCCGCCGCCCATGCCCCAACCGCCGGCAGAGCCGTCGCCCTGGTCCAGGCCGCCGCTGCCGCCCGCGGGCAAGCCTTTCTTGCCTGTGAAGTTGCCGGGGGTGTCGAACACACCCTCGCCACGGGGCACCCCGTCGCCGAGGATGCCGCCGCCGCCTCCCGAGATCGAGGTGGTCTGCGTGTTTGTCCCACCCTCACCGCCCAAGCCGTTCAGGCCGCCGTTCCCGTTCTTGCCGGAGCCGTCGTCGCCCGCGTCTCCGTTGAAACCGAGCGGAGCGTTCTTTCCGACACGGCTGATTCCCGAGCCGCGGAAGCCGCCGCCGCCGCCGCCCGCGACCGCCAGGACGACCCAGTCGTCACCGGTCGCGTCGGCTTCGTAGATGACCCCGGTGCCGCCGCCACCGCCACCGGCGCCGCCGTCGGCGTTGCCCCGCTTGAGCCCGCCGTGTTCACCAACGACGAAGCGCAGCCGTCCGCCGGGGCGGAGTTCATTCGAGCGTTCGCCGATGGTCACGAGCAGCGTGACCGTCGCGCCCTCGCCGCCCTGCGTGTTATTCTGTCCGAAGACGGCATCGCCGCCATCGC
Source organism: Planctomycetota bacterium (assembly GCA_038521625.1). Classification (GTDB taxonomy): domain Bacteria; phylum Planctomycetota; class Phycisphaerae; order Phycisphaerales; family UBA1924; genus JBCBKP01. The sequence continues at coordinate 950 of JBCBKP010000005.1, forward strand.
CACCGCGGACCGTCAGAAGGACCTGGGCGCCCGGGGTGTTCGGGATCCAGTAGTCCTGGACCTGATGCCCGATATACGCCAGGTTCTGTACGCCACTGGTGTTCATCTGGGACTGCCCGGAGGCCATCCCCGCCGCGAGGGCGACCGCGGCTGTCGCGAATGTCGATGTCGTCTGCCGTGTCATTCTGTCGCTCCTGGTCTGTGGAAACAAGCCTGGCTGGTCGCAACCGGCCCCGCACCCCGCGGGTCCTACAGCCGCAGCCCGCCACCGCACCCCGACACGGATCCTCAAAAACATCCACCTGCCGCCCCGCACCCCATCAACCGAGCGCCGCGCGGCAGACACCCGATTCCGCCTACCCTCGGGCCTCCCCCGGAGACACCCATGAAGCAGACCCCCATCCACAGCTTCCACGTCGAGAACGGCGGCCAGCTCGTCGACTACACCGGGTGGGCACTCCCCCTCCGATACACCTCGATCATCGAAGAGCACAACCAGGTCCGAGCTTCGGGCGGCATCTTCGACGTCTCGCACATGGGCCGGCTCCGTTTCAAGGGTCTGCACGCCAAACGCCTGCTCGAGCGGGCCTGCACCCGGCGCGTCGGCACCATGCAGCCCGGCCAGTGCCGCTACACGCTGATCTGCAACGACCGCGGCGGCGTCCGCGACGACGCGCTGGTCTACAAGTTCGACGACGACAGCTGGTACATGGTCTGCAACGGCGCCAACCGCCAGAAGATCGTCGACCACCTCGCCTCGATCAAGGCCGACCGCGACCTCAAGGTTGACATCGCCGACGAGACCGAGAAGACCGCGATGATCGCCGCCCAGGGGCCCAAGATCGTCGACCTCGTCTCGACCGTCTCCAAGGAGATCCCGGCGCTCAAGAAGTACCGCTTCACCGAGAAGAACCTCGTCATCGCCAAGCTGCTCGTCAGCCGCACCGGCTACACCGGCGAGGACGGCTTCGAGGTCATCATGCCCAAGGGCGTCGTCGGCATCGCGATGAAGATGCTCCTCAAGGAGATCGACCCCAAGGACCCGGACGCCCCGGTCAAGCCCGCCGGCCTCGGCGCCCGCGACACCCTCCGCATCGAGGCCGGCATGCCCCTCTACGGACAGGAGTTCGGCGAGGACATCTCGGCCCTGGCCGCCGGCTTCGGATTCGCGATGAACCTCGACAAATCCGAAGAGGCCGACGGCGAGACCTTCGTCGGCCAAGAGGCGCTCGTCAAGGAGCAGGAAGCCGGCGGGCCCGCCCGGATCCTCGCCGGGCTCGAGATCGACTCGAAGCGCACCGCGCGCCCGCACATGAAGGTGCTTGTCGGCGGCTCGGAGGCGGGGGAGGTCACCTCCGGCTGCGCCAGCCCGACGCTCGGCAAGTCGATCGCCATGGCCTACCTCGACAGGGCCCACACCGTGCCCGGGACGGCCGTCGAGATCGACTTCGGCAAGCAGACCATCGGGGCCAAGGTCGTTCAACTGCCGTTCTACAAGGCCCCGAAGTGAACCCGCCCGAGCAGCACCGCCGATAGGCCCGGACTGATGTGCGGCCTCTTCGGCGCGGTCTGGACCCGCCCCGACCACCCGGGGCTCCCCGACGACACCCTCGACCGGGTCGCGCAATCCCTGCGCCACCGCGGCCCCGACGGCACCGGCATAGAGCGGCTCGACCGGGCCGCGTTCGTCCACACGCGACTGGCCATCCTCGACCCGAGCGACGCCGGCCGCCAGCCGATGTCCGACCCGAGCGGGCGATTCCGGCTCCTGTACAACGGCGAGCTCTATAACGACGCCGAGCTGCGGGCCGAGCTCGGGGCGGAGGGCGTCCGGTTCCGCGGCACCTGCGACACCGAGACGGTCCTGCACGCCCTGACGCGGTGGGGGGCCGGTGGCGTCGACCGGCTTCGTGGGATGTTGGCGCTCGCGTTCTACGACGCGCACGAGCGCACGCTCCTGCTCGCCCGCGACCCGCTCGGCGTCAAGCCGTTGGTCTGGTGCGAAGTGCGGCCACGGCACGGCGGGGGCGTCGCCTTCGCCAGCGAGCCGGCCGCGCTGTTCGAATCCGGGCTGATCGCGCCCGAGCCCGACCCGGTCACGATCTCGGGCTACCTGACCAATCTGCGGATCACGCTGGGTGAGCGCACGATGTTCGCCGGCGTCCGCACGCTCGAGCCCGGCGACCGCGTGGAGTTCGATCTCTCGGGCGACGCCGCCACCAGCCGCCGATGGAACTGGTGGGACACCGAGCACGCCGGCGCGGTGACCGCCGAGCTCGGGCCGGTCATCGCCGACTCGGTCCGCCGGCATCTCCGGTCGGACGTGCCGACCTGCGCGCTGCTCTCGGGCGGCCTCGACAGCACCATCATCGCCGCCTGCGCGCGCGAGGAGACCGACGAGCTCCACACCTACTGCGCCGGGGCGCACGACGCCGGCGACGACTCCGACGACTTCGCGTTCGCCCGCCGGGCCGCCGAGACCCTCGGCACCATGCACCACGAGGCCCCGGTCGATCGCGACCTGTTCATCACCCGCTGGATCGACATGGTCGGGCGCGCCGGCGTCCCCCTCGGCACGCCCAACGAGGTCGCGATCAACGAGGTCGCGCGCTCGCTCCGGGCGCGGGGGCACGTCGTCGCGCTCTCGGGCGAGGGCGCCGACGAGCTCTTCGCGGGGTACGAGCGCCCCATCGATCAGATCGCCGCGTTCCTGGATGAGCACGCCGGCAGCGCGTCGCCATCTCAGTTCGTCGATTTCGAGCACGCGACCAACGGCTGGGTGCAGCGGTCGCTTCGCCCCCGGATCCTTACGGATGACGCCTGGTCGGGGGGCCGGCACGACGACGACGCCCGGGCGATCCAGATCGGGCGCTACGAACGGAACGCGGCCCGCGGCGCGGACGGCATGCGCCTCTGGCTCGACGTCCAGCGCGAGGTCAACCTCGAGGGTCTGCTGCGCCGGCTCGACTCGGCGACAATGCTCGAGTCGGTCGAGGGCCGCACGCCCTTCGCCGACGCGGTCGTCGCGACCGTCGCGCGCGGGCACGCGATCGACGACCTCTACCGGCGCGGCGGCGACGCCGTCCGCACCAAGCTCGAGCTGCGGACCGCCTTCGCGGGCCGTCTCCCGGCGGAGATCGTCTCGAGGCCGAAGCGGAGCTTCCCGCTCCCGTTCCAGGCCTGGCTGCCCGCGGCCCAGGAGCTGCTGCTGCGTCCGGGGCCCGGGCACGCCTGGTTCCGCCCCGAAGCGCTCGCCACGGCCGCGGCCGACCCGGGCCGCCACTGGAACCTGGCCTGGCCGATGATGAACCTGATGCTCTGGATGGAGCGGTGGTGGGGCGACGACGCCGCCCGGCCCCGGATCGACGTCCGCCAACCCGCGGAGGGGAGCGGGGCGGTGGGGCGTTGACGCGCCGGGGATCGTGCGTACCCTATCGATCCGGCATTCCGGGCATCCGGGGCGCCGTTGGGCAGGTAGCTCAGTTGGTAGAGCACGGCATTGAAAATGCCGGGGTCGCCGGTTCAAGTCCGGCTCTGCCCATTCTTCTCGCGGTGGTCCGGCCTGCTCTGGTCGTCTGACTGCTCCGGTCTCGAACTCCGATTCTCTGAATTTGCGAGCTGTACTGGCATTGCCGCGCAGGATCGTGCTTGCGGCCTTGCGCGCGATCTCGGCGGCTTGTGGTGTAAGGCGGGCGGGACGCGAGCCGTAGTCGGTGGGGTGCGCGGCGAGGTCTGCGAGCTGGTTGAGCGCCGCGATCTCTGCGCGGGCTTGGGCGAGGTCGCGCTGGATCGAGAGCAGCTCGCGGGCTGCCCGGAGCGCGGCGGCGCCGCCCGGTGAGCGGACGAGCTCGACCGCCTCGGTCGGCGTCAGATCGAGACCCTCGGTCACGTCCGCGAGCGTCGCGTTGGGGTCGGCGAGGATCGAGACGATCTCGGCGGCGTTCGGATTCGTTGTTGTGCTGTGCCCGTGTTGCATCGAGGTCCCTACCCATCTGCGCGACCGGACGGGTTTGCGCGCACAAAGCCGGAGATTCGATCGCGGCCTGGCGCGGAAGTGCTTGCGAGGGCTGGAGAAGAAAATGCCTGAGAACGGAGGTGGGGGGCGTGCGGTGGACGATGCGGCGCGCGCACAATTGGGTAGTTCGCGGGTGGAGCGCTGTGCAACCGGGGCGCTTTGCTCGCGGAGACGCGTTGAGTTCCGATTCAATCGCGATGTTCCAACGCGAGGAACGAGCCCCTCTCGTGAGGGGGGGCCAGGGGCCGAATCGAGTGGCCCCCGTCTCACGACGGGGGCTCGTCAGAGACCTTCTCCGGCTCGGGCTGCGCCCTCGGCACCGCCCGCCCGCGAGCGGACAAAACCTCACGCCCGGAGGGCGTGACAAAGCCGCGTCACACCTACCCGATCGGACGGTTGAGCGGGCGGGCCGGAACGCCGGTCACGACGAGATCGTCGCGGACCGCCCCGATCACCACCGCCCCGGCGCCGACGGTCACGCGATCGCCGACCGTGATGCCCTGGCGGATCACCGAGCCGGCCCCGACGAACGTGTCGGCCCCGACCTGGGCGTCGCCGAGGACCAGCGCCCCGGGCGCGACGTGCGTGTGATCACCGACGATCGCGTCGTGTTCGATCAGCGACCGGGAGTTCAGGATCACGTCGGTCCCGACCCGGGCGCCGGCGTTCACGACCACCCCGGGCCCGACGAAGCTGCCCGGGCCGATCGTGGCGGTGTCGGCGATGACGGCGCTCGGATGGATCACCGTCGCGAGCGACCAGCCGGCGCCCGTCAGGCGCGCGGTGAGCTTCGAGCGGTGGCCGGCGCGGATGCTGCCGATCGCGACGATCGCGGGGACGCCGGTGGGCTCTGGCATGGCGTCGATTGTCTTGCCGAAGCGCTCGACGCCGTGGAGCGAGGTGTCGTCGTCGTAGATCGCCTCGATCTCGAGCCCGGCGCGCAGCGCGGCGTCGACGACGACGCCGGCGTGTCCGCCCGCGCCGACGATGACGATCTTCCGGCTCACGCGGGCATCTCCGCGGCGCGATCGGATCCGAGCCCCATGGCCAGCTCGCGCGTGAACGACTCCGCCGCGGTAGCGAGGTCGTCGCCTGCGCGGTTGGCCTCGGTCAGGTTACGGACAAGGGCGCTGCCGACGATCGCCGCGTCGGCGTGCTCGACGACGGCGCGGACGTGCTCGGCGGTCGAGATGCCGAAGCCGCAGGCGACCGGGAGGTCGGTGCCGTCGCGGACGGCGTCGACCAGTGGCTTGATGTCCGGCACGCCCTGGCGTTCGCCGGTGACGCCCGAGCGCGCGACGACGTACACGAACCCGCTGCAAGCGCCGGCGATCTCCGCCGCCCGCGGTGGGGGCGTGGTGGGGGCGACGAGCAGGCTCATGGTCAGGCCGTGCGCGGCGGCGGCGTCGCGGGCCGCTGCGGCTTCTTCCAGCGGCAGGTCGGGGATGATCAGGCCGTCGATCCCGGCCTCGGCGGCGCGTTCGGCGAACTTTGCCGGGCCGCCGAGCCCCTCGACGATCGAGACGCTGACCATCGCGATGATCCCGGCCCCGACCGCGGCGCGGACGCCCGCGACCTGCTCGAACACGGTCTCGGGCCTCACGCCCGCGGTGAGCGCCTCGTGCATGGCGGCGGCGATCACCGGCCCGTCGGCGATCGGGTCGCTGAACGGGATGCCGATCTCGATGACGGCGGCGCCGGCGCGGTCGAGCGCCGGGAGCACGGCCGTCAGCGCATCCACCGTCGGGTGCCCGCCGCAGACGAACGGCATGATCGCCCTCGCGTTGTCCGCGCGACGGGACGCGAAGGCGGCGTCGACGCGGTTGGTGGTTTCGGGCCCGGCTTCGACGGGGGCGTCATCGGTCATGGTGTGCCTACTTCGTGATGACGTCCGGCAGCTCGTCGAGCCCGTCGGTGAGGACGCGGACGCCGCTGTCGGTGATGAGCACGTCGTGCTCGTAGTGCACGGACATCGAGCCGTCGGCCGTGTAGATCGGCCACTTGTGCTGCTGCTGGGTGGTCTCGCCGGTGGTCGTGGCGATCATGGGCTCGAGCGCGAGGAGGACGCCGGGCTGGGCGGGGCGGGAGCCGTCGGGCCACTCGCCGGCGAACTTGGGGACGGTGTTGGAGATGAACGGCGGGGCGTGGAGCTTCTTGCCGTAGCCGTGGCCGCCGAGGCCGCGGATCAGGTGGAGGCCTCGCTCGACCTCGACGAGGTGCTGGAGCGCCTGGGCCCAGTTGAGGTAGGGCTCGCCGGGGTGAAGGGACTCGATGCCGGCGCGGAGCCCGTCCTTGCCGGCGGCGGTAAGCCTCTCGACCTCGGGCGACTTGTCGCCGAAGACGTAGGTCCACGCGGCGTCGCCGATCCAGCCGCGGTGGGAGACGCCGATGTCGATCTTGAGGACGTCGCCTTCGCGCATCGGGCGCTCGAGATAGCCGGCGGTGCCGTGGACGACGCACTCGTTGACGCTGAGGCACGCCTGGGAGGGGAAGGGGGGCAGCCCGCCGGCGCGGTAGCCGAAGAAGCAGGAGGTGCACCCGAGCGATTCGAGCGTCTCGCCGACGAAGCGGTCGATCTGCGCAAGGGTTTGGCCGTGCGCGAGGAAGCCGACGAGGCTGCGGTGGACTTCGACGACCTTCTGGGCGGCGGCTGCGGCGTGCGGGATGTCGCTCTCTCGGATCCGCTGGGGGCCGTGCATGGGCGGATGGTAGCGGGGGATCAGGCCCGGGCGGTGTCGACCTCGCGGCCCGCGACGAACACGCGACGGACGGGGTTGGAACCGAACTCGAACGCGAGGTCGCGCTCGTCGGTGTGATCGAGGACGATGAGGTCCGCTCGGGCGCCGACGCGGATCACGCCCCGGTCACCGAACCCGAGCAGCTCGGCGGGGGCGCGCGTGGCGGCGTCGATCGCTTCCGAGGGCGCAAGGCCGTTCTTGCGGCAGGCGAGCGCAATTGTCATCGGCATCGACGGGCACGGCGCGGAGCCCGTGTTCCGGTTGGTCGCGATCGCGACGCGCCCGCCGGCGTCGAGCAGCGCGCGGGCGTCGGCGTAGCGATCGTCGAGGTGCAGGCCGGCGCACGGAAGGACGACGCCAAACGCGCCGCTCTCGGCGAGAACGCGGAGGTCTTCGGGCGTCGAGGCTTCGAGGTGATCGACGCTGCGGGCGCCGAGCCGGACGGCCTCGCCGATCATGCCGAGGCTGTTGAACTGGTCGGCGTGGACCCGGACCGGGTGCCCGAGCTCGATCGCCTTCTCGAACAGGCGGACGCAGTCGGCGACCGACCAAGCGCCGCGTTCGCAGTACGCGTCGACGGCGATGCCCGGGTAACGCTCCGACACGGCGGGGAGGGTCTCGCGGATGGTCCGCTCGATGAAGTTCGGCTGGTCGGGATCGATCGCGTGGCCGAGCAGGGCGGTCGGGACGATCGTGCCGGCCCAGCGCTCGGCGGCGTCGGCGATGGCGTCGAGCATCTTGAGCTCGGTCTGTGTGTCGAGGCCGTAGCCGGACTTGATCTCGATGGTGGTGGTGCCGTGGCGGAGCGCGGTGTCGAGGCGGGCGAGCAGGTCTTCGGTCAGCCGGACGGCGGGGGCCTCGCGGACGGCGCGCACGGTCGACATGATGCCGCCGCCGGCCTCGAGCAGCTCGAGATACGACGCGCCGGCGAGCTTGGCCTGCCACTCGTCGAGGCGCGAGCCGGCCCAGCAGGCGTGGGTGTGGCAGTCGACGAAGCCGGGCATGACGATGCGGCCGCGGGCTTCGATGACGCGCGCGTTGGCCCCGCCGGGGTCCTCGTCGAGGTCGGTCCCGATCGCGGCGATCGTGCCGTCGCGTGTGAGCACGTCGGCATGCTCAAGAACGCCGGTCTCGGTCATGGTCGCGACGCGGGCGTCGCGGATGAGCAGGGGGGTCACGGGCGGCGCTCCGCCACGCCCGCGAGGAACTCGGCGAAGATCCGGACCGCGAGTCGGGCCGTGCGTCCCACGCCGTTGTCGGGATCGTTCTGGGGCTCGTCGTGCGGGGGGCAGAGCTCCATGATGTCGAAGCAGCGGACGCGCGGGCATCGGCCGGCGGTCCTTGCCCAGCGGCAGGCGAGCCCGCTGGACCAGCCGCAGGGGTTCGGAGCGCTGACACCGGGGGCGTGGGCCTGGTCGATGACGTCGAGGTCGAAGCTGACGAAGAGCTCGCCGTCGGGCCACTGGTCGTCGGGGCCGAAGGGGTCGGCGCGCCCGCCGTGGGCGTTGAACCAGCGGAGGTGCTCGGCGGAGGTTGCGAAGCGGTCGAGACCGTGGACGTGGAGCTCGCGCGCGAAGCCGCCCTCGATCAGGCGGTGGAAGGGCATGCCCGAGCCCTCCTCGGTGCGGACGTCGAGATGGGCGTCGAAGTAGACGCCGACCATGGGCTCGTCGAGCTGCTGCGCGATGGCTCGGACGAAGGGGAACGTCAGGTCGTGGCCACCGCCGATCATGACCGGGAGGAGGCCGGCGCCGGCGAGCGCCGCGGTGGCTTCCGTGACGCGCTCGTGGGTGTCGGCGAGGGAGCCGGCGCGGTGGACGTCGCCGGCGTCGAAGACGCGCGGCAGGGGGCCGCCGGCGCAGTCGGCGGCGTAGCCGCGGATCATGGCCTCGCGGAAGGCGATGGGACCCTCGACGGCGCCGGGGCGTCCGGCGTTGAGCCGCACGCCGGTGTCGTCGGGGACGCCGAGGAGGGCGACCCGGCAGCCCTCGCTGGACTCGGCCTCGATCGTCGCGGCGAGCGAGCCGGGCTTGGCGGCGCGGTAGGCGATCGTGGGTGTGGCGTGGGGGATGTTCACGATCCCAGATTACCCGAAGGCGCTGGTTCAGCTCTGGGAATGGCCCCCGGTCTAGCTCTCGCGCATCGGGATGTCGGCGCCGCGGTCGGCGGCGCAGCGTGCGGCCTCGTCGTAGCCCGCGTCGGCGTGTCGGAAGACGCCCATAGCGGGGTCGTTGGTCAGCACGCGTTCGATTCGGGCGCCGGCCTCGGGCGTGCCGTCGGCGATGATGACCTGCCCGGCGTGCTGGCTGTAGCCGATGCCGACGCCGCCGCCATGGTGGAAGCTGACCCAGCTGGCGCCGCTGGCGACGTTGACGAGGGCGTTGAGGATGGGCCAGTCGCTTACGGCGTCGGTTCCGTCCTTCATGCCCTCGGTCTCGCGGTTGGGGCTGGCGACGGAACCGCAGTCGAGGTGGTCGCGCCCTATGGCGAGCGGCGCCCGGAGCTCGCCGGAGGCGACCATCTCGTTGAATCGCAGGCCGGCGCGGTCGCGCTCGCGGTAGCCGAGCCAGCAGATGCGCGCGGGCAGGCCCTGGAATCCGAAGCGCGGCTCGCAGTCGTCGTAGCGGCCGGCGAGCAGCGCGTCGGGGTGCGCGTGGCAGGAGAGGATCCAGCGGCGCAGGTCTTCGTGGTCGGGGAAGAGCTCGAGGAGGGCGTGGTCGGTCTTGTAGATGTCGGTCCGCTCGCCGGAGAGGGCGGCCCATCGGAAGGGGCCGCGGCCCTCGCAGAACTGGGGGCGGATGTACGCGGGGACGAAGCCCGGGAACGAGAAGGCGCCCTCGAAGCCCTGGTCGGAGGCGCGCTGGCGGATGTTGTTGCCGTAGTCGAACGTGACGGCGCCGCGCTGCATGAGCTCGACCATGGCGCGGACGTGGCGCTCCATCGAGGCGAGGCTGAGGCGCTGGTATGCGTGGGGATCGAGGCGGCGGAGGGCCTTGGCGTCCTCGAAGCTGAGTTCGACGGGGACGTAGCCCTCGAGGGGGTCGTGGGCGCTGGTCTGGTCGGTGAGGACGTCGGGCGTGACCCCGCGCTCGAGCATGCGTTCGAGCAGCTCGACGGCGTTGCAGTGCACGCCGATCGACATCGGGTTCTCTTGGCCGGCGAGGGACACGGCGAGATCGATGGCCTCGTCGATGTCGGGGACGATGCCGCCGAGGTACTCGTCCTTGTGTCGGCGTTCGAGGCGGGCGTGCTCGACGTCGGCGATGAGGCAGGTCCCGCCGCAGAGTGCGATCGCGAGGGGCTGGGCGCCGCCCATGCCGCCGCAGCCGGCGGTCACGCAGAGCTTGCCGGCGAGGGTGCCGCCGAAGTGTCGTTTGGCGCAGGCGTTGAAGGTCTCGAAGGTTCCCTGGAGGATGCCTTGGGTGCCGATGTAGATCCACGAGCCGGCGGTCATCTGGCCGAACATCATGAGACCTTCGGCGCAGAGGTCGTCGAAGTGCTCCTGGCTGGCCCACATCGGCACGATGTTGCTGTTGGCGATGAGGACGCGCGGCGCGTCCTCGTGCGTGCGGACGACGCCGACGGGCTTGCCCGATTGCACGAGCAGCGTCTCGTCCGGGGCGAGACGCTCGAGCCCGGCGACGATCGCGTCGAAGGCGGCCCAGCTGCGGGCGGCCTGACCTCGCCCGCCGTAGACGATCAGGCGGGCGGGATCCTCGGCGACCTCGGGGTCGAGGTTGTTCATGAGCATCCGCAGCGCACCCTCTGCCTGCCAGGTGCGGCAGCGTCGTGCGGCGCCGCGCGGAGCGCGGATGACTCGCCCGCTGGATTCGACCCCGACCGGCACGTCGATGGTTGCGACCGACATGTGCGCCCCCTTCGGACCCTGCGCGGACGATCTCGCGCTCCGTCGCGCGTCCGCAATCCAATGGTCTACAGCGCGCCGCCGCCTTACACAAGCGGGAAAGCCTGGGACCCGCGACTCATGTCACAATTGGAAGCGGTCTCGGCGCCCTCAGACCGAGAAGCGGGTGGTGGTCTCGGGGTCTCGCAGGAGATCCGTGACAGCATCGAGATCCGGGCTCGGCGGTCGATCGGCGTCGAGCGGCTCGACGCGCTCGCGGACGGACGCGACGAGCGCCTCGACGCCCTCTCCGGAGCGCAGTGGGCGGTGGGCGTCGATCCCCTGCGCCGCGCAGAGGAGCTCGCAGGCGAGGACCCGGCGTGTGAGATCGATTGCGCGGGCCGCCTTCGCTGCGGCTCGGGGGCCGAAGCTGTTGTAGTCCTCCATGCCTGCGCAGGTCGGGATGTTGGATACCGAGGCGGGCGTCGCCAGCCCGATGAGCTCGTTGCACATCGCGGCCGCGGTGTACTGGACGATCATGTAGCCGGAGTGGAGGCCGGGCCTGGGGCTCAGGAACGGGCGGAGCTGGAGCTCGGGGTCGCGCGCGGATACGAGGTAGTAGAGCCGCCGCTCGCTGATCCCGGCGACATGGGCGCAGAGCAGCGCGATGGTGTCCAGGGGGATCGCGACGGGCATGCCGTGGAAGTTGCCGGCGGAGACGATCTCCGCCGGACGCCCGGCGCCCGCGCCGAAAACGAGCGGGTTGTCGGTGACAGCGCCGAGTTCGTTCGAGACCGCGGCGCGGACGGCGTCGAGCTGATCGAGCACGGAGCCGAGGACGATCGGCGCGCAGCGGATCGAGTACGGGTCCTGGACGCGCGGATCGTTCTCGACATGGCTCGAGACGATCGTGCTCCCCTCGAGAGCCGAGAGCATGGCGGACGCGACACGCGAGGGCCCCGGCTGGTTCCGGGCTTCGTAGACGCGCGGATCGAGGAATCGGTCGGTTGAGCGTGTCGCGTCGAGAGAGACCGCGGCGATCCCGGCGGCGGCGCGGAGGAGCACGTTCATCTCCTCGACGGCGAGCGAAGCCCGCGCGGCCATCAGGTGTGTGCCGTTCAGAAGCGCCAGGCCCTCCTTGGCCTCGAGCCCCAGCGGCGCGATGGCGACACCGTCGGAGTCGCCGTCCGTCGGGCCCTCGCCGATGAGCGCGAGGGCGACGTGCGCCAGCGGCGCGAGATCGCCCGAGGCGCCGACCGAGCCGAGTTCGGGGACGACGGGGGTCACGCCCTTGTTGAGGAACGACAGCAGGGTGTCGATGACCTCGGGGCGGACGCCGGAGACACCGCGCGCGAGCGAGGCCGCTGTGAGCAGCATCATCCCGCGCACAACGTCGCGGGGGAGCGGGTCGCCGGCGCCGGCGGCGTGCGACCGGACGAGATTGACCTGGAGCGCGCGGAGTTCTTCGTCGCTGACGCGTTCGCGGGAGAACGACCCGAAGCCGGTGTTCACGCCGTAGTGCGGCAGGCCGTCGCTCGAGGCGGCGTCGAGGGCTGCTCGGCACTCGGCGACTCGGGCGCGTGCCGCTTGGCTCAGCCCGACGGGCCGGTCTGATCGGGCGACTGAGAGGACGTCGGCGGTCGTGAGCGGGTCGCCGCTCAGCACAAGGTCAGCGCTCATGGCGAGACGCTACCCGGCGGTGCGTGGGCGTGGTCCGGGGTCTGGAATACCCCTCGGTCGGTCGGGTCCGACTGAGGGGCGAAGAGCGAAGAGGAGGGGCTTCCCTGCACCCACACATGTGATCACCTCTCTGCCGTGGCGGGCCATCGGTAGGGCGTGTGCCCCCGGGGTAGATTTTGGGGGCATTCGGCTGGTGGAGCACAGGGGGAACCATCGGCAACTTCTGCGGGATTGGATCCGAGCGGGGATTCGGAGGACTCTTGAGGCGGTCGGAGGGAGGCTTGGCTCGGTGTCTGGGCGGGACGTGGTTGGCAGGTACCACGTCTGATGAATATAGATCGGTCTCTTTCGGCCGATGTCACCCTAACAGATCGAGCGGTGGGGGGCGCTCGGCCGTCTGATGGACCGGTTCGTGACGCTTGTCAGCGGCATCGCGCCCTCAGACGTGAAGCCCTGGATGATCTGGAACCGCGCACGCCTGTAGACGCCTGGGTTCCCTCGGGCAACGGAGATGATCGGTGGATGGCCGCGCGGATGGATTCTGCTAGATCGGGCCAGGCGTCGATGACTTCAGCAAGCCTTGGGTTCTCGAAGCTCGGTTTAGCCCCGGTTGCTGGCTCTACTGCTGGTGCTCATTCGGTATGGCTCGTAACACCTTTGGATGTGAAAGGTTTAGGATCGGGCGTCCCGGTCGCGAAACCCGGTAGGCCCGTCAGGCCTTGGGGGTCGAGTCCCCCTCCCACGGCTGGGACCCTGCAGGTTCGGATCACTTGCTCACCGCTAGCCACCCGATTTGGGCGCTTTCGCGTACTTAACCCAGTAGCTTCTGGTAAGCTTCGGCAACGGCTTTGAGAAAGCCATCGAGATCGACCGTTCGGCAGATCATCGTCTGATCTACATCGAGGTCAGGGAACTCGATCTCGATAAAGTCGATTCCCTTCTCACGATTCAACTGGGCAACAAAGTCTCCGTTGAAGGAGATTTCAGCTACCAGGTACTCGTACTCTGGCGGGCTCGCGAGGAGAATCTCGAATCCACGACCGATCGGAACAGTCATTTAGGGCTCCAAGAATCCCCCGAACTTGCCGCCGCTTTCGAACCTTACGCCTCGACCAGTTGCGATATCGTAGATGTCGCGACCCCCGAACCGATTCGGCACAATGCGTTGCGACGGACTGCCCTGAATACCACGGAGTACCGATTCGGCCTGTGCATTTCTTGCAGCAGCAGTTCCGGCCGCCGATTTGGGGAATGCGCTGCCCGCTCGATCGCCGTGCTTCATCAAGGCACGTCCGGCTCTGGTCAGTCCGTTGCGATCCATCTCCTGACCAGCCTTCATCATCGATTTGAACGCTGCATCGGCATTCTTCAGCCGCCCTCCGCGAGCCACCGTTTTCGCAAAGAGACCGCTGAATCTCCCCGCGAATCTGGCGACCACTCCGGCACAGCGAGCAGCCGGAAAGGCAAACATGCTCATCTGGCCGAGAGCCTGGGCAGTCTGGATCGCATCGTCGTCGGGCTCGTGGCCTGGGCCGCGACGCCCGGCAACTCCCGCCGCCTCCGCGTCGACGTGACCCATGCTGTTCGGGTGACGGACCAGAAACCGGCGGAAGAACCGTTGGTGATCCCGGCACGTTCCACAACTCGTGCCCCCCGCCGGGGTTCTGGCACCGATAAGGACCGATAATATATATTCTGTTGTATACGGTCTCCTCCGGCCACACGAACGGGCGAGGGATCTCGCTCGGTGCGAACTCGGTCGTTGAGTCGTGCGTGACGGACAGCAACGGCGACCGAGGCATCAGCGTCGGCGATGATTCGGTCGTGAACGAGTCGTCGGCGCGCGGGAACACGAACTGGGGCATCGTGACCGGCCGCGGCTCTTCGATCAGCGGGTCGACGGCGTCGGGGACGCAGCGCGGGAGCTCGGGCGACGGCGTCGGGATCTTCCTCGGCGCGTACGCGACGGCGCGGGGCTGCACGGCACGCAACAACGTCAACGTGGGGATCGAGGCGTCTGTGACGGGCGGGGTCGCGATCGACGGGTGCACGGCCGCGAGCAACGGGTCGACGGGCATGGCGGTCGGGAACGGCGGCATGATCCGGAACAGCATCGCGCGGAGCAACGGCTTCCAGGGGATCTCCCTCGGCGGCTCGTCGGTGGCGGTCGGCTGCGTGGCGTCGCTGAACGACGACGACGGCTTCGCGATCGCGACCGGGGCGACCGCCCGGGATTGCAGCTCGGACAACAACGGGCGGGTGAACACGGCCGACGGCTTCGATATCGCGGAGGCCGGGGTCGTGCTGGACAGCACCTCGACGGACAACTCGGGGGATGGGTTCAACCTGACGACCGGCGCGACCGTGCGCGGGAGTCTCGCCCACAGCAACGACGACAACGGGTTCGAGCTGGCGTCCGGGTGCGTCGTGTCGCATAACAACAGCGCGGAGAACGGCAACCACGGGTTCTCGGCGACCGGGACCGGGTCGAGGATCATGGACAACATCGCGCGCTCGAACTCCGGTTATGGGTTCTTCATCCCGTTGATCGGCTCGGGCTTCCATCTCGTCGGGCGCAACAACACCCAGTCGGACAACTACAACTCCGACCCGGGCGGCAACTACCACGGGGAGATCCAGAACGGGATCCCGCCGAGCAACCCGCTCTCGGACGATCCGTTCGTCAACGTGGATGCCTGAGCGGCGGTAGGCTCGCGCGATGATCCAGGCCTGGTTCGTCGTATACGCGGTCATCACCGGCGCCCTGCTGCTGGCGGCGTTCGGGCTGCAGGTGGTCTGCAGGCTCGGTCTTCGGGGCATCGGCGAGTGGTTCGGCCGGGCGCCGGGGCTGGACCTGTGGATCGCGTACTTCACGATCGCGCCCATGATCGGCGGGCCGATCGCTCTGGCGCAGACGACGGCGGACGGCGGCGTGCCGGTCTGGCTGCGTGCGCTCCTGGGATTCGTCGCCGGCGCGTTGGCGATGGCGACGGCGCTGGTGGTCTGGTGCCGGGTGCACGAGCTGATGAACCGGCGGCACGTGCGGGGCCCGCGGATCGTGCGGCATCTGAACAAGGCCGTGGGCCCGCTGAACAACCACTTCGCGCTGTGGTGGACGACGATCGCGCTGCCGACGTTTGCCTCGATCCGGATCGCGCAGATCGTCGTCTACCCGGTGCTGACTTGGACGATCCGGCTGCCGAAGTACAAGACGGGCGAGTGGGTGAACGTCAGCCGTTACAAGTTCGAGGGGCTGGTCGGGCACGACCTGGTGTGGTGCCTGTACTGCGACTGGATGACGGGGCTTTGGTCGCTCGGCTCGGAGATGCTGCGGAATCTCGAGAGCTTCTGGTGCCCGATCCGGTTCTATCCGGACAAGAAGTGCGAGAACTGCGTTCTCGATTTCCCGGACATCGACGGCGGCTGGGTCCCGGCGGATGGCTCGATGGCGGACGTGGTCGGCGTGCTCGAGGAGAAGGTGCCGGGGCCGGGCGGGGAGAACCCGTGGTTCGGGCACCCGGCGCGGCTGACGGTCGAGGGTGAGTCGCCGGTTGTGCCGCGTGAATCTGCTGATCGTGCCTGAGATGACATCGGTTTGGTGCCCCACTACGCTGCCGCTTCGGTATTGAGACTCAGTCGCAACGGGAGAGGCCGTGTCCGATTCCCCCCCACCGCAGCGATCGGCCGTTCAGAGCGTCGATGAGCCGCTCGCGCAGCAGCGCCGGCGAAGGCGCAAGCGGTACAACAACGGCGTCAAGGTCTTCCGGCGTGTGCACATGTACTTCGGGCTGGTGCTGACGCCGTTCGTGCTGCTGTACGGCGTGACGGCGCTGCTGTTCAACCATCCGTCGTGGCTGAGCACGACCGAGATCGAGATGATCGATTCGGCGGAGCTCGGGTTCGATGGGCTCGGCGATCCGGGCGCGGCTGCGGCTCATGCGATCGAGGTGCTGAACGAAGCGAGCGACCGGGAGATCGTGCTGGATCCGTCGCGCGAGGTGTCGTTCACCGGGACGATCGTCATCGACGCCAGAACGGAGTCGGGGAGTGCGCGGTACCGGGTCCCGGCGGATGGCGGGCCGGCGCAGATCGGCAGGACGGTCTCGGCGTCGGGCGGGCGGTCGCTCGAGATCGAGGAGATCGAGCCGGAGCCGGGCGCGGCCGCGGAGGTTGGCTCGCTCATCCGTGGTGTCGCCGGGCACGCGGGCGTTCGGCGGCTGAACGTTCGGTCGGTTCCGGACGTGGAGTTCGGGGCGCTGGTCGACGGCGAGCCCTGGGTGGTCTCGGTGGACGCGCGGGACGGCGAGGTATCGGCGCGTCCGGTGGATCAGCCGAGCCGGCCGCTGAGCATCCGCGGGTATGTGCTCCGTCTGCACACGGCGCACACCTATCCGGACGAGGCATCGACGCGGTGGGTCTGGGCGGTGATCGTCGATGTGATCGGCGTGCTGATGATCTTCTGGGCGCTGTCGGGCTTGATCATGTGGTGGCAGATGAAGCCGATGCGGCGCTGGGGGGCGGTCGCGACGGGCGGCGGTCTGGTGCTCGCGGGCGTGCTGGGCTACGCGATGTTCCGGGCGATCTTCTTCTGAGCGCTCTGTCGCGGCCCGCCGGCCGCGAGCTCGCCTGTGGCCCCCGCGCGTCCGCTCTAGACTGCGGCGATGGCCGGGAACGATCTCGAGAAGTCCGTGCATCTGCGCGAGAAGCTGGGTCTGTTCGAGAAGACCTGGACGCCGCACATCATCGCGGAGCTGAACGGGCAGCGGGTGAAGCTCGCGAAGCTGCGGGGCGAGCTCTGCTGGCACAGCCACGCGGACGAGGACGAGCTGTTCTTTGTGGTCGAGGGCTCGCTGACGATGCAGATGCGGGATGGATCGCGGGAATGGTCGGTCGAGATCGGTCCCGGCGAGTTGTTCGTGGTGCCGCGGGGTCTGGAGCACAACCCGGTGTCGCCGGGGGGCGCGAGCGTGATGCTGTTCGAGCCTGCTGAGACGAGGCACACGGGCGAGGTGGAGCACGAGCGGACGGTGCGCGAGCAGGGGTGGGTCTAGAGGTATGCGGCTGGTTGACGAGGACGAACGTGACTACTGCCGTCGTCGCGGCGTCGATCCAGACGATATCCGTGGGATATTCGATGGTCTCGAGCGGATGTCGTCCGAGAGTCGTGAGCTTGTCCTAGTCAAACTCGTCGTCGAGGCCGGCGATGAACGCTACGCCGAGCGGCTGCGCGCGCTGGCCAGCGGCTCGCTCGACGATGGGAGCAAGTACCAGGCTCTGCGGCTTCTCGACTCGATCGTTGGCGCGGAGGTGATGCCGCTCTGCCGCGAGCTTGCGAGCTCGCCCGATGTTCGTTGGAAGACTGCGCTTCTCGACTTCATTGGCCCCCGTGGAACTGTCGATGATGCTGTGTTGGCGATCGAGCTCGCGAAGCGGCACCTCACCGGACGCACCGTGGACTGGGGTGGGCGCGGGACGCCGGTCATTCAGACGATGAACCTGCTGGACCGGGTCGCCGGCGGAACCCCGGAGCGAGATGACTTCGTGGTATGGCTCGGCCGGCGCTGGGCGTCTCTCTCGCTGGACGAGCAGCAGTGCCTGCGGTCGATTCGGCCAGCGATTCGTCATGCGCCGGCCGTCGTTGGAGTGATCGGATCCGATTCGGGGCTGGCCGCCGAGGCGGTCGATGCGTTCGGGAAGAACTTTGATTCCGCTGCCTGGGAGCATCTCCCCAAGTTGGAGCGGGAGGGCATCCTGAGCGTGGACGCGGTTCTCGCCCTGGACGCCGACGCGAGCCGGGCGGCCCATCGGCTGCAACCGCCGGGCTTGGCGATACCTGTCCTCCGTCTCAAGAAGCTGACCAAGCGATCCGCGGTCGATCGTGCGAGATGGCTATCCGAGGCTTTTCGGGCGATCGAACGGCTGCCGCATCTGTTCAATCGGTCAGGAGACGCATGACCGATCCGGCGAGGTCGTCGAATCCGACGACCTCGCCGAAGCCGTCCTCGGTGCGCGCCTTGACCTCGGCGCCGCCCTTCTCGATGGTCTTGGGGCCGATGGTGACGCGGACGGGGATGCCGATGAGGTCGGCGTCCTTGAACTTGACGCCGGGGCGTTCGTTGCGGTCGTCGATGAGGACGTCGACGCCGAGTGCGGCGAGGTCTTCGGAGATGGTCTTGACGTGGGCGGCGATCTGGTCGTCTTCTTTGACGAGCGTGATGACGACGTGGTACGGGGCGATCGGGGCGGGCCAGACGATGCCGTTGTCGTCGTGGCTCATCTCGACGCAGCTGGCCAAGGTGCGGCTGACGCCGATGCCGTAGCAGCCCATGATGACGGCGCGGCGCTTCTGGTCCTTGTCGAGGACGGCGAAGTCGAAGGCTTTGGAGTACTTGGTGCCGAGCTTGAAGATGTGGCCGACCTCGATGCCGCGCTTGGCCTCGAGCCTGGCGTTGGGATCGCGCGGCGAGATGTCCCCGGACACGGCGTTGCGGATGCCGGCGATCTTGACGCGGTCGTGCGCGCTCGGGTCGACGCCCAGGTCGCGGGCCCAGTTGAAGCCGGTGTCGTGGTGGTCGGGCTTGTCGGAGCCGGTGGCCCACGAGCCGGCGTCGAGCGCGTCGGGGTCGATCACGAGGATCGCGTCGTCGAGCTTGGCGAGCATGCGCGGGCTGACGTAGCCGATGGCGAAGCCGGCCTGCTTGGCCGCCTTCTCGTCGCCCATGGCCACGGGGAAGCCGAGGGCGTCGCGGACCTTGCCCTCGTTGACATCGTGGTCGCCGCGGACGACGGCGAGGATCCAGGTGCGGTCGGTCTCGGCGCCCTCGGCCGGCTGCATAACGAGCGTCTTGAGCATGCCGGCGGGCGTGGTGCCGAGGTGCTCGGCGACGCCCTCGATGCCGGGCATCTTGGGCGTGTGGTGGGTCGTGAGCTCGTCGGTGGCGTCGTGATCGAACGAGGCGTCCCGCTCGCCGATCTCGCACTTCTCGACGTTGGCGGCGTAGCCCGTGCTCGGGCAGACGAGGATGGTGTCCTCGCCATTGTCGCAGTTGACCATGAACTCGTGGCTGGCCGAGCCGCCGATCGGCCCGCTCTCGGCCTCGACGACGGTGAAGTCGAGGCCGCAGCGCGTGAAGATGTTGACGTAGGCCTGGTAGATGCGGTCGTACTCGTCGTTGAGCCCGCCGGGGCCTTCCAGGTCGATGTGGAAGGTGTAGGCGTCCTTCATGATGAACTCGCGGCAGCGGAGCAGTCCGGCGCGGGGGCGGAACTCGTCGCGGAACTTGGTCTGGATCTGGTAGAGGCTGACCGGGAGCTGCTTGTAGCTCGTGATCGAGCCCTTCATCATCTCGGTGATGATCTCCTCGTGGGTCGGCGCGAGGGCGTTGACGCGGCCGTGGCGGTCCTCGAGCTTGAAGAGCAGGTCGCCGTACTCGACGTCGCGTTTGGTGCCGGCGAAGAGCTCGACGGGCTCGAGGGCGGGCATGAGCATCTCGGCGGAGCCGGCGGCGTCCATCTCCTCGCGGACGATCTGCGAGACCTTGGTGAGGACGCGCCAGGCGAGGGGCAGGTAGTCGTAGATGCCGGCGCCGACGCGCCGGATGTACCCGGCGCGGGTCAGCAGGACGTGGCTGGCGAGCTCGGCGTCGGCCGGGGCCTCGCGCGTGGTCGGGATCAGCGTGCGCGACCACCGGGTGATGGTGCCGCGGCGGGCGGTGTCGAAGAGGTTCGTGCGCTGGCTCGTGTCGGTCGCGGTTGAGGTCATGGCCGGCGAGTGTAGGGATCGCCGGCGAGGGCGCTTAAGCGCCGGCGGCCTGCTGGCTCGGCGCGCCGAGCCAGCGCCCCCACCGCTCGCGTTCGGCGATCGCCTGCTCGGTCTTGGCGGTCGGGCCGGAGGCCCACCAGCAGAGGTCGAGCGGCGCGGCCATGTCGTCGATGAGCTCGCCGATCTGGTCGTCGGTGAGGTCGAGCAGCGGGGTCTCGATGGCGACCTCGGGCAGGCCGGCCTTCTCGGCGTCGAGGGTTGCCAGGCGGCTGACGAGCAGCGCCCGGTCGCTTGCGTTCGCGGCGGCGGCGAGCATGTCGGGCTCGGTCGAGCCGGTCGCGCGGACGGGCCAGATGACGCGTCGAAGCTCGAGCTCGGCGGCGATCGAGCAGGCTCGGACGAGCATCAGCGTGTCGGCCTCGGGCGCCGGCAAACCCTCGCGTCGGATGGGATCGGGCACTGGGGCATCCACCCGGCGCAGGCCGAAGTGCGCGGCGATCTTGTCCCACGCGCTGGTCGCGGCGAGGGCGGGCTGGCCTTCGGGCGTGACCCCCCAGATCGCGGGCTTGATCTTGTTGGCCCTTGCTTCCTCGGGCGCTTGCTCTTCGCTCGCGATCGCGGCGGCGAGGACACCGGGGGCGCCGGCGTCGCAGATGACGAGGGCGGGCGGCAGGGCTCGGTGACGCGGTGCGACCATGTGAACGGGCCAATCGGTTGAGTGTGTCAGATTGCCCCAGTTTCTGGGTTTGATCCCTGCCGCGCGTTCGTCGTGCCATACCGTCTTGTCGTGGCCGACCAGACGACCATCACGGTCGGAGATGCCAGGCTCGCGGTCAGGCGGGCGCTTGGTCCCCCACTTCAGCGGCTCGGATTCCGGGAGAACGGTTGCCACGGATGCGTCGCCGGGTTTGCTCGAGGCCCGGTGGGTTTCGAGATTCGCTGGGATCGCTTTGGTTCCATCGACATCATCATCAGTGCCGGGCGCGTTCGGAGGGTCTTGGTCTGCTGGCAGGCCCTGATGGATGAGATCGACCCGATGCCGGAGGGTCGCGGACCGACGCTCTTCATGACCACCCCCGAAGTCGTCGACGGCGCGCTCGAGACGCTGCGGGCGTCGCTTGAAGGTGCACTCGGGAAGTTCCTTGCGCAGTCGGACACCGACGTCGCGTCCGGCCTCCGGCGCATCCGAGATCGTTCGTCGTGTCTTTAGTGACGGACATCGCCATGGTCCGGGGCTGGCTCGCCGGCCCCGCGCGTGTCTGCGTGCTGACCGGATCGGGTGTCTCGGCCGAGAGCAAGATCCCGACGTTCCGGACGGCCGTCGAGAACCAGCTCGACACGCACCAGGACGCGCGGGCGTTGTGGGCGGACTTCGACCCGATGAAGCTCGCGACGGCGGAGGCGTTCGCCGCGAATCCGGAGATGGTGACGCGCTGGTACGACTGGCGCCGGGTGAAGTGCATGGCGGCGGTGCCGAACCTCGGGCATCTGGCGCTGGCGGAGCTCGAGGTCTCGCTCGAGGCTCGGGGGGGCTCGTTCACGCTGCTGACGCAGAACGTCGACGGCCTGCACCAGCGTGCCGGCTCGCGCGATGTCGTCGAGCTGCACGGCTCGATCATGACCTGGCGGGGCGTGCGCACGGGGAGGCCGTTCGAGCTGCCCGAGGACGAGCTGACCGACTTCCCCCCCGCCTTCGACGACGGCGAGCTCGCACGACCCGGCGTGGTCTGGTTCGGCGAGGCGCTGCCGGAGACGGCGCTGGTCGCGGCGTTCGCGGCGATCGAGTCGTGCGACGTGTTCCTGTCGATCGGGACGAGCGCGGTCGTCTACCCGGCCGCGGGCTTCGCCGACCTGGCGCACCAGCACGGGGCTCGGATCGTCGAGGTGAACCCCGAGGCGACGCCGATCACGGGGCGTGTGGACGTGGCGCTGGCGGGCAAGTCGGGGCTGATCCTGCCGCGGATCGTCGGGTAGCCTGCGCGGATGCCCGACCGACACGATTTCGACGCGCGTTCCCTGGATATGCACCGCAAGCACCGCGGGAAGATGGAGATCCGGCCGAAGGTTGCGATCGAGACCCGGGAGGACCTTTCCACCGCGTACTCGCCCGGGGTGGCCGAGCCGTGCCGGCACATCGAGCGCGACGCGGCGCTGGCCTACGAGCTGACGCCGAAGGGGAACCTGGTCGGGATCGTCTCCGACGGGAGCGCGGTGCTGGGCCTGGGCAACATCGGGGGCGACGCGGCGATCCCGGTGATGGAGGGCAAGGCGATCCTGTTCAAGGCGTTCGCGGGCCTGGACGCATTCCCGATCTGCCTGACGACGCAGGAGCCGCGTGAGATCATCGAGACGGTGCGGCGGATCGCGCCGGTGTTCGGCGGGATCAATCTGGAGGACATCGCGGCGCCGAAGTGCTTCGAGATCGAGGACGCGCTGCAGGACCTGGGCATCCCGGTCTTCCATGACGACCAGCACGGGACGGCGATCGTCACGCTGGCGGCGCTGATCAACGCGGCGAAGGTCACCGGGCGGCGGATGGAGGACCTGCGGGTGGTGATCGTCGGCGCCGGCGCGGCGGGCACGGCGATCGCGCAGCTGCTTCGGTGCGTGAACTTCGATCCGAACGTGTGCGTGCCGGTGAGAGACATCATCGCGTGCGACAGCAAGGGGGCGATCCACGCGCGTCGGACGGATCTGAACCCGCAGAAGCAGGCGCTGCTGGCCTACACCAACCGGGACAACCGGGAGGGGAGCCTGCAGGAGGTGCTGCACGGCGCGGACGTGTTCATCGGGGTGTCGAAGGCGGACCTCTTGACCGCGGGCGACATTAAGAACATGGCGGCGGACCCGATCGTGCTGGCGATGGCGAACCCGGACCCGGAGATCCGGCCGGAGGTGGCGATCGGGGCGGGCGCGGCGGTGGTCGGGACCGGGCGGAGCGACTATCCGAACCAGGTGAACAACGTGCTGGCGTTCCCGGGGATCTTCCGCGGTGCGCTGGACGCGCGGGCTCCACGGATCACGGCGGAGATGAAGATCGCGGCGGCGCGGGCGCTGGCGGCGTGCGTGGAGCGCCCGGAGCGGGAGCGTGTGCTGCCGGACCCGCTGGACAAGAGCGTGGTGCCGCGTGTGGCGGAGGCGGTGCGGGGGGCGGCGACTGGATGAGCGCCGAGCGTCTCAGCCGGCGATCGCATCGTCCGTCAACTCCATGACGATGCGGAAGCTGTGATCGACGGCGGGATCGGCGATGATGACTTCGAAGACGTCGTTCTCGAGCTGGCGGGTCGTCCACTCGCGGGGTTCGAGGCGGTATCGCGACGCATGCTTGCCCTCTCGCTCGATCCGGACCGGGCCCCGGTACGGCGTGCGTTCGAATCGGAAGACCAGTCGATCGACGCGATCTCCCACGTCCAGGTTCTTCACCCAGTATTCCTCTCGCCAGCTCTCGCGCGACCCAAGGGCGAAGCCGCTCTTGCGTGAGCCGCTCGCGAGACCGGTCACTCGTCCGCGGACAAGATGATCTGATAGCGACCCGGCGCGCTGCTCGGGGATATCGATCGTGTGGAACGCGCGTCCGAGGGCTTGGCGCTCGGTGCCGATCGAGTCGGTTGCTTCGAGCACCTCGACGTTGGCCCACGGGCTTGCGAATCCCGAGTAGAAAGTGATGCCGGTTTTCCTCGTGTGCTCGAATTCGTAGCGGAACGAGATTGAGTAGTTGTCGAGGAGCGGGTAGGAATCGCCCGGGAGGTCCGGGAGCCTGGCGAGCTCGACATCGCTCACAGTAACCACGAGCGAGCGGACGCGGATGCCGGTGCGGGTGCGATCGCCCCAGTGTGCCTGCATGACCACTCCGACGACGAGCCCGAACGCGCCGCTGACCCCGAGCGCCGCCCCGGCGCCGGCGGCGCGAGCGAGCGGACGGGTGAAGGAGTTCCAGAGAAGCACGCTTGCGCCGAACAGGAGGAGACCGACGCCGAGGCCGACGAAGCGGGTGTCCGGGCTCGCCGGCCTGACCCAGGGAAACTCGGCCTCGAACGCGACTCCGTTCAGGCCGCCCACGAGGCCGGCGCCGAGCGCGGACGTCCCGACCGTCAGGAAGCTGCGGCAGATGACGCCCGAGACCTGCGCGTTGACGCGGGCGATCAGCACGGAATAGAGGAGATAGGAGACGAGGATCAGCACGATCATCGCCGCGGTGATCATGGATTCTCGCGGTTCGAGGGTGGCGCCGGCGATCAGGATCGCTGCGAGCGAGATCGCGGCCAGCCCGAGCGGGTCGGTCACAACTGCGGGTCTGCGATCTTGCATCGGACGTGACATGAGTTGCAGGAGCGTACTGACAATGGTGCGCTGGCGTGCCGTTGGACGCGCCCTCAGACGTGCGCCCTTCCGAAAACGACGGCGACGGAGCGGTCGTCGGCGATGGTCCCGCTCGCGTGCGTTGATGCCGCTTCGAGCAGCGTCTCCGGGAGACCCGGGGCGTCCGGGGCCTGCGCGACGGCCCGCTCGACGCCGGCGAGGCCGAGCATCGGTCCGTCGGGCGGCGCGGCCTCGCTGAGGCCGTCGGAATAGAGGGCCAGCGCGTCGCCGGGCGCGAGGGTGACGGACGTCGTGGCGTAGGTCTCGCCGGCGGAGACGCCCCAGGGGAGGCCGTGCGCGGCGATGCGCCCGTCGGGGATCTCGGCCGATTCGGCGCGTTTGATGACGGGCGGCGGGTGGCCGGCGACGAGGATCTCGATCGGGTCGGTCGCGTCGGCGGGCAGGCGGGCGACGACGGCGGTCGCGAAGGTGCCGTCATCGAGCAGACGGGTTAGGGCGCGGTTGATGCGGTCGGCGGCGCGGGCGAGCGGCGCGTCGTGGGCGAGCTCGGCGGCGACGACGCCCTTGACGAGGGCCATGACGACGCCGGCGCGGACGCCGTGGCCGGTGACGTCGGCGAGGACGAGGTCGGCTCCGCCGTCGGCTCGCTCGATGAGGTCAACGAGGTCGCCGCCCATGACCGAGCTGGGCAGCGAGATCGCTCGGACACGCCAGGGGCCGGGGTCTTGGTCGATCCTGGGGACGAGCTGGGCGTGGATGCGCGAGGCGGTCTCGAGCTCGGCCTGGGAGCGGGCGGCCTCGCGCTCGACCCGGACGATGAAGCGGACCATGAGGGCGTAGCCGATGACGAGGCTGAAGACGGACTCGAGGCCGAGGATGCCGATGCGGAGGCGCTCGGAGAGGCCCCAGAAGTTCTCCGCGAGGCCGACGTGCCAGGCGGCCTCGAAGACCGGCGGCGGGCCGAAGGCGGTGGCGATGACGGCGACCGGGATGAGCCAGTAGACGCGGAAGATGAACGCGGTGGCCCAGAGCGTGGCGATGCCGCCGGAGACCGCGACCCCGATGAGGCCGATGAGGAAGTTGGCGGTCCCGCTCGTGAGGGTCATCATGATCAGCGGCCCGAGGGCGCCGAAGGTGAAGAAGACGCTGAGCAGGTCGGAGATCTGTCCGCTGCGGGACGCGACGCCGCGGCTTCTGGGGAGCGAGAGGAGGATGAGGGCGACGCCGACGCCGGCGATGGCGGCGACCGCGACGATGGCGAGGGGCCGGTCTGAGGCGGCGAGGAGGAAGGTGGCGCCGGTGAAGAGGATCACCGCCGCAACGACGAGGGTGATCCCGGCGGTCCTTGTGGGTCCGTTCCCTCGCATGCGGCGTGTTCAGTCTATCGGTTGGATGCTCCGGCGACGGCGGGCGTGGTCAGCCGAGCGGTTTGAGGAAGGCGCGGAGGCGGGCGACCTCGCGGAATCCGAGGGCGGCGTGTGCCCTGGCGCTGGGCTCGTTGTCGATCTCGGCGTCGGAGGCGAACTCGCGGCAGCCGTGGCTCCTCGCCCAGGCTTCGCATGCCTCGACGAGCCCGCGGCCGACGCCCCGGCCGCGGGCGTGTTCGAGGACGAGCCAGCCCTCGAGGAAGCCGATCGGTTCGCCTTGGTCGTTCTTGGCCATGAAGACCGCGTGGCGGAGGTTGTCGATGACGCCGGTCTCGAAATAGGCGCGGGCGATCTCGTCGAAGTGTTCCGTGAACCACTCGGGGCCGAGCTGCTCGCGCATGGCCTTCCAGGCGGGGGTGTCGGCAGGCTCAGCGCGCTGGACGCTGACGTCGCTCATTAGTAGTTCGGTGTCGGCGCGCGGAAGTCGCTGAACTTGACGCTCTTGAAGTAGTCGATGGTCTTCTCGAGGCCCTCGCGCAGGCGGACCTTGGGCTCCCAGCCGAGCTTGGCCTTGGCGAGCGAGATGTCGGGCTGGCGCTGCTTGGGGTCGTCCTGGGGCGCCTCGCGGTAGACCAGCTTGCTCTTGGTGCCGGTCAGCTCGACGACCATCTCGGCGAGCTCCTTGATGGTGAACTCTCCGGGGTTGCCGGTGTTGACCGGGCCGGGGAAGTCGTCGGGGCCGTTCATGTGCGCGAGGAAGGCGTCGATCAGGTCGTCGACGTAGCAGAAGCTCCGCGTCTGCTCGCCGTCGCCGAAGATGGTGATGTCCTCGCCCTGGAGCGCCTGGCGGATGAAGTTGGAGACGACGCGCCCGTCGTAGGGGTGCATGCGCGGGCCGTAGGTGTTGAAGATGCGGACGAGCTTGATGTGCAGGCCGTGCATGCGGTGGTAGTCGAAGAAGAGGGTCTCGGCGGCGCGCTTGCCCTCGTCGTAGCAGGCGCGGGGCCCGATGGCGTTGACCGAGCCCTTGTAGGACTCGGGCTGGGGGTGGACCTCGGGGTCGCCGTAGATCTCGCTGGTGCTGGCCTGGAAGACCTTGGCCTTGCAGCGCTTGGCCATGCCGAGGACGTTGATGGCGCCGAGGACCGAGGTCTTCATGGTCTTGACGGGGTTGAACTGGTAGTGGCCCGGGGCGGCGGGGCAGGCGAGGTTGTAGATCTCGTCGACCTCGAGCCAGATCGGGTGGGTGACGTCGTGGCGGATCAGCTCGAAGTTGCGGCAGCCGAGCAGGTGCTCGACGTTGGTCTTCTGGCTGGTGAAGAAGTTGTCGAGGCAGATGACGTCCTGGCCCTGGGCGACCAGGCGGTCGCAGAGGTGGCTGCCCAGGAAGCCGGCGCCGCCGGTGACGAGGATTCGTTTGACGCTCATGCTCGGGCTCTCCCCCGGGGACCTCGGTGCTGCGAGGCCGATGGTAGAGGCCGCGGGCGGGTCGATCAGGCGGCGGATTCGGCGAGAGCGCGGGCCAGCGCCCCGTTGACCCGATCGGCGGCGGTCCAGGTGATCAGGTGCCCGGCGCCCTCGATCAGCTCGGGCTCGCCGCCGGGAAGCTCGGGGTGCGGCACGCAGGGGATGATCCGGTCGGACTCGCCGTGGAGGTGGCGGACGGGCGCGGGGCAGACGCCGTCGTGGTCCCAGCGGGCGCAGGCCCGGGCGGCCCAGAACAGGAAGTCGAGGTCGGTCTCGGCGGCCATCGCGCGCAGGGTCGCGGTTTGTTCTTCGCTGAGGCCCTCGCGCTTGGCGAAGGCGCGCGTGACCGGCCCCCGCAGCGCTGCGCGGACGACGGGTCGCGGGACGAGGCCGCCGATGGCCTGCTGGAGCTTGAAGGTCCGCGTGACGGCGCGGCGGGATCGCAGGCCGGAGAGCAGCACGACCGAGAGCGGGCGGCGGGCCTCGGGAACCCGCGACGCGATCTCGAGGGCGACCATGCCGCCGAAGCTGAAGCCGGCGAGGACGTGCGGGCGTTCGAGGTCGAGCGTGCCGGCCAGGCGCTGGGCGAAGCTGCCGAGCGTGTCGCCGGGATGGCGCTCGATCCAGTCGGGGACGGACGCGGTCTCGAAGCGGTCGAGCTGGGGCGTGAAGAGCCGCCGGTCGGCGCCGAGGCCCGGGAGCAGGATCAGCGCGGGTTCGGCCATCGCGTTGCGGTTAGGCGATGACCGGCTCGCCGCGATGCTGGCCGGCGAGCCAGGCGGCGTACTCGGTCGTCGCCGCGATCGGGTCGCGTGACGGCGTGAAGCCGAGACCGCGCTGGGTCTCGGACATGTCGGCGCAGGTCCAGTCCTGGTAGAACGCGCGGACCGAGGCGGGCATCTCGAAGTAGTCGGTCGGCAGGTCGGTCTCGGAGATCCCGAGCGCCTCGCGGATGGCGGCGATGATCTCGTTGAAGGTGGTCGCGCGGCCGGAGCCGGCGTTGTAGATGCCGGGCGCGATCTCGTCGCGGGGGCGGTCGCCCAGGCCCGCGGCGGCGAGGGTGCAGCCCACGATGTCGTCGACGTGGACCTGGTCGCGGGCCTGCGAGCCGTCCTCGAAGACGCGTGGCGGCTTGCCGGCGAGAACCTGGTGCGTCAGCTGGTGGGCCATCGAGGCCATCTTGCCCTTGCGGGTTTCGCCGGGGCCGAAGACGTTGAAGTAGCGCAGGCCGACGACGTGCGCGGGGGGCAGGCCCTGGGTTTGGCGGTCTTCGTGCGCTCGGCGGTGGATCTCTTCCATGAGCCATTTGCTGAAGCCGTAGACGTTGTTGGGCTTGCCGGCGGCGTTGACGGGGAACGGCTCGCGGTGGTCGGCGTGCGGGGGCGAGCCGTAGGTGGCGGCGCTGGAGGCGTAGACGAGCGGGACCTCGAAGTCGGAGCAGGCCTGGACGAGCTCTGAGAAGCCCGACGTGTTCGCGTCGATCATCTCGGCCTCGTCGGTCACCGTGGTGTCGGTGATGGCTCCGAGGTGGAAGACCGCGTCGGGCTTCAGCACCTCGGCGTTTTCGGCGAGGCCGGCGGCGTCCATCGCGACGGGGATGACCTCGCCGCGGAATGGGCCGACGCCCTTGCGGTCGCAGGCCTCGACGAGGTTGGCGAACGAGCCGGAGCGGAAGTCGTCGATGACGATGATGCTGGCGGAGGCGTCGCGTCGGAGCAGCTCGGCGACCAGGTTGGAGCCGATGAAGCCGGCGCCGCCGGTGACGAGGAAGAGTGAACCATCGGGCATGGCGAAGGTTACGGGGGCTCAGGCCCCGCCGGCGGGGGATTCACGCGGCACCATGATGACCTGGCCGACGCGGAGGCTGTCCATCGAGGGCATGCGGTCGCGGTTGAGCTCGAAGATCTCTCGGGCTCGGGCGGAGCTGCCGAGCAGGCGCTGGGCGATGCCGCTGAGGGTGTCGCCCGGGCGGACGGTGTACTCGGTCGTCGGCGCGCGGTCCGGCTGGCGGTTGGCCCGTCCGCCGGTGGTCTCGGCGACGGGGACGCCCTGGACGTTGCCGGGGTCGAGCGGGACGCTGATCGTGCGCCCCTCGAGCGGGCGCTCTGGGTCGACGAGCGGGTTGGCCTGTGCGATGACGGTCCAGAGGGCGACGGAGCCGTAGCGGTCGCGAGCGATGGTCTGGAAGGTCTCGCTGGGGCCGACGGTGTACCGCTCGAACCGGGGTGGGACGACGGCGTCAGCGGGAGCGCCACGGTCGGTCGGATCGATCGGCGGCGGGAGGTCGATCCCGGCGGCGGGATCGGTCTCGGTCTGGGCTCGTGCCTGTGCGTCCGGCTCGTCGAGCGAGCCGCCGAGGGTGATCTGGAGGCTGTCGGGGACGGTCTCGAGGCTCGCGGGGGTCTGGCTGGGGCCGCGTCCGGCGGGCTGGTAGACCCAGTAGACGACGATCCAGACGAGCACGAGCGAAGCGACGCCCGCCAAGATCCTGGTGCCACCGCTGTCGCTGGCCATGGTCGGTCTCCGCGGGGCGGAGGGCCGGATCACGCGAGCCGGCGCTTCGTTCCCTCGGGCTCAGATCGGTCTTTCCGCCTCGACCACACCAGAGGCGAGGCGACCGCGATCGAGGAGTAGGTCCCGACGACCACGCCGATGAGGAGGGCGTAGGCGAAGGCCTTCACGCCGGCGCCGCCGCTGGTGAAGAGGATCAGCGTGGCGATGAAGGTGGTGCCCGACGTGATGACCGTTCGGCTGATGGTCTGGTTGATGGCGTCGTTGACGATCTGCTTGGTCGCGTAGGGCAGGCGTCCGCGGTTCTCGCGGATGCGGTCCATGATGATGATGGTGTCGTTGAGGGAGTAGCCGATGATCGTCAGGATCGCGGCGATCAGGGTGAGGTCGATCTTGAACGGCTCGATGCCGAGCGACTGGGCGATTCCGGCGGTCGCCTCGCTCTCGTAGGCGATCTCGGCGATGGCGATCAGGCCGACGGCCGCGATCACGTCGTGGGTGAGCGTGGCGATCGCCGCGAACGAGTAGCGGACCGAGCCGAAGCGGACCCAGATGTAGATGAGGATCAGCAGCAGGCTGAGCACGACCGAGACGATCGCGGTCTGGCGGAACGACTCGGCGATGGCGGGGCTGAAGCTCTGGATGCTGAAGAGCGTCGTGACGTCGCGCAGGGCCGAGCGGGTGAGGTTCCACTCGACGGCGGCGAGCTCGGTGGTCCAGCGCGAGCGCTGGTCCTCAGTGCCGATCGCGCTGGCGCCCGGCTCGCGGACGAGGACGACGGCGGCGCGGACGTCCGTGTCGGTGCCGGCTAGAAGGCGGACCTCGGATGGGCGGCCGATCGTGTTTTCGAAGTCCTCGGATTGGCGCTGGTTGCTGATCTTCGTCTCGATCGATTCGATCGAGACGGGCTGGTCGCCGGCGGGGTTGATGCCCTCGAGCAGGATGGCGACGCCGCCGAGGAACTCGCCGGCGCGTCCGGCGGGGAGATCGACGGGGAGCACGCGGTTCAGGCTGTCGTCGACGATCGCGAAGACCGGGGCGCTGCCGAAATCTTCTTCGTCGCCGCGGAATCGGACGGGGGGCTCGGCGCCGAGCTCGTCTTCGAAGAGGCGGACCAGGGCCTCCTGGATCGCCTCGCGGTCGGTGACGTAGGTCTTGATGGTGAAGGTGTCGGAGCTGACGCCGTCGGACTGCGGGTTGATCGGGAGGATCGTCGCCGCGGCGAGCTCCACGAGCGGGTTCTCCGGGTCGCTCTCGATGAGCTCGGCGGCGAAGTCGTCGATGCGGTCCTCGACGTTCTGGCGGGTCAGCGTGATCGGCTCGCCGCTCTCGTCCTTGAGGTCCAGGGTCGCGGCCGTGCCGCCGCGGAACTCGGTGTCGAGCATCTCCTCGCCCTGGCGGACGGTGAGTCCGATGCCGAGGGCGACGAGGCCGATGCTGATCGGGATGGCGAAGTAGCGGAAGCCGATCCAGTTGATCTTGGGCTCGAGGATGCGCTCGAGAACGGGGATGCTCGTCGGCAGCATGCCGAGCTTCTTCCAGCCGAGGACCTCGATGAAGAAGTTCAGCAGGAGGCGTGTGAAGACCAGAGCGCTGATCATCGTGCCGATGACGCCGATGCCGAGGGTGATCGCGAAGCCCTTGATCTCGGGCGTGCCGAGGGTGCCGAGGACGAAGCAGACGATCAGGTTGGTGACGTTGCCGTCGACGATCGCGGAGAGGGCCTTCTGGTAGCCCAGGCGGGCCGCGGCGCGGAGGTCGGCGCCCTTGCGGGTCTCCTCGCGGATGCGCTCGTAGATGAGCACGTTGGCGTCGACGGCCATGCCGAAGGTGAGGATGACGCCGGCGATGCCGGGGAGCGTGAAGCTGGCGCGGGCGAGCGCGACGGCGCCGAGGATGATCGCGGCGTTGAAGAGCAGGCTGGCTACGGCGACGACGCCGAAGGCGAAGTAGTACGCGACCATGAAGCCGGACACGAGCGCGAGCGCCCACATGCCCGCGGTCCTGCCCTGATCGAGGTTGTCCTGACCGAAGTCCGGCGCGACGGTGTTGACGCTCAGGGGCTCGGGGCTCAGCCTGGCGGAGAGCGAGCCGGCCGAGAGCACTCGGATGATGTAGTTGATCTCTTCAAGGCTGAAGCGGCCCTCGATGACGCCCTGGGAGCTGATGGCGCCGCGGAGGTTCGGGGCGGTGTAGACCTCCTCGTCGAGGAGGACGGCCATCTGGTTGTTCAGGTTGGCGGCGGTCAGCGTGCCGAGCAGCTTGGCGCCGCGCGGGTCCATCTGGAAGCCGACGGCCGGGCGGCCGAGCTGGTCGACGGTCTGGAACGCGCGTGCCACGGCCCAGTCGCCGTCGTCCACGGTGAGCGAGGACGCGCGGGTCGCCCAGCAGAGCATGAAGAACTCGCCGAGGTAGGGCTCGACGATGTAGCCGCGGGTCTCGAAGAAGGCGGCGGGGTCTTGCTGGAGGGCCTCGACCTCTTCGACGCTGCTGACCCAGGTATCGATGTCGTTGATCGGGCACCAGCGGACGCCGCGGAGGCTCGCGTTGTCCGGGCCGCCCTCGCGGAGCAGCTGCCTGGCGCGGGCCTCCTGGGCGAAGGTGTTGGTCGTGCCGGCGCTCTGCGGGTCGATCGTGATGCGGAAGCTGGGGACGCCGCTGGCCGAGACGAGGCGCTGCAGGTCGGCAGGGTCGTCGAGGCTGGTGCGGTTCTCTTCGTAGGCCTCGAAGGCGGCGACGACCTCATCGATCGCGGCGGCCTGGTCCGGGTGGGCGTCCCTGATCGCGCCGATCGCGACGTCGCGCGGGCTCGGCAGCGGCTCGATCTCGCCGGTGGAACGGCGGACGAGGCGGCGCTCCTGGTCCGACAGCTGCAGCGCGCGGCGGAGCGCGGAGGTGTCGATGCCCTGCGACGCGAGCCCCTCGATGAATCGAACGAACTCGGCGTTGAGGTCGGCCGCCTGGATCGCGAGCCGGTCCAGCTCGTCCTCGGGCACGACGCCGGATTCCTCGGCCTCCTCCGCCCGCTGGGTCGCCGCGCGTTGGGCGTCGAAGAGCCCGATCGCCTCGGTGAGCTGCGAGAGGATCTCCTCGTCGTCGCCGGCGAACTGGGCGAGCACCTCGTCGCGGCGGCCCGGCTCGAGCGCCATGGCCGCCGAGACCGTCTGCGCTTCGATCGTCACGCCCTCGAGAGCGTTCAGCTTCTCGAGGTACGCGTCGCGGAGCGCGATCGTCGCGTCGTCGGGCAGCGGCATCGTGATCTCGATGCGGTCGTTGCCCTGGCGGACCATCTGGATCTCGAGCAGGCCGTTGGGGTCGATGCGGTTCTTGAGGACGTCGATCGTCCGCGCGATGACCTCGCCGGCGTTCTCGGCCTCGTCGATCTCGACCTGATAGACGAGCGTGGTGCCGCCCCGGAGGTCCTTGCCGAGACGCAGGTTGGGTTCGAAGGGGTTGACCGCGACGATGGCCAGCAGCAGCAGCGTCAGGCACATCACCGCGGGTCGGATCAGACGTTCCATGCTCGGTCGGTCTCCTCGCTGGCTCGCTCAGGCGGTCGTCGCGACCGGCTCGTCGTTCGGCGCCTCGGTGTCCTCGGCGCCGCCGGTCAGGACCTGCTGGATCGCGCTGCGGCTGAATCGGATCCGCGTGTCGCTGTGCTCGTCGGTGCGGAGCACGACCTCGGTGTCCTTGAGCTCCATCACGGTGCCGATGACGCCGCCGATGGTCTGGACACGGTCGTACCTCTTGATCTGAGAGAGCAGCGCACGCCGCTTCTTGTCGTTCTTCCGCTGTCCGAGGGCCTGGAACAGGATCAGGGCCATGAACCCGACCAGCATGAGCGGCAGGATGTAGCCGAGCCCACCGCCGCCGGTGGGTGCCGCCCCGCCGCCGGTGCCCTGGGCGCCGTCGGCGCCCTCGACGGCCTCTCCGGCCGTCTCGCTCGTGAGCGCCCGCCCGCCGTCCTGGGCGAGCGTGAGGGCGTCGGTCCACATCAGTTCGTTCCGCACGTTCGTCCTTCCGCCTTCGGTTGCCGGCACGCGTCGTCGTGTCGCGCCCGCCGATCAGAGACCGGATCGGCCGCGCTCCGCGTGCTCCCGCGAGCCGGAAGGATAGTCCTCAAGGACCCTCGGATTCCCGCGGGGCGGTCCCCGAACCGGTTCCGATCGCCCGCCGGACCACGTCCTCGACCCCCGGCCAGGCCCGGATGAACGGCTCCCAGGCGTCGGTGGCGATCGCGGCGCGGAGGTCCTCGGTCAGGCGCTGGAAGAGCCGGAGGTTGTGCAGGCTGACGAGCATCGGCCCGAGCATCTCCCCGGAGATGAAGAGGTGGCGGATCGCGGCGCGGGTGAACGGCCCGCGGACGCCCGCCCAGCCGCACGCGACCGGGTCGCACGCCGGGCAGTCGCAGCCGGGCTCGAGCGGGGCGTCGTCCTCGGCGAAGCGGGCGTTCTTCAGGCGGATCTGGTAGCGCCCGTCGGGCCCGGTCTCGCGCTGCATGAAGGCGTTGGCGTTCCGCCCGTTCCGCGTCGGCAGCACGCAGTCGAACATGTCCACGCCCGCCAGCACCGCCGCGACGATGTCGCGCGGGTAGCCGACGCCCATCAGGTACCGCGGCTTGGTCTCGGGCAGCAGCGGCGCCGTGAGGGCGGTGACGCGCTCGATATCGTCCGACTGCTCCCCCACCGCGACCCCGCCGATCGCGTATCCCGGGCAGTCGATCGCGGTCACGGCCTCGGCGGACCTGCGTCGTCGTTCGGGGTCGGTCCCGCCCTGCACGATGCCGAAGAGCGCCTGGTCGTCCGGGCGCGCGTGCGCCTCGACGCAGCGGCCGAGCCAGCGCGTGGTGCGGTCGAGCGCGAGGTCGAGCCGGGCCCCGTGGTCGTAGTCGTCGCCGGCGGCGTCGCGGATCGCGGCCAGGCGGATCCGGGTCTGGTTGACCGGTCCTGCTTTCGGGTCGACCGAGGGCGGGCAGTCGTCGAAGGCCATGATGATGTCGGCGCCGAGCGCGTTCTGGACCCGGACCGCCCGCTCGGGCGTCAGGCGGATCTTCTCCTCGGTGATGATGCTGCGGAAGCTGACGCCGTCCTCGTCGACCGCGTTGATGTCGGCCATCGAGTAGGCCTGGTAGCCGCCCGAGTCGGTCAGGATCGGCCCGTCCCAGTTCATGAACGGGTGCAGGCCGCCCCGGCGCTCGATGAGCGATTCTCCCGGTCGCAGCATGAGGTGGTAGGTGTTGGCGAGCAGGCAGCCGGCGCCCATCGCGCGGAGCTGGTGCGGGTAGACGCCCTTGACCGTCGCCCTGGTGCCGACCGGCATGAACGCGGGGGTCGGGAAGGAGCCGTTGGGCGTCGTGATGACGCCCGCGCGGGCGCGCGTGCTCGCCGAGCGGTGCTGGATGTCGAACGTCAGCGGTCCGGGCACGGCCGATGTTACGACGCGGCCCGCCGGTCCTCGGAGGCACGGGCGAGGGTCTTCTTCTCGGCCTCGGTCAGGCTGTGGATGCCCTCGCGCGCGACCTTATCGAGGATCTTGTCGACCTCCGACGCCGCCGGGGCGGAGCTGCCGCGGGCTCGCCTGGGCGACCTCGGATTCTTGTTCGGGAGGTTCGAGTTGCCGAAGACGTCGAAGAAGTCTCGCAGCAGGTGCGGGCGGCGGATCAGGACGAAGCCGGCGGCGGCGCCGCCGACGTGCGCCGCGTCGCCACCCGCGTTGGAGCCGCCGCTGATGAGGTTGAAGAGCGCGATCGCGACATAGCCGTACGCGAACCACTTCATCTTGAGCGGCACCGGCGGGATCAGGAGCTGGATGACGCGGTTGGGCTCGATGTAGGCCGCGGCGATGATGATCCCGAACACGCCGGCCGAGGCTCCGACGAGCGGCGTCATCGTGTTGATGTTGAGCACGCCGGGGAGATCGAGCCCGAGCGCGCCGAGGCCGTTCAGGGCGAGGTAGAGCAGACCGCCGCCGATGCCGCACGCGAGGTAGAACGCCGCGAAGCGTTTGCGCCCGAGGAAGTCCTCGACCAGGCGTCCGAAGAAGAAGATCCCGAGCATATTGAAGAGCAGGTGGATCAGGTTGGCGTGCAGGAACTGGAAGGTCACGAGGCGCCAGACCTCGAGGCGCCTGAAGCCGCGTTCGGTGGAGAAGTGC
Organism: Planctomycetota bacterium; assembly: GCA_038521625.1. Classification (GTDB taxonomy): domain Bacteria; phylum Planctomycetota; class Phycisphaerae; order Phycisphaerales; family UBA1924; genus JBCBKP01. Next base: position 36,807 of record JBCBKP010000005.1, read on the forward strand.
CCCCAGGCGTCGAACATGCTGGGGAAGATCCGGTAGACGATGGCCCCCACGGCCACGCCCGGGTTGGCCGGATCGACGAGCGCCCGTCGCGCCTCGACGGGCGACCCGACTTGCAGGTCGCCGCTGGGGACGAGCGAGCTCGGCGCCGTGCCCTCGGGGGTGATGGCCCCGACCGGCATCACGCGCGCCTCGATCGGGCCGGGGACAAGGCCGCCCAGAACGAAGACGCCGACGTTGATCACGATCAGCCAGGTCGAGATCGACCAGAAGCGCCAGCCGCGGAACCCCACGCCGGCGCCGGCGCGGTACGAACCGCCGCCCCCGCCCGCCGGCCGCCGCGCATAATCCCGATCAGCCAGTCCCATCGACGAACCCTATCGGCTCCTGTTCGTGGCCGACATCAGCCGGACCCCCGTTACTCGGATCGGCCGGTGCTGCTTTGCCGGGAGAGGAAGGCCTTCTCTCGGCGCGAGAGGGCCCCCATGCCCTCCGAGGAGATCTTCGCGAGGATCCGGTCCATCTCGGCCGACTCCTCCTCGGCTCGCTTGGCGGCCCGGCGCTGCGCCCGCGTCGGCCCGGGATCGCGCTCGGGGCCGGCGTCGTAGACCGGGCCGCCGTACCCGAACTCGCCGGCCATCATCTTCAGGCGTCGAAGCTCGAGCCAGCAGGTGAAGCCGCCGAAGAAGGCGATCGCGAGCAACATCCGCGGCATGCCGCCGATGACGAGCACGGCCAGCCCGAGCACGATCGCGATCGCCAGGCCGGCGACAGCCGCGACGTAGAGCGACTTCTGCTCGCCGTGCTTCAGCCAGAGCGCGCAGCGGGCGAGCCGGCCGCCGTCCATCGGGAACATGGGGAGCAGGACGTTGAAGGCGAGCAAGATGCCGTTGGTGAAGTACAGCGTCCAGGCGGCGTACTGCGCCCAGTACAGCAGGTCGGAGGTCGCGCTGAAGTAGAAGAACACACTGCTCGGGTTGAGCGGGTTGAAGGCGACGGCCTCCCAGGCGCCGGTCAGCAGGTACACCAGGCCCGCGAGGGGCACGAACAGCGCAACGTTGACGAGCGGCCCGCCCGCGACGGTCCAGAACTCGCCGCGGACGCCGGGCGGCGGCGCACAGCTCGCGAGCCCGCCGAGCGGCCACATCAGGATGTCGTCGGCCTCGCCGCCGACTTTCCGGCAGGCGAAACAGTGGCCGTACTCGTGCAGCAGCACGAGCCCGAAGAGGCTGACCATCATGATCGCGATGTAGCCGATGCCGAAGTTCTCGAACGCGAGCGAGCTGAGCAGCTGGAGCACGATGTAGAGCACGAAGAAGACGTGCACGCGGACGCGGATGCCCCAGGCGGTGTAGAGCGGGATGCCCCACGACAGCGGGTTGTCGCCCTCGCCGAAGACGCGCCGGATGAATCCGCCGAACCCGCCGCCGGATTGACCGCTGCGGTGGCCGTCCTGCCAGGGCTCGCGTGCCATCGGACGAATGCTACCGGAGGTAGCCGGCCCGGCGGGCCCACATGAACGCCAGCAGGCTCTTGCCGTCGAGGATCTCGCCGCGGTCGACCATGCCCTCGTACTCGGCGAGCGTGCGGACGGAGACGGTCAGCGCCTCGTCCTCCTCGAGCTGCTGACCGACCTGGCGCAGGCCGGTGGCGACGAAGGCGTGCATCAATTCGTCGGTGATCCCGGGCGTCGTGTAGAAGCTCCCGAGCTTGTGGAGCGAGGTGGCCTCGTAGCCGGTCTCCTCGCGCAGCTCCCGCGCGGCGGCCTCGGCCGGCCCCTCCCCCTGGTCGATTCCGCCGGCGGGGAACTCCTCCAGGCGGGCGCCGACGATGTGTCGCTCGTTGACGACCAGGACGAGCTTGGGCGAGCGCCCGGGGGTCTCGAGCATCGGCAGGACGCAGACGGCGCCGCGGTGGCGGACGAAGGGCTTTGTCCGGGTGCGGCCGCCCGGCATGCCGATCTCGAGCTCGACGACGTTGTACGCGCGGTGCTCGGCGAGGACCCGCTGGCCGATGACCGGCTGCTGGAACGGACGGTTGTGGTCTTGCTGGCTCACCGGAGAAGCCTACCCGTCCGCGGCGGGGCGGTGCCGGGCGGGGTTGGTGCGCTACCATTGGCCCGCGTCGAGCCGGGATGGCGCGAGCGTTCTCCGGCGGGGGTGGGCCCGCAGGAGGCGAACACCAAGCGAACAGGGTGACCGGCGGTTGCGCCGGCCCCGTCCAAGAAGCGCCCTATGGCGGCCGTCCGAACCCCGCAGCTCGGGGCATCCCGGCCGGACCCGCCGGTGTCGCTGACAGCAGGAGAAGGCCGATGGCCAACCAACTCGTCCAGGACCTGATCGAGAGCGGGATCCACTTCGGGCAGCGCGCGAGCGGCTGGAACCCGAAGATGCAGCAGTTCATCTACGGCAAGCGCAACGGGATCCACATCATCGACATCAAGGAGACCGTCAAGGGTCTCCTGCTGGCGAAGAAGTTCCTGCAGAAGGTCGTCGCCGAGGGCAAGGACGTCTGCTTCATCGGCACCAAGCGCCAGGCGAAGAGCGTCATCGAGCAGCGGGTCAACGAGATCGGCATGCACTACGTCACCGAGCGCTGGCTCGGCGGCACGCTCACGAACTTCCGCACCATCCGCGACCGGCTGAAGCGGCTCGAGGAGCTCGAGACGATCGCCGAGACCGACAACTTCCAGAGCTACTCGAAGAAGATGGAGAGCCAGCTCCGCCGCGAGATGAAGAAGATCAAGCGGAACCTCGACGGCGTCCGCAAGATGGACCGCCTGCCGGGCGCACTCGTCCTGATCGACATCCGGCGCGAGGTCACGGCGATCCGCGAGGCCCGCAAGCTGGGCATCCCGACCGTCGCGCTCATCGATACCGACGGCGACCCGGACATGGTCGACATCGCGATCCCGGGCAACGACGACAGCATGCGCTCGATCGACGTCATCCTCCGCGAGCTCTGCAAGGCGATCGCCGCCGGCAAGCAGTCGCGGAGCGTCGCGCCCGAGGCCGCCGACGATGCCGGCGCCGAGGAGCAGCCCCGCAAGCGGAGCCGCCGGGCGCAGTTCCGCGCCGACGACGCCTCGCCGGCCCGCGCCGAGGGCGAGGGCGAGGACCGGCCGGAGGCGCCCGCCGCGGCGCCCGCGGCCACCAACGCCGGCGAGAGCTGAACACGACCCCAGCGGCCCGGCCGCATGATGTGTTGTCTGACCGAGCAGTGAGACCACGCGGGCGATCGGAACCGCCCGAGCAAGACCTGGAGAGCCGCGATGGCTGAGATCAGCGCCAAAGACGTCATGAGCCTGCGCAACCGCACGGGCCTCGCGATGATGGAGTGCAAGAAGGCCCTGGCCGAGGCCGAGGGCGACGTCGACAAGGCCGAGGAGCTGCTGCGCAAGAAGCTCAAGGGCAAGATGGAGAAGCGGGCCGACCGCGCCGCCGGCGAGGGCCGCGTCGCGGTGGCGCTCGCGGGCGACGGATCCGCGGCGGCGATCCTCGAGCTGCGGGCGGAGACCGACTTCACGGCGAAGAACGAGCAGTTCATCGAGACCGCCGACAAGCTCGCCGCGATGGCGCTCGCCTCGGGCTCCGACGGCGACGTCGCACAGAACGCCGAGATGGAGTCGATGATCGACGCCATCCGCGCCAAGACCGGCGAGAACATCTCGATGCCGCGGGCCCGCAGGGTGAGCGGCCAGGGCGGGACGACGTTCGGCAAGTACGTCCACCACGACGGCAAGACCGGCGTGCTGCTGGTCGCCAGCGGCGACGTCAGCACCGACGACCTCGCGAAGGTCGGCATGCACGTGACCGCCGCGGTCCCGCGCCCGCTCGGGCTCTCGCCCGACGAGATCCCCGCGGACCTTGTCGAGAAGGAGAAGAAGTTCCGCATCGAGCAGGCGGTCGAGAGCGGCAAGCCGCAGGAGATCGCCGAGAAGATGGTCGAGGGCGGGATGAAGAAGTTCTTCGCCGAGGTCGCCCTGCTCGAGCAGAAGTTCGTGATGGACGAGAAGCAGTCCATCAAGCAGTTCGTCGCGCCCGGCGAGATCACCGCGTTCTTCCGCTGGGAGGTCGGCGAGGGCTGAGCCCCGCGGGCGACCGGATCGGATCGACGCCCCGCCCCGGCGGGGCGTTTTCATGCGCACGCCCGAACCGATACGCTCTCCGCGGACGAGCGAGCGCGAGGAGGCGTGCATGGCGGTGGCGGGAGCACAGACGGGCGAGCGGTACACGATCCGGCAGAAGATCTTCAAGATCTTCGGCAACCGGTTCCACATCTACGGAGAGGGCGGCGAGCTCGTCGGCTACTGCGCACAGAAGGCCTTCCGCTTCCGCGAGGACATCCGCTTCTTCACCGACGAGTCGATGGGCACCGAGCTGTTCAGCATGAAGGCCCGGACGATCCTCGATTTCTCGACGACCTACGACGTCGCGCTCCCGACCGGCGAGACCCTCGGGTCGCTCCGACGCAAGGGCTTCAAGTCGATGATCCGCGACGAGTGGATGGTCTTCGACGAATCAGGGGCGGACCTCGGACGGATCCGAGAGGACTCCACGACCGCGGCCGTGGTCCGCCGGCTCTTCGAGCCGGCGGCGATGTTCATGCCCCAGAAGTTCCACGTCGAGGACCTCTCGGGCGCGAGCAAGGCGATCTTCCGGACGCATTTCAACCCGTTCGTCTACCGTCTCGGCATCACGGTCGTCGAGGAGGACGAGCGATTCGACGACATCCTGATCCTCGCGTGCGCCTGCCTGATCGCCACCATCGAGGGGCGGCAGAGCGGCGGCAGCGGCGGGACGGGCCTGTTCAGCGGCGATTGAGCCGATCCGACACGCAGGAGACCAACCCATGACGATCGACCCACCCACCAACGACCTGATGGACCGCCGCACCGCCCTGCTCGGGCTCGGCGGACTCGCCGGCGCGGGCACCCTGCTCGCCGGGGGCTCGGCCTCTGCCTCGGTCCTCTCGCAGCCGTCGCTCGGATTCGATCGGGCGACCGGCGAGTACGCCCTCCCCGAGCTGCCCTACGCCTACGACGCCCTCGAGCCGCACCTCGACGCCCAGACGATGGAGATCCACCACGCACGCCACCACGCGGGCTATGTCCGCGGCCTCAACCGGGCCGTGCGCGCGCTCCGCGACATCCGCGAGGGGCGCGGCGAGATCGGTCTCGTGAAGCACTGGTCACGCGAGGTCAGCTTCCACGGCTCCGGGCACGTCAACCACACGCTGTTCTGGTTCGGGATGAAGCCCGAATCGGACGGCGGCGGCGGCTTCCCCTCGGGCCGCCTGGCCGAGCAGATCGACCGGGACTTCGGCAGCTTTGCCCAGTTTGCCGCGCACTTCAAGGCGGCTTCCGCCGCGGTCGAGGGCTCCGGCTGGGGCTGGCTGGTTTGGGATCCGATTGGTCGATCGCTGCTCGTGATCCAGGGCGAGAAGCAGCAGGACATGATGATGACCGGGGTGGTCCCGCTGCTCGGGGTCGATGTCTGGGAGCACGCGTACTACCTGCGGTACCAGAACCGGCGGGCCGAGTACATCGACGCCTTCATGCGCGTGATCGACTGGCCCGAGATCGGGCGGCGATTCCAGGCGGCGACCGCCTGACGCCCCGCGAACCCCGCCAGACCCTGCACACCGGAACCCTGCCCCGCCCAGCCGCGGGGCATTTTTTTTGCCTAGGTCGCTTGCGGGGTGCCGGTTGTGTGGCATGTTTCGGTCGTCTTGTCTCTCTCTCCTCTATACCAGCCGCGGGCGGAAACACGCGTGGCTGGTTTCGAAGCCGGCCTCTGAACGGGCGGGCGACAGCGAGCCTCACAGTCAATGAGCGAAGCCCACGGTTGCGACCCGGAGGGCTTTGTTCATTTTTGGGGACTCGGCTTCCGGCCCGCCGGGGCTACTCGACCTCCCAGCACGCGACCCGGTGGCCGTCAGACTTGACCTCCAGCGGCGGCATCTCCTGCCGGCAGCGGTCGGTCACCAGCGGGCACCGGCCCGCGAACGGGCAGCCCGGCGGCGGGTCGAGCGGGCTGGGGACGTCGCCCTCGAGCACGGCGAGGGGGCGCCGGTCGTCGGGGTCGTCGATCGGGTTGGCCCCGAGCAGGGCCTTGGTGTACGGGTGGGCCGCCTGGCCGTCGATATCGGTGGTCTCGAGCTCCTCGACCACATGGCCCAGGTACATGACCAGGACCCGGTCGCAGAAGTGCTCGACGACCTTCAGGTCGTGGCTGATGAAGAGCATCGTCAGGCCGAACTCGGCCTTCAGGTCGCTCATCAGGTTCAGCACCTGGGCCTGCACCGAGACGTCGAGCGCGCTGACCGGCTCGTCGGCGACGATGAAGCTGGGCTTCACGCTGAGCGCCCGCGCGATCCCGATCCGCTGACGCTGGCCCCCCGAGAACTCGTGCGGGAACCGCGACGCGGCGTCGGGCCGGAGGCCGACGGTCCCGATCAGCTCGGTGATGTAGCCCTCGACCTCGTCGTCCGCGACGATGGCGTGGAAGCGGATCGCCTCCTTGAGCGCCTGGCCGACGGTCAGGCGCGGGTTCAGTGAGGAGTACGGGTCCTGGAAGATGATCTGCATCTTCCGCCGGTATGGCATCAGCTGGTCGTGGTTGAGGCCCGTGAGCTCGTCGCCCTCGTAGGCGATAAGGCCCGCGGTCGGCTCCATCAGGCGGAGCAGGGCCTTGCCGAGCGTGCTCTTGCCGCAGCCCGACTCGCCGACGACACCGAGGATCTCGCCGGTGGCGATGTCGAACGAGACGCCGTTGACGGCGTGGACGTGCTTCTGCACGCGGTTGAGCACGCCGCCGCGGACGGGGAAGTGCTTGACGAGATCTCGGACTTCGATCAGGGCCATGTCGGCGGCGGGTCCTTCAGTCGGTCGCGCCGACCGTCAGGCCGGCGGTGGTGTCGAGCGGGTAGAAGCAGCGGCACGCCCGCCCGTCTTCGGTCTCGATCAGCTCGGGTTCCTCGCGCACGCAGCGGTCGTGATCCGACTTCGTGCAGCGCGCCTCGAACCGGCAGCCCTCCGGAAGTTCCATCAGCGAGGGCACCATGCCGGGGATCGTCGCCAGCTTGGCGCCGGCCCGCTTCTTGCCACGCTTGGGGATCGACTCGAGCAGCGCCCTGGTATAGGGGTGGCGCGGCTCCTTGAAGATCTCGTGCGCCGTGCCCTTCTCGATGGCCCGGCCCGCGTACATCACCATCACGCGGTCGCAGACCTGGGCGACGACGCCGAGGTCGTGGGTGATCAGCACGATCGCGGTGCCGGTCTCCTTGCGGAGTTTCTCCATCAGCGCCAGGATCTGCGCCTGGATCGTGACGTCGAGCGCCGTGGTCGGCTCGTCGGCGATCAGCACCTCGGGGTCGCAGGCCAGCGCCATGGCGATCATGACCCGCTGGCGCATGCCGCCCGAGAGCTGGTGCGGGTACTCGCGCGCGCGGCGCTCCGGCTCGGGGATCTCGACGAGGCGGAGCATCTCGACGACGCGTTCTCTCCGCTGTGCCCCGTTGAGGTCGGTGTGGTACTTCAGGGCCTCCTCGAGCTGCCAGCCGACGCGGAACACCGGGTTGAGGCTGGTCATCGGCTCCTGGAAGATCATCGCGATGCGGTTGCCGCGGACCGTCCGCATGACCTTCTCGGGCGCGTGGGCCAGGTTGATCCCGTCGAAGAGGATCTCGCTCTCCGGCGCGATCCGGGTGACGTGCTCAGGCAGCAGCCGCATGATCGACTTGCTCGTCACGGTCTTGCCGCACCCCGACTCGCCGACGATCCCGAGTGTCTCGCCGCGCCGGACGACGAAGCTCACGTCGTCGACGGCGGTCACGAGCCCGGCGTCGGTCCGGAACCGGGTCGTCAGCTGGTTCACCCGGAGCACGATGTCGTGGTCGTCGGGCATGCTCAGCTCACGTGCTTGGGGTCGAACGCGTCCTGCAGCGCGTCGGTGAAGATGTTGAACGCCAGGACGAGCAGGAACATGAAGAACGTCGCGGCGCCGATCTGCCAGAAGAAATCGTTGACGACCTGGCTGGCGCCCTGCTGGATCATGATGCCCCAGCTCGCGCCGTCCTTGAGCCCGAGCCCGAGGAACGTCAGGATCACCTCGCCCTTGATCGCGGCGATGAACAGCAGGCTGAAGTTGATGAAGAGCAGGTGCACGGTGTTCGGCAGCACGTGGCGGAGCAGGATCCGCCCCCGCCCGAAGCCGAGCGCCGTCGTCGCCTGCACGTACTCCAGCTCGCGGATCTTCAGCGCCTCGCCCCGGACGACGCGACCCGGCCCGACCCAGTACGTCACGCCGAACGCGACGTAGAGCGGGATCAGCGTCGATTCGACCGGCGAGCCCAGGAACAGGAAGGACAGCACCGCGAGCAGCACGAGGTACGGGATCGACGTGATCATCGAGTAGAGCCAGTTGAAGACGTGATCCGTCGGGCCGCCGAAGAACGCCGCGGCCGCGCCGAACACGCCGCCGAAGCCGACCGCGAACAGCGCCGTCACGAGCCCCACCTGCATCGCGACATAGCTGCTGTACATCGCGCGAATGAGGATCGACCGGCCCTGCTTGTCGGTGCCGGCGAGGAGCTTGAAGCCGTACTCCAGCCCGCGGAGACCGGTCGGCTCGGGGAAGATCACGCCGATCGCGTCCCAGAGCTCCGGCAGCGTCGCCCGGATCTTGTCGAGGATCGGCCGCTCCGCCTCGCCCGCCGCCTCGAGGTACCCGTCGAGCAGCCCCAGCGAGCCGAGGTCGATCTCGCCCGCCGAATCGGCGAACTCGATCTCCTCGCCGAGATCGAACAGCGGCCCCGAGCCCAATCGCGAGATCGGGCTGTCCTCGCCGGCGGCGCGCGTGTAGGACTCGATCGCGTCCGCGAAGTCCTGGATCGAGAACGCGAGCTCCTCCTGGGCGATCAGCAGCCCGTCCTCGTCCGGCGATTCGGACTCGAGCAGCGCGGCCAGCTCCGCCCGCGCGCTCTCGATGTCGCGCACGGCGACGGGGAGGGAACGCAGGCTCTGCAGCCGCCGGCGCAGGTCGACGATCTGCTCGAACGGTCGCTCCGCCTCGGCGAGGAGCCGCTCGAGCTCGCCGATGTCCGTCATCGCGAACGGGCGGTCACGCCACGCGACGTCGTAGAGGGCGTCCCGATCGGTCCGATCGCTGTCGGGGTCGAGCCGGCGGACGGCCGCGAGGCCCTGGCGCGCGATCTCGAGGTACTCGTCGGCGGCGCCGAGCTGGCGCTCGGGCGCGGGCATCAGCCCGAATCCCGGCATCTCCTGAGGCCCGACCGGCTGGCGCGTGCTGCTCGTCAGGAACAGCCCCGTGATCGGCGTGCCCTCGAGCGTGAACGCGTCGGACCGGGCGCCGGCCCAGTTGATCAGATTCACGCCCGCGATCCAGACCGAGAGCCCCACGTACGCCGCGATGATCACCAGGCTCGCCATCGCGAGGCGGTTCTTGCGGAACTTCCGCGAGCCGCGGGACCGGAGCAGCTTCAGGATCACGAGAGCCTCACCCTCGGGTCGACGAGCGCGTAGAGCACGTCGGTCAGGATGACCGTGAAGATCACCGCCGCCGCGAGGATCGCGACGGTCGCCTGAACGACCGGGAAGTCACGCGCGACGATGCCGTTGATGAGCATCCGGCCCATGCCGGGGATGTTGAAGTACTGCTCGACGAGGATCGAGCCGGTGATCAGGAACGGCAGGGTGATCGTGATCCGCGTGATGATCGGGATCAGCGCGTTCTTGAGCATGTGGACGCCCATGATCTTGGCGTCGCTCGCGCCCTTGGCCCGCGCCGTGACGATGTGGTCCTTGCCGGCCTCCTCGACCATGACCGCGCGGTAGAAGCGGGTGTCGTACCCCATCGCGACGATCACGCCGATGAGCACCGGCAGCATGCAGAACTTCACCCAGTTCCAGAGGCTGATCCCGCCCTCGCCCTCGAGCACGCCGATCACGGGCTGGTAGCCCTCGACCTCGAACGGCGTCACGCCGAGCCGCTGCCCGAGCACGTACGCGCCGAAGTATTGCCCGATGATGATGTAGACCAGGTAGCTGACCGACATCCCGAGCACCGCCGAGAACATCAGGCCCCGGTCGAGCCACCGCCCGCGGTTGAACGCGCAGATCAGCCCGATGCCGATCGAGATCGTCGCGGTGATCACCAGCGAGGGGATCGTGATCATCAGCGTCGGCGGGATCGCCGAGCGGATCATCTTGCCGACGGGCACGCTCTGGTCCCAGCTCCGCGCCGCGAAGTCGAGCGTGAAGACGTCCTGCAGGAATATCCCATACTGCGTCAGGAAGGGTTTGTCGAGCTGCAGGCTCTCCTTGACCAGGCGGATCTGCTCCGGGGTCGGGTTCTTGCCGAGCTGCTGCGCGATCGCCTCGCCCTGGTTGATGCGGAGCAGCAGCATCACCGCCAGGAGAATGCACAGATACAGCGGGATGTAGTACAGCACCCGCCGGATGACATACGCCCACATGGTCCCTCGGCCTCCTTGCTCGGCGATCCGCTGCCGCGGGCGTCAGGGCAGCCGGGACTCGTCGACGTCGAGGAACTTGATCCAGGCGGTGAACCGCTCGGTCGGGCGGCAGTTCAGGAGCCAAGGGTTGATCAGGTAGTGCCGCTTGCGGGCCATCGAGCCGATGTACGGCACGTCCTCGAGCAGCATGTCGCGCATCCTGACGTACACCTCGGTCCGCTCCGGGCCGGGGAGCATCGTCAGGATCTGCTGGTACATGCGGTCGTACTCGTCGTTCTTGTAGTTGTAGTGGTTCGAGCCGGGCGACTCGTTCGGGCCGTAGAACAGGGCCAGGTTGTTCTCGGCGTCCGGGTAGTCCGAGGACCAGGCGAAGGTGAACATCGGCGCGTTCTTGCCGTTGACCGTCTCGATCAGCGTCGAGAAGTCCACCGGGTAGACGTTGACCCGGACGCCCACCCTCGCCAGCTGCCGCTTGGTCAGCTCGCCCATCTCCATGTTCAGCGAGTTCCGCGTCGTGTAGTACGCGATCGGGTCGAGCCCGTCGCCGTCGGGGTAGCCCGCCTCGGCGAGCTTCTGACGCGCGAGCTGCAGGTTTGGGCCGCGGTACGGGTTGACCCGCTCGCCCTCCTCCGGGTGGCCGTCGAGGTTCGGCGGGATCGGGCCGTCGTAGACGATGTTGTTGCCCGAGTAGAACCGGCGGTTGAACTCGTCTAGGTCCATCGCCAGGCTGATCGCCTGACGCAGGAGCTTGCCGCGCTCGCCGGCCGGCGCGCCGAGGACCTCGTCCTCCATGTTGAAGCCGCGGAAGATGAAGTCGAGCAGGCGGGCGTTGTGGAACTGCACGCCCTCGGCCGCGAAGGACGGGCGCAGGTCGCGCGTCTGCTCGTCGAACGCCTCCTCGTAGTACTCGTCCGGGACCTGGATGTAGCCGACCTGGCCCGACCGGAACTGCAGCCACATCGGCTGGTCCTGCGGGAACATCGTGAACTCCAGGCGGTCGACGAACGGCGCCGCACGCCCCGCGTACCGATGCAGCCGCTTGCGCCGGTCCTCGCGGCTCCACTCGCTCCGCTCGGGGTAGAGCACCTCGTGGTAGTTCGGGTTGGTGACGAGGTGCAGCTTCTGCTTCGGCACCCAGTCGCCGGTGTCGACAAGCATGAACGGGCCGGTCCCGACGGGGTTGAAGCGGAAGTCGTCGCCGTAGTACTCCACGGCCTCACGCGCGACGACCGCCGTCTGGAACATCGTCAGCTTCCAGAGGAACTGCGTGAGCGGCTTGGTCAGCGCGACCTCGAACTCGCTGTCGCTGATCTTCCGGAACCCCGAAACCGGAGCGTCGTAGTCGAACGACCCCGCCGCGTTCTGCTCCTCCTGGAAGGCGTCGAATCCCTGGATCTGGTTCTGGAGCAGCCAGTAGTTCTCGAGCTTGTGCTTGGCGTCGACGACCCGCTTCCAGGAGTAGAACACGTCGTCGGTCGTGATCTCGCGCCCTCGGCCGCCGGGGAAGCAGGCGTTGTCGTGGAACCGCACGCCGTCCTTCAGCCGGAACCGCCAGGTCTTGCCCCCGTCGTCCGACGTCGGCAGCTCGGCGAGCAGCAGCGGCTCGTAGACGTACGGGTCGGAGTACTTGTTGACCAGCAGCGTCTCGTAGATCTGCGAGACCGCCATGTTGTCGTAGGTCGTCGAGCCCTCGACCGGGTCCAGGCTCTTCGGCCCGTCCGTCCGGATCGCGAGCCGCAGGACCTTCTCGTCTTCCTGCGCGATCGCCGGCGCGGCGAACCCGAGCATAACGAGCAACGCAAAGAGCACGATCCGGATCGAACGCATGGGCGGAGCCTCCCGTCGTAAACGCTTACGCACACTGTTAGCGGCGAATGTTGATCAGGATGCTATGAAACCCGACCGCCCGGCACAAGACCCAGAGGTCGAACGCCTAACCTCGCCCGTGCAAGCCACCGAACACGATCTCGCGACCCGCGCCTCCGCCGGACTCGAGGCCGCCCTCGCCGCCGGCGAGGCCGCCATGGCCCGATTCGGCACCGCGGACCTCGGCCTCGAGTCCAAGGGCGACGGCACCCCCGTCACGCTCGCCGACCGCGAGGCCGAGCGCGTCATCCGCGGGATCCTCGCCGACCGGTTCCCCGACGACACCAAGATCGGCGAGGAGTACGACGACGACCACGGCGACTCGCCCTACCGCTGGATCATCGACCCGATCGACGGCACATTCTCGTTCTCGCGCGCCGTCCCGCTCTTCGCGACGCTGATCGCGCTCCAGGACGAGCGCCGGATCGACGAGACCGGGCACGGCGTCGTCTTCGGCGTGATCCACATCCCCGGCATCGGCGAGACCGTCCACGCGACCCGCGGCGGCGGCGCCCGCTGGCTGTTCCGGGGCGAGGAGCGCCCCGCCCGCGTGAGCGCGATCGACACGCTCGACCGCGCGACCGTCTGCTACACCTCGCTCGAGCACTTCCGGGCCGAGCCCGCGAAGTCCCAGATCGAGCGCGTGCTCCACGACACGAAGCACAGCCGCGGCTGGTGCGACGCGTTCGCCCCCCTGCTGCTCGCGACCGGGCGCTGCGACATCGTCCTCGAGAAGGACGTCCAGGTCTGGGACGTCGCGCCCTGGCCGGTGATCATCGAGGAGGCCGGCGGCCGCTACTCGGACTGGGCCGGCGGCCACTCGATCGACGGCGGCTCGGCGCTGGCCACCAACGCCCGGCTGCACGACGAGGTCCTCGGGCTGCTCCGCGCCTGATGCCGACGCGACATCGAGAGCCGTAGACGGCGGTCGTCCGAGTTCGCGAGAGCCCGCGCGCCGGATCCCATGGCGGGACGCCCCCGACCACCGGAACCGACGGTCTCTATGCTCGCGTTATGAGCCGGCCGCGGTCTCGATCTTGGATCCGATGGGCACAGCGATCCCTCATATTGCTCGCCTCCCTCGGCGTTCCGATGATCGGCTGCCAGGGAGCTGTTGTCGCCGGTGACGAGCGACGAGGACCGCCGGAGCCTTGGGAGGTGCTGGACCTGGACTCGCCGGACACTCGATTGATCGGCAGATGGGAGAACCGGGCACGCGGCCACGCCGTCGTATTCTCTGACCGAGGCACCGAGGTCTTTCACTACCTCGATGAGTTCTGCATCGCAGACACCGGCGTTGTTCCTCAGTACGCACTATTCCGGATCGGCGGGACCCCCGACGAGATTCATCTCGCCTACTACGATTACCGCGACCATCCCGAGCTGCTACAGCAACCGATAGTTTTCCAGCGATCGACTCAGGGTCCCGATTGTCCTTCAGCCGGCGCTCATGAAGCCGGGGCGACGCCGGAAGCCATCTTCGACCTGATCTGGCGATCATTCGACCACTTTTACATCGGGTTCGAAACGCGCGGTGTCGACTGGGATGCTGCGCGATCCGAGTTCGAGCATCGCGCGGGTGCAGCACGGGATGACGACGAGCTGTTCGACGTTCTCGCCGAGATGCTCGCCCGGCTCCGCGACGGACATGTCAACCTCACCCTCCGGGATCGCACAGCAAACGCGGGGCGGCCCCGACTGCGCGCCCGGCTGGCTGCCGCATGGAGCGAGGCGGACACGGGGATGACGGAGGGCGCGTTCGTGTCGGCCTGGCATCGGGAGGTGAGCGGATCGGTGCACGACGTCCTCGATCCGGGCTCGCTGCGATCCGCGGCAGCCGGTGCGCTCGAGTGGGGGAAGATCGGGTCGACAACGGGCTATCTTCGCGTCAATCGCTTCGGTGGCTTCACGAGCGAGCCATCTCCGCGGAGCCAACAGATCGACGCGCTCCACGCGGCGCTCGCCGACGCTCTCGATGACCTCGCCGAGACACGCGTTCTTGTCCTTGATGTCGCGCTGAACGGCGGCGGCAATGACGCGGCGGCGATGACCATCGCGTCATACTTCGCAGATCGCGCGCGCGACGCCGTGATCTACGACTATGCGCACGACACGCCGCGAGCGACCCGGCTCGTGCCCGCCGACTCGGTCTACGAACGCCCGATCTTCCTGCTAACGAGCGAGGTGACAGCGAGCGCCGCCGAGGCGTTCGTGCTGGCGATGCGGTCCCTGCCGCACGTCACGCATGTCGGAGAGCGGACGCGCGGCGGGATCTCCTCTCTGCTGCCGAAGCCGTTCCCCGGCGGCTTTCTGGTGACGATCTCGTATGAGCGGGTGCTCGACGCAGAGGGTCATGAGTTCGAAGGCGTGGGCATCCCGCCCGATGTTCCGATCGCGCTCTTTCCCGATTCGGATCTGCATGGAGGGTTCGCGACGGCGCTGCGCAGCCTCGCCGCGAGCCCCCCGTTCCCCGCTCTCATGGATACAGGAACCCCTGGCGATTGAGGTCCGGGTCGGCGACCGCCCGCGGCCGAGGTCGAGTGAGATCCGATGGAGCAGCGGCGCCTACCGGCTCCGGCCGCAATAGACCCCCGCCCGCGCCGTTCTCGCGACCGGAGGTCACTATCCATGCCCAGGCCGTTCCCGCTTCAGCTCCTCGCGATCACCGCCGCGCCCGCGCTCGCCCAGCCGGTCCCCGACCCGCTCTCGCAGGCCGAACGCGACGCCATCGACACGCTGTTCGCGCCCGAGGCCGACCGCTTCGACAGCGGCGTCGCCCTCGTGCTGCTCCGCAACGGCAAGGTCTTCTACGAGAACACCTGGCACGGCTTCGACGAGTCCATCGCGTGGCCGATCGCGTCCAGCACCAAGTGGATCTCCGGCCTCGCGATCGCCCGCCAGATCGCCGAAGACCCCGGCTACGACGTAACGTCCGCCGTCGGGGAGTTCATCCCGTCCTTCGAGGCGCAGCCGCTGAAGGCCGGCATCACGCTGGCGGAGCTCTTCACGCACAGCTCCGGCATCTCGCCGCGTCCCACCTACAACCGCGACGTCTCGCTGACCATGGAACAGGCCGCCGACCTGATCGCCGGCGTCCCGCTCCTGGGCCCTCCGGGCGGCCAGATCTTCTACGGCGGGTGCAGCATGCAGGTCGCCGGGCGGATGACCGAGCTCCGCACCGGCGAGCCCTGGGCCGACTTCGCCGCGAGCCGGCTCTTCGGCCCGCTCGAGATGGCTCGGACGGACTACCTCGCGTTCACGTCGCCGCCGGGGACGCCGACTGACAACCCGAACGTCGCCGGGAGCATCCGGACGACGCTCGCCGACTACGCACGCTTCCTGGCCGCCCTCGACGAGGGCGGGCTCGTCCGCGCCCGGCGCGTCATCCCGGCCGCGGCCTACGACACGCTCTTCACCGACTACACCGGGCTCGGGATCGAGATCGAGTCCTCGCCCTATCAGGTCTACGAGCCGTTCGCGCCCGGATCCGCCGCGTTCCGGACGGGGTTCGGCTGCTTCATCGACCCCACTCGGATCCGCCCGGATGGATCGGTCGGCTGGGCGACTTCGGCCGGCGCCTTCGGCACCAACGCCTGGGTCGATTCCGACCGCGATTTCACCGGCGTGATGTTCACCTACGTGATCGACCGGACCATCGACGGCCAGCCGGTGCCGTACAACCCCGCCACGCGCTTCTTCCTAGAGGAGGTCCGCCCGCTGGTGGAGGCCTCGATCGAGCCGGTCGAGCGCCCGGTCTTCGACCCCGATCTGAATCGGGACGGCGTGGTTAGCTTTCTGGACGTCGCAGCCTATCCGTCACTGTTCTTCGAGGTCGAGCCGGTGATCGACATCGCGACCCCGTTCGGCACCATCAGCCAGGCCGACGTGACGGCGTTCGTCGACGCGTTCTTCGCCGGCCGGCCCTGAGGCCTCGGTCCCGAGCGATCGGTCAGATGCCGTTGTCCCGCCGGCCCCCGCCGGTATCCTCACGACATGCACAAGCTCATCCGATCCGTTGCCGCCGCCGGGGCGCTCGCGCTCGCCCCGCTCGCGATGGCCCAGAACCTCGTCCGCCCCGAGTCGCTGCCTCAGGGCTTCGTCATCATCGTCGAGGACCAGTCCCAGGCGGCGGACGCCTCGACGCCGATCTACATGGCATCCGGCGCGAACTCGTGGGACCCCGGTGACCCTGGGTTCCGGCTCGACCCGCGCTCCGACAAGCGCTGGCAGATCGTGATCCCCGGCGGCACGCTCGGCGAGGGCATCGAGTTCAAGTTCACGCTCGGCTCGTGGGCCCGGGTCGAGATCGACCCGGAGGGCGGCGACATCTCCAACCGGATCCTGCCCGAGGTCGACATCGCGGGGCTCGGCCCGAACGAGCGGCCGATCGTCGAGCTCACCATCCCGGCGTTCCGGACCGGGGCCGAGGGGTTCGTGATCGCCGAGGAGTACCGCCCGCTCGAGGTCACCGGCGACGTCCGCAGGCTGCAGGTCGCCGGGGGCGCCGGCGACGCGAACGGCATGATGCGCGACCTGCTCGTCTGGCTCCCGCCCGGGTACGACGCGCCCGAGAACGCGGGACGCGACTACCCGGTGCTCTACATGTTCGACGGCCAGAACATCTTCCAGAACCACTCGCGCGTCCCCGCGGAGTGGAAGGCCGACGAGACCGCCACCGCGCTCATCGAGGCCGGCCTCGTCGAGCCGCTGATCATCGTCGGGATCCCCCACGGCGGCACCAGCCGCAGCCAGGAGTACATCTACCCCGACCGCGCCTCGGAGCGGTTCATCCGGACCCGCTCGTACTACCCCGATGACATGGAGCCCGCGGGCGACGACCATCTCGCGTGGATGATGCGGGAGGTCATGCCGCGCGTCGAGCGGGCGTTCCGCGTCGCGACCGGCCCCGAGAACACGGGCGTCGGCGGCGCCTCGCTGGGCGGCTCGATGACGCTCTACGCCGGCTTCCGCCACCCCGAGACGTTCGGCAAGCTGCTCGTCGAGAGCCCGGCGCTCATGCTCGTGGATGACGAGATGGTCCAGTTCGTCGCCGACCTGAGCGGGTCGCTCCCGTTCAAGCAGCGGGTCTTCCTCGCGATGGGCGGCGCCGAGCAGATCGGCGGCTCGGGCTTCTTCGACGCCAGCACGCGCCGGCACGTGACCGAGACCCAGAGGTTCTACGAGAAGGTCAGCCGCTTCACCGACGCGACGCTGGTCATCGTTGACGAGCACGTGCACGACGAGAACGCCTGGGCGGCCCGCTTCCCGGTCGCGCTGACAACGCTCTTCCCGGCGAAGCCCGACGGCAACTGACGCGAACGCTCCGTCACGGCCGGAATGAAAAAGGGCCGGGGCCGCCCTCGAGCAGCCCCGGCCTTCTTCATGCGCTGAGACGGTCTCGGACCCGCGTTACTCGCCCGAAGCCACGCGGCCCCGCAGCGGGATGCTCAGCCGGCGGCCGTCGGTCCCGCGCGCGGCGATCTCTTCGCCGTCGGCGGTCAGCAGGCGGATGTTCAGCGTCCGGTCCGGGCGGGCCATGTCGCCGCCGATCGTCTCGGTCGAGACCACCACGCGGTTGCCGCGCAGCTCGGCCGTGTAACGGCTCCGCAGGTACTCGCCGTCGCGGTACCCCCAGCCCTCGCCCGCGTCCTCGTAGAGCTCGCACTCGGCCCGCCCATCGGCGTCGAGGTAGATGATGAGGGTGAGCTCGTCGTGCTGATCCGGCTTGTCGCCGACGTACTGGATCACCGGGCCGGTCGGGATGATCCCGCCGGGCCGAATGTAGAGACCGGGCTGCTCGGTGTCGGCGCTGTCACGCTCCCCGTCGAAGCCCTCGAAGTCGAACTCGCGCCACGCGCGATCCTCGTCGCCCCGGGGCATCACGAGCTGCCGCTCGCTGTTGGGCGTGACCTGCGCCGCGACGAGCAGGTTCTCGCCGAGCAGGAACGAGTCGTCCTCCGACCGCAGCGCGAGGTCGGTCGGGTCCGCGAAGAACGTCGGGCGCGCGACCGGCATGCCCGTGCGGCTCGACTCCTCGAACAGCGTGTAGAACAGCGGCAGCAGGCGATACCGGCGCTCGAGGGCCCGGCGCGAGCTGTCCTCGACCTCCTGCCCGAACGCCCACGGCTCCTTGTCGATGTTGCCCTTGGCGGTGTGCCCGCGGGCGAAGGGGAACAGGGCGCCGAAGCCCATCCAACGCTGGAACATCTCGCCGGTGCCGTCGCCGGCGAAGCCGCCGATGTCCGGGCCCGCGAACGGTTGCGCCGAAAGGCCCAGGTTCAGCGTCATCGGGATCGAGACGTCAACGTGGTACCAGTTCGCGCTGTTGTCGCCGGTCCAGGTCGCGCCGTACCGGTGCCCGCCGATGAAGTTCGCCCGGCTCAGCACGAACGGGCGCTTGTCCTCGTTGACCGCCATGACGCCCTCGCGGGTCGCCTTGACCATCATCATGCCGTAGACGTTGTGGTACCTCGCGTGCGAGCCGACGCCGCCGAGCTCCGGGTCAGCGCGGTGGATGTTGTCCAACGGCATCGTCTTGCTCTGGACATTGAACACGGCGGGCTCGTTCATGTCATTCCAGACGCCGTCGATCTCGTAGGCCATGAACTCCTCGTAGAGGCTCGCCCACCACTCCCGGACGTCCTTGTTCAGGTAGTCCGGGAAGACGCACTCGCCCGGCCAGACGTACCCGCGGAACTCATCGCCGTCCGCCGTCTGGACCCAGGCGTTGATCTCGTCGCCCTCGTCGTGCGCGAAGTAGCCGTCCTCGTTCTTGAGCCCCGGGTCGATCATCCAGACGTTCCGGAACCCGAGGCCGTCGAGCTCGCGGTTGAGTCCCTTGGGATCGGGGAACAGCTCGCTGTCGAACGTGAAGCAGCGGAAGCCGTCCATGTAGTCGATGTCCATCCAGATGACGTCCGCGGGCAGCTTCCGATCGCGGAACTCGCGCGCCACCTCGAGCACGCGGTCGTCGGGGAAGTAGCTGTAGCGGCACTGGTGGTACCCGATCGCCCACTTCGGCGGCATCGTGATCGTGCCCGTCAGCGTGCCGAGCCCGACCATGACCTCCTGCGGCGAGTCGCCCTCGATCACGATCAGCGGCGCCTTGCGCCCGTCGTGCCGGAAGACGATGTCCTCCCGCAGATCGATCTCGGCCCGGTAGGTCGTGTCCAGCAGGACGCCGAAGCTCGAGCCGTCCTCACGCACCGCGAGCACCCACGGGTGGCTCGTGTACAGGAAGTGCTGGTCGTCCTGATAGCCGTAGGCGTCGTGGTTCCACGTCTCCGTCACGCGACCGTTGCGCAGCAGCGGGCCGGCCGCCTGGCCGGTGCCGTACAGGCTCGTGCCCGGCTCGATGTCGATGACCACGCTGTGGTCCCACGTCTCGTGCTCGACCTCGCCGAACTCCGGCGTGAGAGCGAACGACCGCGGCGCCGCCCCGAGGGACTCGAACTCGCGGGCGAGCGCAAAGCTCGGCAGCGCGTTGTCCCGAGCGGCCGCGCTCGCGTGGAATCGGACCATCCCGTCCCCGATCCGTTCGGAGATCGTTTGGCCGAGCGCGAGGCTGCTCCCCGATGCCAGAACGAGCCCCGCGATCCAACAACGCCGGATTCGGACACGATTCGCACGCATTCATGACCCTTTCGAGGGGGATGGCTTGTTCTCAAACTCTGATCCGCCAGAATAGTGAAGGCGCTTCCAGAGAGTATGGCTGGCGGCAACCTACGGATGCGAATCTACGAATACTCGGCGAACCCGAGTCCGAGTAGATCCCAAACAGTGTCGGCCGAGAGGCCGCCCGGCGACCCCAGACAGGCACGTTCGTAAGGTCGCCGATCGAGTGTGCAGTTTCGCAGTTTGTTCAGATCAGAGGAGATCGTTCCATGACGAGTCGTTCGATGAACCGCGCTACGCGGGCCGCCGCGCTTGCGCTGGCCGCCGGATCGGTCGGCACCGCGACGGCGCAGGACACCGGCGTGTTCCTGCAGATCTTCGAGAACCAATGGCAGTTCATGGAACGCCGCGCCGCCGACATCTTCGCCGCCGGCTACCAGTCGGTCTGGCTGCCGCCCCCGTCGAAGGCCGCCGACGCGTTCAGCGTCGGCTACGACACGTTCGACCGCTTCGACCTCGGCCGGCCCCCGCTCTCGGACAACAGCTCGGGCCGCGCCCGCACCGCCTACGGCACCGAGAAGACCTACAAGGCAATGGTCCAGCTGCTCCGCCGCGCGGGCATCCAGGTCTACTCCGACGCCGTGCTCAACCACAACAGCGGGCGCACCACCAGCAACGCGTTCTTCGAGGCCGGCGGCTGGCCGGGTTTCCACGTCCCCGTCGAGGGCCGTGACAAGTTCGGCACCGACGACTGGGGCGACTTCCACGAGGGCGTCGGCCAGTTCACCTATCTCCAGTCGGAGAACCCCGGCGCGCCCAACTACGACCTCTTCCGGGGCGATCTCGTCGCGCTGGTCGACATCAACCAGTTCGACAGCAACGACTTCATCCGCCAGCCGACCAACCCGGTCGACCCCGCCAACATCCCCGCCGGTACCGTGCGGAACCAGGCCGACGCCGCGAACGCCAGGTTCTACCCCGACGTCAGCCTCCCGCCGGTCGTGTTCACCAACACCGCGACGAACAACAAGCCCTCCTCGCAGCTCGTCACCCGCTACCCGTTCAACCTCGCCGACCCGATGGCCGGCGACCCCGTCCGCGAGAACCCGGGCGAGTACCTCGCCCGCTGGGGCCAGTGGATGATGGAGGTCATCGGGATCGACGGCTTCCGCCTCGACGCCTCCAAGCACACCTTCCCTCAGTTCTGGGACGAGCTCTGGGACGCGGGCGTCTTCCGCACCCGCACGCTCGCGAACGGCGCGAAGATCAACCCGCTCACCTTCGGCGAGAACACCACCGGCAACGGCGACATCCTCGCCAACTTCTTCCGCGAGGACTCGGTCGCCAACCGGGACTCGCTCGACCTCGCCGGCGCGGGATCGCTTCGGAACCTCGTCGGTTCCAACGGCTTCGGCAACTGGAGCGACGTGCTCAACGCGCACCTCGACCAGTCCGACAACGGCCTGCAGGACGGCAGCGCCGGCATCATGCACGCCTACAGCCACGACAACGGCACCGTCGGGAACGGCAGCAGCCTGCCCGCCATCCCGACCGAGCGGCAGGTCGGCCTGTTCGCCCACGCCTACCTCATGACCCGCCCGGGCCGCGTGCTCGTCTACCACAACGCCCGCGGCGTCCCGCGCTCCTTCGGCTTCTTCCCGCGCGAGGGCGCCCCCCAGGCGCTCGGCCTCGACCCGAACACCCAGCAGCCAGACGATTCGATCACCGAGCTCGTCGGCATCAACCGCAGCCACGCCTACGGCTTCTACTTCCCCCTCGTCCTCGAGGGCGACGTCTTCATCTACGAACGGGCCAGCAACGATCGCGCCTCGCTGCTCGTTGGCCTCAACGACAGCTACGCCAACGGCTCGATCCAGTCCCGGACTGTCACGACCCGCTTCGCCCAGGGCACGCGCCTGCACGAGCTCACCGGCAACGCGGCCGACCCCGACGTCGACCCGACCGACGTCATCCCCGAGATCATCACCGTCGGCGCGGGCGGCCAGGTCACGCTCCAGGTCCCCTCCAACGCCAACGGCGGCGCCGACCACAATCACGGCTACGTCATCTACGGCCCGCTCGCGCCCGACAGCACGCTCACGATCGTCGGCGCCAGCGGCACCATCCCGCCGGACCCGTTCACCTTCCCCGACTTCGCCCAGCGCCTCACCTCGTCGCAGATCGTCACCGGCGATCAGTTCACGATCCGCCTCGAAACCGCCCCGGGCGATCCGCTCGCGTTCGACCCCGAGAACAACACCGGGGCCTGGACCGACGACAACGCCCTCTTCCGCATCAACGACGGCGGCGAGGACTGGAATGGCAGCGGCGCGCCCGACTTCGGCCCGTTCAGCGCGATCATCCCCTTCTTCGAGAACTTCACCGACACCAAGACGCCCGGGAGCACGCAGGGCAACCGCGAGGGCCTCTACGAGCAGATCGTCGACGCGACCCGCCTGCCCGAGGGGTACAACTTCGTCCGCACCATCGCGTTCCTCCAGCGCGTCGGCCCGCCGGCGATCCTCGACGAGCAGCGCGTCTCGGTCTACGTCGACCGTCTCGAGCCCGACCTCGAGCTCGTCGTGCCCGACCTCTCGGTGGACCTCCAGCCCGAGCTGCAGCTCTTCAACACCGACAACACGATCGACACGCTGCACACCTTCCTCAACCTGCCCGATGGCTCCGACCCCGTCGCGCTCACCAACGCGTTCAACCGCCGCGGCCTGTACGACCGCGACGAGTACCGATTCATCTTCGACGAGCCGTTCCAGCCCGGCGAGAACACCGTCACGGTCGTCGCCTTCGAGTTGTCCGGCCGCGCCAGCGTCCAGGAGATCACCGTCATCGCCCCGGGCGAGTGCCCGATCGACTACGCCGACCCGATCGGCACGATCTCACAGGCGGACGTCGCGGCCTTCGTCGACCTGTTCTTCGCGAACGACCCCGCCGCCGATCTCGCCGAGCCGTTCGGCGTGATCAGCCAGGCGGACGTCGCCGAGTTCGTCGACCTCTTCTTCGGGCCCTGCCCCTAGGGGCACGAGCCCCGAGACGACTACCGGTTGCACCGATCAACGGGCCGGCTCCTCGACGGGGGCCGGCCCTTTCTCATGCGCCGTGGTCTCGCCGCCGAGGCGACGACGTCCGAGCCCCGCCGGACCGCCGCGACCGATCGATCGGGCCCGGCGCAAAGAAAGAGGGCGGGTCCCTCTCGGAACCCGCCCCCACGGCTACTGCGCTGATCACTCAGCGATCGATCACGGCATGAAGCCCATCGGGCAGCCGGCGAAGAACAGGTCGACGAACTCCGCCACGTCGCCCTGCGAGACCACGCCGAACGGCGGCACGAGGTCCGCCAGCGACCCGCCGGCGAAGAACTCGTCCACGAACGCGCTCACGTCGGCCTGGCTGATCACGCCGAACGGCGCGACGAGGTCGGCGAAGCTGCAGGGCGGGGTGCCGGTCAGCACCACGAACTGCTCGCCCGCGACCTCGGGGTTGGCCACGTCGTCCTCGAAGTTGATCATCGTCGGGTCGTCGCCCAGCTGGGCGGCCGGGATGATGCCGCCCATGCCGTCGTCGCCGAACGCGAGGTTGCCGGTGACCTGGTTCGAGAGGAACGGGTCATCCGACGAGCCGTTCGCGACGATCGCCGTCACCCTGATGTCCGACGTGCCGTCCCAGCCGAGCTCGTCCAGATCGATCGAGATCTCGAGCCCGGTCGTGACCTGGCGGGCGGCGCCCGCCGAGGTGGTCGCGAGGTCGGCGGTCACGCCGGCGACGTTCGAGCCGTCGTAGGCGACCTGCAACAGGCCGGCCGGCGGCATCAGGTTTCCGTTGTTCACGACCTCGTCGGTCGTGATCCGCGGCGAGAACTCGGTGAAGATGAACTGGCCGCTCCCGGGGATGTCGACGCGCGGGCCCGAGAAGTCCATCAGCTCGACCGGCTCGGTCCGCGGGGTCATCGGATCGTCCGGGATCGGCGTGCCGTCGTTCTCCTCGAGGAAGCCGCCGAAGAAGGCGCCGTAGTCGAGCGAGTTGTTGAACTGATCGAGCAGCGGGCCGTTGGTCCGGAGCACGCCGGCGTTGGTGAAGTTGCCGAGGTTGCCCGAGCCGCCGTCCACGAACGTATTGAACACCATGACGTAGTCGGCCTCGAAGGCCGCGTCGAACGTCAGACCGCCCAGGTTGTTCAGCAGGTCGAACACCAGGTCGATGTTGTCCGTACGCAGGACGTTCTGACCGCCCGGCGCGGCATCCAGGAAGATCAGGAGGCGGTTGCCGATGACCTCCATGTTGCCCGCGAGGTGCAGGTAGAGCCGGTTGGCGCCGACGTCCACGCGGGCGCGGACGTTGTTCAGCTCTGAGCCGTAGCTCCAGTTCGAGTCCGGAGAGACCGGCGTCGTCGCCGCGGCCGTGCCCGTGACACCGGCAGTGTTGGAGTTGTCGATGCCGAAGCCGATCGCCGGCGACCCGCCGGTCGGGAACGCCGCGTTCGCCGCGCCGTAGCCGGCGAGGTTGCCGACCGCGTCGATCTGCGCGTCGTTGCCGCTGAACGCGCCGAACAGCGCCCGCGGCACGTTCGGCGTCATCTCGTCCTCGTCGTCGTCGATCGAATCGATCGAGATGATGAAGTCCGGCTGGAAGCCGTTGTCGAACACGCTCGGCAGCGTGCCCCCCATGCCGTCGTCGCCGACCTGGCCGTTCAGGACCGCGGCCCCGTCGCCCGTGCCGACGCCGTACTGCGTGGCGCCGCCGATGACCGAGTCGATGAACAGGTCCAGCGCGTTGCCGTTCGCCTCGAGGTTGCCCGCGATGAACAGGTAGAGGTTGGTTGAGTCGGCCAGCGCGTAGACCGCGTCGATCTCCGAGCCGCCGCCGCCGATCTCGGTCGCGTCGCCGTTGTCACCGAACGCGGTGAAGTTCTGCTGCAGGAAGATCCGAGAGGAGACCGGGTACTCGCCCTCGGTGTTCGCCGCGTCGAGCACCGGCGTGCCCGAGACGATGCTCGCCGCCTCCACGAAGATCTGGCCGGCCGCGAAGTCCGGGTCCGACGAGAAGTCGTTCGGCGGGTTGCCGATGTTGTTCAGCTCCGGCAGACCGCCGTTCGTGATCAGCTGGTTCGAGATGAACGACCGGTCGCCCGATGTCACGTAGCCGAACAGGCTGAAGCTGCTCGGGTTGCCGATCGCCGACAGCGGGATCACGAGTTCGACACCCGTCGCGACGTTCTCCGGATCACCCAGCACGCCGCCGCCGCTGAACTGCCCCGGGCCGTTGTCGCCGAAGCTCGTCGGCTGCACCTGGGCCGAGCCAAGACGCGGAGCGCCGTAGATCGCCAGCTCGCTCGCGTCGACGACGCCGTCAACGGTAATCTGCCCCATCGCCGTGCCCGCGAGCATCGCGAGCGCAGCAGCACACGTCACAGTGCTCTTCTGCATTACACACCCCAAACTTTCTCATTTGGGCCGACTCCTCCGTCGGCCCTCGAAATATCTACCTGCAATGTAGTGGGTGAAAGCGGTGCCGCGGATGGGCAATCGCGAAATTTGGTAGCCCTTTCAATCGGGTGGGGCACATACCCTATCGCTCAACCCTGGATATTCGCATCGCGATCGGTGGCTGTGGTTCTCGGACGATGAAAGCGATTCGAACGCCCCGATGGCGACCGCTGCGACCCGCCGTGCTGTGTCACCCCAGGTGTTGTGGATACGAATCTCGGAGAATCCGGATCAACCGATGGGATTGCCCCGCGAATCGAAAGCGATTACCTTGGAGAGATGGCAAGCTGCGGACCGCGCCCTCCGGTTGGGAGCCGCAAACCCGCATGGGAGTGTGCAGAAATGACGATCCGTTTTTCTCGGCGTGGCTTTACGCTGATCGAGCTCCTCGTGGTCATCGCGATCATCGCGCTGCTGATCGGGATCCTCCTGCCCGCGCTGGGCCAGGCGAGGCAATCCGCGCAGCGCCTCCGCGATCTCACCCAGGTCCGCGGCATGGGCCAGGCGATGTACCAGTACGCCTCCGACCAGCGGGACTGGCTCCCCCTCATGCCGTTCGGCGGAAGCGGCAACAACTCCGATGAGGCCCAGTACCGAGGCAATACCGCGCTCCCCCTGCTGAGCGGCCAGAACCGATACGGCGGGGTCGCGGGCATGTTCAGCCTCTACCAGGCCGGCGACGCCGAGGTGACCGACCCGACGCCGGGATCCGCCACGGCGCCGGTCAACGGCGACTTCGGATACTGGGGCTCCAACGAATTCGTCCCCGGTGTTGGCTTCCAGGCCACGCTTGCGACCTACGCCAACGGCAACGACACACCGCTGATGGCGCCGTACATCGACACCTTCGAGATCCTCACCTCGCCCGGACACAACCTCGACTACTACAACAAGTTCTCGACGGGCAACGGCGTCGGCAGCGGGCCGACCTCGAGCATCGAGAACTTCATCGTCAGCGGCAGCACGGGCGGGACCGACTCCGTGAAAGCGAAGATCCCCGAAGCGCCTCAGAACGAGTTCGAGGTCGTCCACTACAACGTCTCGTACCTGTACATCGCGGGCATGCGTCTCGACGACCCGCTGATCCTCTTCCCGCCGCCGATGTGGGGCACCGAGACGATCGAGTTCGATATCAAGACGCAGGCTTGGCACGGCGAGGCGCGGAACAGCGAGCAGTACGTCAACCGCGTCGGCTTCAACGAGAACACCGGGTTCGCCGAGGACGACATGTGGGGCGACCGGGGCGGCAACTACGTCTTCACCGACGGCTCCGCCGACTTCTTCACCGAGGACCCGCAGGAGACGTTCTTCAGCAATCCCGACAGCCAGCGCGCCATCGACCTGCTGACGCAGAACCGCGACCCCAAGCGCAGCCGCACCGTCCAGACGATCGACTGATCAACGACGCCACGAACCGCGCAGCCGACCCGCCCGGGACGCCTCGCCGAGGTCTCCGGGGCGGGCCGGTCTCGTTCTATCGCAAGCCGAACGAGAGGGCTGTATCCTGAACGAAGATCGCGCCGCGCCCGCGGCGCTCAAGGGAGCCCCGCCATGACCGCCTCCGTCACGTCCTTGCTCTCGCGCATCGCGGCCATCTCGATCGGCGCACTCGGCCTCGCGACGCTCGCCGCCTGCGACGGCGGCACGCCGGCGTCTTCGAACGGCGGCGCCGCGACCGCTCAGCCCGAGACGACGACCGCCGGCGGCAGCGCGACGGCCGCTCCGACCGCGCCCCCGCAGGCCGAGGCGCTCGGCCGCGATCGCTACGTCATCGGCATGGTCGCCAAGTCCTCCGCCAACCCGGTGTACATCGCGGCGCGCGCCGGCGCCGAAGCCGCCGCCCGCGACATCCTCGAGCAGGAGGGCGTCCAGGTCGAACTCGCATGGCGCACCCCGCTCACCGAGGACGCCTCACGACAGGCCGAGCTCGTCGCGGAGCTCATGAACGCCAGCGTCGACGGCATCGCGCTGAGCGCGACCGACCCGCTCGTCCTCGCGCCCGCGATCAACCGAGCCGCCGCCCGCGGCGTGCGCATCGTCACCTTCGACGCGGATGTGCCCGGCAGCGCCCGCTTCGCCTACTACGGCATCGACGACGGCGCCGCGGGCGCCACCGTCATGGACGAACTCGCCAAGGCCATGCCCGGCGGCGGTCGCGTCGCCGTGCTCGCCGGCAACCGCACCGCGGACAACATCAGCCGGCGAGTCCTCGGCGTCGTCGGCGCCATGGACGAGATCGACGGCTACGACCTCGTCGGTGTCTTCGGTCACCCCGAGACGCCCGAGGACGCCGTCGCCGCGATGGCCAAAGCCCACGTCGAGCACGGCCCCATCGACGGCTGGGCGCTCGTCGGCGGGTGGCCGCTCTACGCCGAGGGCGGCCTCGAGGGCGTGCCCGAGAGCGTGGAGATCGTCTCGATCGACCTCCTCCCCGCGACGCTCGACTACCTCGAGTCGGGCCGCGTCCGCGCCCTCGTCGGTCAGCCCTACTTCGGCTGGGGCTACGAGTCGGTGCAGATCCTCTTCAACAGCCTGCACAAGGGCGAGATGCCCTCGGCCGCGATCAACGCCGCCGAGCACGAGATCGCCACCCCCTCGATGGCGCCCGAGTTCCGCGAACGCTGGGCCAGCTGGGTCGGGCGCGCGAACTAACGGTTGCCGATCGCGCGCCCGGGTTCATCGAGTCGGGCAGCCCGCAAAGAACAGATCCACGAACGCCGCGACGTCCGATTGGCTCACCACGTCCGCGGGCGCCGCGAGCAGCGCGACCGCCTCGGCACCCTCGAAGAACAGATCGACGAATCGTGAGACGTCCGCCTGCGAGATCACCCCGATCGGCTCCGCCAGGTCCGCCGCCGAGCACCGGTTCGCGATGATCTGATCGTCGAACGCCCGGAGCGTCCCCGCGGCATTGACGATGCCGTGCCCGTAGAACGCGTCGTCGCCGAAGATGTCGTTCGGGTCCGGCGAGGGCTGCGCCCCGCCGATCAGCAGCCCGCGGACCTGGTCGTGGCTCAGCCGGATCCCAACCCTGTCCGCCTCGGCGAGCAGCAGCCCGACGACCCCCGCCGTGTGCGGCGTCGCGAACGAGCAGCCGAAGTGGAAGAACCCCGCGTCGAACCGGTTCACCTCGCTCAAGCCGGGCACGCGCGACCCCGGCGCGACCAGATCCAGCGCGTCGCCCGTGCCGCTGGAGTTGTTCCGGAACCCGTCCTCGCCCGTCCACCCGATCGAGATGCTCTGCGGGTGCGCGCCCGGGAAGCTGACGTCGGCGTCGCCGGGGCCGTCGTTGCCCGCGCACGCGATCACGATCTGACCCGCGTTCCGGCAGGCGGCGATGCCCTGGTCCCAGAGAGATGACGCGGGGTAGCGAATCAGGCTCAGGCTGACGATCCGCACCGCCGGATCCGCCGCGGCGTGCAGCAGGCCCTCGTACGCGTCGAACGTGAACCCCGAGTTGTTGTTGTCGAGCACCTTGATCGGCAGCACGCGAGCGTTCCAGTCCACGCCCGTGAACTGGAACCCGTTGTTCGCGTTGGCCATCGCCATGCCCGAGACGTGGATCCCGTGCGGGTGGTCCGCGTTCGCGACCGGATCGGTGTTCACGAAGTCGAACTCGCCCGGCGCGATCCGCCCGGCGAACTCGTTGTGCGTCGGATCGATCCCCGTATCCAGCACCGCGATCACGATGCTTGGGTCGCCGGTCGTGCGGGCCCACGCCAGCTCCGAGTCCATCCCGTTCGACCCGGTGTGCTGCCACGAGAATCGGTAGCCCCAGTCATTCGGCGGCAGCGCCGTCGTGCCCGTCCCGGCGCGGGTCGCGGGCTCCGCCGCCACGCCCCATCCCGTGCCGCCCGTGCCAACGCCGTTCAGCTCGGCGAACGCCACCCCGGGCTGCCGCGCCAGCGCCGCGCAGGCCGCGTGCTCGGTCCCAGCCGCGACAGAGAGCAGCAACGCCCTCCCGCAGCTGGCGGTCTTGATCAGTTCCGCATCCAAACCAGCGGCATCGCACACGCCCCCGGCGAACGCGGCGAGGTCGTCGTGGCGGTGGTCCGCCATCACAACCACCTGGCCCGGCGCGAACGCGGGCAGGGGCGGCTCGGCGAGCACGCCGGGAGTCAGGCCCAAGACGGCAGTCGTGGCAGCAAACGTCGCGGCAGCGGGGATCGATCTCATCGTCTCACCCTACCACGCGCCCGATGCTCCCGAACGGCTTCGCGCAATGTTCATCCGGCGAACCGCGCCACGCCGGGGCCGCCCCGCCGACACGGACCGATACACTGCCAGAGAACGCACACGCCGCGGCATCGGCCCGCGGCGCGGGGGCTTCGGGAGGTGCACGATGCGGACGCGATGGTTCGGTGCGGCGGCGGTGGTCTCGGTGATGGTCGCGGGCGCGCAGGTCGCCAGCGCCCAGGTACGCAGCGCGATCGACATACGGTCCGCCGGACTGCGGGCGCTGCTCCCCTCGCCGAAGGACCAGGGCGTGCTCGAAGCCCTCGAGCTCCTGCCCGACCGGATCGCCGAACTCCCCGAGGAGATCCCCGACTTCCCGGTCGAAGCCACGCCGCTGGCGCTGCTCGCCTTCGAGGTGCTCCGCTCGCCGATGTCCGTCGGCATCGACCTCGATGAGGCCACCGGCCAGCCGGTCGCGCTCGTCTCCTTCTCCCCCGAGGGCGGCGATGCCGACGCCGTGCTCGAACGCCTCGCGGGCGTGCTGATCGATTCGGGCGCCCCGCTCGAACGCGCCGGCGGCGGATTCACGCTCGAATCCCCCGCCGGACCCGTCCTGATGCGCAGCCTCGGCGGCCGACACCTCTCGATCTCACTCGGCGATCTCCCCGCCGCACCGCCGCGCGCCCCAGACCGAACGATGTTCGTCGACGCCCGCGCGGCCTTCTCGTTCTCGCTCGACTTCGCGAAGCTCGCACCGGTTGCCGGCATGGCCGCGGGCCAGGCCCCGCCGGAGGCCACCGCCGCTCTGGAAGAGGCCGGCCTGATCGGCCAGGACGCCATGCGGATCGACTTCGCCATGGGGCACTCCGACGACGCGGCGCACGAGATCGTGCGCCTCACCGGACGCCGCGGTCCCTGGACCGAGCTCGGCCTGCTGCAGGCCGACCCGCTCACCGCCGCAGACTTCCGCGCCGTGCCGCGCAATGCCGCTTCGGTCGCCGCCGTCGCCCTCGATCTCTCCGCCGTCGTCGGGCTGGTCGACATGATCACCGAAGCGACCGGCGAGGACCCGCTCGCGCTCGTCCGCGAGCAGATCGGCATCGATCTCCGGGGTGACCTGTTCCCCCACCTGGGCGACCGGATCGTCAGCTACAACACCGGCGGCCCCGCCGGCTTCCTCGGCACCGTCGCCATGGTCGAGATCGACAACCCCGCCGCCTTCCTCGAGACACACGCCCAGATCGTCGACCTGATCAACGAGCTCGGCTCCGAACAGGCCCGCGGCTACGTCGAGATCGCCTCGATCGACCTCGGCCGCTACGGCGGCACGGGCGCCGCGTTCACCGCCCGCTTCCCGGGCCTGCCCGTGCCCGCCGCCCCCGCGTGGACCGTCCGCGACGGCATGCTCGTGATGACGGCCTCGCCGCTCACCCTCGCGACCGCGCTCGAGCACCTCAACGGTGCGCGCGGCGGCTCGATCGCCCAGGACGCGGACTTTCTCGACGCCATCGAGAACCGGCTCGACGGCTCGATCTCCGTCTCCTACCACAGCACCCAGGAGATGGCGACCATGGGCGTGCCCGCCGTCGCGAGCATGGCCGCCGCCATCGAGAACATGGTCCGCTCGCCGCACGGCGACGACCGCGAGCCGCCGGTGATCGCCCGCGACTTCGCCGCGATCGCCGACGACGTGCAGCCGATCGGTTGGACGGCAAAATGGGAGGGCGACGACCTCGTCGTCCGCGCCCGTTTCGACCGCTCGCTGCTCTCCAACCTGGCCACGATTCTCAACCCGAGCCAGCTCCAGCAGATCGCGTCCGCCTCGACACTCGCGGGCATCCTGCTGCCCGCGCTCGATCAGGCCCGCATCTCGGCACGCCGCGTGCAGTCCTCGGCGCTCATGCGCCAGGCCGGCGTCGGCGCCACGATGTACGCCGCCGAGAACGACGGACGGCTCCCCGGCGAGCTCCGCCTGATCGTCGAGGCCGGCATCCTCGAGCCAGAGGTCTTCGAGTCCCCCTTCGGCCCGATGGAGGACGGACTGCCCGACATCATCCTGCGGACCGACCTCGGCGGCCAGAAGAACCCCTACGAGTTCCGCCCCGACGTCGTCCTCGGCATCGACCGCGCCATGCTCTACAACGACCCCGAGCTCACCAACGTGCTCTTCATGGACATGAGCGTGCGCTCGATCGACTGGTGGGAGCTCGAAGAGATCTTCGCGCGCCCGGAGAACCGGGGCGCCGTCGACGGCTTCGGCATCGCCGACTGGTTCGACTTCTAAACCCCGCGACGACACCCAGCCGCCGTCTACGGCTCGAGCGGACCCTGCACGCCCCGCCGAGGGATCGTCCGCGCCCAGTGACGCGTGAACCTCGGCCCGTGCGTGGGGATGTCCGACGCCCCGGTGCTCAGCCCGTTCCGCTGGCGGTACATCTCGAACTCCGAGATGTACCCGTCGAGGATGTCCGCGTGGTAATCCACGCCGACCGCCGGATAGCCGGCCTCGGAGATCTCGCGTTGGAACTCGTCCTGCCACCACGCGTCAGACTTCTCGGGGAACAGCATCCGCCCGACCGACACCGCGAGCAGCGTGTCGTAGAGCGCCGGGTCGTCGCCGTGCAGGCGATCCGTCGGCGACAAGGCCGCGTGGTTGATCTCGGCCTCGAGCTCCGTCTCGGTGGTGCCCGTGATCATGTCGATCACGCGCGAATACTCGGAGGCGCCGTACCGGCATCTCGCCCAGATCTGGGTCTTCAGTCTTGACGCGGCCCTGCCCGTCCCGCGCTGGAACACCGCCCGGAACACCCTGCTCGATAGCTTCCTCAAGAGCTTCTTGGACACCGCGGGGCAGAGCAGATCGACCAACGCGACGGCCACCGTCTTGTACTCCCCGCCGCATTCGCCCCAGGCCCTGGTGCGATCGCGGGCGTACCGCCCGAAGTCCGCCGTCGCGGCGTGCAGGTCATCGATGAGTTC
The DNA here is from genome assembly GCA_038521625.1 of Planctomycetota bacterium. Taxonomy (GTDB): domain Bacteria; phylum Planctomycetota; class Phycisphaerae; order Phycisphaerales; family UBA1924; genus JBCBKP01. The sequence goes on from JBCBKP010000005.1 coordinate 69,434, forward strand.
GCGGCACGCCGCCCCCACCTCGTGATCGAACTCCCGCGCGAAGCTATCGCGTTCCCGCTGAGAGAACGTGCTCCCGACCAGCATCTGGACGGGCACGCCCTCGATGAGCCCGGCAGCCTTCATGGCAGGCCTCCCTTCTGATGGGTGCGCTCGGCGCGCGGTGGCCGCGCCGCCGAGAGACGGTCGCCCCGGCCGCACGCTACGAACGCTTCAGATTTCGAAGCTCCCCATCATCGGACGCCGCGCACCGATCGCCGGTTCGCGCCAATCACCGCGCACCGCAGACATCCGGCATACCGCCGTAGCAACGCGTTGCGAACCGATGGAACGGACGGGCGGTCGGGCGGCAGTTCGAATGGGCCCGGGGGGACTTGAACCCCCACTCCCGTCGCCGGGAAGCGGATTTTAAATCCGCCGCGTCTGCCGATTCCGCCACGGGCCCGAATCACGCCCCTCCACGACCGGGCGTTCGGAATCTGATAGTTTATCGCGATCCGCACTTCCGGGTGGACCCAGCCCACCCCGCGGCGAATCATTGAGGCCCGGCGGATCGCACCGCGCGACCGCCCGTCCCTGACCCCCGGAGTCGCCACGTGGTCCGCATCCGCCTGCAACGTCTCGGCCGCACCCACCGCCCGTTCTATCGCATCAACGCGATCGACCAGCGCACGCGCCGCAACGGCCAGGTGATCGAGAACCTCGGATGGTTCAACCCGATGGAGAAGGACGAGGCCAAGCAGGTCCACCTCAAGGAAGACCGCATCAAGGCCTGGCTCGACAAGGGCGCCCAGCCCAGCGACACCGTCCGCGACATGCTCGCCAGGGCCGACCTGCTCAGCCCCAAGGCCAAGGCCCAGTGGGAAGCCCAGCGCGAGATCGACCGCAAGCGCGGCGGCTGCAAGGCCGCGGTGAAGGCCATCGAAGGCATCGTCGAAGAGCTCGAGAAGCTCGCCGAGGACGCCGACGGCGACATCACCCAGCACGTCAACACCGCCAAGCGCTCGCTCAACGACGCCAAGAACACCGTCGCGAACGCCATCCTCGAGCGCGCCGAGGCCCTCCAGCAGACCGCCACCGAGGCCCTCGACGCCGCCAAGTCCGCCGCAGCCGCGGCCGCCGAGGCCGAGGCCTCGACCGAAGAGGCCCCCGAGGGCGAGGGCGCAGAAGCCCCCGCCGAAGAAGCCGCCGAGAGCTGATCGGCCTTCCACACGGGAGCCCCCGTGCGGATCAACGTCCTCACCACCTTCCCCGAACTCTTCGAGACCAACGCGCCCGGCGTGCTCGGCGTCTCGATCCCCAAGCGCGCCATCGACGCGGGCGCGCTCTCGGTCCACGCGACCAACATCCGCGACTTCGCCGACAACAAGCACGACAAGACCGACGACCGCCCCTTCGGCGGCGGCCCCGGCATGGTCATGATGTGCCAGCCGCTCTGGGACGCCGCGATGCACGCCGAATCGCAGGCGCCCGAGCGCCCGCGCCGCATCCTGCTCACGCCGCAGGGCGTCCCGCTCAACCAGCAGCTGGTCTCCGAGCTCGCAGCCGAGCCCGGCCTGCTTCTGATCTGCGGCCACTACGAGGGCATCGACGAGCGCGTCATCGAGCGGCTCGACCCGCTCGAGGTCAGCCTCGGTGACTACGTCGTCAGCGCCGGCGAGCTCGCCGCGCTCGTCCTCATCGACGCCATCGCCCGGCTCCTGCCCGGCGTGCTCGGCGACGACGCATCCGCGGCCCAGGACAGCTTCGCCGGCGTCCCGACCACCGATCCCAACGGCGATCCGCTCCCGCCGAAGCTCGCCCAGAAGCTGGGGATCCCCCCCGCCGCGCGCCTCCTGGACTGCCCCCACTACACCCGACCGCGCGTCTGGGAGGGCATCGAGGCGCCCGAGATCCTCTTCAGCGGCGACCACCAGAAGGTCGCCGAGTGGCGCCTCCGCCAGATGCTCGAACGCACCGAACAACGCCGCCCCGACCTGCTCCGCTAGCTCATCGAAGCCGCTGGCGGATCGATCCGGATCCGAGGCCGCCCGCCGGATTCGCTCCGGCGCGGCCGCGAAGAAGCGAGTGTGCGCCCGGAGGGCGCGACGGAGCGATCAAGCCGGTGCTTCCACTGGTACGCTGCCGGCCATGCTCTGGCTCGGCCTCACGCTCCTGCTGGCCTCGTTCCTCGCCGCATCCATCGCCTGGCGGGGCCGGCGCATCGACGACCACCCCGTCTGCCCCAAGTGCGGCTTCGATCTCCACGGCATCTACCCCGGCGCCGGCTCCGACCCGATCACCTGCCCCGAGTGCGGGCGCGCGCTCTCGGACAGCACGGTCCGCACCGGCAACCGCCGCAAACGCAGCAAGCTCCTCGCCGGCGCCTCGGCCGGTCTCGTCGCCTCGCTGCTGCTGCTCACGTTCGTCCTCGCGTCCTCGCAGACCAACTGGAACAGGTTCAAGCCGACCTGGTGGCTCTTCTTCGAGATCGAATCGCTCGGCGGCGACGTCGCCACCGCGGCCGCCGAAGAGCTCCACGACCGCGTCGTCGCGCAGCAGATCACCGGCCGCCCGGTCGCCCGGCTCGAGCAGCTCGCCTTCGACCGCCGCCTGGCCGTCACCGACCCGATGCGGGTCGATCCGATCTGGGCGACGATCGCCGCCGACGCCGTCGCCAGCACGCGCGCGACACCCGAGCAGATGGTCGCCTACGCCGAGGTCCTCCTCGGCGATCCCAGGACGCCCATCCGCGATACCTATCTCGACGGCGAGACACTCGCCGTCCCACGCCCATGGTTGAGCGACCGGACGACGCGCGCCGAGACGAGCTACTCGACCATGCGGCTGCTCTCGCTTGAGGTCGACGGCGTGCCGATCGAGTTCGGCGAGGGGTTCCTCGTGACGCACGCCCAGTCGTCCGGCTCCCGCGCGAGCTCCTGGCGCAACTCGAACGGCGTTCAGATGCCGACCGCGGACCTCGCCGCCGGCAAGCACCGGATCCGGACCGTATGGGATGTCGTCGCCGAGCCGCGCGCCGGGGGCGGCGGCGTCTCCAGCGGGCCGCCGATCGACCCTGGCCCCGGACGCCTCCAGCGCGAGGTCGTCGTCGAGTACGAGGTCGCGGTCGTCGATTCGATCGCGAGCGCGATCGAAATGGTCACCCGGGACGACGGCTTCACCCGGCCGACCATCCGGGTCGAAGAGCCGAGCTTCCCGCCCAGACCCAGGAACATCCCCGAGGGCGCCATCCTGGTCCGCGTCATGCTCGGCTACGAGGGCCTCGAGGGCCCGCCGGACGCCTCCGTCCCCAAGATCAGCGGGTACATCCGACTCGCCGACGGCGTCCCGGGCGCCCTGCACGGCTACCGCGTCGGACAGCCACCCGAGACCATGCTCCCGCCGGCGCCATCGGCCCACCTGGTCACGATGATCTACGAGCCCGACGGCCAGCCCCCGGAGACCATCGATCTCGTCCTCGAACCCGACCCCGAGCGGCTCCTGCGGAACAGCAGCTTCCGCAGCATCTGGGCCGAGCCGATCTCGATCCCGAACGTGCCCCTGCCCTCACCGGAAGCCGAAGGCGAAGCCCCCTGACCCGCCGCGACCGAACAGTCGCCGCCCGGATCTGCCCCGCCTATCGTTGAGGCCCGCCGGATCGAGCCAACCGGCGGCACCGACGGAGACAGGCCGATGGGCACCCAGCAGATCATCGATTCGATCAACGAGTCCGTCCTCAAGACGGACCTCCCCCGCTTCGACATCGGCGACACGATCAACGTCCACGTCCGCATCGTCGAGGGCGAACGCGAACGCGTCCAGGTCTTCTCAGGCGTGCTCATCAGCCGCAAGGGCCGCGGCATCAACGAGATGATCACCGTCCGCCGCATCGTCGACAACATCGGCGTCGAGCGCACCTGGCCGCTCAACAGCCCGCTGATCGCCAAGTTCGAGGTCGTCCGCCGCGGCGACGCCCGACGCGCAAAGCTCTACTTCCTTCGCGACCGCGTCGGCAAGAGCCGCCGCCTCCGCGACCGCCGCCGCGCCATGCAGCACGTCGAGGGCATGGAAACCATCCAGAAGTAAGACCCGACGTCGCCGGCCCGCGCCGGCGAACTCTCGAGACAACCCAAAAACGAACGCGGCCGCGAGGGTCTCCCCCCGCGGCCGTTTGCTTTCGTCAACTCAGCGACCGTTCGGCCGCTATCGGATCACTCGCTGCACACCGGGCAGACGAGCCCCTCGGGGCACGTGTGCGCCGGCTCCGGCGCCGCCGGGGCCTCGCCGGCCTCGCAGCAGCCGCCCGCGTCGCAGCAGCAATCCTCGCAGTTGCAGGGGCCGCCGTCGCAGCAGACGCAGCCGGCATCGCAGCCGCCGCAGCAGCCCTCGTCGGCCGTCAGGGCCTGCGAACCGCCGCCCATCGCGGCGAGCGCGATCCCGGAGATCGCCCCGAGCGCGATCCCCGCAATGCTGGCAATGAGCTTGTTGCTCATGAGATTTCTCCTTCGTGTGATTCTGTCAAAGTCAGTGAAAGACGTTGAGATCGAGAAGAGTCATACGAGCTTGGGAGGCGGAGCCGGGGTATCGAGCGCGACCGACCGGCACGATTCCATCACGAGCTCGAACCCGACCGCGGGGGTCGGCGATTCCAGCAGCATGCTCGGCACCGTGAGCGCCGTCGCTAGCCGCGGCCAGAACACGCAGCAGCACGGGCCATCGCTCGGGCACCCGTCGTCCGACGGGCAGTGGCCCGGCGCGATCGGCCCCCGCTCGACCTCATTCTCGACATCGTCGAGGGGCACCGGAGCGACCGGCTCGGTCGACATCGGGCACCCGCCGCAGCCGACCGCCGCGACCGTGTGCGACGTCAACGCCGACCCGGAGCCGCACGCCATCTCGACGACGTCCATCGAGCACACCGGCTCGCCGGACCGCAGGATCGCGAACGGCGACAGCAGCATCGCCGCGACCAGCCAGACCGAGATGACCCGTTCCGCGAAGCCCATCGATCACCAGAGTATCGGCCGATGCCCGGATCCGTTCAAGCAATACCCGAAGACCGTAAAAAAACCGATCAGCCCCGCTCGTACAGGAACGCGCACTTCAGCGTGTGCGCCCCGCTCGAATCGGCGGCCGTGAAGGTCGGTCCCTCGTACATCGTCGCCGAGCCGTACGCCCCGTCCTTCCGCAGCGCGTAGAGCGAAAGGCTGAAGTTCGGCCGCCCGCGCGAATCCCGCAGCCGCTTCTGCTTCACCGAGCGGTCCGAGACCTTCTTCAGCACGTTCAGGCAGGCCTCGGTCGGTCCGAAGCCCTTCTCCATCTCCTGCACGATCGAGAACGCCCCGCACGACTGGATCACGCTCTCGCCGCGACCCGTGCAGCCCGCCGAGCCGACCTCGTTGTCCGTGTAGCAGCCCGCGCCGATGATCGGCGAGTCGCCCACCCGCCCCGGGATCTTGTAGCTCAGCCCGCTCGTCGTCGTGCACCCGGCCAGATCGCCGCGATCGTCCACGCCCGAGCAGTGGATCGTCCCGGTCGTGTACATCACCTCGCCCGGATCGATCTCCGCCCCCGCCGCGATGATCTCCCGACCGTCCGGCGTCCAGTCCGACTGATCGACGTCCAGCCAGTCGTCGTTCGGCGAGAGGTTCCGCTTCCACCGCAGCCAGATCTCCCGCGCCCGCTCGGTCAGCAGGTTCTGCTCCGGGAACCCGTGCGCCCGCGCGAAGTCCAGCGCGCCGGCGCCCACGAGCATCACGTGGTCGGTCGTCTGTAGCACCTTCAGCGCCACCTGCGCCGGGTGCAGGATGTTCTCCAGCGCCGCCACCGAGCCCGCCTTGTGCAGCGGCCCGTGCATCACGCACGCGTCCAGCTGCACCACGCCCCGCTCGTTCGGGAGCCCGCCGAGCCCCACCGTCAGGTCGTTCGGGTCCGCCTCGACGATCCCGACGCCCTCGACGATCGCGACCGCCGGGTCGGCGCCCATCATGATCCGCTCGCGCGCCCTCGTCACGGTTCGCAGCCCGTTCCCCGACGACACGCACGCCACGCCGCGGTGCGCGTCCCCGTCCGACTCCCGCGCACGCCGCGGCTGCGACGCACCCGCGCGGCTCAGAACAGAAGCGGTCGCCAGCCCGCCCGCGGCGACGCCCAGGCTGGCGAGGAACGAACGACGGTCGAGGTTGCTGGAAGTCATCCGGCCAGACTAACGAACCGCCCCGCCGGTGCCAACGCCCGTACGCTGCCGCCATGCGAGCCGCCGTCATCACGCAGCAGGGCGACCCCGTCGCGCCGAACATCGAGCTCAAGAACGACTTCCCCGATCCGCCCGCGCCCCCGCCCGGCCACGCCGTCGTCAAGACCCTCTGCAGCGCCCTCAACCACCTCGACCTCTGGGTCGGCAAGGGCGTCCCCGGCCTCGCGCTCGACTACCCCCGCGTCGGCGGCTGCGACGCCTGCGGCGAGGTCGAAGCCGTCGGCGACGGCGTCGACAGCGCCTGGGTCGGCCGTCGCGTCATCCTCAACGCCGCCGTGCCGGTCGCGCCGCGAGAGCACCCGGACAACCCGCCCCACTCCTCGCTCGCGCCCGACTACCGGCTCATCGGCGAGCACGACAGCCCCGGCACCCACGCCGAGCGCTTCACCGCGCCGGTCGCGCAGCTCGCCGCGATACCCGGATCAATCGACCCGACCGAGGCCGCCGCCTTCGGCCTGACCGCGCTCACCGCGTACAGCATGATGGTCGGCAAGGCCGGCCTGCGACCCGGCCAGTCCGTGCTCATCACCGGCATCGGCGGCGGCGTCGCGACCGCGGCCCTCGCCATCGCCCGCCACCTCGGCTGCCCGGTCTGCGTCACCAGCCGACACCGCCACAAGCTCGACCGCGCGATCGACCTCGGCGCCGACCACGCCGTGCTCGACGAGGGCCAGGACTGGTCGCGAGACGTCCGCGCCTGGACCGGCAAACGCGGCGTCGACCTCGCCGTCGACTCAGTCGGCAAGGCCACGCATCTCTGGTGCATCAAGAGCCTCGCCCGCGGCGGCGCCTACGTCACGCCCGGATGCACGACCGGGCCCGACGCGACGACGGATCTCGCCCGCGTCTTCTGGAACCAGCTCCGCATCCTCGGCTCGACCATGGGCACGCCCGCCGAGTTCCGCGAGGTCGCGGCGCTGCTCTCCAGCGGCGCCCTCCGCCCGGTCGTCGATTCCGTCGTGCCCGCCGACCAAGCCAAAGACCAGCACGCCCGGCTGGAGGCGGGCGCACAGTTCGGGAAGCTCGTCATCGACTGGCGCTGACCCCGCGGCCGCCCCCGGACGGTCCCTCTCGCCGCCGGAGGGCGGCGTCTCCAACTAGCGAATGAACAGCATGTCGCGGTACTTCGGCATCGGCCAGAGGTCGTCCGCGACGATCCGCTCCGCCTCGTCCGAGGCCTCGCGCGCCGCGTCCATCGCCTCCTTGACCGCCGTCGCCGACTCCGCCAGGTGATCCGCGTCGAGCGCCTCGGTCGCGATCTTGACGCGCGTCACGCCGTCCTCGAGCTTCCCGAGCACCGCGTCGAGCTTGGTGATCCGGTGCCCCAGCGACTGGCTCGGGTGGCCCGACTGCGAGCACGCCGCCGACGCACCGCCCGCGAAGTTCAGCGCCCGCACCACCGCCGGGATCACGCCGGTCTCGAGCATCGCCGTCAGCGTCTCGGCCTCGATGCCGAGCATCGTGATGTATTGCTCGGCGTAGGTCTCGTAGCGCGAGCGGACCTCGGCCTCGCTCAGGACCTTGAAGTCACCGAAGACCTTGATCGCGCGGTCGCTGACGAGCTCCGGAAGCGCCGCCGGCGTGTCCTTCAGATTCGGCAGCCCGCGCTTCTCGGCCTCCGCGTGCCACTCCTCGCTGTAGTTGTCGCCGCCGAAGACCACCTTGCGGTGCTCGCCGATGATCTCCTTCAGGACCGACTCGGCGTTCTGCGCCACCGCCTTCGGATCGCCGTTGCCGCCGACCTCGGCCTCGAGCCGGTCCGCGATGAACCTCAGCGAGTCCGCCATGATCGTGTTCATGATCGTGACCGGCCACGAGACGTTGATCGTCGAGCCCGAGGCACGCAGCTCGAACTTGTTGCCGGTGAACGCGAACGGGCTCGTCCGGTTCCGGTCGCCCGAGTGACGGGGCAGGTCCGGCAGCGTCCGGGCGCCCAGGTCCATCTTGCCGCCCGACTTGGTCTCGTGCAGGTCGCCCCTGGCGATCTGATCGACCAGATCCTCGAGCATGTCGCCCAGGAAGATCGAGAGGATCGCCGGCGGGGCCTCGTTGGCGCCGAGCCTGTGGTCGTTGCCGATCGAAGCGATCGACGCCCGCAGCAGGCCGGCGTTCAGATCCAGCGCCCGGATGACCGCGCACAGGAACGTCAGGAACTGCAGGTTCGTGTGCGTCTCGTCCTTCGGGTCGAGCAGGTTCACGCCCGTGTTGGTCGCCAGCGACCAATTCACGTGCTTGCCAGAACCGTTCACGCCCGCGAACGGCTTCTCGTGCAGCAGACACGCCAGGCCGAACTTCGGCGCCGTCTCACGCAGCACCTTCATGATCAGCTGCTGGTGGTCCGCCGCGACGTTCGCCGTCTCGAACAGCGGCGCGATCTCGTACTGGCCCGGCGCCACCTCGTTGTGCCGCGTCTGCAGCGGCACGCCCATGCGGTACAGCGACCGCTCGACTTCGACGAGGTAGCTGCCGACCCGGTCCGGGATCGCGTTGAAGTAGTGATCGCTCAGCTGCTGGTGCTTCTCCGGCGCACGCCCGATGATCGTCCGGCCGCACTGCAGGATGTCCGGGCGCTGGAACCGGAACGCCCGGTCGATCAGGAAGAACTCCTGCTCGGCCCCGCAGGTCGCGAACACGCGGTCCACGCCCGCGTCGGTCCCGAAGATCTTGAGGACCCGGATCGCCTGCTCGCTCACCGCGTCCATCGAACGCAGCAGCGGCGTCTTCTTGTCCAGCGCCTCGCCCGTGTACGAGACGAACGCCGTCGGGATGCACAGGGTCACCGCGTCGGTGCCGCGGCTGACGAACGCCGGGCTCGTCGGGTCCCACGCCGTGTACCCGCGCGCCTCGAACGTCTGGCGGACGCCGCCCGACGGGAAGCTCGAAGCGTCCGGCTCGCCCTGCACCAAGGCGTCGCCGCTGAACGCCGTCAGCGCGCCGCCCGTCCCGTCCGGCGAGAGGAACGAGTCATGCTTCTCCGCCGTCTCGCCCGTCATCGGCTGGAACCAGTGCGTGTAGTGCGTCGCGCCACGCTCCAGCGCCCAGTCCTTCATCGCGCTCGCCACGCTCTGCGCCACCGCCGGGTCCAGCCGGGCGCCCGAGATCATCGTCTGGCGGACGGCAGAGAAGACCTCCTTCGGCAGACGCTCGCGCATCACGCGCTCCGTGAACGCGTCCTCGCCGAAGATCGCGGTCGGGTCCGCGCTCGTCTGGGTCGCCCCGCTCTGGTGGAAGCGGGCGACGGTCTCGATCACGGTCTCACGCAGCGTCATTCGGGCTCCTCCAATGCAACTCAAGATCTCACCCCGGCAAGGCCGAACACGGCTCGGCCCGCCAGAAGCGACATCGTCGGCGAGGACTCACGGAAAGATCAGAATAGCGCGACAATCGGTCGGGCGCAGCCCGCCCTCCCTCAGCGGCCCGCCTCCGCCAGCCTCAAGATGTTCTCGCGCATCAGCGCCAGGTAGTCCCCCGAGCCCGGCCGCCGCTCGCCCGGCGACATCACGACCGACCGGACGCCCAACTCACGCTCCAGCGCCGACGCCACGATCTCGGCGGGCGCCGCCTCCCAGAGCATGATCAGGGCGGGGCTCTCGTCGATCGCCCCGCGGACCGCCTCGACCGCCGCGACGACGTCCTCAGACCCCGGATCGAGATCCACGGTCCGGACCTCGAAGCCGTACCGGCGTGCGAGATAGTTGTACGTGCCGTGGTTCGCCAGCAACGAAAGCCCTTCCAGCCCGGCATCCCGGAACCCGCGGTCGAGCGACGCGAGATCCTCGATCAGCGCCGCCAGGTTCGCATCGAAGTCCTCGCCCTCGAACGCCTCGCCCATCGCCGACGCGATCGCCCGCGCCTGACGCTGGGCCTGCACCGGGTCCATCCAGGTGTGCGGATCGATCCCCTCGTGCGTGTGCTCGCCCCCCGGCCCGTGCGAGTGCGTCGCCGTCTCGATCGTCAGCAGCTCGTCCTCGAACGCCCGCGTGCTCTCGACGATCCGCGAGCGCGCCAGCGGCGCCGAGCCGACCCAGCCCTCGAACCCCGCGCCGTTGGTCACCACCAGCCGCGCCCCCTGGAACGCGGCGATCTCCGCCGCCGACGGCTGCCAGGACACCGGGTCCGCGTCCTCGGGCACCGTCAGCCGGACCGGGACCGTCCCGCCCGAGATCCGCTCCGCGAAGTACGCCACCGGGTACGCGGTCGCGTAGACCGCGCGCTCGAGCTCGGGCTCCGTCGGCGTCGCCGCCCGCTCGCCCGACTCCGAGCACCCGACCAGCCACACGCAGCACGCCAGAGCAAGAAGCCACAGCCGCATGAGATCTTCCTTTCCTAGAGACCGGCTCGCATGAGCGGCTCGGCCAGCCCGAGCGCCGCAAGAGTGACCACGCCGGCGACCGCGCCCGCGACCGCCAGCACGCCGCCCGCCTCGAACGCGAACATCAGCCCGACCGTCCCGCGCGCGCACCCGATCTCGCCGAGCGTCCGGATCTCGGCCGCACGCACGCGGTAGCTCAGCACCCCGATGCACCCGATCAGCGTCAGCGTCGAGAGCAGCAGGATCGCCGACAGCGCGTCGATCAGCGCCCGGATCCGCAGCAGGAACGCGATCAGGTCGTCGATCACCCGCGTCGGCACGATCGCCTGCGCCGCCGCGCTCGCGTCCACCCGCGTCCGGACGATCGTCCGGGCCTTGTCGTCCGCCGGGTAGACCAGGATCGACGACAGCGGCAGGTTGTCCCGCGGCCCGTGCAGGTGGAACGAAGCCGCGTTCTCGTCCGTGATCTCCTGGTACGTCACCACCGCGCCCGAGAGCGCCACGTGCTCCTCGGAGCGCCCGATCACCAGGTCGGCGCGCTCGATCTCCTCCGCCTCGTCGTGCCCGTGCGCGATCCCCTCGAGCACCCACGCCGTCTCCAGATCGACGATGAGCGCATCGTCGTCCGGCGTGCCGGTCTCCCCGAGCACGCCGACGATGTCGAGCTTCACCGAGGGCGGCGACGTGATGTCGTACAGCTCACGCTGATCGCTGAACACCCAGCCGCCCACGCCCAGCCCGAGCCGCTCCGCCGCCCGGGACCCGATCACGGCCTCGCCCACGCGAGCGAAGACCCGCCCCTCGTCCGGGGCGAGCCCCCTCGTCTCGAGGTACTCGATACTCGTCGCCACAACGGGCACGTCGCCCCCCGAGGCCGTGAACCGCGCGTGCACCGGGATCGCCCGCACGCTCGGCTCGTCGAGCAGCTCGGCGTACTCGCGGTACGGCGTCGGCGCCAGGTCCGTCGCCCGGAAGTACAGCGCCGAGAACGCCAGATCGAACCGGCTGCCCTTCGCCCCCACCACCAGCGGCACCGTCCGCGCACGGGCGTACAGCGACGACTCGAACCGCTCCAGGATCGCCCGCGACCCGGCGGGCAGCGCCAGCGCCACCGCCACGCACGCCGCGAGCACGCCCGTCCGGAGCGGGTGGTGTAAGGCGTACCGCAGCGCCAGGTAGGCGGAGCCGGTCATGCCGTCGCCCCAACCGCCACGCGTGCCCGATCGGCCGGCGCCGCCGACAGGTCGAACACGCCCTCGAACCGACCCACGATCCCGGTGTCGTGCGTCACCGCCACCACCGTCGCGTCGACCGCCCGGGCCTCGGACAAGATCAGGTCGATCACCTCGCCCGAGCGCCGTGCGTCGAGGTTGCCCGTCGGCTCGTCGCACACGATCAGCATCGGGCGCATCACCAGCGCCCGGCAGATCGCCACACGCTGCCGCTCGCCCTGCGAGAGCTTCGCCGGCTTGCGCGCCAGCACCCCCGCGATCCCGCAGTCCCGCGCGAGATCGCGCGCCCGCCGCCTGACCTCCGCCGTCGCCCCCGGGCCCGGCGCGATCCGCGCCGGCAGCAGGATGTTGTCCAGCGCCGACAGATAGTCGAGCAGCGCGAACTGCTGGAAGACCATGCCGACCTTGCGAGCCCGCATCCCCCGACGGTCCCGGTCGCTCTGCCGGTCGACCCGGACCCCGTCGATCTCGCAAGACCCCGCGTCCGGCAGCAGGATCCCCGTCGCCAGGCGCAGCAGCGTCGTCTTCCCGCAGCCCGACGGGCCGACGATCGCCGTGTGCCGCCCCGGGTCGATCCGGAGCGAAGGCACGCGCAGCTCGAACCGGTCCGGGCCCTCGCCGCGCGTGAACCGGAGCCCCTCGATCTTGACGGCCGCGGGCATCGGGCTCAGATCTCCGCCGGCATGACCGGCGGCGCATCGATCCGCCGCTGCTCTCGCACGGTGTTCTCGGTGATCCGCCAGCCGCCGTCCACCAGCGCGACCGTGTAGTCCGCCTCGTACTCGTTCAGACGCGTGTGCGAGTGGCCCCAGTGGTAGACCGTGCCCGCGACCCGCCAGCGGTGGCGGACGACGAAGCTCGGGCTCTCGCCCCGCGGCTCGAGGCCCGTGATCTCCGTCTCGACCGGCTCGACGCCGGTCACGATGCCGAGCAGCCCGTCGTTCTCGGCATCGATGAGCGACCCGTAGATCTGCGAGTAGAGCGTCTCCAGCAGATCGCCCGAGACCGAACGCTCGAGCGCGTCGTAGATGTCGGACTCGTCCGTGAAATCGAACGCCCGGTACAGGTTCTCGTGCAGCGGCACGAAGACCGACTCGGCCGCCGCCGCGTCGAGCGCCGCCGCGCCCGTGCCCGGCAGCTCGACCCGGGCGATGCCCCGCGTCGTCAGCGAGCCGACCGAGGCCAGCACGAGCAGCGCCCCGGGCGCCAGGACCGGCCTGCCCCCGCTGATCGCCGCGGTCAGCCACGCGATGCCGACCAGCGCCGCCAGCCCCAGACCGACCGAGACCACCGGCAGCTCCGCAGCCCCGCCCGCGCTGAATCCGGGCACCTCGGCGAACCGGCTCCCGCCGCCCAGCGCCGACGACCGCCAGACGTGCGTCGGCTCCTCGCGGCTGAAGCGGATCATCTCCAGCACGCCCTCGGCCTGCAGCTGGGCCTCGAGGAACATGTACGGCGCCCCGCCGTCCGGCCCGGTCAGGCCCTCGAGCTCCAGCGCCAGCGCGTCCCGCGGGAAGACCGGCCAGGTGACCGAGACCGTCTCCGGCAGCCCCTCGACCGGGTAGTCCAGGATCGTGGCGGAGCGGACCAGCGCGCGCATCCCGAAGCGGGGGAAGATCGCCACCATGCCGGGATCGGGGTCCAGATTGATCTTGAACGACTCAACAGTCGGGAGCACCCGCTCGCCGTCGATCTCGACGACGACCTCGTCGCGGAAGTACCGCGCCAGCCGGGCCTCGATCCGGTCCGCTTCGACCGGCGTGACCGCCGATTCGACCTCCCGCGGCAGAGGGTCGATCGTGTCCATGAACACCAGATTCAGCCCGACGCTGAACCGGACCCCGTCGTCCCCGACCCGGATCCGCAGGTCGGCGTGCGGCCCGTCCTGCGGGTGGGCGGACGCGGGCGACGTGAAGAACGCGACAATCGTTAGGGTGAGAACCCGAACAGAACTCGCAAAACCGGATCGCAATCGGGGTCGCATGGCGTGATCGTACGTCATCGGCCGGTAGACTCTCCGGACGCGCGGCCGGCGGATGCCCGTCCCGCCCGGGCCGGAATTTCATCCCGCGCTTCCGATCCCTTCGTGAAGCCATGAGGAGCCAGTGATGCAGAAGATTCGTGGTTGGTGTGTGCGTGCCGTTGCGATGACGGCCGGGCTCTCGTGCGGTGTGGCCCTCGCCTCGGAGGGCGAGAAGGTCGACACGCCGCAGGTCCAGGGCTCGCCCATCGCCGATGCGCTGACCGCCCTGCCCGACGACGTCCGCGCGTACGACGTCCACATCTCGACGCTCGCCAATCCCTACATGATGGGCCGCGTCCCCGGCTCGGCCGGCATGGAACGCTCCAAGGACTACGTCCAGACCCACTTCGAGCTCTACGGCCTCCAGCCCGCCTTCCCCGATGAGTACGGCAACCAGTTCGCCTCGTTCCGCGATCCCTTCGAGCTCGGCGGCACCTGGATCGTCGACGCAGAGGGCCTCTCGGCCGACGGCCGCCGCGGCGACGTCACCCTCGTCGCCGACGAGGACTTCGTCCTCACCGGCCTCGGCGGCGCCGGCGAGCTCACCGAACAGGCCGTGTTCGTCGGCTTCGGCATCGACGAGGGCCCGGACGGCTTCTCGAGCTTCCGCGGCGACGCCGACCTCGAGGGCAAGATCGCCGTCCTGTTCCGCTACGAGCCCATGGACGAGGAGGGCAACAGCCTCTGGAACGACGGCGAGGCCGGCTGGTCCGACGCCGCCCAGTTCGTCAACAAGCTCGGCGCCATCCAGGAGCGCGGCGCCGCCGGCGCGATCATCGTCAACCCGCCCGGCGTCGACGTCCAGATCAACCGCTTCCGCTCGGGCGGCGGCGGCGTCGAGTTCCCGGTCATGATGGCGACCCCCGAGGCCGCCGAGAAGCTGATCAACACCGGCCGCGAGCAGCGCACCATCGGCGCCCTTCTCCGCCACGCCAACGACGGCCGTGAGATGATCGAGCTCGGCACCCGCGTGACGATGATCGCCGACGCGGGCCGCGAGGAGGTCATCGCCGAGAACGTCGGCGGCCTGATCCCGGGCGTGGGCGACCTCGCCGACGAGTACATCGTCATCGGCGCCCACCTCGACCACCTCGGCATGGGCTACTTCGGCTCGCGCAGCGGCCCGGGCGAGCTCCACCCCGGCGCCGACGACAACGCCTCGGGCAGCGCCGGCCTGATTCTCATTGCCGACAAGCTCACCCGCGCCTTCGCCGAGCGTCCCGACGAGCCCCGCCGCTCGATCCTCATCGTCGCGTTCAGCGGCGAGGAGAGCGGCCTCAACGGCTCGTTCCACTATGTCCGCGACCCGATCGTCCCGGCCGAGGACCACGTCCTCATGGTCAACTGGGACATGATCGGCCGCATCGAGAACGAGCGCGTTCTCGTCGCCGGCGGCTACACCGGCGAGGGCCTCGAGGACTTCATCCAGCCGTTCATGGACGCCTCGGGCCTCGAGTGCGTCGTCCCCGAGACCATGTCGGGCGCCAGCGACCACACGCCGTTCTACCGCGCCGGCGTCCCGGTGCTCTTCTCGATCATCGCCGACTTCCACGAGGACTACCACACCCCCGCGGACGTCGTCTGGAAGATCAACCGCGTCGGCGCCGTCAAGACCGTCGAGATGTACTCCAACATCGTCCAGGCCGCGGCCGTCCGTCCCGATCGCTTCGACTACGTCGAGCCGCAGCAGACCCAGGCGCAGCGCCCGGTCCGCGGCATCCGCGTCCGCATCGGCATCCAGCCCGACTACAACGCCGACGCCTCGGGCATCACGCTCGCCGGCGTCAGCACGGGCGGGCCGGCGGAGGAAGCCGGGCTCAGGGAGGGCGACGTGATCGTCCGCTGGGACGGCCAGAAGATCACCGACCTGCAGAGCTGGATGCAGCTCATGCCGAACTACGAGCCGGGCGACGAGGTCCCGCTCGGGATCATGCGTGACGGCCGGGAGCAGACCCTGACCATCACGCTCGGCGAGGCCGGCGGCGGCGGCGGCTGATCCGGACCGACATCTCTCGTACCCATCAGGGCCCGGTGCGCACCGACGCGCCGGGCCCTTTCTCTTGCGCGACGTGTCATTCGACGTTCCGCACGATCGCCGCAACGCGACCGGCGGGATCGGACCTCGGGGTGCGGTCCCCGATGGTGGCCGATCCCCCCTCTTCACGAGGGAAGCCCCGCTCCCGTGCGCACCGAAAGATGCGCGCGGGGGTTTGCGGTCGGCTGTGTCACGCCCGTCCGGGGGTGAGCTTGCAGCCGCTCGCGGAGATGAACTTCCGCTTCGCGGCTGGGCCGGTCCGCGATGGATGCCGATCGAGCGGAGGATCGTGGACGCCGACTTGCGTGCCGTTTCGGCGGCGCGTTCGGTGAGGCGTGCGGGTCGGCTGCCGTAATCGGTCGGGTGTTCGGCGAGGTCGGCGAGCTGGTTGATCGCCGCGATCTCGGCGCGGGCGCGGGCGAGATCGCGCTGGATCGAGAGCAGCTCTAGGGTGGCTCTCAGCGCGGCGGCGCCGTTCGGCGAGCGGAGCAGGTCGATCGCTTCGGCCGGCGAGAGGTCGAGCCCCTCGGTGATATCCGCGAGCGTGGCGTGCGGGTCGGCGAGCAGGCGGACCAGTTCGTCGAGGGTGTTGTCCGCCGCGTCGCGCATTGGCGCCTCCTACCCCTCGGCGCGGCGGGCCGGGTTTGTGCGCACGAACGCGGAGATCGTGTGGCGCAAATCGTCGGAAGTGCTTGTGTGGAAGGGAGAAGAAAAAGCCCGGGAAGGGCGATCCGGAGTGGGCGATGGGCGATGGTGCGCGCGCACAGAGGAGGAGAAAGGGGCTGGCGGAAGCGCGTTCGCGACGAAGGCGCGGATCGGCGGAGGATCGTGGACACGCGATCTGCGCGGCTCTCGATACGTCCGCGACTCCGCGTTCTCGCCTGCTGGGATCAGCATCAGGCCGCGGCGGGCGAACGGTCGTCCTTGGCGTGGATCAGGCTGTAGACCGCCGGGACGAGCAGCAGCGAGACCAGCGTCGAGAACGCCAGCCCCCCGACCACGGCCCGCGCCAGCGGCGCCTGGGCCTCGGCGCCCTCGCCGAGGCCGAGCGCCAGGGGCATCAGCCCGAGGATGGTCGTCAGCGAGGTCATCAGGATCGGGCGCAGGCGCCGGCGTCCGGCCTCGCGGAGGGCGTCGCGCGTCGCGTGCCCGGCGCGGCGGAGCCGCCCGGCCTGGTCGACCAGCAAGATCGCGTTGTTCACCACGATGCCGCCGAGCATGATGCAGCCGATGTAGGACTGCAGATTGAACGTGGTCCCCGAGAGGTAGAGCGTCGCCACGACGCCGATCGCGGCCGCGGGGACCGAGAGCATGACGACCAGCGGGTCGCGGAGCGACTCGTACTGGCTCGCGAGCACCATGTAGACGAGCACGACCGCGAGCGCGAAGGTGAGGCCCATCTCTCGAGTGGTTTTCTTCTGCTCCTCGTAGGTCCCTGCGACGGCCATGTTGTAGCCGGGGCGGGTGACGATGCGGTCGAGCTGGTCCTGGACGTCGGAGGCGACGGCGCCGGCGTCGCGCCCGGTGTAGTTGATGCCGATCGTGGCGATCCGCTGCTGGTCCTTGCGGTTGATGATCAGCGGGCCGGTGCCCGGCTCGACGCTGACGAGGTTGCGCAGCGCGACCTCGCGCCCGTTGTTTCCGATCAGCGTGATGTCGAGGATCTGGTCGAGCGGCAGCTTGCGGGCGTCGCGGAGGCGGACGAAGATGCGGTGCTCGTCGCCGTCCTCGCGGAAGCTGCCGGCCTGGGTTCCGCCGAGCGCGGTCTCGAGGGTTCGGGCGACGCGCTCGACGGAGACGCCGAGGTCGGCGGCCTTGCGCCGGTCGACGCGGATCAGCTCCTGCGGCACGCCGACGCGGCGCTGGGCGCGGACGTCGGTGACCCCCTCGACCTCCTTGATCGCCGTCTCGGCCTCGCTGGCCAGCGCGTCGAGCACCTCGAGGTCGAAGCCGCGGATCTCGACCTCGAGCCCGTCGCTGCTGCCGAGGACGCGCTCGAGCATCCGCTGGCCCTGGGGCGCGCGGGTGCGGATCTCCATGCCGGGGATTCGCCCGTCGAGCTTGGATCGCAGCTCGTCGGCGATCTCGGTGTTGGAGCGGGTCCGCTCGGCGACCGGCACGAGCGACATGCTGATCTCGCCCTCGGAGGCGTCGTCGGGGTTCCAGCTCGAGGCGCCGACCGTGACGGTGGCGCTCTTGAGCTCGGGGATGCCGCCGAGCACGAGCGACTCCATGAGCTTGGTCTGGCGGTCGACGAGCTCGAGGCGGGTCCCGACTTCCATCTCGCCCGAGACGCGGACCTCGCCCTCGTCGCTGGGCGGGAGGAAGTCGCTGCCGACCAGCGGCACGACGGCGAACGCGCCGCCGAGCATGGCGCCGGCGAGCCCGATGGTCGCGAGTCGGAACCGCATCGAGTCGCGGAGCACCCCGAGGTAGAAGCGTTCGATCGCGCCGAGGATCCCGCCGCCGACGCGGTCGATCAGCCACGACAGGCCTCGCTTCGGCGCGGCGCCGGCGGCGACCTCGGGTGGCGGCAGCAGCTTGGCCGACATCATCGGGACGACGGTGAGCGAGACGACGAGCGACACCGCGAGCGCGAACGCGACGACCATCGCGAGCTGGCGGAAGAGCACGCCGGAGACGCCGTCGACGAAGGCCAGTGGCAGGAAGATGACCAGCGTGGTGGCGGTCGAGGCGATGACGGCGGAGGCGACCTCGCCGGCGCCGCGGACCGAGGCGACGTCGGGGGGCTCCTTTTCCTCGACCTCGCGCCGGAAGATGTTCTCCAGCACCACGATCGAGTTGTCGACCATCATGCCGATGCCGAGCGCGAGCCCGCCGAGCGTCATCAGGTTGAGCGTGAAGCCGCCGAACTCGATCAGCGCGAACGTGGACAGGACCGAGATCGGGATCGCGGTCGCGATGACGGTCGTGCTGCGGAGGTTGCGCAGGAAGATCAGCAGGACCAGCACGGCGAGGCCGCCGCCGAAGAAGACCGAGCGCCCGACGTTGGCGATCGCGCGTTCGATGTACTGGCCGTGGTCGCGGGCGACGTTGATGCTGAGTTGCGGGAACTCGCGCTCGAGCTGATCGGCGACGGCGAGGACCTTCCGGGAGACCTCGGCGGTGTTGGCGTCCTGCTCCTTGCGGGCGGCGAGGCGGACGCCGGGCTTGCCCTCGATGCGGACGATGCGGGTCTTCTCGCGGTGGCTGTCGACGATGACGGCGATGTCGTCGAGCTGGATCGGCCCTCGTTCGCGGACGGCGACAACGGTGCTCTTGAGCTCCTCGAGGCTCTCGAACTCGCCCGGGGTGCGGATCGTGACCTCCTGTCGGCCGCGGTCGATCTCGCCGGCGGGGAGGTTGATGTTGGCTGCGCGGAGGGCGCCGAGGACGGTCTCGAGCGGCAGGTTGAGCGCGCGGATGCGTTCGAGGTCGAGCTCGACGCGGATCTCGCGGTCGCTCTCCCCCCACATGTCCATGACCGCGACGCCCTCGATCTGCTCGAAGCGGTAGAGGATCTCGTTCTCGATCAGGCTGGTGAGCTCGACCGGGTCGAGCGAGCTGGAGACGCCGAGGATGACGATCGGCGAGTTGGAGATGTCGTACTTGCTGACGCGTGGGCGGGGGAAGTCGTCGGGCAGTTCGTCGCTGACGCGGTCGATGCGGTCCCGGACCTCGTTGGCCGCGGCGTCGAGGTCGGTGCCGTAGGCGAAGCGCATGCGGACATTGCTGGAGCCCTCGCCGGACTCGGAGGTGATCTCCTCGACGCCGCTGACCAGCGCGACGGTCTCCTCGATCTTCTCGGTGATGATCCGCTCCATCTCCTCGGGGCTGGCGTTCCCGTAGGTGCTGCGGATCGTGAGGGTCGGGAGCGTGACCTCGGGGAGCAGGTCGATCGGGAGGCGCCAGAGCGCGAAGCCGCCGATGAGCACGCTGATCAGCGTGAGCATGGTGGTCGCGATCGGCCGCTTGACGCAGGTCGCCGGCAGGTTCACTACTCGGCCGCCCTCTCGGCCTTCTCGACCGGCGGGAGCGCCCCGGCGGGCTCGAACTCGGCGACCGCGTCGCCCGGGACGTTGACGAGCGAGCCGTCGGAGAGCAGCTGGTGCCCGAGCGTGACGACGCGGGCGCCGTCGATCGGGCGGTCGGCGATCAGCTCGACGCGGCCGTCCTCCTCGATGCCCATCCGGACCGGGATCATCGAGACGGTCTCCTGCTCGTCGTAGACGAAGACCACGTCCTCGCCGTCTCGGCGTGTGATCGCGTCGAGCGGCGCGACGACCGCGGCGGGCCTCTCCTCGAGGATCAGGCGGGCGCGGACGAACATGCCGGGCTTGAGTAGGGCGGCGCGATTGTCGACCTCGATCTCGATGCGGGCCTGGCGGGAGGCCTCGTCGAAGACCGGCGCGATGCGGGTGATGGTCGCCTCGAAGGTGCGGCCCTCGATCGCGTCGGCCGAGAGCGTCGCGACCTGACCGATGCGCAGCTTGGTGTAGTCGCGCTCCGTGACCGAGACGACCGCGCGGAGGCGTTCGAGCGAGACGAGCGTCACGACGGGGTCGCCGGGTCGGAGCGTGCTGCCCGGGTCGACGTAGCGCTGCCCGACGACGACGCGCTCGACCTCGCCGGTCCACTCGGCCCGGAGCAGCGTGTCTTCGAGGCCGAGACGCGCGAGCCGGAGCGAGGCCTCGGCCTGGCTCAGGCGGGCCTCGGCGAGCTTGTAGGTGGATTCGGCGGCGCGGAGGTCGGCGAGCGCGACGTCGTAGGCGGCCTCGGCGGTGACACCGTCCTCGAGCAGCGAAGTCTCGCGTTCGAACTCGCGCTGGCGGAGGTCGAGATTGGTCCCGGCGCGTCCGAGCTCGGCGCGGCGGACCTCGAGCTCGGCCTCGGACTCCGCCACGGCCTGGAGCAGCGGCGCGTCGTCGATCTTGCCGATGACCGTGTCCGGCTCGACCTCGCTGCCGAGATCGACCGAGAGCTGGCGGAGGACGCCTGCGACCTCGGCCGCAACGGTGAACCTGGTCGAGGCCTCGAGCGTGCCGCTGAGCACGCGGACATCGCGGATCAGGTCGCGCTCGACGCGGGCCAGCTCGACGGCGATCGGGCGGACGTCGTCGCCCGGGCCGCCCGCGTCCGCCGACTCACCCGCCCCCAGGGCCTGCCAGGCGACCGCGCCTGCGACGACGGTGAGAACGACGAAGACGACGACAGTTCCGGCGTGCTTCCGCATGCGATCCGACCCGCTCCAAGCCCGATTTCGACCCGACCCCGACCACCCGCTCGGTCGGACGCCGCGCAGGCGTTTCGTCCGCCCTCGCCGGCCGGATGCCGGGCGAGCGGGCAACGACCACAACGATCAGCGTATTCGCTGGATCGGGCGAGGTCTCGCGCGAAATCGGGGGTCCGGCCCCGACCTGTCATCTCGCTCGGAATCGGATCGACGGGTCCGCCGCGCGCGGCGCGCGATCGGCTCGGCGGCTCGCTACGGGAGGCCGACGAGCAGCGACGCCGCGCCGCCCAGGAACGGGGGTTCGACCTCGGCCACGTTACGGTCGTGGTGATCGCGGCCGATCAGCTCCTCGACGGCGTCGATCCAAGGCCGGTAGCCGGCGGAGGTCAGGTGGATGCCGTCGGTCGTGAAATCGGGCCGGATCGCGCCGGTGGCGTCGGTGTAGGCGGGGTAGAGATCGACGTATTCGAGATCGATCTCGGCGGCGAGCGCCTCGAGCGCCGTGTTGGTGGCCGGGATGGACTCGGCCGTCATCGGGTTCGTGGTCGGCAGGATGCTGAAGAGCACGACGCGCGTGTCGGAGCGCTCCTCGCGGAGGGCCTCGACGATCTTGCGGACGTTTTCCTGGACGACGCTCGGCGCGAAGTGACCTCCGAGGTCGTTGACCCCCACCATCAGGAAGACCTCGGCGGGCCGACGCTCGGCGATGGTGTCGATGCGGTTCAGGACGTCGGAGGACGTGTCCGAGCCGATGCCGAAGTTGCGGACCGGCAGGCCGACGAAATGCTCGGCCCAGTGCATGGCGTCGGTGAGCGAGTCGCCGACGAAGGCGATCTCGTCGCGGACGAGCGGCAGGTCCTGCTGGAGGGCGATGCGGGTCGAGTATCCGTTATCGGTCCGAATCGGGGCCATGCCCAGGCGGCGCTGGATGTAGTCCAGGCCGCCGCGGTTCCAGACCAGCTTCGCGCCCAGACCCACGATGCCGACGTTGGCGGCGAGGGAGGCTGCGACGATGACGTTTCGCATCCGCATAGGCCCTCAAGGTGCGCCAAGCCCTCCAGATGGCCACCGAAATGGCGGAACGACCGTCATCGCCCTCCCGAAGAACCCGGCCGTAATCCGAACGCAGGGCCGAAGGCGCTCGTGCGAATCCCGTCCCAACGGGCGACGAACAATGTCGCCTGATGAGCGACAGCGATCCGACCACGCTCCGTGCCGCCGGGCTCTCGAAGACATACGGGCGCGGGAGCGGCGCCGTCGAGGCTCTTCGCGACGTCTCGCTGACGCTGGGAGCGGGGCGTTCGCTGGTGCTGCTCGGCCGGTCGGGATCGGGCAAGTCGACGCTGCTCAACCTGCTCGGCGCGATGGACACGCCGAGCTCCGGCGCGATCGAGGTCGAGGGGCGCGACCTGGCGGGGCTGTCGCCCGGCGAGCAGACGCTGTTCCGGCGGCGGCGGCTCGGGTTCGTCTTCCAGTCGTTCCACCTCATCCCGTCGCTGGACGTGCTGCACAACGCCGCGGTGCCGTGGATGCTCGACGGCGCGTTCGACGCGGGGGCGCGGGAGTCGCTGGCGGGGCTGCTGGGCCGGCTGGGGCTGGCTGGCAAGCTGGACCGCTACCCCGACGAGCTGAGCGGCGGGCAGCGGCAGCGGGTCGCGATCGCGCGGGCGTTGGCGCGGTCGCCGGCGCTGGTGCTGGCCGACGAGCCGACGGGCAACCTGGACAAGCGGACCGGAGAGCAGATCCTGGACGTTCTGGACGAGCTTCGGCGTGAGCGGCGGTTCGCGATGGTGCTCGCGACGCACGACGACGCCGCGGCGGCGCGGTGCGACGAGCGGCTGGTGCTCGAGGACGGGGCGGCGATCGAGAACTCGACGCTGGTGCGTGCGGCCGGGGCCGCGGTGGCATGAGCGGCTCGGGCGGATCGGGGTCCGGTCTCTTTGGGCTGGCGCGTCGGCTGGTGCTGGGCGATGCGCGCCGTCATCCGGCGGCGATGTTGCTGACCGTGTTCGGGATCGCGCTCGGCTCGGCGGTGGTCGTCGGGATCGACGCGGCGGTCGCGGCGTGCCTGTCGGGGTTCGAGCGGGCGGTGACGGACCTGGCGGGCGAGAGCCAGCACCGGGTGGTCGCGCGTGGCGGCGGCCTGAGCGACGACGACTTCATCGGGCTGCGCCTGGCGGAGCCGGAGCTCTCGCTGACGCCGATCATCGACCGGCGAGCATTGGTGGACGGCGTGCGCGTGCGGTTCGTGGGCGTGGACATCTTCACATACCGCAGCCTTGAGTCGATCGAGAACCTGGGCGACCAGATCGAGGACGGCGCGTACGAGCGCTGGCAGACCGAGCCGGGGACGCTGCTCGTGGTGGAGCCGCTGGCGGCGTCGCTGGGTGTGGGCGCGGGCGACGCGGTGACGGTGACCGGGTCGCTCGGCGATCGGGAGGCGGAGATCGTCGCGACGATCGGGCTGGCGCCGCCGGCGAATGCCTCGGTGACGGACCTGGTCGTGGCGGACATCGCGACGGCGCAGGAGCTGCTCGGCATCCCCGGCACGCTCGACAGGATCGAGGCGAGGTTCGAGAGCGACGCGGAGCGCGCGGCGCTGGTGGCGGCGCTGCCGGAGACGCTCGAGTTGGCGACGACCGAGTCGGCGGCGGCGCGACTCGAGGAGCTGATCGCGGCATACCGGATGAATCTGCTGGCGCTCTCGATGATGGCCGCGTTCGTGGCGGTGTTCATCGTCTACAACGCGTCGCTGGTCGGGGTGCAGCGGCGGCGTGACTCGATCGCGGCGCTGCGGGCGGTCGGCGCGTCGCCCGGGCAGATCGCGCGGGTGTACCTCGCCGAGGCCGCGGCGGTCGGCCTAGTGGGCGGGGCGATCGGCCTGCTCTGCGGGCGGGTGCTAGCGGAGCTGATGGTGGGCTTCATTGCTGGGACGATCAACGATCTCTACGGCGGCGTGACGCCGACGTCGCTCGCGCTCGGCTGGCTCGCGATCGGCAAGGGCATGTCGGTGGCGGTTGGGAGCGCGTTGCTCGGGGCGGCGATCCCGATCTTGGCGGCGTCGCGTGTGCCGCCGGTGCACGCGATGAGCGGGACGATCACCGCGCACCGCTCGCGTCGCTGGGTCTCAGCGTTGGGCGTCGCGGGGGTGGCGTCGCTGGCGGTCTCGCTGGTCGTCTGGCTGCTGACGGAGCGGAGCATCCTGGCGGGGTATGCGATCGCGGCGACGGCGTGGCTCGGCTTTGCGCTGGCGACGCCGGCCTTGGTGGGTCTGGTGGCGCGGGCGGCGGGCGTGCTCGGGCGCGGTCGCCTCCCGCTGCTGCTCGCGGCGAGCGATCTGCGTCGGGCGCTGGGCATCGGCGGGATCGCGGCCTCGGCGATGATGCTGGCGATGGGGATGAACATCGCGATCGCGTCGACGGTCGGATCGTTTCGGGGCACGGTGCTGGACTGGCTCGACAGCCGGTATCAGGCGGATCTGTACGTCGCGCCGGAGGTGGCGATCGATCACGGGATTCCGGCGGCGCTCACGGCCGGAGCGCGGTCGGCGATCGAGTCGGAGCTGGCCAGCTCGGGCGGCGACGTGCTCTACTACCGGAACACGCAGGGCGAGGTGTTCGACGCGGGTTCGACTCGGCCGGTCGTGCTGACGGTGACCGACCTAGAGGCGTCGGAATCGGGCGGGCTGATCCCGCTCGCGGCGCCGCTTGTCGGGGGGGGTCTCGAGCCCGGCGGCCAGGTGTACGTCAGCCAGCCGCTGGCGAGGAAGATCGGCGTCGCGCCGGGGGATCTCGTGCGGATGCCGTCGCCGACGGGCGTGGTCGAGGCTCGGGTGCGGGGCGTGTTCCACGACTTTGTCGCCGATCGCGGCGCCGTGCTGATGGACTTCGCGCTGTATCGGGATCGGTGGGCGGACGACCGCGTCGACGCGGCACACGTGACGTTCGAGGCGGGCACGGACCTGGCCGCGGCGAGGGCGTCGTGGGCCGCGGGGATCGGGACCGAGCACGAGCTTGCGATCCAAGACCACGCGGAGCTGCGTTCGGAGACGCGCCGGATCTTCGACCGGACGTTCCGCATCACTGATGTTCTGCTGTGGCTCTCCGGGCTGGTGGCGATCGCGGGGCTGGCTGGCGCGCTGCTGGCGCTGGCGGTGAGCCGGCGGCAGGAGTTCGCGGTGCTCTCGGCGGTCGGCGCGGGCGCGGGGGATCTCGCGTGGCGGCTGGCGGCCGAGGCTGTGCTGCTCGGGGCCGCGGCCGTTCTGATCTCGATCGTCGCTGGCACGACGCTGGCGGAGATCCTGGCGAAGGTGATCCAGGTTCGTTCGTTCGGGTGGACGATCAACACGAGCCCGCAGCCGCTGGCGTGGGCGGCTGCGGCGGGGTTCGCGCTCGTCGGCTCGGCGCTGGCGATCGTGATGCCGCTGCGCGTGCTGTCGCGGACGCGGCCGGCGGAGGCGTTGCGTCATGAGTAGATGGGTGTGTTTTGTCTTGATCCTGGCCGTCTCGCTCGCTCGAGCGCAGAGCGGGCTGACGAACGAGGACGGGTACCTGCTCGCCGACGAGCCGCGGGCGTGGGACTTTCCGCGCGACTTCGGGCGTCACGACGGGTTCTCGATCGAGTGGTGGTACCTGACGGGCAATGTCGCGGCCGAGGACGGGCGTGAGTTCGGCTTCCAGATCACGTTCTTCCGCAGCGAGCTGACGCCTCGCGTGGGCGAGCGGCCGGACGCGTCCGGTTGGCGGACCGACGAGCTGTACTTCGCGCACGCCGCGATCAGCGACCTGGGCGGCGAGACGTTCTGGCACGACGAGCGGAGCAGCCGGGGGCACCCGCGTCTGGCAAGCGCGAGCGACGAGACGATGGACGTGCGTCTGCTGGATTGGTCGCTGCGGCTCGAGGGCGACACCCTGGTGATGCGTGCCGGCGGCGGCGATCACGCGATCGATCTGCGGGCGCGGATGACTCGGGAGCCGATGCTGCAGGGCCCGGGCGGGCTGAACAGCAAGGGCGGCGATGTCGGGCAGGCGTCGTACTACTACTCGCTGACGCGTTTGGAGACGTCGGGGACGCTCACGATCGGCGGCGAGGCGGTCCGCGTGCGCGGCTCGGCGTGGATGGATCAGGAGTTCTCGAGCAACCAGCTCGCGGACAACCAGCGCGGCTGGGACTGGTTCTGCATCCAGCTCGCCGACGGGCGCGACGTGATGGCGTACCAGCTCCGGACGGACGACGGGAGCGAGGCGTACCGGTTCGCTTCGGTTCGTGACCCGGGCGGCACGGTTCGGTATCTCAGCCCCGAGCAGATCGCGTTCCGCCCGGGTTCGGCTTGGCGCAGCCCGGACACGGGCGCGGCGTATCCGCAGTCGTGGACGATCGAGATCGAGGGCTTGCCGGGGCTTAACGTGCGTTCGCGGATGGTCGGTCAGGAGCTGACGGGCGGGTCGGCGTCGGACATCGCGTACTTCGAGGGTGCGACGGAGATTCTGGACCCCGAGGGGCGGCGGATCGGGGTCGGGTACGTCGAGATGACGGGGTACGACCGATCGATCGCGGATGAGTTCTGAGCGGCTGTGTTCTGGCTGATGGATCGGTGGTCGGTCGGGCGGGGCGCACCGATCCATCAGCGAGGCTCTACGCTGTGGTCTCGGGAGGTTCTGATGACGAAGTTCTTGGCCGCGTGTCTGGTGCTGCTCTTGTCGGCTTCTGCGTTTGCGCAGGACGCGGCGGTGCGGTACCGGGTGATCCTCGACAAGCCGCAGACGCAGCTGGTGACGATCGAGATGGAGGCGCCGGCCGGCGACGGCGCGACGCTCGACTTCCACATGCCGGTCTGGCGTCCGGGTCGGTACGGGTTCGTGGACGCTTCGGGGACGATCCGGTCGATCACGTTCGAGGACGGGCGCGGGCGCGAGCTGGCGTGGACCAAGCCGCGGCGTTCGACGTGGCGCGTGGAGACCGGCGATGCCCGGGCGGTGCGGGTGCGGTATGAGCTGTTCGCGGATTCGCTGAACGATCGGACGCGTCATGTCGATGAGACGCACGCGTTCCTGTCCGGCTCGGCGGTGTTCCTGTACACGGACACGCTGCGGGGCGAGTCGCTCGAGGTCGAGATCGACCGCCCGCGGGGCTGGAAGGTCGCGACGGGTCTGGAGCCGCACGGGCGGAAGCGTGACACGTGGGTGGCGCCCGACTACGACATTCTGGTCGATAGCCCGATCGAGGTCGGGTTGCACGAGGTGATCAGCTTCGTCGTGGACGGGGCGCGTCACGAGATCGTGCTGTGGGGCGACCTGCCCGATGACCTGCGCGAGGACCGGTTCAGGGCGGACTTCCGCGCGATCGTCGAGGAGCAGGCGCGGGTGTTCGGCGGGCTGCCGTACGAGCGGTACGTGTTCCTGACGCACGTCGGCGAGGGGTTCGGCGGCGGGACCGAGCACTGGAACTCGACGATCATGCAGACGCGGCCGTCGATCTTCACCGACGACGATCGCTGGGAGTCTTTCCTCGGGCTGGTGAGCCACGAGCTGTTCCATACGTGGAACGTGAAGCGGCTGCGTCCGGCGGGGATCGCGCCGTACGACTACCAGAACGAGAACATGACCTCGCTGCTCTGGGTGGCGGAGGGGACGACGAGCTACTACGACGATCTGACGCTGGCGCGGGCCGGCCTGGTCTCGGTCGACGACTACCTTCGATCGCTCTCGCGGAGCATCGACGGGTACCGCAGGAACCCGGGCCGATTCGTGCAGCCGCTTGCGATGTCGAGCCTGGACGCGTGGACGAAGTTCACGCGCCGCTCGAACGACACGGCGAACACGACGGTGAGCTTCTACCGCAAGGGCGCGCTCGTGAGCCTGATGATGGACGTCCGGCTGCTGGAGGCGACCGGCAACGCCGTGACGATGGACGACCTGATGCGCCGGCTGTACGAGACGAAGCCGCTGGAGCGCGGCGGGTTCAGGCCGGAGGACATGATCGACGCGGCGCGCTCGATGGCGGGGCTGGACCTGACGGGGTTCTTCCGCGACTACGTGGACGGGGTCGAGGAGCTGGACCTGGAGTCGGCGTTCGCGCTGGTCGGGATCGAGCTGGCGCTCGACGATCCGGACGCGGAGGACGAGGCCGACCTGGGTCTGCGGCTGCGCGGCGGGACGGTGTCGAGCGTCGTGAACCCGGGGCCTTCGGCGAACGCGGGCATGCTGCCGGGCGACGAGCTCGTCGCGGTCGAGGGCGTTCGGTTCGGATCGGGCGTGCTGGACGCGTTCGAGCCGGGCGACGGGGTGACGGTCACGTTCTTCCGTCGCGGGCGTCTGCTAGAGCGCGAGATCGAGCTGCGGGGCGTGTCGCCGGCGCGGTGGCGGCTGTCGCTGGTGGACGAGCCGACCGATTCGCAGCGTGCGGCGTTCGAGGCGTGGATGCGGCTGCCCTGGCCGGGCGACGAGCCGCGGACGGCGTCGGCGGGCGAGTGAGGGGTTTCTAGGGCTGTCGCATCGCGTCGATCGTGGCGCTGGTGCTGCGCCCGGGGACGAGCTCGATGAGTTCGACGCGCCCGCCGCGGGCTTCGACGATCTCGCGTCCGACGACCTCTCTGCCTCGGTAGTCGGCGCCCTTGACGAGCACGTCGGGAGCGAGCTTCTCGATGAGCTCGAGGGGGGTGTCCTGTTCGAAGAGGGTGACGGCATCGACGGCCCGGAGGGCGGCGAGGACGGCGGCGCGGTCGTTCTGGGTGTTCACGGGGCGTCCGTCGCCTTTGAGGCGTCCGACGGAGGCGTCGGAATTGAGGCCGACGACGAGGTGATCGCCGAGGGCGGCGGCGCGCTCGAGCAGGCTGGTGTGGCCGGCGTGGAGGATGTCGAAGCAGCCGTTGGTGAAGACGATCTTCTTGCCGGCGGCTCGGAGGGCGGCGATCTCGACGAGGAGGACCTCGGTCGGGGTGATGGGGTCGCGCTCGGCGCGTCGTCGCTGGATGAGCTCGGCGTGGATGCGTTCGAGCGGGATGGGCACGACGCCGAACTGCTCGACCTCGAGGCCGGCGGCGGCGTTGGCGAACTCGACGGCGTCTCGCCAGGCGCAGGCGTTGGCGCGGGCGGCGGCGAGCGCGGCGGTCATCATGTCGCCGGCGCCGGTGACGTCGTAGACCTCGCGCGCGATGGTCGGGACGACGACGGGCTGTCCGGCGCGCTGGAGCAGGAGCGCGCCGTCGCGGTCGAGGGTGAGGACGACGGCGTCGAGGTCGAGCGGGCCGAGCAGCGCGTGGGCGAGCTCGGCGTTGTGCTCGGCGTCGCCGCGTTCGTGCGTGCGCAGGCCGGTGGCGCGCTCGGCCTCGGTGCGGTTGGGGGTGATGACGGTGGCGCGGCGGTAGCGTTCGTAGTCGGCGTGGCCGGCCGGATCGACGACGACGGGGATCTTGGCGGCGCGGGCGGCGTCGATGGCGCCCTGGCAGACGCGTTCGGAGCAGACGCCCTTGCCGTAGTCCTCGATGACGAGGACGTCGGCTTCGGCGATCTCGCGTTCGACGGCGTCGATCAGGAGGCGTTCGACGCTGGGGCCGACGGGCTCGCGTGATTCGATGTCGACGCGGAACATCTTCTGCGGGTGGCGGGCCTGGGCGAGGCCGACGAGGCTGCGCTTGACGGTGGTCGGGCGGGCGGCGTCGGCAACGAGGGCGTCCGCCTCGACGCCGGAGGCGGCGAGGGCTTCGCGCAGGAGCTTGGACTCGGCGTCGGCGCCGGTGACGCCGACGGCGCGGACGCGGGCGCGCATGGCGACGAGATCGAGGCAGAGGTTGGCGGCGCCGCCCGGTCGGTCTTCCTGCTTGCGGACATCGAGGATCGGGACGGGGGCGTCGGCGGAGAGCCGCTCGGCGTCGCCGTACACGAGCTGGTCGAGCATGAAGTCGCCGAGGACCAGGGCCCGGAACGGCTTCCACGCGGCGAGTTTGCTGAGTAGTTCGTCCACGGCGGCAGTTTAAGGGGGGCCGGCGCTCTCAGGCGGGGACGCGGATGGGCTCGTCGTCGGGGTCGAGGCGTGCGGCGTCCTTGACGAGCTCCGTGAGGCGGGTCTCGCCGGAGTCGAAGGCGATGCGGAGGGCGGGGCGTGCGACGGGGCAGGGCCAGCGGATGCCGGCGCGGGAGAGCTTGACCCAGTCCTTGGCGGTGGTAACGACGAAGTCGGGCCGGTAGTGGCCGGCGAGGTGCTCGATCTGGGCGATCGCGCTGGGCGGGTAGCGGTCGTGGTCGCGTCGGATCATGGCGTCGACGACGTTGGCGCGGCAGTCCTTGACGAGGCGATCGAGGAACCGCTCGGGGCGTCCGATCGCGCAGACCGCGAGCACGCGTCGTCCGGCGAGCGTGGAGACCGGGGCCTGGCTGTCCTCGCCGTTGCGGAAGAGCTCGAGATGGGCCCAGGCGTGGTGTGTGGTGGCGATCACGGCGACGCCGGTCGAGCGCTCGAGATCGCGGGCGAAGACCTCGAGACCCTGCTGGTCGCGTGCGTCGGCGTGCGTGAGGATGATGGCCGAGGCGCGGGCGGCGCTCTCGAGCGGCTCTCGCAGCCATCCGGCGGGGAGCAGGCGGTCGGTTCGCGGGTCGGTCGAGGCGTCGATGAGCACGAGGTCGAGGTGGCGCGCGAGCCGTCGGTGCTGGAAGCCGTCGTCGAGCACGACGGAGTCGATCTTGAGGCCTTCTTCGGAGCCGAAGAGCTGGATGAGGCCCTGGACGCGGTCGGGGCGTGCGACGACGGGGACGCCGCGGAGCTCGTCGGCGTGGAGATGTTGTTCGTCGCTGAAGCCGTCGGGGCCGGGCTTGTAGCCGCGCATGGCGATGGCCGGGCGGTGCCCGGCGGCCTGGAGGGCCCGGACGATGTGCTGGGTCATGGGCGTCTTGCCGGTGCCGCCGACGGAGAGGTTGCCGATGCTGATCACGGGGCGGTCGAGCGTGACGGTGCTCTTGCCCGCGTCGAATCGCGCGTTTCGTTTGGCGAGCCCGCGCCGGTAGAAGCCCTCGGCGAGGCCGGCGAGCGGGCGCAGGAGCGCGGGGAGCGGGCCGTCAGTCGTCACGGTTGCGTTCCTCGTGCTTGTCGGTCAGGCGGAGCTCGGGCTGTTCGTCGTCGGGGCTTGTCGGCCTCATGGTCTGGGCGGCGTAGCGCTCGCGCTGCATCTCGGCGATGGCGGAGCGGGCGCGGACGAGCTCTTCGCGGAGCTCTGCCCTGGCGCTCCGGGCGATGCGGTAGCTGTTGACCATGTCGATGCCGGCGAGGACGAGGGAGATGAAGAGCAGCCCGATGCAGACGAACCAGGTCAGCGCGAAGACGCGCGGGCCGCCGGGGGTCGCGACGCTGAAGGCGAAGACGAGCATCGGCGTCAGGATCATGAGGACGACGTTGTTGACGGCGCGGATGCGGACGCGGCTTACGGGCAGGTCGTGGGCGGCGGAGCGCAGCGCGGTCAGGTGGCCGGCGAGGATCAGGAGGACGATCATCGCGAGCGGTGCCGTGAACCAGATCGGGATGGCGGGTCCGGCGTTCACGGGGCCACTCTAAGGAGGAGGAGCCGGTTCGTCCTCGAACGAAAGAAGGCCCGGGCGGTCGGTGCCCGGGCCTTCGGTGTGTCGGGATCGGCTGGGCTCGATCAGAAGCTGATCTTGTCGGTGCCCATCGAGCCGTGCTCGTCCATGCCGCCGCGGGTCGGGAAGTCGTCGCCGCCGCCGAAGCTGTACTCGTCGGAGCCGGCGTCGGCGCCGGAGCTGTCGCCCCAGCGGGCGCGCTTGAGGCTGAGGCCGATCTTGCGGTCGGAGGTGTCGACGCGGAGGATCTTGACGTCGATCTCGTCGCCGGCCTTGACGACGTCCTGGGGGTTCTCGACCTTGTGGTCGGCGAGCTCGGAGATGTGGAGCAGGCCCTCGAGGTCGTCCTCGAGCTCGACGAATACGCCGAAGTTGGTGATCTTGGTGACCTTGCCGCGGACGACCATGCCGGGCTGGTAGGCGCCCGGGATGGCCTCGACCCACGGGTCCTCGGTGAGCTGCTTGACGCCGAGGCTGATGCGCTGCTTGTCGCGGTCGACCTCGAGGACGACGCAGCGGACCTCGTCGCCCTTCTGGTAGGCCTCGTTGGGGTGTGTGACCTTCTTGGTCCAGGACATGTCGGAGATGTGGAGCAGGCCGTCGATGCCGGGCTCGATCTCGACGAAGGCGCCGTAGTTGGCGAGGTTGCGGACCTCGCCCTCGATGATGGTGCCGGGCGGGTACTTCTCGCCGACGAGCTCCCAGGGGTTGACCTCGGTCTGCTTCATGCCGAGGCTGATTTCCTGCTTGTTCTTGTCGATGTCGAGGACGACGACGTCGACCTCCTCGCCCTGGGTGACGACCTCGGAGGGGTGGTTGACGCGGCGGGTCCAGCTCATCTCGGAGATGTGGACCAGGCCCTCGATGCCGTCCTCGAGGCGGACGAAGGCGCCGTAGGACATGATGTTGACGACCTCGCCGTTGACGCGGCTGCCGACCGGGAAGCGGGCGCCGATCTCCTCCCAGGGGCTGGCCTCCTTCTGCTTGAGGCCGAGCGCGATCTTCTCCTTCTCGCGGTCGATGTTGAGGACCTTGACCTCGACCTTCTCGTCGATGGAGACGACCTCGGAGGGGTGGTTGACGCGGCTCCAGGACATGTCGGTGATGTGGAGCAGGCCGTCGATGCCGCCGAGGTCGACGAATGCGCCGAAGTCGGCGATATTCTTGACGGTGCCGGTGATGAGCTGGCCCTCCTCGAGGGTCGAGAGGAGGCGCTGCTTGGCCTCGTTGCGCTCGTGCTCGATGAGCTTGCGGCGGCTGATGACGATGTTGCGTCGGTCGAGATCGATCTTGAGGATCTCGGCGCGGATCTTGCGGCCGATGAACTCGCCGATGTCGTGCGGGCGGCGGATGTCGACCTGGCTTGCGGGCAGGAAGACGGGCACGCCGATGTCGACGAGCAGGCCGCCCTTGATCTTGCGCATGCAGGTGCCCTCGACGGGGTCACCCTCCTTGGTGGTGTCGACGATGCGCTGCCAGGCGAGCTGGCGGTCGGCCTTGCGCTTGCTGAGCTGGATGAGCC
The DNA here is from genome assembly GCA_038521625.1 of Planctomycetota bacterium. Taxonomy (GTDB): domain Bacteria; phylum Planctomycetota; class Phycisphaerae; order Phycisphaerales; family UBA1924; genus JBCBKP01. The sequence continues at coordinate 102,588 of JBCBKP010000005.1, forward strand.
CGCCGTCGCCCTCGAGGCTCTCGAGGAGGACGTCGACCTGGTCGCCGATCTTGAGCTCGGCGATGTTGGGGAACTCCTCCTTGGGGATGAGACCCTCGCTCTTCAGACCGACCTCGACGACCACGTCGTCGCCCGCGAAGCCGATGACCCGGCCCTTGATGAGCTTGCCCGGGCGGAGGTCGGTGACCTGGTCTCCGACCAGGGTCTCCATGGCGTTGTCGGTGCCCTCGGAGAAGTGCTCCTCGAGGAGGGCCATGGCCTCGGCGTCGTCCACGCCGAGAGAGGCGATCAGGGTCTCGTCGATCATCCTGTTCCTTCGTGTGCCGCCGGCTCTGGAGAGCTGCCGGTCGGCGGCGCGGTCGGCTCGGGCCCGATCGGGGAGGGCCGTTCCGTCTTCCGCGCCGAGCCCCGGGCGGTGACGCCCGCGGCCGCCCCTTCGGGGCCGCTCGGTCCTGGTTCGAACGGCCGCGGCACGCGCCGCCGCCGTCCCGATCGGGCGAACGATAGGCGCACTCGAACCGAACTCGGGGCGTTGAAAGACCGATGGGGAGGGGTGAAAGCGTTTCCGGCGGGGCGTACCGTACCGGCGCTGCGGGGAACCGCCCTGGGCGGGGCGGTCGGAATCACACCGGGAGATGGACGCGGGGCGGTTTCGGCCCGATGATTCCCCTTCGCAAGTCCGTATGGCCGCTTCCGACGAGGGAGACTCGATGACCACCATGAGCTCTGATCCGGCGTCCGAAACCCAAACAACTCCGAACGGCGAGTTTGTGCGTCACGCCATCATGGAGGAGCTCGATTTCCCGACGGACCCAAACAACCTCTATTCGCAGTGTGTGTCGCACATGCTGCGCGCGGCCGACCTGATCGATCTGAAGCACCGCGTGCGGATCATCCTGGCGCAGCCGAAGAACGAGGTGATGGTGCACTTCCCCGTCCGGATGGACGACGGGCATCACCGGCTCTTCAAGGGCTACCGGGTGCAGCACAACAACGCGCTCGGCCCGTACAAGGGCGGCATCCGGTTCCACCACGACGTTCGGCTGGACGACGTCAAGGCGCTGGCGCTGCTGATGACGATGAAGACAGCGCTGGTGCGCATTCCATACGGCGGCGGCAAGGGCGGCGTGAAGGTGACGCCGCGCGATCACAGCGACGGCGAGATCGAGCGGATCTCGCGCCGGTTCATGAGCGCGATCAGCCACATGATCGGCCCCGACTACGACATCCCGGCGCCGGACGTCGGGACGAACAGCCAGATCATGGCGTGGATGGCCGACACCTACATGATGGGCCAGGACTCGAACGCGCAGGACGGCCTGCGGGTCGTGACCGGCAAGCCGCTGGAGTTCGGCGGCTCGGCGGGGCGCGAGAAGGCGACCGGTCAGGGCGTGGCGGACGTGCTGGCGGAGATGCTGCCGGGCATCGGGATCCCGCTGCAGGGCATGCGGGCCGTGCTGCTGGGCTTCGGTAATGTGAACAGCTGGGCCGGGCGGATCCTGCAGGACATGGGCGCGAAGATCATCGCGGTGATGGACCACACGGGGGCGCTGCGGAACGACCACGGGCTCGACTGCCACGACCTCTCGGAGTACGCGGCCCGTACGGGCGGCATCACCGGCTATGAGAACGAGCCGAGCAGCACGGGCGCGGGCACGCAGTCCGAGGCGGGCGCCGAGGCGATCGACGAGGACACGTTCTACGCGACCGAGTGCGACGTGTTCATCCCCGGTGCGCTCGAGCAGATGATCAAGCCCAAGCAGGCGGAGCTGCTGCGGTGCAAGGTCGTGGCCGAGGCGGCGAACGCGCCGACGACGCCGGCGGGCGACCGGGTGCTGGAGCAGCGCGGGATCGAGATCATCCCGGCGATCCTGGCGAACTCGGGCGGCGTGACGGTGTCGTACTTCGAGTGGCTGCAGAACAAGTCGAGCGTGACTTGGGACGCGGCGCACGTGGACCGTGAGCTGAACCGGCACATGTGCGTGGCGGCACGGCGGACGCTGAGCGCGCGTGCCCGCTACGACTGCGACCTGCGGACGGCGTCGTTCGCCGCGGCGCTGGAGCACATCGGCAAGGTGTACAAGCTCCGCGGGATCTTCCCGTAAGGCGGGGCGGCTTCGTTAACTAGGGACTCCCCTACGCCCGCCGCGAGGCGGGTGTTTTGTTGCGCAAAGCCTGCGAGCAGCAGGCTCTTTGAAATTAGAGCACTGATGCTCGCCCGGATTCACAAACACTTGTTCTTGAAACAGGACATCCGGAAGCGCGATCTTGTTTGAGGTGGGACAGCGGGTTGCGCGGATGCGCGGCGCGTTGCGCTCGACGCGTGATTAGAGAATCAATCCCGCCCCTGAACCGGCTGGGAATCACACGGGTACAAGGTGGCGGGACACAGGGCTGTGCCGGCGTTGTCGCGATGGGTTGACGGGCCGCGCGGCCGCAACATCGGAGATCACGGATGCATTTGGAGAAGGTTTTCGGCAAGGCCGGCGCGATCGCTGCGCTCGCGGGGACGAGCATGGCGCTGGGGCAAGACACGCCGCGTGTCATCTGGGAGGCGGTCGCCGAGGCGATCCCGTACGTGCTGCCGACGACGTCCTCGATCTACACCGGGAAGGACGCGATCCCGGGATTCGTCGCGGCCAATGCGCCGGCGAAGTCGCGTGTGCCGCTGCCGCCGGACGGACTCGGGAACCCGCGCGACGGATTCATCGTCAAGTTCCCGGATCGGTCGTCGGACTCGCAAGCCCTTGATCTTGAGTTCAGGCCTTCGGTAATCGCGCCCGACGGCTGGGTGTATTTCCTCGCTGATGTGAAGGAAGACCCGTCTGTCGAGGGCACTCCGACGCGAGGGCTGTATCGCGTCCCGCAGACGACGATCGGCGCAGCGGCCGCGGGGACACCGCCCGTCAGTGTGGTCACACCGGAGCTGGTCGCGTATGAAGGGATGACGGTCGCGCTCGGGGGCGGGACGGCCACGCTGCAGGAGCTGCCGCGGATGCGGGACCTCCGCCTTGCGAACGATGGCGCCTACGCGTATGAGGTCGAGACCTTCGACCCCGCGACGGGCCGCTTCCGCCCGTCGATCGTAAGCAATGTCGACAGCCCGACAGATCCGCCCGAGATCATCGCCCAGCAGGAGAACAGCTCCTCGGCACCGTCGCCGGCGGACGTGAACGTCGTCATCAACGCGCTGGACAACAACGCCGAGGTTGTGCTCGATGGGTCGGGCAACAGGCCGATCGGCCTCTGGATGACGCCGGAGGGGAAGATTGCGATCCCGGTCGAGTTCGTCCGCGGCTCGAACGTCGGGAGCCAGTGGAACGACATTCTCATGCGCTTCCCGGGAGCGACGCCGATGTATCGCTTCCTCGGCCGGGATGTGCCGAATTCGCCCACCGCCGCCGCGCCTGATCTCCCGGTCGGCTTCTCGGCCCCGGTCACGGCGAGCGGTGCGTCGCCGAACCTGATCAACCAGGGCGATCTTGACTCGAACATCAACGCTTCGTTCTCGGACCGGCACTTTGCGTACATCGAACGGCTCCGCCTCGACAGCTCGTTCTTCCCGTTCATTCACAGGAGTCAGACGCCGGGATCGTCCAGTTCGATGATCGAAGGACTCACCGGTGCTCCCAGGGAGTACTTGGCGGCGTTCCCCGCTGCACTCGTTCCGGTGAGTGACTTCTTCCGATTGAGTACGCTTCAGGTCGACCGGTCGCTCTCGATTGCTCCCGTGCGGCAGTCGAGCGAGGTCGGGAGCGGCGGTTCGGTCGATCTGTCGGGGGAGCAGTCGCACATCGCATACTCGTGGACATTCGCATCCTCGAACGCCACGTTTGATTTCGATCGAGCTCGGACACCGGCCATCTATGTCGAGGACGTGACGATCTTCGAGTCGGAAGCGTTTAATTCGCTGGCCCTGCCGCCGATTAACCGTGCAAATCTGAGCCGTGGGTTCGCGGGCGTGCTCGATCTAGAGGTGAAGGGGCAGTTCACCGGCCCCCCGGGCTCGACGACGCCGGACCGCGGTACGGGTGTGTTGCGCGCCGGTAGCGAGAGCGACGGCGCGTTCGCCACCGTCGCGCGGATCCTCGGCCCGATCGCTGTGTCCAGCCAGGACGAGGCCGCGCAGACCGAGTCGCTGATCTCGCTGACACGGAACTTCTCCGGCATCTCGGTCTACGCGACGGCGGATCTGAACGTGGCGGTTCCGGGAGAGGACAACAATGGTTTCCAGTTCTTCCCGCCCGCGGGTCAAACGTCCGCCACAGTACCGAACCCGCGGCCGGTCTCGACCAATCAGAGTCGCGTGCTGTTGCGGTGGGACAACGCAGAAGGCAATTGTGACCCCGCAGATCCGGACTGCGTTCTCGATCCCAGAGGTTGGTTCATCATCGCGGGCGACGGCGTCGATCGTGAGATCCGGTTCAACACCGATCCGGTGACCGATACGGGCACGCCGCAGTGGGGTCTGGGCGAGGGCCTGGCCGTCAACGCCACGGACGAGGCGATCTTCCGGGCGTTCGAGCCCTTCCCCGACACGAGCTCCGGCACGCAGCTCGGCGGGGCATCGCCGCACGACACGATCCTCTACTACACCGAGGATTTGGTGACGCCGGTCATCCTTCTGCAGGAGGACCTCGCGCAGAACCCCTCTGATCCCGACGATCCGATGGGCGGGCGGGACGAGAACCGGATCCTGGTCTATCGCCCGCAGATCGAGACTCCGATGGGTGGTTCGCCGACGCTGGTGTTCCCGGTCGAGTCGGTCGCGGTGCCCGAGTTCCAGCTCTTCGGGTCGGACGGCAGGCCCGGCTCGAACCAGAGGCGGGCGAATCGATTCCGGAGCACCTCGGACGGGTTGCCGCTCGCCTGGAACGACCGCAGAGAGCTGGTTGTGAACGCCGAAACCGTGACGCAGTTTGGCAGCGCCGTGCCGGTGACGGAAGCTGTCCTCCGCGGCTCGTTCCGGCCCGGAACCGCCGATGTTGCCGTGCCGTTCGGCGTCGTGAGTCAGCTGGACGTCCAGGTGTTCACGAATGCGTGGTTTGCGCAGGATCCGCTCGCGGATGTCGCCACGCCGTTTGGGGTCTACACCCAGGCTGACGTGACGGCGTTCACGCTGGCTTGGCAGGCGGCGCAAACGCCCTAAGTGGTATCGACGATGATTCTGATCCCCCGCGGGCCAACGCCCGCGGGGGGCATTCAAGCTCGGTCTGTTCAGACCGTCGCGGCGCCCATCGCCAGGAAGTTGGCGAGGAGCTTCGGGCCGTCCTTGGTCAGGAAGCTCTCGGGGTGGAACTGCACGCCCTCGAGCGGCGCCTTGGATGGGTCGGCCCAGACGCGGCGGAGGCCCATGACGACCTCGGTGCCGTCCGGGTCTTTGCAGGTGGCGCTGACGAGCCAGCCGTCGGTCTCCGCGCTGCCCTCGAGGGCGCCCGGCGGCGGCGGAGGGACGTCGGCCATGCGGACGACGAGGCTGTGGTAGCGGGTGGCCGTGAAGGGCCTGGGCAGGCCGGCGAAGACGCCGAGGCCGTCGTGGTTCACCTCGCTGGTCTTGCCGTGCATGATCGTCGGGTGGCGTGTGACGGGCATGCCGTGGAGGTCGGCGATGCACTGGTGTCCGAGGCAGACACCGAGGACCGGGACGCGTCCGGCGAAGCGTTCGACGATCTGGGCGGAGACGCCGGCCTCGGTGGGCGTGCATGGGCCGGGGGAGACGATGACGTGGGTCGGGCCGCGGCCGTCGTCGAGGCGCTCGGCCTCGTCGGGGGAGATCTGGTCGTTGCGGAGGACGACGAGATCGCGGCCGGGCTCGAGGTCGGGGTCGAGCTCGCCGAGGCGCTGGACGAGGTTCCAGGTGAACGAGTCGTAGTTGTCGATCAGGAGGATCACGGCGGAAGGTTAGTCCCGCCGGGCGTGGTGCTTATGCGGCGAAGGCGCGGGTGCCGGCGACGCCGTCGCGGGTGACGTAGAAGAACTCGCTGCTGATCGGGTAGGGCAGGCGCTGGTGGTCGTCGACGACGCGCTGGCGGATGCGGTCGACGAACTGGGGCGGGCCCTGGCTGATGGCGACGAGCATGTCGCGGGCGGGGGTGGCGACGAGAAAGTCGCCGCCGAGCTTGGGCGCGAGTCGGAAGTAGATGTCGTCGAGGAGGAGGCGGGCGGCGTCGTAGCCGTCCTGCTCGGCGATGATGACGGCGCGTCCGCCCTCTCGGCTCTCGACGATGCGGAGGTCGAGGTCGGGGGAGTAATCGGCGAGGTTGTCGCGTGCGATCTCGTCGAGGTCGTCCATGGAGACGCCCCAGCGGACGACCTGGTCGGTGGTGATGCTGACGGTCATCTGGGGGAGGTCGGTGACGAAGACGATGACGGTGTCGTTGACGTAGGGGACGTGGGCGACCATTTCGCGGTTGAGGTGCTCGAAGATGCCGAGTGGCTGGACGCGCGGCATGATGCGCGGGCGTGCGAACTCGAGGGGCATGTCGGCGAGGTCGAGGGCGTCTCCGGAGAAGAGCTGGTCGAGGAAGTGCTCGACGATCTCCTGGCCGCGTGCGGGCTCGTGGGCGACCATGCGGGAGAGGTTGTCGAGGTCGAGGCGGCGTCCGTTGACGAGCAGCTCTCGCGGGCCGACGAGGTTGATGTCGTAGTCGGGCTGCATCCGGCGGAGCAGGCCGGCGACTGTTTCCGCGAACGCCTCGGGCTCTTGCGGCATGTGGGACATCACGCGTCTCCGACCCTTTCAACCGCGGTGAGGCCGCGGCGATTCCACCGGGGCGGCGTGCCCCGTGCCTCCGTCCTGAATGCCCCGATCCCGCACGAGCGGACCGAGAACCGGCCCGTCATCGGCCACCCTGTACGCACGCCGCAGCGCACGGTTCGAGTCGGGGGGATGGCGGATCGGTCTGGGACGGTGCCCCGCCGTGTTTTCGGGTCCGCGGGTCGGGTGTGCGGGGGCGCGGGGGCCGTTCGCGTTTTGGTCGATCGCCGGAGGGGGCGGGCGAGACTCGGGGAGGGGTGTCGGCTACACTCGCGGTCTCGACCGGCGGACCGAGCCCGTCGGTGGACCCGGGCATGACGCCCGCGGGCAAGCGGAGAACCCAGCGTGACCGAGCAAGACATCGAGTCGAAGGTGATCGATATCGTGGCCGAGCAACTCGGCCAGGACAAAGCCAAGATCTCGCGTGCGACGCACTTCGTGGACGATCTGAACGCGGACAGTCTTGACCAGGTCGAGCTGGTGATGGAGTTCGAGGACGAGTTCGAGACCTCGATCCCGGACGACCAGGCCGAGAAGCTGAAGACCGTGGGCGAGGCGATCGACTTCATCAAGCAGGCCCACGGCCTCGCCTGAGCCGCTTGGCGCCAAGCAGATTATGAGTGCAGCGATCCATCACAGGTCGCCGACCGACGCGCCGCGCGTGGTGATCACCGGGTTCGGCGCGGTGACGTGTCTGGGCACCGACGCCGGCTCGACGTGGGAGGCGATGCGGGAGGGCCGCAGCGGCGTCTCGCACTACGGCACCGGCCCGTTCGCGCCGATCTCGGACAAGTGGCCGACGACGATCGCGGGCGAGGTCAAGGACCTCGACCTCTCGTCGATCATGGACTCGCGCGAGGCGAAGCGTCTCGACCGGTACACGCAGTTCGGGATGCTCGCGGCGCACGAGGCGGTCGGGCAGTCGGGGATCGACTTCTCTAAGGTGGACCCGGTGCGCGCGGGCGTGGTGATCGGCTCGGGCGTCGGCGGCATCGCGACGATCGAGGAGGGGCACAGCACGCTGCTGAAGAAGGGGCCGACGCGGGTCAGCCCGTTCACGGTGCCGCGGCTGATGGCCAACGCGACGACCGGGAACGTGTCGATCCGCTACGGGCTCCGCGGCCCGGCCTCGGCCCATGCGACGGCGTGCGCCAGCTCCGGGCACGCGATCCAGGACGCGATGGGCTACATCCGGCGGGGGTACTGCGACGTGATGCTCTCGGGCGGCGCCGAGGCGGCGATCACGCCGGTCTGCGTCTCGGCGTTCTCGACGATGAAGGCCCTCTCGACGCGGAACGACGACCCGACGCGGGCGAGCCGGCCGTTCGACCAGGACCGCGACGGCTTCGTGCTGGGCGAGGGGGCCGGGATCCTGGTGCTCGAGTCGGAGGCGCACGCCCGGGCGCGCGGTGCGACGATCTACGCCGAGCTGCTCGGCGCGGCGAACAGCTCGGACGCGTACCACATCACGGCGCCGCACGAGCAGGGGCTCGGGGCGGCGAGCTCGATGCGTTGGGCGCTCGAGGACGCGGGGCTGAACACGTCCGACATCGACTACATCAACGCCCACGGGACGTCTACGCCGCTCGGCGACCGCGCGGAGGCGGAGGCGGTGAAGGGCGTGTTCGGTGACCACGCGCGGCAGTCGGCGGGCGGCAAGCTCCTGATGAGCAGCACGAAGTCGATGCACGGGCACGCGCTGGGGGCGTCCGGTGCGGTCGAGATGGTCGCGTGCATCCATGCTGTGCGGGACGGCGTGATCGCGCCGACGATCAACCTGGACTCCCCGGATGACGGGATCGACGTGGATCTGGTGGCGCACGAGTCGCGCGAGCGGCCGATGAAACGCGTCATGAACAACACGTTCGGCTTCGGCGGGCACAACGTCACCCTGATCGTTGGCCGATACGAGGGCTGAGGCCGATCGCGGCACGCGTCTTGCGTGACTGTCGGCCGGACCCCCGGGAGCCGACGACGCGATGGATCCGCGCCTGCAAACCCTGCTTCAGCTCGAGGTGCCGATCGTCGTGCGTCTGGCGGAGCGCCGGATGACCACGGCGGAGGTGATGGCGATGGTGCCCGGGATGCTGATCGAGCTGACGAAGAGCGCGGACGACGAGCTCGAGCTGCTGATCAATAACAAGATGGTCGGGACGGGCTCGGCGGTGAAGCTGGGCGAGAACTTCGGCGTCCGCGTCGGGTTCGTCGGCGACGTTCGGGCGCGGCTCGAGGCGCTCGGCGGCGGGTCCGCGGCCGCCTGAACCCCCGGGCGGCGCCGGCCGCCTCTGCTAGGCTTCTCCCATGCCCAGAGACATCCCCGTCGGCAACGGCGATCTGCTGATCACCTTCGACCGGCTGTACCAGCTCCGCGATCTCTATTCGCCTCAGGTCGGGCGGCACAACCACACCATCGGGCACGTCCAGCGGTTCGGGGTTTGGGCGGACGGCGAGTTCGCGTGGATCAGCGACAGCGGGTGGACGCGGCGGCTGGAGTACCGGCGCGACACGCTTGTGACGGACGTGGTGCTGCGGCACGAGAAGCTCGGGCTGGAGCTGCGCTGCAGCGACGTGGTCGATTTCCACGAGCCGGTGTACCTGCGGGCGACGCGGGTGATCGACCTGCTGGGGACGCGGCGTGAGGTGCGGCTGTTCTTCCACCACGACCTGTCGATCAACGGGTCGGCGGTGGGCGACACGGCGAACTACGACCCGCAGACCGCGTCGGTGGTGCTCTACAAGGACGACAGCTATTTCTTGGTCAACGGCTGCGACCCGCACAAGTGCGGCGTCGACCACTGGGCGATCGGCACGAAGCGGCTCGGGGGCGCCGAGGGGACGTGGCGTGACGCCGAGGACGGGGAGCTGGGGCGGAACGCGATCAGCCAGGGCTCGGTGGACGCGACGGTCGGGTTCAACCTGGAGCTGCCGCCGTTCGGCGATTCGACGGTGACGAGCTGGATCGCGTGCGGCCACAGCTACGAGGAGGTCCGCGGGCTGAACGACCGGGTCTGGGAGATGGGCCCGGACAGGATGCTGAGCCGGACGGAGGCGTACTGGCGGCTCTGGGTGCGCAAGGAGGGGTTCGACACTTCGTCGCTGCCGGAGCGAGTGGCGGACCAGTTCGCGCGGAGCCAGCTGCTGGTGCGGACGCAGATCGACAACGGCGGCGCGATCATCGCGGCGAACGACTCGGACATCCAGCAGTTCGGCGGCGACCACTACAGCTACTGCTGGATGCGAGACGGGGCGCTGGTGGCCGAGGCGTTGATCGAGACCGGCCAGAGCGAGCTGAGCCGCAACTTCTTCCGCTTCGCGGAGCGGTGCATCGAGGACGCCGGGTATTTCTTGCACAAGTACACGCCGGCGGGCCACCTGGCGAGCAGCTGGCACCCGTGGACGCTGGAGGGCCAGCAGGTGCTGCCGATCCAGCAGGACGAGACGGCGCTGGTGACGTGGGCGCTGCGGCGTCATTTCGAGACGTTCCGGGACGTCGAGTTCATCAAGCCGCTGTACGAGCGGCTGGTGGTGAAGCCGGCGGAGTGGATGCTGTCGTACCGGGACGCCTCGGGGCTGCCGAAGCAGAGCTGGGACCTCTGGGAGGAGCGTCGCGGCGTGCACACGTTCACGTGCGCCTCGACGATCGGCGCGTTGCTGGCGGCGGCCGACTTCGCGGAGGACTTCGGCGAGCGTGACCGGGCGGCGCGGTACCGGCAGGGCGCCGAGCGGATGAAGTCGGCGGTGCGTCAGATCCTGTGGTCGCCCTCGGAGGGGCGGTTCGCGCGGATGGCGATCCCCGGGAAGGGCGGCGGCTACGAGCTGGACATGACGGCCGATTCGGCGAACTACGCGCTGTTCGCGATCGCGAACTTCGACCCGCGGGACCCGGCGATCGTGTCGGAGATGACGCACCTGCGCGAGCGGCTCTCGTGCAAGACGCCGGTCGGCGGCTGCGCACGGTACGAGCACGACTACTACCACCAGGTCGAGAAGAAGGACATCGAGAGCGTCCCGGGCAACCCGTGGATCATCTGCACGCTCTGGCACGCGCTGTACGCGATCGATCGGGCGGTGACCATCGACGAGCTCGATGAGGCGGTTCCGATCATGGAGTGGGCGTGCGACCGGGCGCACGAGAGCGGCGTGCTCGCGGAGCAGTACGATCCGCACACCGGCGAGCCGCTGAGCGTGAGCCCGCTGACGTGGAGCCACGCGACGTTCGCGGTGGTGTGCGCCCGCTACATCAAGAAGCGGGCGGCGCTGCTGAGCGGCGGGCGGCGGGAGCCGGCGCTGGCGGGCACGACGGCCTGACTCAGCCGCGCTCTCCGCGGTAGCGGACGCGGCCGCGGCCCTTGACGATCTTGCCGATGCGGTGGACGCGCTCGCCGGTCTTGGAGAGCCGGCGTTCGATGGAGCCGGCGAAGCTCGGGCGGACGATCAGGCAGTAGCCGATGCCCATGTTGAAGACGCGGCGCATCTCGGCCTCCTCGACCGAGCCGTGTTGCTGCAGGAACCGGAAGACCGCGGGCGTCTCCCATGAGTTGGGATCGACGACGGCGTCCACGCGGTCGTGCAGCGCGCGGTCGAGGTTGCCCGCGAGCCCGCCGCCGGTGATGTGGGCCATTCCGCTGACGACCTTCTTGACGCGGTAGGCGCGGAGCAGTCGGACGATCGGGTCGGCGTAGATGCGTGTCGGGGTGAGGAGCACCTCGCCCAGCGAGCGTTCGGGGTCGAGCTCCTCGTAGACGCGGTCGAGCGCGAGCCCGGCCTCGCGGACGATCGCGCGGACGAGCGTGAAGCCGTTGCTGTGGACACCGTCGGACTCGAGCCCGAGGACGACGTCGCCCGCCTCGACGCGGGTCGGGTCGGTGGCGCGGCGGAGCTCGACGACGCCGAGGGAGAAGCCGGCGAGGTCGATGTCGCCCTCAGCGTAGAGGTCGGACATCTCGGCGGTCTCGCCGCCGAGCAGCGCGCAGCCGGCCTGGCGGCATCCCTCGCTGATCCCCTCGGCGACCTGGAGCAGGACGTCGTGGTCGACGCGGTGGCAGGCGATGTAGTCGAGGAAGAGCAGGGGCTCGGCGCCCTCGACGATCAGGTCGTTGACGTTCATGGCGACGAGATCGACGCCGACGGTGGAGAAGTCGCCGGTCTCGATCGCGAGCTTGATCTTGGTGCCGACGCCGTCGCAGCAGGCGGCGAGGACGGGGTCGCGGTAGTTGTGCCGGAAGAGCTCCTCGTTGTAGTCGAGGCGGAAGAGGCCGGCGAAGCCGCCCGGGCGGTCGAGGACGCGCGGGCCGTGGGTGCGTCGGAGGAGCGATCCGAGGGCGTGGACGAAGCGGTCGCCGGCGTCGATCGAGACGCCTGCCGCCTCGTAGGTCATGGGTTTGCGCTCTCGGGTCGCCATCGGGGCGGACAGCATACGCGACGCGGGTTCGGAAGTCGGCCGGGGCGGAGCAGGGTCCGGGGGATGTCTATGCTCTTCCTTCGCGGTCGGCGGAGGGGCCGGCCCGAGCGAACGCCCCGAGACCGACGAAAGGGACGCCTTGGCGAGCCAGCTCTTCACCTCCGAATCCGTTTCGATGGGACACCCGGACAAGGTCTGCGATCAGATCTCCGACGCGGTGCTCGACGCCCTGCTGGCCGACGACCCGATGTCCCGGGTCGCGGTGGAAACGATGGTCGCGACGGGGCTGGTCGTGCTGGCGGGCGAGGTGACGACCAAGACGTACGTCGACCTGCAGGAGCTCGTCCGGGGCGTGATCCGCGACATCGGCTACACAGACGCCGATATGCGGTTCGACGCGGAGAGCTGCGCCGTGCTCGTCGCTCTGAACAAGCAGTCGCCGGACATCGCGATGGGCGTGGACAGCGAGGGCGCGGGCGACCAGGGGATGATGTTCGGCTTCGCCTGCCGCGAGACCGACAATCTGATGCCGCTGCCGATCCAGCTGAGCCACGAGCTCGTCTCGCAGCACGCGCACGTGCGGACGGAGCGCAAGATCCCCGGCCTCCGCCCGGACGCGAAGAGCCAGGTCACGATCGAGTACGACGGCAGCCGGCCGGCGGCCGTGGACACCGTGGTGCTCTCGACGCAGCACGATTCCTCCTGGAGCAGCAGGCAGGACGAGCTCCGCGACGAGGTGATCGAGCACATCATCAAGCCGGTGCTGGGCGATCTGTGGAACCCCGGCATTACGGTGCACGTGAACCCGACGGGCAAGTTCGAGATCGGCGGGCCGCACGGCGACGCCGGCCTGACGGGCCGGAAGATCATCGTCGACACGTACGGCGGGCGTGGGCGCCACGGCGGCGGCGCGTTCAGCGGCAAGGACGCGACGAAGGTCGACCGCTCGGCCGCCTACATGGCCCGCTACATCGCGAAGAACATCGTCGCGGCGGAGCTGGCGGACCAGGCGGAGATCCAGCTCAGCTACGCGATCGGCGTCGCCGAGCCGACCAGCGTGCACGTCGATACGTTCGGGACGGCTCGGGCCGACGAGGCGAAGATCGCCCGCGCTGTGCGGGAGGTCTTCGAGCTGACGCCGCGGGGGATCATCGAGACCCTGAAGCTCCGCAGCCCGATCTTCCGCCCCACCGCCCGGCACGGGCACTTCGGACGCGACCCGTACACCGAGGGCGGGCACGAGTTCTTCACGTGGGAGAAGACCGACAAGGCGGCGGCCCTCAAGTCGGCGGCCGGCTGACCGGCGGGACGAGCCCGTACAGGGCGTGTCGCCGCGCGTAGTCCTCAACGGCCGCCGGGACGAGGCCCGGCGCGCCTCCGCGGACATCCGTCGAGCTCCCCGGCACGGTCGGGAGGTCGTCGCGGAACGCGTCGGCGAGGCGATCTGATTCGTCCTGGCTCCAGAAGCCGGCGTCGCGGAGTCGCGACCGGAGCGCGTCTCGGTCGGAGATCGGCTCGCGCGGGGCGATGACCGGCTCGGCGAGCGCGAGGATCTCCCGGGCGTCCTTCCAGCGGTGCAGCGCCGCGGCCTGGTCCGCCCCGATCAAGAAGGCGAGGCTGTCGCGGGTGATCTCCGCGGCTCGTCGAAGCGTCTCGATCCAGTAGCTGGGCGCGTCCGCCGCTCGGTCGAGCTCGTCGGTCCAGACGGCGGTGTCGGCGTAGCCCGCCCAGGCGAGGCGGACCATCGCGAGCCGGTCGGCGTCGGAGGCGACCGGGCCGTCCGGTTTGTGTGGAGACCTCGCGGCCGGGACGATCACGAGCGTGCCCGTCGGGCGGGCCCGGGCGAGGGCGAGTCGGGAGAGTCGGACGTGGGCGAGGTGTGGCGGGTCGAAGCTGCCGCCGAAGAGCAGGCACGGTGCTCCGGTTCGCGCGGGCCAGGGAGTGATCGGCGTCTGGTCGCTCATGTGACGGGGGATTGTTGTCGCGGCGTCGCGGCGAACGCCGAAAGCCCGCCGAGGGTGGAGATCGGCGCGGACCGATCTAGAATCCGATCCGAGGCCCCATCGTCTAGTCAGGTCCAGGACATCAGGTTTTCATCCTGAGAACGGGGGTTCGAATCCCCCTGGGGTCATTTCGAGTCGAGGAGCGCGGCGTGCAGACGAGAGAACTCGGGCGGTCGGGGATCGAGGCCTCGGTCGTCGGGCTGGGCACCTGGGTGACCGGCGGCTGGATGTGGGGCGGCTCGGAGGAGTCGGACGGCATCGCGGCGATCCGGGCGGCGCTCGACTCGGGCATCACGCTGATCGACACGGCACCGATCTACGGCTTCGGGCGCTCGGAGGAGATCCTCGGCAGGGCGATCGAGGGGCGTCGCGACGAGGTCGTGCTCGCGACCAAGTGCGGGATGACCTGGCAGGACGAGCGTTCGAGCCAGGGCCTGCGGGGCGGCGACAAGTTCTTCGACACAGACGACGAGCACCCGGGCGAGGGGGACCGCGAGGTGTTCAAGCACCTGCGTCCGGACTCGGTGCGTGACGAGCTCGAGCGCAGCCTCGCGCGGCTCCGCACCGATCGCATCGATCTCTACCAGACGCACTGGCAGGAGTCGACGACGGCGATCGAGGACACGATGGCGTGCCTGCTCGAGCTGAAGGCCGCCGGGAAGGTCCGGGCGATCGGGTGCTCGAACGTGACCGACGACGAGCTACGGGCGTACGACGCGGCGGGCCGGGCCGACGTCGATCAGGACAAGTACTCGATGCTGGACCGGGGTCCGGACGAGACTCGCCTGGGGCTGTGCCGGGAGCTGGGCGTCTCGTTCCTGGCGTATTCGCCGCTGGCGCTCGGCCTACTCACGGGGAAGGTGAAGCCGGACGCGACGTTCCCCTCGGGCGATCTGCGCTCGAGGCGGGAGCGGTTCTCGGCCGAGAACCTGACCCGTGTGCAGTCGATGCTCGACGAGCTGCGACCGATCGCCGAGCGGCTGGGGCTGACGCTCGCGCAGCTGGCGATCGCGTGGACCGTCTCGAGGCCGGGGCTGACGCACGCGCTCGTCGGGGCGCGCACGCCGGACCAGGCGAGAGCGAACGCGCGGGCGGGCGAGCGGCTTCTCGATGAGGGCGAGGCCGCGGAGATCACGGCGATCGTCGATCGCCACCGCGACGGCATCGTCTGACGGAAGGGCGAGCCCCGGAGGGCGCGGTCAGCGTCCGCGGTACGTGATGCGGCCCTTGGTCAGGTCGTAGGGGTTCATCTCGACGGTGACCATGTCGCCGGGCAGGATCCGGATGTAGTGCTTTCGCATCTTGCCGGAGACGTAGGCGATGATGGACTGTTCGTTGGGGAGTTGGACACGGAACATCGCGTTGGGCAGGGCCTCGAGGACCTTTGCTTCGAGGGTGAATTTCTCGTCCTGCTTTGCCATGCGGTTCGTGTGCTCCCTGGGCGATTCTGTCCGGCTGCCGGCGGGGTGACGATCCCCGCGGGCCGGTCATGGTAGGCTCAATGCGGCGGATGGAATCGGGTACATCGAGAGCGCGGGACGTGACCGAGACGGCGACAGGACCGATACCGACGCGTGGGCCCGGGCCCGGGTCGCCGGTGAAGCTGCTGCTCGTTGAGGACGACGAGACGCAGCGCGACATCCTCGAGTTCCGGCTTCGGCGGGAGGGATTCCTGGTCACGATCGCTGCCGACGGCGCGTCGACCGAATCGGCCCTCGCGGATTCTTCGTTCGATGTCTTGATCCTCGATCTGCAGCTCCCCGATCGGAGCGGGAGCGAGGTGCTGCGTCGGGCGAAATTGTCCGCGGGCGACGCGGCGATCATCGTCCACACGGGGCGTGCCACGCTCCAGACGGCCCGCGAGGCCGTGAACCTCGACGCGTTCGCGTACATCGAGAAATCCGAGGACCCGGCCGCGATCATCAGCGCCTCGCACCGCGCCGCGAGGCGGACGTTCCAGAGGCGGCTCGCGGCATCGGAAGATCGCCTGCGTGAGCTGATCCGGCAGCTCCCGGATCTGATCATCGAGCTCGACGGTGACGGCCGGCTCGTCAGCAGCAACGACCGGCAGCGGTCGCGGGCGCTCGTGGCGGCGTTCGGTCCGCAGCGCGACGCGGCGACGATCGCCTCCGCTTGCATCGAGAGCGGCGAGACCGCGACGTTCGAGCTCGAGTACGGCGGCGCCATCTGGCAGTGCCGGGTCTCGCGGGTCCCGGCGGACGCGGGGCAGAGTTCGGCGCTGTTGGTGGCGCGGGATGTCTCGCGCGAGCGCGAGAACGAGCGTCGGCTGCTCGAGCAGGAGCGCCATCTGCAGCAGGCCAAGAAGCTCGAGACCGCGAGCCGCATCGCGGCCGGCGTCGCGCACGACATGGACAACCTGATGTTCGCGATCGAGGGGAGCCTGGAGACGGCCGAGGCGTTGATGCCGCCGAAGGGACGGCACGTCGAGGCGTGCGCCCACCTCCGCCTGGGCATTCAGCAGGCGCGCGCGATCGCCGCGCGGCTCAAGACAGCGACCGAGCCGCCGTCGCTGGATCTCGTGCCGACGGACGTCGACACGCTCGTCCGCGCGCAGCTCGCGCTACTGCGGAATTCGATGCCCGACGGCATCGAGCTCGGTTTCGAGAGCGCGTTCGGGAGGCGGGAGGCGATGGTGCTCGGCAGCGCCGCGGATCTCGCGCAGGCGATCACGAATCTGGTCGTCAACGCGCGGGACGCCACGCCCGAGGGATCGATCCGGCTGGCCCTGACGCCCTACGACGGCGACGGGACCGACCGTCTCGCGTTGACGATCGCGGACGACGGCGCCGGCATGACCGATGAGGTCCTCGATCGCGCGTTCGAGCCATACTTCACGACCAAGGTCCGCGGTCAGGGCACCGGGCTCGGCCTGGCGATCGTGCGCACGATCGTGACCTCCCACGGCGGCGAGATCGCGGCGCGGAGCGAGCCGGGTGTGGGGACCGAGTTCCGGATCCTGCTGCCGCGGTATCGCGCGCCGGGCCGAGCGACCAGAACTCAGACGACGGAGAACGAGAGCCCATGAGCGTGTTCGCGCGGCCGATCGCCGCCCTCCTGCTGCTGATCCTCCCGGGCTTCTCGCTGGCTGCCCAGCCCGACGCGACCGGTGCGGAGACGCCCGAGACGACCGAGACGGCGGTCCCGCAGGTGCCGATCGAGCTCGCGTCGCCGCGGGCGACGATGCGCACGTTCGTGGAGTCGATGGTCGCGTACGGCGCATCGGACGAGAACGATTCGGACGCGCTCGATCGGGCGCTCTCGGCGATCGACTTCGGCACGCTCGACGACCGGACGCGCCAGGCCGAGGACGCGGCGCGGCTGATCAACGTCCTCAATAAGATCGGTCGGGTCGAGTCGATCGAGCTGCCGATCGAGGGCCCGGAGGACGGATCGTTCGTCTACTTCCCGAGGCCGGCGAATCGAGCGCACGGCGCACTTGTGCGCCTGACCGAGACGACACAGCGGATCGTGCTGTCGCGCGACGAGCGCGGGGTGTGGCGCATCAGCCGCGCGACGGTCGAGGGCCTGACGCAGCTCGTCCGAGACTTCGAGGAAGTCACCGAGGTCGCGACGAACGCGGCGGTCGTCCTCCCGCTCGCCGACCGCATCGCACGATCGATGCCCGAGGATCTGAAGCGCGTCGTCGCGTTCGGCATCGAGATCTGGCAGGTGATCGGCATCGTGCTGATCGTGTTCGTCGGCTTCCTGCTCGATCTGCTCGTGCGGACGCTGGTGCGGGGGGCCTGGACGCAGTTCGAGCGCAGCCGGGGGATCGCGCCCGACGCCGACACGCTCAAGGTCTCGGCGCGTCCGTTCGGCCTGCTCGCAGCCGCGGGGTTCTGGCTGGTGATGCTTCGGTTCGTCGGTCTGCCGAGCACGGCGTACGAGGTCCTGCTCGCGGCGGCCCGGATCGTGCTGATGGGCGCGACGGTGTGGTCGAGCTACCGGGTTGTCGATTTCCTGGGTGAGTTCCTCGCCGCCCGGGCGCGCCAGACCGAGACCAAGCTCGACGACCTGCTGATCCCGCTGCTCCGCAAGACGCTCAAGGTCGTCGTCACGGCGTTCGGCCTGATCTACGTCGCGGCGGCGCTCGATATCGAGATCCTCCCGCTCCTGACAGGGCTGGGCATCGGCGGTCTGGCGCTCGGCCTGGCGGCGAAGGACTCGATCGAGAACTTCTTCGGATCGGTCGCGGTGATCCTCGATTCGCCGTTCGAGGTGGGCGACTGGGTCGTCGTCGGGGACACCGAGGGCACGGTCGAGAACATCGGGCTCCGGTCGACTCGGGTGCGGACGTTCTACAACTCGCTGGTCTCGGTGCCGAACGCGACCCTGGTGCGGGCGACGGTCGACAACTACGGCCGGCGTCGGTACCGGCGGTTCAAGACGATGCTCAACATCACCTACGACACGCCACCGGCGAAGATCGAGGCGTTCTGCGAGGGCATCCGAGAGATCATCCGCCTGCACCCGTACACCCGCAAGGACTCGTACCACGTCTGGCTGAACCGGTTCGGGGCGCACTCGCTGGACATCCTGGTCTACATGTTCCACGAGACGCCCGACTGGGCGACCGAGCTCCGCGAGCGCCAGCGGTTCATGCTCGACGTCATCCGCCTCGCCGATCGGCTCGGCGTCGAGTTCGCGTTCCCGACCCAGCGGGTCGAGCTCACGAACATCGACGAGGCGGCGCCGGGTTCGCCGCTCGGGAAGCCCTCGTCCGGCGCCGAGCGCGACGCGCAGGCCGCGGGGATCGAAGCGGCGCGAGACCTGACCGAGAACCAGCCCTGGAACGAGATCAGGCCCGGGCCCGTCGGCTTCAGCGCCCGCGGGGCGCGCGAGGACCGGCACGGCGAGCTGGACGACGGCGACGAGTCCTGAGCAGACGGGACCAGAGTGTCAGCCGGCCGCGGCGGCGCCGAGCCAATCGATCAGATCGAAGAGATCCCGCGCGCCGTCGGCGTTGAAGTCGGCCTCGCGGAAACCGCCGAGCATCGCGCGGATAAAGGCCTCGGCGTCGCGGGCGTCCACGACGCCGTCGTGGCCCTTGTCGACCAGGACGCGGGCGCTCGTGGCGTCGCCGTGGGCGGTCTGGAAGACGACGTCGAACGATTCACGCTCGAGCGGGACGAGGGAACGACGGTCTGTATCCCCGACGTGCGACAGGCTGCCCCACTGGACGTTGCCGTTGATCTGCGCCGAGGCCGCGCCGGCGGGAACGACCGAGACCGCGAAGACCGCGCGCACGAGCCCGGAACGAGCACTCATGAAACCGTTCAACTCCCGACCTCCAAACCGATTGCCGCCGTGAAAGCGGCTGCCTGTGGGCGGATTGTCGCAGAGCGGCCCGCGGCGTTAAGCCGAATCGCAGGCGCGTTCTCGGACCGCTAGGCCGGGGCCTGGAACATGGCCTCGACGAAGACCTCGGGGTCGAACGGCTGCACGTCGTCCGGCGTCTCGCCGACTCCGACGAGCTTGACCGGGATGTCGGTCGCCTCACGGATCGCGACGACGATGCCGCCGCGTGCCGTCCCGTCGAGCTTGCTCAGGAAGATCCCGGTGACGCCCGCCGAGCTCGAGAACTCGCGGGCTTGGTGCAGGGCGTTCTGCCCGCTGGTCGCGTCGAGCACGAGCAGCACCTCGTGCGGGGCGTCTTCGATCTGCTTGCCGGACACCGAGACGATCTTCGAGAGCTGCCGCATCAGCGGCTCCTGGGTCTGCAGCCGGCCGGCGGTGTCGAGGATGACAACGTCGACGCCCCGCGCCTTCCCGGCGGCGCAGGCGTCGAAGGCGACCGCCGCGGGGTCGCCGCCCTGCTGGCCCTTGACGACCTCGACGCCGAGCCGCTCGGCCCAGACCTCGAGCTGGCGCACGGCGCCCGCCCTGAACGTATCGCAGGCGCCGAGCAGAACTGTCCGCCCTTCCTCGCGCAAGCGGCGGCAGATCTTGGCGATGCTCGTCGTCTTTCCGGCACCGTTCACGCCGGTCACGACGATCACGGTCGGGCCGCTCTGCGCGAAACGCAGCTCGCGGTCGGCCGGCGGCCACATGGCCTTCAGCTCGCGCTTGAGGTACTCGAGCGCGTCCTCTCCCCGGGAGAGCTTGCCGGCCTTGTAGTCGGCCCTGATCCCCTCGACCAGCGTCCTTGTCGTCGCGACGCCGACGTCCGCCTCGATCAGGCGCCGCTCGATCTCGCCGATGAGCTCATCGTCGAGCCATTTGCCTCGGAGCAGCGAGACGAGACCGCCGCCGAGCGCCTCGCGCGTCTTGGCGAGCCCGCCGGCGACTTTCTTCGCGATCGAACGGAAGAGCCCCACGACGCGTCCCTCAGCCCGCGGGTCCGGCCGCGAGGGCGTCGGCGACCTTCTCGAGCACGCCGTTCACGAAGGCCGGGGACTTCTCGGTGCTGAACGCCTTGGCGAGCTCGACGGCCTCGTTGAGCACGACCGCCCTGGGTGGCTCGCCGGCGCGCAGCTCCGCGTACGCGAGCCGCAGGATGGCCCGGTCGATCGCGGGGCGGCGATGCGCCGGCCAGTCCGGGGCGAGGCCGCCCACGATCGCGTCCGCCTCTCCGGCCGCTTCGATCGCCGACCGCGCGAGCGCGAGCGCCTTCGACTTCTCGCCCGCAGAGAAGGCGGTCTCTTCACCGAAGAGCTCGAACTCGCCCTCCTCCTCGAAGGCGGACGGCTCGATCTCGGACGCCTGCTCGGGGACGGAGTCCTCGCCCGCGACATCGAGCTGATAGGTCAGCACGAGGGCGAGGCGTCGGATCTCGCTCGGCATCGCCATCTCAGCCTGCTCCGTCCGCGGTCTTGTCGTTCGCCACGCGGTCGAGCGAGAATTCGACGCGTTCGCTGTCGGAGTGGATCGCGCGCAGCGCCGCGTACGTGTCGAGAGCCGCGCGCATCGCCTCCTCGCCCTTGTTGCCCTGGGCCCCGCCGGCTCGCTCGCGCGCCTGCGACTCGTCGTTGACCGTGAGCACGCCGAACGCGATCGGCACGCCGGTCTCGGCGGAGACCGACGCGATCGTGTGGGCCACGGCCGAGGAGATGTAGCGGTCGTGCTCGGTCTCGCCTCGGACGACGCAACCGAGCGCCACGACGGCGCCGAACCGGGCGGAGCGGGCCGCCTCGGCCGCGATCGTCGGCAGCTCGAACGTCCCCGGGGCGTCGATCAGCGAGAGATGTTTTTCTTGCCCGCCGGCCTGCGAATACGCGCGGATCGCGGCGGCGCGGAGGCTCGACGTGACCGCGTCGTTGTAGCGGCTCGTGACGACGCACACCGCCGGGATGTCTGCTCGGTCGCTCATCGGGGGGCGAGTCTAGGTCGCCCGCGCCCCCGCGCCGCTTGCCGGCTCGGCCTCGGGCGCCGGGCGGGGCGCCGCCGGCTTCTCGGCGGCGGCCGCGGCCGCCCTGTCCTTGGAGGCCACCTGCTCCTCGAGGGCCTTCATCCGGGCGATCTTGGTCGCGTAGACCATCAGGAACGACGCCGCCACCATCGTGAGCGTGTAGACAACGCGATCTCCGCTCGAGGCGATCAGCACGCCGAGGCCCGCGAATCCGATCCCGATGCCGTAGAGGACGAACACCGCGCCCTTGACGCCCAGTGCCCGCTTGAGCATGTGATGGAGGTGGTCCGAGTCCGGGTCGCTCATCCGTTTGCCCGAGAGCTTGCGCCGAACGATCGCGAGCACGGTGTCGATGATCGGGATGGCGTAGACGATCAGCCCGGCGAGCACCAGATCGGTCCGCCCGGTGTCGCCCAGCATCAGGATGATCACGATCGTGACGAAGCCCAGCAGCATCGAGCCGGTGTCGCCCAGAAAGATGTTGGCCGGGTTGAAGTTGTGCGGGAGGAAGCCGAGGCAGGCGCCGAGGACCGCGAGGCAAAGGATGACGCGCGCGGCGTCGCGGTCGCCGCTCGCGTCTGGGTCGAAGATCATCATCAGCGAGATCGCCAGCAGGCCGACCGTGGCGATGCCGGTCACGCCCGAGAGCAGCCCGTCCAGGCCGTCGATCAGGTTGCTGGCGTTGCAGGCCCCGAGGACGAAGACCGCGATGATCGCCGTGCCCGCCCAGTAGATCAGGTCGATCGGGATCTGGTCCTGCCCGAAGATCGTGGCGGGCAGCTGGATCGTCCAGGTGAGCTCGGGATTGTCGAGCAGCGCGCCGAGTGTCGGTGCGAGGACGCCGCCCGCGACGCGGACGCCGACATCGTCGAGCGCGAGCGCGGCGGCCGCGAAGAGCTGGCCGGCCAGCTTCAGCCGCGGGCTGATGCTCGCGACGTCGTCGAACAGGCCGATCAGCATGATCACCGTCAGGCCCAGCACGACCGAGGGCGGCACGACGAACGGGCGCAGCGTCTGCGGGTTCTCGGCGGCGCCCTCGTGGAACCGGATCAGCAGCTCGAGCTCGGGCCCGAAGTAGCTCAGCACGATGCCCGCCATGATCCCGCACCAGACGGCGACCCCCCCGAGGTAGGCGATCGGGCGGCGGTGCACCTTCCGCGCGTCCGGGCGGTCCACGACGCCGTTGGCGACCGCGAGCCGGCGCATCAGCGGGGTCGTCACCAGCGTCACGAAGAACGCGGCGAGCATGACGCCGGCGTAGCCGTTGAAGATCGAGATCCAGGTCTCGGGGCGTGCGGCTTCCGAGGCGATCTCGCCCGCCTCAACCCCCGCTTGTGCCGCCAGCACGCCCATCGGTCACCCCGCGGATCCTTCGCGCGCCGAGCCGGCGACGTCGCCGATCTCCTCGGCCAGGTCCGCAATCGTGCGTGAGAGGTCGAACTTGGGCTCGAAGCCGATCGCCTCCCGGATCCGGGAGAGGTCCGGTCTGCGGTGCTTGAGGTCCTCGAACCCGCTCGGGTAGACGTCCCCGTAGGGCACCAGCCGGATGGGGGAGCTCGACCCGGTGACCTCGACCACGCGCTCGGCGAGTTCCCGGATCGTGATCGGCCTGTCGGAGCCGACGTTGAAGACGCGTCCGTGGCACGCCTCGCAGGCGAGTAGGCGGCGGAGGGCCTCGGCGACATCGCGCACGTCGCAGAAGCAGCGCGTCTGCGTCCCGTCGCCGTGAACCGTCAGCGGTTCACCGCGGAGCGCCGACTCGACGAACCTGGGCAGGACCATGCCGTAGGACCCGACCTGCCCGGGGCCGACCGTGTTGAAGAGCCGGACGACGACCGCCCGGGATCCCGACGCCTCGGCGTGCCCGAGCACGAGGTACTCGTCGATCGCCTTCGCGTAGGCGTATGACCAGCGCCTGACGGTCGTGGGCCCGTAGACGACATCGTCCTCCTCGCTGAAGACGCGGCGCGTCGGCTTGCCGTACACCTCGCTGCTCGAGGTCAGCAGGAGGCTCGGGCTGCGGCCGTCGCGCCCGAGGCGGGGCAGGAACCGCAGGAACGACGCGGTCTGCTCGATGTTGGTCTCGATCGCCCGGACGGGCTCGCGCATCACGAGATCGACGCCGACGGCGGCGGCGAGGTGGTAGACCTCGTCGAACGGGGCGAGCGATTCGAGCCGCTCGAGCGACGCGCACAGATCGGAGCGGTGGAACGTCAGACGCCCTGTTGCCAGGAATGGCTCGAGGTTGCTGGCCCGTCCGGTCGAGAGGTCGTCGACGGCGACGACCTCGTCGCCGCGATCGAGCAGCCCGGCGATCAGGTGGCGTGCGACGAAGCCGGCGCCCCCTGTCACGAGGATCCGTGCCGCGGGCCCGCCCGCCCTGGGACTCACGCCGCGCTCCGCTCTTTCTCGCTGTCCGAGCCGGAGGCGGCGGCCTTGCCGTTGCCCTGGTACTCGTGGGCGGTGCGGATGTTCCGACGCATGTATCCGCCGGCGGAGGCCCGGACCGCGTTGACGAGAACGCCGAGCATCTCGGCGCGGACCTCGCCGAGCTCGTTCCGCAGCCTGGCGACCATGCCTCTTTTCTCGGCGAGCGCCCGCACCACCATGATCGAAGCGTCGCATCGGTTGGCCAGCGCGATCGCGTCGCCCGAGACGACGGCCGGCGCGACATCGATGAGCACGAGGTCGTAGAGCCCCGCGGCCTGCCCGAGGATTTCTCCCATCTGGCTGCCGGCGAGGCGATCGAAGATCCGGTGCTGCGGCGTGCCCGCGGGCAGCACGTCGATGCCGGGGGCGACGTTCACGATCGCCTCGTCCACCGTCGAGACGCGGGCGAGCAGGTCCGAGAGCCCGGGGGATTCTTCCAGCCCGAGGGCCTTGTGCACGCCGGGGCGCCGGAAGTTCGCGTCGATGATGAGCACGCGCTGCTCGACGGCGGACGCGGCATACGCGAGATTCGTGATGATCGAGGTCGAGCCCGAGCCGGGCGAGGCCGGCGCAACCAGCAGCGTCTTCGCGCCGGCGTGGCGCATCCGCTTGAGCGTGACGGTGCACAGCTGGCGGAAGCTCTCGGCCAGCATGCCCTTCGGCTGATCGCGGACGATCGTCTCGAAGTGTTTGGGGTTCTGGGGGTCCTCGGTCGCCAGCGGGATCAGCCCGAGCACGCGGGTCCGCGGGATCAGCGCGACATCGCTCGGCCCCTTGATCCGCTGGTCGAGGACCTCGCGGATGATGACCAGCCCGGCGGTGAGCCCGACGCACAGGAACACGCCGCCGGCGAGCATGACCTCGAACCGCGGGCTCGTCCGCCTGTCGCGAGCGCGGGCCGCCTGCTGGATCTGCACACGCGATCGGCCGCCCGAGGCCTCGAGCGTCGAGAGCTGCTGGCGGCGGTTCAGGATCTGCGCCTCGGTCGCCGTGCGCCGCTGATCAACGGTCCTGATCTCCTCGAGCGTCCGGGTCAGGTCCACCTGCTCGAGGCGCCGCTCCTGGAGGCGTTCAGAAAGATCCGCGATCTGGGCGTCCAGCTGCTTGCGCTCCTCTTCAAACTGCTCGAGCTCGGCGAAGAACAGGTTCTCGAGCTCGCGCTCCTGGAGGGCCGCGAGCTCGGATTCGGTCGCCTCGATCTCCCGGCGGACGTCCTTCCTCGCCCGATGATTCTCGGAATAGCCGCGCAGCTCGAGCGATCGCTCGCGCGTCTCGTAGCTCTGCAATAGGTCCTTCATCCGCGCGACCGACGGCAGCGTCTGCACCTGTGCGATCTGGAGGGCGGTGAACTGCAGCGCGCCGCCCTGTTCTTGATCGGCGATCTGCTGACGCCGGATGTCGATCTGCTCAGCGAGCAGGGCGCGGTCGTTGCGGGCATCGCTGAGGTCCAGCGTGATCTTGCGGAGCTCCGTCCCTGCCTCGCTCGCGGCCGCGTCGATGGCGTCGACGTCGCCATCGCGGATCAGGCGGGCCTTGTCCGCCTCGAACTGGGTCACGCGGGACTCGAGATCCGCGATCTGCGTGCGGACCGCCTCGGCCTGCTGCGTCTCGCGGGTGGTCTCGGTCCGACCCCGCAGCGTTGTGTACTTCTCGGTGATCAGGCTCGCGAGCACCCGGGCCTCGTCGGCCGAGCGCCAGCCGACGCTCATCGTGAAGAGCTCGGTGCCCTCGTTGACGCGCGCGCTCACGCGGGTCTGCAGATCCGCGATCGCGTCGATCGGGTCAACCCGCCCCGAGTCGGTCAGGAACCGCGACGCCCATCCGGGGACCAGATCGCCCAGGCGCGGGTCGCTGATCACGGGTTCGAGCACGACGGGGGACCGCAGGGTCACCACCTGCGTTTCCATGAAGCGCGTCAGCTCGCGCTCGTCGACCCGGACCTCGCCCTCCGGTCTGGCCACGTCCTGGCCCGGCCCCAGGGCGCGGAACTGGACGTCCGCGTGCCAGACCGGCGCGTACCGCCCAAGTACCACATAGGACGCGAAGCCGGCGAAGAGCCCGAAACCGAGGGCCCCGACGAGGAGCCAGATGTACTTCTTCAGGATCTTGATCGGGTCGACCGCCGGCACCGAGGCGACCGCGCCGGGCGAGCGGGGCGCCATCGACGGGCTTCGTGGTGCGGGGTTCTGAACCATTCGGGGTCTTCCCTCGGTCGCTCGCGGTGTCGGCTCGTTCTGCTGTGAAGAACAACCCTAGATCAAGGGCCTGGCAGGGTATACGTCTTCGGCCCGGTCGTTGATCGGCCGCATGGGAAGATCGGTGAAGATTCGGTCACGCCCCGAGTTCCGCCCGCAGCGCCTCGATCCGGGTGGTCATCCGCTCAGCCCCGTCTTCCAGGAATCTCAGATTCGACTCGGCGACGCCGAGCAGCCGCGACGCCTCCTCGCCGTCGCCCCGCGCCAGTGCGATCCTGGCACGACCGATGACGATGCCGATCGAGAGGGATAGCTGGCGGGCGTTCTCGCCGGCCTCGACGAACAACGCCTCGGCCTCGTCGAGCGCCCCCGCCTCCAGGCGGATCGCGCCGAGCGTCTGCAAGAGCTGCGGAACGCGCCCGGCGATCTCGATCGCCCTGGCCGCCATCTCCGCGCCCTCGGCCAGACGCGCCAGGTCGACCCCGACGCAGTAGGCGAGGTTGTTCAGGATCTCCGCATCGTCCGGGAAGGACTCGAGCGCGAGCCGCCAGGTCGCTTCGGCGTCGTCGTACAGGCCCTCGGCGTAGTACGTCGACCCGAGGATGGCCAGCGCCTGGCGACGCACGGGGGGCGACGCGGCCGAGCCCGCGACCGAGCGGAGCGCGTCGCGGCCCTCGTTCTTGCGCTCCTCCGACTCTGCGAGCGCGGCCGCCCGCAGCATCTCGAGCCACTCCGCCTGCGCGGTGCCTGGCTCGAGCGTCGCCGACGCGCGATCGATGACCGCGATCTGCTCGCCGAGCGGACGCTCGCGGTGCGTCCGCCCGAGGTTGCCGATCCAGTTGAGATACGACGCCGGGTTGACGTCGAGCTTGCCGAACGCGGCGAGCATCTCGCGGTCCGCGACGTCGTCCCGCCCGCGGCCCGCGGCGATCAGCGCCCGGGAGATGTCGACGCGCGGCTCGCTCAGCGCGGCCTCGCCGCCGACCTCGAGGACACGGTCGAGCACACGCTCCGCCTCGCCCGACCGCGGCGGCTCCTGGTTGACGAGCGCATCGATCAGACGGAGCCCGAGGTCGAGCTCCGGCGACTCATCGAAGACCAGCCGGGACATCGACGCCGACTCCGCCCACAGCGAGCGATCGGCGAAGACCTGGGCCGCGATCAGCGCCGGGATCGGGTCGTCGCCGCGTTCGCGGGCGACCTCGGCCGCCGTCCGCAGTGCCTCGCCGTCGCGCCCGAGACGGACGAGCTCGACCAGCAGCGAGACGAGCAGGTCGTTGGCCTGCGGGTTCGAGTCCACCGCGTTCCGGAGCGCCTCGAGGGCGAGGGCGGTCTCGCCGCGCCTCTGCGCGAGGATCGCGAGCAGGCGGTGGGCCCGCCAGTTGTTCGGCTCGAGGTTGAGCGCCGTCTGCAGGTCCTGCTCGGCGTCGCTCTCGAGACCCTCGCTGTTCAGGATGATCTCGGCCCTCTGCACGAAGACCGAGGCCTGGTCGCGGTACTTGGCGACGGTCGCGTTGATTTGACGAAGCGCCTCCTCGGTGTCCCCGGAGCGCATCGCGAGCTGGGCGGAGAGCATCGAGAGGGTCAGGTCGTCCGGCAGCCGCTCGATCGCCTCGGCGACGACGACGCCCGCGCGATCGAACTGACCCGAGAGGCTCAGCGATTCGGCCAGCCGCTTGGTGTACGTCAGCTGCGCGTCGTCCGGCGCCGCACCGAGAGCCCCCTCGTAGGCCTCGGCCGCCTCGGCGTGGCGTGCGAGCCGGAACAGCAGATCGCCCCGGAGCCGCAGCGCCCGCCCCCGCGTGCCCGGGTCGATCTGCTCGGCCTGGGTGGCCGCCGAGAGGGCGATGCGAGTCCGCCCGCGGTTGAGCATGAACTCCGACAACGCGAGATAGGCGCGTGCCTCCTCCTCGTCGGTCGCCGTGGCGGAGAAGATGTAATCGACGAACGTGAGGCGGGCCAGCTCGATGCCCTCGAACGTCTCGCCCGAGCGCTGCACCGTGCCCTGCGAGGCGTAGAGCGTCGCCTCCATCTGCACGGCGGGGAGCTCGTCCCGCTCGGCGCGCAGACCGGCGATCACGTCCCGGGCGTCGTCCCACCGCTGCGAGTCGATGTAGAGCGCCGCGAGCGCGTACCGGTTCTCGCGGTTGTCCGGCTCGCGGACCGCGCGGGACTCCCGCGACGAGATCGCCAGGCGCCGGCCGGCGGCGCCGCCCTCGCTGGCCTCGAGCGCGAGGAACAGGTCGTTGAACTGCGGGCTCCGGCTCGCGAACGGGCGCAGCCGCCGCGCCTCCTCGAGCGCCTCATCGTTCCGCCCGGCGGCGATCAGCGAGCCCACGTAGCGGCGGATGATCTCCGCGTCGTTCGGCCGGATCTCGATCGCGCTCGCGTACGAGGCCACCGCCTCGTTCAGCCGCCCGAGCGCCGACTGCTCCGAGGCCAGCAGCACGTAGACGCCCGAGTCGACGGAGGAGGCCTCGATCGCGGTCTGGTACAGCTCGATGGCCCGCAGCCGGTCGCCGCGTGCCGCCGCGAGCCGCCCCTGGAAGACGAGCGCCGTCGTCCCGGTTGGATCGACCTCCTCGACGCGCGAGATCACCGCCTCCGCCTCGTCGTAGCTCTCGTTCTCGAGATTCCGGAGGAAGGTCAGTTCGAGCACGGTCAGGCTGTCGGGCGCGATCGACCGGAGCTGATCCAGGAGCGACAGCGCCTCGTCCGTGTTGCCGGCCGCCGCCTGGACGCGGTACTGGCGGATCAGCCGCTGCTCCGGGTCCTCGATGTTGGCCGCGATCAGCCGGTTGAGCGCGTCGAGCGGGTCGGTCGCCTCGAGCACCGGACGCAGCGTCGCGATCGAATCGTCGTCCGGGCGCGCCGCGGACGCGGCGCGGATCAGCGTCTTCGCCTCCTCCAGCCGTTCGGACGAGAGCAGGATCTGGGCCAGCTCGATCACGGGGCGGGCGTCGTAGTTGTTGTCCTCGACGAGGTCGCGGAGGATGGCCTCGGCCCGGCCGGGGTCGGCGGGGTTCACGCCGTCGCCGACCAGCGCCTCGCGGGCCGCGACGACACCGACCAGGATCGGGTCGCCGTCGTCACGCCGCCCGAGCACCTGCTCGATCCGCGTCAGCTGATCCCGGATCTGCCCGGCGAGCTCATCGTTCTCGCTCGACGCCAGCGCGTCCGACAGGAGGTCCGCGGCTCTGACCAGGTTTCTCCGGTCGCCCAGCTGGATCTCGGTCTCCGCGAGCTGGACGAGCAGGCGCCGAGAGAGCTGGCCCGAATCGATGGCACGCTCCAGCGCCGTGCGGGCCTGACCCAGCCGGCCCAGTCGCCGCGCCACGGCCGCCTCGCGGGCGAGGCCGAGCGGATCGGTCCGCAGCGCGTTGTACTGCGTGTACTTGTCGATCGCGACCCGGTCGTCGCCCGAGGCCTCGGCGATCAGCCCGTCGAGGAGCAGCAGGCTCGCCGCGTCCTCGCTCACGAGCGACGCGTAGCGATCGCGGGCCGCCTGCGATCGCTCGATCGCCATCTCGGAACCGGCGGTGTCGCCCTGCGCTCCCAGCGTCGCCGCTCGCTGGATCTCGAGCCGCGCGATCTCGCGCGGCGACTCGTTCTGGATCGCCGCGCGGACGCGCCCCGCGAGGCTCAGGCGGACGAAGCCGGACGACTCGACGGAGCTGAACATCTCGATCGCGTCAGCGATCTCTCCGCCCGCCGAGAGGACCAGAGCGATCCGGTACTCGTACTGCACCGGGTCCATGACCCAGGGCTCGGCGCGGGCCTCGGCGACCGCACGCTGTGACTCGAGCAGCTCGAGCGTTCGCCGCAGGTCGAAGCCGCCCGTCATGAACCGCTCGATCGCCGACGCCTGATCCAACAGGAACGGGTCTAGCTGGGTCTCGACGGCGATCGCCGCATCGAACGCGCGCCCGACGGCCGGGCGCATCTCGTCGCGCCTCTCCGCGAGCTGGCGGCGCCGGTCGTCCGGCGAGCCCTCCCGGTACAGGCGCGACCGCAGCAGGCGTTCGGCTCGTGCGCGCAGCCCCGGCAGGAGCAGCCAGGGCGAGTCCGGATCGACCTCGCGCAGCCTCGCCATCGCCGCGTCGGCGAGCGCCTCCTCCGCCACGGCGGCCCCGTAGTCGCCGCCGTTCGCGAGCGTGGCGGCGTGGGCCTCGTGCAGCATCGCGATCGACGCGAAGGCTTCCGCGTCCCTCGGATCCGCCTCGATCGCCGCCTCGAGTTCGGCGATCGCCTCGGCCCGGTCCTCGTCGCTGATGACGATCCCGCGCTGCGAGAGCCTCGCCAGCGGCAGCCCGCGGTACCGACGCAGACGCTGCCAGTCGCCGGCGGACGAGCCGATCTCGAACGCCTCGAGCAGGTCCGTCGTGCTCGCGACCAGGCCGTCCGCCTCCGCGCGACGTCCCGGGGCCAGCTGCTCGATCGTCTGGTACTGGAGCTCGAGCGTCTCGGCGATCAGCTCGAGATCGGTGCCCGCCACGTCGGCCGCGGCCCGCACCACCGCGAGATAGTTCGTGAAGGCCTCGTTGGCCTCATCGAACGACCCCGGCACCAGGCGCTCGGTCGCGCGCAGGTACTTCTCGGTCCAGACCGGGTTCTGGTTGTCGTGCCCGAGGGCCCGCTCGTACAGACGCTGCGCCTCGGAGTAGTCGCCGGCCTCCATCGCCGCGTCGCCGAGCGCCTCGTAGTCCGAGCCGGTCTTGATGAACAGCGCCGCGTAGACGCCGATCGCGCCGAGGCAGAGCGCCGCGACGACCGACGCGAGGATGATCACGAACTTCGTGTTAACCCGAGCCGCCATGTCTCGTCTCCACGCGGCCTCCGCCGCTTAATCCCCACCGCGGCCCCCCGCGGCTCTCGCCGATTCGCGGCGCCGGCCGCTCAGCCCACTCCGCCGTTCTCCGCCGTCGCCGGGTGCTCCCCGCGCACGACGTCGGCCCAGTCCGGTACGCATCGCATGATCTCGGGGAGCAGGTCGTCGAGCAGGTCCGCGACGACCTCGCCGTACCGCTCGAGCCCGAGCGCCCCGGGCGCGTTCACCTGAACCTTGAGGTAGTACGCGTGCTCGCTCGTGGCATCGAACGCGAGCTTCCGCACCTCCTCGGCGTCCGGGACCGTCCCGCCGTTGGCGATGAAGAAGTACCCCGACATCACGCCTATGCCGTCCGCGGTCTCGAACTCGCTCACCCGCACGTAGATCGGGTTCTCCGGGCCGATCTCACGCGGGAGGTTCACGCGCATCCCGGGCGCGTCCGAGTACAGATTGCTCGTCCGCGCGGTGTAGAGGGTGCCCAGGTCGCCGACGATCTCGCGCGGCGCGCCCGCCTCGGCGGTCAGCCCCGCCCCCGCGATCCACCCCGAGGTGTCCATCGGCAGCGCGATGTACCGCGACGCGCTGACCTTGCTCATCCCGCCGCCGACGAAGCACCGCTCGGGCACGTGCGGCACCGTGTCCACCTCTTCGGTGTAGTACGCCGCGTGCAGCTCGACCTCGACCGTCGGCAGGTCTCCGAGCGCCGACTTGCGCCGGTACTTCCTGGTCAGGTAGTTCTCGGTGCCCAGCTCCTCGACGATCTCCTTCGAGACGATCTGATCGCTCGCCGAGCGGGCCCAGTTCGCGGTCTCGGTCGGCAGCGCGACGAGCCGCCGGTTGTCCGCCGGGTAGATCGCCGCCTTCTCCAATCGGATGCCGTACGCGCGAACCACGCCGCGCAGCCCGACCGCCGAGACCAGAAGCGTCGCCGCCGCGACCACCACCGCGACCTGCCTCGAGACGCCGTTCGACACGCTCACGACTCACCTCCCCCGGGATCGCGGACGATCTTCTTGAGCGCCCAGACGACCGCGAAGAACAGACCGATCGACGGGATCAGCAGGATCGTCCCGATCAGCGTGTGCGCGTCGCCCGAGGCAAGGTCCGGGTCGCCCAGCGAGACCAGACCGAGGACCGAGACGCGGATGATGTTCATGCCGAGCGCGATCGGCCCGGCCAGCAGCAGCAGCGCGATGCGCTGCCACCAGAGCGAGCACGACGTCATGCCGAACGCCCCCGCCAGCGCGTAAAACGCCACGACCATCCGCATGCCGCTGCACGCGTCAGCCACGTTCATCGGGATCGGCTCGCCCCCGGCCGGGAGCATCCGGATGATGTTCCCGTCGCGCTCCACGCCGAAGCCCGTGATCTGCCCGATCACCGCGAGCACGACCTCCGAGCCGCTGCTCGCGATCTGCTTGAGCTTGAAGGTGATCTCGAGCATCCACGCCTCCGGCAGCGTGATCGCAAAGCCGAGGAACAGCAGCGGGATGAACAGCGCCCGCATCGCCGCGGGGCCGAGAAGGAAAAGCACCGCGCCGTAGAGCGTCAGCAGCATCGCCACGCCCTCGGGGAAGTGGCTCCGCACGCCCACGACCACGAAGAAGTACGCGACGATCCCGACGAGCAGCGGCGTCACCGCCGGCCAGAACGGACGCCAGTCGATCGCGGCGAGAAGGTGACGGCGCTGCCACACCAGGAAGCCCGAGATAATCGGCACGAAATACGCGTGCCCCCAGTCCTCGAAATGGCTCAGGCTCGTGTTGTGCTGGCGGATCAGCGTCCTGGAGAACAGCGCGATGAACGGCAGGCTCAGCACTGCCGCGGCGATCAGCCCGCGACGGGACGCCAGGCTCGCGACCGAGACATCCAGACCCCGACCGCCGCCGGACCCGACCCCTACCGGGCGAGATGAATCAACCGTGGTCAAGGCGGCTCCAACCCAACGGACCAGCGCGCAGAACGAGGCAGGGCCAACTGTACGCGGAGCCCGTTGGGAAGTTCGCCGAGCCCGGGCGCATCACGATGCCCCCGGGTCAGCCGCCGCCGATGTTCGAGGGCGGCGCGCCGAACACGTCGTTGCCGAAGTTGCGATCCAAAAGGAACCCGAACCCGTACGAGGTCCGGAAGCCCGCCCGGATGACCGCCAGCGGCAACGCGAAGAAATTCGTGCCGACGTTGATCTGATCGTCCGGCTTCAGGAAGACATCCGGCTGCGTCCCCTCCGCGATCGCGCGCAGGTTCAGCATGATCGTCGCCTGCCGGTCCGGGCCGACCATCCGGGTCAGGTCGCACCGCTCGGGGATCGCCAGGCCGCTGAGCCCGCCCGCCGCCGTGATCGCGCGGGAGAGCGTCAGGCGACCGAACTGCGGCAGCGTGTAGACGCCGGGTCGCGCGACCTGGCCCGCGAGGTAAACGTTCCCGAGGTCCGGCGGCTGCACCCGCACGACGTCGCCCGGGCGGACCACGAGGTTGAATCGCGCGTCGCCGGCCAGCAGCGGCTCCAGCGGCACCCGGATCACCCGCTGGGTCACGACCGCGGCGAGCGGGTCGCCGTCGTCGGCCTCGGC